>NZ_FNWM01000002.1:0-1256005 GCF_900108545.1 Rhizobium sp. NFR12 | reverse complement strand
AGGCCGCGCTGTTCATCTCGCAGTCCGGCGAAACGGCCGATACGCTTGCATCCCTGCGCTACTGCAAGGAACAGGGCCTGAAGATCGGCGCCATCGTCAACGTCCGCGAATCCACGATCGCGCGCGAATCGGATGCGGTCTTTCCAATTCTGGCGGGACCTGAAATTGGTGTCGCCTCGACCAAGGCGTTTACCTGCCAGCTCGCAGTTCTGGCCGCCCTTTCGATCGGTGCCGGTCGCGTTCGGGGGACGGTGACGGAGAGCGACGAGAAGGCGATGGTCAAGCATCTCGCCGAGATGCCGCGGATCATGAGCCGGGTATTGAACGACATCCAGCCGCAGATCGAAGCGCTGTCGCGCGAGCTTTCGCGCTTCAAGGATGTGCTCTATCTCGGGCGTGGCACGAGCTATCCGCTTGCATTGGAAGGTGCCCTGAAACTGAAGGAAATCTCCTACATCCATGCGGAAGGCTACGCAGCCGGCGAACTGAAGCACGGACCGATTGCTCTGATCGACGAGCACATGCCGGTCATCGTCATTGCGCCACATGACCGGTTCTTCGAAAAGACCGTTTCGAATATGCAGGAAGTTGCAGCGCGCGGCGGCAAGATCATCTTTATCACCGACGAGAAGGGGGCCGCTGCCTCGAAACTTCCGACGATGGCGACGATCGTGCTGCCGAATGTAGACGAAATCATTTCACCGATGATCTTTTCGCTGCCGATCCAGCTGCTTGCCTACCACACGGCCGTGTTTATGGGCACCGATGTCGATCAGCCGCGCAACCTTGCGAAATCCGTCACCGTGGAGTGATCGGGAAAGGGTTGCTTTCCCTTGCATCGCAGCATTGCATCTTGCATTGTCGCATTCGATGAGTGCGACAATGCAAGTCACAGGTAAGGAATTTTCATGAGCGACAGCCCAGAGCGCTTATCGCTGGCCGGTCGGCTCAGAAACAACTTCCTGACAGGCCTGATCATATGCGCGCCTTTGGCGATCACAATATGGCTGACCTTTACCTTCATCGACTGGGCCGATAGCTGGGTAACGCCCTACATTCCGCAGCGTTACGACCCCCAATATTACTTCGACGTAACGATTCCCGGCACCGGTCTGCTGCTGGCGATGGTGATGATTACCATCATCGGCTTTCTCGGCAGGAACCTGATCGGTCGCTCGATCGTCAGTTTCGGCGAGTCGATCCTCAACCAGATGCCGCTCATCCGGACCATCTACAAGAGCGTCAAACAGATCCTGGAGACGGTCCTCAAGGAACAGTCCACGTCCTTCAAGAAATGCGGCATGGTCGAATTTCCGACACCCGGCACCTGGGTGCTGGTGTTTATTGCCGGCGATGCACAGGGCGAGATTGCCGAGAAGCTTAACGCAGACGGTGAAGAGATGGTGGCGGTTTTCATGCCACCGACCCCGGTCCCGACGGCAGGTTTCCTGATGTTCGTGCGCAAAAGCCAGATCATCATGCTCGACATGACGCCGGAAGAGGGCGCCAAGCTGTTGATCTCGGGTGGGCTGATATCGCCGACCTATACGCCGAAGCCCGGCGAGGTCCCGATCCTGCCGGCACCGCAGGACATGCCCACTGTTACCACGCCTCCGACAGCACCTTAGCCGGCGCGCAGGAAGCGGATCGCTTCGTCGCGTCTATGCAGGTACAGCAGCGCGCGTACGGCCTCGCCGCGTTCACTTGTTAGGTCGGGATCGCGATCCAGGAGGTAGGTCGCGTCCTTGCGGGCGATCTCGAGGAGATCCGCGTGTGCTTCTAGGCTGGCGATCTTGAACCCGGGCGTCCCTGACTGGCGGGTGCCGAGGAGTTCTCCTTCGCCACGCAGTTTCAAGTCTTCCTCGGCGATCAGAAAACCGTCCTCGCTGTCGCGGAGAATCGACAGGCGCGCGTGGCCGGTCTCGCTGAGTGGTCCCTTGTAGAGAAGAATGCAGGTGGAGGCTTCGTCTCCACGCCCCACACGCCCACGCAACTGGTGGAGCTGCGCCAGACCGAACCGCTCCGCGTGTTCGATCACCATGATCGTCGCATCGGGCACGTCGACGCCGACCTCGACGACGGTGGTTGCGACAAGCAGGCGGATCTCGCCGTTCTTGAAGGCGCTCATGACGGCGTCTTTTTCCGGTCCGGCCATTCGGCCATGCACGAGGCCGACATTGTCGGCACCGAGTTCGCGGGCCAGTACCGCGTAGCGCTCCTCGGCCGACATCAGTTCGGAGACGTCCGATTCCTCGACCAGCGGGCAGATCCAGTAGGCCTTCTTTCCCTCTGCGACGGCGCTGCGCAGGCGCCCGACGACATCGCCGATCCGTTCGGTCGGGATCGTCACGGTCTGGATCGGCTTTCTGCCGGCAGGCTTCTCGGTCAGCTTGGACACATCCATGTCGCCGAAGGCTGCCAGCACCAGTGTGCGCGGGATGGGCGTCGCGGTCATGACGAGCATATGCGGGGATATGCCCTTGGCGGTCAGACGCAGACGCTGATGCACGCCGAACCGGTGCTGTTCGTCGACGACCGCCAGCATCAGGCTGTGATAGCTGACGGTGTCCTGGAACAGCGCGTGGGTGCCAATGACGATCTGGGCCTCGCCCGAGGCGATCCGCTCGACGATGGCTTCGCGTTCGCGACCCTTGGTGCGGCCGGTCAGAAGTTCGACAGTGACGCCGGCGGCACCGGCCAGTTTCGAGATGGTCGAGAAATGCTGGCGGGCGAGGATTTCGGTCGGTGCCATCAGAACGGCCTGGCCGCCGGCTTCGACAGCGGCGGCCATCGCCAGAAGGGCCACCAGCGTCTTGCCGGCGCCGACATCGCCTTGCAACAGCCGCAGCATGCGGTCTTCGCCTGCCATGTCCTTGATGATATCGTCGACGGAGGATTTCTGGCTGGGCGTCAGCGAAAAGGGCAGCGCGGCAACGAGACGGGCGGCAAGCTCGCCCTTTACCCGGATCGGCTGTCCCGGCACTTTGCGGATCTTCTGGCGCACCAGTGCCAGCGACACCTGGCCTGCGAGAAATTCGTCATAGGCCAAGCGGCGGCGTGCCTTGGACTGGGGATCGATATCCGTCTCGTCGCGCGGATCGTGAAGTTCCTGAAAGGCTTCCGTTACGGTAGGAAAGCCCTGACGCTGCGTGAGGCTCAAATCCGCCCATTCCGGGAACTGCGGCAGGCGTGCGATCGCGCCTTCGATCGTCCGGCGGAATGTCTTCGACGACAGGCCGGCCGTCATCGGATAGACCGGCTCGACAAGCGGCAGGTTTTCGGCTTCCGATACCTTCACCATGAAATCCGGATGGATCATCGAGGCGCGGCCGTTGAACCAGTCGACCTTGCCGCTGACCATCACCTGTTCGTCGACTGGAAGCGTCTTGTGCAGCCAGTCGCCCTTTGCCCTGAAGAAGGTGAGGGCGAGTTCGCCCGTCTCATCGTGCAGAAAGACCCGGTAGGGCTGGTTGGTCCGGGCCGGTGGCGGCTGATGCCGGTCGACGCGTCCCTCGATGGTGACAATCGCTCCCTGCGGCGCGAGCGCGATGCCCGGACGATTGCGGCGATCGATCAGCGAATAGGGCGCATGGAACAGGAGATCGACGACCCGGCAGTCTTCCGCATCCTCGCGTCCGGTGACACGCGCGATCAGGTCGGCGATCTTCGGGCCAACGCCGGGCAGCGATGAGACGGAGGCAAACAGCGGATCGAGGACGGCAGGACGCATGGTTGGCTAAATGGCGCAAGTTTTGCCCATTTGGCAAGGTGACGCGAGCCGAAAACAATCCTATATGAACCGCAAAACAGGGACTTGGCTTATGACTGGATTGGCACGCACCAGCGCGGATCTCGACCCCCGTCGCCGACGTATTCTCTATCGCTGCTGGCATCGCGGTATTCGCGAGATGGATCTCGTGTTCGGCAGCTTCGCCGAGGCGGAGATTTCCAACCTCTCCGATACGGAACTGGACGAGTTTGAAGTGATCATGGATGAGCAGGACCACGACCTGCACGCCTGGATCACCGGCGCTATGGCACTGCCCGAGGAGCGCAATACGGCTCTGTTTGCGCGTATCGCCGCCTACAAGCCGGACTTCGATCCCGTGACCAGAGAGTCGTTGCAAGAGAAACTCGGCCAATGATTTCCGGATTTAACGCGAAGAAGATCGCGGCGGCCTCAACACCGCTGACCATCGGCAGTGTGCCGGCCGGCACCGAACCGCTTGTTCTGGCGGAACTGGCGCGGGCCGGACAGTCGGTTGCCTACGTTCTCTCCGACGGCCAGAGGATGCCGGATCTCGAGCAGATGCTGTCCTTCGTCGCGCCGGAAATCCCGGTTCTGTCGCTGCCGGCCTGGGACTGTCTGCCCTATGACCGTGTGTCGCCGAGTGCCGATGTCTCCGCGAGGAGACTGGCCGCCCTGTCGGGGCTGATCGCGCATGCCAAGAAGCCGCATCCGGCGATCGTACTGGTCACCGTCAACGCGATGTTGCAAAAGATCGCGCCTGCTTCGGTCATCGAAAGCCTCGCGTTTTCGGCCAAGCCCGGCAACGTGATCCGGATGGACGATATTGCCGCGCGGCTTGAGCGCAACGGCTTCGACCGCGTCTCGACCGTGCGCGAAGTCGGCGAATTCGCGGTGCGCGGCGGTATTCTCGATGTGTTCGTGCCGGGTTCGGAAGAACCGGTGCGGCTGGATTTCTTCGGCGATACGCTGGAAACGATCCGGTCCTTCGATCCGGCAAGCCAGCGCACGACGGGTCAGGCCCGCTCGCTCGATCTCAACCCGATGAGCGAAGTGACGCTGACGCCTGATACGATCAGCCGCTTCCGCACGAATTACCTTTCGCTGTTCGGGGCTGCCAACCGTGACGACGCGCTTTATCAGGCCGTGTCCGAAGGGCGCCGCTACGCCGGCATGGAACACTGGCTGCCGCTGTTTTACGAGAAGCTCGAGACCGCGTTCGACTATCTGAGCGGCTTCCGGATCGTCACGGATCACAATGCGCGCGAAGCGGCAACGGAGCGCTCCAAGCTCGTCACAGACTATTTCGAGGCACGCCGCGATCAAGCGAGCCTGGGCAAGGGAGCGGCCGCGCAGGCAACGCCCTACAAGCCGGTATCGCCGGGCCAGCTCTATCTCGACGGCAAGTCGTTTGCCGAAACGCTCGATCAGCTCGCGGCCATCCGGCTCACGCCCTTCAACGAGATGGATTCGGCCGGCCGTCCGGTTCTGACGCTGGATGCCCATACCGGGCCGCGCTGGGCGAAAAGCCAGGCGGAGACCGGGTCCGAGACCCAGGAACACGATTCCGATAGCGAGGTTCGTGTCAATATTTTCGATCTCGTCGTCAAGCACATCGCCGACAAGCGCGCTGAAGGCACGAAGGTTCTGATAACGGGTTGGTCCGCCGGCTCGCTCGACCGCCTGCTGCAGGTGCTGGACGAACGCGGCCTGAAGCGCATCAAGCCGATCGAAAAGCTGTCGGACCTTCAGAAGCTTGAAAAAGGCGAGGCGGCGTCGGCCGTGATGAGCCTGGAAGCGGGGTTCGAGACCGGCGATATCGCAGTGATCGGCGAGCAGGATATTCTCGGCGACCGTATGGTTCGTCGCGGCAAGCGCCGCAAGCGCGGAGCCGATTTCCTCACCGAAGTTGCGGGTCTCGATGAAGGGTCGCTTGTCGTCCACGCCGAACACGGTATCGGCAAGTTTGTCGGCCTGATCACGATCGAGGCCGCCGGCGCGCCGCGGGCCTGTTTGGAACTGCATTATGCGGATCAGGCGAAGCTTTTCCTGCCGGTCGAAAACATCGACCTTCTCTCCCGCTACGGGTCGGATGCAGCGGAAGCCAATCTCGACAAGCTCGGTGGCGGCGCCTGGCAGGCTCGCAAGGCCAAGCTGAAGAAGCGCCTGCTCGATATGGCCGGCGATCTCATCCGCATCGCTGCGACGCGTATGGTGCGGCGTGCACCGGTTCTGGCAACGCCTGAGGGCCTCTACGACGAGTTCGCTGCCCGCTTCCCCTATGACGAGACGGAAGACCAGGCAACCGCGATCGAGGCCGTGCGGGACGATCTGGCCGCGGGACGGCCGATGGATCGCCTCGTCTGCGGCGACGTTGGTTTCGGCAAGACCGAGGTGGCGCTGCGCGCGGCCTTCTTTGCCGCGATGAACGGCGCCCAGGTTGCAGTCGTCGTTCCGACGACCCTGCTCGCACGCCAACATTTCAAGACGTTTACCAACCGCTTCCGCGGGCTGCCGATCCGGATTGCCCAGGCCTCGCGTCTTGTGCCGGCCAAGGAGCTGGCGCTGACGAAGAAGGAATTGTCCGAGGGCAAGGTCGATATCGTTGTCGGGACCCATGCGCTGCTGGGCAACAGCATCCAGTTCGCGAACTTGAGCCTGCTGATCATCGACGAGGAGCAGCATTTCGGGGTCAAGCACAAGGAACGGCTTAAGGACATGAAGACCGACGTGCATGTGCTGACGCTGTCTGCGACGCCAATCCCGCGCACGCTGCAGCTGGCCATGACGGGCGTTCGCGAACTGTCGCTGATCACCACGCCGCCGGTCGACCGCATGGCTGTGCGAACCTTTATCTCGCCGTTTGATCCCTTGGTCATCCGCGAGACGCTGATGCGTGAGCATTACCGCGGCGGTCAGAGCTTCTACGTCTGCCCGCGGCTGGCCGATCTTGCCGATATCCAGGCGTTTCTGCAGTCGGACGTGCCGGAACTCAAGGTAGCCGTTGCGCATGGACAGATGGCTGCGGGAGAGCTGGAAGACATCATGAATGCCTTCTACGACGGCAAGTATGACGTGCTTCTCTCGACCACGATCGTCGAATCCGGTCTCGACGTGCCGACCGCCAACACGCTGATCGTGCACCGGGCCGACATGTTCGGGTTGGCGCAGCTCTATCAGCTGCGTGGCCGCGTTGGTCGCTCGAAGGTTCGGGCATTTGCGCTGTTCACGCTGCCAGTCAACAAGACGCTCACCCAGATGGCGGACCGTCGCCTCAAGGTGCTGCAGTCGCTCGATACGTTGGGCGCCGGTTTCCAGCTGGCAAGCCACGACCTCGACATCCGCGGCGCCGGCAATCTTCTCGGCGAGGAGCAGTCTGGTCACATCAAGGAAGTCGGTTTCGAGCTTTACCAGCAGATGCTGGAAGAGGCGGTTGCGGAGGTGAAGGGTGAGGACGACGTCGTCGATACGGGCTGGTCGCCACAGATCTCCGTCGGCATCACCACGATGATCCCGGAGAACTACGTGCCGGATCTGCATCTGCGCATGGGTCTCTATCGCCGCCTTGGCGAAGTGCAGGAACTGTCGGAGATCGATGGCTTCGGTGCGGAAATGATCGATCGCTTCGGGCCGATGCCGCCCGAGGTGCAGAACCTGCTCAAGGTCGTCTATATCAAGACGCTCTGCCGCAAGGCGAATGTCGAGAAGGTCGATGCCGGTCCGAAGGGCGTGGTCATCGTCTTCCGTGACAAGCAGTTCCCCAACCCGGCGGCGCTGGTCGGCTATATCGCCAAGCAGGGTTCGCTTGCGAAGATCAGGCCGGACCAGAGCATCTTCCTCAACCGCGACCTGCCGACGCCGACAAAGCGGCTGACGGCTGCAGCCCAGGTGATGACGCAGTTTGCGGAACTGGCGAAGACCTGAAGCGTCTCGTCGCTTCGACAACAAACAAAAGGCCGGTGAGCAGAGCTCGCCGGCCTTTTTCGTTCAATCGATACTGTGGCTTTCAGGGCTTCGTGTCTGGCGCTTCCGGCGCCATCACCGCGGCGGCCTGCGTATCCGAGCCAAGGGCCGGCGGAAGCGGCGTGCCGCGAACGCGTTCGCGAATGAGGGTCAGCATGCCCGAGCCGATGATCAGGATGATGCCGATCACCATCGGCAGGTCGATATGGTCGCCGAAGACCAGGTAGCCGAACAGTACCGCCCAGAGCATCTGGCTGTATTGCGTCGGGCCGATCAGGGTCGCGGGTGCATAGGCGGCAGCGTACATGACCAGGATCGCGCCGAGCGCTGCCAGAAGCCCGTAGCCGGCCAGCCAGAGCCACTGGATTGCCGTTGGCGCCTGGAAGCCCGGCAGGGCAAGCGCGCCGCAGACGACGAGCGTTCCAAGCACGCCGGCACCGTAGAGCGATATGTTCTTCTCCGACGGTCCCATGGCCCGGAAGACGACGATCGAGATGGCTCCGCTCAAGCCGCCGAAGACGGCGCCTAGATGGCCGATCGAAAGTTCGCGAAATCCGGGGCGGAGCACGATCATGACGCCGACAAAGCCGATGACGACCGCGGCCCAGCGCCTGTATCCGACCTGCTCCTTCAGGAAGAGGACGGACATGATGGTGACGAAGGACGGAAGGAGAAAGATCAGCGCGAATGCTTCGGCCATCGACAGATGGGTGAAGGCAGTGACGCTGCCGATCGTGCCGCCGGCTTGGGCCACAAATCGCAGGATCCAGAGCGGTCTGTTGGTGGTGTTGAAGATATCCGTCCAGCGGTCGCCCTTCTTCATGAGGAAGGGCAGGCCGACGAGGCAGAAGACCGCGCCGAGAAACGAGGATTGATAGGGGCTCAGCTGGCCCTCGATCAATTTCACGCTGGCATCGCTCCATGCATAGGCGGCGAAGGCCGCAAAGGCGATGAGGACACCCTTGAGGGTCTGGTCTTTCTGCACCGGGTAAACTTTCCGAAAAGCTAGATCATGCCCTTGCGAGCTTCGGCCTTGAGCTGGGCGATTTCGCGGAAGGCGTTGGCGAGAACATCCGGCATCTGGGCGCCGCTCACCGCATACTGTCCGTCGACAATGAAGAACGGCACGCCGTTGACGCCCATCTTTTGCGCAGCGTCGATCTCGGCAAGGACCGTATCCTTATCGGCGTCACCTGCCAGAAGGTTCTCGACGACCGTACGATCCATGCCCGCTTCGACGGCGATGTCTGCGAGAACCGCATGGTCCCCGACAACGCGCCCTTGCTCGAAATTCGCCTTGAAGAGTGCGGTCACAACGCGATCCTGAACCTCGCGGCCCTCCACCATCGCCCACTGAAGCAGACGGTGGGCATCGAGCGTGTTCGAGCCGACCGTGATCGCGTCGAAATTGAACGCGATGCCGACTTCCTGGCCCAGCTGGGTCAGCGCCCCATGAGCGCGGGCGACCGTTTCGCTGCCGCCGAGCTTTGCTTCGAGGAAAGCCTTGTGGTCCACCCCCTCAGGCGGAATGTCCGGGTTGAGGCGATAGGGACGCCAGTTCAAGTCGACGCCGATCTCGTCCTGGACTTCGGCGATTGCCAGCTCGAGCCGCGCCTTGCCCAGATAGCACCAGGGGCACACGACGTCGGAGACAATATCTACGGTGATGCGCTCCATCGGCGTTCTCTTTCCAATCAGGTTTGGCTTGCGATCGGGAGGTGGCGAGCTGTCTACTGCGCCCGCTCATCCCACCAAGTGTTGAGCTGATAGCCGTATAGCGGCAAGGTTTCCGGATAGCGTATCTGCTTGCGCCGCGCCACCCACTGGTCGGCAATATGGTAGAGCGGCACCATGTAATGGCCTGAAATCAGCAGGCGGTCATAGGCGCGAACCGTTGCTTCGAAATCTTCCTTGCTACGGACGGCTGTCATGGTCCCGATCAACCGGTCGATATCGGGATCCGCTGTTCCTGCAAAATTGAAGCTGCCGGACGTGTCGCGGGAGGTGGAGCCCCAGCGTCCCATCTGTTCGATCCCGGGAGACAGCGACGACGGGTAGGATTTGACGATCATGTCGTAGTCGAAGCTGCCCGACCGCGCCTGGTACTGCGAATCGTCGACTGTGCGGATCGCCATGTCGACGCCGATCATCCGAAGGGCTCGCTGGTAGGCGATGGCGAGCTTTTCCTGATCGACGGTCTGGGTCATGACCTCGAACGACAACTGGCGCCCGCTGGCATTTGTCATGCGGCCGTTCTTGATCGTGTAGCCGCCCTTGTTCAGAAGGTCGACGGCCTTTCGCAACACTCTGCGGTCGGCACCGGACGCGTTGGTCTTTTCGATACGGTAGGTACCATCGAGTACGTCGGGCTCGATTCGGTTCTTGGTGTCACCGAGGATTTCTAGCTCGCGCTGGTCCGCCGGTTTGCCGAGAGAAGTCAGCGGCGAGCCCTGCCAGAAGCTTTCTGTGCGGGTATAGGCGTTCTCGAACAGGTTCCGGTTGGCCCACTCGAAATCGAAGGCCAGCGAAAGGCCGGCGCGCACATTGACGTCTGCAAAGATCGACCGGCGCGTGTTGAACACGAAGCCCAGCATGCCCGTCGGCAGTTGCGGCGTGAAGGCTTCCTTGACCGCGTCTCCAGTCCGGATGGCCGGGAAATTATACGCGCGCGCCCAGTGGGTCGGGCTGCCATCGGGATAGATGTCGATCTCGCCCTTCTTGAAGGCTTCGAACAGGGTGTTGTCTTCCAAAAAGTATTCGACGCTGATTCGGTCGTAATTGTCGAAACCGACTTTGGCCGGAATATCCTTGCCCCAGTACTTCTCATCGCGCTCGTAGACGATGCGCTGGCCGGGCGAGACGGATTTGATAAGATAGGGTCCCGAGCCCAGCGGCACCTTCAGGGTCGACTGATCGAATGTCTCCGGGTCGATCGCGTGTTTCGGCAGGATCGGGGTGGAGGCGGCGATGATCAGCGGGAATTCCCGGTCGACCGTGTCGTTGAAGGTAAAGCGGACACTGCGCTCGCCGACCTTTTCCATCTTCTCCACAGGGGCGAGACGCCTGGAGAACGGCACCCGACCCTTGTCGCGCAGCACCTCGAAGGAAAAGATCACGTCCTCAGGTGTCACCGGCTGGCCGTCGGACCATTTTGCCTTGGGATTGATGTTGAACTGGATGAACGTGCGCTCATCATTCCACTCGACGCTTTCGGCCAGAAGACCATAGAGCGTGAAGGGCTCGTCGGCGGAGCGGGTCATCAGCGTTTCATAGATCAGGTTGCCGAAGGCCGGATCCCAGACGCCGCGGGCGGTGGTGCGGATGCTCTTGAGGTTGAACGGGTTGAGGCTGTCGAACGTGCCGACGACGCCGTAGCGGACGCTGCCCCCCTTCTTCACTTGCGGATTGACGTAGCTCAGATGCTGGTAATCGGCGGGCAGGGCAGGTTCGCCATGCATGGAGATCGCGTGCACAGGCTGCGCCCGCGCCCCGGATGCCATGACAGGCACAAACAGCGTCGCTGCGATCAAGAAGGATATACTGCGCTTCATGAAAGCATTCCGTTTCTCTCAATACTGCTGATTCGGGCAGAAAATAGCGGATAGGTGACAATGCACCAAGCACAGGCTCTTCAAACTTGCGTTGCAACGGTGAGGTTTGTCAAAATAGCAAAAGAAAGGCTGGATATCGCCGTCGCGTCGATGTAACAGATTGGCAACACCCGCCGAGTCATTCAATTGCCTCATTTGAGCGACAGGTGACAGGCAGTAGGACATCTCGACGGGGTGGACGGCGCATGCTGCGCCCGCGGATTTCAGGAGACGGATTTCGTTATGATGCTCAAGGCAACCAAAGTTATGCGGACGGCCATGTCTGCTCTTGCTGTTTCGGTCGGCGTGGCTGCGCTGCCGGTTGCAGCCTTCGCCCAGCAGGCAGCTCCCGCACAGGGCGGCGCCGGTGCCGGCGGTCCGCCGCTTGGCTGGTTCAAGACCTGCACCAAGCAGGACGATGCTGATCTCTGCGTTGTGCAGAACATCATTCTGGCCCAGAACGGCCAGCTGATCACGGCAATCGGCCTCATCAGCGTCGAAGGCAAGGTCAACCGCAAGATCCTTCAGGTTTCGGTTCCGACCGCACGTATGGTGCAGCCGGGCATCATCATGCAGATCGACGGTGCGAAGGGTCAGAAGCTCGACTACGCCGTCTGCCTGCCTGACAAGTGCACTGCCGAAGTGCCGCTGACAGATGCGATGATCGCCAGCCTCAAGAAGGGCACCGACGTCGTCTTCACGTCGATGAACTTCCGCCGCGCGCCGAACCCGATCAAGGTTTCGTTGACCGGCTTTACCGGTGCCTACGACGGTGCAGCAATCACGCAGTCGCAGCTTGCCGAAAGCCAGCGTAGCCTGGAAGAAGGCATGCAGAAGAAGGCTGAGGAAGCGCGCAAGAAGCTTGAAGAAGCTCAGAACGCTGCCAAGCAGGGCCAGTAAGTTCAAATCTCAAAGCAACAAAAAAGCCCGGTCGAAAGACTGGGCTTTTTTCGTTTTGACGATTTATCTCGACAAGGCTGGCCCCGATCAATGGGCGAGGATAACCTTCGGCTTTAGATTGCCGGAGGGGCCGGCGTCGAAGATCTGGTAGACCTGCGGGTTGCGCAGGGGTTGGTCGCTCTCGTCATGGACCAGGTTCTGTTCCGAGACATAAGCGACGTATTCTGTTTCGTCGTTCTCGGCCAGAAGGTGGTAGAAGGGCTGATCCTTGCTCGGGCGGATCTCGGCCGGAATCGCGTTCCACCATTCCTCGGTATTGTCATATTCGGGGTCCACATCGAACACGACGCCGCGGAACGGGAACACCTTGTGGCGAACGACTTCCCCGATCGTAAACTTGGCATTTCGCTGTTTCATGGTGCGACATCCTTTCGCAACATAATGTGGGTGTAAATCCGTTGCTGCTCAAGTGGCAAATGCGGTGTGGTAAGGATAGTTCCACTTTGTTCTCATCCCGTTCCGGCTCGTCTTCCCTTCAACGTTGCAAGAATGACGCCTCCGAGGACGCAAACGATGCCGACAGCATGGTAGGCCTCGAAGGTTTCGCCGAGAAACGCCACGGCCATGACGATCGAAACCGGGGGCATGAGGTAGAGCGTGGTCCCGGCCGTGACCGAACCGAAGATCCGCACCACCTGCTGGAAGCAGAAGAAGGCGGCGAGCGAGGCGAAGAGAATGATGCCGGCAAGCTTCATCCAGGCGGACTGGCTGGTGGGAAGAAGACCGCCGTGAAACAGTTCCCAGATCGCCGGCACGATCAGGATGAGCGAGCCGGAGAAGGCAATCAGTCCGAACAGCGTGAGCGGACGAACGGCTTGAGCTGCCGGGCGCCGTAACAGAATTGAATAAAAGGCAAACGCGATCGCAGCGATCAGAATGCCGAGATCGCCGAGATTGAAGCGCATGTGAAGAACGGCAGCCAGATCTCCGCGCAACACGATGACAGCGACGCCCGCGAAGGCGAGCGCCATGCCGCAGATCTCCTTGATGCTGATGCGTCGGCTGGCGAACAGCCATTCCAGCAGAATGATGAAGAGCGACGACGTGCTGTAGATCAGCGTGGCATTCGAGGCCGTCGTCATGGTGAGCGCCCAGTAGACGAAGCCGCCGCAAATGCCCATGCCGAGGAAGCCGAGCCAGAGCCACAACCACGTATGGGCCCGCACAAAGGCCGCAGCAGCGCGACGATCCATATAGAGCAGCGGCAGCATGATGAGCGTCGAGCCTGCCCAGCGGATAAACGCGGTCATATAGGGACCGATCTCGCCGACAATGCCGCGACCGAAAACGAGATTGCTGGAAAAGAAGACCGGGACAAGAAGGAAGATCAGCCAGTCGAGGGGACGGGGCGTGCTGCCGGTATCGGTGCGCATGAGGCAATCCAGGGGGCGGTGAAGCAGGCACGGGCCTGTGACCGCAGGTTAGGAGCCTGCTGCTCCGATGAAGCACGAATGAAAAACGGCGGGTAAGCCCCGCCGTTTCTGGTTTTCAGGTTGGTCCGCGGATCAGGCGGAATAGTACATGTCGAATTCGACTGGATGCGGCGTCATCTCGAAGCGCATGACTTCCACCATCTTCAGTTCGATATAGGCGTCGATCTGATCGTCGTCGAAAACGCCGCCGGCGGTGAGGAACTTGCGATCCTTGTCGAGGCTGTCGAGCGCTTCGCGCAAGCTACCGCAGACCGTCGGGATCTTGCGCAGTTCCTTCGGCGGCAGGTCGTAGAGATCCTTGTCCATGGCCTTGCCGGGATGAATCTTGTTCTTGATGCCGTCGAGGCCGGCCATCAGCATGGCGGCAAAACCGAGATAGGGGTTCTGGGCCGGATCGGGGAAGCGGACTTCGACGCGCTTTGCCTTCGGGTTCGACCCGAACGGAATGCGGCAGGAGGCAGAGCGGTTGCGGGCCGAGTAGGCAAGCAGAACCGGTGCTTCGTAACCCGGCACGAGACGCTTGTAGGAATTCGTCGTCGGGTTCGTGAAGGCGTTGATCGCCTTGGCGTGCTTGATTATGCCGCCGATGTAGTAAAGGCAGCTTTCCGACAGGCCTGCATACTCGTCACCAGCAAAGGTCGGCTTGCCGTCCTTCCAGATCGACTGGTGAACGTGCATGCCCGAGCCGTTGTCGCCGAAGATCGGCTTCGGCATGAAGGTGGCCGTCTTGCCATAGGCATTGGCGACCTGATGCACGACGTATTTGTAGATCTGCATCTTGTCGGCGTTGCGCACCAGCGTATCGAACTTCACACCGAGTTCGTGCTGGGCAGCGGCCACTTCATGGTGATGCTTTTCGACGACCACGCCCATCTCGGTGAGGACGGTGAGCATTTCCGAGCGCATGTCCTGAAGGCTATCGACCGGCGGAACCGGGAAGTAGCCGCCCTTGACGCGCGGACGGTGGCCAAGGTTGCCGGTCTCGTAATCGGTGTCGTCGTTGGACGGCAGTTCCGAACTGTCCAGCTTGAAGCCCGTATTGTAGGGATCGGCCTTGTACTTGACGTCGTCGAAGACGAAGAATTCAGGCTCGGGGCCGACGAAAATCGTATCGCCGATGCCCGATGCCTTGAGATAGGCCTCGGCCTTCTTGGCCGTGCCGCGCGGATCGCGGTTGTAGGCTTCACCGGAAATCGGATCGAGAATATCGCAAACGATGACCATGGTGGATTGCGCGAAAAACGGGTCCATGTGCACGGTCTGCGGATCGGGCATCAGCACCATGTCCGACTCGTTGATGGCCTTCCATCCGCCGATCGAGGAGCCGTCGAACATGACGCCATCGGCGAACATATCCTCGTCGACGGCCGAGACGTCCATCGTCACGTGCTGCAGCTTGCCGCGCGGGTCCGTAAAGCGCAGGTCCACGAACTTGACGTCGTTTTCCTTGATCTGTTTCATGATTTCGCTTGCGCTCGTCATATGACCTTTTCCTCGCCTGTATGATTGTTATGAACTGTCCGCGCGGCTTCTTCTCAGCCTTCAAAGTGCGGTCAGATAGCGTCCACACCCGTTTCGCCGGTGCGAATACGAATGACTTCCTCCACGTTGGAAACGAATATCTTGCCGTCTCCAATTCGTCCAGTCTGTGCCGCGTTGCGGATGGCCTCAATGACCGCGTCTGCATTCTCGTCGGCCAGCACAACTTCAACCTTCACCTTCGGGAGAAAGTCGACGACGTATTCCGCGCCACGATAAAGCTCGGTATGTCCTTTTTGGCGTCCAAAGCCCTTGGCCTCGGTCACCGTAATCCCTTGCAAGCCGACTTCCTGAAGGGCTTCCTTCACTTCATCCAGCTTGAACGGTTTAATGATCGCTTCGATCTTCTTCATGAGAAACCAACTCTCCGCTTCTCCCAGTCGCAGGCCCATGCCCGCCAAACAGGCCGATGCACTATTCGTGCCAAACTCTTTCACGTTTTTCAGAAAATAACACGGGTTTGCGTCAAAACTTTCCATTTTTCGGTGGATTGCCTGCTGAACGCGGTCGGCCACGTCCGGGTTTGTGCGCCTGACGCCGTATCCTTGCCGAAATCGCTTCCGCCCGCCGCACCGAGCGCATGCCTGTCCACCTACTAAATAAGCATGTTTTCTGTGCATTTGATGATGTTTTGATCACTAAGATCGCGCTTGTATTTCCCCTGTTTTGCCTTTGAATAGACAAATGACCAATTCATTCGCTCATTTGCTCCTGACGCCTAACGATATGGCAGCCGTCGACACGGCCGCGGCAGCATCAGGCATGTCCTCGATAGGGCTGATGGACCGCGCGGGCCGGGCTGTCGCGGCGTCGGCTCTTCGACACTTTCCCGGCGCGTTGCGCTTTGTCGTCCTGTGTGGACCCGGCAACAATGGCGGTGACGGCTATGTCGCAGCGGCGGCCTTGAACGAGGCCGGCACACGCTGCGTGGTCTACAGTCTCGGGGATCCCGCACAACTGCGCGGCGATGCGCTTGAGGCCCGTTCACGCTGCCCGCTCGATACCCAGCCGTTGGACAATTATGTGCCATTGCCTGGTGATGTCGTCATCGATGCGCTCTTCGGGGCAGGGCTCTCCAGAAACGTCTCCGATAGCGTGGCGGCACTCGCTGATCGTCTGGCAGCCACCAATACACCCGTGCTTGCCGTCGATCTGCCGTCTGGACTATGCGGCCGGCGCGGTGTGGCGCTTGGCGCGGCGTTGCGTGCAGATCGGACGGTGACATTCGTTGCGCGCAAGCCTGGCCACGTCCTCATGCCGGGACGCGAGCTCTGCGGTGGACTTGAGGTTTTCGATATCGGCATCCCCCGTCGAATCGTTTTGAGCAAGGCCGGCAGTCTTGCCGAGAACGCGCCGTCGATCTGGAGCTCAGCTGTGCCGTCACCATTGGGTGACAGCCACAAGTATACGCGTGGACATCTGGTCGTGTTCAGCGGTCCCGCGGACAAGACGGGCGCAGCCCGGCTTTCGGCGACGGCGGGTCTGAAGCGCGGGGCAGGGCTCGTTACCGTTGCAAGCCCAACGGACGCACTTTCCGTCAATGCCGCCTCGCTGACAGCAATCATGCTTCATGCAATCGACGATGTCGCAGACCTCGCCGACTGGCTGGGTTCGGCAAAACTCTCCGCCTTCGTGCTCGGCCCGGGGTTCGGCGTCGGGGAGAAAGCCCGCGAGTTCGTGCTGGCACTGAAGGGCAAGCAGCTGGTGCTGGACGCGGACGGCATTTCCTCGTTCAAGGACGATCCTGATACGCTGTTTTCAGCCTTCTCGGAGGGCGAGACGCGCCTGGTACTGACCCCACATGAGGGGGAGTTTGCCCGGCTGTTTCCGGATTTGGCTAAGGACAAAGAACTCAGCAAGCCCGAGAAGGCGCTGAAAGCCTCGGCGCTGGCCAGCGCCGTCATCGTCTACAAGGGTGCAGACACGGTGATCGCTTCACCCGATGGCCGCGCCCTGATCAACACGAATGCGCCGCCCTGGCTTGCCACCGCAGGCTCCGGAGATGTGCTCGCCGGAATGATCGGAGCGCTGCTCGCCCAGGGCATGCCCGCCTTCGAGGCCGCGGCGGCAGGCGTCTACCTACACGGCGAAGCGGCCAATAGCCTGACCCCAGACATGACCGCGGAAGATCTGGCCAAGAGAGCAGGGATCCTGCCGAATAAAGAGCCCTAGTTCCTGGCGTCGAGCATCTCCTGCATGGCCATTGCGCCGCCGGGGGCGTTGACCTTGCCCTCGTGGATGAAGAAGGCGTAGACGTCGCGCGGCTTTTTGGCGGGATTTCGCGATTCGTCGATCAAAGGTAGATCGTCGGGGACGCTACCGGCAGACCAGGTTTTCAACCTTTTCGCCCAATCTTTCATATCCGGCTTCGTGTAACAGGTTTCGATCTCGTCCGACCCTTTTTGCAGCCGCGCATAGACGAAATCAGCGGTAACGTCGGCGATCATCGGATAGTCGAAATGATCGGCGCAGACGGGCGCGACATTGTATTTCGCGATAAGTTCGACGAATTCCGGAACCTTGAAGCTGTCGTGGCGGACCTCGACGACGTGGCGCAAAGGCAGCCCTTCCAGCGCGTCCGGCAGCAGCTTCAGAAACGCTTCGAAATCGTCAGGCTCGAATTTCTTGGTCGGCGCGAACTGCCACAGCAACGGCCCAAGATGGTCGCCGAGTTCGACGAGCCCCTGCTGCAGGAAGCGTTCGATCGATTCGCCCGCCTCGGCCAGGACCTTGCGGTTGGTAGTGTAGCGGCTGGCTTTGAGCGAGAAGATGAATCCGTCAGGCACTTCGGACGCCCATTTCGCAAAAGTCTCGGGCTTTTGCGACCCGTAATAGGTGCCGTTGACCTCGATGACCTTGAGCTTGGACGCCGCATATTCAAGCTGGCGTTTCTTCGCCAGCTTGTCCGGATAGAACGTGCCCTCCCAAGGCGCGAAGGTCCAGCCGCCGATACCTGTTCGAATTATGCCTGGTGTCATCACTCATCTCCCCGGAACAGGTATTGGCGGCGGTAAAAACTATTCTGCCGCTTGGACTTTCTTGACCGGACGCCGTTCCAGAAGCTCCTTAAGGAACTGGCCGGTATAGGAGCGCTTCTCCTTGACGACCTGTTCCGGCGTGCCGCAGGCAACAATCTCCCCACCACCCGTGCCGCCTTCGGGGCCAATGTCGATAACCCAATCGGCGGTCTTGATGACTTCGAGATTGTGCTCGATGACCACGACCGAATTGCCCTGGTTGACCAGCTCGTGCAGCATTTCCAGAAGTTTCGCGACGTCGTGGAAATGCAGGCCCGTGGTTGGCTCATCGAGAATATAGAGGGTGCGGCCGGTGGCACGCTTCGACAGCTCCTTGGCGAGCTTGACGCGCTGCGCTTCGCCGCCTGAGAGCGTGTTTGCCTGTTGACCGACCTTGATATAGCCGAGACCGACATCGAACAGCGATTGCAGCTTGTCGCGCACGGCCGGAACCGCGGCAAAGAACTCGACACCTTCCTCGACCGTCATGTCCAGGACATCGGCGATCGACTTGCCCTTGAAATGCACGTCGAGCGTTTCGCGGTTGTAGCGTTTGCCGTGGCAGACATCACAGGTGACATAGACATCCGGAAGGAAGTGCATCTCGATCTTGATGACGCCGTCGCCCTGGCAGGCCTCGCAACGGCCGCCCTTGACGTTGAAGGAGAAGCGGCCGGGTGCGTAACCGCGGGCCTTGGCTTCCGGCAGGCCGGCAAACCAGTCGCGGATGGGGGTGAAGGCACCGGTATAAGTGGCCGGGTTGGAGCGCGGTGTGCGACCGATCGGCGACTGGTCGATATCGATCACCTTGTCGATATGCTCGAACCCGTCGATCCGATCGTGCTCGGCCGGGATTTCTCTCGCGCCCATGACGCGGCGTGCGGCCGACTTGTAGAGCGTTTCGATCAGGAAGGTCGACTTGCCGCCACCCGATACGCCGGTCACGGCGGTAAAAACGCCGAGCGGTACCGCCGCGGTAACGTTCTTGAGGTTGTTGCCGCGGGCTCCGAAAACCTTGAGTTCCTTGCCTTTTTTGACCTTGCGCCGCTCAGTGGGAACTGCGACGCCGAGTTCGCCCGACAGGTATTTACCGGTCAGTGACTTGGGGTTTGCCATGACCTGCTGCGGCGTGCCTTCGGCGACGACCGTGCCGCCGTGAATGCCGGCGGCAGGGCCGATATCGACGACGTAATCGGCGGTCATAATGGCATCCTCGTCATGTTCCACGACGATGACGGTATTGCCGATGTCACGCAGATGCTTCAGCGTTTCGAGCAGGCGGGCATTGTCGCGCTGGTGGAGGCCGATGGATGGCTCGTCCAGCACGTAGAGAACGCCGGTAAGGCCCGAGCCGATCTGCGATGCCAAACGGATGCGCTGGCTCTCGCCACCGGACAGCGTGCCGGAATTTCGCGAAAGGCTGAGATAGTCGAGCCCGACGTCGTTCAGGAACTGAAGGCGCTCGCGGATCTCCTTGAGGATACGGACAGCGATCTCGTTCTGCTTCGCGTTCAGGTGCTCGGGGAGCGCCGCAAACCAGTCGCGTGCCAGCCGGATCGACATTTCTGTCGTCTGGCCGATATGCAGCTTATTGATCTTGACCGCCAGCGCTTCCGGCTTCAGGCGATAGCCGGCACAGGACGGGCATGGAGCGGCCGACATGTAGCGCTCGATTTCCTCGCGCGCCCAGGCACTGTCGGTTTCCTTCCAGCGCCGTTCGAGATTGGGGACGATGCCTTCGAACGTCTTGGTCGTCTTGTAGGACCGTGCGCCGTCGGCATAATTGAACTCGATCTTTTCCTCGGTGCCCTCAAGGATCGCCGAGCGGGCGCTATCCGACAGCTTGTCCCAGCGGTCCGTCAGCTTGAAACCAAAGACCTTGCCGAGACCCTCGAGCGTCTGGTTGTAATAGGGCGAGGTGGACTTCGCCCAGGGCGCGATCGCGCCATCCTTCAGGGTCCGGCCGGGTTCCGGCACGATCATGTTCCGGTCCACCTTCTGCTGTGATCCGAGACCATCGCAGGTGGGGCAGGCACCGAAGGGATTGTTGAAGGAGAACAGCCGCGGCTCGATCTCCGGAATGGTGAATCCGGACACAGGGCAGGCGAATTTTTCCGAAAACAGAACCCGTTCATGGGTTTCGTTCAGCGATTTGTTGGCAGATCCACCTGCGGAGGTTTCCTTCTCCGGCAGAGGCTTGTCGGCGAACTCCGCAACGGCCAGGCCATCCGCCAGTTTCAGCGATGTCTCAAGGCTGTCGGCCAGACGCGCGGCAATGTCGGAACGCACCACAAGGCGGTCGACGACGACGTCGATGTCGTGTTTGTATTTCTTGTCGAGCGCTGGAACGTCGGCGATCTCATAGAACTGGCCATCCACCTTGACGCGCTGAAAACCCTTTTTCATCAGCTCGGCGAGTTCCTTCTTGTACTCGCCTTTGCGCCCGCGGATCATTGGTGCGAGAATATAAAGACGGGTGCCTTCTTCGAAAGCAAGGACCCTGTCGACCATTTGGCTGACGGTCTGGCTTTCGATCGGAAGCCCGGTCGCTGGCGAATATGGAACGCCGACGCGCGCAAACAACAGGCGCATGTAGTCGTAGATTTCCGTGACTGTGCCGACCGTCGAGCGGGGATTTCGCGAGGTCGTCTTCTGCTCGATCGAGATCGCCGGAGACAGGCCTTCGATCTGGTCGACGTCGGGCTTCTGCATCATCTCCAGAAACTGGCGTGCATAGGCCGACAGGCTCTCGACATAGCGCCGCTGGCCCTCGGCGTAGATCGTGTCGAACGCAAGCGACGACTTGCCGGAGCCGGACAGGCCGGTCATCACGATCAGCGAGTTACGGGGCAGATCGAGATCGATACCCTTCAGATTGTGCTCGCGCGCACCACGGATGGAAATGGTTTTGAGTTCGCTCATCGTTATGCCTTCGGGGAGGATCGAAGGTCCTTATGTAGTTATCGAAAGCCGCCTGTCGAGACGAAACTGTTGCAACGCAACCCGGTTCCGAATGCTTGACAGAACTATACGGAGAAAATAGAACAAAGAAAGAACAAAATTCACTGTGGATTAAACCTCGGCATTGCCCAATCCGGGCGGTCGATGGTTTAAGGTGGGGTAATTGGTTTTCAAAGCCGCGCTTGGCGGCAAACGAGGTGAATACAATGGCGGGCAGCGTGAACAAAGTCATTCTGGTGGGCAATGTCGGTGCCGACCCGGAAATCCGCCGGACGCAGGATGGCCGCCCGATCGCAAACCTGCGCATCGCCACGTCGGAAAGCTGGCGCGATCGCACGTCGGGCGAGCGTCGCGAAAAGACGGAATGGCATACGGTCGTCGTGTTCAACGAAGGCCTCTGCAAGGTCGTCGAGCAGTATGTCAAAAAGGGTGCCAAGCTTTATATCGAAGGCGCGCTGCAGACCCGCAAATGGCAGGACCAGACCGGCAACGATCGTTATTCAACCGAAATCGTGCTGCAGGGCTTTAACTCGACCCTGACAATGCTCGACGGTCGTGGCGAAGGCGGCGGTGAGCGCGGCGGCGCACGTGGTGGCGCAAGCGACTTCGGCGGCGGTGGCGGCGGTGATTTCGGCGGCAACTACGGTGGCGGCGGCGATGACTATGATCGTCCGCGTTCCGGGGGTGGAGCACCGGCAGGGCGCGGTGCTCAGGGCAGCCAGGGTGGCCAGTCCTCCGGTGGTGGCGGCGGGAACTTCTCCCGCGACCTCGACGACGACATCCCATTCTGATCAAAAAAAGGCGCCGCTCAGGCGCCTTTTTCATGTTCGGTTGGAGCATGAGTGGCACGGTCCGAAAGCATCGCTACAAGCACGTCGGACTGCGAGAGTATCCCGGCGAGTTTGCCGTTCTCGCCGACGATCGGCAGGTAGTGCAGGCCTTCCTCCGCAAACATGACGACCGCGTCGTTGAGCGGTGCCGACGGCTCGATCGTCCGGACCGGCGCAGTCATGATATCCCTTACGATATGGTTTGGCGCTGTTGCGCCTTGCATCATCAGCCGCAAACGCTGGCGCGGGCCGATCGTCGGGCGACCGCCGGTCCAGATTGGCTTGTCCAGAAAATCCGTCTGCGTAACGATGCCAACCACCTCAGCCTTTTCGTTGGTGACGGGCAGGGCCTTCAGACGGTGGTTGCGCATGGACTGATGCGCCTTTCCCAGGGGATCATCCGGTGACACCGCGATCACGTCGCGGGACATGACGTCGGCGCAGGTGAGGTGGCTGGCGCGCTGGCGGTAGGAGCGCAGTTCGGTCAGGCGAATAATTGTTTCGAGGTCGCTGCGATCGATATCGAGGACCTGATCATAGTCCCTGAGGACGGCGTCGAGATCCTCCCGGCGGAACCCGATACGGCCGCTCGGCGGCGGATCCTTGGTGCCGTGCGAAGGGGCAGGTGTAGCGGGCGCATGCGGATAGCGCCGGCCTGCCAGATTGTTGAGAATGATCGCAAGCAGCAGCAAAGCCAGCGAGTTGCCCAGAACCGGCCAGAGGACGAATCCGTATCCCATCGCGTGAATGGACGGGCCGCCAAGCACTGCGGTCAGGGCAATCGCACCGCTTGGCGGGTGCAGGCAGCGCAGCGCCATCATCGCCGCGATCGCTATGCCAATGGCGAGGCCCGAGGCGAGGGCAGGGTCTGGCACGAGCGCAGCGACTGTGACGCCGACAGTGGCCGAGAGAATATTGCCGCCCAAGATGGACCAGGGTTGTGCGAGCGGGCTCGACGGGACGGCAAAAAGCAGCACGGCCGAGGCACCCATCGGGGCGATCAGTGCCGGCAATGACGGTTCGAAGCCGGCGACGAGACTGCCGCCCAGTCCCGTCAGGGAAATGCCGAGCAAGGCGCCGCCCGCAGAGCGAAGCCGTTCCCTCATGCTGATCGGGTTCGGTGCCTGTCCGATGAGACGGTTTAGAATGTGCATGGATTGAGCTTTCGGCCGTCCGTCTCAGGAACGATCAGGGTATCGCGAATGCCGACCGGATGCCGTCGACCACGAACTGAACGGACAAGGCAGCGAGGATGACCCCGAGAAGCCGGGTGAGGATCGCGCGCCCTGTCACACCCAGGAAACGGTCGAGCTTTTCCGCGATCAGAAGCGTTGCGTAGAGCACCACCATGATCAGCGCGAGGACACCGATAAGAAGGGCTCGGTCGAGAGCGCTGGTGAATGTTCCGGACAAAAGGACGGTCGCGGAAATCGCTCCGGGGCCGGCAATCAGCGGCAGGGCGAGCGGAAACACGGCGATATCGTGGATATGGTCGATCGTGATCGCCTTTTGCGACGTCTTTTCCTTTCGCTCCTGGCGCTTCTCGAAAACCATTTCGAACGAGATCCAGAACAGAAGCAGGCCGCCCGCGATGCGGAAGGCGCCGATCGAGATGCCGAGCAGGCCGAGAACGCTCGATCCGAACAGGGCAAACACCGCGAGGATCCCGAACGCGATCAGCGCACCGCGAAAAGCGACAAAGCGCCGTTGTGCCGTCGTCATGCCGACCGTCAGGCCCAGAAAGACCGGCGCCAGACCCGGCGGGTCGAGCGTGACCAACAAAGTGGTCAACGCGTTGATGAGAGCATCGGGTGAGGCCATGGATACTCCTAGAGGACGCTCGGCTTGCCGTTCAATGATAAGATTGTTAGGACAGCCGGGCGCTTTAGGGAAGTCTTGCAACGAATGTATCCAACGATCGTGGCAAACACCTTCCAAATGCCGCAAAACCTGTTCACAACTACAAAGCAAATTCAGTGGAAATTGGCGCCCGGAGCCGCTTTCCGCTATAAAAATTCAAATGATTCCGAACAGAGATCGTGATCCGATTTGACTGAGCAAAGCACACCCGGCGGCGGAAAGCTGCCTCCAGGCATCGAACCCATTTCCATTATGGAAGAGATGCAGCGGTCCTATCTCGATTATGCGATGAGCGTGATCGTCAGCCGCGCACTTCCCGACGTTCGTGACGGACTGAAGCCGGTTCACCGGCGCATCATGTTCGGCATGTCCGAGCTCGGGATCGACTGGAACAAGAAATACGTCAAGTGCGCCCGCGTAACCGGTGACGTGATGGGTAAATTCCATCCGCACGGCAACTCCGCGATCTATGATGCGCTGGCACGTATGGCGCAGGATTGGTCGCTGCGATTGCCGCTGATCGACGGACAGGGCAATTTCGGATCGATCGACGGGGATCCGCCGGCGGCCGAGCGCTATACAGAGTGCAGGCTTGAAAAGTCGGCCCATGCGCTGCTCGATGATCTCGACAAGGAAACCGTCGACTTCCGCGACAACTATGACGGCACGCTGTCGGAACCGGTGGTTCTGCCGGCGAAATTCCCGAACCTGCTCGTCAATGGCGCAGGCGGCATCGCCGTCGGCATGGCGACCAACATCCCGCCGCACAATCTGTCGGAAGTGATCGACGGCTGCATCGCGATGATGGACAATCCGGCGATCGAACTGCCCGAGCTGATGCAGATCATTCCCGGTCCGGACTTTCCGACAGGTGCAATGATCCTTGGCCGTGCCGGCATTCGGCTGGCTTACGAGACGGGCCGCGGCTCCGTCATGATGCGCGGTCGTGCGACGATCGAACCTCTGCGCGGCGACCGTGAGCAGATCATCATCACCGAAGTTCCCTACCAGGTGAACAAGGCCTCGATGGTCGAAAAGATTGGCGAACTCGTCCGCGAAAAGCGGATCGAAGGGATTTCCGATCTGCGCGACGAGTCCGACAGACAGGGTTACCGCGTCGTCGTCGAGCTGAAGCGCGATGCGAATGCCGACGTCATTTTGAACCAGCTCTATCGCTACACGCCGCTACAGACGTCGTTCGGCTGCAACATGGTGGCGCTCAATGGCGGCAAGCCGGAGCAGCTGGCGCTGATCGACATGCTGAAGGCCTTTGTGTCCTTCCGCGAGGAAGTCGTCAGCCGCCGCACGAAGTACCTGTTGCGCAAGGCGCGCGAGCGCGCTCACGTGTTGGTGGGTCTGGCGATCGCCGTTGCCAATATCGATGAAGTCATTGCGCTCATTCGCCGTGCACCGGATCCTGCGACGGCGCGCGAGCAGTTGATGACGCGCCGCTGGCCGGCCCATGACGTCGAGGCTCTTATCCGGCTCATCGACGATCCGCGTCACAAGATCAACGAGGATCTGACCTACAACCTCTCCGAGGAACAGGCCCGCGCGATCCTCGAACTGCGTCTTGCCCGCCTGACGGCGCTCGGCCGCGATGAAATTGGCGACGAGCTGAACAAGATCGGCGCCGAGATCTCCGACTATCTCGACATCCTGTCGTCACGGGTTCGCATCCAGCAGATCGTCAAGGACGAACTCATCGCCGTTCGCGACGAATTCGGTACACCACGCCGCACCGAGATCCTCGAAGGCGGTCTCGAGATGGACGACGAGGACCTGATTGCCCGCGAGGACATGGTCGTTACCGTTTCGCATCTCGGCTATATCAAGCGTGTTCCGCTGGCGACCTACCGCGCGCAGCGTCGTGGCGGCAAGGGTCGCTCCGGCATGGCCACACGTGACGAGGACTTCGTTACCCGGCTATTCGTGGTCAATACTCATACGCCGGTGCTGTTCTTCTCCTCGCGTGGCATCGTCTACAAGGAAAAGGTCTGGCGCCTGCCGATCGGCACGCCGCAATCGCGCGGCAAGGCCCTGATCAACATGCTGCCGCTGGAAGCTGGCGAGCGCATCACCACAATCATGCCGTTGCCCGAAGACGAAACGTCCTGGGATAACCTCGACGTGATGTTCTCGACGACACGCGGCACGGTTCGCCGCAACAAGCTGTCGGACTTCGTGCAGGTCAACCGCAACGGCAAGATCGCCATGAAGCTCGAAGAAGAGGGTGACGAAATCCTCTCCGTCGAGACCTGCAGCGGTCCGAACCTCGACCTCAACGAGCCCGGCGATGACGTGTTGCTGACAACCGCGCTTGGACAGGCGATCCGCTTCCCGGTCGAAGAGGTCCGCGTCTTTGCCGGCCGTAATTCCATCGGTGTCCGCGGTATCAATCTGGCCGAAGGCGACCGCATCATCTCGATGACGATTGTCGGGCATGTCGATGCCGAGCCGTGGGAACGTGCAGCTTACCTCAAGCGCTCGGCGATCGAGCGCCGTGCTGCCGGAGTGGACGAAGAGGATATCGCTCTGGTTGGTGAGGAAGTCACCGAAGAGGGACAGCTCTCCGATGAGCGCTACGAATACCTGAAGCAACACGAACAGTTCGTGCTGACGGTTTCGGAAAAAGGCTACGGCAAGCGCTCGTCTTCCTATGACTTCCGCACCTCGGGCCGTGGCGGCAAGGGTATCCGTGCCACCGATACCTCGAAGACTGCGGAAATCGGCGAACTCGTTGCCGCCTTCCCGATCGACGAGGGTGACCAGATCATGCTCGTTTCGAATGGCGGCGTTCTGATCCGTGTTCCGGTTGGCGGCATTCGCATTGCCAGCCGTGCGACGAAGGGCGTCACGATCTTCTCGACCCACAAGGATGAGAAGGTGGTCTCCGTCGAGCGCATCAGCGAGCCAGAGAACGAAGACGAGAACGGCGAGTTGCCGGGTGAGATCTCGGCGGAAACCGGTGACCTCGGGATTGCTCCCGATACCGACACCGACGCGCCCGAAGCCGATACGCCTGATGCTGACGGGGATGCGACCGAATAGGTCGCGTCCACCCGGACGGCAAAAGACGAGAAAAACGAAAAAAGCCGGAGGATGGGAAACCATCCTCCGGCTTTTGTTTGAGTAGCTCCACGGGGTTGGGCATCTCGCCAGTATTTGGCACCGGCGATCAAACTAGTGGCGCGGTGTTCGATCATTGGATTGGGATGCGACCGAGTAGGTCGCGTCCTTCCGGAGGGCAGAGGACATCAACAACGAAAAAGCCGGAGGATGGAAAACCATCCTCCGGCTTTGTTTGAGCCGCTTGGCGCGGAAAGGGCATCGCGCCCTGTTCGCTACCGTTCACGAAAATAATGGTGTGGCTTGTCGCTCTAGATCTTCCCGACAACGTGCCCAAAGAGCAGGGGGCACGATTGCGGTTTCTGTGATCGCGGATGTTTCAGAGGAGCGGCCAAAGGGATGAGGTCCCAGTCCAGCTCCTCGCGGCAGGCGATCAATAGTAGGAGATGTCGCTGTAACGACCCGTAACCTGCGGGTAGTTGGAGCCGTCGACATCCGAGCGGTCCTGGTAAAGAGTGACCGTCGCCGTCAACATGACAGCAATCATGGCGCTCCATACGAGGTTAATCATGGTGATCTTGTCGGGCATAGCCATCTTTTTGTTTGCGATCATCATATCCGATTATCCTTTTAATTGCCTGAGCGCGTGAACTGCGCGCAGCGACACCACATTATGGGAGTGACCTATCTGAACGGCTCTGAAGCATGCTTGAATGGCGTGTTCATCTGGCGTTCAGATTCCGGATCGCGTTTCCACTTCTCAGAGGTCTGCCGATCCGAATACGTAAATCGCGGCGTCCAATAAAAGCGCTGCAACGATTGCAGCGAAAATCATCAAAGCCAGCATTTCCGTGTCTCTCAACTCAGCGGGACGATGATCTCGCCCCGTCATGTTTGTCAGTTAAACATGAGCCGGCTGAAACGGCCTTGAACGACGCATTCATCTTTCGTTCAGTTTTTGGGAAAGCCTTGCAGCGGGCGGCCTTCCATGACAAAAGGCCGTTGAAATTCAGCTGGAACAGGCTCCGACTTCAGTATGACGATCGCTCTTTATCCCGGCTCATTCGACCCGATGACAAACGGCCATCTCGATATTCTCGTGCAGGCGCTGAACATCGCTGAACGGGTCGTCGTGGCAATCGGCGTTCATCCGGGCAAGGTGCCGGTATTCAGCTTCGAGGAGCGCGCGGCATTGATCGCAGCAGCACTTTCGGAGGCTCTGCCCGAGCGCGAGGACAGTCTTTCGGTGGTTTCATTTGAAGGATTGGTGATCGACGCTGCCCGGGAGCAGGGGGCGACAATCCTTGTGCGCGGCCTGCGCGACGGGACCGATTTTGATTACGAGATGCAGATGGCCAGCATGAACCGGACAATGGCGCCAGACCTTCAGACGGTATTCCTGCCGTCGGCGGCGGCCTCCCGGCCCATAACGGCCACATTGGTCCGCCAGATCGCTGCCATGGGCGGCAATGTCGGCGAATTCGTGCCGGCTGTGGTACTGCGCGCCCTGAACGAAAAGCACAAACGCTGATTCTGCGACAAAAGATAACAGGAGTCTTCTGATGAAACTGCTTCGCCTCGCCATAGCCGGCGCCCTCGCGCTCGCTGCCACGGTCGGAACAGCCGTTGCGGCGGCAGACGATTTTCTGACCATCCAGTTGAAGGATGGCCCGGTCGTGATCCAGCTGATGCCTGAGTCGGCACCGAAGCACGTTGCGCAGGTGAAGGCGCTGGCTGCCAAGGGTGCCTATGACAACGTCATATTCCACCGCGTCATCGATGGTTTCATGGCCCAGACCGGCGACGTCAAGTTCGGCAAGCAGGGCGGCCCGAGCTTCAACGCTTCGCGCGCCGGCACCGGCGGCTCGGATCTTGCCGATCTTCCTGCAGAATTTTCCAAGACGCCATTCGAGCGCGGCACTGTCGGCATGGCCCGTTCGCAGAGCCCGAATTCTGCCAACTCGCAGTTCTTCATCATGTTCGACGAAGGTCCGTTCCTGAACGGTCAGTACACCGTAATCGGCAAGGTCGTGTCCGGCATGGAAGCCGTGGACAAGATCAAGCGCGGCGATGGCAGCAATGGCGAAGTCACCAATCCCGACAAGATGGTCAAGGTGACCGTCGGCAAGAAATGATCGACCCACAGTCGATTGAAACGGCAACGGCCCACAGGGCTGATGTCCTGAGACAGAGATAATCAAGGAGAAATACCATGGCCGAGATCAAGGATCCCGAAAACACCCTCATCATGGAAACCACCAAGGGCAAGGTCGTCATCTCGCTCCTGCCGGATCTGGCACCTGAGCATGTTGCGCGCATCAAGGAACTTGCCCGCGAAACCGCCTATGACGGCGTTGTATTCCACCGCGTCATTCCGGATTTCATGGCGCAGACCGGCGACGTCAAGTTCGGCAAGCAGGGTGGAGCGGACTTCAACCCTTCGCGCGCCGGCATGGGCGGCTCCGACAAGCCGGACCTGAAGGCTGAATTTTCGGCTGTATCGCATATCCGCGGCACATGCTCGATGGCCCGTTCGCAGAGCCCGAACTCCGCAAACTCGCAGTTCTTCATCTGCTTTACCGACGCGCCTTGGCTGAACAAGCAGTACACGGTCTGGGGCCAGGTCATCGAAGGCATGGACATCATCGACCTGATCAAGAAGGGCGAGCCGGTCAAGGATCCGGACTCGATCGTTTCCGTCCGCGTCGCCGCAGACGTCTGATCTGATCCGCCATTTCTGGCCCGCTCCGTCTTCTCGACGGGGCGGGCCTTGCCTATTCTGGAAGCTCATCCATCATGCGTGTCGATCTATTCGATTTCGATCTGCCCGAGGAAAACATTGCGCTGCGGCCGGCAAACCCGCGCGACAGCGCACGGCTGCTTGTCGTTGACGCAGGCGCCCATCCTGTCCTCTCCGACCAGCGGGTCAGCGATCTGGTGGCATTCCTGAAGCCGGGCGACGCACTGGTCTTCAACGACACGAAAGTCATTCCCGCGCAGCTCGAAGGCGTCCGTCATCGTGAGGGCGCCGGCGGTCAGCAGGTTTCCGCGACGCTGCATATGCGCACCGAGCCGGATGTCTGGAAGGCGTTTGCAAGGCCAGGCAAGCGGATCAAGATCGGCGACCGGATCGAGTTTGGCCATTCCGGTGACAATACCTGCTTGTCCGGGTCGCTTGTCGCGACAGTCGAAGACAAGGGTGAGGGCGGCGAGGTGACGCTGCGCTTTGATCTATCCGGTCCGGCTCTCGATGAAGCGATCCTGTCGGTCGGCCATATTCCGCTGCCGCCCTATATCGCCGCCAAGCGGCCTGAGGATGCGCAGGATGCCAAGGATTACCAGACGATCTACGCACGCGAGCAGGGCGCCGTTGCAGCACCGACAGCCGGGCTGCATTTCACGCCCGACCTGTTTGCCAGGCTGGACGCGGCAGGCGTCGAGCGCCATTTTGTGACGCTGCATGTGGGGGCCGGAACGTTTCTGCCGATGAAGGTGGACGATACCGAAGACCACAAGATGCATCAGGAAATCGGTTACGTGAGCGCCGAGACCGCGCAGCATCTCAACGCGATCAGGGCGAGGGGCGGGCGGATCGTCTGCGTCGGCACGACGTCGCTGCGACTGATCGAGAGTGCTGCGGCCGACGACGGCACGATACTGCCCTGGAGCGGTGCGACCGGCATCTTCATTACACCGGGCTATCGGTTCAAGGCCGTCGATATGCTGATGACCAATTTCCATTTGCCGAAATCGACGCTGTTCATGCTGGTCTCGGCCTTCTGCGGGCTTGAGACCATGCGCTCAGCCTACGACCATGCCATCTCTTCCGGCTACCGCTTCTATTCCTATGGCGACTCAAGCCTGCTTTTCAGGAACGACCGATGACCACCGAAAATTTCCAGTTCACCCTGAAGGCAACAGACGGCGCCGCCCGTCTCGGCGAAGTCTCCATGCCGCGCGGAACGATCCGCACGCCGGCCTTCATGCCGGTCGGTACCGTCGGGACCGTCAAGGCGATGTATCTCGACCAGGTGCGCGATACCGGCGCCGATATCATTCTTGGCAATACCTATCACCTGATGCTGCGGCCGGGGGCCGAACGGGTCGCGCGGCTTGGCGGGCTGCACAAGCTGATCCGCTGGGATCATCCGATCCTGACCGATTCGGGTGGCTTTCAGGTCATGTCGCTTTCGGCGCTCAGAAAGCTCGACGAGAAGGGTGTGACCTTCAAGAGCCATATCGACGGCTCCAGGCACCACATGTCGCCGGAGCGTTCGATCGAGATCCAGGGCCTGCTTGGCTCGGATATCCAGATGCAGCTCGACGAATGCGTGGCGCTTCCGGCCGAGGCCAAGGAAATCGAGCGCGCGATGGAGTTGTCGCTTCGCTGGGCCGAGCGCTGCCGGGTGGCCTTCGGGGAACAGCCAGGCAAGGCGATGTTCGGCATCGTCCAGGGTGGCGACATTCCGGCGCTTCGCGTGCGGTCTGCCGAAGGGCTGAAACAGCTCGACCTCAAGGGATATGCGGTGGGTGGCCTTGCGGTCGGCGAGCCGCAGGACGTGATGCTGCGCATGCTGGAGGAAACGCTCCCGGTTCTGCCGTCCGAAAAGCCGCGCTATCTGATGGGCGTCGGAACGCCTGATGATATCCTCAAATCGGTGGCGCGCGGTATCGACATGTTCGACTGCGTGATGCCGACGCGGGCCGGCCGTCACGGTCTCGCCTTCACCCGTCGCGGCAAGGTGAACCTTCGCAACGCACGCCATGCCGAGGATATGCGACCGCTCGACGACGAGTCCGGCTGCCCGGCGACACGCGATTACTCCCGCGCCTATCTGCACCATCTGATCCGCGCAGACGAATCGCTGGGCGGGATGCTGCTCTCGTGGAACAACCTCAATTACTATCAGGATCTGATGAAGGGTATTCGCGAGGCGATCGCGAATGGTCGTTTCGAGGATTTCTGTGCAGAGACCCAAGCGGAATGGGCCAAGGGCGATATCGACCCGGTCTGACAATATTCGAGCGGGCAGGGGCGGTGCCCCTGCCGACCATATTTTGGCTAGATGCCCTGGCTCGCCGTATTGCGGATCATCCGGACGCCGTTGACCTTGTAGGATCCGTCGTCCATCAGCCGCATGTCGTAGATTGCGGTCCAGTCCTTGCCCTGCTTGGCGCTGATCATCACCTCCTGCAGCACGACTTCGCCGCCGCCCACTAGTTTGGAGCGGCCGAAGGCATAGGTTCCGGCCTGATAGACAGCCTCATAGTTGTCGCGGACCATGGCGAAGAAGACTTTTTTATCCGGATAAAGACTGCGGATCCCCGGCGACGCGAGAGAATAGGCCTTATCCGCATCGTCGTTCATCAAGGCGGAGATCTGGGCGGAGATGACGGCGCGGGCGTCGGCGACCGGATCTTCGGCGTGGACGACGCCTGCAGGTGACAGAAAGAGGAATGCGGCAAGAGAGGCTATTCGAAAGCGCATCTGACATTCTCCAGCATCGGCTTCCATAAAGTTTAGAGCATACTCACCAAAGGGAAAGGTGGCGTTGCGGATATTTTCAGCATCACCGCGATCTGCCCAGTCGGACGGCAAACCATAACGCAGGGCAGGGTCCCACGTTCATGTCTTGTCGTCGTCAAAGTCGCGGTGCACCAGTGTGTCTGATGTGATTGCTTCGGAATTCCGTAATGACCCTACTAGCGCCGGCTCTGCTCTATTTCAGCAATGCTCTTCTGTTCGTTTCCCTGTTCACGCGGCTTCCAGCCATTCAGGAATCAATGGGAATCGACAAGGCAGTGCTCGGGATGGCGCTGCTCAGCGCACCGGTCGGCACGTTTCTTGCGCTGCCTCTGGCGGGGAGGATCACCGACAGGCTCACACCTCGGATGACCGCAGTCATCACCTTGCCGATTGTCGCGCTTCTGAGCCCGATCGTGGCGGCCGCGCCGTTGCCTCTCTTCGTCTTCGGTTTTTTCCTGTTCGGCTTCTTTCGCACGATCTTCGACGTGTCCGCCAACATGATCTCCGCCGGTATTGAGCAGCGGACCGGCACAAAGGTTCTGGCGAAAAGCCACGGGTTCTGGTCGGTCGGGCTTCTGTTCGGATCGCTGGCGTCCGGTTTCCTCGCAGCGCAGGGCGTGACGCCCTTTGTGCAGCAGAGCGTGGCGGCGTTTCTTGTCCTCACGGCCTGCTTTGCCGTCTTCCGGGTCACGGCCGCCGACCCGGCGCCAGCTGCGCCGACGACGAAAAGAAAATCCGCATACGTCATGCCGGACAAGACCATCATCCTCATCTGCATCATGGTGTTCGGGCTCTGCATCGTGGAAGGCGCTGTCTATGACTGGGCGATCTTTTATCTGCGCGAGGAAATGGGGGCCGATCCGGCGATGGCCGGCGTCCTCTACGCCGTCTTCACCGTCGGCATGGGACTGACGCGGCTGTCGGGCGACAAGCTGCGGGAAGTCGCAGGACCGATCTCGCTGATCCGGGGATCCGCTATCGCCGTCGCGTTCGGTATCGTGCTGCTGGTGACCGCCGCAAACCTCGTCGTTGCCGGCGTGGCGCTGTTTCTGATCGGCTGCGGGATAGCGCTGGCCTTTCCCCTGGCAGTCTCGACCACGATCGCGCGCGGCAAGGGACAGCCGTCCGACAATCTTGCAGCGCTCGCGCTGACACTGATGCTTTCCACGATCGGCGTGCCGCCGCTTCTCGGCTTCATTGCCGAGCATGTGAGCCTGGTTGCCACGTTCGTCGTTCTTCTGCCGACCGTTCTCATCAGCTTCCTGATGGCGCCCGTGGCCGATGGGCGCCGGCCGTTCCGTCTCAGGCGTTGATCGCTTGCATGTGGAAAACCGGTCGGTTTTGGGGCAGGGGCAAGACTTGCCGGCTGATGGCCCCTAATTGGCCACATGAATGGATAATGGCTTGAGCCGACTGGACTTCGTCGCTACGACTGGATTGGCGTTTTCTGATATGACTTTCCGAAAACAGGTGGCACTGTGATCGATCCCTATGAAATTCTTGGTGTTTCGCGCGAGGCGGATGTGACGGCGATTAAGCTTGCCTACCGCAAACGGGTGAAATCCGCCCATCCCGATACCGGCGGCGATGCGGAAACGTTCGGGCAGCTGAAGGCATCCTTCGAGCTCCTGAACGACCCGATCCGCAGAAAAGTCTATGACGACACCGGTTACGATCCCGAGCTTGCCGACAAGAAGGACCTGCAGGGTCTCGTCATTCTGGAGATGCTCGTCAACGAGATGATCCTCGACGAGCGCGAGCCGGGCAGCTTTGATCCGGTTTCCTCGATGCGGCGCAAGCTCACCGACCGGATCGTCAATGCGCGCTTCCATATTCTCGAAATGGAGCGCCACCGCGCCCGCATCCGCAATCACATCAACCGGATCGGCCGCAAGCCGGAAACGGATGTTCTGGGTCGCATGCTGAAATCCCGCTGCGAAACGATTGCCGATGCGATCAGCAAGGCCGATTCCGAGATCCAGACCATTGAGCAGGCCTATGGCATGCTGGATGGATACAGTTACGAGATCGAAATTGTCGAGGTGAAGGACGCGGCCGAATAGGCCGCGGACCCTCACTCGGCCATCGGGCGATCACATTTGGCGTTGCCGAAACTTCACGGATCATTTCATGACACTTGCCATCCGAGACGCCACCCGTGCCGATGCCGGAACGCTCCTGTCTTTCATCCGCGAACTCGCGATCTTCGAAAAGGCCGAGCATGAGGTTGCGGCGACCGTCGAGACGATTGAGACATCGATGTTCGGCCCGACATCTGTCACGCGCGGCCTGATCTGCGAAAGCGATGGCAAACCGGTCGGCATGGCCATCTGGTTCTTCAATTATTCGACATGGCAGGCACGGAACGGACTTTATCTCGAGGATCTCTACGTGACGCCGAACGCTCGGGGGCTCGGGGCTGGGAAGGCGCTGTTGCGGCATCTCGCGAAGATCGCTGTCGAGAGCGGGTGCGGACGGTTCGAGTGGAGCGTGCTCGACTGGAACGAACCGGCGATCGGTGTCTACGATGCGATCGGTGCCGAACCGCAGAAGGAGTGGATCCGCTACCGGATGGCTGGTGAGAAGCTCAGGGACTTTGCTGACGGCTAGGCCGGATCAGCCCGTTACCGTCGCGCGGTCAAAGGCCAGGTGAGCGCGACGAACGCCATGCCGCCAGCAACCAGAACGAAGGCCACACCCAGACTATAGTGATGGGCAACGAAACCGATGGCGGCCGGACCCATGAGAATTCCGGCGTAGCCCATCGTCGTGATGGCAGCGATCGCATGGCTGGGTGGCATTTGGGTCTGCTTGCCGGCTGCTGTGAACAGAACCGGCACGATATTGGAAGCCCCGAGCCCTACCAGAAGGAAGCCCGCAAACGCCAGGGGCTGGTTAGGAGCCAGGACTGTCAGCAGGAAACCCAGTGCTGCGAGCGTGCCGCCACCGACCACGACTTTCATGCCGCCGAGCGTCTTGACGATCCAGTCGCCTGTCAGCCGACCAACGGTCATCGCGATGGCGAACATCGTGTAGCCAAAGCCTGCCTGAGCTGGATCGACAAGGTGCGCGCCGATGAGGAACAGAGCGCTCCAGTCGAGCACCGCGCCCTCGCCAAGGAAAACCAGAAAGCACAGCAGTCCGATGAAGGCCACGATGCCGCGCGGGATGGTGAACAACGGCGCATCTCCGGTCTCCTGGTTTCCGTAGGGCAGGAGGCCTCGAAAGGATTGCGCCAGCAGACCAAGCAGCAGCGCACTGAACATCAAGGTCGCGGTCAGGGGTGAAACGCCGGCACCAAGCAGAAGGCTCATGCCGCCCGCGCCGACAATGCCGCCGACGCTGAACAGCCCATGGAAGCCGGACATCATGTTGCGGCCGCTGTCCTTCTCGACCATGACGGCCTGAATATTGATCGCGACGTCCACCGCGCCAACGCTTGCCCCGAACAGCGCCAGCGAGATCGCCATGCCGGGAAGCGTATCGGCGACCGCCAGCAGCGGGAGCACGACGGCGAGGGCGAGGGTGCTTGCCACGATGACGGCCCGGCATCCGAATCGGCTCGCGAGAATGCCGACCATTGGCATGGTCACGATAGAGCCCAGGCCAAGGCACAGGAGCAGCAGGCCAAGCGTGCCGTCATCCACGCCGATTCGAGCCTTGGCGACAGGAACCAGCGGTGCCCAGGCCGCCATGGCCGAGCCGGCAATGAGAAAGCTGGAGCGCGTGGCCCATTGGTGTCGGCCTCCGGTGCGGGGGCGTCCTGTGAGGATCTGGGCGTTCGGCATCTCGGTAGCTCCTGGATTACAGCGTTGGACCTCGGCAGAGATCGTCGCCGTCCTTGATGGTGCCCTGTTTACAGAATGCGTAATAATGTGCAAGATCGTGCAGAAACTTTGATGAGGGACCCGGCACGTGCTGACAGAAGAGAGGCTCGACCGCATCCGCGAGCAGTTGACCATCCGCGGCAAGGTCGTGGCTAGCGAGCTGGCGACGCAGTTCGACGTTTCCGAAGACACGGTTCGCAGAGACCTGCGCGAACTCGCCAAGCTGGGCTTCTGCCGTCGTGTCTATGGCGGCGCGCTGCTGCCGACGCCGGATTTCGGCACGCTGGCCACCAGAACTGCATTGGATAAGGATCGAAAGTCGAGCCTTGCACGGGCGGCGGCGCGGCTTGTCGAGGACGGCCAGACCGTGTTCATCGACGCCGGATCCACCAATCTTGCGGTCGCGAACGCGCTCGATCCGAGCCAGACGCTGACGATCATCACGAACGCGCCGGTGATTGCGACGGCGCTATCAGACCGACCGAACTTCACGGTCATTGTACTCGGCGGTCTGTACGATCAGGCGAAAGGCGCGTGCCTCGGGCCGCAGGCGATACGTGAAGCCATGCAGGTCTATGCGGACATGTTCATCATCGGCGTATGCGGCGTGGACAGCATCGCCGGCGTCACTGCGCTCGATCCGAGCGAAGCCGAAATCAAGCGGACCATGGTGAACCAGAGCAGCATTCTCGTTGTCGCCGCGACGGCCGAGAAGCTCGGCACAGTCGCGCCGTTCAAGGTCGCGGACACGTCGATGATCGATCATCTCATCGTGGAGGATGGCGAATTCGACCGCGGAGACTTCGCGCGGTGCGATGTCCAGGTGCATGTCGCACTAGATGGCGGTTCTCCGTCGACGTGAAGCATGTGGCGGCAACGTCCGCATCTTTCGTAGCTTCGCACGTTCGTCAAACGAGGAATTCAACGACCCATGCGCATCGCCCACACAGCACTTTGGACCCGCGACCTCGACGCCGCTGCCGGGTTTTTCGAGACCTATTTCGGCGCAACGGTGGGAGAACCTTACCACAGCAAGAACAGGGTAGGGTTCACATCGAGGTTCGCCAACCTGCCCGGTGCAGAGGACCAGATCGAGCTCATGTCCGGGCCATGGGTGACGGACGCCACAGAAGAAAGCGTTGGCTGGGATCATATCGCCATCGCCCTTGGCAGCGAGAGTGCAGTCGATGCTTTGGCGGAACGTTGCCGACTGGCCGGCTGTCTGCGGTCAGGACCCAGATGGACCGGTGACGGGTTCTACGAGGCCGTCATCGTGATGCCGGATGGTAGCGCCGTCGAGATCACCGTTTGAACGCGATGCCGACGGCGCACAAAGTTGTTGCGTTCGATCATCAATGTTCTGGGTACTGAAACGTATGGGATGTGATCCGGCGGATCCGGCGCTCGCTCAGGTCAAGACCATGCGCCAGTGACACTATTGTCATCAAGCAAGATCCGGCCTTGGACGAAACTTCGATCCGCCGCAGATAGCGCTCGCTACTCACATGCGGGGAGTGTGACAGTCCAGCTTTGCAGCAACATCCAAAGATCAGATAAGATAGATTATGGAACTAAAGGATGTGGCTGGAAGCGCAATACCTTGGCCTTCTCCCTTAGAGCTACAGATCATCCGCCGTCACATCGACTTCGAACGCCAAACCGTCATAGGCCGGTTCGACATGGCCCGGCGTTTCAGCCATGACGCGATCGTAGTCCAGTGGAATATGCATGTGGGTCAGCAACGCGCGCTTTGGCGCCAGATGGCTGATCCAGTCGAGTGCCTGCTGAAGTGAAAGATGGCTCGGATGCGTGCGGTACTGGAGCGCGTCGATGATGAGCGTATCAAGTCCGATGAGCTTCGGCACCGTTTCCGGCGGAAAGTCGCTGACATCGCTGCAGTACGCGACGTTGCCGATCCGGAAGCCCAGCGAATGGATATCGCCGTGGACCTGCCTGTGCGGCTGGAACCGGATGGCGCCGCCCGGACCGTCGATGACGATCGGCGCGTCCATCGTCTCGATCAGCACCGGCTTGACGATTGGCGGATAGCTGCCACCGGCCGGTGTTTCCAGGCAATAGCCGAAGCCCTGGCGGATGCGGTCCATCGTGGACGGATCGGCATGTATCGGAATGCGGTGCTTCTGGAGGATGAAATAGCCGCGTAGATCGTCGATGCCGTGCAGATGATCGGCGTGTGGATGGGTGTACAGGACGGCATCGATGCGCTGGACGCTTGCGGCGATCATCTGCTCGCGAAAGTCCGGGCCGGTATCGATCACGACAACAGTTTTGCCGCCATCCGGCGCGATCTGCTCCACCATGAACGAGGCGCGCGTGCGCCGGTTCTTCGGGTTTTCCGGGTCACAATCGCCCCAGTCGCCGTTCAGCCGCGGTACGCCCGGCGAAGACGCGCAGCCGAGAACGGTAAAGCGCCGCCGATATCCGGTGCTCGTTCCGACCCGGGCCGCCATCACCTCAAAGCCTCGGCATCTTGGAGAAGCAGCGGAACGCGTTTTCCGTCGTGATCGCAGCCATCTCTTCGTAAGTCAGGCCGTGAACATCGGCCAGCACCTCTGCGGTATTGACCACGTAGGACGGTTCGTTGCGCTTTCCGCGCCAGCGTTTTGGCGCCAGATAAGGTGCATCGGTCTCAACCAGCAGCCGGTCAGTCGGCAGCGTTTTGGCGATGGCCCGGATTTCCTCGGATTTCGGGAATGTCAGGATGCCCGAGAAGGATACGTAGCCACCAAGCTCGATACCGGCACGGGCGAGGTCGGGTCCGGCCGAAAAGCAATGCAGAATGAAGGGGAAAGCCCCCTTCCCGCTTTCAGCTGTCAGGATCTCGATCATGTCTTCGTCAGCACTGCGGCTATGGATCACCAGCGGCAGCCCGGTCTCGCGTGCAGCCTCGATATGTCTGATAAAACCGGTCTTCTGATCGGCCGGCGTTTGCGTATCGTAGAAATAATCGAGACCCGCTTCGCCGATCGCGACTATCTTGTCATGTGTATTGGCGAGCCGGATGAGGTCTTCCGCCTGGATATCCAGCTCTTCGCTGGCATTGTTGGGATGCGTTCCGACCGAGCAGAATACGGAAGGGTATTTGTCCGCGATCGCCAGCAGGCTGTCGAGCTTTCTGACGCGTGTCGAAATCGTCACCATCTGCCGGACACCGGCTTCGTGGGCGCGCTCGATCAGTTCGTCGCGTTCGGAGTCGAAATCCGCAAAATCCAGATGGCAATGGGTATCGATCAGCATGACTTGCCCTATGCCGCCGGCTGCGGCGCAACGTAGCGCGGGAAGACCGGGCTTGGAGCTTCCAGCACCGTTCCGGGCGTCAGGCGGCCAACTTCGCCGAGTGACGCGAAATCACGCGATCCGGCAGGTGCAGCCACCAGATCGAGAAGCTTTGACGACGAGTCCGGCATGAACGGCTGCAGCAGGATGGCGATCTGGCGCACCACTTCTGCGGCCACGTAAAGGACCGTCTCCATCCGGGCGGGATCAGTTTTCTTCAGAACCCACGGCGCCTGGGCTGCGAAATACCGGTCGGTTTCCGACACGACGGCGATGATTGCTGCCAGAGCGCGGTGAACGAGCTGCTTTTCCATGTCTTCGCGGCAGATCGGCAGGAGCGCATCGACGGATGCCAGCATTTGCCGGTCTGCGTCGGTGAGTTCGCCGGGTGCCGGGATCTTCGCATCGCAGTTCTTGACGATCATCGACAGCGAGCGGCTGGCAAGATTGCCGATACCGTTTGCGAGATCGGCGTTGATGCGCGTGCCGATCGCATCCTCGCTGCAGGTGCCGTCCTGGCCGAAGGAGATTTCGCGCAGCAGGTAATAGCGGATCGCATCGAGGCCGAAATGGCCGATCAGTTCGAACGGATCGAGGACGTTGCCGAGCGACTTCGACATTTTCTCGCCGCCCTTCGCAAGAACGAAGCCATGGGCATAGACGCGCTTGGGCAGCGGCAGACCTGCCGACATCAGGAAAGCGGGCCAGTAGACGGCGTGGAAGCGGATAATGTCCTTGCCGATGATATGCGCATCCGCCGGCCAGTATTTGGCGCGCGGACCGTTCGGGTCGTCGAGATAGCCGGTCGCGGTCAGGTAGTTCGTGAGCGCGTCGACCCAGACATACATGACGTGTGCCGGATCGTCGGGAACCTTGATGCCCCAGTCGAACGTGGTGCGCGATACGGAGAGATCGCGCAGACCGGATTTCACGAAGGAGATCACTTCGTTGCGACGCTCGGCCGGGCCGATGAAGTCTGGGTGGTCCTCGTAGTGCTTGAGCAGCTTGTCGCCATATTCGGACAACTTGAAAAAGTAGCTCGACTCTTCAACCCATTCGACAGGCGTGCCCTGCGGGCCATAGCGGGTGCCGTCACGCAGCTGCGTTTCGTCTTCCGCATAGTAGGCCTCGTCGCGGACCGAATACCAGCCCGCATAGGTATCCTTGTAGATATCGCCGGCAGCCGACATCCGGTTCCAGATGTCCTTGCTCGCCTGATGGTGGCGCGGTTCCGTCGTGCGGATGAAATCGTCGTTAGAGGCATTGAGCAGCTTGCCCATTTCCCGGAACTGCTCGGTATTGCGCTCGGCCAGCTCTTCCGGCGAAATGCCTTCGTTGCGGGCCGTCTGCTGCATCTTCTGGCCGTGTTCATCCGTGCCGGTCAGGAAGAAGACGTCCTTGCCGTCGAGGCGCTGGAAGCGCGCCATCGCATCCGTCGCGATCAGTTCGTAGGCATGGCCGATATGTGGCTTGCCGTTCGGATAGGAAATCGCTGTGGTGATGTAGAAAGGTGTCTTGTTCGGCATGGGCTGTACTCGGACAGATGTTAAGTCACGCCGCTCTTAGCGCATGTTGCACACAAGCGAAACCCAAACTTCCGGCCATGGTCCGGATCGGCGATCAGGCGAGCCTGGCGGTCTCAAGAATGGACATCAGCGTCTGCTTGCGATCGAGGTTATAGGCCTGGGCGACCTTCAATTTCTCGGTCATATCGGACACAAGCTTCGCCCTGCGATCCGCCGTCGCGAGATCGCCTGACAATGCTGCCTCCCTCGCCCGTTTGACGAGATGGTCCGACAGATGCTCGAGAAAGAAGCCGAAGATGACGTCGCTGTCCTTGCCGGCGAGAACGTCGGCCAGCCGGTGCATGGCTTTGCGCGCAGCCGGTCCATCCGCCGAGACGGCATCGTCGAATGCCGAGATGATATCGGCGCCGCCGTAATTCAAAAGTTTCAGCGCCTGCGCGACGCTTCCCTTGGATTGCGACAGCACCATTTCCTCGGTCTTGCCGCCATCGAGTGGGCTGCCGAGGGCTGCGAGCGCGCTTGCAAGATCCGCATCACTGAGCGGTGACAGCCTGAGCGGCTGGCATCTGGACCGGATGGTCGGCAAAAGACGCCCGGGCGCATGCGACAGGACAAGGAAAAGCGCGCGACGCGGCGGCTCTTCGAGGATCTTGAGGATCGCGTTGGCTGCATTGCGGTTGAGGTCGTCGGCCGCATCGATAATGACGATGCGCCAGTTGCCGGTCCCGGATGTCTGGGAAAAGAAGTGCCCGGCTTTCCGCACTTCATCGACGGTGATGGCCGTCTTCATCTTTCCCGTCTTCTCGTCCACCGGACGAGATAGATGCAGGAGATTGTGCGAGGCGCCGGAGGCGATCTGGCGGCTGACGGCGCTGTCTGGATCCGGATCGGCGATGTGATCAGGCGCGCTTTCCGGCTCCGGATTGGAGAGGACATGATTGGCGAAACGAAAGGCCAGCGTCGCCTTGCCGATCCCTTCCGGCCCCTCGATCAGGATGGCGTGATGGCCCTTGCCCGTTTTGTAGCTGGCACTCAGAAAATCCTCCGCCGCACGATGGCCGAACAGGTGCGGATTTCTGGCGGGCGAAATGGCGCCGTCCAGAATATGCGGATCCTGGTCGCTCATTCCGATGAACCCGTGACGCCGGCCTGATCAGCGCCGAGGCTCAAAGCCATGGGCTCGATCAGCGCTGCGATCTCCTTGGCGATGATCTCCTCATCGCGGTCGGCATCGATAACGTGACAGCGGCCGGAATCGGCGGCAGCAATCGCGAGATAAGCCTGGCGGCGCGTTTCGTGGGTCTCGATCTCTTCCCGCTCGAAACGGTCGGGGGCTTCGTCCGGCGCACGTTTGCGGGCACGGCCAAGGCCGATTTCTGCGGGCAGATCGAGGATCACGGTACAATCCGGTTTGACGCCGTCGATCGCGACACGCTGCAAGGCCTCGATAAGATCGGACTCCAGATTGCCGGTGGCGCCCTGGTAGACGCGGGAGGAATCGATGAAGCGGTCGCAGAGAACGATTGCGCCGCTTGCGAGCGCCGGCCGGATGACCTCCTCGACGTGGTCGTTGCGGGCAGCCGCAAACAGGATCGCTTCGAGCCTAGTCCCGAACTCCTGCGCTGCACCCGAAAGCAGGACGTGGCGAACCGCTTCGGCGCCCGGCGAACCGCCAGGCTCGCGCGTCATCAGAACGTCGTAACCACGCCTGCGCAGAAGATCGGCAAGCCTGCGGATCTGGGTGGATTTCCCCGCCCCTTCCCCGCCTTCGAATGTCACGAATAGCCCGGATTGTTGTGTCACACCTAGTCCCGTATTGCGCCTGTCGATCGGTTCATAGCCCATATTGGCGCGTCACGGAACATGTCAAAGCCAGAACAACATCAGTTCCAGAACCGCGTCCGTCGCCTTGTTGAAGAGTGTCCCGTCTTCGATGGCATCCGCCGTCATCAGCGGCACTTCCCGGACCAGCCGATCTCCGGACGAGATCCTGAGAACGCCGATTTCCTGTCCTTTCGTGACAGGTGCACGGAGCGGCCAGCGGTAGACGATCTGGCCCGAAAGGCGATCGGGGCTATTGGTCGGCAGGTAGAGATCGACCGGCTCCTGCGCGACGAGATCGACGTGGCGGCTGGTGCCGCCATAGACGCTTGCCTGGCTGATCACCTCGCCTTGCGCGAAGATCACCTTGGTCTGAAACGAGGACAGCCCCCACTCCATCACCCGGCGCGCCTCTTCCACCCGTTCCTTGTCACTGGCAAGTCCCCCCATGGCGAGGAAAAGCCGCGTTCCTTCGCGCTGTGCCGAAGCGACGAACGAGAAACCTGCGCCTTCCGCATAGCCGGCTCCAAGCCCGTCTATGCCGAGATTGAGCGCAAGCAGCGGGTTTTTGTTGCGCTGAAAGATCTTGTTCCAGGTGAAGTCCGGCTGGGCATAGAGCGGGTAGTATTGCGGATATGTCTTTTGAAGATGCCGCGCGAGTTCCACCATGTCACGGGTGGTGGTCCGGCTTTCGGCAGACGGTAGGCCCGTCGAATTGCCGAATGCAGAGCGCGTAAGCCCCAGATCCCTGGCGCGCGCGTTCATGCGCGTCGCGAATTCGGCCTCGGAGCGGGACAGTCCTTCTGCCAGAATGATGCAGGCGTCGTTGGCATTCTGGATGATCACGCCCCGGATCAGGTCGTCGACCTTCATCTGCGATTTCAGCGCCGCAAACATGGTCGTAGTGCCGGAAGGCGCGCCACCGGTGCGCCAGGCGAACTCGGTTACGGGATAGCTGGTTTCGGGCGTGATCTCGCCGCGCTGGAGCGCGCTGAACACCACTTCCATGGTCATCAGCTTGGCGAGCGAGGCAGCAGGAAGAGACTGGTTTTCGTTTGCCGAAAGCAGCACCGTGCCGGTCTTTTCCTCGACCATATAGACCTGTCTGGCCTTGGTCGCGAAGGCTGGTGCGGCGTCCTGCGCAGACACGGTCTGTGTCGCGGAAAAGGCTGCCGTGACGCACAGGCAGGCCGAAAACAGAAAGCGTCGCATCATGCCCCCAGAAACGTTTCGACCTATGCCTACAGCATCGATCCGCGAACAGGAATCAATTTTCGGAGATAGGATGTTTTGTGGAAGACAGCGCGAACAACGCGCTGCCGATCGGGACGTCAGACGCGTCGCCTCAGGGTCGGGCCGTGCCGGGCCGCTTAGTCCTGCAGCAGGACGTTGCCGAACATGACCTGCTGCTTGTGGCCCTTAGGCGGCTCGACATAGGCAGTTTCGGAGGTCCAGGCCTGCTGTGCCCGGTTTGCGACCGGGCGGATCTGCTGTTCTGCCCGCGCCGGAGCGACTGGCTGAACGTAACGCTGCTGGCTTGCAACCTGCTGCTGAGCCGGGGCTGCGATCGCCTTCTGGGTCGGAGCCTGAACTGGTGCCGGCTTTGGCGCAACTGCCGCGACCTGTCGCTGCGGTGCTTGGGCACGAACCGTCTCAGCCGTCGAACGCTCGACCGGGCGCGGCGACGCCGCATACTGCTCGGCCTGCTGGAAGCCCCTCTTCGAGGATGCGTTGCTCTGCGCACGGCTCGGATAGGCGGCAGGCGTCGGTACGGACGAACCGAAGCTCTGCATCTGGTCACGCAATGGCTGGTTCGACGCGACCATCACGCCGCTTGAACTCTGACCGCCACCCGGATTGAAGGACGGCAGTCGATCGCCCTTGCGGATGTAGGACGCCATCAGGAACGGTGTATCCTCACCATCCATACGAGCGCGGCCGACATACTGGACATTGACCTTGGCAGTGCCCGAACGCTTCATATCGAGGAGCTCGGCCGTCTTGCTGGACACGTCGAGGATGCGGCCGGCGTGATACGGGCCGCGGTCGTTGACGCGGACGATGACCGACGAGCCATTTTCGACATTGGTGACGCGGGCATAGCTCGGCAGCGGAAACGTCGGATGGGCTGCCGTGAGGCTGGCAGAATCATAGACCTCGCCATTGGCGGTATAACGGCCATGGAAGGCCGAACCATACCACGATGCGAGACCACTCTTGTTATACTGCGGATCTTCCTTGGGAACGTAGGTCTTGCCCCTCACCTGGTAAGGCTGGCCGACCATAAAGCGACCGCCGCCTTTCGGTACCGGCTGTCCGTCCTTGACGACGCGCGGACTGGCTTTGACGCCATACTCCTTCTCGGAGAAGTATTCTTTGCTGCGCACCTGCTTCTGCGCAGGTTCAGGCGTCGGCTTTGTCGTGGCACAGGATGCCATCGCCGCGAAAACCACCGTCATGCCAAGCCACTTCGCACTTAGCGAAACAATACCGCCACTCAAACGCAAAACCTGTCCGCCCCATAATTTCTTGCCACAACGAGCGCTTGAGCCTCGAAGATCGATTCGTCGTTCCGACCAATGAACCAAGCGAGACCCGTCCGGCCCCGTCTTTGATGGATGCCTAGATTTGCTTTTTTCGTGGCTAAAATGCGAACGAAAACTGTTGAGTAATTAAAATTGTATCCAGTATGGTTAACGGATACTTAAAGTAATATTCTATTAATACTTTGATTGCCGCCTTCCCCGCCAAAGACTAGGGTACCAGTGCAGCAATCGAAGCGCATCTCCAGTTGACGACGGCAGTTCTGCGATTATAAAGCCTGACAGCGAGGAAGAGTGTCCGAGTGGTTTAAGGAACCGGTCTTGAAAACCGGCGTGCGGGAGACCGTACCGTGGGTTCGAATCCCACCTCTTCCGCCATCAGCCGATCGCATCGAAAAGAGTGGCAGCGTTCCATACACGTCATGTCTGTAATGCCTGCGGGCTTTTTGCCCTTGAAAAAAGCGTACCGCTCGCCATTTCGCAACTTCCTGTTTTAACCATGCGTGAAATGATGTCCGATAGCACAGCCTATACCGAATCCGCGAAAATCCTCCTGTTGGAGGATGATCTCCTTCTTGCCATGGACATGGAGGATTACCTCCTCGACCGTGGACACGAAGTCGTCGGACCGTTTGGACGTCTGGTCGATGCGCTCGATGCCATCCCTCGCAACGAGCTCGCCGGCGCGGTGGTCGATCTCAACCTGCACGGCGAGTTGTCCTTTCCGGTGATCGAGGAACTGCAGGCACGTTCTGTTCCCATCATCGTCTGCACCGGTTACGCCGAGCTGCCGGAAGTCAAGACGAGGCTGAAGGGATTGCCGCTGCTTCCCAAGCCCTGGACGGCCCACAAGCTTTCCTCGCTGATGGAAGAGACATTCGGGGCCACTCAGGAACCACGTCACGCGCCTTCGTCGAAGATCCGGAACTAGGCGCTCGGGCGCTCATCAAAGTTCGTTCTAACACAGTTTCGACGCGGCGCCTAAAGGGGCAGCCGCGCCGGAGTTCCGAACTTCAGTCGAATGACGGTATCGGGAAGGTGATCCGGCAAGCGAGGCCTGTCTCGGCATAGTCTATTTCGACGTTCCCTCGGAGTTCATACTGGATGCTTCGCTCCACCAGCGTCGTACCAAAACCCTGTTGCTCGGGTGGCGTGACGGTCGGGCCGCCAATTTCCTGCCAGGTGAGCGTAATGGTTGCCTTTCCCTCCTTCACGGCGTCGCGCACCCAGCTGATCGCGATATGACCGCCATCCTGTGACAGTCCGCCGTATTTCACCGCATTGGTCGTCAGTTCGTTGAAGACCAGGCTGAGCGCCAGCGCGGACTTCGGGTCGAGATGAACGGTCGGACCGGGATCGATCACGAACCGGTTGCCGCGGCCCTCCATATACGGTGCCAGGGTTCGACGTACGACGTCGGCAAGCTCCGCCTTGCTCCAGTTCGTTTCGAACAGGAGCGCATGTGCGTCAGCCATCGCCCGAAGCCTGCCAAGCAGGTTCGACGCGTAGTCATCGACCGTGTGACTGCTCTTTGCAGTCCGGCGTACGAGCGACATGACCATGGCCATGGTATTTTTCACCCGATGGCTCAGTTCGCGGACGAGCAGTTCCTTCTGGTTCTGCGCACGCCGGTGCTCGGCTTTCTCGTGAGCCTCCGCCAGTGCCCGCTCGACGGCAGCGGGCAAGCGTATCAACCGTTGCTTCAGAACGTAGTCCGTCGCGCCACGCCGAAACGATTCGATTGCGGCCTCCTCCCCGAGGATACCGGAGACAAAGATGAATGGTATCTCCGGCACCTCGCGGCTTGCCATGTCCAGCGCCGCCATACCGTCGAAATCGGGCAGCGAAAAATCCGAAAGGATGAGGTCGAAATCGTGCGCTTCCAGCGCTTTCACAAATTCACCGCGGTTGCTGACGAGACGGATCTCCGGCTTTTTCGTCAAAAGTTCAAGCTGCTCGCGGATCAATTCGGCATCGAGCGGGCTGTCCTCCAGCATGAGTAGGCGTGGATTGTGCTGCACTCTGTTAGCCTCCGTCTTTGGCGCGGTATCCAGGAGGTGGTTCATTCAAGAGAGCCCAAAATACCCCGAGATCCTGAATGGCCTTGAAGAACTGCTTGAACTCGACAGGCTTCACGACGAAGGCGTTGACGCCGAGCTCGTAGCTTCGCACCAGATCCTGCTCTTCCCTCGACGACGTCAGCATGACGATCGGAATGTGGTGCAGTCTCTCGTCTTTCTTGACACGCTCGAGGACTTCGAGACCATCGATCTTGGGCAGTTTCAGATCAAGCAGCACGACGGTCGGATCGCCGGACGGGCGACCTTCATGAATCCCGGTTCCGAAGAGATAATCGATCGCCTCGGCGCCATCGCGAGCAACGACAATCTCGTTGGCAAGCTGGCACTTTTCCAACGCGGCGAGCGTGAGTTCCAGGTCGCGTGGGCTGTCTTCAACAAGCAGTATCGGGCGTAGTTCAGGCATGGGCGCGGCCTTTCTTCTCAGGGCCTGGCAGGGCAAAGACAAAGGTTGCGCCCTTGTCCACTTCCCCATGGGCGGTAATGCTTCCGTTATGGCGTTCGACGATCCTGCGCACAAGAGCAAGGCCGATACCGGTCCCCTCGAAGTCTTCGGCGCGCTGGAGCCGCTGGAAGACCCCGAACAGTTTGCCGACATAAGCCATGTCGAACCCGACGCCGTTGTCGCTGACGCTGTAGGTGGTCACATCGCCTTTGACGGAGCCCCGGACGCGGATTTCTGCGGGGTTGCGGTGCCTGCTGTACTTTACCGCGTTTTCGATAATGTTGAACCAGACCTGCCGCAACAGCGTGGCATCGCCCCAGGCGGTCGGCAACGGCTCGATCGACCACGAGATGGCTCGGTCGTCCTGGTTCAGAATCACGCTCTTCACAACCTCGGCGACAAGCTTGTTCATGTCGACATGCTTATGGGTGATCGAGGCACGCCCCAGCTGCGAAAAATTGAGCAGGCCATCCACGAGCCTGCCCGCTGCCAGCGCCGAATCGGAGATGGTCCGAAGGTAGTGGCGCGATTTTTCGTCGAGACTGTTTTCCCGGTCTGTCAGCAACTGAGCGAAGCCGACGATGTGCCGGAACGGCGCCCTCAGATCGTGCGACACCGAATAGGAGAAAGCTTCAAGCTCCTTGTTGGAGCGCTGCAGTTCGCTGGTGAGTTCACCCAGCTCTTCGGCCTTTCGCAAGACGATCCCGACGATCGCGTTGCGAAGGTCGCGTGCAGCAGAAAGTTCTGCTTCGCTCCAGGCCTGAGAATGGAGCCGGACATTTTCGCTCCAGGCCTGAAAGGATTTCCGCGGATGGATACGTCCTTTTTCCTGGACAATCTTATGCGGGTCTCCAGCCCACTGGACCGTGCGGATCACCTCGGGCCGGAACCAGATCAGCCAGTTCTCGTAAAGCTCGGACAAACGAATGGCGATGATGCCGCTTGCCTCGCCGGCAAACGCTTCAGCCGATGGAAAGTCCGCAGCAAGCGATGTGGTGGCGAAGATGTCGTCGTCCGCTCTGCCGGAAAGCCAGCCGACGATGGAGCGAACTTCGTCGTCCGTCGGGGTGATCCCCACCTTGTGGCACTCTCCCTGTGCAATAATGGCGGCTCCCGAGGCCCCAACCTGCGCGACCAGATCTTTCGGCAAGGTCTCCAATCCCTCGCTCCAGGACGAAGCAGATGTCATTGCCCGCAGAAGATCACCGGAGATGCGCGCCAGCTCGACGCGGCGGGTGGCGTCCTGGGAGTGAACTTGCGCTGCGATCCGCATGGCGAGCGACTGGACGATAAAGTCGCAGGCATCGCGCACCCTGACCGGAACCATGTGAGGCTCGGCGCTATGGCAAGCGACAAGCCCCCAAAGGCGTCCGTCGATAATGATCGACATGGACATGGATGCGGCCGTGCCCATGTTGTGCATGTATTCGAGATGCACCGGCGAAACGCTGCGCAGCTGCGAGAAGCTCAGATCAAGCGGACTGCCTGTGGTCCCGATCTCGCGACCAGCGTCTATCGGCACAGGTTCATAGGATGCGTCGGGAATGACCCGCAAGCGATTGGCGGCGTAGAGCGCACGTGCCTGTGCCGGTATGTCGCCCGCCGGGAAACGCAGGTCGAGATACGATGGCAACCTGCCATTGCCTGCTTCCGCGACAACGTGTCCGTTCCAGTCGTCGTCGAACTTGTAGACGAGGACGCGATCGAACCCTGTCAGGTCGTGAACAAAGCGAGCGGCCGCCGCAAGCGAACCCGCCACATCGGCCTGCGTCGACAGAACCTGCGCAAAACCGCGCAGGCGCGCAAACAGGCTGCCGAGTGTCTGCGTTCCCGAACGCTCGACTTCCAGGATGACAAGTCCACCAGATCGATGCGCCGTCAGTGTTGCATCGGAGATATCTGTCTGGAAAACGGCTTCGCTCGACTCATGCCAATTTCTAATGTCGTCATTCAGTGGATCAAGGATCACCGGCGCGGGACCGCCGAGGCGCAGATCGGCACCAAAAAACGCGCCGGCATTGCGGCTTGCCTGCAGGACCGTGAGATCAGCCGGCCGCAGAACGATCAGCGCACCATGCGGCTGGATCGCACCCGGTATATGGATCGGCTCCTGCGCGCAGGATTCCAGGTTGATTTCCGATCGATCCAAAATGCTTTTTCTCCCTCATCTCCGCCCGCATTCCACCGCGGTTCAGAGCCAAACAGGCTTCTAAATTAGTCCTGTCGTTTCACAAGCCAAAATACAAACTGGACGATTCATGTAAACCGAGCCGCTACCCATCGGCTCGGAATCGAGGGAACTTCGCCGTCCCAACTTCATTATTCGCTGACAAACACGAGCAAGATTCGGATGAATGCCAATGGTCCTCAAACAGTGATTGCTCACCTTTACGATTGTCGGCGCCGCGTCTCTTCGCGCCAGAAGAACTCCAGTTCCACGCAAGCGCGATTATCTAGCCTGCCCTTGTCGGAATCAATCGCGACAGTTAGGGGACAATGAATGTCTAAAGAAACCGAACACACGAGCCAGCCATCCGAACAGGCCATTGGCCTTTTCCTGCAGGACGGCGATGGCGACAGCCTTACCGACGTGCTCGTCGAAGCGCTTTACGAAGCATTTCGCATCATGGACGACGACGTCTCTACCGAAACCTACCACTAACGCGCTAAAACGTACACTGGCGGCGAATGAGCGGACGCGACGCCGGGCCTGAGACGGCTCGCCCGTGGAGATGCTGAGCAGCGTTCGGCGAAACGGGTCGTTTCGACCAATAGCGGGGATAGAATGCCCACCGGGGCCGGCTGTCATGACTGTCGTGGTCATATAATCCCTGCCGTTACCTTCACGAAATAGTCAGTGGGGCGGACATTGGTGATGCCTGCGCGCTTTTGCGCGTCAACGCCTTCATTTCCGTTGCAGATTGTTCTAGAGACATTCGCTCAAACCGCCGGAAAGGCGGCACTACGACTGATAGGTAATATCGCCGATGCTCAATTCGCTCAGAAACGCAGCCCGCTCCTGGGTCGCAAAACTCCTGCTCCTGGTTCTTGCCGCATCCTTCGGCATCTGGGGCATTTCGCACTCCCTGATCGGATCGAACAGCAATACCGTCCTGACGGTGGGCGATCAGCAGATCTCGTCTGAAGAGTTCAGGCTGGCCTATCAGCGGCAGGTCGCCAATATCGGTCGTCAGTTCGGCGCACCGCTGACCGCGGAACAGGCACGTGCATTCGGCGTCGAGAACGAGGTGTTCGCACAGCTCGCCGCAGGCGCTGCACTCGATCAGCTTTCCGACGACATGAATCTCGGTCTTTCAGAAGACAAGCTCGGTATCCTGATCAGCGAAGACCCTGCATTCCAGGGCGTCAACGGTCAGTTCGACCGTGCCTTGTTCACATCCCGCCTGCGCAATGCCGGCCTTCGCGAGGACGATTACATCAAGGAGCGCAGCAAGGTTGCTGTCCGCAGCCAGATCGTCGAATCGGTGTCCGACGGGTTCAAACCGCCGCAGGTTCTGATCGATGCATTGAAGCAGTATCGGGACGAAAGCCGCACGGTCGAATATCTGCTTTTGTCGAACGCCAATATCGATCCCGTAAAAGCACCGACGGATGATATTCTGGCGCAATGGTTCGAAGGTGCGAAGAGCCGCTATCGTGCCCCGGAATACCGCACGTTTGCCTATGTGAAGCTGCAGCCATCCGACATCGCGGATGCGTCTTCGATCACCGACGAGCAGGCGCGGGCCGAATACGACAAGCGGATCGCCAGCTTCAAGACGAGCGAGACGCGCACCATCGAGCAGCTGCCCTTCCCCAACATGGAAATGGCAGAAGCTGCGGCGACGCAGTTGCGCGCCGGAACGACGACGTTCGACCAGGTCATGGCGGACCAGGGCAAAACCGCAGCCGACGTTCGCCTCGGCGACTTTACCCGCGACGCTGTTCCGGATGAGGCAATTGCAGAAGCGGCCTTCAAGCTTGGCGCGAATGGCGGCATCACGCCAGCCGTTCAAGGTACATTCGGTCCCGTCATTTTGCGGGTCTCCAACGTTCGCCCGGAAACCACCCGCGCCTTCGACGAGGTCAAGGGCGAGTTGCGCCAGCAGATGGCGGTCGCGGCCGCCTCGCAGGAACTCAACACGGCACATGACCGCTTCGAGGAGTTGCGCAGCAACGGGACGACGCTTGAAGACGCAGCAAAGGATCTGAACCTCAAGCTCGTCACGGTCACGGCCAATGCATCCGGTCTTGATCCGCAGGACAAGCGCATTGCGGATCTCCCGAGTGGTACCACGCTTTTGACCGACGTCTTCCGCACCGATCCCGGCGCCGATACGCTGCCGCTGACGGTTGGCACCGACGGCTTCGTCTGGTTCGAGGTCCGCAATGTCACGCCGGAACGGGAACGTCCGCTTAGCGAAGTCCGCGACCGGGCCGTTGCCGACTGGACGGCTGATCAGCAGCGTCAGGCGCTTTCGGCACGCACGGCCGACCTCAAGGGTCGCCTCGACAAGGGCGAGACGCTGGCAGTGATCGCTGAGGATCTCGGCGTCGCCATCGAAACGAAGTCCGGCCTGCGCCGCAACGGCGAGGACGCCATCTTCGGCAACGAGGCGATTGCGGCAGCCTTTGCAGGTCCGGTCGGTGTGACTGGAACAGCGCTCGGATCGGACGGCGAGAGCCGCCTTCTTCTGAAGGTGACGGCGGTCGATCAGGCCACGAGCGATGCGCTTGCCGGCGACGAGCAACTCCAGCGCATGGCCGATTCTGCCGGCGATGACATGCTCGATCAGATGGTCAACAGCCTCAAGAACACCTACGGTGTTTCGATCAACCAGGCCGCCGTCAATCAGTCGGCTGCGCCCGCGCAATACTAAGCGACTTGAGAGCCAAAGAATGCCTGAGCTGAAACCCTTCATTGCCAAAGTTGCTGCCGGGGAGAGCCTCACGCTGGATGAGGCGCGTCAGGCGTTCGACATTCTGATGTCCGGCGAGGCGACGCCCTCGCAGATAGGCGGGTTTCTGATTGCGCTGCGCGTACGAGGAGAAACGGTGGCGGAAATTTCCGGCGCCGTAACGACCATGCGCGAGAAAATGCTGCGGGTCGACGCACCAGCCGATGCCGTTGATATCGTCGGCACGGGTGGGGATGGTGCCGGCACCTACAACATCTCGACACTGGCATCGATCATCGTGGCTGGTACGGGCGTTCCCGTCGCCAAGCATGGCAACCGGGCGTTGAGTTCCAAATCGGGGACGGCGGACGCTCTGTCGGCTCTCGGCGTCAACCTGGAAATCGGTCCGGACCGCATTGCCCGTTGTATCCGCGAGGCCGGGATCGGTTTCATGTTTGCGTCTATGCACCATGCCGCGATGCGCCATGTGGGGCCTAGCCGCGTCGAACTGGGCACGCGGACGATCTTCAACATTCTAGGTCCTCTCTCGAACCCTGCAGGCGCCAAGCGTCAGTTGCTCGGCGTTTTCGATCCGAAATGGCTGCAGCCGATCGCAGAGGTGCTGCGCGGTCTTGGCTCCGAGACTGTCTGGGTCGTGCATGGCCAGGGTTTGGACGAGATCACCACGACAGGCGTTACGCAGGTCTGCGCTCTGGAGGGTGGCAGTATCCGCTCCTTTGAGCTGACCCCAGCCGATTTTGGCGTGCCGCAGGCAACGCTTGCCGACCTCAAGGGTGGTGACGGCATCCACAATGCGAAGGCGTTGCGGGCGGTTCTCGGCGGGGCGAAGAATGCATACCGGGACATTTCACTCTGCAACGCGGCGGCAGCGCTTGTCGTCGCCGGAAAGGCCGAAACGCTGAAGGATGGCATGACGATCGCCACGAACGCGCTCGAAAGCGGCAATGCCGCTGCAGCGCTTGACCGGCTTGTGGCCGTATCGAACGAGAAGGATTGAGCGAATGGCGGATATTCTCAAGAAGATCGAAGCCTATAAGCGCGAGGAAATCGCAGCGGCCAAGGCGAGTGTACCGCTCACTGAGCTAAAGGCTCGTTCCGCCGACCAGCCTGCTCCGCGCGGTTTTCTGCGTGCGTTGCAGGCCAAGAAGGATGCCGGCATTTTTGGTCTCATTGCCGAAATCAAGAAGGCGAGCCCTTCGAAAGGGTTGATCCGTCCAGATTTCGATCCGCCGTCGCTCGCCGCAGCCTATGAGGCCGGCGGTGCAGCCTGCCTGTCTGTTCTAACAGATACGCCGAGCTTTCAAGGTGCGCCGGAATTCATGGTCGCAGCAAAGGCTGCCTGCGCCCTGCCCGTTCTGCGCAAGGATTTCATGTTCGAGACCTACCAGGTGCACGAAGCGCGCGCCTGGGGAGCCGACTGCATCCTGATCATCATGGCGGCGCTGTCGGATGACGACGCGCTTGCGATCTACGAGGTCGCCGGCGAGCTTGGCATGGATGCGCTGATCGAAGTGCACGACGCCCCTGAAATGGAGCGGGCGCTGAAGCTCGAGGCACCGCTGGTGGGGATCAACAACCGCAATCTGCGCACGTTCGAGCTCGATCTCGCCATCAGTGAGACACTTGCACCGATGGTGCCAGCCGATCGACTCCTCGTCGGCGAAAGCGGCATCTTCACCTACGCCGACTGCCAGCGGCTTCAGAAGGCTGATATCGAGACCTTCCTCGTCGGTGAAAGCCTGATGCGTCAGGACGACGTTGCTGCGGCGACGCGGCTGCTGCTGTCCGGCGAGCTCTCCGCACAGGCGGCCGAATAATGGCAACACTCACTCATATCGATGCGGCCGGCGAAGCGCATATGGTCGATGTCGGCGACAAGACTGAAACCGTACGCTCGGCGACGGCCGAGGGTCATGTCAGGATGCTTCCCGAGACGCTGGCGCTGATTCTGGATGGCAATGCCAAGAAGGGTGACGTCATTGGAACAGCGCGGCTCGCCGGGATCATGGCGGCGAAGAAGACCAGCGATCTCATTCCTCTTTGCCATCCGCTGATGCTGACCAAGGTCTCGGTCGAGATTACCGAAGACGCCGCCCTGCCCGGTCTGCGTGTCACGGCGACCGCCAAGCTGACCGGCAAGACCGGCGTCGAGATGGAAGCGCTGACGGCGGTGTCCGTTGCCTGCCTTACGATCTACGATATGGCGAAAGCCGCAGACAAAGGCATGCAGATCGGCGGCATCCAGCTTCTCGAGAAGACCGGCGGCAAGTCCGGAACATACCGCCTGGAGGGCTGATGAAGGCACTACTCCCCGTGGCGGATGCCAGGAGCCGGCTGCTCTCTGCAGCGCGTCCGATCGACGATATCGTGAATGTCCCGCTCGGCGAGGCCGACGGTCGCGTGCTGGCTGCCGATCTGGCCGCGAGGCTGACACAGCCACCGTTCGACGCGTCCGCCATGGACGGCTACGCAGTACGGGCAGAGGACGCGTCTACGATCGGCACGGAACTGTCGGTCATCGGGACGGCGTCTGCGGGCCATGCCTTCGAGGGCATTGTCGGCCCGGGCGAGACGGTGCGGATCTTCACGGGTGCACCTCTGCCGCAGGGCGCTGATTCCGTCCTCATCCAGGAAGACGCCGAGCGAATAGCGGACGACCGGATCCGCACTGCATTTGCCGTCGTCGAAGGACGGCATGTGCGGCCCCGCGGCCAGGATTTCGCGGAGGGCGAGATCGTCCTCAAGCGCGGCACAGTGCTCGACTTCACGCATCTAACCGTCGCCGCCGCGATGAACCATCCCACGCTTGGGATCTATCGGCGACCAAGGGTCGCGATCCTTGCGACCGGTGACGAGCTTGTAGTTCCTGGCGGTGTGCCGGCGACCGCGCAGATCATTGCCTCCAATACGTTCGGCGTCGCCGCACTGGTGCGGTCCAACGGCGGTGAGGTTCTCGACCTTGGCATCGTCAAGGACAACCAGGCGGATATCGCTGCAGCTGTCGCACGGGCGCAGCTCGAAAAGGCCGACGTGCTGGTCACGCTCGGTGGAGCTTCTGTCGGCGATCACGACCTCGTCCAGTCGACGCTGAAGGGCGCCGGTATGGAACTCGATTTCTGGCGGATCGCGATGCGTCCCGGCAAACCGCTGATGGTCGGTTCGCTCGACGGCATGCATGTGCTGGGCCTGCCCGGCAACCCGGTCGCAAGCCTTGTGACCAGTCTCCTGTTCCTCGAGCCTCTGCTGCGAAAGCTCGCGCGTCTCAGCGAGAGGAACCGCGAGGTCATGGGTGTCACAGCGGAGCATATGAAGGCGAACGACCAGCGGCAGGACTATGTTCGCGCGAGCGTGACGCGTGACGCGGCGGGAAATCTTGTTGCCAAGGCTTTCGGAAAGCAGGATTCGTCGATGATGAAGATATTTTCGCGATCCGACGGCCTTATCGTGCGTCCGCCGCACGCTCCGGAGCTGGCTGCCGGTGCACCCTGCCCTATATTGCTCATTCGTTCCTAAGGCGCTTTCCAGGCGTCCTTTGCGATGCCTCGAACGGAGAAGCGCGTGCCTGCCGATCATTCAACTGACAAAGACATTCCGACCATCCTGTGGTTTCGCAAGGATCTCCGTCTCGATGACAATGCGGCGCTGAATGCCGCGATCGATGCCGGCGGCTCGGTCATCCCCGTCTATATCCGCGAACCCGACGAACTGAACATCGGGCCTCTCGGTGGCGCGCAGGAATGGTGGCTGCATCATTCGCTGACGGCACTCAAGGGCGCGCTGAAAGCGCTCGGCAGTGACCTCGTCCTCGTTAGGGGAAAGGCCGAGGATGTTCTGTCCGACATCGCCCACAAGACCGGCGCCCGCTCCGTCTTCGTCAACCGCGCCTATGAACGCACGGACTACGACCGTGAAATCGCGGTCGCCCTCAAAGACAAGGGCATCGCCATCAGCGCCTTTCATGGCCAGCTTCTCCACGAGCCGGACCGGATCCGCACGGGGGCGGGCAAGCCATTCAAGGTTTTTACACCGTTCTGGAACGCGATGCAGAAGCTCGGCGAACCGCACGAGCCGATGGATACCCCAAAGTCCATCCCTGCCCCGAAGCAATTTCCCCGTTCGGAAAGCCTGGACGGCTGGGACCTGCTGCCGGCAAAGCCGGACTGGGCTTCGGGTTTTTCCGAAATGTGGACACCGGGCGAACAGGGCGCGCGGGAGAAGTTAAAGGACATCATCGACAGGGACCTGCACGACTACAAGCGCGGTCGGGACTTTCCGGCGATCGACGCCACGTCTTCGCTGTCTGCCCACCTCACCCATGGCGAGATTTCCCCTGCCCGCATCTGGTACGAGACGAGAGGTCTTCCGGCGAAGACATCGGAAGACGTGTCGCACTTCCGCCGCGAGCTTGCCTGGCGCGATTTCTGCTACGGTCTGCTGATCGAATTTCCCGGCCTCGATCGCGAAAACTGGGACGACAAGTTCGACGCATTCGAATGGCAATACGATGCCAAGCAATTTACGGCTTGGACCAAGGGGATGACGGGTTATCCGATCGTCGATGCCGGTATGCGGCAGTTGTGGAAACACGGCTATATGCACAACCGGGTGCGGATGATCACGGCGTCGTTCATGATCAAGGATCTGATGATCGACTGGCGCAAGGGCGAGCAGTGGTTCCGCGATGCGCTTGTCGATGCGGATCCTGCCAACAATTCCGCCAACTGGCAGTGGGTGGCCGGCAGCGGCGCCGATGCCTCACCGTTCTTCCGGATCTTCAACCCTATCCTGCAGGGCGAGAAATTCGATCCAGACGGCGATTACGTTCGCGAGCATGTGCCCGAACTGGCAAAGCTCGACCGCAAATACATCCACAAGCCGTTCGAGGCGCCTGCGGCCGTGCTGGAGAAGGCAGGGATCGAGCTGGGGAAGACCTATCCAAAGCCCATCGTCGATCACGGCTTTGCCCGCGACCGGGCGCTCGCCGCATACAAGGCGCTCAAGTAGAAAAGCGGGCAAAGAAAAACCCGGCCGAAGCCGGGTTTTTCTTGTCTTAGACGAGACGGCTCTGTTCGAGCGCTGCCTCGACGAAACTCGCAAACAGCGGGTGCGGATCGAGCGGTCGGCTCTTCAGTTCCGGATGGTACTGAACGCCGATGAACCACGGATGGTCAGGGTATTCGACCGTTTCCGGCAGAAGGCCGTCCGGCGACATTCCCGAAAAAACGAGGCCGCAGTTTTCCAGGCGTTCCTTGTATTGGACGTTCACTTCGTAACGGTGACGATGGCGCTCGGAGATATCCGTCGATCCGTAGATCTCGGCGATCTTGGTGCCCTTCTTCAGAGCTGCCTGATAGGCGCCGAGACGCATCGTGCCGCCGAGGTTGCCGGCGGTAGACCGCTTCTCGAGCTCGTTGCCCTTCAGCCATTCCGTCATCAAACCGACGACCGGTTCCTTTGCAGGACCAAACTCCGTCGAGGATGCGTCTTCGATGCCGGCGAGATGACGGGCGGCTTCTACCACCGCCATCTGCATGCCGAAGCAGATGCCGAAATACGGAACCTTGCGTTCGCGGGCAAACTGGGCTGCGAGGATCTTGCCTTCGGAACCGCGCTCGCCGAAACCGCCGGGGACCAGAATGCCGTGAACCTTTTCAAGCCACGGAGCCGGGTCTTCCTTTTCGAAGACTTCCGATTCGATCCACTCGAGATTGACCTTGACGTGATTGGCGATGCCGCCGTGATGCAGGGCCTCGATCAACGACTTGTAGGCGTCCTTGAGGCCTGTGTACTTGCCGACGATCGCGATCGTCACTTCGCCTTCCGGTGTGTGGATGCGGTTGCAAACCTCTTCCCAGGCGTCCAGACGGGGCTTGGGAGCCGGTTCGATGCCGAACGCAGCCAGCACCTCCGAATCGAGGCCTTCCTTGTGGTAGGCCATCGGGACGTCGTAGATATTGGCGACGTCGAGCGCCTGGATGACCGCGGATGGGCGAACGTTGCAGAACAGCGAAAGCTTGCGGCGCTCGGCCTCCGGGATTTCCCGGTCTGCGCGCACCAGCAGGATGTCCGGCGCGATACCCAGCGCCTGCAGTTCCTTGACGGAATGCTGGGTCGGCTTGGTCTTCAGCTCGCCGGCTGCCGCAATGAACGGCATCAGTGTCAGATGCAGATAGATCGTTGTTCCGCGCGGCAGGTCGTTCTTGACCTGGCGGATCGCCTCCATGAACGGCATCGCTTCGATGTCGCCGACCGTACCGCCAACTTCGCAGAGAACGAAATCGTAGTCCTCATTGCCCTCGGTAACGAAATCCTTGATCTCGTTGGTGACATGCGGAATGACCTGAACGGTCGCGCCGAGGTAGTCGCCGCGGCGTTCCTTGTCGATGATGTTCTTGTAGATGCGGCCGGTGGTGATGTTGTCGGTCTTGGTCGCCGAACGGCTGGTGAACCGCTCGTAGTGACCGAGATCCAGATCGGTCTCAGCGCCGTCGTCGGTCACGAAGACCTCGCCGTGCTGCGTCGGGCTCATAGTTCCCGGATCAACGTTGAGATAAGGATCGAGCTTCCTCAGCCGAACCCGGTAACCCCTCGCCTGGAGCAGTGCTCCGAGGGCCGCGGCCGCAATTCCTTTTCCGAGGGAAGAAACCACGCCGCCTGTGATGAATACATATCGCGCCATGGGAGCCACCGAATACCTTCTGATTTCTGATTCCGCCAGCGGAATTTTCTTTTTCCGAAAAAAGTCTGTGGAATCTCCACAAACGAAAACCGGCAGGCTTTTGGCCCGCCGGAGTTTGTTGCCTTCAACCGTGCCTTACTGGCCGGTTGGAACGCTGTTCGTCGGAGCGGGCGTTGCCGGGGCCGGTGTCGCAGGCGCAGCAGGAGCCGGTGCGGAAGGCGCTGCTCCCGTTGCCGGTGCTGCCGGAGCAGGCGCTGAACTCGCGCCATCCGATGGGACGCCGTTGCTTGCCGGCGGAGCGGTCGGTGCCGGGCCGAGCTGGTTCAAGATACCATTGCCTGAACCCTGCTGGCTCTGCGGAATGCGGTCGAGAATATCCGTCGGACGCGATTCGTAGCGTGCCAGAATACCGAGCGCCAATGACGTGACGAAAAACAGCGTCGCCAGGATCGCCGTCGTGCGGGTCAGGGCGTTTGCCGTGCCGCGCGCCGACATGAAGCCGGAACCGCCGCCGATGCCAAGCCCTCCGCCTTCGGAGCGCTGGATCAGCACGACGCCGACAAGCGCCAGCACGATCATGAGATGAATGACGATCAGAACAGTCTGCATGAATAAGATCCCTGCCCCGTTGGCGAGGCAATAGAAGAAGTTTGGCGGCTCTTTACATGAGGCCCGCCCGCTTTCCAAGCCCCTATTGAATGGCTCAGGCGGTCAAGGCCTCATAGACGCCGTAGATGGCGAGAAAATCGTCGGCTTTCAAGCTGGCGCCACCGATCAATGCGCCATCGACATTTTCGATCGCCATCAGCTCCGCCGCATTGCCCGGCTTGACCGAGCCGCCGTAGAGGAGACGCATCCCCTTGCCGTCGTCGCCGAACCGCTTCACAAGTTCTGCGCGCATGAAAGCATGCGCGGCTTCCACATCGCTTGCGGTCGGCGTCACGCCGGATCCGATCGCCCATACGGGCTCGTAGGCAATGACCGTGTTTGCGGCCGTCGCATCATCTGGCAGGGAGCCATCGAGCTGACGCTTCAGAATATCCAGTGTCTGACCGGTGTCGCGTTCCTCCGCCGTTTCGCCGACGCAGACGATCGCGATCAATCCGGCTGCATGGGCAGCCTCGGCCTTGGCGCGAACCGTCGCGTCCGTTTCACGATGATCGACGCGCCGTTCGGAATGGCCGACGATCACATGCGTGCCGAAGCAGTCGGCGATCATGTTTGCTGAAATATCACCGGTATGCGCGCCGCAATCCTTCCGATGACAATCCTGGGCGCCGATCATCAGCGGGCTGTCTGTCGAAAGCGCCGTCGCCACATAGAGAAGCGTGGCCGGCGGGCATATCAGGGTTTCGACCTTGTCCGAGAGAGGTCCCATCACGCCCTGCGCGATTGCCTTGATCTCGGGAAGGCTGTCCCTCGTGCCGTTCATCTTCCAGTTTCCGGCAATAAGCGGGCGAATTTCTGGTGTCATGTCGATCCCTGTTCCTCTCCTCCAGCAGACGCCGTTGAGCGCTGCCACCTAGACGTGCAGGACAGGCCTCCCGACATGTCCTTTCACACTTCGTACGCTGAATAATGAACGCATTTCAAGTGCTTGGATGGATCCCAGATGGCGCGTCATGAGCCAGAGGTCGACGCATTCCAGGTGGGAAGCGATCTGCGCCGCGATTCAATCGGTTGAGAACCATTTAAACGCGCGATTGCAGCCAAACCGGTTATTTGTGGGCAATAAGCACGAAATTGAGGGCTTTGCGCCAGTCGATCATCCGAATGGGTGTTCCGTGCCCGCCTGTATTGAAAACGGACATACGGACCGGGTATCCGGAACTCTGCAATTTACGGTAGATCTCGGTCTGTCCGCTGGCTGCGTAGACGCTGTCGGCGCTGCCGTGAGCGATATAGATCGGCAGTTTTGCCTTGGCGAACGGCGTCGACAGCAGACCCGGATCGGGTGGACCGCCAAGCAGAACCATACCCTTCAGAGACCGGATCGTCGCCGCATCTCGGCTCACGGCCTGACAGATCAAGCCACCCATGGAGGCGCAGGCGAGGATGACAGGACGTCCTGCCGATTTCTCCGACGCATAGCGAATAAGGGCAGAGATATCGGCAGTACCTTTGTCGTCGAAGGATCTGACGCTTGGCGAATAGTAGGTCCCGCCCGACGCGGTGACGAGGTTCTTCAGCCGGTTGAAATTGCCGCCGAACGTGAAGTCGTTGACGCCGAGCCGCCTGTCGCCGCCCCTGCCGTGGATGAAGATCACCGTGAAGGCGCCACCTTGCGAAGGTCCCACCCTGGTGACATCAAGGGTCCGTCCGGAGAAGGCCAGGGTTTCATTTTCCTGGACACGGCGCGGTCCAAGCGCCACATAGGCATTCTTGACCCGCCGCTCAGGCTCACTGTCACGACCGTTGATGTCGCGCAGTTCCTGGTAGTCTATCATCTCGTAAGCGCCGCCGTCCTTAGTCTCCAGCACTTCGAACCTGGAGAAAAGCTCGTCTTTGAACGGCTTGATGGGGCCTTCCTGCGCGAGGCTTGCTGAAGCGCTGAACGCGACCACTACAGCAAGAAGCGTGCCGAAAAAGAAATGAACTGTGGACATGCGGGCTTTCATTCGGAACCTTCTGTCTTCCAACTTGCCATGCTAAAGCCGAGGCAGCATTGCTGGCAGAGCCGCCGTGTGCGTACGGCATCGCGAGAAAGCCGGTTTTCTGGCAAAATCGCATGTGATTCGAAACAGCACGAGATGGGTATGGCTATCTCCTCCGCACCCCGACAGGTAGTACCGACACCGCCAATGGATGACAATAACGACCTTTTTGCCGATACGCCCGCTCTCCCCAGATCAGCGCCAGCGGAACCTGTACCCGCGCTCAAGGCAGCGCCTTCGCCGCGACGTCCGGCTACAATCGCCGCCGACGGCGACGACTACGGCGCATCGTCGATCCGCGTGCTGGAGGGTCTGGAACCGGTGCGTATGCGCCCCGGCATGTATATCGGCGGCACGGACGAAAAGGCTCTCCACCATCTGTTCGCCGAAGTCATCGACAACTCGATGGACGAAGCCGTGGCCGGCCATGCCAATTTCATCGAGGTGTATCTTGATACCGAAGGCTGCCTGACGGTTACCGACAACGGTCGTGGGATTCCTGTGGAAAACCATCCGCAAGTGCCCGGCAAGTCGACGCTCGAAGTCATCATGACCAAGCTTCACGCCGGCGGTAAGTTTGACGGAAAGGCTTACGAGACCTCGGGCGGTCTGCATGGGGTTGGCGTTTCCGTGGTCAATGCGTTGTCCGACATGCTGGAAGTCGAGGTTGCGCGCAACAAGAAGCTCTATCGCCAACGTTTTTCCCGCGGCGTTCCGCAAGGTGGGCTCGAAGAACTCGGTGACGTACACAATCGTCGCGGCACCCGCGTCCGCTTCCATCCGGATCCGCAGATCTTCGGCGATCACGCGAAGTTCGATGCCGGTCGCATTTTCCGCATGGCGCGCTCGAAGGCTTATCTGTTCGGCGGCGTCGAAATCCGCTGGAGCTGCGATCCGTCACTGGTTCAGGCCGGTGGCGACGTGCCGGACAAGGCGGTCTTCCATTTTCCCGGCGGTCTGAAAGACTATCTTTCGGCCACGCTCGGCAAGGATTTCACCGTCACTCGCGAAATCTTCGCGGGCCGCACCGAAAAGACCGGTGGTCACGGCGCCATGGAATGGGCCATCACGTGGTATGGTGGCGACCCGCAGGTTCACTCCTACTGCAACACCATCCCGACGACCGAAGGCGGCACCCATGAAGCCGGGTTGCGCATTGCGCTGACCAAAGGCCTGAAGAATTACGCCGAACTGACCCAGAACAAACGTGCCCGCGAGATTACCACTGATGACGTGATGATCTCGGCCGTGGGCATGCTGTCTGTCTTTATCCGCGAGCCGGAATTTGTCGGCCAGACCAAGGACAAGCTTGCGACCGTGGAGGCTCAGCGGCTCGTCGAGAACGTTCTGCGCGACCCCTTCGATCATTACCTGACCGGAAATCCCAACGAGGCCGCGAAACTGCTCGATTGGGTGATTGAGCGCTCCGAAGAGCGGCTTCGTCGCCGCAAGGAAAAAGAGGTCAATCGCAAGACGGCCGTGCGCAAGCTGCGCCTTCCCGGCAAGCTTGCCGATTGCTCACAGAACACGGCCGAGGGCGCCGAACTGTTCATCGTCGAGGGTGACTCGGCTGGCGGCTCGGCGAAGCAGGGCCGTAACCGGTTGAACCAGGCCATTCTTCCGCTCCGAGGTAAAATCCTCAACGTCGGCTCGGCAAGCCGCGAGAAACTCTCGGCCAACCAGCAGATCGCAGATCTCGTGCAGGCGCTTGGCTGTGGCACGCGGACGAAATACCGCGAGGAGGATCTTCGCTACGAGCGGGTCATCATCATGACCGACGCCGATGTCGACGGCGCCCATATCGCATCGCTGCTGATCACGTTCTTCTATCAGGAAATGCCCGAACTCATCCGCGGCAGCCATCTTTATCTGGCCGTGCCGCCGCTTTACGTCATCAGGCAGGGTGGCAAGACCGTCTATGCCCGCAACGACGCGCATCGGGCCGAATTGATGGAAACGGTGTTCAAGGGCAAGAAAGTCGAAATCGGTCGCTTCAAAGGCCTTGGCGAGATGATGGCTGCGCAGTTGAAGGAAACGACCATGGACCCCGCCAAGCGCACGTTGCTGCGCGTCGGGATCGACGAGGTGGATTTCGAAGGCACGCGCGAGGCGGTCGACAATCTCATGGGCACGAGGCCCGAGGCGCGATTCCGGTTTATCCAGGAACGCGCCGCCTTTGCCGATAACCTCGATATCTGATTGCTGCGACCGGGAGACTTCCGGTCGCATTTTGAAGCTATCGTTCCAGAACCTTGCTGACGGCGGCGATCAACGCCGTCGCTTCATAAGGCTTGCGCACAACCGGCGCTGAAAACGTCGCCGGAATGATCGAGCGATCGCTGTATCCCGTCGCAAACACGAAGGGCACGTGACGACGCAGAAGTTCTTCCGCGATTGGAAGCGACGTACCGGATCCCAGATTGACATCGAGGATCGCGACGTCCGGGGTGAAATCCTTGAGGCGGCGAAGCGCGTCCGAGACCGAAGGCGATGTCGTTACCTTGTCGATACCATTGTCCGCCAGCATCGCCTCGACATCTGCTGCGATCAGCATCTGATCTTCCACAAGAAGGAACTCCAGATTGCCGAGTGATCGCTCGCTCGCCGTCCGTCCGCCGAGCCCATCCAGGTGGAGATCGTCCTCGGATGCCGCGTCATCATCTGCGTGAACGTGCTTGGAGGGGATGACAAAGACCGCGTTGACGCCCTCGGGCGGATAGTCGACCGATGCCCGACCATCCAGCTCGAAGGGCATGCTGCGGCTGATAAGGACACTGCCGAACCCACTGCGACTGGGCGCCTTTGTGACCGGACCACCGGTTTCTTTCCAGGTCAGCTCGCAATCGCCATCAGCACTTCGGCCCCACTCGATGTCGAGCCGACCGTCAGATACCGAGAGCGAACCGTATTTCGCAGCATTGGTAGACATTTCGTGCAGGACGAGGGCCATGACGGAAAACGCACGGCTATCAAGCCAAAAACGCGGTCCGCTCATCGTCACGATGCGGCCGCTTCCCTTATAGGGTTGCAGTTCGGCTTCGAGAAGGTCGGCCAGATGTCCGCCATCGCCGCTGCGGACGACCTGATCGTGCGCATAGGCCAATGCCTGAATGCGTCCCTTCAGCGAGCCGACGTAATCAGACAGCGGTCTTGAGTCATCCACAGGATGCCCCACGAGCGCCTTGATCACAGACAGGATGTTCTTGACGCGGTGGTTGAGCTCCTCGTTGAGCATGCGCTGGCGCACGTCCGCCTTACCGCGCTCGTCCGCAAGCAGTTCGTTATGATGCAGTACGGTTTCGACAAGAACTGCCCTGATGGCGTCGGCAATCTCGAGATCCGTATCGGTCCAAGGTTGAGCCTTGAGGCGTACCTGTTCTTTCCAGATGGCGAAGCTCGACCTCGGCGTCAGTCGCTCCCCATGCGGTCCGCTGGTATACTGCTTGTCGGGATTGCCTGCCCAATCGAGGGTCTGCACGACTTCCTTGCGGAAGAAAAACAGATAGTCGCGAGGGCGCTGGGACAAGGAAATGGCAAGAACGCCGCTCACGTCGTCCGGCGAGATCATCGACAACGGTAGCGACCGAGACAATTCGGCCGTCGACCAAATCCGTCCACCCGCGACGCCGCCGACCAGTTCCGCCAGTTCGGCAACGAGATGCTCCTGTGGGACGAGGCCCTGCCCCGTCCAGATCCCGTCAAGCCAAAGCCCGACCCCATCGCAGGGTAGCATGCCGCCGAAATCATCCAGTGAACTTCTCAACAGCCCGCTGATATCGTTGTGGTTGGAAGCGATCTGAAGGAATCGGTCAAGCGAACGTCTGGCAAGATTTGCCGTTTCGACCAGTTGCTTCTGTTTCAGCGCGCTCAAATGCAGGGAGAAGAACTCGCCGAACGTTTCTGCCGCAACGCGCTGGGGCATCGACAAGGTCTTCGGCGAATAGTGGTGGCAGGCCATCAGCCCCCACAACTCGCCATCGACGATGATGGACACCGACATCGAGGCAGAGACGCCCATGTTGCGAAGATACTCGCAGTGGATCGGGGAAACACTCCGCAGATGCGCGAAGGACATATCGAGCGGCAGGCCGTCTTCGCCCAACTCAGGGACGATGGCCACACGCTCGTTATCAGCGTTGGAAATGACGCGGATGGTATTTTTGATGTAAAGAATGCGTGCCTGTTTCGGGATATCCGCTGCAGGAAAATACTGGCCCTTGAAGCTCTCGAGGTCGCGGCGTTTGTATTCGCTGACGACCTTGCCGGACCCTTCCTCCTCGAAACGATAGACCATCACGCGGTCATATCCGAGCATGGCGAACATCAGCCGTGCAGCGTTCTCGATAAGCCTGTCGATGCTCTTCATGTTGCGAATGCGGCTGATCAACATGCGCGCAACTTCGAGCGGCTGGTCGGCGTCGTTTGAAGCCGGCTCGAACTCGATGATCACCTTGGAGTCGAAACGATGCAACGAGATGTCGAAAGCTTTGCCTGACGGGAGTCGCAAGGCATGGCGTAGCGCCGGGCGTGCTGGATCATCGGAGGTCGCGAGCGCGTTGCGAAGCGAATGGGCCGCTTCGCCACCGACGACGTCCTCGAGTCTCCGGCCGTTGATGTCACCTTCAACACCGAGCATTTCTCCGACATTCGCAGAGTGGTGAAGAATCTCAGCGCCAGTTAAGTCGCAGGCAAGAAGGCAACCATGCGGTTGAATGCTCCCTGGGATGTGAATTGGCTCGCGGTCGCAATTTGTAAGGTCGACCGCCTCCGCATTGAGCATCATTAAAGTCCTTGGATCTCGTCTCTTATAAAACACGCGTACGTGACGGTTATCTATTGTTCTGCTCTACCGAAACAAGGGGCGCTGACAAAGACGGTTTAGCCATCGCAATGCCCTAGACGAAGTTATGGTTCGGTGTTTTCACATTTGTATCGTATCTGAAGGATAGGCAGACGATGAAGGGCTCGGTTAAGAGGTCCACGGTAGGCTTGCAGCGTAATGGCCGAGACACCATATCGGCGACAGCAATCGGGAGTGGCAGTATATCGTGAGCGCGCAAGATGATCGGAACATCCCTATAGAACCGCGTTGGCTGGGACCGGTCTCTCCCAATCGCATTGCTCTGATACCGGCGATATCGGCAGCTCGATGGCTTCTGGTCCTGATTGTTGCTGCGTCGATTTATTTCTTCTACGGCTTCCTTGTGCCGGTTCTGGCCGCCTTGGTCATTGGATTTGCGAGCTGGCCACTTTATCGCAAGCTCTTGGTCCGCGTTGGCGGAAACACGACAATCGCCGCGACGCTTGCCATTCTGTTCATCCTCGCCTTTCTGATTGTGCCGATCGGCGTCGCGATCAGCTACACCACGGGTGAACTGCGCCAGTGGTTCAGCTGGGCGGTCGAAGTGAACAGGTTCGGGGCACCGCCTCCAGCCTGGATCATCGGCCTTCCCTGGGCCGGTGATTGGCTCGGGTTGCAGTGGACAAAGCATGTTGGGTCACCTGGCGCCATCGGCGAGCTTGTACAGATCGTTAGCGGAGCCAATATCGGCAATATCTACCGCGCCGTGATTGCTGCCGGAGATGGCGTCTTCCATCTCGTTCTGACCATGCTGTTCATGATGATCGCGCTGTTTTTCGTTTATCGTGACGGCGCATCGTTTTCACGCCAGATTGATCTCGTTGGTGAGCGCATCCTGCCGTCGCGGTGGGAGCGGATTTCGCGTGTCGTACCGGCGACAATTAGTTCGACGGTGACCGGGATGACGTTGATTGCGATCGGCGAAGGCATCGTGCTTGGCGTGGCCTACTGGATTGCTGGCGTCCCCTCGCCTGTGACACTTGGGGTCATCACTGGTGTAATGGCGCTTATTCCGGGCGGCGCGCCGCTTTCGTTCACGCTGGTATCTGCCTATCTCGTTGCCAACGGCTCGTTCGTCGCAGGGATCGGGCTGTTCACGTGGGGTGCGGTGGAATTGTTTATCGTCGACAAGACGGTTCGTCCGCGCCTGGTTGGCGGCCCTATCAAATTGCCATTCCTTCCCACATTCTTCGGCCTTGTCGGTGGTGTGAAAACCATGGGCTTTCTCGGACTGTTTATCGGTCCGGTTCTGATGGCGCTGATTGTGTCGATATGGCGGGAATGGATTCGCGAGGTCCGGATGGCAGAGACGACCGAAGTGCAATCGGCCGACCTTGCGGTGTCGCCGAGCGAAGCGGCGGAGCGGGCCTATAAGCGAAAGGCGCAAACGCCTTAAGTGTTCAGCCCCGCTGCGGTGGCGCCTCGCTGGCGCCATCATTGAGCAATCTAACCCCCAACAACCGCCATTGGGGAAAACAGCATGAATTCCGCGCTCATCGTCATGACTATTTTGGGCTGCAACGATTCGGCCACGGACTGCCGCTACATCTCGACGGTCGACCAGAGATGGCCGACGGTCGCAATGTGCGACGCCGTTTCCGAAGACAGGCTACCGTCCTATGCCAATCAGCCTTATCCGGTAATCATCGCCGTCTGCCAGAATCCGGACGATGCGATCGAGACAGCAACACAGTCGCAACCCCCTCCCGTGCGGGATCAAGCGTCCGAGCCGATAGCGGCGGCTCCGGAGCCAAACAGCGACGTAAGCGAGAAGCAGAAGGAAGGTCTGGCCAGCCGTGCGATCCAGCGGGTTCGCAACGTTTTGCCAACGACCGAAGGCGTCAAGACGCTCGTGACGACGCCCGTAAGGCTTGTCGAAGGCGGTTATTCGTGGGTTGCCAAGCGTTTCGACCGCTAAGCTCAGGCAGCAAGCGCTAACTCGCTCGCATAGGCCCGTGCGGCGAACCGCATCTCCAGACGATGCCGTCTCTCGATCATCTGGATCATATCCGAGACTGCCGGATGCTGCCCTGCAGCCCCTGAAAACCTCTCGATCAGACGACCGCAGACATCAGCGGTGGAACGACCCGCCGACGCGTCGCGCCAGAGCAGGACAGCCTCGACGAAGACGGCGGCAATCTCCCTTGTCAGACCACAGGCTTCAAAAAGGGCGCGAACGGCATGAAGGCGGCCTGTTGCCAGGATAGGCCTCACGCGACGCTCTCCGAGCCCGGAAAGGGTCGATACCGCCTCTGCAACGAGGTCAGCCTTGCCAAGGCAGAGGGCGTGGATCAGGAAAGACGGTGTGAGGCGTCCCGATGCCCGGAGATGCTCGACGAGTGCCGGCACTTCCTGCTGGGACGTCGTTCCTGCAATTGCGACGGTTGCCGCTTCGTCGGCCTCGCGGCCCACATATTCGATACGGCCGCGAGCAAGCGTCGAGCGGACCAGACCGCAGTTGAGAAGCGTGTCCGCGATATGGCTAACGAGCATGTGGCGCGCTTCTGAAGGAAGGTCTTCGCGCTCGAGCAGAAGGTTGCGAATGTCGTGGCGCTGTCCATGCCGCTCGGCGATCCGGCGCAGGGATATGCCTGTGATCAACGCAGTGCCACTTTCGAGCAGAAGTAGAATTTCCGGCTCGTCGCCGATTTCTGCAAGTGCTGCACAGGCGCCGCGGGAAAGATTTGGCCGCGAGGCGATCAGACGCCGGGTCATTCCATCGCCTCGGCCGATCAGGTCGACAAGATCCGAGTCGCTGATCACGGGCGAGCGGGCAATCACCGTACAGGCGATCTCGACCTGATCTTCCGCAAGCGCGAGGATGATTGCACGAGGAGCCTGAGGCGAATCGGCGATCGATTCTGCCAATGCGAGACGTACGCGCGGCGAAGGGTCATCGAGAAGGTAAGTGATCGCCAATCCGGCAGCCTTGCGCTCTTCTGCCCCCATCGCCGCGTGGAGATATGCTCGACCAAGGGCATCCGCTGCGCGGGAACGGTCCCCAGTTCTTGCCGTCTCAGCCCAACGAAGAAATGCCTGTACGATCACGACCTGCCCCGGAAACACAACGCTGCTGCTCCGTCTGGAACAGCCTGGTGCCACGGTAGAGACAAAAAGTTTAAGATTGGTTCACCATGTTCCACACCCGGCGCGGCGCACCTCACGCGTAGCCTGAACTAGGCCGAGAGTATGGAATCTCACGTCGGACGGACCAGTTCGAACACGCCCTCGCCGGCATCGGAATAGTCACGGTAGCCCATGCGGCCGACCGGTCGGGCAAGCTGCATGTCGATTCGGCCATCCCGGATGATGTCTTCGGAGATATGGATTCCGACCACCTCACCAAACACCATGTAGGCGTCGGTGAGCTCGCCCTTGAGATCCTTCGGCTGGATCACTTCGGTAAGACGGCATTCCAGCGCGGAATAGGCCTCCGCAACGTAGGGCGCGTCGACGACCTCTCCCATTCTGGCGGTGAGGCCAGCCAGGTCGAACTCATTCACCCCGTAATCTACCGGAGCCGAGGAAGCGTTGACCTGTTCGGAAACATGGCGGCTGGCCATGCTTGCCGTGAAAAAACCCGTGTCCGACGCATTCTTCAGACTGTGCTTGCGTCCCGCCGAGGAGAACATCACGATCTTTGGGTTATCGGACACGATGTTGAAGAAAGAATAGGGCGACAGGTTCAGCGAACCGTCGCGTCCTTTGGTACCGATCCAGCCGATCGGCCGCGGCGCCACGATGGCCTTGAAGGGATCATGGCGCATGCCGTGGGCGTTCGTGTCGGTGCGATAAAACATGCGTTCAACCTGCGTAGGTGACAACGTCGGCAAGAGCCGGCCGCGGCCGGTCCGGCGTCGCGAAATCGCTCGAGCCGATATGAATGAAACCCGCGACCTTTTCGCCCGGGCTCATGCCAAGAGCGTCGAGGGCTCGCTCGTCGTAGCACACCCACTCGGTACGCCAGTTGGCAACATAGCCATGTGCATTTGCAGCCATCAGCATGTTGAGGCAGACAGCGCCAGCCGACAGGACCTGCTCCCATTCAGGGATTTTGACATGGGGCTGCGCGGTGCTGACAACGGCAACGACAAGCGGTGCACGTGTGAAACGCGTCAGTTCAGCCTGTTTGGCCGGTTCATTCATCTCCGGGTTACCGGCGAGCGCGAGTTCAAGGAAGGTTTCGCCGAGCTTCGTGCAAACGTCACCCCGATAGACGACAAGGCGCCAAGGCGCGATTTTGCCATGATCGGGAACGCGGACCGACATGCTCAAGATCGATTCGAGCTCTTCTTGCGATGGGCCCGGGCCTGTGATCTGGGCAACGGGCGTCGAGTGGCGCTCTTGCAGGTAATCGCTGAGCTTCAGGTTGTTTTCCATGTCGAAAGCTTCCGATCGATACGTGATATAGAGGTAGGCCTTGAAAATGCCCGGACGTTCGTCTTCAAGTGGCTTCTCGCAAAACAAGAGTCAACGGGTCATATCCTGATGCCAGGCCTATCGTTCGTTACCCGTATCGCTGCTGCAGGCCTGCTGCTGTTGACCGCTGCCGACTTGGGTTTCGCGCAAAGCGATGCGTTCCGAAGCTTCCGCCAGCTCGACAGCACGGGGAAGATGGCCAAGCTGAACGCCTTCTCGGCCACACCGGGCGAAAGCGCCGGCTCGATCGCGAAGGATGTGCGGTTTGATGCCAAGCTGACGGCTGACAGCGACGTGATGCAGGAAGGTCTTGCCTGGCGCGTGTTCAGCCCGATTGCCGGTGTGGACGGCAAGCTTCCGCTTGTTGCAAGCTCCGACGGCGGATCCGCCGCTTTCCAGCTGGCGCCGGGTGATTATTTCGTGAATGTCGCGTTCGGCCGCGCCGGCGTCACGAAAAAAGTAACTGTACCTTCTGAAGGCGACTTCCAGAAACAGACCCTCGTCCTTGATGCCGGCGGGTTCATCCTGAACGCGGTTGCCGGAGCGGACCAGACTATCCCACCGGCACAGCTGAGCTTCTCCGTCTATGCGGCCGAAGTCCGCGAAAACGGCGATCGGGCCCTCGTGATGTCGGAGGTGAAGCCCAACACCATCGTGCGGCTTGCGACAGGGACCTATCACGTGGTTTCTGAGTACGGTGACATCAACGCCGTCGTGCGTGCTGACATCCAGGTGGAAGCGGGCAAGCTGACGCAGGCTGTTTTGCAGCACAAGGCCGCGGAGGTGTCGCTGAAGCTCGTGTCTCAGCCGGGTGGCGAAGCCATCGCCGACACGGCCTGGTCGGTGCTGACGGCTGCGGGCGACGTGGTCAACGAAAGCGTCAGCGCCCTGCCCTCCATGGTGCTGGCCGAGGGCGACTATCTCGCCGTTGCCCGCAACAAGGACAAGATCTATCAGCGCGAATTCAAGGTGACGGCTGGTAACAACGTGGATGTCGAGGTTCTGATGCGCAATGCCAACCCGTCAGATGCCACGACCGCTGCCGTCGTGCCCGACTGACATCGGCTTTCTGGGTCAACTGGCCTTCTTGAGAAACCGCTGACGTCTGACGGGTCGCATGGAGAAGACGGCACTGTGGAGCAGACCGAGCAACTCCTTGCGGTCTGTGGTCCCAGCCATATCGTCCCAGCTCATCACCCTGCCCACCCGTGCCGTGATCGACGTTCCAGACAGGCGTTTAAACTCGCGGATGAGAAGCGACAGCCTGAATGTCATCGAGATCCGGCTGGCCAGATGAAAGAGCCGACCATTCTGCCCCTCGAAATAGACCGGAACCACGTTGGCCCTGGTAGCCTGAATGAGTTTTGCGGCGAAGATCTTCCACGGCAGGTCGTCGGCAATGCCGAAGCCCTTCTTCGCGGTTGCGACACCGCCGGCTGGAAAGATAATGATGGTCGTGCCGTCTTTCAGCAGCCGTATCGCTTCGTTCCGCGTGTGCATGTTCAGCACCAGCGCCTCCTTCGTCTCCTCGAAGGATACGGGCAGCGAATAGGGTTCCATCTCAGGAACCTTCAGGAGATCGTTGTGGATCAGCACGCGGAAAGGTCGGCCGAGCTGTTCGGCAAGTGCCAGCACGGCAATTCCGTCTCCGATGCCGAACGGATGGTTTGCAACGATGACCAGTGGAGACTGCAGCTGTTCTTCGGGAGGCCATGCGCCTTCGATCTCGAGACCCACGTCGATGATATCGAGCATCTTGCCGAAGACGCGGTCGCTCTTGCCGACGATGTCGGTGCGCCAGATATCATACAGCCGGGCGAAACGATCGCGTCCCGAGAGCCCTTCGATAGACCGGATGAACCAGCGCTTGAAGCGCGGATCCCTGTCATTGGCGTAGGACAGTTCTCTGAACCGCAAATCAGTCTCCCAACGGAAAGGCGCATCCGATGGGAAGGCAATATTACAAAACGATTGCAGTTTTTTGACAGCACCCGCGGACATGGCCCGCGGGCGCTGGTCTTGATCAGGCCGGGCGCTTTCTCAGTGCTGCGCGGCGGCGAAGGTCCGGCGGCGTCGCTTCTTCCGCAAGCGACCGAATCGCCTCTTCAAGCGTCATCGACGTTTGCGCCTGCGAGCCGAGACGACGGATGTTGACCGAGTTCTCCTCGGCTTCCTTCTTGCCGCAGACGATAATGACCGGAACCTTGGTCACCGAATGCTCGCGGACCTTGTAGTTGATCTTCTCGTTGCGGAAGTCGGTCTCGACCTGCAGGCCGGCATCGCGCAACTGTTCGGCAACTTCCCGACCGTAGTCGTCTGCGTCCGAAGTGATGGTCGCGACAACGACCTGGGTCGGTGCAAACCACAGCGGCATGTGGCCTGCGAAGTTCTCGATCAGAATGCCGAGGAACCGTTCCATCGAGCCGCAGATGGCACGGTGGATCATCACCGGCTGCTGCTTTTCCGAGTTGGCATCGATGTAGAAGGCGCCGAAGCGCTCCGGCAGGTTGAAGTCGACCTGAGTCGTGCCGCACTGCCATTCGCGACCGATCGCGTCCTTCAGCGTGTATTCGAACTTGGGGCCATAGAAGGCGCCCTCGCCCGGAAGAATGCCGGTCTTGATGCGACCGCCGGACTGTTCTTCAATGGTTTTCAGAACGTCCGTCATGACGCTTTCGGCGCGATCCCAGAGATCATCGGTGCCGACGCGCTTTTCCGGACGCGTGGAGAGCTTCACGACCACTTCCTCGAAGCCGAAATCCTCGTAGACGGAGAGGATGAGGTCGTTGATGCGCAGGCACTCGGCCGCCATCTGCTCGTCCGTGCAGAACACGTGTGCGTCGTCCTGCGTAAAGCCGCGCACGCGCATCAGACCGTGAAGCGCACCTGACGCTTCGTAGCGGTGAACGAGACCGAATTCGGCAAGCCTGATAGGCAGTTCGCGATAGGACTTCAGACCGTGCTTGAAGATCTGGACGTGGCCGGGGCAGTTCATCGGCTTCAATGCGAAGACGCGATTGTCCGCTCCCTCGTCCTTCGGATGCGTGAACGCGTAAGCGGATTTCACCGCGAACATGTTTTCCTGATACCAGCCCCAGTGACCTGACGTTTCCCAGAGAGACGCGTCGAGAACCTGCGGTGCGTTGACCTCTTCGTAGGTGCCGGCCAGACGGCGGCGCATGTAGGAAGTCAGGGTCTGGAACATGCGCCAGCCCTTGCCGTGCCAGAAGACGACGCCGGGGCCCTCTTCCTGGAAATGGAACAGGTCCATTTCGCGACCGAGCTTGCGATGGTCACGCTTTTCGGCTTCGGCCAGGATATGCAGGTAGTTGTCGAGCTGCTCCTGCTCTGCAAAGGCCGTGCCGTAGATGCGCGTCAGCATGACGTTGTTGCTGTCGCCGCGCCAATAGGCGCCAGCCACCTTCATTAGCTTGAAAGCCGTGCCGATCTGGCCCGTGGACGCCATATGCGGTCCGCGGCACAGGTCGAACCAGTCGCCCTGATAATAGATCTTCAGATCCTGGTCTTCGGGAATGGCATCGACCAGCTCGACCTTGTAGGCCTCGCCCTTGGCTGCAAAAACCTCGCGCGCCTTGTTGCGCGGCCAGACTTCCTTGGTGAAGGGCTTGTTGCGCTGGATGATTTCCTTCATCCGCTTTTCGATCTTCGGCAGGTCGTCCGGGGTGAAGGGCTCGGCCTTGGCAAAGTCGTAATAGAAGCCGTTCTCGATGACGGGACCGATGGTCACCTGCGTGCCGGGCCAGAGCTCCTGGACGGCTTCTGCCATCACGTGCGCTGCATCGTGGCGGATCAGTTCGAGTGCCCTGGGGTCCGTACGGGTAACGATCTCGATCTGACCGTCGACGACGGGGTCGGAGAGATCGCGCACGGTCCCGTCGATCGCGATCGCGACAGACTTTTTGGCAAGCGACTTGGAAATGGACTCGGCAACGTCACGGCCGGTCGTGCCGGCATCATACGTGCGGACGGAGCCATCGGGAAATGTGAGGGAAACCTGGGACATGTTCTATCTCCTGTCCAGTCCCGCCAACGAATGCGGGTGGTGGTAAAATGGCCAGATCGACCGGCCGGCAACGGGCGCGGTGATAGTGTGTTTCGGGCCGTTAGTAAAGGTTTGGAACCCGCGAACGGATGGTCGGAAAGCCTTTAGCTTCCGAGCTCTGGCGAGCTGCAAGGACTGACGCCTTTTGAGATAGCTGGGCTGGTGTCACGCTTATCCATGACGCCAGTAGCGCCAGGGCATCCACCAGACCTGGCGTTGCCTCTGCAGGTCCGGAACCGGGTCCAGTCCGCCGGAGCCACCAGGACCGCAGCGCGCGACTCGGTACAGTGTCATCCAGAGACCGGGCCAGAGCCCGTGTCGGGCGATCGCCTCGTAGCCATACTCGGAACAGGTCGGAATATGGCGGCAGCCGTTTCCGACAAAGCCGGAAAGAGTGAGCTGATAGAACCGGATCAGTCCCATACCGGCGAGGCGTCCGGGCGTCTTTTTGAACGGGCCCTGCCAGTTGCGCGATCGATAGGGCCCGCCGCGTTTCGTGTCGTGGTCACAATCCGGCGAGCCGCACATCAGGCGGTCGCTTTGTCGGCCCGGTCGCGGACGTCGATCTGATCGAGCGCGTCAACGACCGCATCGAACGTCAGCATGGTAGACGGATGCCGGGCCTTGTAATCCTTCACAGGCTTCAGGTAGCGCATGTCTTCGAAGCGGCCGACCGGGCCTTCGCCGCCCTCTTTCAGCATCGACAGCATGTCGACCCTCGCCTGGCGCAGTTCGTCGACCGGCGCGCCGACGATATGCCGTGCCATGATCGACGACGACGCCTGACCAAGGGCGCAGGCCCTCACCTCGTGAGAGAAGTCGCTCACCACGCCGTCACTGACTTTCAGGTAAACACGAACTTTTGAACCACAGAGCTTGGAGTGCTTTTCGGACGTCGCATCCGCATCGTCCATTGCACCCGCGCGGCCAATGTTCCCCGCAAACTCAAGAATTTTCTGGTTATAGATCTCGTCCATGTCGCTCGCTCACGTCATCGTCCTCGACATCCGCTCGACCGATCGAACGCACCGTCTACCGGGATGACCTACCACAATCTGGATTAGGCCCCTATATGTTGTCCGCGACGGGAATTATCAAGGAAACACGTTTTCGAGAAACGCGCGAAAACGGCGATGGTATGCCTTGAAAATTCGGAACGCGCAGACGAAAAGTCAGGAAACTGGTATTCCGGCGTGATCCATGGCGATCAGCTTTTTTACCATAGTGAGATCGGATGTGGCCCTGGCCCGCATCGAGGGACACAAGATGGATGCTATTTTGAAGAATTTTCCGGCCTCCAGCCAGAAACAGCCTCGTCCGACCCAGCAGGAAGCTGAGGACGCCGTGCGCGTCTTGCTCCAGTGGTCCGGCGACGATCCGGAGCGCGAAGGTTTGCTCGATACGCCGAAGCGCGTTGCAAAAGCCTATCGCGAGCTCTTTTCGGGCTATGATCTGTCGGCCGAAGAGGTTCTCGGCCGGACCTTCGAGGAGGTCTCGGGTTATGACGATATGGTTCTCGTTCGCGATATACCATTCTTCTCCCATTGCGAGCACCACATGCTGCCGATCAAAGGCAAGGCGACCGTTGCCTATCTTCCGCAGGGCCGGGTTCTGGGGCTGTCCAAGATCGCGCGTGTGATCGAGATCTACGGTCGTCGCCTCCAGACACAGGAAAATTTGACGGCACAGATCGCCAGCGCGATCGACACGACATTGAAGCCGCGCGGTGTGGCCGTCCTGATCGAGGCGGAACACATGTGCATGGAAATGCGCGGTGTGGAGAAGCAGGGATCTCAGACGCTGACGACCCGGTTTACCGGTGCGTTCAAGACCGACGCGGCCGAGCAGGCGCGTTTCTTTACCATGGCCCGCAACCGCTGAGCGCCGAAATGACAATGACTTTTCAAGCGCCTTCGTCGGATAAGGCCGAGCTCGAGGGTGACGGCGCCTTTACGCCCCGTTTCGATTCCGACGGTCTTGTGACCGCTGTCGTGACCGACATTCGCGATGGCGAATTGCTCATGGTGGCGCATATGAACGCCGAGGCGCTCGCGCTGACGATCGAGACGGGCGTCGCTCACTACTACAGCCGGTCGAGAGCGAAACTCTGGAAGAAGGGCGAGACCTCCGGCAATCTGCAGACTGTGCATGAGGTCAGGACCGATTGCGATCAGGACGCCGTCTGGCTCAAGGTCTCGATGTCCGGCCATGACGCCGCTTGCCACACCGGGCGACGCTCCTGTTTCTATCGTGCGGTAAAGAAAAGTGACGGTGGCGCTGTCCTTGAAATACAGGATCAACAGCGTCACTTTGATCCAGAACATGTGTATTCTGGTCATGATGAGACGGGGAAGCGGTAGGCGTCTGCACCGCTTTCATACCATCCCCACCTGAATAACGAATTGGCAACCAAACGATGCGTTAATTGGTGTACGTGGCTGTGTGCAGCTGAGAGGTGATGGCGATGATGAATTGGAGTTGGAGTCGCAACGAGCGGCAGGCCGCGCCAGCAGACGCTGTCACAAATCGGCTCCAGACGTCCCCTCCTCCCATTGTCATTGAGCAGCCACGCAAGGCAAAGCTGTCTCTAGCACTTGGTGGCGGCGCGGCCCGCGGATGGGCGCATATCGGCGTGTTGCGCGCGCTTGACGAAGCCGGCATCGAAGTCGGGATGATTGCCGGCACGTCAATCGGCGCGCTGGTCGGAGGCTGTTATCTCGCCGGCAAGCTCGACGAACTCGAAAGCTTTGCCCGATCGCTGACCATGCGGCGGATCGCGGCGCTTCTCGACCTCACCATCGGTGGCGGCGGCCTGATCGGTGGCATGCGGTTAACGAAGCGAATGCAGGAACACCTGCAGGGCATCTCCATCGAGGATCTCGACCGCCCCTTCGTCGCAGTCGCGACGGAACTTCATACCGGGCACGAAGTGTGGATTTCGGCCGGCTCTCTGATCCGCGCCCTTCGGGCGTCCTACGCGCTGCCGGGGATTTTCGAACCTGTGAAATGCAGCGGCCGCACGCTGGTCGATGGCGCGCTGGTCAATCCGGTCCCGACCTCCGTCTGCCGCGCCTACGAGCAGCCGCTGGTCGTGGCCGTGAACCTCAACTACGATGTCTTCGGCCGGTCCGCGGTTGTCAAACACACTGCAGCCGATGCGCCGGACGATCACGAGCGTTCGCGCCATCAGGACGACCCCCGCGTCGGTGTCACCGGCACAATGGTGCAGGCGTTCAACATCATCCAGGAGCGCATATCGCGGGCGAGACTGGCCGGCGATCCGCCTGATCTGGCGCTGCATCCGCGCCTCAACGATATCGGTCTGTCCGAATTCCACCGCGCCGGCGAGGCGATCGACCGGGGCTATGAGGCCACCATGTCGCAGATCGTGGCGCTTCAGCGCATGCAGGAAGTTTTCGCCCGCTAAGATGCGGGCGAACGTGCCACATTTGCTGCCAACTTACCCGGCGATATAGGCCTTCATCTGTTCGGCTTCGATCTCCACTTCGCGCAGCCGCGATTTCACGACGTCGCCGATCGAAATGATGCCGGAGAGCTTGCCGTCGGCTTCTACCGGGACATGGCGGAACCGTCCCGCCGTCATCATGCCCATCACCTCGTCTGCCGTCTGATCCTCCCGACAGCGTTGCACGGAGGTTGTCATGACGGCCTTGACCGGCTGCTCCAGCGCATCGACGCCTTTGGTGGCGATGCAGTGGACGAGGTCTCTCTCGGTGAAAATGCCGGCAATACGCCCCTCCATCCCGGCAATGATCACGGCACCGATGTTTCTGTCGTTCAATATGCCCGCGATCTGGCGCAACGTCTCGTCCGGGCTGACGGTCACGACGTTACGGCCCTTCGAATCCAGCATGCTCTTTACGGTCGTCGACATGGCTCGCTCCTCCAAAACCATTCGAACCGAAACGTCTCCCCTCAAAGACATTTGCGGCACAGTCCCTCGACGCGAAGTTTAAGACGACAGCAACTGGAGATCAAGCGGGCGCCAATGGGTGGTCATCGGCGGCAATCCTGTCGAACAGGCCGAAAAACAAAAAGCCGAAGAGAAAGCCACCGATGTGAGCATCCCAGGCGATCTCTCCGACATCGGATCCGATCAGCGGCAGGCCGATGGCGACGAGCACGTTTCCGAAGAACCACATCGCCGTGAAAATCACCACTGTCCGGTTCCGGAAAGAGCCGAGTATGGACTGACGTGGATGGAGATGGCCGAAACTGCGGTCGTATCCGCGGCCGTCCGGGAACGCGAACCGGCACGCGGCGCCCATCAAGCCTGAGACGACGCCTGAAGCGCCGACGAGCAGCGTCTGGTCGCCCCAATGCAGGCCGGCATGGAAGAAAGCTGCCGCCGCTGCCGAGAAAATCCAGAACAGCACGTAGCGGAGAGTTCCGATGCGGCGCACGACCGGCGCTCCAAAGGCAACCAGCCAGAGTGCGTTAAAGCCGATATGCTCGATACCGCCATGCAGGAAGGAATAGGTGACAGGCGTCCACAGCCATTCGAAATTCTGCTCCGCAAACGGAACGACGTAGCGTACGGGCGTGAAGGCGAACCACATCAGCACCGAGATCTGCGCCTCCTCGTCGAGCAAGTAAGCATCGACTAGATAGACGACGGCCAGGAACAGGACCGTGATCACCAGACTTCGGGGAAGATTGAAAACTGGCTGCGACGACTGGTCGTCGATGGCGTCCGCATCCCTGTCCGTATCGTTCGCGGCACCCGGCAGGTCTTGCCTGTCGCTCATCACAATTCCTTCCCTGTTGAAGCGTCAGGCTTACAGGACGACCCGCCTGAAGAAAAGCTGCAGATAGCACCGGATACAAGCACTTAGTCGCTGGGATCGACATTCTTTCGTCTAGGCTCACCGCTCTGGCATGGTTTTCGCAGCGTTAAGGCTGACCCTCGTGTTGTGCCTTAGAAAGCGGTTCAGCACGGGATGAAGCGTCTCGAAATGGATCACGGGAAAGCGAATGCAAAATCCGGCTACGACGGAAATCTTCGAATACTGGACAGGTCTGTGCGACGGGCGGTTGCCTCCCATGCGCAACGAGATCGATCCGGTCGCCCTGCGCAGATTTCTGCCTCATCTCTTCATCGTCGCAAACGAGGCAGACGACCAATTGACGTTTCGGCTTGCGGGAACGCGGTTATGCGAGTTGTTCGGTGGCGAGTTTCGCGGAATGCCGTTCCGCACGATCTGGGATCTCGAAGAAAACGATCGCGCCCAGGAGGTCGTCATGCAGATCCTCGTCCATGAGAAACCCGCGATTGCCGACGTAGTCCTGAACGTAGCCGGCACGTCAATCGAATGCGAAATGCTGATGATGCCGCTTCGCTCTTCCGAAACCGGGAGCGACCGGGTACTCGGAGCACTTCTGCCTGCCGACGGCCCTTTCCCGGTGGCGGCAAGACCGGCAAGTGGGCTGCATCTTCAAGATTGGGGCTTTGTCGAAAGCGATGAAACCGGCGGGTTGTCCGTCTGCGGGCATGACCAGCCGCAGTTGGTCCAGTCAGGACTTCTGCGCCGCTTCCTGCCGGCGAGCTTCTTCCCACAATGACGGCTTCGGGAACCATATATTAACGCCCTGTCGCTAATGTAGGCTAGGACTCTAGCTGAAAAAGCGCTCATCCATGTTTTCCGGCACCTCGTCTCAGGCATCCGTTTCGCAAGCAACTGCAGCGCAGCGCTCATTCCAACGCGTCTCCGTGAACATCGGCGGCCGCTTGATGCTGGCCGACCATGAGGAATATGCCTGCACCGCGATCGAGATGTCCCCCGGGGACGTCAGCTTCCAGTGTGCCGGTCGTCCACGGACCAACGAGCGGGTCATCGCCTATCTCGATCACGTCGGCCGCCTTGAAGGGACAGTTCTCAGTGTTGCCGGCGGCGGCTTCCTGATGATGATCAACGCGACCGACCGCAAGCGCGAAAAACTTGCCGCACAGTTGACCTGGATCGCCAACAAGCATGAACTCGGGCTGCCGGAGGACCGTCGCCACGATCGTCTCACCCCGCGCAACACCCGTTCGGAGATTACTCTCGACGACGGGCGCCGCTATCCGTGCCGGCTGCTTGACCTTTCGCTTTCCGGTGCGGCTGTCGACATCGAGACCCGTCCGTCAATCGGGACCCCGCTTCGCCTCGGAAACATGCGCGGACGTGTGGTGCGTCACTTCATGGAAGGCGTCGCGATCGAGTTTCACTCGGTCCAGTCCCGCGAAGCGCTGACCGAGTTCCTGTAAGCCTCATCATATCCATTTTCTAACCCGCCTGCCGGCAGCTGAGTTGTGCTGTGTCTGCTCCGGCGTGAATTCTTAAGATCATCGCCATCGTCAGCGGCGCTGGACTGCTGGTCCGACACACCAAAATCCCGAAAAAACACGTCGCCAGAATTATTTTGTGCCTTTTCGGGATTTTTTTTCGCAGTTTTAGGCGGCAAAACGGGCTGTTTTGGTCGCGATTTTTTCCCGGAACGCGGCGAAGCAAAGCAACAGGCACAGGCAGATCCAAGACTTCGCTCACCTTTCGGTGATGTCACGTTTCATCAAAGCGATGCCGTATCAGGGAGATAGGCGCGGATAGGTCAAATTTATCTGGCATTTTATGCAAATTCGCCGAAAAAGCAGTGCGTATTTTATGAAAAAGCACGTCGAATTCGACGCGTATTTTCGCCAAAGTTGATTAGAATAAGCATCTGATTTTACTGCGGTATTTTGCGGTCGATCAAAGGGTCTGAGGCATTGTTTCCCCACAACGGGGAGACAAGAAAAATGAACTGCCGTAAAGCTCTCGCATTCGCAATCGCCGCCGCTGCAATGATCGGCTCCATGACCGTCCAGTCCTTTGCGATGCCATCCGGCGCCATGCGCGTTATCGGCAAGGCAAACCCGCCGATCGGTCATTACGAATTCTGCAAGACCTACACGAGCGAATGCGTGGCATCCTACAAGGACGCCGGCCCCGTGGCACTCACCGAAGACACCTGGCGCACGATCCTCGACGTCAACTACACGGTCAACACCTCGATCACACCGATGACCGACCAGGAAATCTACGGCGTCGAAGAGCGCTGGGCATACCCGCGGACCGTCGGCGACTGCGAGGACTTCGTGCTCCTGAAGCGGAAGATGCTGACGCAGCAGGGCATTTCGCCTTCCAACCTGCTGATCACGGTCGTGCTGCAGCCGAATGGCGAAGGTCATGCAGTCCTGACCGTCCGCACCGATCGCGGCGACTTCGTCCTCGACAACATGCGCAACAAGGTCATGATCTGGACCGATACGGAATACACATACCTGAAGCGCCAGGCGACCGATGATCCGGCGCGTTGGGTCAAACTCCAGGACGGCCGGGCAACCGCAGTCGGCAGCGTCAGCCAGTAAGACAAGATTACCCCGACGAACGATCGACCATGTCATCATTCAGAACGCTGGCAGGGCCTCCGAGGAGGTATCCTGCCGGCGTTTCCGTTTATGGCGCTCACCACTGTCGCGCGACTATGACTAACGATCCATTAACCACAAACCCGCAACAATGGCGGTATCGCTGCCGGCGCGGTCGCACCCCTCGTTCGGTCCGCCGGCCACTCCAGTGACGAGAGCCCGGCCGCATGCAACCCGACAGCCTTAGTGAAACGGACAGCCCGCTTCTATCCAGGCGAACCCTGTACAAGATCACCGGCATCGTGGTTGCGCTTGGCATAGTGACCAGCGCCATCAGCGTTGGCGGCCGATGGCTCGGCGAGCGGATGATGCTGGGTGGCCATTCCGAGAGCACAGAGACATTCGACTTGGTGATCGGTCAGGATACCATCCAGCTTTCCGCCAACACGCTCCGTTTTAAAGAGCAGAGACGGAGCGGTGCAACTGAACGGGCGGACCTCTATCTGACCTGGCCGGAAATGACGGGCTACAGCGCCACCAATCGGGCGCGATTCGACACCGTCTCCCAGCCGGCATCTCTGATCTTCGTACAGATGTCGCAGAGCACCATGTCGCGCGACATGTCGGGGCGGCTTCAGCCGATCTACGAGGGACTTTTCGAAGGCCCGGCCGAACCGGCTGAGCATGGGCTGACACTGCATCGCCTCCGGGCGGACAGCGGTTACGGGAACGAGGTGATTCTGACGGGCGCACAGCCTGGTGCCGCCTCCCCCTACGCCGTGCGTTGCCTTTTTCCATCGGCGGGAGAGCGCCCTACCAGCGGCGACTGCCAGCGCGATATCCGAGTCGGGCAGGATCTGACCGTGCTTTATCGATTCTCGAGCGTGCTTTTGCGCGACTGGCAGAAGATTGACGCCGGAGTTCGGACATTTGTCCAAGTCCGCCTCGTGACCGGGCACCCGGTAACGCAGGTCAATCGGTAAAATGGTCCTCTGCGAAGCAACCAAACGTTCATCATAAACCTCTTGGTAACGCTGTTCCCCTAGATTGCCTGACAACGGGCCCATCGGGGGCGCTGAGCCCGGACGTAATACAACCACCATGCAAGCGATGAGTGCGGCAGTGTCGAAGAGCATGTTTTCCACAATCCTCCCCAAGGGACGCGTGGCAGTGCCGGGAAAATTTCTCGGTTGTCTTTTTACGGTGATCTTGGCCTTTTCGAGCCTCGCCAGTCCGGCGCATGCCGATCCGAAATATGCAGGGATCGTCGTCGACGCCAAGTCTGGAAAGGTTCTTTACGGCGAGGATCCGGATGGTCTTCGCTATCCAGCTTCGCTCACGAAGATGATGACGCTTTACCTGACCTTCGAAGCGCTCGAGGCTGGTCGTATCACGCTTGACACCAAGGTTCCGGTTTCTGCGCATGCTGCGTCCGAGCCGCCTTCGAAACTGGGTGTGCGCCCCGGCGGCGCCATCAATGTCGATCAGGCGATCCGTGCACTCGTTACGCGGTCGGCCAATGATATGGCGACAGCTCTCGGCGAGTTCGTCGGTGGATCCGAAGACCGCTTTGCGCAGATGATGACGAACAAGGCACGTGCCCTCGGCATGACGCGTACGACGTATCGGAACGCACACGGCCTGCCCAACACGGCGCAGATGACGACGGCACGTGATCAGGCTCGCCTCGGCATCGCTCTTCGCCAGCATTTTCCGCAGTATTACGGTTACTTCTCCATCCGCACTTTCAATTTCGGCAAGCAGACGATCGGCAACCACAATCGCCTGGTCGGAACTGTCCGCGGCGTCGACGGTATCAAGACCGGTTATACCCGCGCAGCCGGCAGCAATCTGGCAACGTCGGCACAGCTCGACGGTCGCTCGATCGTTGCAGTCGTGCTCGGTGGCCGCTCCAGCGCCGCTCGTGATGCGACCATGCGCAAGCTTGTTGCGGAATATCTTCCGAAAGCGTCCCGCGGCGGTCAGAGCAACCTGATCTCGCAGGCTCCGTCCGCTCCGGTTCCGACACCATCGCTTCCCGTCGCAAGCCAGCCGCGTGTCGCTGCTGCAGTATCCGACGCCCGTCAGGTTTCGGCTCTCGACCTTCCTAACAGTGGCCCCATGCCCGGCGCTCGCTATGACGAGACGGCAGCACCTGCTGCGACTGCCTATCTCGGCGAACCGTCGCAGAAGCGAACGGCTTCGGCAGCGATGAACTCCGCAATGCTCGGTTCTGGCGCTGTCCCGACCCCTGCCCCGGAATATGTTCCGAAGCGCAGTGGCGCCGGCGAGCGGACCGAAATGGCGGCAATCGATTCGGTCACCACGGCCTCCACCCGCGATACGCCCAAAGTGTCTCTCAAGGGTGATGTGTCCGGTTGGGTCATCCAGATTGGCGTCTCGCCCAATCCTTCGATGGCAAACGAACTCCTGCAGGATGCGCAGGATAAAGGCGGCAAGGTATTGCGTTCCGCCAAACCCTTCACAGTCGCCTTCAGCACCAATGGCGGCCAGGTCTATCGCGCTCGTTTTGGGGGCTTCGGCGACCAGAAGTCCGCGATCGATGCCTGCAATATCCTGAAGAAGAAAGGCGTGAACTGCTGGGCGTCGATACAGTAATCGGCCCATCAGACGACCACTGAAAAAAGCTGCGCCAGCCACCGTGTTTTGTATCCGCCGGCGCAGTGAAATCTCGATAGTAATGCGTAAACGGGGTTTCCTATGGGAATGAATGAAAACAGTATCGGCTTCGTCGCCAACGCGACGAAGTCCAAGGCCCGCGGCATTGCGCTCAATCCGCTCCACGAAGCGGCCATGCGGCTTGCGGGAATGGGAATGGCGGGAATGAACCTCTCTTCGCGTTCCCGGGAAAAGACCAAGGATCTCGTCACCCTGCTGCTCAGCCATGGAGCCCGTGCGTGGCGCCAGTCGCAGCCACCGGCTCAGATCCATCTGCATGTCGGGCTGCGTGCCGGACGCGCGTCGGTCCGTTTGAGACTTCGCTGACTGAGACTGGGCTGAATAGCTAGAGAAGACCGAGTTCGGCGAGGTGTCGCCGCAACTCTTCTGGCAGCTGGGTGACATCATCTCCCAGTCCGCCGAGGTCCTTCGGGATCTCGTTATCGAGGAGATACCGCCAGCCCTGAAATGGCCGCTTCGGCATCGGCGCGGTTTCGATGACTTCGGGACCGAGCACCAGCTGGCAACGGCCGATACCATCCTCGCCCTTAACTGTGCGAACCTCCAGAAGCTTCTGGCGCGCAGAGACCTGACCCTTGATCACCCAGTAGAGCGACCCGCCATCGACGAGCTCATCGACGCGCTTCGGCATCATTCGCGTCGTGTGGATGCTGTGAGGTTCGAGACCAGCCGAAATGGCGGTCAGAGACCGCTCGGCCACCCAGTCTCTCAGGTCCTGGATGGAGTCGGCGCCGACGCAGAGCTTGATCAGATGTAGAGCCATGCCCGTTCAAAGCCGCAAGGACTGCGCCGGGTCAAGTCGGATCTTTCAAAACGGAAAACGTCCCACAGGAAGCTCTCAGCACTCGACCACGTTCACGGCAAGCCCGCCGGTCGAGGTCTCCTTGTACTTCTCGCTCATGTCCATGCCAGTCTGGCGCATGGTTTCAATACAGGCGTCGAGCGGCACGAAATGGCTGCCGTCACCCTTCAGCGCCAGAGATGCCGCCGTCACGGCCTTTACGGCGCCAAGCGCATTGCGCTCGATACACGGCACCTGGACGAGGCCTGCAATGGGATCGCAGGTCATGCCGAGGTGATGCTCGAGCGCGATCTCCGCAGCATTTTCGATCTGCTCCGGCGAACCGCCCATAACGGCGGCGAGACCTGCAGCGGCCATCGCCGCAGCCGACCCGACTTCACCCTGGCAACCGACTTCGGCACCGGAAATCGAGGCATTGTGTTTGATGATGCCGCCGATCGCTGCCGCGGTCAGAAGAAAGGTACGGATGTCTTCCTGCGTCGCGTCGTCGTGAAAATGCAGATAATAGCGAACCGTGGCTGGAATGACCCCGGCGGCACCGTTGGTCGGCGCGGTCACGACACGGCCGCCACCGGCATTCTCTTCGTTGACCGCCATCGCGTAAACAGACAGCCAGTCATTGGCGAGAAGCGGGTTGAGCCGATTGCTGCGCCATTCCTCGTTCAGGCGGTCGTGGATCGCCCGCGCACGGCGCTTCACCTTGAGGCCACCCGGCATGATGCCGTCGACCTTCAGACCGCGATCAATGCAATTCCTCATCGCGTCCCAGATCCGGTCGACGCCTTCGTCGAGTTCGACCTCGGTCATCTTGGTCAGCTCGTTGGCGCGTTTCATCTGGGCAATCGTCAGGCCAGAACCGTGCGACATTTCGAGCATCTGTTTGGCGGACGAGAATGGATAGGGCACGCGCGCATCGCTTGCCGTCTTCTTGGACGCCCGCATCGCCTCCAGTTCGGTGTCGGTCACGACAAACCCGCCGCCGATCGAATAGTAGATGCGCTTCACGAGCAGTCGACCGTCCCGATCCAGCGCCGAAAAGCTCATGCCGTTGGCATGGCCGGGCAGCGGCTGCTTCTTGTCGAAGATCAGGTCCGTTGCCGGCTTGAACTCGTAGCTGGGGTGGCCCGGCGGGGTGACGCGACCGGTACGTTCGACGTCTGCAATGATCGCGTCCATCAGATCGGGATCCACGCTGTGCGGCTCTTCGCCGACAAGACCGAGGATAACCGCCCTGCCCGTTCCGTGCCCAATGCCGGTAAAGGCAAGCGAGCCGTGGAGGCTGACCTTCAGCGCCGCGACGGCAGCACCCGTCGGGCGTGGCCAGTCATTGGAAAGGAGGAGCTCCAGAAAACGATTGGCTGCCGACATCGGCCCCATCGTGTGCGAGCTGGAAGGACCGATACCGATTTTGAAAACGTCGAAAACTGAAAGAAACATGATTGTTCACGGGACCGTTCGTTTGGGCAGAGGCTACGCCAAACCTGAGTTCGGCTCAGGCGATCACCCGACATCCGCTTGGACACGAGCGACATGCATCACAGAAACACGCTCTACAGATAGGTGTTGCAAAAACCTATACCAGGCACACGCCTCTTGCCCGGACAGCCGAAACAAAGCAAGACGAAACGAGGCATACACGATTTGTGGCGAGACCCATGACGACTGCGGACTATATCGCGCTGGCACTGTTTCTCGCCCTCTGGGCCCTTTATTCCTGGCTCACAGCGGGGTCTGGCAGTCGCTTTTTCCCCCGCTTGAGCCTTAACCGGGCCATGGCGGAGCGGCGTCGGAACTGGATCTACAACTCGCTTCGGCGCGATCTCAAGATGATCGACACGCAAATCCTGGCCGGTCTGCAGAACGGGACGGCCTTTTTCGCCTCGACCTCGATCTTCGCGATTGGTGGCTGCTTTGCGCTGCTTGGCTCGACCGACAAGGTGGAGGACGTGTTCAGCAATCTGCCCTTTGTCTATTACGGCGGGCGCACCGCGTTCGAGCTCAAGGTTGCCGGTCTAACGGTGCTGTTCGGCTATTCCTTCTTCAAATTCGGCTGGGCCTACCGTCTGTTCAACTACTGCACCATCCTGTTCGGCGCCTTGCCGATGATGCACGACACGAATGCTGATCGTGCCAAAGCTGAGATCGCCGCAGATCAAGTCATCCAGATGAACACGATCGCCGCCGGCCACTTCAATGCCGGCCTTCGGGCGCTGTTTCTTTCCATCGGCTACCTGGGCTGGTTCGCCGGGCCCTACATGTTCATGGCGATGACCGCGATCGTGGTCTTCGTTCTGACACGCCGCCAGTATTTCTCCGACGCCCGTCTCGCGCTGATGGACCCGGTGAGCGACACCAAAGACAAACAAGAGCGGGACATGCGAACGTGACATCATCAGAGATCCAACCCAATGCCCCCCGCGTGCCGCGCATTGTCTTGATCGATACGCTGCGCGGCGTGGCACTGATCGCCATGGCGACCTATCATTTCACCTGGGATCTCGAATTCTTCGGCTATCTCGATCCGGGAACAGCGACGCAGGGTTTCTTCAAGATCTATGCGCGACTGATCGCCAGTTCGTTTCTGTTTCTCGCCGGCGTCAGTCTGGTCCTTGCACATACGCCGCAGATCCGCTGGCAGTCCTTTGCGAAACGGCTCGGCATCGTTGTCGGCGCAGCCCTTGCCATCAGCGTCGCGACATTCGTCGCCTTCCCGGGCGAATGGATCTATTTCGGCATTCTGCATAACATCGCCCTGTCGAGCCTTATCGGCCTGGCGTTCCTGCGGCTTCCTCCGGCGCTCACGGCTGCGGTCGCCGCGATGATCGCTGTTCTGATGCTGGTCGATTACGTCGCTATGCCGGGAACTCTCGATTCGGCTCTGTTCGACACGCGCTGGCTTGCCTGGATGGGCTTCGCCGAGGCTCCGCCCCGTTCGAACGATTACGTGCCGTTGTTTCCCTGGGTTGCCGCTCTATTGGCTGGTATCGCCGCAACCAAGTTCCTGATGTCACGCAACGTGCTGCCGCGCATTGCGAAGGTCCAGACAAGACAGAACCTACTCTCAAAGGCCGGTCAGCACAGCCTGCTGATCTATCTCGTGCATCAGCCGATCCTGATCGGTCTCGTCTATCTCTTCTCGCTGGTCCATCCCGCTCCGCCGCCGGATGTCCGCAAAGGTTACATCTTGAGCTGCGAGAGGGGCTGCATAGGGAGTGCCGACGCCAACATCTGCCGCGCGTTCTGCACCTGCACGGCCGATCGGCTGATTGCCCAGAACCTCATGACGCCCATGCAGTCAGGCGTGATCACACCACAGGACGACCGTATCCAGATGATCGCGCAGGAATGCGCCATCGCTTCGCCGCCTCCCTGAGAGTTCAGGTGCCGACGCCGATTTCGGCGAGACGGGTGAGGCAGGCCTCCTCGACATTGTCGAGTTCAAGCAGCGTTTCCTCGATGTCCTTGCGCTTCTGACGAAGGTCATCGCGTTTCTCGTCGACCTTCTTCATCAGAAGCTTGAGCTGGCCCATTTCGCCTGGAGGCTCCTTGTAGATCTGGACGATCTCGCGAATCTCCGCGATGGAAAAGCCGATGCGACGTCCACGGAGAATTTCCATGATCAGACGGCGGTCTGCAGCCCTGAAAAGACGCGTACGTCCGCGGCGCTCCGGATGGATCAGGCCCTCATCTTCATAGAAGCGCAAGGTGCGCGTGGAAACGCCGAACTCGCGGGTCAACTCGGTGATGCTGTAATATTTGTTCACGGCCACATCCTGACATTTCTGCCTCAAATAATTGACTTTTACGTAACAGTCAATTTTTCGGATGTTTGCTGCTCTCGTTACCCGATCGCGAACCACCAGGTGGCGAGGCCCAGAAACGAGAAGAACCCGGTCGTGTCCGTGATTGCCGTCACAAAGACCGCGGAGGAAACGGCGGGATCCGCCCCTGCCCGGTTGAGGAGAATCGGCACCATCAGGCCGGCGCTGGCGGCCGCGACCATGTTGATGAGCATCGCCGTCGCAATCAGTCCGCCGATATTGGGATCCTGAAACCAGAAGCCCGCCACCAGCCCGACCAGCGTGCCGATCAGACAGCCATTGATCAGGCCGACGCAGATTTCACGCCGCGCGACGCGCCAGGCATTGTGGATATCGAGATCGCGGGTCGCGATGGCGCGCACCGTGACCGTCATCGTCTGCGACCCCGCATTGCCGCCCATGCCGGCGACGATCGGCATCAGGATCGCCAGCGCGACCACTTCTTCGATCGTGGCTTCGAACAGCGAGATCACGGAGGCCGCTACAAATGCGGTCAAGAGGTTGACGAGCAGCCAGGGCACGCGAGAGCGCGAGATGTCGACCACGGTGTCGGACAGTTCTTCATCGCCGACGCCGCCGAGGCGCATGATGTCTTCTTCGGCCTCTTCCTGCATCACGTCGACGATGTCGTCGATCGTCAGGACGCCGACCAGCCTGCCGTTTTCATCGACGACAGCGGCCGAGAGAAGATCGTATTGCTCGAAGAGCTGTGCTGCCTCTTCCTGGTCCATATCGGCGGGAATGGGGTAGTTCGTCTCCCGCATGATTGTCTCGATCTTCACCTGCCTGTTGGTGCGCAGGATGCGGTCGAGATAGATGACGCCGAGCAGCTTGAAGGTCGGGTCGATGACGAAGACCTGCGTAAAGCTTTCCGGTAGGCCTTCATCCTCGCGCATGTAGTCGATCGTCTGGCCAACCGTCCAGAACGGCGGCACGGCGACGAATTCGGTCTGCATGCGACGACCGGCCGAGCTTTCCGGATAGTCGAGTGCTCGCCTTAGGCGAACCCGTTCCGTGAACGGCAGCTGCGCGAGGATCTCTTCGCGATCCTCCTTGTCGAGATCTTCGAGAATGTAGACCGCGTCGTCGGAATCGAGACCGCCAATACCCGCAGCGATCTGCGCGTTGGACATATGCTCGACGATCTCCATACGGATCGCCTCGTCCACCTCGGTCAGAGCCGTCAGGTCGAAGTCGGTGCCGAGCAGCCGAACCATCGCCCGGCGCTGGTCGGGCATGATCGATTCGAGAAGGTCGCCTAGTTCGGATTCGTGCAGGCGCGCTACATGCTGGCGCAGATAGAGAACATCGCGATCGGCGATTGCTGCCCCGACCCTCGCGAGGAAATCGGGCCGAACCGCACCTTCTTCGGTATAGATGTCGTGGGCCGGTTCGTTGGCCTTGCTGCGACCGCGGGTCTCTTCGCCGATATCGCTCATTGCCGCCCTCGCTATCCGCATCTCGCAGGTTGAAGATAACGGCAGAAACTGATTTTCAACAACCAGATAACCGTCTTAGATCGAACGCGTTTGCCGCTTCATTCCAGCTAGAGCAAATGGTCGGGATGGTCCAGTGCGCAATGGTCAAACATCTGTGGCGAAACGCTTCTCGCCATGCCAATGGGAACGCTTGAGAGACGAGGAAGGATAACGAATGGCACCCCTGACGATATTGCGATATCCGGATCCTGGCCTGTCAAAGCCGTGTCAGCCGATTACCGTGTTCGACGCAGCACTCGAGACGTTCGCGCAGGATCTGCTCGCCACCATGCGGGCTGCACCGGGAGTCGGAATCACCGCCGCGCATGTCGGGGCTCACATCCGGCTTGTCGTGCTCGAACTGTCGGCGGGAGACGGTCCGCGCTTTTATGCCAACCCGGTAATCCTTTCGTTCGGTGAACAGCCCATGCGCTACACCGAGGGAAGCGTATCCATGCCAGGTGCTACCGAAGAGGTCGAGCGTGCCGCCACGATCCGGTTCCGCTATCAGCGCCTGGACGGGACGCACGCAGAAGAGGACGCCACGGGCTTCTACTCCGTCTGCATGCAACATGAGATCGACCAGCTGGACGGCGTCTTCTGGCTGAAGCGTCCATCGAGGTTGAAACGCGACCGGTTGGTCCGCAAGTGGGAAAAAGGTCGGTAGAGGAACCAAGGCTGTTCCTGACGGTTATCGAGGCAACCCTCTACCGACTGACGAACCTTACGGAAGGAACCACAATGCCCGCCACCCGCAAGCCCGACGATATTTCCCGCGAAGAAGATTTCCGCGATTACGACGACCGCAACATCGACGAAGGCTGGCCTTATGACGATGCAGCCGGTGCCGGTGCGCGTCCGGTCGGCAACGCCGCCTATGGCGAGCCTGCTGCGAACTTCGAAAGCGATCGTAACGAAGGCTACCAGGTCGAAGGCATCGAGGCCGACGGGCAGCAGGAACGGCTTGTCGACAGCGATACGCCCGCAACGATCGGGGTCGAAGAATCAGACGATCTTGAGGAGCGCATCACGGACGCGATCGAATCGCTCGATATCGCCATGATGGATGCCATCGACGTGCATGTCGATGACGGAGAGGTCACGCTCGAAGGCCTGGTCGACGAGGCATCTGCCGTGCGCATCATCGCTGCCAAGGTAAAAAGCATTTCCGGCGTGAAATCCGTCGTCAACAACCTGCGCGCTGGCGGCGTCGATGGACGTATGCCCGACGAGGACTGAGACCTGCACGCCGGTCGTTATGACCGTCGCTTCCAACGATCAGACGATTGCACAGGTCACCGTGAGGTGACCTGTTCACGTTCGTTCACAGTCGGGCCGAAGATCTGCTCGAACGCCTCACGAAGCCGGATATCGACATCCGTCATCATGACCGGCAGGCCGAGATCCACCAGGCTGGTGACCCCATAACCCGATATCCCGCAGGGCACGATGCCGGAGAAATGCGACAGGTCGGGTTCGACGTTGAGCGACAGGCCGTGGAAGCTCACCCAGCGGCGCAGGCGAATACCCAGTGCGGCGATTTTGTCCTCGGTGACCGACCCGTCGAGCATGGCGGGCTTGTCCGGCCGCTTTACCCAGACACCAACACGATCCTCGCGCCGCTCGCCGCGAACGTTCATCATGTCGAGCGTCTGGATGACCAGCTCCTCAAGGCCCGCCACATAGGCTCGAACGTCCTGACGCCGGCGCTTCAGGTCCAGCATGACGTAGGCAACGCGCTGGCCCGGGCCATGATAGGTGTATTCTCCGCCGCGACCCGTCGCAAATACGGGAAACCGATCCGGCTCGATGAGGTCGGCGGTCTGGGCGCTGGTACCCGCTGTATAAAGCGGCGGATGCTCCAGCAGCCAGACGAGTTCGTCGGCATGGCCGTCGGCAATGGCTGCAACCTCCGCCTCCATCGTGGCGATCGCCTCGTCGTAAGGCACGAGTTCGTCCGAAACCCGCCATCTTACGGGCGGACAGTCGGCTTGCGGCAGCATGGAGAGATTGAGATCGGTGCGTGTCAGCATGGTCAGTCTTCTGTCAAAAGCGAACAAGGGCGGCAAGAGCCTTGTTTTCCGGGACTTTATATAAGGTTATCCCCAACCCGTTTAAATCCTTCAAAAATCTGTCACGACGCACTTGTGCACCCCAAATCCTTTTGCTACATGCTCGCTCGCCGGAGCAATTCGGCTCTACCACGGATGCGGTCGTGGCGGAATTGGTAGACGCGCAGCGTTGAGGTCGCTGTGGGGCAACCCGTGGAAGTTCGAGTCTTCTCGACCGCACCAAAAGAACCCGGCTTCGGCCGGGTTTTTTCGTTTCTGGCGTCAAGCGACGTTTCAAGCCTCGTCATGTCACCCAATTCACATCTTCACAAACGAATTGACTTCTTGCTCCTTATGGAACATAAACAGAACACCACAGGAGCGTAACATGGCAACCGCAGAAAAATTCATCGTTCTCCAATTCAAGAAGAACCGCGGCCACGTCGTCCCCGGTGAAATGCGCCAGGCCTCGAACGCGGCCTCCGCCGAGAAGATCGCGACGGCCATGTCGGTGCGCGTCATCGGAGTCGCTGCCTATTCGGTAATGGTGGACGAAGAGACCGGCGACATGACCTCCCCGCGCCTTCTGATCGAACACGGTGAGACCACGGAACTCGCGGCCTAACATACCGCGACCTCTGTATCTGAGCATCGGATATGCTTTCCGGTGCTTGCAGCGCCAAGCGTTGCTGATGTGCCCGCACCTGCGGCTTGCCGACAAGGTCAGCCTGTGTTTGAACTCAGGTTCAATTGAAAGCGCAGGCCAATGCCCCCAAAGACTTCCGAAAACCCGCTCAAGGGCATGGCGATCATGGCCTCGTGCATGGCCATTCTGCCGGTCATGGATGCCATCGCCAAATACATGGCGAATTTCGAGCACATGTCGCCCGGACAGGTCACCTTCTATCGGTTCCTGTTTCAGTTCCTGAGCCTGCTGCCGCTGGCACTGCTTTCCGCCCGGTCGCTCATCCATGCGAATCGCCCGTGGATGAACCTGTTGCGCGGCACGTTGCATGCTTCGGCAAGCCTGATGTTTTTTGCCGCCGTCAAATATATGCCGCTTGCCGACGTGTTCGCGATCTACTTCGTTGAACCCTTCATGCTGACGATGATGTCGGCCATCTTTCTCGGAGAAAGGGTCGGCTGGCGGCGCTGGCTTGCCATCGTGGTCGGTTTCGGTGGTGCGATGATCGTGATCCAGCCGAGCTATTCGATATTCGGCTGGACGGCGCTTCTGCCGGTCGCTTGCGCCTTTCTCTTCACGCTCTATCTGTTTCTCAATCGCGCCATTGGTGAGAGTGATTCGCCGCTGGTAATGCAAACCATCGCCGGCCTCGGCGGCACCGTCTTCATGGGCCTTGCGATGACAGCGGGAAGCGGTTTCGGCGTCACCGACTTCGAGCCGTCCCTGCCCGCCTCCGCGCTCGGGTTGCTGCTGCTGGTCGTCCTGGGTTCGATCTCGGGATACATGCACCTCCTCGTGGTGAAGGCGTTCAGGATGGCACCCCTGTCGCTGCTCGCGCCCTTCCAGTATTTCGAGATCATTTCGGCGACCGTCCTTGGCTATGCGCTGTTTGGTGACTTTCCGACGGCATCGAAATGGTTCGGCATCCTCATCATCGTCGCCTCGGGTCTGTTCATCATCTGGCGCGAACATGCGCAGTCGAAACAGCTGGTGCCTGCGTGACCTTCGTTGACAACGACCATCAAACATCGTGAAAAGACCTCATGAGCCAAGACCCGATGTCCCCTGACAATCCCATGCTTTTGAGCGGATATTCCAATGTTCCGCCGGGAATGATCGCGACCGTGGTAACCTGCCTGGAGATGCTGGAACGACCGGAACCGGGTTCGATGCCACCGGTAGGATTGCTTACCGTTGAGCACTGGCCGTCGCCGTCGATCGAGGATTATCGCGCGCTTTACAGGTCGGTCGGCGAACACTGGATGTGGACCTCGCGCCTCGTCATTGATGACAGCGAGCTTGCTGCAATCCTTCAAGACCCATTGGTCGAAGTTCACGCCCTGATGGACGGCGATCGCGCGGTGGGGCTGCTGGAACTCGATTTCCGGCGCCAAGGCGAATGCGAGATTGGCTATTTCGGTCTCGCCGCCGGTACGATCGGCAAGGGTGCCGGCCGGTTCTTGATGAACGCTGCAATCGAGAAGGCGTGGTCTCGACCGATCTCGCGCCTATGGGTTCACACCTGCCATCTCGATTCGGCGCAGGCGCTGCCATTCTACCAGCGCTCCGGCTTCAAACCTTTCAAGATGATGGTCGAAGTCGTCGATGATGTTCGGCTGACGGGGTTGGTGCCGCGCAGCGCTTCTCCGCAGGCCCCGATCATCGAGCCCTGACCGATCACCCGATTGCGACTATTCATACCGTCTTCCGGCTTGAGCCCGGACCACTTGCCGTGCAAAAGTCCCGGCAGAATCTTATAGATAAAATGGAGTGACACCATGGATGTCCGCGCCGCCGTTGCCGTTCAGGCTGGCAAACCGCTCGAAGTGATGACCGTACAGCTGGAAGGCCCTCGCGCCGGCGAAGTGCTGATCGAGATCAAGGCGACCGGCATCTGCCACACCGACGATTTCACCCTGTCGGGCGCCGATCCGGAAGGCCTCTTCCCTGCCATTCTCGGCCATGAGGGCGCCGGCATCGTCGTTGATGTCGGACCGGGTGTCACCTCGGTCAAGAAGGGCGACCACGTCATTCCGCTCTACACGCCGGAATGCCGCGAGTGCTATTCCTGCACATCGCGCAAGACCAACCTTTGCACCTCCATCCGCACCACGCAGGGCCAGGGCGTGATGCCTGACGGCACCAGCCGGTTTTCGATCGGCAAGGACAAGATCCACCATTACATGGGTTGTTCGACATTCTCGAACTTCACGGTTCTGCCGGAGATCGCGGTTGCCAAGGTCAATCCCGACGCGCCCTTCGACAAGATCTGCTACATCGGCTGCGGCGTCACGACGGGCATCGGCGCCGTCATCAATACGGCCAAGGTTGAAATCGGTTCGACCGCGATCGTCTTCGGTCTAGGCGGCATCGGCCTTAACGTCCTTCAGGGCCTGAGGCTTGCCGGTGCCGACATGATCATCGGCGTCGACATCAATCCCGACCGCAAGGAATGGGGCGAGAAGTTCGGCATGACACATTTCGTCAACCCGAAAGAGGTCGGCGAAGACATCGTGCCCTATCTCGTCAACATGACCAAGCGCAACGGCGACCTGATCGGCGGCGCCGACTACACGTTCGATTGCACCGGCAATACCAAGGTCATGCGCCAGGCGCTCGAATCGTCGCATCGCGGCTGGGGCAAGTCGGTCATCATCGGCGTTGCCGGCGCCGGTCAGGAGATCTCGACCCGTCCGTTCCAGCTGGTCACCGGCCGCAACTGGATGGGCACGGCCTTCGGCGGCGCCCGAGGACGCACAGACGTGCCGAAGATCGTCGACTGGTATATGGAAGGCAAGATCCAGATCGATCCGATGATCACCCACACAATGCCGCTCGAAGACATCAACAAGGGTTTCGAGCTGATGCATTCGGGCGAAAGCATCCGTGGCGTGGTGGTCTATTGACCACCCTGCCGTCCTACACGACCGATGTGCGGAGACTGGAAGAGTTCTCCGCACTCGACCTCTATGCCATGCTGAAGATGCGCGTGGACGTGTTCGTCGTCGAGCAGGAATGCCCCTATCCGGAACTTGACGGCAACGATCCGGCCTGTCTGCATCTGCGTCTTCTCGACGGCCGCGATCTGCTGGCCTGCGCCCGCATCTGGCGGCCGGAGCCCTCAGACAATCCGCGCATCGGCCGCGTTGCCGTCTCGCCGGATCATCGGGGCAAGCGGCTCGGCGAAGCGTTGATGCGCGAATCGATCGCCGCCTGCGAACAGGCCTATCCCGGAGAAACGATCGAGATTTCCGCGCAGGCCCATCTTCAGAAATTCTATGCCTCGTTCGGCTTCTCGCCGATATCAGAGGAGTATCTGGAGGACGGTATTCCGCATGTGGACATGCTGAGGGCAAAGCCTTGATCTATGTCGATGCCGATGCCTGCCCCGTGAAGGCGGAAATCCTCAAAGTCGCGGAGCGTCACGCGTTTGAGGTGACGTTCGTTGCCAATTCCGGCTTGCGTCCGTCCCGCGATCCGATGGTGAAGAACGTCATCGTCTCGGCCGGTTTCGACGCTGCCGACGACTGGATTGCCGAGCGCGCCGGCCCTGCCGACATCGTCATCACGGCCGACGTGCCGCTTGCCGTGCGTTGTGTGGCCGCCGGTGCCTTTGTCACGGGACCGACCGGGCGCGTGTTCGACGAGACCAATATCGGCATGGCGAGCGCCATGCGCGATCTTGGCCAGCATCTGCGCGAGACGGGCGAAAGCAAGGGCTATAACGCAGCCTTCTCGCCACGCGACCGATCCAAATTCCTGGAGACGCTGGACAGGCTCTGCCGGCGCGCCAAATCAAACGGCTAGACCGCGCTATCAAGTCGGTACGGGAGGGCGGATGTCGACACAACAGGGCAAGGCATCGCTGTGGCACTGGCGCCGCCGCCGGCATGGACCCTTCTTCGCGTCGGCGATTGTCGCAGTCGTCGCGTTGCCTGTGCTGATCTGGCAGCTGCCGGAGCTTGCCGCGGCGCTGACGGCGATCATCTTTTTCGTCGTCTATCTTGGATTGATGGCATTCCGAATCCCGCATCTGGACGCCGACCGCTTCGAGAAAAGCGGCCAGAACACCGACGAACCGGCACCGCTTATCCTGGCCGTCACGCTTGCAGCGGCGGCGATTTCGTTGGTGACGCTGTTTGAAGCGATGAACGACAAGCAGACGTCAGGTGCGTTGGATGTGATGGTCGGCTTCGCCGCCGTCATTCTCGGCTGGTTTTCGCTGCACATGATGTTTGCCCTACACTACGCCCACCTTTACTGGCGCCCCGGCGACGACAAGGTCGAAGGCCCGGTTGGCGGCCTCGACTTTCCCGGAACCGATCGTCCGGGCGGCTGGGAGTTTCTCTATTTCGGCTATATCATCGGCATGACCGCCCAGACCTCCGACGTCGCGATCACCGCGACCGACATGCGCAGGATCAATCTCCTCCACTCGGTCGTGTCTTTCTTTTTCAACACGGTGCTGGTAGCCGCTGCGGTCAACGCAGTCGTTTCGCTGGCCAGCTGAAGTCCCAACATCGAGGAACACAACCGATGAAAATCATTTCACAGAACACCGCATTTGGCGGGATGCAGGGCGTCTATTCGCATCCGTCGGATGCCTGCAAATGCGATATGACGTTTGCCGTGTTCGTGCCGCCGCAGGCGGTGTCTGAGCCGTGCCCGGTTCTCTGGTATCTGTCGGGTCTCACCTGCACCCATCAGAACGTGATGGACAAGGGCGAGTATCGCCGGCTGGCTGCAGAGCTCGGTCTCGTCATCGTCTGCCCCGACACAAGCCCACGCGGAGACGACGTCGCGGATGAGGCGACCAACTGGCAGATGGGCAAGGGTGCCGGATTTTATCTCGATGCGACTCAGCAGCCCTGGGCCGAGAACTACCAGATGTACACCTACATCACGCAGGAACTGCCCGCCCTCATCGGCGAACAATTCCGCGTCGACATGAGCCGTCAGGGAATTTTCGGCCACTCCATGGGGGGGCACGGCGCCATGACGATTGCACTCAAAAACCCCGACCGGTTCAAGAGCTGCTCGGCCTTTGCGCCCATCGTCGAGCCGACAACCGCCGACTGGTCTGCGCCGGCACTCCAAAAATATCTCGGTGCCGATCGGTCAACGTGGCGGCCATACGATGCCTGCGCGCTGGTGAAGGACGGGGCGCATTTTCCGGAATTCCTGCTCGATCAGGGCAAGGCCGACAACTTCCTCGACAGCGGCCTGCGGCCATGGCTGTTCGAACAGGCAATCGAGGGCAAGGATATTGCCCTGACGCTCAGACTGCATGAGCGCTACGACCATTCCTACTTCTTCATCTCGACATTCATGGACGACCATCTGCGCTGGCACGCCGAGCGTCTGGCCTAGTCTCCCGTCCGAGGATCAGGACGCCCGCGCGCAATCGCCCGCGGGCGTAAAATCTCAATTCTTGTCGACTGCCCAGGCACCGGGGCCGGAGAAGACGAGATACAGGAAAATGAAGCAGAACAGGATGGCGCCTTCGCCGCCGTTCAGCGCCGGCCAGAAGCCCTTGCTGGCATGCGCCATGAAATAGGCGACTGCCATCTGGCCGGACAGGAGAAACGCGACCGGGCGGGTCATGAAGCCGACAACCAGAAAGGCGCCGCCGACCACTTCAAGCAGTGCTGCAATCAGCAGAAGCGGCGGCAAAGCACCGTCGCCCATCGGTGCCGGAAAACCGAACAACTTCATAGTGCCGTGCTCGATGAAGAGCAGGGCTGCAATGATTCTCAGCACGGCCAGCGCCTGCGGACGGTATTGTCCCAGACTATTGAAAAACTGCATGTCAAATCCCTCTCGTAGCATTGCCGCGGCTGCGCGGCAGCAAACGAGTTAAGCTCGGTTTGCCTGCGGAAATCAAATGCATTTCGTCAAGAATCAGGGTTCGAACAGCGCAGATGTGATGGTTGCGGAATGTCCGCTGCGCAGGCGGAACTCGCTCGCCACCCGGTCGGCGATCTTTCTGGCAAGAGCTGCATCGGCATCCTTGTTGCCGAAGAGGAAGACCGACGTTTCGAAGGAGCCCGTCGCGACCGGTTCACCTGTCGAGACGGAGACGGCCTGAACCGTGACCCTCGCCTCCAGCCGCCGGCCGAAGACGACGGGAACGGGCGCTGCGCGGTCGATGCGGACGGAGATGATGGTTCGCGGCAGCATGCTCGGCCGCATCGTCGAGCGGACAGCCTCATCGATCAGCATGTCGGTGGCAATGACGAGGCCCTGTGGCACGTCGGGCCGTGCCGTCACGAAAGCTCCCCTGACGTCGTAGAGAAGCTTGTCGCGCACACCATCTTCCAACGGCATGCGAAACGCCATCAGCGATGGCGTCAGGGTCAAGATCAGGGCTAGGCGCAGGACACCGGAACGCATGGGAAAACTCGATACGCAGACTGTACCGATCTTCCCCCAACAGGGTTAGAGAAGGATTAAATCCGCCCTGTGGTTGCGTCAAAAACCGCAGCAGCGGCCTGCATCTCTTCGAACCGCTTTGCCCGGCGATGTTCGGCCTCGGCATCGGATCCCCAATGCTCGATTGCCCAATCTTCCTCCAGATGCGCGATCCGCCATGTGTCATCGACGGAGAGTTCACCTTCGGCAAAAGCAATTGCCAGAATTGCGGAGCCCGTCAGCGATGTCACCGTATGGAGAGATGCGAGCTCGATCGGGGACGCATACTTGCGCAACACCCCGGAAAGGGCGGCGATCGCTTCCTTAGGCTGCTCCTTGGGCATGACACCCTCGATCACCTCGAAGCGCGCACCGATCGCGTTCGCTGCCCAGTCGAGGACGGGATCCCATTGCTCGGCCTGGCGAAGCGCAAGGTTTGCAGGTGTTTCTGCGCGGTAGCACAGCATGTCGCTCGACGAGAAGCGAAGGATGTCCTCGAACACGGCCTGCGGGTCGACGGCAATGCCGTCGATCGCGGTGTTGACGAGCCGTGTCACCGGCATCGTGCGCGGATCGATCACATCCACCTGCGATGCCCATTCGTCGCGGACGAGTTCGGCAACCCGTGTGGTCGGCATTCTCAAGGCGTTCTTGGCGGGTGTCTTCACCGGCCGCCCGTCGAGAAGGATAGCGAAGTCACCCTCGCCCGCCTCAACCGAGACTTCCTTGTAGAAGCGCTTCGGCAGAGGCTTGTGCATCTGGATCTGTGCCCGCCGGGTCGGGTCTTCGTGGCTCAAACCGGCGTTCGGGTCGGATAGTATGTCGCGCATGGAAAACCCTCAGCCGATCAACGGCAGCAATTCGCTTGGATGATGGACGATGTGGTCGGCTCCGGCCTTCTGAAGCTCGCCAACCGAGGCGTATCCCCAGGAAACACCGATTGCCGTTGCACCGGCCGCCTTTGCCATCTGCATGTCGTAGATCGCATCGCCAATGACAAGAGTGTCGGCAGGCAGAATTCCAGTGGCGTCACAGCACTCGGTGACCATCGCCGGATGGGGTTTGGACGGGCAATCATCTGCCGTGCGGCTGACGACGAAATGGTCTGCATAGCCGTGCGTGTTCATGATCATATCGAGGCCCCGACGAGATTTGCCGGTGACCGCGCCGATCAAAAGGTCGTCCCGCGGTCCGATCGTCTCGATCAGATCCTTTATGCCCTCGAACAAAGGCTCGCGGAAATCGAGATCCTGGCGAACCACGGAGAAGAGCGACTTGTAATAGGCCATCATCTCGACGGCCTCCTCATCGGCATGCGGCTTGCCGTCGATGCGGGCGATCGCGATGTCGAGCGTCAGGCCGATGATCGACTTCGTCTGCGCCAGTGTGGGTTCAGCCTTGCCGAAGTGACGGAAGGTGCGCAGCATCGTCTCGTGGATCAGTTCGGCGCTGTCGACCAGCGTTCCGTCGCAATCGAACAGGACAAGCTTCATTCCTGGTCCTCCCGCCGACCGTTCTCCATGTCGAAGCCCAGAAGGTTCCAGGACTGCACCATGTGCGGCGGCAGCGGAGCCGTGACCCGCAGACGACCGCCATCCGGATGCGGGATGTCGATGTGGCGCGCGTGCAGATGCAGCTTTTTCTGGATGCCGCCCGGGAACGGCCAGTTGTGGTCGTCGTCGAAATATTTCGGATCGCCGATGATCTGGTGACCGAGATGCAGCGCATGGACACGCAGCTGGTGCGTACGGCCGGTATAGGGCTCCATCTCCAGCCACGCCATCGTCTGCGCGGCGGTTTCCAGAACGCGGTAGTAGGAGACCGCGTGATCAGCGCCCTCCTCGCCATGTCTCGCGATCCGCATGCGGTCGCCGTCGGGCGTCTGTTCCTTGACTAGCCAGTTGGAAATCTTGTCTTCGCGCTTGCGCGGCACGCCCTTGACCAGCGCCCAGTAGGTCTTTTTGGTATCGCGTTCGCGGAATGCCGCGGTCAACTTCTGCGCCGCACCGCGTGTGCGGGCAACCACGAGGACACCTGACGTGTCGCGGTCGATCCGGTGGACGAGACGCGGTTTTTCGCCTCTCTTGTTGGTGAAGGCATCCATCATCTGATCGATATGGCGGGTCACGCCGGATCCGCCCTGCACAGCCAGACCCGCCGGCTTATTGAGAACGAAGACCTTGTCGTCTTCATGCAGCATCATCCGCTGCAAAAGCTCGTAGTCGCCGGCGTGCTTCAGATCCTTGCCCGCGATCGGCCCGCTGTTCTTCGCGTCGGTATCCATCGGGGGAATGCGGACCATCTGGCCGGGCTCAACACGGGTGTCGCTTTTTACACGGCCACCGTCGATGCGCACCTGTCCGGAGCGCAGTAGTTTCTGTAGAGGGCCGAAGCCGAGACCCGGGAAATGGATCTTGAACCAACGGTCGAGGCGCATGCCTGCCTCGTCCGCCTCGACGCGGATATGCTCGATGCCTGCCATCAAAGCTCTTTCATCTTATCTGTGATCAGTCCTGCCCTTTAGAGCATTGCCCGCCCGAGCGCCAGCCCAGCAAAGACCGCACACAGCGACACACCAACGCTTGCGATCACATAACTTGCCCCCGCCACGGTTGCGCCGCGCTCGAACAGCGAGATGACATCCAGCGAAAAGGCCGAAAACGTCGTGAAGCCGCCGAGAAATCCAGTCACCAGCAGGAGACGCATCTCAGGCGAGGCGTTGAGGCGCCGGGCAATCACCTCGCTTAGCAAACCGATTGCGAAACAGCCGACGATGTTGACGGTCAGCGTTCCCCAGGGAAAGTTCGGCCCGAACCGGCGCAGCGTCCAGACGCCCACGAGGTAGCGGGCGACGGAACCGAATGCGCCGCCGAGTGCGACAAGTATGATAGTGATCATCGAGATATCCAGAAAAGTCCTAAATCGTGCCTACCGTTAAAATGCCGAGATTTCGGTTAATTCGCGGCAAACTCGGCGCATATTACATATGTGCCGAATGGGTTGAAGGCGGTTGCTATGGTTCAGGTGACGACAATTTCGGCAAGCATGGCAGCGCTCGCCATAGAGACGTTAAGAACGCCGCCACAATTGTCCGTCAAAGCGAGAATTGGTGAGGCCAAACGTGTCGCCGAACGCGCTTCTGCGCGTGATCAGAGTGCGACCGATCCGACGGTCACCGGGGCGATGACGCTTGCGACCAGCCTGTCTCTCGATTTCCTCGATGCCGGCCAGCAGCCTCCGCAGCAGCAGGCATCACTGCAGATGGCCGAAGCCGCCTATCGTGACACGGAAGAGTGACCCTCAGACCCCGAGTACAAGAAGTCCGACACCCTGAATGCCGCTGAGGAAGCGGCGCCAGCTTTCGGGTATCGTGAAATACATCCGCTTGGCGAATGGACGGATGACCGGAAGCCAAGCCTGCGCGTAGAGGCGCCCTTTCCACGAGAAGGGCAGGCTATAGCCGTTCAGCACCAGTTTCTGGTTTGCCCAGGATTGTTTGTAGGCGCCATCGCCGCCGAGAAGATCGTAGGTCTTGATCCCGTTGTCGATCAGCCAGCAGACTGTCATTTCCATTTGCACCTTGCCGGCGGAGAGATGCCGCAGGCTCCAGTCGAAGCTGCCAAGATAGGCGTAGTAGTGCCCTGCCCGCACGAAGCCGAGCTCCATCGCCACCGTGACATCGCCGGCCCGCAGGATCGAAAGGCACGCACCCTCTAGCAACGCGGCATCACCCGTCAGGCTCGCCAGGAAATCGTCCAGGCCATCGAAGGAAAAACCGCTGCTGCTTCTCCCGGTCTCGCGGAGCCAGACCCGCTTCATCGCCGCACAGTCGCGAACGTATTCGGCAAACCTTTGATCGGAGGGCCAGATCATCTCGAAGGTGAGTTCTCCGAGCCGCGCCAGGTGGTTGCGCCGACGGTTGCGATTGCGCTTCTTCAATTTGCCGCCGTGCGAGCGGTATGCGTCCGAATCGGCAAACTGCGTGAGATCGAGCACGGCGCTGCTTCCGCCGTAGCCTCGGATCGTCGGCTGTGAGCGAAGCAGGAGACCCAGCGAGGATTGATGCGGAACGGGGTGAAAGACCGCGACATCGCAATCGGGCATCATCTCGATACGGGTCAGCAACTTGCCCATCAGCAATCCGGCAAGATGGGCGTCGTCGCACAGGAGATTGCAGTATTGCGAGTGGGGTGCGCCGAGGTTTTCCAATACCCTTATGCCGCTGACGGTCTGAACCATCAGAGGCCAGACTGCGACGAGACTGCCGTTGCGCCACACAGTCTCGATCCGGAATTCGAACGCGGAGCCATCGCCGGCAAACGCCGCGACCCAGCCGCGGCACCAATCGAAACTCTGAAAATAGGTCAGCCGGTCTTCGCACCGGCTTTCAAGGGCCCGCCAGGCGTCGGCGACCGTGTCGATTTCCGCAAGCGTGCTGAGGCGTCGGTAAATGCCGGCGTCCGGTTCCGGTGCACTGGAAATATCCACGATCTTCGTCCCCACAAAGCCAACCCATCGGTAGAATAGATGGCGGAGCTAAACGAGATATTACGCCTGAGATCACATCCCGCGTGATCAGTTATGCTGGTTGCCGGGACGGAAACCCTGGACCGGGAGCGTGAGATCGAAACTGCCGGACTTCTCGAAGGTCAGCTTCAGGGGCACGCTGTCGCCCTGCTTGAAAGGAGTCGCGACTTTGGTGAACATCAGATGCAGTCCACCGGGCTTCAACTCGACGGTCTGGCCGGCTGGGACCGCAATGCCGCCTTCGAGACGGCGCATCTTCATGATCTGGCCCTGCATCGACATTTCGTGGATCTCGACGGCAGGCGACAGAGGCGATGAAGCGGAGACGAGTCTATCGTTTTTGCTGCCCGTGTTGCGGATCACGAGATAGCCACCGCCGACCGGCTGGCCGGGAAGCATGGCACGCACATAACCGCCGGAAATCTCGAGCATACCGAGTTGAACTGTGGCGCCCGATGTGGCCGTCGGATCGGACGATCCGTGCATGTGCATGCCACTATTCCCGGAACCGGCATCGCCCGCCTGGGCATAGGATTGATCTGCCGCCGCACCAAGTGTCGCTGCAAACAGCGCCAGAGTCGCAAGAAATTTCATGACAACGCCTCCCATCGTCTTTCAAGACGACGGGTAGAGCAGATTCCTGAACGTCCGGAAAGCTTGAACCTTGGCACTCAGTCGCGATGCCTAACTCTATGGTGTGCGACAAAAATCTTGGTCACGACGACATTCTCCCCTTGTCAAACCTGTCGCCTCCTCGATAATGAACCTCATACCCGTTGGGAGAAGCCGCTTCGATGCGGTGCCGAAGGAGCAACCGCCCCGGAAACTCTCAGGCAAAAGGACCACGGGCGACCAACCGGAACTCTGGAGAGTAGCAACCGTCATCGGGGGCTCGCCGAAGGGATAACAATCTCAGGCGAAAAGGACAGAGGGGGCTCGAAACAGGCGCGTAACCGCGCCCTGATCAGAGCCGGCGTGTGAGCTGATTTTACTCAGCGAGCGCCAAAACCTGGAGGCGCCTTTTTGGACGATCACTCAGTTCTCAAGACCACACCGCTCAACGCGCTGCATCTTTCGCTTGGTGCGAAGATGGTGCCGTTCGCGGGCTACGACATGCCGGTGCAATATCCGCTCGGCGTGATGAAGGAGCACCTCCATACGCGTGCTGCCGCAGGCCTGTTCGATGTCTCCCACATGGGCCAGGTCATCGTCAGAGCGAAGTCCGGCGACTATGCAGATGCAGCACTTGCGCTGGAAAAGCTCGTTCCGGTCGACATCCTGTCGCTGAAGGAAGGCCGTCAGCGTTACGGGTTCTTCACCGACGACAATGGCTGCATTCTCGACGACCTGATGATCACCAATCGCGGCGACCATCTTCTCGTCGTCGTCAACGCCGCCTGCAAGGATGCCGACCTTGCCCACATGAAGGCGCACCTTCCGGACTGCGACGTCACCCTGCTCGACGACCGCGCGCTGATCGCCCTCCAGGGTCCACGTGCCGAAGCTGTTCTGGCCGAGCTCTGGGCTGGCGTCTCCTCGATGAAGTTCATGGATGTCCGCGAAGTGCCGCTGCACGACGTTGCTTGCATCATCTCGCGCTCCGGTTATTCCGGCGAGGACGGCTTCGAGATCTCGATCCCGCAAGACCATGCCATGTCAGTTGCCAAGGCATTGCTCGAGCACCCAGACTGCGAAGCCATCGGCCTCGGCGCCCGTGATAGCCTGCGCCTCGAAGCCGGTCTGTGTCTTTATGGAAACGACATCGACACCACGACGTCACCGATCGAAGCATCGCTCGAATGGGCGCTGCAGAAGGCGCGCAAGGCCGGCGGCGACCGCGAAGGCGGGTTTCCGGGAGCGGACCGCATCCTTGGCGAACTGGCAGACGGTACCAGCCGCCGCCGCGTCGGCCTGAAGCCGGAAGGCAAGGCGCCGGTGCGTTCGCATGCGAAACTGTTTGCCGATGCGGACGGGCTCAAGGAACTCGGCGAAGTCACCTCTGGTACATTCGGCCCGACGGTCGAAGGTCCGGTTGCCATGGGTTACGTTCCCGTCAGCCATGCAGTTGCAGGTACGCAGGTCTTTGCCGAAGTGCGCGGAAAATACCTGCCGATGACGGTGGCCGCGCTGCCGTTCATCACGCCGACCTACAAGCGATAAACACGCGCGGGCGGCCTGGCCCCATCCCCGGCCTCCCCCCCACGTCATCCCGATTCACGCTTTCCTCAAGAGGACATTCCCATGCTGAAATTCACCGCCGAACACGAATGGCTGAAACTCGAAGACGGCGTTGCCACCGTCGGCATCACCACCCATGCTGCCGAGCAGCTAGGTGATCTCGTGTTTGTCGAACTGCCGGAAGTCGGTGCCGAGCTGGTGAAGGACGGCAATGCCGCAACCGTCGAAAGCGTCAAGGCAGCCTCCGACGTATATTCGCCACTCGATGGCGAAGTCACCGAAGTCAATCAGGCGATCGTCGACGACCCGTCGCTGGTCAATTCCGATCCGCAGGCTGCCGGCTGGTTCTTCAAGCTGAGGCTCAAGAATGTAGCCGACGCCGACGCGCTGATGGACGAAGCTGCCTATAAGGAACTGATCGGATGAGTGACTCGACCGACTTCCACTTCACCGACTACGATCCTTACGATTTCGCCAACCGACGGCATATCGGTCCCTCTCCGACGGAGATGACCGATATGCTTGCCGTGATCGGCTACAAGTCGCTCGACGCGCTGATCGATGCCACGGTTCCCGCCTCCATCCGTCAGCAGAACCCGCTGACCTGGGGTGCGGCGCTGACCGAACGCGAAGCGCTCGACAAGCTGCGCGAGACGGCCAACAAGAACCAGGTGCTGACCACGCTGATCGGACAGGGCTATTACGGCACCGTGACGCCGCCTGTGATCCAGCGCAACATTCTGGAGAACCCAGCCTGGTACACGGCATACACGCCCTACCAGCCGGAAATCTCCCAAGGCCGCCTCGAAGCGCTTCTGAACTTCCAGACGATGATCTGCGACCTGACCGGCCTCGACGTCGCCAATGCTTCGCTGCTCGATGAAGCGACGGCGGCTGCCGAAGCCATGGCGCTTTGCCAGCGTCAGGCGAAATCGAAGGCAACCGCCTTCTTCGTCGACCACGCCTGTCATCCGCAGACGATTGCGCTGATCGAGACACGTGCAGCCCCGCTCGGCTGGAGCGTGATCGTCGGTGATCCGATGACCGATCTCGACCCGGTCGACGTGTTCGGCGCGATCTTCCAGTATCCCGGCACGAACGGCGAAGTGCGTGACTTCTCGGGCCTTATCTCCCGCCTGCACCAGACCGGTGCGGTCGCTGCTATGGCGGCCGATCTTCTGGCGCTGACGCTTCTGAAATCGCCCGGCGAAATGGGTGCGGATATCGCGATCGGCTCGTCGCAGCGGTTTGGCGTGCCTGTCGGTTACGGCGGCCCGCACGCGGCCTATATGTCGGTCAAGGATGCGCACAAGCGCGCCATGCCCGGCCGCCTCGTCGGCGTCTCCGTCGATGCCCGCGGCAATCGTGCCTACCGCCTGTCGCTGCAGACCCGCGAACAGCATATCCGCCGCGAGAAGGCCACGTCGAACATCTGCACCGCGCAGGTTCTGCTCGCTGTCATGGCCTCGATGTACGGCGTCTTCCACGGCCCGGAAGGCCTGAAGGCGATTGCCCAAGCGGTGCACAAAAAGGCCGTGCTGATGGCCAAGGGCCTGGAAAAGCTCGGTTACACGATCGAACCCGATACGTTCTTCGACACGTTCACTGTCGAGGTCGGCCACATGCAGGGTGTGATCATGCGGGCGGCCGTTGCTGAAGGCGTCAACCTGCGCAAGGTCGGTGAAACCAGGATTGGCATGTCGCTCGACGAACGCACCCGCCCTGTCACGCTCGAGGCCGTCTGGCGCGCATTCGGCGGTGACTTCAAGGTGTCGGACTTCCCGGTCGAATACCGCCTGCCCAACGCGCTTCTCAGAAAATCGGATTACATGACCCATCCGATCTTCCACATGAACCGCGCCGAAAGCGAGATGACCCGCTACATCCGCCGCCTGTCGGACCGCGACCTGGCGCTGGACCGCGCGATGATCCCGCTCGGCTCCTGCACGATGAAGCTGAACGCGACGGCTGAAATGCTGCCGATCACCTGGCCGGAGTTTTCCGACATCCATCCGTTCGTGCCGGTCGACCAGGCACTCGGCTACAAGGAAATGATCGACGATCTGTCGGCAAAGCTTTGCCAGATAACCGGTTACGATGCCTTCTCGATGCAGCCGAATTCCGGTGCTCAGGGCGAGTATGCGGGCCTGCTAACGATCCGCAACTATCACATCGCCAATGGCGATACCCATCGCGACGTCTGCCTCATCCCCACCTCCGCGCACGGCACCAATCCTGCCTCGGCCCAGATGGTCGGCATGAAGGTCGTGGTCGTGAAAGTGCTCGAGAACGGCGATATCGATCTCGAAGACTTCCGTGCCAAGGCACAGCAGCATGCGGCAAATCTGTCCTGCTGCATGATCACCTATCCTTCGACACACGGCGTGTTCGAGGAGACGGTGAAGGAGATCTGCGAGATCACCCATGCCAATGGCGGCCAGGTCTATCTCGACGGTGCCAATATGAACGCAATGGTCGGATTGTCCCGCCCGGGTGACATTGGCTCCGACGTTTCGCATCTCAACCTGCACAAGACGTTCTGCATTCCGCATGGCGGCGGCGGTCCCGGCATGGGGCCGATCGGCGTCAAGGCGCACCTGGCAAGCCACCTGCCCGGTCACCCGCAATGGGCCGGAGAACTCGGCAGCGAAGGTGCGGTTTCGGCGGCGCCGTTCGGCTCTCCCTCGATCCTGCCAATCTCCTGGTCCTACTGCCTGATGATGGGCGGCGAAGGGCTCACGCAGGCGACGAAGGTTGCGATCCTCAACGCCAACTATATCGCAGCCCGGCTCAAGGGCGCCTACGATGTGCTCTACAAGTCCGCAAGCGGACGCGTCGCGCATGAGTGCATCATCGACACCCGCCCGCTCAACGCCTCGGCCGGCGTCTCTGTCGACGACGTTGCAAAACGCCTGATCGACTGCGGCTTCCACGCCCCGACCATGAGCTGGCCGGTTGCCGGTACGCTGATGATCGAACCGACGGAATCGGAAACGAAGGCCGAGATCGACCGGTTCTGCGATGCGATGCTGGCAGTCCGCGAAGAGGCTCGTGCGATCGAAGACGGTCGCATGGACAGGGTCAACAACCCGCTGAGGAACGCCCCGCACACGGTGGAAGACCTGGTCGGCGAATGGGATCGTCCTTATAGCCGCGAACAGGCCTGCTACCCGCCGGGCGCTTTCCGTGTCGACAAATACTGGTCGCCGGTCAACCGCGTCGACAATGTCTATGGCGACCGCAATCTGCTCTGCACCTGCCCGCCGCTTGAGGACTACGCGGAGGCCGCGGAGTAACACGAATAACGGAGAGGCCCGGGCTTTGGGCCTCTCCGGGATATATTTTCGCGCAGCCCTTGTTTAAGTGCAATTATTCTCTATTTTGAGTTTCATCGAACTTTGCTAGCGACTCGTCCGCAGCTCCCGGAAAACTTGGAGCTCTTTCTGATTTCCTCTCAACGTCGATCTACCCCCGACCCCGTATTTCAGGGTTGGCAACTTACTACGATTGAAAGGAAATCGTTATGGATACCGGCACTGTAAAGTGGTTTAACAGCACCAAGGGTTTTGGTTTCATTCAGCCTGACAACGGCAGCCAGGATGTGTTCGTTCACATCTCCGCTGTTGAGCGCGCTGGCATGAATGGCCTGAACGAAGGTCAGAAGATCAGCTACGAAATTGTCCAGGACAAGCGTTCTGGCAAGAGCTCCGCAGACAACCTGCGCGCTGCTTAAGGCTTTGTCATTGCCCCGCGTGACCACGGATGTACTGGCACGAAGGCGGCGATGATGGTGGAAGGTCGGGGTTCATCTCCCGGCCTTTTGTTTTTTCGTCCATTCTGAGGTTTTACTGTGCTAGACGGTTTAACTTCGAATGGGTGAAAAGAGAGCGGATGTGAGATCGCTTCCCGATCAACCCGCGTCCGACAAATTTCAAGAGATAGCGGTTCGCCGCGTAAGGAGATATTTTGCAGGTACTCGTCAGAGATAACAACGTTGATCAGGCTCTCCGCGTCCTGAAGAAGAAGATGCAGCGCGAAGGTATCTTCCGCGAAATGAAGGCTCGTAGCGCTTACGAAAAGCCTTCCGAGAAGCGTGCACGTGAAAAAGCAGATGCGATCCGTCGCGCGCGCAAGCTTGCTCGCAAGCAGATGCAGCGCGAAGGCCTGCTTCCGGCTCCGAAGAAAAAAGTCATCGTAGCTCGCGCCCGCTAGGCTCCGACATGAGCGTGGTTTTGAGCACAAGCCAGAGCCACGCAACCAATCGCAGGATGGCAGTCTATGCCATTCTCGCGGTCCACGGCAGACATCGGCCGTTTCCAGGAGGAAAGCATGACAGCGACCAAGGACCAGTTCTTCAAGCCCGCGAAAATGTCGGCACAAGCCAAATCGGAGCAGACCAACTCCGTGGTGCGTGACATCCTGGACGCCGAAGTTATTGCTCGTGAAAAGAAGACAGAAAAACTACGTGCTCTGCGGCTCCAGCAGACCGCTGATGCCCCCGCCCCTGTAAAAAAAGCGGCGACGAAGACCAAGCGCGCGGTCAAGACTTCCTAATCTTTCGTTTTACTCCCGACTGCTTTTCCCGAATTGAACCAATTCGTTGGTTCTGCGTTAACTTGCACTGCGGGACGCATGCATACTCCGGGATGCAGCGCTCAGGTGTCGCCTTTTCAAAGACGCCCCGCAGTCTTTTCTGATCATCCGGCTACGCCGATATCAGGAGAGTGCCTGTCAAGGATGCGAGGGTAGAATGTGTCAGGACAACGCCTCATCGGCGATCGTGCTAGGTTCGGATGATCTCGAACTTCTTCAGAGGTTCCTGGAAGCCTGGTGCGAGGAGAGACATGTGGACGTGTCGAGCGAGGAGGCTCAGACTGTCGCATCTGGTCTTTTCAACTGGTACCAGTTTGAACTCAATGATCGCAACAACCTTAAGTCCGAACCGCCCGAGCCTTTGCCGGAATCGGTCGAACTGAAGCGTTTGCTACGGCAACTCGCCGTAGCCTAATATCGGGCGCTGACCGTGCTGCAATCGCGGCCCGCTCGGGATTACGGGATACGAGCGATCACTTTGATCTCGAAGTCGAACCCCGCGAGCCAGTTTACCCCAACCGCTGTCCAATTCGGGTACGGCTTTTCCCCCATTATGCCCAAGCGAACTGCCTGAATCGTCCCGAACTGATTTTCAGGGTCGGTGTGAAACGTGGTGACGTCGATGATGTCGTCGAACCCGCAGCCTGCCGCTGCGAGAACCGCACGCAGATTGTCGAACGCGAGTTGAACCTGTTTTTCAAAATTCGGTTCCGGCGTCCCGTCATCACGGCTGCCAACCTGTCCGGACACGAAGAGAAGATCACCCGACCTTATCGCGGCTGAGTATTTGTTGATCTCGTAAAGGGCCTGTCGGCCTGCGGGGAAAATTGCTTCTCGTTCGATCATAGCTCGTCTCCAATCGGTTGTTGCGTCCACGGCGTTGCAGGAGCCTTCCCTGACCACGTAAATCTTGATATACGCTCCGTATGCAACTGCGTATCTCAGATACGCTGCGTATGTCAACTGCTGTAAGAATCCGGTTTAGGGGTGAGCGATGGCGCCGAGCAAGCGTACAACGATGATGGAAGAAACGCGGGTCAAGCTGATCAGCGCGGCTCGCAAGTCCTTCGCCGAGAAAGGCTATGCCAGCTCGTCCATGGACGACTTCACGGCGTCCGCCGGCCTGACGCGGGGTGCGCTCTACCATAATTTCGGAGACAAGAAGGGTCTTTTACAAGCGGTGATCGATCAGATTGATTCCGAGATGCTGGGGCGGATGCGTGCTTCCGCAAACCACGCCGGCAGGACACTTTGGGACCGCTTTCTTGCCGAGGCGGTCGCCTATATCGAGATGTCGCTGGAGCCGGAAATTCAGCGCATCATGTTGCTGGATGGTCCTGCTGTCCTCGGCGACCCATCGCGTTGGCCCAATCAGAACGCCTGTCTGCGCACCACGGCGGATACGATCAGCGCTCTCATCGCCGAAGGGACGGTCAAGAGCATGGATGCGGAGGCCGCCGCACGTCTCATCAACGGTGCGGCACTCAACGCCGCATTGTGGATCGCTGCGGCCGACGATCCGCCGGCCGTGTTGGAAAAAGCCGTCGAAGCGTTCCGTCACCTTGCCAGCGGGTTGCTGACGAAACAGCCCGTATGATCGCCCACCTTAACCTCGACGGCGATAATTCGGAAGATTGCGAATTCCTGAGAGGATCTCCACTTCGCCCTCGCTCTTCGGCTTGCCGAGGAGAAAACCCTGCAGCTGTTCGCAGCCGTCTTCGACCACCATCCGGTGCTGCCCGAAGGTCTCGATGCCTTCCGCGACGACGGGCAAGTCCAGGCTCTTGCCGAGACCGATGATGGCTTTGACGATGGCACGGGCGCTGTCGCTTTCCTCCATCTCGCTGATAAAACTGCGGTCGATCTTGATCTTGTCAAAGGGGAAGCTGTGCAGGTTGCTGAGCGACGAATAGCCGGTGCCGAAGTCATCCATCACCACATGGACTCCCAGCGCCTTCAACCGGAGCAAGGTCGCGAGCGTCGTGTCGCGATCCTTGAGCAGCGAGGTCTCTGTGATCTCGAGTTCAAGCCGGTGGGGCTCCAGGCCGCTCTCATCCAGTGCCGACGCAATCATGTCGACAAGGTTCGGGAAGCGAAACTGGATGGCCGAAACGTTGACCGCTACCGCCAGGCCGTCATCCCAGGTACTGGCCACCCTGCAGGCTTCGCGCATCGCCCATTCACCGATCGGCACGATGATGCCGGTTTCCTCGGCAACCGGAATGAAGACGCTCGGTGAGACATTGCCCCATTGCGGATGCTTCCACCGCATCAGGGCCTCATAGCCCGAGCAGAGGCCGCTTGTGGCATCAAAGAGTGGCTGGAATACCATGCTGAGTTGCGAGCGCAGTACGGCGTAGCGCAACTCGCTCTCGATCTCGCGCCGCTCGCGCAGCTCTGCGTCCATTGCCGCGGAATAGAATGCTGCCGTACCACGTCCCGAGAACTTCGCATTGTAGAGGGCCATGTCGGCCGCATTGCGCAAGTCATCAGGCGTTTCTCCGTCGTCCGGATAAACCGCGCAGCCGATGCTGACGCCGACGGCGGTGGGATCGAGTGCGACATTCATTTCGGTTCGGAAGGTTTCGAGGATACGCTCGGCGAGCAGGTTTGCGCCCGCCGGCTGTTCGACGCCTGTCTGGAGGATGATGAACTCGTCGCCGCCGATGCGGGACGGCGTATCGGCCGGACCGACACAGCGCCGCAGGATATCGGCGACCCGGATCAGGACACGATCGCCTTCCGCATGGCCGAACGCATCGTTGACGGCCTTGAAGCGGTCGAGATCAAGGGCAAGCACCGCCAGCACATCGCCGGAAAGTGCAGCCGTCCTTAAGGCACCGTCGAGCCGATCGTTGAAGAGCGTACGGTTGGGAAGGTCAGTCAAAGCGTCGTGGCGGGCCATGTGTTCGATGCGGCGCTCCGCAATGCGCTTCTCGGTCAGATCGCGGACAGCCAGAACCTGGCAGGAGCGACCGCGATACTCGATCGTATGGACGGCAACCTCGAGAAAGACCTCACGGTCCGTCACTTTCGGCGTGGCAGCGACTGCGGAATTCCTTTGAGCCGTCAGCGGAAGACCGTCGGCTGCCGCCAGCAGATCGTCGGGATCTCGGCCGAGGATGTCGCGGTCGCGCAGCAACAGCAATTCGGCAAAGCGAGCATTGGTCTCGATGACGCGGCCATCGCGAACCACCGCGAGGCCTTCAAGCGTCGCGTTGGCGAAGCCACGCAAATCCGTCAGGTACCGGTCGATGAAGCTCGCGGCAACAGTCGTCAGCACGATCACACTCATGACGATCGAAACCGCGCCAATGAGCCAGATCCGCCCGCCACCGTCGAGCGAGGCCTCTGGAAGCGTCGGATCGGGGATCAGCTCGGTCGCCGACATTGCAGTGAAATGCAGGATGCAAATGGCAGCAACACTGGCAGCGACTGCACAGATCGGGCGCAGGGTGCTTCTTCGAAGCGTCGTGGAGGCGAACGCCGCGGTGAAGAGAGAGAAAGAGACAACAGAGCCGATCAGGATGGGCGTCATTTCGTAGCGGGTCGTGGCTGCGGCACGGATCGCTTCGGTGCCGATCAAGTGCATGGCGGCGACCGTGACGGTGGCGACCATGCCGGCTGCGATCGAAGAAACCGTCTTCGATCGATCGGCAATCTGCAGCGCCAACCAGAAGCCGGCGACGGCAGTCAGAGCCGAGACAAGGGTGAGGACGCGCTCGAATTCGATCGCGATCGTGCCTTGGTAGGCGAGCATTGCCACGAAATGCGTCGACCAGATGGAAAGCCCGCCCGTGGCGCTGGCGACAAGGAGCCAGATCCGCCGCCGACGTTCGTTGCACTCGATCGCCCGTCTATGGATCAGAAAAAATGCGAGCATGCCGACGACGCAGATGCCGGCCGCGAGAAGAACAGTGCTTCGATCATGCTGAACCACGACGCATTCGAGAACTCGAAACATGGATGCCACCACAAGAACGCACGACGAACAATTTCATCGACTTGTCAGCAAAACATTAGGTGTTAATATTTAAGGAAATAATAATATACAGCCGGCATGCACGTGTCCAAGAACGCGCCTTGGGTACGGGATATCGATCCCAAAAGGCTTATCCGGCCGCCTTTTCAAGCCCGGAGCTCAAATCCACTGCCGCGAACGCAGCGGTTAGGATTTCGGTCCCAGCGCCAGGCTTCGTCGCCTCTGACGACAGGATTTGGCGGAACCGACGCGCACCGGGATAACCCTGAAACAGACCAACCATGTGACGCGTCACGTGATGCAATCTGCCACCGGAGGCGATAACCTGATCCGCATAGGCAATCATCGCGTCGCGCAGCGCCAGCCAGTCAGGGTCTGGATACTCAAGTCTTCCATCCAGAAGCGCATCGACGCCCGCCAGCAAGCCGGTGTTGTGATAGGCAGCGCGGCCGAGCATGACGCCATCCATCACCTCCAGGTGTTCAGAAGCTTGCTTAAGATCGGCAATACCGCCGTTGATCCCGAGGAACACATCCGGGTTCTCACGCTTCATCCTATGGACGAGATCGTAATCCAGTGGAGGAACCTCGCGGTTTTGTTTCGGCGACAGTCCCTGCAGCCAGGCCTTACGGGCATGGATCCAGATCGCGTCGGCACCGGCACCAATCATTCGCGCGAGAAAGTCCGGCAGGGAGTCGGCCGGCTCCTGATCATCAACGCCGATGCGGCATTTGACGGTCACAGGCGCCTGTGAAACCTTTTTCATGGCTGTGACGAGGTCTGCAACATGCGCGGGGTCGCGCATCAGGCAGGCACCGAATGTCCCCGACTGTACCCGGTCCGAGGGGCATCCGACATTGAGGTTGATCTCGTCGTAACCGTAGTCACCGGCGATCCGGATCGCCTCGGACAGCTTTTCCGAATTCGAGCCGCCGAGCTGCAAGGCAATAGGATGTTCTGCCGGCGAATAGGACAAGAGCCGCTCCCGCGGCCCATGGATGATCGCATCGGCGACGACCATCTCCGTATAAAGAAGCGCGCGCGACGACAGCTGCCGGTGCAGGAAACGGCAGTGACGATCGGTCCAGTCGATCATCGGGGCGACAGCGAAGACTTTTTTATGAGGATGCGTTGGCATTGGTTCCGAGCGACTATTCCGGTGCGTGGCGGCACGGATAACAAGATTTTGAGCCTGGCGAAAGACAAACGGCAAAAATGCGTTGTCGCCAGGTTGGTGCGGATTGGAACCGGCTGGAGCGTAGATGGGCTGTGTCTCGAGGTGAAAGCCTCTTCTACAGGGAATTCGACTTTGGACGGACGAGATGCCATCGAAGGTGAGCGGTCGCCAACCAAGGTGCAAACCCTACCCTTCAGTAGCAAATTTTGTTTAATCCGAGCAAAATGCGTGCTAGTCAGGCATATGAGTTCTTCTCGCGGTCTTGAGATAGATTTTGCAGAGCCGGCCATGGCGCATGTCGCACGGGCGGCGTTCGACTTGAACGGATTTTCGGCCGAGTATCTCGAGCTGAGCGGTGCTGAACCGTATGACTTCAGAAGCCGTGGCGAGAACCACTATCTCGCGTTGCACGATATCACTCTCACTGATGGTGAGCTGCGCGTGGACGGTCTTCCGACGCTCCATAAAAAGGACTTGCGCGACACGATCACCTTCGTGCCCAAAGGCTGCGGCATCGAGGGCTGGTGCCAGCCTCAGCCACGAACCAACCGATTTGTCGCTATGTATTTCGATCCAAAGGCGATCCGTGAAGATCTGGCTGATAGATATACCGAGCGGGATCCTGCGCCGTTCGCCTACTCCCGCGATCCACAGTTACGCGCCACACTCAAGAAACTTGAAGCGGTTCTGAGGGCGCCTCATGTGGACGAGCTCCACGCGGAGAGCGTCTGCCTGCTGGCATCGCTTGAGGTTTTCGGGGTCATGGCCGACAGGCAGGGGCGTCTGTCGGACCGACAGATCGCCGCGGTCACGGATTTCGTGGAGGGGCATCTGCAGGCAACAGTCGGCCTGGCGGAGCTGGCCGCTGTTGCCGGGCTCAGCCGTTTTCATTTTTCCCGCGCCTTCAAGGCGACGACCGGGGAAAATCCACACTCGTTTGTTCAACGGCGGCGCATCTCTCGAGCTGTCACGCTCCTTGCTCAGGTTGACCTTCCCATCGACGCGATTGCCGGGGCAGTCGGGTATAAGGGCACACCACAGTTTCGAAGGGCGTTTCATGAGGTGATGGGGACCTCTCCGCTGAAATATCGTCTGCAACGTTAGGCAAAATGGCGGGGGCCACCAGTGGGCTATGAGTACACAGATGCCAGTCTGATCGTCTGCGATAGGGAGCCGATCACGCGACTCGAAGAGATCCAGAACTTCGCGTTCCTCGTTGCGTTGTCGAACGACTGGACGATCGTTCGCGTATCCGAGAACTGCGAAACATTCTTCAACGTCAAACCGGAGAAACTCCTGGGCACGCGCTTCGACACGTGGATCAGTGAGACGGCGCTCCACGACATCCGGAACCGGATGGCGATTTTGGCGTCAACGACAGGAGAGAGAATCTTCGACGTGAAGCTGGTGCAGGGATTGCCCAACGTCGATCTGTCGATCCATTTTCAGGGCGATCTTCTGATTGTCGAAGGCGAACGGACACAAAAGACCGAACGGGTGGAGGCGGCTTCGATGGTTCGCGCAATGGCTGCGCGTCTGACCAAAGTTCCTTCAATCGAGAAATTCCACAGAGATGCGGTCCGACAGGTCCTGGCGATCACCGGCTTTGATCGAGTGATGATCTATCGGTTCGACACAGACGGTCATGGCGAAGTCATCGCGGAATCAACACGCGCCGGGGTGGATAGCTTCCTCGGGCTTCATTATCCCGCGTCGGACATCCCACGCCAAGCGCGCGAATTGTACTTGCGCAACCCTTTCCGCATCATAGCCGACGTCGCGGCACCGACCATGGCGTTACTGCCTCCCGCGGACGCGGTCACGCCACCGCTTGACCTGTCGATGTCGATCAGCCGCGCCGTGTCTCCCGTCCATATCGAATATCTGCGCAACATGGAGGTTGGTGCCTCCCTATCCATTTCGATCGTCGTCGAGGAAAAGCTGTGGGGGCTTATCGCATGCCATGCCAATGGACCGCGCCTGCCGAGCTTCATCATGCGGACGGCATCGGAACTGTTCGGCGCGATGTATTCGATGATGCTGGAGAGCCGTCTGCGGCGCGGCAGCGAGGAGCACGAGCATCGCGCACGTGCTTTGGCTGATCGCGTCATTACGATGATTGCTGGTGACGAATCGTTGATGGAAGATGCTCAGTGGCTGCAGGACATGACGCGCGACATGTTGGATTGCGATGGTGTCGCAATTTACCGTCGCGGCAAAGCTCATCTTCACGGGGCCACGCCGTCGGAACATAATGTCATCTCTCTGGCCCATCATCTGAACGCCGCCTCGCCGAGCCGGGTGTTCACGACCGACAACTTGGCTTCGGTCCATGCGCCGTGCAGCGAGACAGCGGACCGCGCCGCTGGCATGCTGTCGATCCCCATCTCGCGTGTTCCGCGCGACTATATCTTGCTGTTCCGCCGCGAGCGGCTGAGCGAGATCAGGTGGGGTGGCAATCCTGCAAAGCCAGCGGAAGCAGGCACCGAGAGCGAACGCATATCGCCCCGCAAAAGCTTTGCAGCATTCGCCGAACTTGTCCGCGGCAAGTCCAACCCTTTTTCCGACCGCGATCAGCGCATCGGCGAAGCGATCAGACAGGCACTGATCGAAGTCATCCTGCGCTATTCGGACGGCGCCAGCGACGAGAGACGACGTGCTTCCGAACGTCAGGAAGTGCTGATTGCCGAACTCAATCACCGCGTCCGCAACATCCTTGCCCTGATCCGCAGTCTCATGACGAAGACAAGCCATACAGCCGTTGATGTCGCGAGCTATGTCGAATCGCTCGGCGGACGGGTGCAGGCGCTCGCACGAGCCCATGACCGCGTCACGCGCCAGAGCTGGGGCCCGGCGCCGCTCGCCGGCATCTTTCAGGATGAGATCGCGGCACATGACGGCGTACGCGGTCGATTTACCTTGAAGGGGCCGAACGTACTGCTCCAGCCACAGGCGATGTCGACCATTGCGCTGGTCGTCCATGAACTCGTCACCAACAGCTGCAAGCATGGCGCGCTTTCGGCAAACGGCCGCATAGAGGTGACCGTCGACTCGGTCGACGGCGAAGGCGTTTATATCAAATGGAAGGAAATCGGCGGCCCGGCCGTGGTTGCGCCGACACGGCGAGGGTTTGGGTCTGTCATCGTCGAGAAAACGATTCCGTTCGATCTGAAGGGAACGGCAGAGGTCCGCTTCCTGCTGGCCGGGTTGGAAGCGGATTTCTTCATCCCGCTGAATTATGTGATCATTGCGCCTGAAGACCCGGCACCGACGCAGACGATGATTGAGCCCGATACCCTGAAAGCTACCAGCGTCCCCCCAAAGCAACTACTGCACGATGCGCAGGTTCTGCTGGTCGAGGACAACATGCTCATCGCACTGGAGGCCGAGGACATGCTGTACGAGCTGGGCGCGGTTCAGGTTCACCTCGCCTCCACTATTGCCGAAGCCGAACAGTTGCTTGCCAAGCAGAGTTTCCAGTTCGCTATGCTGGACATCAATGTCGGTCGCGGCACAAGTTTCGATCTTGCGACCAAGCTCGGGCAAGCAGGAACGCCGTTTATCTTCGCGACCGGCTACGGCAACGAATTGGCGATCGCGCGCAGAAAGGAAAGTGAGGTCGTCATCCAGAAGCCCTATGAGCGTGATCATCTTGCGCGCGCCGTGCAACAGGTGCTGACGAAAGCGACTGTCGAAGATGGCTGACGAAAGCGCTCGCGCTCTCTTCATTCATCCGCTCTGAAACGACGTTCCCTGCCCCCACTGCGGTCAATGACCTCAACCTGCAGGTTGCCGGCATGACAGCCCATTCAGTGGACCGACTGGCCGTCGTCTTCTTCGAGGAAGCTTTTGATGCCGTCGCGCTCGGCGGTGGCAAGGAATTCCTCCCAGGCGTCCTTGTCGGTCGCGAACGTCTCTTCCCAGCTGGTCACGACTTCCGTCTGGCTGATGACCTCGAGCGTCCAGTCGCCATTTGTATCGGCCGGGCGATAGATATCGACGAGCACGGTGACGCCATCGTCTTCGAACTCACCGGCGAATTCTGAATGTTCGAGTTTGGGCTGTTTCGTCATCGGTGAAGAACCTTCGTTTTCGTGCTGTCTTTAGAGAGACGCCAGCTCAACACGCCGGCCCTTGTTCGGTTGCATGGCCGGCATATTTGCCGAATGCGCTTTCCCTTATAGCAAAGCGAAAATTCGCGCCAGCCGTACGGCTGCGCAGAAATCAGGCTAGGATTGTCGGCCGAATTGGTGGACAAAGGACGCATATTGATGACCGGAGGAATTTTTGCGATGCGCGCTACCGTGATCCCTGCCCCCAAGCCCGTGCTTCTTGATGTCGAGGGCGGGACCGAACAGTTCCCGGTGCGCCGGGTCTATTGCGTCGGCCGCAACTATGCGGACCACGCCATCGAAATGGGCCATGATCCCTCACGCGAACCTCCCTTCTTTTTCCAGAAAAATGCCGACAATCTCTATCATGGCGACACCTTTCCCTACCCGCCGGTCTCTTCCGATGTGCATTTCGAGGTCGAGCTGGTGATGGCGCTGTCCGGTGGCGGCGCAGACATTCCGGTCGAAGAGGCCCTGTCCAAGGTCTATGGCTACGGGATCGGCATCGACTTCACGCGGCGCGATGTGCAGGACAAGGCAAAGAAGATGAGCCGGCCGTGGGAATCGGCAAAGGCGTTCGAGCATTCGGCGCCCGTCTCCGCGCTCGTCCCGGCCGGAAAGATCGGACATCCGCAGGAAGGTGCGATTTGGCTCGAGGTCAATGGCGAGCGCAAACAGTCCGGCAACCTTAACCAGATGATCTGGAAACTGCCGGAAATCATCGCCGAGCTCTCGAAGCTTTTCGTGCTTGCACCTGGTGACGTGATCATGACCGGGACGCCGGCCGGCGTCGGTCCGATCATCAAGGGCGACACGATTACCTGCAGCGCCGAGGGTGTCGGAGAACTCTCTCTCACCGTGGTCTGAAGCACAAATCAGGGTTCAACAGATGCCGATCTACGCGCTTGGTGAATTCCAGCCTAAACTCCCCTCTGCCGACCGCTTCTGGATCGCGCCGGATGCGAACGTGATTGGCAAGGTGGAACTGGGCGAGGATGTCGGCATCTGGTTCGGCGTGACGCTTCGCGGCGACAACGAGCCGATCACCGTCGGCGCGCGGTCGAACATTCAGGAGGGCGTGATGGTGCATACCGATCCCGCCTACCCCGTCGTGATCGGCTCGGACTGCACGATCGGCCACCATGCGATCGTGCATGGCTGCATCATCGGCGATAATTCGCTTGTCGGGATGGGTGCTACCATTCTGAACGGCGCAAGGATCGGCCGCAACTGCCTGGTGGGCGCCAATGCGCTTGTCACCGAGGGGAAGGACTTCCCCGACAATTCGCTGATCGTCGGCTCGCCCGCCAAGGCGATCCGTACGCTCGACGATGACGCCGTCGAGCGGCTGCGGCAATCTGCGGCGCGCTATGTAGAAAACTGGAAGCGGTTTTCCCGAGATCTTAGAGCGCTCTGACCAAACGGACTACGCGGCACATTTCTCGCAGATGCCGCGGATCTCGATCGTCGTCTTTGATGGCTTGAAGCCCTTGCTGGACGCCCAGTCGCTGAGGTGGTGATCGACCTCGTGATCGTGGAATTCCAGCACCTGGCTGCAGCTTTCGCAGATCGCGAAGGCAACCGTGCCGTGGCCATGACCTTTTCCGCAGCATTCGCTTTCCCGGTGGGCGCAGGCGACGAAGGCGTTGAGGCTTTCGAGCCGGTGGACCATGCCGAATTCGGTCAGCTTGTCGAGCGCGCGGTAAACCTGAAGCGGTGCACGAAAGCCGTGGTCGCGCAGTTTGTCGAGGATCGTGTAGGCGCTGAGCGGCCCATCGGCACGGTCCAGTGCATCAAACACCAGCGACTGGTTCTTGGTCAGGGCCGGATTGACGATCGGGGCGTTCATCCGCGCACTCCTTTATTGGTTGCCCGCTCATTCGTTTTGCGGCCGAAGGCGGGAAGCAAACTCATGATGAAAAGTAGGAGTGCGGCCACCACGATGGAAGGGCCGGAAGGCGTATCATAGGTCAAAGAGCCGAAAAGACCGCCGACGACAGCTGCAGCACCGATCAGCGAGGCGAAGACCGCCATCCATTCGGGGCTTGCCGAAAAGCGTCTGGCCGTCGCGGCTGGAATGATCAGCAGCGAGGTGATCAGCATGATGCCGACGATCTTCATGGCGATCGCGATGACCAGCGCCATCAGAAGCATGAAGAACAGTTTTGCCTGCGCCGGCCGCATGCCCTCGGCTTCCGCAACGTCTTCGCTCACCGTCGAAGCGATGAGCGGGCGCCAGAGGAATGCCAGCGCTGCGACCACCACGATACCGCCACCCCAGATGAGCGCAATATCGGATGGCGTGACCGCCAGGATATCCCCGAACAGGAAGGCAATGAGATCGATCCGGACCCAGGTCATGAAGGCAACCAGCACAAGGCCGATCGCCAGAGCCGAATGCGAGAGGATTCCGAGCAGCGCATCCGCAGACAGCGACTGGCGACGCTGAAGGAGGAGCAGCAGGCCGGAGACGAGGACGGCGACGCCGAACACCGACAGAAGAAGATTGACCTCGAAAAACAGCGACAGCGCCACGCCGAGCAGCGCCGAATGCGCCATCGTATCGCCGAAATAGGCCATGCGCCGCCACACGACGAAGCAGCCGAGCGGTCCGGCTGTCAGCGCCACGCCGACGCCTGCGATCAATGCGCGGACGAAGAAGTCGTCAAGCATGAGGCTTGCCCTCACCGTGATGGTGATGGGCGTGGCCGCCATCGTGGTGATGGTGGTGGTCGTGCCCGGCAGCAGGCTCATGATGATGGCCGTCGTCGGGATGGCAATGATCGGTGATCGAGCCGTCGCGGTGCTGGACCCGACCATCCGGCAGATGGGTATGGTCGTGATTGTGGCTATAGACGGCGAGCGCACGGCCATTGGCGCCAAACAGCTTGGCATAGTCAGAACTCTGGCTGACCACTTCCGGCGTGCCACGGCAGCAGATATGACCGTTGAGGCAGATCACCGTGTCGGTCCCCGCCATCACCATGTGCAGATCATGCGAAATCATCAGGATGCCGCAACCCGTCGTGGTGCGGATCTTGCGGATCAGATCGTAGAGCGCTGCCTCGCCAGCGAAATCGACGCCCTGCACCGGCTCGTCCAGCACCAGCAGGTCCGGCTTGCGTGCCAAGGCGCGGGCCAGCAGCGCGCGCTGGAATTCGCCGCCCGACAGGTGCCGGACTTCGGCGTCTGCCAGATGCGCGATGCCGGTCGCTTCGAGCGCTGCGATCGTATCCTGATCGGAAATCGAGCTCGTCAGCCGCATCAGGCGACGAACCGAAAGCGGCATCGTCCAGTCGATCGAAAGCTTTTGCGGCACATAGCCGATGCGCAGGTCGCGGCTACGGGTAACGGCACCCTCGTCTGCCTTCAGAACGCCGATCGCCATCTTGGCGGTCGTCGACTTGCCGGCGCCATTGGGTCCGATCAGCGTCACCACTTCGCCGCGGGCAATCGACAGATCGACGCCGCGCACCAGCCAGCGATTATCCCGGAAAATGCCGGCATTCGACAGCGATACGAGTTTCGCTGCGGCCTTTGCATGATCTCCAAGCGGCAGGTCGGCCCGGTTTCTCATCAGCATGGTCGTCTAAAAATCCTGTTGTCAGGCCTCTTGCAGACCCTCATGGCACACGTTATAGCATAACGCAATTGATGTAATAACATTACGTCATTTCACAAGGAGCTATCCGATGAAATTTGCCGCAACCCTCCTCCTCTCATGCTCGGCCCTGATGACCGCATCGAACGCATTTGCCGATGCACCCAGCGTCGTGGTCTCGATCAAGCCGATCCATTCGCTGGTCGCCTCGGTCATGAAAGGCGTGGGCGAGCCGAAGCTGATCGTCGAGGGCGCGGCCTCCCCGCATACCTACAACATGCGCCCATCCAACGCGTCGGCCCTGCAGAAAGCCGACCTGATCTTCTGGGTCGGCCATGGCATGGAAGCGTTTTTGGAAAAGCCGCTTGAGGCGCTCGGCGCCAAGGCTGCCGTGGTAAGCCTGGAAGACGCGCCGGGCCTGACCAAACTGAAGTTCCGCGAGGGCGGTGTGTTCGAGCCGGAAGCCGAAGAGGAAGGCCATGATCACGGACATAGCCACGGCAGCGAGGATCACGCCGCCGCCGCGGAAGATGACGGCGATCACGACCATGACGGCAACGATGTGCATCTGTGGCTCGACCCGATGAATGCCAAGGCGATGGTGGAGGATATTGAAAAGGCGCTTGTGCAGGCCGACCCGGAAAACGCCACGACCTACCAGGCGAACGGGGCTGATATGATGAAGCGGCTCGATGCGCTCGACACGGAACTGAAGACCACGCTCGAGCCGGTCAAGGACAAGCCTTTCATCGTATTCCACGACGCCTACCAGTATTTCGAGAACCGCTACGGCGTGAAGGTTGCGGGATCGATCACGGTGAGCCCGGAATCCATTCCCGGCGCCGAGCGCGTGAAGGAAATCCACCAGAAGGTGGAGGAGCTTGGCGCCACCTGCGTGTTCGCCGAGCCGCAGTTCGAGCCAAAGCTGGTGAAGGTGGTGACGGAAGGAAGCAAGGCGCGTTCCGGCGTTCTTGATCCGGAAGCAGGCGCACTGACCGAGGGGCCGGATCTCTACTTCGATCTGATGCGTGGTCTCGCAACCTCGTTGAAGACCTGCCTGTCGCAGGCTTCCTGATCTCCAGGACATTCGCGGTGTTGCGACCTGCGATGCCGATCAGAGATAGTTGGGGGACGTCGAACACTCGACGTCCCCCAACTCAGTTCAACGACCGGAGATGATGTTTGCGATCACGCCGCTGGTGATGCCGACGAGAATGAAGTCGTTATCAACCTTCACCCAACGCTGGCCGCGCGGCGGGGCCGAGAGACGGTAGCGGCGATAATCGCGGACTTCCGCCATATGGCGGCGCTCAGCGGCCGACATACGATGACCCCGCACCCAGCGCTTCTTGGTGACGACGACTTTCTTCTTTTCAATGACGACATGCTTGCCGGCCGGGCGGTGATGCTCCTGCCCCTTGCGCCAGTCCTGCGCCTGCGCCGTGGAGGCGATCGGGGCGAGCAGAACCGTTGCGGCTAGCATGGCAATGATGAACTTCTTCATGGTTGTTTCCTCGTATTGAACACACGAGAGAATTAGAGCCCAACCGATGAACGCGAAATGAATGCAATATTAAACTTACGTAATGATCCTAGTGTCTTGGCGTCTGATCCTAACACCGGAAGTTAAGCGCTTCGGGAGTTCTTCACTCGGTCGGCTTGTACACGAAGTCGTCGAAGTCAGCATGCTTCGCACGACCTGATGTATCGAAGGCGAACATTCCGACGAATGCGCCGGTGAATGAGCCATGCTCGCCGCGTCCACCTTCGTCTGAGATGACAGAGGCGTCCAGCTTCGGTCCGATCGGCTCCCAGTCGTTCGCTCCACCTGCGCGCCAGAAGAACTGAAGGTCATTGTCATCGACTTCGATCGCCAGATGCACCGGTCCGTCCGGCACCGGCACGCCGCGTCCGGCTGGCCAGACGAGCTTCGCATGCGGGAAGTCGCCGGGGCATGACAGCACTGTGACAACGCGGCCGAGCTTCTCGTGCAGCGTGACGGCAACGGCGTGCAGCTTGTGGCGATTGTAGAAATGGGTAAGGCCCGCCACCTGCTGATAGGTATCGGGCAAGAAATCGACGACCGTCTCGGCGCGGAAGCGATGGTGCTCCTGCCTGCGGGCAACGAGCGCCTGCTCGAACCAGGAACCGATGCTTTCCCGGCCGATCAGGCGCAGATGTCCGGGGCGCTCCGTCAGGCTGAAGATCCGCTCCGGCTCCGGCGTGCGCAGCCACTGGAATTCGCTCGGCAGCACCGCCGTGTCGAACCGGTGCGCTACGCGACCGGTATCCTGAGCCACCTCGGTGCCGTTCGTCACAGGGACGTCGACGGCTGGAACCACGCCGCCATGTTCGAGATAGAGCCAGTCGTCCTTCCAGACGCATTTCTGCAGGGCCGTCTCGCGCCCGAGCGGTGAGCGGCGATGCGGTTCGATCGGTCGGCTGCAGAGGTGGGTGTGATAGACCTCTCCTTCCGGCGTCTCCACATACTGCCCATGGCCGGACCGCTGCAGCTCCGCCTCCGGTGCATCCTTGGACGTGATCAGATGGTTATCGGGATGTAGCTCGTAGGGGCCGCCAATCGCCTTCGACCGGGCCATCGTCACGGCGTGGCTATAGCCTGTGCCGCCTTCGGCCGTCGTCAGATAGTACCAGCCATTGCGCTTGAAGAGATGCGGGCCTTCGACAAGGCCGAGAGCGCTGCCCGGAAAGATATTGCTGATGGGACCCGTCAACGTCTTCGTCTTGGCGTCCCATTCCTGCATGAGGATGCCATCGAACGCGGGCGATTTCGGCGCGCCGCCAAAGCTCTCGGTCCGGTGGTTCCACTGCATGTTCAGGAACCACTTTCGCCCGTCGTCGTCGTGAAACAGCGTCGGATCGAAGCCGGAGGAATTGACATAGATCGGGTCCGACCATTCACCTTCAATCGTCGGCGATATGACGATGTAGTTGTGAGCGTCCTTGAAGCTGCCGTCGAACCGTTTCACGTCGGTATAGACCAGCCAGAACAATCCGTCCGCATAGGAGAGGCACGGCGCCCAGACGCCGCAGCTGTCGGGATTGCCGCGCATGTCGAGCTGGCTTTTCCGCTCCAGAGGCCGCCGCACGAGCGTCCAGTTCACGAGGTCGCGGGAGTGGTGGATCTGAACGCCCGGATACCACTCGAATGTGGAGGTCGCGATATAATAGTCCTCGCCGACACGGCAGATCGATGGATCGGGATTGAAACCCGGCAGGATCGGATTGCGGATCATGGATTTCCTCCGGTGGTCGTAAAGTCTCAGGGCGCAGACTGCTCTCTCCTCAGTCTGCACCCGTGTCTCCCGCTGTGGGGAGGTTCACTTGCGGGCGGGACCCTCGCGTTCAGCCGATGCTGCCCAGAGGTTGATATCGGCTTCCTTGGCGAAACCGTCGATCTCGGACAGTTCGTCTGCCGTAAACTCCGGGTTCTCCAGCGCCTTGACGCAATCCTCGACCTGTTCCGGACGGCTGGCGCCGATCAGCGCCGTGGTCACGCGGCCGCCGCGCAGAACCCAGGCAAGCGCCATCTGCGCCAGCGTCTGGCCTCGCCTTTCGGCAATGGCGTTCAGACCCTTCAGGTTCTCGACATTCTTGTCGTTGAGGAAGGCCGGACGCAGCGACTTGCCTTGTGCGGCGCGGCTGTCTTCGGGAATGCCGCCCAGATATTTCGAAGTGAGCATACCCTGGGCCAGCGGCGAAAACACGATCGAGCCGACGCCGAGATCATCCAGCGTGTCGAGTAGACCGTCTTCCTCGACCCAGCGATTGATCATCGAATAGCTCGGCTGATGGATGAGAACAGGCGTGCCGAGCGCCTTCAGGATCGCCGTAGCTTCCCGCGTGCGCTGCGAATTGTAGGACGACAGGCCGACATAAAGCGCCCTGCGCGAGCGAACGATGTGATCCAGCGCGCCGCAGGTCTCTTCCAGTGGTGTATCCGGATCGAAGCGGTGCGAATAGAAGATATCGACATAGTCGAGACCCATGCGCTTCAGGCTCTGGTCGCAGGATGCGATCAGGTACTTGCGGCTGCCCCATTCGCCGTAGGGGCCGGGCCACATGTTGTAGCCGGCTTTCGACGAGATGATCAGCTCATCCCGCAGCCCGTGAAAATCGTCGCGCAGGATCTGGCCGAAGGCCGTTTCGGCGCTGCCAGCCTTCGGGCCATAATTGTTGGCAAGGTCGAAATGGGTGATGCCGAGATCGAAGGCTTTTCTGCAGATATCGACCTTGCGCTGGTGCGGCGTGTCGTCACCGAAATTGTGCCACAGACCCAGCGAGATCGCCGGGAGTTTGAGGCCGGACCGGCCGCAGCGATTGTATTTCATGGTGTCGTAGCGGTTGTCCGCCGGGTGCCAAGCCATCTCTGAAAAATCCTCCGAATGGAAAACGGCGCCGACCTCTTCTTCGGCGCCGTGCACGTCATAGAGTATCAGACAAGAAGCGCCAGCGCCTCATCGATACCGAGTGCGGCCGGTTGGGTGCAGGTCGTTGTGGTCGCAACGAAATTGCCCTCTTCCCCGGATTTCAGGATCGACGTCATCACGTCGACGCCGTGGAGCGCCCGGTCGATCGAGCAGCGGATGTCGCGCCCCTCGATCAGGGCCATGGCCATGTCGGCCAGACCTGCGGTGCGATAGTTTGCACGCGGACCGTTCGTCGGATGCTCCTGGTTGTTTTTGCTGAAAGGATGATCCCAGTCCTTGAGCGGCTGGATATCCTTGTCGCGGCCGCTTGCTTCCACCACGCCACCGAAGAAGTTCGGGTCGGGCACGTAGATCGAACCTTCCGTGCCGTAGAGTTCCATATTGGCATGGCGATGCGACCAGACATCCCAGCTGGCCGAAAGCGTGATCGTTGCGCCTGCCGCGAACTCGAGCAGCGCGTGGATGTTGGTCGGGGTCTCGACCGGGATGCTCTGTCCCTTCAGCGGTTCGCTGGTGATCGTGCGCGTTGGATTGGCCATCGACGTCAAGGCCGCGACCCGTTTCACGGGGCCGAGGAAGTTGACGAGGTTGGCGATATAGTACGGCCCGAGGTCGAGGATCGGCCCGCCGCCGTTGAGGAAGAAGAAGCCTGGGTTCGGGTGCCACATTTCCATGCCCGGGCTCATGACATGGCATGTACCCGACGTGATGCGTCCAACGCCGCCGTCATCGATGTATTTCCTCGCCAGCTGGTGCGCGCCGCCTAAAAACGTGTCCGGCGCGCAACCGATCGCCAGGCCCTTTTCCCGTCCAAGCGCCTGCAGCTGCTTTCCCTCTTCCAGCGTGATGGTCAGCGGCTTTTCGGAATAGACATGCTTGCCGGCCTCGAGAATGGCTTTCGAGACCTCGAAATGCGCGGCCGGTATCGTCAGGTTGACGATCACGTCCAGCTCGTCATTGGCGAGCAGCTCCGGAATGGTCTGCGCCTTGACGCCGTATTCTGTTGCCCGCTGCCGAGCCGCCTCGGGATTGAGGTCGGCGCAGGCCAGAACCTTGATCCCCTTAAACAGCGGAGACAGCGCGAAATAGGTCATGGAAATGTTGCCGCATCCGATGATGCCGACGCCAAGTTCCTTGGTCATGGGAAACTCCGATCCAAGTGATGAATTCAGTAGGTCTTGAAGGCGGCCATCGAACGGGACGCGAGCCGCTCGATATCCTTCGGATTGTCGTGCTCCAGCACGAAGTGCTTGGCGGGTGTCTTCTTCAGTGCCGCCATCAGATCTTTCCATGGCACGGTGCCATGGCCGACATCGGCCCATCCATCTTCATCGGTATTTTCGCCCGCTGGCGCGATGTCCTTGACGTGCACCGCCGAGATCTTTTTGCCGTAGCTTTCGATCCAGGTGAACGGATCGGCGCCGCCACGGACGACCCAGGCAATATCCGCTTCCCAGCTCAGATCAGGGCCGCCGGCAAAGATCTGTTCCTGTGGCGTGGAACCATCCGGCAACTGCTTGAACTCGAAATCGTGGTTGTGCCAGCCGAATGTATAGCCGGCGTCCTGATAGCGTTTTCCGGCTTCCTGCATGCGCTGACCGAAGGCAAACCACCCTTCCGCATCCGTGGGTCGCTGATCGGCTGCGAGATGGGGGCAATAGATGGCACTGATGCCGAGCGTCTTTGCGATCAGCAGTGCCTGGTCAGGCTCCTGTTCGAGGAGGTCGAGACCGAAATGGCCTGTGGGCATCGTGAGTTCGTTCGCATCGAGCTCTGCACGAAACTTCTGAAGACCGGCCTCGTCGAGCGTTCCGTAGAGACCGCCATAGCCCTCGACCTCACGGTAGCCGTGACTGGCCACGAGTTTCAGAACATCGGATAGCGGCGGGAAATTGCGGGCGCTGTAAAGCTGGAAACCGAGCGTCGTCATGTCATTCTCCTTGAAATGAAACTTTGGTCCGCGGAAAGCGAGAATACCGCTCCCACGGATGGTCACCCTCTTGGGGAGTGGTGAACTATTGAAAAGCTGCGGATCAGATCCGCTCCTCGGTCGCCGCATCGAACAGCGACGCCATGGTCATGTCGAAGCCCAGCCGGACCTTCGATCCGACAGCGTAACGACGGGCCCCGCCGACGCGAACGGACAGAGTGTGAGCGGCGAGTTTCAGCCAGATGAGATTGTCTGCACCCATCGGCTCCTCGATGTCGACGATCGCCTCATGGATTTCCTCTCCGGCGATATCGGCATCGACCTTGATATGCTCCGGACGGACGCCGAGGACGACCTTGCGCCCGGGCGTTAACGGTTCACATGCGCTGTAACCGTCGAGCAGGAAGCTGACGCCGTTCGTCTTGAACACGGGACGGCCGCCCTCTTCCGCCAGCTCGCCATCCAGGAAATTCATCGAGGGTGAACCGATGAAGCCCGCGACAAACTTGTTCTTCGGTCGGTTGTAGATTGTGACCGGGTCGGCAAGCTGCTGGATGACACCGCTCTTCATGATGGCGATGCGGTCTGCCAGCGTCAGCGCCTCGATCTGGTCGTGGGTCACGTAGATCATCGTGTTCTTGAGCTGCTGATGCAGCCGCTTGATCTCGACGCGCAGCTCGGATCTGAGCTTTGCGTCCAGGTTGGAAAGCGGCTCATCGAACAGGAACACGTCCACATCGCGCACCAGGGCACGGCCGATCGCGACGCGCTGCCGCTGTCCGCCCGAGAGAGCTGCAGGCTTTCGTTGCAGTAGCGGTTCAATCTGCAGGATCGCCGAGGCACGTGCCACGCGCTTGGCGATATCTTCCTTCGGCAGTCCGGCAACCCGCAGGCCGAAGGACAGGTTCTTTTCCACCGTCATCTGCGGGTAAAGCGCATAGGACTGAAACACCATGCCGATGCCGCGATCCTTGGGTTCCTCCCAGGTGACATTGCGGCCCTTGATGAAGATCTGGCCATCGGTCGGCTCCAGCAGGCCGGCGATGCAGTTGAGGAGCGTCGATTTCCCGCAGCCGGAGGACCCGAGCAGAACCAGGAATTCACCATCGTGAATGTCGAGGTTCAGGTCTTCGAGAACGGTGACTGCCCCGAAGGACAGCGACAGGTCGCGGATCGAGACGCTGTGCTCGCCCGATACGGCAGAGGCTTCGGGCAACGAGGTTGCACCTGGGGGAAATGCGTTGATGTGTGGTGTCTGGACGGAAAGATCGGTCATGGGGTCATCCCTTCACTGCGCCAGCGGCGATGCCGCGGACGAAAAGGCGGCCGGATACGAAATAGACGATGAGAGGAACGGCACCAGTCAGGAGCGTTGCCGCCATATTGACGTTGTATTCCTTCACCCCCTGCACGGAGTTGACGATGTTGTTGAGCTGCACCGTCATCGGGTAGCTGTCGGGCCGCGTAAAGACGACGCCGAACAGGAAGTCGTTCCAGATGCCGGTGACCTGCAGGATCATCGCCACCACGAAAATCGGTAGTGCCATGGGCAGCATGATGCGCCCGTAGATCTGCCAGAACCCGGCCCCATCGATGCGGGCAGCCTTGAACAGTTCTTCCGGCAGCGAGGTGAAATAGTTGCGGAACAGAAGCGTCAGGATCGGCATGCCGAAGATGGTATGGACGATGATCAGCCCGGTCAGGGTTCCGTAGATCCCGATCTCACGCAGGATGATGACGATCGGATAGATCATGACCTGGTAGGGGATGAAAGCTCCGATGATCAGGATGGAGAAGAACAGCTCCGACCCTTTGAAGCGCCAGTTGGCGAGCGAGTAGCCGCTGACCGAGGCGATGAAGATCGAGACCACCACAGATGGCAAAAGGATGCGGACGGAGTTCCAGAAGCCGCGTGACAGGCCGTCGCAATTCAGGCCGGTGCAGGCTTCTGCCCATGCCTTTACCCAGGGCTCGAACGTGATCTCCATGGGCGGCGAAAAGACGTTGCCCATGCGTATCTCGGGCATGCCCTTCAGCGATGTCACGACCATCACGTAGAGCGGCAGAAGGTAATAGAGTGCCGCAAGGCCGAGCGTGCCGTAGAGCATGATATTGCGGCGTGAAAGCCTGCGCTTTGGTTTGCGACCGCTCGGGCCCTCCAGTGCGCGTGACGGTGTTGTCGCCAGCACTACGTCATCTGTGACGACGTTCGATGTGGTGTCGAAAGTGGAAACGTTAGCCACGCTTGCGCCCTCCGAATTCGAGATAAGCCCATGGGACGATGATGATGGCGACGGTGAGCAGCATCATGGTCGATGCGGCAAAGCCCTGGCCAAGGTTCTGCGCCTGAAACATGTAGTCGTAGACATATTTCGCAGGCACTTCGGATGCGTTGCCGGGTCCGCCTGAGGTCTGCGCCACAACGAGGTCGTAGAGTTTGACGATGCCGCTCGCGATGATGACCAGCGTGGTGATGAAGACCGGACGCATCATCGGGATGACGATGAAGAGGTAGGTCCGCCACATCGGAATGCCGTCGACGCGCGACGCTTTCCAGATATCCTCGTCGATGCCGCGAAGACCTGCGAGCATGAGGCACATGACGAGCCCCGTGCCCTGCCACAGCCCGGCAATCAGGATGCCGTAGATGACGATGTCGGGGTCATAGACCGGATTGAATTCGAAGGTCTCCCAACCGAGCGACCGGACGATGTGCTGGATGCCGAATTCGGGGTTCAAGATCCATTGCCAGACGAGGCCGGTGACGATGAAGGACAGCGCGAACGGATAGAGAAAGATCGTCCGGAAAACGTTTTCGAAGCGGATCTTCTGGTCCATCAGCGCGGCGAGCACAAAGCCGACAACGAGGCTGAAGATCAGCGACAGGATGCCGTAGATCGCGAGATTCTGGATGGAGATCAGCCAACGTGCCGAGCCCCACAAGCGCTCGTACTGATCAAACCCGACGAATGTTGCGCGCGGCAGAAGTCTCGAATTGGTAAATGAGTAGATGACCGTCCAGACGGAACCGCCGAGGAAAATTACCAGCGCGACGAAGATCATCGGGATGGAGGCAATTTTCGAATTCAGGTTGCGAAACAGCTGGTTTGGTCTGGCAGATTGATGGGTTTTCGCCATGTGTTGTCCTCGATCGGCTGCAGCGTGAAGGCCGCAGGTTTCCGGGCCGGCCCCGCGCTGATGCGGGGCCGGTCAAGGTCAGCGATTTGAAGCGGTGTCAGTCCGCAGAGCTGATGATATCGACGAAGCGCGCCTGAGCATCCTTCACGGAGATGGAGCTGCTGAAGAACTCCGACATCAGATCTTCCTTCTGTTTCTGCGTATCGGCAGAGACAAGCTGGTCGGTGCTGGTGGCGGTGTTACCCTTGGCGATGATCGCGATACCCTTCTTCATGCAGTCGTTGGCGGCTGCCATGTCGATATCGCCACGGATCGGAACCGATCCCTTTTTCAGGTTGAATGCGACCTGTAGCTTGGGATCGACGATCGTTTCGGCGAGAACGTTCTGCGCCTCCGACTTGGCTTCATCCTTCAGCAATGGGAAATAGATGGCATCGCCGTTGGTTGTCAGCACGTCGTTGATGCCGAGCCCTGGCAGGCAGGTGTAGTCGGTGCCGGCAGTCTTTCCTGCCAGCGAGAACTCACCCTGTGCCCAGTCACCCATGACCTGGCCACCGGCCTTGCCGGTCAGCACCATGTTGGTGGCCTGGTTCCAGTCCTGTACGTTCGAACCCTTGGCGAGTTCGCGTGCCTTGTCGGCTGCTGCAAAGATCTTGGCCATTTCAGGCCCTGCAGCAACCTTCGCGTCCTTGTCCTTGTAGACCTTCTCGTAGAGGTCTTTGCCGCCCAGCGAGATCAGCAAGGTATCGAACAGGCCATTGGCCTGCCACGGCTGACCACCCAGTGCCAAAGGCTGGATACCGGCCTTCTTGAGCGCGGGCGCTGCTGCGACGAACTCGTTCCAGTCCTTCGGAACGGCAACGCCTGCCGTCTTGAAGGCTGCGTTCGAGAGCCACAGCCATTGCCACGAGTGGATGTTGATCGGGGCACAATAGATCTTGCCCTCGAACGTGCAGCTGTCGAGCAGGTTGGCAGGCTTGATAACCTCTTTCCACTTGCCCTTCTCAGCCACATCGCTCAGGTCTCGCATGAGACCCGACTGGACCAGTTCTTCGGCCTGCCGGCCGTGGTTGAACTGCGTGGCGCCCATCGGGTCACCACCGGTGATCCGGCTGATCATGATCGGCCGCGCGGTTCCTCCCGAACCTGCGATGGCTCCATCAACCCATTTGTTGCCGGTAGCATTGAAAGCGCCTGCCAGTTCCTTGACAGCTGCAGCCTCTCCCCCCGACGTCCACCAATGGGTGACCTCAAGATCGGCTGCCTGAACAAAGCACGGCAATGCCACGGTGGCAGCCATAACGGCTGCTAAAGCACGGATGCGCATGAGTCTCCTCCCTCACTGAAACGTTGCAGTAAAAGGCTAGGACAAACATCGATGGAGGGCAACCGAAAATCGCGTGAAAGATTTGGAGCAGGTTCGCAGCAATGTCCGACAGCAGCCCGCGTGCTTCGTGTTGATGCACTTATCTCGTTACATAACAATGCTTTATAGAATTATCAAATTGATCCTTCTTCGCAGACGCAAAAGAATTGTGCGTCTGCGTTGTAACGGGTATATCGACGGCAAGTCGTTGGTTTTCAGCGAAAATAGGACTGTATCGTTGCAGATTTTTACCGTATGAACGGTGCTTGTGGAGAAGGTCGCAGTCGCCGGTAATCTCCGAGAAAGCTGCAGCCATGGATGAAGACAAACGTAGATCCTTCGGGACGATCGGCAATCAACGCCCGACCCTTAAGACAATTGCCTACATGACGGGGCTGGGTATCACGACGGTGTCGCGGGCCCTCAAGGATGCACCCGACATCGGTGCCGACACGAAGGAACGCGTTCGACTTGTGGCCGGCCAGCTCGGCTATCACCCGAACCGGGCGGGCGTCCGGTTGCGCACAGGCAAGACCAATGTGATCGCGCTCGTGCTCAGCATCGAACAGGAACTGATGGGCTTTTCCAGCCAGATGGTGCAGGGCATTTCCGAGGTTCTCGGGGGCACCCAGTATCACCTCGTATTGACGCCCCACTCGTTCGAGAAAGACCCGATGGTGCCGGTGCGCTATATCCTTGATACGGGATCGGCAGACGGCGTGATCATCTCGCGGATTGAGCCGGACGATCCGCGTGTGCGGCTGATGACGGAGCGCAACCTGCCTTTCGTCACCCACGGCCGAACCAATATGGGGATCGAACACCCCTACCACGACTTCGACAATACGGCGTTTGCCTATCAGGCGGTCGAGCGGCTCGCCAAGCGAGGCAGGCGGCATATCTGTCTGCTCGCCCCACAGAGCAGGTTTGCCTACTATACCCATAGCCGCATCGGCTTCGAACGGGCGCTAGCCGACTTTGGCCTGAGCGAGGTGCCGATGGGACGGATCACGACGGAGACGTCGCTGGAGGATATCAGAGCCTATTCGGAGAAGCTGTCGCGGCTTCCGCAACCGCCTGATGGAATCATTTCGATGAGCGGCTCTGCAACGATCGCGATCGCCTCAGGCCTTGAAGCTTCCGGTCGAAAACTCGGCCGCAATGTCGATATCGTCTCAAAGCAGTCGGCCGAATTTCTCAACTGGATCAGGCCGGAAATCCTTGCCGTAAACGAGGACATCCGTTGGGCGGGACGGGAACTTGCAAAGGCCTTGCTGGCCCGAATCGATGGGGCGGCCCCAGAGCTTTTGCAAAGCGTCAGCCAACCGGAATGGTCGATCAAGTCACCACAGGACTGATCGAATGCAAAAAGCCCGGCGCTTGGCCGGGCTTTCCGTGTTTGCAAGATAGCCTTAGGCGAAGTCGGCGAGCCCGCTGCCCCACGGGCCATGGTGCTTGTCGACGCCATCGAGACGATCGAAACCGTGGGCACCAAAGAAGTCGCGCTGCGCCTGGATGAGGTTCGCTGTCCCGCGACCACGGCGGTAGGCATCGAAGTAGGACAGCGCGGAGGAGAGTGCCGGAACCGGCAGGCCGGACATGACGGCATAGGAGACAACGCGGCGCAGTGCGCCATCGGTGTCTGCGACCATCTGGGCAAATGCCGGTGTCACGATCAGGTTTGCAACATCCGGGTCCTTCGAGAAGGCCGAGGTGATCTCATCGAGGAAGGCCGAACGGATGATGCAGCCATCGCGCCAGATCTTGGCGATCGTCGGCATCGGCAGGTTCCAGCCATACTCCTTGGAGGCGGCAGCCATGACGGCAAAGCCCTGCGCATAGGCGCCGATCTTGGCCGCAAGCAGCGCGTTTTCGAGATCGGCGAGAAACGCCGCGCTGTCTACCGGCGCATCGATCGCTTTCGGCAGGCCAAACTGCTTTTCTGCGGCGAGGCGCTCGGTGCGCTGAGACGACAGAACACGCCCGGCGACGGCGGCCTCGATCGCGGTTGCCGCGACACCCATGTTCTGGGCTTCGATGACCGACCACTTGCCGGTGCCCTTCTGGCCGGCGGAATCAACGATCACGTCGACCATCGGCTTGCCGGAAATCGGGTCCTTTGCCTTCAGGACCTTTTCCGAAATCTCGATCAGGTACGAATTCAGGCGGCCGGTATTCCACTTGCCGAAGACGTCGCCAATTTCGGTGGCGCCCATGCCGAGACCATCGCGCAGGATGCCGTAGATTTCGGCAATCATCTGCATGTCAGCGTATTCGATGCCGTTATGGATCGTTTTCACGAAATGGCCGGCGCCGTTTTCACCGAGCCAGGCGACGCAGGGTTCATCGTGGAATTTCGCGGAGATCGAGGTCAGCACCTTCTCGACGCGCTTCCAGCTTTCCTCAGCACCGCCGACCATGATCGACGGTCCATGGCGTGCGCCTTCTTCCCCACCGGATACGCCCATGCCGATAAAGGTCAGGCCGGAACCTTCGAGGTTTTCGAAACGGCGCATCGTATCGCGGAAGTTGGCGTTGCCGGCATCGATCATGATGTCGCCCTGCGAAAGATAGGGCTTCAGGAGCTCCATCTGCTGATCGACCGGATCGCCGGCCTTGATCATGATGATGATCGGGCGTGGGGGCCGGATTGCAGCGATGAATTCTTCCAAGGTCTCGCAAGGAACGATCTGGCCTTGCAACGCGCCCGCCTCGGCGTAGAATTTCTTGGTAACTTCCGCTGTCCGGTTGAAGACGGCGATCTTGTTGCCTTTTTCCGCGATGTTGAGCGCGAGGTTTGCACCCATAACGCCAAGACCGATAAGACCGATTTCTGCCTGTTCCACGGATATGCCTCCAGTTTTAATTTGACGCTGTTTTGGCATCCTCGTTTCCAAACGGCAAGGCTAAGACGAAAGCGAGCCCGTTTATTCGCGGATGCGCCGGCTCGTGCGATCAAGAGAATTTCGGAGTGGCATGCCACTCGGCGTAGAACCCAAGGAGGCCCTCATGACGGTCATGCCCACACGCGTAATCCACCTCTCGATCGAGCGGAACTGGAGGGATGTCTACGCATTTGCAAAGCGTCCGGAAAACATGGCAAGCTGGGCTTCCGGCCTTGCAGCAGACCTGCGCGCCGAAGGTGAAGACTGGATCGGCGATGGCGGTCCGGTTGGAACAATCCGTGTTCGCTTCGCTCCCGACAACGACTTCGGCGTGATCGATCACAGGGTCACGTTGGAAAACGGGCTCTCGATGGACAACGCGCTGCGTATCATACCGAACGGTGATGGAGCTGAAGTTCTGTTCACCCTTTTGCGCCAACCCGGTACCGACGATGCGGCGCACGAAACGGATGCCGCGCATGTCCTTAAGGATCTGCAGTCGCTGAAGGCAATCATGGAACGCTCAGCGTCAGGCCGCAGGCCTCTTCCGCCGATCGGCGGTCTCTTGAATGACCAGGAGAACACCGATCATCGTTGAAGACCGCTGGAACGGCGACATGCGGCAGCGAAGCACAAGCGTCTCGCCTCCGACTTGATCTGCATAGGTGACCGACGTGCTTTCGCCTTCGAAGCAGCGGTCCAGGTTCGGCTTGAACTCGTTTCGGAATCGATGGAGACCGACAAATTCCCCGAGATGCCGGCCGACGAGTTCCTCACGGGGAATGTTCAGCCGCTGCGCGTTCGTCTCGTTGGAATAGAGAATGCGGTAACCGGGAGCGACGACAAGAATGCGGTCCGAAAGCTGGTTCAGGAGAGAATCGTCGAGAATGCCGCTGGAGACGGCTTTGTCAATCGGCGACGATTGGTCCTGCCCCTCACCGGGAGCTCCCGGCGCTTCCGCACAGGTGGTCTGCGGTGCAAGATACCGCTCGACCAGGGTCTGCAGGAGGTGAGCGTTGCGCCGAACGCAGCTGCGATCGTCCGCTTCCTCATTCAGGAGGTCGAGCGCAAAACGGAACTGGGCCTGAATGCTGCCGGCATCGGATTCGGCGCTGCCAAAGATCGCCAGGAGCAAAGGATCAAGTTCGCGGTCGAGACTGGCTGTCAAAGCCTCGTCTTCGCGGTCGATCGCCTGCTGTAGCTCTCCATATTTCGACCAGAAAAGATCGATCAATGCTTGCAAGACAATGCCCTCTCCACACGAGCCTCACGTCAGCCGTGGCCCTCTGAGACGACTGCGTCCAATCTCGTATAATACATCACACGTTAAATGTAGTCTCAAAAACGGCCCCTAAAAATGGCCGGTAAATACCCGTAGACGCTTGCAACACACGAGAATTGTGGCCTCAGAAAATCAATCTGTGACCGTTTTCTTGATGTGCCAGCGGTCGTGATACCACAGCCACTGTTCAGGGTATTCCCGCACCCAGGATTCGACCTTGTCGTTCAGGACCTGAGACGTGCCCTGGATGTCGAGATTGCCGCGTTCGTCGCGCGGAAGTTCGATGCGAGGCTCTATCTCAAGGCGAAAACGGTTGTTCGGGAGACGGATGCAGCGGGCCGGATAGACATCCGCATCAAACTGACGCACGAGCTTGGCAAGAAGCGGGTTCGTCTTAACAGGGCGTCCGAAGAAATTGGTCGACAAGCCTTTTCTGAACTTCTGGTCGACGAGGACACCCACCCCCCCGCCCGCGTCCAGGCGCCTTGCCAGCGAGAAGGATGACCCCGCATGCGACGGCACGAGCTGCCCCATGCGGGCACTGCGGAACGAGAAGACCTTATCGGCGATGTAAGGGTTGTTCGGCGGACGGAACAACACCATGACCTCGAGACCAAAGGCCTTGCCGGCGACAGGCAGGAGCTCGAAATTGCCGGTGTGGGCGGTAAAGACGATAAACGGACGTGGGTTGTCGCGCAGGTCCAGGAAGATCGGGGTGCCCGAGACTTCCACCCTGCCCGGCTCTGCCTGTTCGGGGTCGAAATCGAACAGCCGGTCGAGGAAGACATATTCGGCGGCGAGCCTGCCCATGTGTCCCCAACTCGCGACAGCGATCTCCTGCAGCTCCGCCTCACCCTTTTCCGGAAAGGCGTTGCGCAGATTGGTCATCATCAGTTTATGACGCCAGAATTTCGGCCCGATGTAGCGTGCGAAGCGATCGGCAAACCGGATCGCCGGATCCGCCGGAAAGATCTTCAGGAAATTCAGCAGCCCGAACGTGAGCTGCGCCACCAGCCATTGGCGGAAGTGGATAAGCTTCAGAACAATCCGGGTAATGACCATCTTCATCAGTGGTCAGTCCATCCTCAGGACGATCTTGCCGAAGATCTGGCGGCTCTCCATGCGGGCAAATGCCTTGTGGATTTCATCAAACGTGACTTCTGTGTCGATCACCGGATGAACGATGCCCTGGGCCATCTTCTGCATGGCATCGGCCATGTTCTCCATGCGGCAGCCAAACGAGCCGATGAGCTTCAACTGCTGCTGGAACAGCATCATCAGATTGAGGTCGGTGGAAACACCCGAGGTGGAGCCGCAAGTGACGAGGCGTCCGCCGCGCTTCATGCACAGCATGGAACCCGCCCAGGTATCCTTGCCGACATGTTCGAAGACGACATCGACGCCCTTCTTCTTGGTCAGCTTGCGCACGACGCCTTCAAACCGATCGACGCGGTAGTTGATGACATGATCGGCGCCGAGGGCCTTGGCCTTCTCGATCTTGTCGTCCGAACCGACCGTGGTGATGACCGTGCAGCCCATTTTCTTTGCCAGCTGGATGGCGGCAGATCCGATGCCCGAGCCACCGGCGTGAATGAGAATGGTCTCGCCGGGCTGGAGCTTGGCGTTGTCGAACAGCATATGCTCGACCGTGCCGAACGTGACAGGCGCGAGTGCAGCTGCAACGGCATCGACGCCCGGAGGTGCCGGAACGAGAAGACGGGCCGGAAGATTGGCCTTTTCCTGCGCGAAGCCATCGAGATGGAAGCCATGAACACCCGAGACATTTTCGCAAAGGTTGTCGCGCTTTTCGCGGCACGCCTTGCAGAGACCACAGGTACGGGCGCCGTAAATCGACACGAGCTGGCCGGGCAGAACATTCGAGACGCCCGGACCGATGGCTTCCACGATACCGGAGGCTTCGGCGCCGATCGTCAGCGGCATCTTGCGCTTGGCGAAGGCCATGCCCCGCCAGCCCCAAACGTCGATGTGATTGAGGGCAACGGCCTTGACGCGCAACGTCACTTCGCCGGGACCCGGCGCTTCCGGCTCGGGAATATCGACGGCTTCGAGCTTGCGGTCATCAATCAGTTGCAGCGCGCGCATAACAAGTCATCCTTCGCCCGTTGGAGCGTTCAAAAGTCTACCAAAAGTCTTGGGGGCTCGCCTTACGCCGGTTCCAGCGTCATGACAAGGCTGGCGTTCTGGCCGCCGAAGCCGAAGGAATTGGACAGAACCGCCCTTGGCGCACCGTCCCGCTTCACATTCGGCACCACATCAAGCTCGATCGTCGGATCGGCATTGGTGTAGTTGATGGTCGGCGGCAGAGTGCCGGTCAGCATCGTCTGGATCGAGAATACGGCTTCGACAGCACCGGCTGCCGTCAGCGTATGGCCGATCATCGACTTGTTCGACGATACCGGAATCCCCTTCAGCCCCTCGCCGAACACGGCGAGCATGGAGCTATATTCCATCTTGTCGTTTTCCGGCGTCGATGTGCCGTGAGCGTTGATATAGCCGATGCCGCTTTCGTCCATGCCCGCATCTTCGAGCGCCGCACGGATCGTGGCGATCGCCGGGCCGCCGTCCGGGGACGAGCGGGTGCGGTGGAAGTGATCGGCCTTCTCGCCGAGACCCTTGACGATGCCGAGCACCTTGGCGCCGCGGGCTATGGCCGACTGCAGGGATTCCAGAACGAGCGTTGCCGCCCCTTCGGCGATGACGAAACCGTCGCGGTCCTTGCTGAACGGCTTGGACGCCTTTTCCGGCGGGTCGTTTTGTGTCGAAAGTGCTGACAGGAGCGAGAAACGCACAAGTGCCTCGACGCTGACCGAACCGTCTGTCGCTGCGACCAGCGCCTTGTCGGTCCGACCCTGGCGGATCGCCTCGACGCCGAGCTGGATCGCCGTTGCACCGGAGGCGCAAGCCGTCGACAGTGTTACGGGAAGGCCACGGGTGCCGAACTTGTCGGCCAGGCGCTCCGAGATCGAGCCGAACTGGACGGCTTCGAGGAAGACAGGATCGGGACGCTCGCGCATGGCGGTCAGGAAGCGATCGTAGGCATCGCCTTCGCGCGTCGATGGCGGCGCGCGGTCTGCGAGCGCGAAACGGTCGGACCATTCCGGTTCGACAGGCGGCGCTGCCAGAAACAGTGGTCCATCGAAATCGCCGGACAAACCGGCCTGCGCCAACGCCTCTGCAGTCGTCTCGCGGGCAAAGGCAAACGAGCGCTCGACCGAGTTTTCGGCTGGAACCTTGATGAAATCGACCGTGCCGCTGATGCGGGTCGATAGGCCTTCGGTCGGGAAACGGGTGATCTTGTGAATGCCTGACGTGCCTGAGGTCAGCGCTGACCAGTTGTCCTCAAGGCCCTGGCCGAGCGAGGTGATGACGCCCATGCCGGTTACCGCGACGATTGGCCGGCCGAGATGATCCGTAAAGCGGTTGTCGCTCATGACTGTCTCCTTCACGCCTTGGCAGAGAGGACTGCAATCCCCTCGCCGCGTGTATATCCAACTGTAGTGACAATCGCCTGCTTTGCTGTGGACGCCATTGGCGTCTCGTTTTCAGCGTCGAAGGCCGGAACTTTGGCGGCAGAGTCGAGCGTCAGCGCCGCAAGAGCAATGCCGAGCGGGAACTGCGCTTCCATCGCATGGCCGGTGACGCCGCCAAAGCCGCGGATGGCGGAACCAGGGAAAGCCTGCTCCAGAGCAGCCTTCTCGCGCTTGGCGAGATCGACCATGCCGCTCGCGCCGGAGAACACGACGGTTTCCGCACCTGGCGTGCCGTCGGCTGCGAGCCGCGACATGCGCTTCTCAAGCCCGCCATCGTCACGGTTGCCGCGATCGCCTTCGACGGCATCGATCGTTGCGTAGATCCGAGCGCCACGCGCCTGCGCATAGCCGCGGGATTCGAGCACGAGGAAGGCGCCGACAGAACCTGTGATCATGCCACCGCCATTGTCCGGCGAGCGAGACCACAATGGCTGCCATTCGCCGGTCGCGTGGGCACGGATGCCCTCGACCAGTAAAATGATATCGGCGCGTTCCGCCACGAAGGCGCCACCGACGAGACTGTGGGTCGACTGGCCCGCCTTGATGCGGTGGAAGGCGGTTTCGATGGCCGAGATACCGGCCGATTCTTCGCCCATGAAGGTGCGGGACGATCCGGTGACCTTGTGGACGATCGAGATATTGCCAGCCATCAGGTTCGAAAGCTGGGCAAGAAACAGGGTGGGACGCAGCTCCGTCGTCAGCTTCTCATTCAAGACCATGTCGCGATCGTTGCGCTTCAGGGCTTCGTCGACGATCAGCGAGTCGACCTTGATGTCGCGCTCACCGCCGCCGGCTGCAACGATCATGTCCATCGAGGCGCAGGCGTCCGCATCCGTCTTCAGGCCGGCGTCATCAAGAGCGAGCCCCGCGGCGAAAACGCCGAGGCGCTGCCAGTTCTCCATCTGGCGCTGATCGCCGCGCTTGGCGATCTGTGCGGACCAGTCGATCTCAGGCATGGGATGGACAGGATAGGGTTTGAAACGCTCAGTTTCGACCTTGGGCTCGTCGATGGACGATCCCGTCAGAAACGCGACATGCGGCTCTATGCCGACGCCGAGCGAGGTCACGATACCGACCCCGGTAATCACCACATCATTGTCAGACTTCATAACTGTCCTCTTTGCGCGGCCATTGACCAGCGACGACATCAGGCACGACGAGACACTCTAGAGCCGGTCCGTCCGGGCCGCATTATTCCTGAAGGCTATGCGTCAGGCGCCGGCCTGCATCGCCGCAATGAGGCCGATCTCTTCGGCGCGCTTGCGCACGATCGGCGCCAGCGGAACTTCACTGAACGGCATTGTCCGCAGCTTGAGCTGCGCATCGCAGACCTTTTTGCCGCCGGACGTAATCTTAGCCTTCGTCACCATGTAGCCGGAACCCTCATGCTCCAGAAACGCCTCGATGTCGAGCACGGCGTTCGGCTCGACAAACGCACGCATCTTGGCACTGTCCACCGACATCAGGAATGGCATCGCGGCGAAATCGGTCGCCGCAAGAACCAGCATTCCGGATGCCTGCGCCATGGTTTCGATCAAAAGCACGCCCGGCACGAGCGGCATTCCCGGAAAGTGCCCTTCGAAAACAGGGCTCTTTTCAGGAACGACCGAGCGTGCAGTCAGCGTCTTTCCCGCGAGATCAAGCGTTTCCACCCGATCAATCATCTGGAAATATTCAAGCAGCATGAACTTGCGTCGGCTTTGGGCTTTAGCCCTTTGCCGCCTTCAGTTCGTCGATCTTGGCGCAGAGGTTCTTCAGAACGAAGTATTCCTCCGTCGAGACCTTGCCCTCGTTCACTTCCTGGGTCCACTGCTCGAGCGGGATCTTGATCCCGAATTCCTTGTCGATCGCGAAAACGATGTCGAGGAAGTCCAGGCTGTCGATGCCAAGATCGTCGATCGTGTGGCTCTCCGGCGTGATCGTCTCGCGGTCGATCTCGCTGGTTTCAGCGATGATGTCGGCAACTTTGTCGAATGTAGCAGTCACGCCCATGTCCTTTTAAAAAGTCTGTATTCGGTGTTCCACATAAGGAAACCAATCGAAAATGCCAATGGGTTCCAACAAGACGGCGCCAATTTGCCGCTATATTGTTGCCTAAACATCGATTGCCGATCGGTCAGAATGCCAAACCGCCCTCAAATTTGAAGAGGGCTAGGCCGGCCGACCTGCCGTCAGCGCGACACGGATAACGTCCAGGACCTTTTCGGGTTGGACACCGACCGCGACCTTCTGGCTTGGCTGACCATCCCAAGGACTATCGACGAACCGTCGGCCTGTGTCAGGCGCCTGGATCGTCTCGCCATCGGCAATGCCGCCGCAGACCACGCGGACAGGGCCGCTGCGGAGTTTGAACAGATCGGGCGCCACCAGATAGACGCAGGCACAGCTGTCGTGGATTGCCATTCCATCGAGACCCGCGCCCTGGCGGTAGAAATCGATATAGAACTGCGAAAGGTCGGACAGGAGTGTTAGCGCCTTATCGCCACCCTTGGCCAACTCAGCCATATCATCTGACGACATCATCGTCTTCATGGTGACGTCGAGGCCGAAAGCAATGACGTTCCACGGCGCGGTAAAGACGATATCGGCGGCATCCGGATCGCCGTGAATATTTGCTTCGGCTGCTGGCGTCACATTGCCATTGACGTCGAAAGCGCCGCCCATGATCACCACCTGCTTGGTCAGGCCTGCGATCTCCGGATCAGCCTGCAGCGCCAAAGCCAGGTTGGTCATGCGACCGACCGCGACAATGGTGATTTCGCCGGGATTGGCCCTGATCGTATCGATGATGAATTGCGATGCCTCACGCGGATCGAGCGGCCAATCGATTTCGAGCGGCACGCCGATATTGCCGAGGCCATCCTCGCCGTGCACGATCGTCGGCGAGTGTTGCTCGACCCGCGACGGATCAAGCGTCTTGCCCGCCCCTTTGGCGATCGGCGCGTCGATGCGCCACTCCTTGTGCAGGAACTGCGCATTGCGCGTGGTCAGTTCGATCGAGGCATTTCCGAACACCGTTGTCACGCCGAGAAGATCGATATCCGGATGGCGGTGGAGAAACAGCAGCGCCATGGCGTCGTCTACGCCGGGGTCAGTATCGAATATGACTTTTTGCATGCGAATACCTTGAAATGCTCGCCGCCAGCCAGCGGCCGTTCATCGCGCAACATAGCGCCGCAACGGTTTACTGCAATGCAGCCGCAATCTGCAACCGCTGCCAGCGCCCCTCCTATTGCCGGATCACCGATTCGGTGCCACAAGCCGGCGCGCATCCCTTCGCCATTTCCCCTCCTCTCCTTCACGCAGAGCGCCAGCCTTGAGCGACATTGCATTTCAGCTGCTTTTTCTTCTTTTCCTCGCAGCCATCTTCGCGGGGTTCGTTGATTCGATTGCGGGTGGCGGCGGGCTGATCACCATCCCCGTCTTGCTCATTGCCGGCATTCCGCCGCTGGAATCGATCGCGACGAACAAGCTGCAATCCCAGTTCGGCTCGGCATCGGCAACAATCGCCTATGCGCGCAAGGGCCATGTGAAGCTGAAAGAGCAGCTGCCGATGGCAGCCATGGCGGCGCTCGGCGGCGCCATCGGTGCGCTGCTTGCCTCCATCGTTCCAGCCGAATTCCTGACGACCGCGATCCCCTTTCTGCTCGTGGCAATCGCAATCTTCTTTGCGATCAAACCCAATCTCGGCGATCTGGAAAGTCACCGACGGGTGACGCCGTTCGTTTTCGGGCTGACCGCCGTGCCGATCGTCGGGCTCTACGATGGCGTCTTCGGGCCAGGCGCCGGATCATTCTACATGCTGGGCTTCGTTCTGCTCGCCGGCTTCGGACTGCTCAAGGCGACCGCCCACACGAAGCTCATCAATCTCGGCTCCAACTTCGGGTCGTTTCTGGTGTTTGCAGCGTCGGGATCGGTGCTCTGGAAGATCGGCCTGATGATGGGCGTTGGCCAATTCATCGGTGCGCAGATTGGGTCGCGACTGGCGATGCGGAACGGTGCGAAGATCATCAAGCCGCTGCTGGTGATCTCATGCATTGCGCTTGCGACCAAACTGATCGCCAATCCGGCTCATCCGGTTCGTATCTGGCTGGGGTTCTAGATTATCTCCCGACCGAAACCAGTATAGCCCGTCACCCCTTCATCTTCAGCGGTAAGCCGGCGGCCACGAAAAATACGTCGTCTGCCACGGCTGCGATTGCCTGATGCAGGCGGCCGGCATGATCGCGGAAGTCTCGCGCCATGCGATTGTCCGGCACGATACCAAGACCGACTTCATTCGACACGAGGATGACGGTCGAAGCAGTATCCCTCAGATAAGACAGAAGTCCTTCAGAGGCTGAGGCAATGTCTGCCTCCGCCATCATCAGGTTCGTCACCCACAGCGTGAGGCAGTCGACGAGGATGACGACATCATCAGAGTCTATGCTGCGAAGGTTGGCTACGAGGTTCAACGGTGTTTCGTGGGTGATCCAGCCCGTGCCACGGTCGTCTTGATGGCGCAGAATGCGTTCTTCCATCTCGGCGTCAAAGGCGCGGCCTGTGGCAACATAGTGCCTGTTGAGACCGGTTTCGCCGCTAAGTTTTTCAGCGAAGGATGACTTGCCGGATCTGGCGCCGCCAAGGACAAGGACGACGCGCCCGGAGCGGGTCATGGCAGCAGGCCGATCGCAGAGAAAGGGACCGGACGATTCGTAGATGAGGAAGGCGTCCGGCCCTGCTGGTGTTTGCTCTGGATTTGCATTGCAGCGCCATGTTGACTCGTTGAAGGTCACCCGTCAATCCCATGCGGGTTAGACATTTCGGGGCGCGATCTCACAACTTTCTCAATGGGCATTCTGTTTGCGACATGCGCTGCCGACTTGTTGCGTTGAAACGCGCTGGTTCGCCGCGTATCTGAGCGCATATGAAAACGACATGGCTTCGGTCTACGAAGCCTCTGAGGAAACACCGATGCTTTACATCTTCAAGAACAATGACAGCGTTCAGATTGCCTGGAATTCGAGCCTTCCGCGTCGTGATCGTCAAACCCGCGCCATTGAACTCGACACGCGCTTTTCGCTGCTCGGTTTTATCCGTACGTTCAGCGCTGGCTGATGTGAAATGACAACCCAAAAGTCGATATGAATGCAACCATAGCGCGACCTTTCATTTCGAGATCGCTTGCGTCACTGCAAAATGGTTATGGCGGCCGGTATGCACTACCTGATCCGGCGCCAAGTCGTTCGAGGACGACCATGGCGGCAACATCTACGCGTACATTCTTACCGTATGGTTATTAGCGCGTTACCAATGCCTGCAGTTTCAATTTTTTCCCCACACTGCGTGAATTTTTCTTTGCGACAGCGAGGGCGCTAATCAGCCACTAAACGTCAAATATCGGTCGTGACAAAGTGCCGACTGCATGAACGGGCTGCTACTGGTTGCAGAGTTTGCTTAGTTATTGCCGGCGATGGCGCTTTTGTCGTCACAAAAGACGCGAACACGATATCTTACAAGGGCTTGGTGATATGCCCGTTATTGTGCGGTTACTCGCGGACAGTTGATTTCTGCTTCGGAAAACGTAGGCTGATACTGCTGACACATTATAGCGCAACGCCTGTGACATCATTCGCTGGCGTATAAAAGACGCATGAGGCCAGCTGGCCGGTGCAATCACATCTACCGGTTGATCGCACAAAGCCGCAGTCATCGGGTGCCGGCTATCGGCGCCTCCAGAGTTGAACACTGTCACGAATAAGACTGGGAGGTCTTACACATGAAGAAACTCCTCACTTCCGCAGCCTTCGCCGCCGGTCTTTACGCTTTTGCCGGCACTGCCCATGCCGACTGCGGTTCGGTATCAATCGCAGAGATGAACTGGGCGTCCGCAGGGGTTGCCGCTCATATCGACAAGATCATTCTCGAAAACGGGTATGGCTGCTCGGTGGAAATGGTGACCGGCGACACGATGCCGACCTTCACATCGATGAACGAAAAAGGTCAGCCTGACCTTGCACCCGAATTCTGGGTCAACGCCGTGCGTACCCCGCTCGACGCAGCTGTCAAGGAAGGACGCCTCGTCATCGCTGCGGAAATCCTTGCCGACGGCGCTGTCGAAGGATGGTGGATCCCGAAATTCCTTGCGGACGCGCACCCGGATATCAAGACCGTTCAGCAGGCGCTTGCTCATCCCGAACTCTTCCCGGCACCGGAAGACAAATCCAAGGGCGCGGTCACCAACTGCCCGTCCGGCTGGAACTGCCAGACATCGACCGCCAACCTCTACAAGGCTCTCGGTGCAAGCGAAAAAGGCTTTGAACTGGTCGATACCGGCTCTGCTGCCGGGCTCGACGGCTCGATTGCCGGCGCATTCGAGAAGAAGACCGGCTGGCTCGGCTATTACTGGGCTCCGACCGCGATTCTCGGCAAATACGAGATGGTGAAGCTGTCCTTCGATACGCCGCATGACAAGGCCAACTGGGATGCCTGCACGGCGGTTCCGGATTGCCCGAACCCAAAGGTCAACTCCTATCCGAGTTCGGAAGCCTTCACGGTCGTAACGAAGAAGTTCGCCGACAAGGCCGGCGTCGCGATGGATTACATCAAGGCCCGCAAATGGGGCAACGCCACGATCAACAGCGTTCTCGCCTGGCAGACCGACAACCAGGGCACCAATGAAGACGCCGCCAAGCACTTCCTTACAACCAGCCCGGAAATCTGGAGCAAGTGGGTCAGTGCCGACGTCGCCGAAAAGGTAAAGGCCGCTCTCTGAGCCTAGCCTTGCCAATGAGGGAAGCCGATCTGCGGCTTCCCTCTCAAGGCGCGTGAGAAGTCGCGACAAGCCGTCCACCGCTGACGGTCGCGCGAACCCGACGCCTTATCCATTGCAGACGTGCATGAAGCTGATTTGGTCAGGAAGGCGCTCGGGCAGCCATGCCGGGTTACGCCAAAAATCCAACCTATAAAGGGGAACATCATGGCAACCTGCAACTTCCTGCCGAACGCTCTCTGTAGCTTTCCGGCGATCAGCGACGCTTCCATCCGTGAAGCACGCAAGGTCATCGATGAGGGGTTCAAGAGCCTTGTTCGCGAATATACCGGCTTTATCGATACGATCGTCCAGCCCCTGCAATGGTTCCTGAACTTCCTGGAAAGGCTGTTCACCAACTCGCCGTGGATCATCGTCCTCGCCGTCATCCTCACCATCGTCTATCTCGGCAGCCGCAGCATCCGCATCACCATCGGTACCGCGCTCGGAATGTCGTTCATCGGCTTTATCGGCCTTTGGAACGATGCGATGATCACGCTCGCGATCACCACGGTCGCAACTCTGATCTCCATCATCGTCGGCATCCCTATCGGCATTCTGATGGCGCGGTCCGACCGGGCGCAGGCAAGCGTCAACCCGGTTCTCGACGTGATGCAGACCCTGCCGAGCTTCGTCTACCTCATTCCCGTCGTGATGATTTTCGGTATCGGCAAAGTTCCGGGACTGATTGCGGTCGTCATCTATGCGGTGCCGCCAATGATCCGCCTGACCAATCTCGGCATCCGGCTTGTCGACAAGGAAGTGCTCGAAGCCGCGGATGCGTTCGGTTCGTCGCCAAGCCAGAAGCTGAAGAACGTGCAGATGCCGCTGGCCCTGCCGACAATCATGGCCGGGATCAACCAGACGATCATGATGTCGCTAGCGATGGTCGTGGTCGCATCCATGGTCGGCGTCGGCGGGCTTGGCCGCAACACGCTCCAGGCGATCAACAACCAGTTCTTTACGTTCGGCATCATGAACGGTTTCGCGCTTGTTGCGATCGCCATCATTTTCGACCGAACAAGCCAGGCATTCGGCAAGCGCCTGCAAAAACATTCGGAGGTGGTCCATGGCTAGTCACGGCATCGAGATCAAAGGTCTCTACAAAATCTTCGGCGCGAACGGTCGCCAGTATATCGACGCCATCAAGGCGGGCATGACGAAGACCGAGCTCAACAAGAACCACGGTCATGTGCTCGGCCTCAAAGACATCAACATATCCATGCCGGCGGGCGGCATCACGGTCGTCATGGGTCTGTCTGGTTCCGGCAAATCGACCCTGATCCGCCATATCAACCGGCTGATCGACCCGACCTACGGCGAAGTCGTCTATGACGGCGTCGACGTGTGCACGATGAGCGAAAACGATCTTCGGGAATTCCGTCGGCACAAGACGGCGATGGTGTTTCAGAAATTCGCGCTTCTGCCGCATCGGACCGTGATCGAGAACACGGTCTATGGACTGGATATCCAGGGCGTGCCTCGCGCGGAAAGCTTCAAGAAAGGTCAGTACTGGATCGAGCGGGTCGGCCTCTCCGGCTTCGAGAACCACTACCCGAACCAGCTTTCCGGCGGCATGCAGCAACGCGTCGGCCTCGCACGGGCGCTGACCAACGATGCCGACATCCTTTTGATGGACGAGGCCTATTCCGCGCTCGATCCGCTGATCCGCGTCGACATGCAGACCGTGCTTCTCGATCTCCAGGCGGAGCTCAAGAAGACCGTCGTATTCATCACCCATGATCTCGACGAGGCCCTGAGGCTGGGCGACAAGATCGCCATTCTGCGCGATGGTGAGGTAGTGCAGCAGGGAACCGGCCAAGATATCGTCCTGTCACCGGCTGATGACTACATCACCGCCTTCGTCAAGGAGGTGAACCGAGGGCGTGTGTTGCAGGCAAAAACCGTGATGAAACCGTTCGACGGTCTGACTGACGGCATCAGGCTTGCGGGCAACACGACGATCGAAAGCGCTGCGAGAGCGATCTGCGAGGCGAGCCTGACACGGGCAACGGTGACAGATCCTACTGGAGCGCCTGTCGGGACGCTCGACCTGCACACCATCATTTCTGCCATGGTCAGCCCTGCATCATCCGAGGAGGCACGGATCGCTGCGGAATGACAGGGCTCGGCGTCGGACCGTTCTGACGCCAACCGGCCATATGCCGACGTCCTTATCGACAAGGTCGACATGTTGGGCGATAAGATCGACAAAGGTCAGGACGGCGCTCCCCATGGTGTGGAGGCGCGGATCTGGCGTGAAACGATCACGGTAAAGGATGAAGACGTGAGCAACATTTCGCCAATTGGCAGCCGCGAGACCGTTGCCGAGAGTTTCGAGAACCGGTCGGCCGAACAGCAGTCCTGGCTTGTTCTGTTGATGGAGAACCCGTCGAGCGATGACCTTCTCCTGTCGGGTCTGCATCTCTACCTGGATCAGGCGAGTGAAGGACGGTTTCTCAACTCTTTGAAACTGGAAAAATCTGGTGGATGGCTCGGCAATGCAGCGCCGGCGCGGCTTCAAATCCGCATTGCGGAAGCGGCGAAATCCAGCCAGCACCCAGCCTATCAGGCGTTCAAGAAGGGTCTTGATCAGTCAGGCGGCTTCGAGCGCGCCTATCCAAAGGCTCGAGTCTGATCAAGTCGAGCAAAGCGCATCGAAACTGGCCGTAGCTTGTACGCCAAGACCGCCCTGCCCCTCGCTGCGGGGCACCTCAGCAGCCTCGCTGCCGGCACGTGATGGCCGACAGCGGAGCTGGGGAGTAACTAATTACTGTGCAGCCTTGCCAACGCGGTGGCCGGCGTCCTGGGTGGCGTTCACGGTGTTCGCCGTGTCCTGGCCTACGCCGCGGATCGTGTTGCCACACGAGCTGAGCGAAGCTGCCGTTACGAAAAGTGCGGCGATAACCGTGACTGTCTTTGCCGTCATGTTAGAAAACTCCCTGGATGAAGATCAAATCGTTCGGAAAATCAATTTCCGGCACAGGAACGTTCCAGCTCGGAAAAAGTTCACGTGATCAAATGTGATGTGTCTCTTAGCGACCGCTGTGATGCTTTTTGGCAACAGCCCAATCGCGCCCGATGACTTCACCGCCGGTTCCAGCACAATGATACAGGACAAATCGGTTGTCGCAGCGCGCGAACCGAGAGGTCGGTGTGAATTTGCCAATCTTTCCCCGTTACTATGAGCGCGCACGCTACGCGGTCAATTACGGGGCAGGCCCATGACGGAACATTCATCTTCTCGGGTTTTGATCATGACTGCTGGCGGCATAAACCCGCAGGTGATGATCAATGCCATCCATCGGGAGTTTTCTGATCTCCACGTTATCCAGGAGGAAGCGGAACCGAAATCGGTGCTTCTGAAGCGGCGCGCGAAGCGGTTTGGATGGATGCATGCGCTTGGTCAGCTGGCTACGATGATTGCGTCACGGCTCGGCAAAGGCATCGCAGCGAGACGGTCTGAAGAGATCATTCACGAGCACGGGTTGATAGCGGCTTCCAACCCGGCAGTTCCTGTGACATCCGTATCGTCCCTGAATGACGCTTCGTGTCACGCTGCGGTAAGTGCAATCCGACCGGCAGTCGTCTTCACGATATCCTGCCGTATCCTGTCATCCCGAACGCTTGCCGCGATCCCCTGCCCCGTGATCAACTTCCACGCCGGCATCAACCCGATGTATCGTGGCCAGATGGGCGGGTACTGGGCTCTCGTGGAAGGCGATGCGCAGAATTTCGGGGCAACCGTCCATCTCGTTGACAACGGGGTCGATACCGGCGGAACGCTTTACGAGAAACGGATATCTCCGGCCCGTTCCGACACGATGGCAACCTATCCGCTCCTGATGACGGCATCCGCGACGGATATCGCAATCAAAGCAATCCAGGATGCGATCACGGGCAATCTGAAGCCGTATGAACCATCCGGGCCATCAGCCCTGCGCTTTCCGCCGCCGATCTGGACGTGGCTTTATCACGGCATCACCAAGAAGATCTGGTGATGCTCACGGAAATGCCCGAGTTCAGGCCGCCGTTGCCAGCGCGCCGAACGCTTCCCTCATGCTTTCCGCGACAGCCTTGGCCGGGGCCGAGAGATGGGGCGCGGTTAGGAGCCGAATGTCGAAGCTGATGAGTTCTGGCAGCCCTTCCTTGGCGCCCAGAACCTGCATGTCGCTCGTGACATAGGAAAGCGGGAATGGTGCGATCGCAAGGTCGGACACGACTGCTGCGCGCTGCGCCATCGTATGAGAGCTCGCATAGGCGATACGATAGGAGCGCTTGTGGCGATCGAGCTGAGAGATCGCATCCTGCCGCCACACGCACCCATCCTCCCAGACGGAGATCGGTAGCGGATCACGCAAGTAGGCATTGCCGCATTTAGCACCGGCCCAGACGAGCCGTTCGGAATGGATCACTTCACCGGTGGTCGGGAACGGCCTTGTCGCACAGTTGATCAGGGTGAGATCCAGCCGCTGCTCATCCATCCGCCGGCGTAACTGCAGGCTCTGGTCGACGGTGACATCGACCATGATCCCCGGAAAGCTCTCTCCGAAATCCTTCAGGAGCTTTGGAAGTAACCGCTCGGCGATATCATCGGGAGCGCCCAGCCTCACGACGCCCGCGAGATCGGGCATGACGAACCGCGAGACCGCTTCGTTCGATAGAGCGAGCATCCGGCGCGCATAGGACAGAAGCATTTCGCCATTCTGCGTCAACGACACCGATCGCGCGTCCCGAAGGAACAGCGTCGTCTTCAACTGTTCTTCGAGCTTCTTGATCTGCATGGACACGGCCGACGGTGTTCGCAGAACCGCTTCTGCGGCAGTCGAAAAATTGCCCGTCTCGGCAATGGCAACAAAGGTTCTGAGGATGTCGATATCGAGCAATGGAAGAGGCGGTCGAAACGGAACGGTCATCGTCATCACCATCAATTAAATTGAACCTAAGCACCATATCATTTCGTTTGATTGAAAGTCAAACAGGTCGCATCCTTGGAAACACGACACGCCATCTCAAAACAAAACGAATCTTGATGGGATGGATCATTTTAATTCTCTTTTTTGATGACTGACCGCAGTTCACATTGAATCGGCGTCCAGTGCTCGAACGAGAGCCCCAAGGAGAAAATCGATGAGCATCATGACCTATCGTGAGAGTGTACAGCCACGACCATCGCAGTCGTCATTTGCGACATACGTCGGGCTTGCCCTGAGCACCGTTTCAAGCCTGCGGGACGCATGGCGCCGCCGTCAAAATGAACAGGTCCTTGAGGGCCTGCCACCAGAAATCCGCAAGGATATCGGTTGGCCATCCACCGACAACGACCTCAAGCGCCAATGATGCGCAATACTCATGGCCTGCATGCGACATGCAGGCAGGTCTTGAGGCTGCGTCTTTTTTGATCGCCTGTTAACCAGATTATAGTGTGTGCGACCTTTGGACGTCGCAAATTTGACATTTCGCCGTCGTCAAATGTCCTTCTCCGTCACCGCCTTCCGTGTCAATGTCGCTTTTAAAGAAACGACCGGATTAACGGCGGCCAGCGAAGGGAACAGCGACATGGATATTACAAACCGTGGGCACGCGAAGAAACGCGCGCTCGTTTTCTTTCTTGTGCCGCATTTTACGATGCTGCCCTTTGCAGCCGCCGTCGAAACCCTGCGGATCGCAAACCGCATGCTTGGCTACGCCGCCTATACCTGGCGCCTCTGTTCCGTCGATGGCGAGAAGGTTTACTCGTCCAGTGGTATCGGTCTCGAAGTCAACTCCTCTCTTGCAGACGAACGCCGTCACCTGAGCGGTGAGCATCGCCCCAGCATGGTGCTGATGTGTTCCGGCATCTATGTGGAGGAGTTCAACAACAAGTCTGTCAACGCCTGGCTGCGCGAGACTTATAACCGCGGCACGGCTGTCGGAAGCCTTTGCACCGGCGCGCATATTCTGGCGCAGGCGGGGCTCCTGAACGGCAAGCGCTGCGCGATCCACTGGGAGAACCTCCCGGGTTTTGCCGAAGCGTTTCCACAGGCGGAAGTCTATGCGGATCTCTACGAGGTCGACTCCAACCTCTATACCTGCGCTGGCGGCACCGCGTCACTCGACATGATGCTGAACCTGATCGGCCAGGATTTCGGCGACAATCTTGTCAACCGTGTCTGCGAACAGCAGCTGACAGATCGCGTCCGCAACCCGCATGACCGCCAGCGTCTTCCCTTGCGTGCCAGGCTCGGGGTCCAGAACTCCAAGGTTCTGCAGATCATAGAGCTGATGGAAAACAATCTGGCCGAGCCGCTGTCACTGGTCGAAATCGCCGACGATGTCGGCCTGTCCCGCCGCCAGATAGAGCGTCTGTTCCGGCAGGAAATGGGGCGATCCCCTGCCCGCTACTATCTCGAGATCCGCCTTGACCGCGCCCGGCATCTGCTGGTGCAGTCCTCGATGCCGGTCGTCGAGGTTGCGGTCGCCTGCGGGTTCGTGTCAGCGTCTCATTTTTCCAAGTGTTACCGCGAGGTCTACAACCGCTCACCCCAGCAGGAACGCGCAGAGCGCAAGCTTTCGCTCAACACCGCACGCACCGGGGTCGTGGTGTAAGTTTTCTTGGAGAGCGGCACGCCATCGATATGAGGTGCCGCTCGCTTTACACACTCAGCAGCTCTCAAGAAATCAGGCAACGTTCCTGACGTCGGCTGCTGGAGCCTTCGAGCGCATCGTGCGGATCTGGATCAGCGTATCCAGGTTCTGGTTGACGCGGCAGTAGAACTCCTCATCGATGAAGGGCCGCAACATGAAGTCATTGCCGCCGGCCTTCAGGAATCGGGCGGAAAGCAGCCGGTCCGACGACGAAGACACGCCGATCACGCGCAGTTCGTGGGAACCGCGAACCGAGCGGATGCGGCGCGTCAGTTCGAAACCATCGATATCGGGCATGTTGTAGTCGGTGACGACGAGACCGATATCGGGGCTCTTCTTCAGGATCTCGAGGGCTTTGGCGCCGCTTTCGGCGACACTGACCCTAAAATTATAGCGCTTCAGACGACTCGAGAGCAATGCGCGGGCGGTCATGCTATCATCGACGATCAGGACGTGATGGCGGTGGTTCGTCAGGAACCTGCAAACCGATTCCGCCAGCATGTCGACCGCAAAGACGTTGTCCTTCAGGATATAATCCACGATATCCTTGGCCAGTAGCCTATCGCGTGTTTCCTGCTGGAAGGTGCCGGTAAAGACGATGGTCGGGATCGAAAGATCGATCAGGTATTCTAGCGCCTCTCCGTTTTCAGCACCCGGGAGGTTGATGTTGGAGATCGCAAGCGTGACAGGCTCGGTGGAGCGATCGTAAGCAAGCTGCAGATCTTCGAAGTTACGGCAGATCTCAATCTCGATGCCGAACAGTTCTTTCAGTCGGGTCCCGACCATCGACGTAAATACGTTGGAATCTTCCGCAAGCAATATGCGCGCATTCGCCAAAGATTCGCCGGAATATTGCATGCCGGAAATGCCGAGAAATGTCATGGTACCCTTTTAACCCCGATCCTTGCCCCATTTGTTTAACTCTATGCGAAGCAATTTTCAGAAGCGTTAATTAGGCAGTACTTTCACATCTTGAGCGCAGCGGTCATCGAGTTACCGCTGCCTAAAGTGAATGATGTATTATTCCGGTACCTTACCATTGTCGGCGTGTGGCTTTACGCGCCACCCGCCGTATCTCCCTCATCCGGCAGGACCGGCTTTCCGCGGTGGAAGACGATCTCCTGCTGCGGGAACGGAATCTCGATGCCCTCCGCGCGGAAGCGCTGCAGAATGGCGATCCTGAGGTTGTTCCGGATACGAAGGCCATCACCCATGTCAGCGAGATGGAAACGAAGCTCGAAATTCAGCGACGACGGCCCGAATGTCAGGAACTCGACGTGAGGTTCCGGATTCCGCAGCACTTCGGGGATCTGGTCGACGAGTTCCAGCAGAATGTCCATCACCCGTTGCGGGTCAGCGTTGTAGCTGACAGCGATCGGAATTTCCGAACGGCCGATCTTGTTGCGATGCGTCCAGTTGCCGACCGCGGCGTTGATCAGGTCGGAGTTCGGCACGATGATCGATTGTTTGCGGAAGGTCTCGATCTCGGTCGCACGTACAGAAATCCGCTTGACGATACCTTCGTTTGCACCCGTCACCACGTGGTCACCCACCTTGAACGGACGTTCCACCAACAGAATCAGTCCCGAAACGAAGTTCGATACGATGTTCTGCAGGCCGAAACCGATACCGACCGACAGTGCAGACGCGACAAGAGCAAAGCTTGAGAGGTCAATGCCCGCAGCCGACACGCCGACGATGACGGCAAGTCCGACGCCGAGATAGCCGATGCCCGTCTTCACCGAGTTTCGGACACCGAGATCCACCTGGCTTCGGGCAAGAACGTTGTTGTCGATCCACTTCTGAACCCAGTGGGTGACGACAAAGCCTAATCCGAACAGAAGGATGCCGCCGAAAATGCCGACGATCGAGATTGAGACGTTACCGATCCGAATTTCGGTGAAGAAATTGTAGATCCATGCCTCGATATCGGTGGTCTGGAAGCCCCAGGTCAGAAGGATGAGCGGGATGCCGAGAAACAGGGCGAACGCATAGATGCCGAGGCCGGCAACAAGCCCTGTCTGGTCGAGCGCGACCTCGCCAAAATTGCGGCGCTCCGCCAGCTGCCGACCGGCGCCGGTGTTCTTGAACGCACCCTGCTTGGAGATCGCCTTGCCCGACAGGAAGCCCAGATAGACCAGGACGACAACCGCGCCCGTCAGCACGATCTGTGTCGCGACAAAACGGGCAAGACCAATGTAGCCCGTCAGGACAGCAAGCAGAAGCAGCCCGCCCATGATCTTCAACAGACCGGAGAAAAACCGCGGCCAGGGATGGCCGGTACTGCCGCCACGATCCTCGCCCTCGGCAACGCGCGGCCGAACAAAGGAAATGGCGATCAAGATGAGACCAACGATGACAGCGGCGAACAGGCTCTTGACGATCGTCAGAACCAGCGGCGAGTTCAATGCCTCGCTGATTGCGCCGAGAAGGTAATCCAGTCCGTTGACCACCGCCATGACGAGCACGGCCAATGTCAGCAGCCGCGCGCCCTTATCGGTGATGCGCACCAGTCGCCATGCCGGTTCTCCCGGCGCCATTACGCCATAGGTGAGCTTCCAGACAAACGAGACGAACCAGATGAAGCCGAACAGCGAAGCAATGATCGGCGCCACATCGGGTCTGAGAACATTGAACCCATCGAGGAAGAGATAGGAGGTCACCAGAAAGGCCGCGATCGAGACCGTCTGGATCACGGTCGACCAGAAGGCGACCGAAAGACGCTTGATGTAGGATGGATCTTCCTGACCGTTGCGACGAATGAAGCGGCCGAAAATGCGGTAGCCGCCCCAGAGGAATAGGGCCGCAGCACCGATGGACAGCGCGATGGCGCTCAGAAGCTGAAGCAGCTTGAAGCGGATGACAAAGCCGATCCAACTGCCAAGCGTCGCGTTGAAGTTGTGCACTTCAGTTACGAAGGCATTGCCCGCCTCGATGAATAGATCGGCGTTCAATTCCGTATGACGAAACAGCGTCTGCGCGAACAGGGCACGGCGCAGGTTGGTGATCGTGTTGGCGAGATTTGTCGCGCTGTTGGCCAGGTTGTTGGCATCATCGACGATGAGGTTCAGCTCGGAACGCTCATTGACCAGCTTGCCGCGCTCCTCGGCGACGGCCGGCGCTTCCTGCGGCTGCCCTTCGGCCGGTGGTTCTCCGAGGCTCGTCAACCTGGACTGGATCTGCGTGACACGTGCCTTCAGCGTGTCAGACGCGCTGCGCATCTGTTCGACGATCTCTTCCGCCTGCAGGCGAAGCTCGGCCAGTCGGCCGTCGTCGGTCGTATCCTGCCTGACCTGATCGTTGAACGTGGTCAGCCGGCCGCGAAGGCTGTCCAATGTCTCCTTCATTTCATGATTGATCGAGTCGACCGTCACCATCGACTGTGGGTTTTGCTGAGCAGATGCCTGCGGTTGCCCGGCCTGCCCGGGGGCTGCCTGGCCCGGCGCGGTCTGGGCTGGTGCCGCTTGGGTCGGTGCAGCCGGGGTTGGCGCAGCCTGCGCCGGCGGAGCCGGGGTCGGTGCAGCCGGGGTTGATGTCGTACCGTTTTGCGGAGCCTGCGCATTGGCCGTAAACGCTGCTGCGGTCACAAGCAGGACGATCATGGATGCGCGGATCGTTCGCGTCATCAGCGACAAGGGATCGAAGGAGTTCACGCGCACCGGTCTCTACTCTTCTCAGGACAATCGGAATCGCAGGCACGAATAGAGGCACTTCAAGGCGAAGAAAAGGACGTCCTGCACAGCCTGAAAATTCCTTGGGAACTTTGGAACATTCTGCTGCGTTACCAATCGCAAATTCAAAACGTGAGGGTAAGACATGGAAGAAGCAGGCATCGGCTGGATCGCAGCCATCATCATCGGCGGCATTGCAGGCTGGCTGGCAGAACAGTTCATGAAGAGCAATATGGGCGTCTTCATGAACATCCTTCTCGGCATCGTCGGCGCGATCATCGCCAACGCCATTCTCGGCTTCTTCGGCGTTGTGCTGGGCGGCTGGATTGGCTACCTCATCGCCGGCTTTATCGGCGCCTGCATACTTATTGCAGTTGCGCGCGCCTTTAGACGCTAAGCGCTGATTAGATCAGATCTGATCAAAAACCCGACCCCGGCAGAGCACGATACTCGAGCTCTTCCGGGGTCGAATTGCGTCCGAGCAAAGCATTTCGATGCGGGAAGCGGCCGAACTGACGGATCACCTCCCGGTGCTTGACCGCGTAGTCGTGATATCGTTCGTCGCCGAGGAGAGCAAAAAGCTCGACTGCGCGATCCTGGTCTTCAAGCGCTTCCGAATGCTCGAAGGGCAGATACAGGAAGCACCGCTCATGAAGACCGGCGCCCGTATCGACACCTTCGTCAACTGCCAGCCTCGCCTCCCGCAACGCGATCCAATCTGTTGCGAACGCCAGCGGTGTGCCCCGATAGATATTGCGAGAAAACTGGTCGAGCACGATGATGGCCGCGAGATGCCCCTCGCGTGACCCTCGCCACGTATCCAGATCTCCATGCGCCAGAAACAGGTGCGTCGCTGCGAAATGCTTCGAGATTGCGACGTCCAGCGCAGGGTTCTTTTCGAACCATTTTTCCGGTCCCAGTTCGACAAACCAAAAATTCAGCACGTCTTCAGGAGTACGAACCGCTTCAGAACTCATCAAGCTTGCTCCAGTTGAAGACCGTCGGACGACTTGCCCATCATCACCAGCAGAGCCTCCACGACGAGCCTGTGATCGTCTCGCTGCGGGAGACCCGATACGGTGACTGCGCCGATACAGCCCGCGCCGTTCACCTTTATCGGAAAACTGCCGCCATGCGGTGCATAGTCGGCAATAGGAAGCGAGAACTTTGCCTCGAGTGTTGTCTCCTGCCTGGTCATCTTCAGACCCATTCCATAGCTCGACTGAAAGAAGCGCATGACGACATTGCTCTTGCGCCGAACCCAGTCTTCGTTGTCAGGCATCGAGCCCGGCAACGCCGTGTAAAAGAGTGGCATCGAGTGAAGCCGGATACCGATCGCGACTGGCAGTGCCCTCTCGATCGCCATGTCGCGCAGCAAAGAACCGAGTCGCCAAGCTTCGTCCGGACCAAAGCGGTCGAAAATCAGGGCCGCTTCCTGCTCGGCGATCCTGGCGATATCCTGTTCAAGCGTCATGGTATTTCCCCGTTTGTAGCCTCATTGATGACGGTGGAATTGGGGAATGTAAATATCCTGCCCGCCAGCGCCGTTGCTGATCTTCCGGCAGACCATCCGTTACACGGTTTGCGGAAAGACAATTGTAAATTGCTTGTGCGCAACCGCGAAGAAGCGGATAGAGGAAATTACCTCCAATCCTTCCCATTCAGGCCTCCCTATCATGGATCTATTTACCGCTGCTGGCTTGGCTGCCCTCGTCGAGGTCATTGCCATCAATCTCGTGCTGTCCGGCGACAACGCGATCGTTATCGGTCTTGCCGCTGCCGGCCTTCCGGCGGACATGCGCAAGAAGGCAATCCTGTTCGGCATCGCGGCCGCAACCGTGCTTCGTCTGATCTTTGCAGCGGTCACCTCATACCTTCTCGGCATCGTCGGGCTGCAGCTTGTCGGCGGCCTGTTGCTCGCCTGGGTGTGCTGGAAAATGTGGAGCGAACTGCGTGCCCACGATACGGCAGACGCCGACGCGCTCAACGCTGCGGCCGCCAACCAGCCGCAAAAGACGTTTTTTCAAGCGGCAATGCAGATCGTCGTCGCTGATGTGTCCATGTCACTGGACAACGTCCTTGCCGTTGCCGGAGCTGCTCAGGAGCATTCCGCAGTCCTGATCATCGGTCTCGTCGTGTCGATTGCGATGATGGGTATCGCTGCCAATTTCGTGGCGAACCTGCTCAACCGCTACCGCTGGATCGCCTATCTCGGCCTCGCCGTGATCGTCTATGTCGCAATCACCATGATCTATCACGGCACGATCGAAGTCTTGCCGCTGATCCAGTCTGCATAGTCTTTTCGGCTCGTTTTGAAACAGCGGTTTAAACGCTCATTATTATACAATCGAGATTGACCGTCGAATCAGAGCGCTGCCATTGAAGCAGGCCGGCTAGCAACGTTAGGTGGTCGCAGCCGGCAATAACCGGTCAGGGGCTCGCGGACCCCCAGCTCGAAAGTGCTGGTGAGCCCCGTCCAATCGCTGACTGAGGTCAAGGCCGGTTCGCGCCCGACGCGAGGCGGGTCAAACTTCGGTTATCCCCCGCCGTGATGAGATTGACCGTACCAGCACTCTCCTTTAGAAGCGGCATTCTTCCGAAGCAGGCTCTTCGGTGTGACGAATATTCCGGAGTTGGAACGGATGGCGGTGTTTCCGGCAGGAACACGAGAGACGGCCCGGTGCGCGCAGGACAAGCTCCCGTCGCAATGGGCAGTCTTTGTCGCGGCACTGCTGATCGCCTTCGTCGCTCTTCTGTCTGGTGGCCTTCGTGACAGCCAGGCAATTTTGCGCATTGCGCATTCCAGCGAGAAGAGCTCGGAGACACCACAAGCCAGCAAACGCGATCCTATTCGCACGCTGGCGACTGCCGACCGCAGGGAGGCTGGTCCCAGCCAGTGGAGCGGCGCAGACGGTGCTTTGGCTTTCACCGCCTCGACACTGACGATTCCGGAATTTGCTCAGGCGATTGCATCCGCGCTCACCGATGCCAACCCTATCGGCACGCATTGGCCGGTTCCGCTGCCGCGCGCACCGCCCGTCGTCTCCTAAGCGCGATAGTCGAACCTCACACGCATACGGCCCCTTGCTGCGAAACGCGCAACCGGGGCGAAGCAGGATCTTAAAACATGAGAAATTCACCCTGGCTGGTGGCGAGCTATATCCTTGTCATCGTGTTCGGCTTCCTGGTGGCGATGCCGAACATTCTGCCGCAATCGGTCCTCGACCGCGTGCCTTCCTTCCTGCCTCACAGCCGTGTGTCGCTCGGTCTCGACCTTCGCGGCGGTTCGCATCTGGTGCTGGAAGTGGACCGCGCTGATCTCATCAACGAGCGTGTCCAGGGCCTGATCCAGGATGCACGCCGCGTTCTGCGCGAAAAGAACCTCGCAACATCGGCTATCCGTCGCTCGGGCGAGGCTGTGCTTGTTACGCTTCGCGATCCAGCGCAGCGCGATCAGGCCGTCACCGAGTTGCAGACGCTCGCGAACCCGATCGGGCTTGGCACGACGGTTGGTGGCAGCGACCTTTCCATCACCAGCCAGGGCGACAACACGATTTCCATCGCCCAGACGGATGCGGGGATCACCTCCCATATCAACGCTGCCGTTGAGCAAAGCCTTGAGATCATCCGCCAGCGCGTCGACCAGGTCGGCGTCGCCGAGCCGACGATCCAGCGTGTGGGTTCGGACCGCGTTCTCGTCCAGCTTCCAGGCGAACAGGACCCTTCGCGCCTGCGCCAGCTTCTCGGCTCGACCGCCAAGATGAGCTTCCACCTTCTCGGTGACCAGGGCCAGCCGGGCGTAACCATGATCGCAGACGAAAGCGGCCAGCAGTATCCGGTGCTCGACCGCGTCGAGCTCTCCGGTGACCGCCTGACCGATGCCCGCGCTGCCTTCGACCAGCAGAGCCGCCAGCCGATCGTCACCTTCCGGTTCGACAGTGCCGGTGCAGCCCGCTTTGCCCAGATCACACAGGCCAATGTGGGCCGTCCGTTTGCGATCGTGCTCGACAACAAGGTGCTCAGTGCACCCGTCATCCAGACGCCGATCACCGGCGGTTCCGGTCAGATTTCGGGCAGCTTCACGCCTGAGGACGCGACCACCCTTTCCGCGCTGCTGCGCGCCGGCTCCCTGCCCGCCAAGCTCACTGTCATCGAAGAACGCACCGTCGGCGCCGACCTTGGCTCCGATGCGATCGAAATGGGCATCTTCACCGGCCTCATCGGCTTCGTCCTCGTCGTCTGCTTTATCTTCTTCCTTTACGGAAGCTGGGGCATTCTGGCCAACGCTGCGCTTCTCATCAACGTCGTCCTGACCTTTGCCGGCCTCACCTTGATCGGGTCGACGCTCACCCTGCCCGGCATCGCCGGCGTGGTGCTCGGCATTGGTCTTGCAGTCGATGCGAACGTTCTGATCAACGAGCGCATCAAGGAAGAAACCCGCAAGGGCAAGAGCGCGTTTGCGGCAATCGACTCGGGCTTTGCCCGCGCCTACTCGACCATCGTCGACAGTAACGTCACGGCGCTGATCGCGACCGTCCTTCTGTTCTGGTTCGGCTCCGGTCCTGTCCGCGGCTTCGCGGTCACCATGGGCCTCGGCATCATGATCTCGATGTTCACCGCCGTGTCGGTCGTTCGCGTCGCGATGATCTACATTGCCGCACAGCGCAAGCTGAAGAAGATCGAGATCAAGCCGCTTCTACCGATCAATCTCGTTCCAGATGGTACGCGTATCCCGTTCATGAAGGGTCGCTTCATCGGTATCGGCGTGTCGGTTCTCCTGTCGATCGCCTCGCTCGTGCTGTTCGTAACGCCGGGCCTCAACTACGGCGTCGACTTCCGCGGCGGTATCCAGATGGAAGTCGTAACCGCCAACGAAGCGGATCTCGCGTCCTTCCGTTCGGGCCTCAACGAGCTCGGTCTCGGCGAAGTGGCACTGCAGGAATTCGGTGCCCACAACAGGCTCCTGGTCCGTGTCGAGCGCCAGCCGGGCGGCGAGATAGCCCAGACAGAGGCTGTCGAAAAGCTCAAGACGGAAGTCCTGAAGATCGACCAGACTGCCAAGGTTGAGCGTACCGAAGTCGTCGGTCCGAAGGTATCAGGCGAACTTGCGACTGCCGGCTTCCTGTCGGTCCTGCTTGCCTCGATTGCCATGATGATCTACATCTGGGTGCGGTTCGAATGGCCCTTCGCCGTCGGTGCCATCGCGACACTCGTGCTCGATGTGACAAAGACGATCGGCTTCTTCGCGATCACCGGTCTCGACTTCAACCTGACAGCGATTGCAGCCCTGCTGACGCTGGTCGGTTACTCTGTCAACGACAAGGTCGTGGTCTATGACCGCATGCGCGAGAACATGCGCCTCTACAAGAAGATGCCGCTGCGCGACGTGATCGATCTGTCGATCAACGAGACGCTGGCTCGAAGCCTCTATACCTCGGCGACAGCGTTCCTCTCGCTTCTGCCAATGGCTATCTGGGGCGGCAGCGCCGTCTCCAGCTTCGCAATCCCGATGGTGTTCGGCATTCTCGTCGCTGCCCTCTCGTCGGTGTTCATCGCAGCGCCGATCCTGCTGTTCCTTGGCGACTGGCGTACCCGCCACCAGGCTCAGAAGCCTGTTGCAGACGACACAGCCGTCGATTCCAAGCAGATCAGCAACGTCTGAGGCGTTTCACCATCCGAACAAAAGGGCGGGTCGTTTCCCGCCCTTTTTCATTTCCACGTTTTAAACCCGGTTTTCCATGGTCGATCTTGCCGCCTATGCGGGCCTGTTCTTTGCTGCATTCATCGCTGCCACGATCTTTCCGATGCAGTCGGAAGCGGTCCTTGTCGGCCTCATCCTGTCGGATCGCTATGCGCTTGCGGCCCTCGTCCTCACGGCCTCCGTCGGCAACACGCTCGGCTCGGTGGTCAACTGGCTGATGGGATTGGGCGTGGAGCGGTTCCGGGACCGACGCTGGTTCCCCGTCAAGCCTGACAAGCTTGAGAAGGCAAAGACCTGGTATCGCAAATACGGAAAGTGGTCGCTTCTCCTGAGCTGGCTACCGATCGGCGGCGATGCCATCACCGTGGTCGCGGGTGTTCTGAAAGAACCGCTGCCAACGTTCCTTGTTTTGGTCTTCATCGGCAAGACGCTTCGCTACGGCGTCGTCGCGGCTGTAACGCTCGGCGTGATCGGTTAAGCCATACCAAACATGGAACAATCGTGTGATGTTCCCATTAGTGTTGCCATGTAGGACCATGTTGGGAGGCAGTCATGGCAGAGGCGTTCGGCGCGAAAGAAGAAACACCTGAACTCAAGCGCGTGATGGGCCCCGGCCTGCTGCTGCTGTTCATCGTTGGCGATATTCTCGGAACGGGGATCTACGCGCTGACCGGACAAGTGGCCGCTGAAGTTGGAGGCGTTGTCTGGCTTCCATTCCTCATCGCTTTTCTTGTCGCCCTGCTCACCGCCTGCTCTTATCTTGAACTCGTCACCAAATATCCGCAGGCAGCTGGTGCCGCGCTCTACACCCATAAAGCCTTCGGCGTCCATTTCGTGACGTTCCTTGTCGCCTTCGCTGTGATGTCATCAGGCATCACGTCTGCGGCGACGGCATCGCGGGCGTTTGCCGCCAACTTCTCGACGTCGCTCGGGCTGGATCTCGGGGTCTGGGGCGTACCGCTGATTGCCGTCGGCTTCATTGCGCTGGTGGCGGCGGTCAATTTCCGCGGTGTCGGTGAAAGCGTAAAGCTCAACGTCGTGCTGACCGTTGTGGAACTGACCGGCCTTCTCATCATCATCGGCATCGGCCTCTGGGCAATTGCTGGTGGCGAGGGCGATGTATCGCGTGCCTGGACGTTCGCCACACCGGAAGGCAGCGGAACGTTCTGGCCAGTCGTCGCCGCAACCGGTCTTGCCTTCTTCGCGATGGTCGGGTTCGAGGACTCGGTCAACATGGCCGAAGAGTGCAAGGAGCCAAGCCGTCTCTTCCCGAAAGTGCTGCTGACCGGTCTCGCGATCACCGGCGTGATCTACATTCTCGTGGCAATCTCTGCGATTACTCTGGTGCCGGCGAACGAACTGGGCGAAGGGGAGACACCGCTTCTGAAAGTCATCCAGGCCGGAGCGCCCGCGTTCCCGATCAGCATTTTTGCAATCATCACGATGTTTGCCGTCGCCAATTCGGCGCTGATCAACATGATGATGGCAAGCCGACTGATCTACGGCATGGCCCGCGAAAATGTGCTGCCCGCCATGCTCGGCAAGGTGCACGCAACGCGCCGCACGCCGTATATCGCAATCGTTTTCACATCGCTTCTCGCCGTCTGTCTGATTCTCTTTGCCGGCGGCGTGCCCGCTCTTGGCGGGACGACTGCTCTTCTGTTGCTTTGCGTCTTTGCGATCGTCAATGTCGCCGTGCTGGTGCTGCGCAAGGACAAGGTCGATCACAAGCACTTCCGGACACCAACGATCTTGCCGGTTCTTGGTGTGATCTCCTGCGTGTTTCTTGCAGGCCCCTGGGCCGGTCGCGATCCGGTCCAGTACGCCATTGCTGCCGCCCTGCTTGGCCTCGGCGTCATACTGTGGATCGCCACCGTCCAGTTCATGAAAACATCCAGCAGGGCTGCCTGACCGGTACCAGAAGACCGGCGTCAGCCTCTCACGCTCTGGACTGAAAGGTGATGACGCCGTCGTTGGCGACGCTTACCGAAACACCGGTATAATCCGGGATCCGGAAGTGCCCGCCTTCGACGTCGTGGGTATGAGTGGCGGTGATCACCATGACATCGGCACCCGCCGCCTCACCGGCCAAGATACCGGCAGGGACGTCCTCGAACACCATCACGTTGGAAGGGTCTGCGCCAAGCCGTTTCGCGCCGAGCCTGTAGCCCTGCGGGTCCGGTTTGCCGATCGTGACGTCCTCGGCAGTGACCAGCATGGACGGTATCGCAAGGCCAGCTGCGGCAAGTCTTGCCTTTGCGAGTTCCAGCGGCGACGACGTCACGACACCCCATTGCCCCGCGGGCAGGCTTGCCAAGAAATCAGCAGCGCCGGGAATCTGAACGATACCCTCGACATCGTCGATCTCGCCGCGCAGAACCTTCTCCGCTTCCACTGCCGGATCAAGACCCGGCAGGTTGAGGCTGGTGATCGTATCGATGCCGCGCTTGCCGTGCATGAAGGGCAGGAATTTCTCCACGTCGAGCCCCTGCTCTGCCGCCCAGCGTCCCCAGACACGTTCGGCAGAAGCAATCGAATTGAGGATCGTTCCGTCCATGTCGAAGAGAAAGCCGCGATAACCTCTGGTCGGCAGGACGATGACGTTTTGGGAGACTGACAATGCGGAATTCCTTTTGGAGAGACTGACGGGATTTGCAGGACCGGATACGCATCCGGACTACAGATAGGAGGGAGCCGGCGCAATTGACGGCGAGGTTCGAAGCGTTAGAACTGAGAATGGGAATGGAGAAAACCCTATGAATGAGGATTTGATGGGGCACGCGGATCTGCGCGGCCGCGGCGTGCTGATCACGGGCGGCGGATCCGGCATTGGAGCGGCGCTTGTCGAGGGATTCGCGGCCCATGGCGCGAAGGTCTCGTTTATCGACATTGCCGACGAACCCAGCACAGCACTGGCGGACCGGCTTTCCGCGATCAACGATCATCCAGTCCAATATATAAGGGCGGACTTGCGCGATACCGACGCCATCAAACATGCGGTCGATGATGCGGCAGCAAGCCTCGGGTCACTCTCGGTGCTCGTGAACAATGCCGCTTGGGACGATCGCCGGGATCTCGATGATATCACCGAAGACTACTGGGACCTCAGCCAGGCGATCAATCTGAAGCAGGTGTTTTTTACATCGCAAGCCGCCGTGCCGCATATGCGGTTGGCCGGCGGTGGTGCCATCGTGAATTTCTCGTCGATCGCCTGGATGCTCAACATGGGTGGAATGCCATCCTACACAACCGCCAAGGCCGGTATCGTCGGCTTGACCAAGAGCCTCGCCGGCAGGCTTGGGCCGGAAAACATCCGGGTCAATGCCATTCTGCCCGGCATGATCGTCACCGAGCGGCAGAAGGACTTGTGGCTGAAGGACGAAGACATCGCCGCGATGATCGGGCGCCAGTGCCTCAAACGCAGTCTGGTGGCGCAGGATGTCGTCGGCCCTTGTCTGTTTCTCGCGTCGAGCGCCGCGGCTGCCATAACTGCGCAGACACTGGTGATCGACGGTGGCGCGATCTAGCGAGAAAGGAAGATGGTGCCCCTGCCGAGGAATTGAACCTGGATCGGCTGCAAACGAAGCAGCTGCTCTGGCTTTGAGCTACGAGGGGCGTGCGAACTGATTGCCACCGATTGGTAAGGAGCGCAATCACAGCCTTTACCAATGGTTACGGGGTAAGGTTAACCCTGGCCCATTATGGCTTGGCACAATTCAAAATGCCCTGCGGATCCTTCCAGAGGAAGAACCCGCAGGGCCTGGAGGCCAGCTACTCCGCTGGAGAGAGAGCGGGCGGCGCCTCCAAACCGTGCTGCCGTAAAGGCCGCATTCCGGTCATCAGGCGCGCCAGCATATAGAAGACCGGCGTCATGAAGATGCCGAAGAAGGTCACCCCGATCATGCCGGAGAATACCGCGATGCCCATGGCGACGCGCATTTCCGCACCGGCACCGGTGGACACGACCAGTGGCACCACGCCCATGATAAAGGCCATCGACGTCATCAGGATCGGGCGAAGGCGAAGGCGGCTGGATTCGACTGCAGCCTCGAACGGCGTTCGGCCTTCGAACTCCAGCTCGCGGGCGAATTCCACGATCAGGATCGCGTTCTTCGCCGACAGTCCGACCAGCACCACCAACCCGATCTGGGTGAAGATGTTGTTGTCGCCTCCCGTCAGCCAGACACCCGTCAGTGCCGCCAGCACGCCCATCGGCACGATCATGATGATCGCAATCGGCAGCGTCAGGCTTTCGTACTGCGCCGCCAGCACAAGATAGACCAGCAGCAGGGCGAGCGGAAACACGATGATGCTCGAATTGCCGGCAAGGATCTGCTGGTAGGTGAGATCGGTCCACTCGAAGGCAACGCCTGACGGCAGTGTTTCGTCGAGGATCTTGGTGATCGCCGCTTCCGCCTGACCGGAGGAGAAGCCAGGTGCCGGCGCTCCGTTGATATCGGCGGCGAGGAAGCCGTTGTAGCGCGTCGTGCGTTCCGGCCCCGTCTGGGCGTCCACCTTGAGGAGCGCCGATAGCGGGATCATCTGGCCCGATTGCGAGCGAACTTTCAACGCACCGATATCCTCGGGCTTTGCGCGGAACTGCGCATCCGCCTGAACACGGACGCTGTAGGTACGGCCAAAGGCGTTGAAGTCGTTGACATAGAGCGAGCCGAGATAGATCTGCAGCGTCTCGAACACGTCTGTCACTGAGACACCCAGCTGTTCGGCCTTGGCGCGATCGAGATCGGCGAACAGCTGCGGAACGTTGATCTGGAAGCTGGAGAAGATACCCGCAAGTTCCGGCGCCTGCATGGCCTTGGCAATCACGGCCTTGGTTGCATCGTCCAGTGCCTGGTAACCGTAACCGGCACGGTCTTCGAGTTGCAGCTTGAAGCCGCCCGTGGTGCCGAGGCCGTTGACCGGCGGCGGCGGGAACATGGCGATGAAGGCATCCTGGATACCGGCGAATTTCTGGTTCAGTGCCATGGCGATGGCGCCGCCCGAAAGCTCCGGCGTCGTGCGGTTCTCGAAGTCGTCAAGTACTGCGAAGACGATGCCGGAATTGGATCCGATCGTGAAGCCGTTGATCGACAGGCCCGGAAATGCAATCGCATGCTCGACGCCCGGCTGCTCCAGGGCGATGTCGCTCATGCGCTTCACCACATCTTCGGTACGGTCAAGCGTTGCCCCATCCGGCAGCTGTGCAAAGCCGATCAGATACTGCTTGTCCTGCGCCGGTACGAAGCCGCCCGGCACCGCGTTGAACACGCTGTAGGTTGCACCGATCAGGGCGAGATAGATCACCATGACAATGCTCTTGCGCGACAGAAGGCCGCCCACCGTGCGGCCATAAGCGTTGGAGGCGGAACCGAAGACGCGGTTGAAGCCGCGGAAGAACCAGCCGAACAGCCAGTCCATAGCCCGCGTCAGCCGGTCCTTCGGCGCATGATGGCCCTTGAGGAGAAGCGCTGCCAGCGCCGGCGACAGGGTCAGCGAATTGATCGCCGAGATCACGGTCGAGATGGCGATGGTCAGCGCGAACTGCCGGTAAAACTGGCCGGACAAGCCCGAGATGAAGGCGAGCGGCACGAATACGGCGACAAGGACGAGCGCAATCGCTATGATCGGGCCGGAGACTTCGCGCATCGCCTTGTAGGTGGCATCGCGCGGATTGAGCCCGTTTTCGATATTGCGCTCGACATTCTCGACGACGACGATCGCGTCATCCACGACAATACCGATCGCCAGCACAAGGCCGAACAGCGTCAGCGCGTTGATCGAGAAGCCGAGCGCATACATCACGGCGAACGTGCCGATGATGGAGACCGGAACCGCGATCAGCGGAATGATCGAGGCACGCCAGGTCTGCAGGAAGACGATGACGACGATGACGACCAGCGCAATGGCTTCGAGAAGCGTATCGACGACCTTCTCGATCGACGAGCGAACGAACTGCGTGGTGTCGTAGACGATCTCGTATTTGACACCTTCCGGCATCGCCAGCTGGAGCTGATCCATGGTCGCGCGGACCGTATCGGCGATCTCGATCGCATTCGAGCCAGGAGCCTGCAGGACGGGAATGGCAACGGCCGGGCGTCCGTCTAGAAGCGACCGCAGCGTATAGTCGGCGGCGCCCATTTCGACCCTCGCGACGTCGCGAAGCCTTGTGATCTCGCCATTGGCGCCGCTCTTGACGATGATGTTGCCGAACTCTTCGGGCGACTGCAGACGTCCCTGCGCGTTGACGTTGAGCTGCAGGTCGGTGCCCGGCAGGTTCGGCGAGGCGCCGATAATGCCGGCTGCGGCTTGAACGTTCTGCGCGCGGATTGCGTCCGTCACATCGCTTGCCGCAAGATTGTGCTCGGCAGCCTTTTGCGGATCGATCCAGACACGCATGGAATAGTCACCGGCGCCGAAGACCTGCACCTGGCCGACGCCTTCGATCCGTGCCAGCCGATCCTTGACGTTCAGCGTCGCGTAATTGCGAAGGTAGGTAAGGTCATAACGGTCGCTATCCGAGACCAGATTGACGACCATGATGAAGTCGGGCGAGCTTTTGATCGTGGTGATGCCGAGCGCCCTCACCTCGGATGGCAAGCGCGGTTCAGCCTGGCTGACGCGGTTTTGCACCAGTTGCTGCGCCTTGTCCGGATCTGTGCCGAGCTTAAAGGTTACGGTCAGCGTCATGACGCCGTCCGATGTGGCCTGGCTCGACATGTAGAGCATGTCTTCGACGCCGTTGATCTGCTCTTCTAGCGGCGTCGCAACCGTCTCGGCAATCACGACCGGATTAGCACCGGGATAGGTCGCCTTCACGACGACCGAAGGCGGAACCACGTTCGGATATTCGGAAATCGGGAGTGCGCGCATGCCAAGCAGGCCGGCGACCACGATCAGGATGGACAGAACGCCAGCAAAAACCGGTCTGTCGATGAAAAATCTTGAAATATTCATTGTCTAAGCCCTCTCTCCAGGGTCGAACAGAAACAACAGGCTCCCCTCTCGCGGCCTGTGCAGGACGCGAGTGCTTACCGTGTCTCGCAATTGTAGTTGTGGTTGCGGCCCGCCCCTCCAGTTAGGGAGAAGCAGACCGCATCAAGTCACTTGGTGGCGACTTCGTCCTGCGGCGCCACGATCGCGCCCGGGCGGATGCGCTGTAGCCCGCTGACGACGACACGATCGCCGGCAGAAAGGCCCTTTTCGACGATCCGCTGACCATCAATCACCGATCCGAGCTGAACCTGCCGGTAGCCGACCTTGTCGCCCGCTTCGACAACCAGCACGAACTTCTTGTCCTGATCGGTGCCGATCGCCTTTTCGCTGACGAGAAGGCGATCTTCGGCCTTGGGTTCACCCATGCGGACCCGCACGAACTGACCGGGGATCAAGCGCCCGCCCGGATTGTCGAAGACAGCGCGGACGCGGATCGTGCCGCTTGCCGCGTTGACCTCGTTGTCGATCAGCTGCAGCTTGCCACGGACAGGCGTCGTTGACGCGAGCGTGCTGGCCTCAACCGGAACGTCTCCAATCGCCGGCACGCCGTCCTTGACGTCGACCTGGGCCAGTGTGCGGGCCACCAGTTCTTCGGCTGCATCAAAGCTTGCGTAGATCGGGCTGCTCGACACGAGCGTCGTCAGCACCGCCGAGGCAGAGCCTGCCGCCACGAGATTGCCGACGGTGACTTCAATGCGACCTGCACGCCCGGAGATCGGGGCACGGATCTGGGTATAATCCAGATTGATCTGCGCCGATTTCAGCGTTGCCCTCGCTGCCTGTACATTGGCGATCGCTTCGGCGCGGGCGCTCTGACGCTGCGAAAGATCGCTCTGCGATATGGTGTTGCGCGAGGCGAGCGTCTTGCCCCGTTCCAGCTCGGTGTCGGCATAATCAAGCCTTGCCTGGGCGGATGCCATCTGTCCCTCCGCCTGAGCGACGGCTGCCTTGTAGGGCTCGGGATCGATCGAGACCAGAAGATCGCCTTCCTTTACGAGACCGCCTTCACGGAAATGCACGGACAGGATTGCGCCGGCCACCCTTGGGCGAACCTCGACGCGATCAACAGCTTCCAGACGGCCGGAAAACTCTTGCCAGGTGGTGACGTTCTTCGGCTGCACGGCGGCAACCGTGACCGGCACCGCCGGCTGAGCCGCCGCTTCCGCGGGCGCCGCATGGGCGCCTGTCGGCGTATCGATAGAGAGCGAAGCGCCTGCAATGAGCGCAGCAACACTTATTCCGGCGCCCCACGGGGCCCAGTTTTTGATCTTCAACATAATCATAATCTCCTGACGGTCCTGCCCCAGGGAGGAGGAGAAAACCGTTGTCAAACGCTAGAAATCGACGTCTGCTTATTCACTCAACGTTTCGACGAAGCCTTTGAACTCGGCGGAAAGACCCGCCATCCAGTTCCCCTGCCCGCCCTTGTAGACACCCGTCCAGCCTGCGCCTTTCGGGAATATTTTCTGCCTGACCGAGACGCCCGAGGCTTCGAGCCGGTCCGCATAGTTGACAACCTCGTCATGCAGCGGATCGTCTTCCGAGCTCACGACCAGAGCCGGCGCAAGACCGGATAGCCGCGAACACAGACAGGGCGCAGCATAGGGATGCTGGAAACCGCAGGCCGAACGCAGATAATGGCTCCAACCGTCGGACCATTTCTCGCGCATGCCGATCTCGTCGGCTCGACGAAACGATTTCGAGGCCATCATCGGATCGATCATCGGCGACAGAAGGATCTGTCCCCGAAGCTCGCCCGGCAATTGGTCTCGCGCCTTCAAAGCCACACCCGCCGCCACGTTGCCGCCGGCCTCATCGCCCGCAACGAAAAGCGGGGAACGGGCGGACCCGAAGCGCTTGCGGTTGCTGCTGAGATAGGCCAACGCCGCGAAGGCGCATTCCATTGCCTGCGGAAACAGGTTGCCCGAGGCGGCACCATAATCCGCCTCGACAACGATCGAACCCGCCTCCGAGAAGACTTTTCCGATCGGCACTTCACGGTCCCGCAGGCCACCTTGCTGGAATGCGGATCCGCGCAGATAGAGTATAATCGGCGCGACTTTGGCTGCCGGCTGGCCTTCGTAACGGTGTATGCAAACGGGCAGGCCTGCCCATTCGATATCCGCGTTCTTGTTCCAGTCCGTCATCCAGTCCTCCTCGCTATGGAGCCAAAAAGCCACATTGGCGAAAGGCATCTTGCCGAATAACTTGACCCTGATATTATTGTTCCTGACAGAACTCACAAGTCGCTGAAATCGGCAACACTGTTCCGGATAGGCGAATAATACAACTTTTCGAACGGGATCAACGATGGACCAGCTTTCCTCTATGCGCGTCTTCGTGCGCGTCGTCGAAACGGGCAACTTCACGCGTGCTGCCGCGACCCTCAATATTCCCAAGACCACGGCCACCAACATGGTCCAGGGTCTGGAGGCGCATCTGCGCACGAAGCTCCTCAACCGCACGACACGTCGGGTGATGGTCACGACCGATGGAGCACTCTACTACGAGCGCGCCGTGCAGATCCTGTCGGAGCTTGAAGAACTCGACGGCACGATGTCGAAATCGCAGAACCAACCCACGGGCCGACTGCGTGTCGAGATGGCAGGGGCGTTCGCCGACCTCGTCGTAATCCCCAATTTGTGCGAATTCTACCAGCGCTACCCGCAGATCCAGCTGGATATCGGGGTCGGCGACCGGCTGGTCGATTACATTGCTGAAAATGTCGACTGTGCTCTTCGAGGCGGCACGCCCAAGGACCAGTCGCTGATTGCGCGCAAAGTCGGCGAGCTTCGCATGCGCAATTACCTATCCCCGAACTATCTTGAGCGATTCGGTATGCCGACCCATCCGCGAGATCTGGAGACCGACCATTTCTCTGTCGGTTACCTCAACGCGACGGCCGGCCGGATCATGACCTTCGACTTTTGCAAAGAGGATGAGACGCTGGAGATCATGCCGCGTTACGTCGTCTCGGTGAATGATGCGCGCTCCTACGTCAACGCGGCGGTCGCGGGGCTCGGGATCGCGCAGGCGGCGCGGTTCATGGTCCAGGAGCATGTGCAGAGGGGCGAACTCATCGAGATCTTCGCCGAATGGGAGTGCGAACCGCTGCCGCTCTACATCGTCTACCCGCAAACCCGGCACCTCTCCAACAAGGTCCGGGTCTTCGTGGATTGGCTCGCCAAACTGGTTCAAGGCTTGAAGGAAGACGAACAGCCGACGGTCACATTGCTGAAAACGGGCTGAACTAGGTCTCAGCCGTAGGGGGACTGACACGTGCGGCGCATGCCGCCGTAGGATGTGTAGCTGTTGTCGTTGGCGCGGTATGAACGGTACCGCGACAGGCACCACTCCTCGTGCGCCGGGTTCCCCATGGATGTTGCGTCGTATGAGGCGTTTTGCGGCGAAGACGAGCGGTCAGTTTCACGCACAAGACGGCCGTCTTGACCACGCCCGATCATCGTGCTCGTGGCGCTGACCTGCTGAACCAGCCCCTGGCCTTCGATGCCGGTGTCCTCGTTGCCAGAAACAATGTTGTCCTGACCATGCGACATTGCGACCGGTGACTGGCAAGCCCGACGCTGGCCACCCCTGTAAGGCTGGTAGGTGTTGTCCTCGAGCCTGTAGGAACGGTAGCGCGCGAAGCACCAGTCGGCATGCGCCTGGTTAACCGATGCATCGGACGCAGGGTCTACCGACGCCTGGTCTGTCTCATCCAATGAAGCCGTCTGGACGCCGTCCACCGCATCCGTCGCCTGGTCCTGGGCAGCTACGGGCTGCCCCTGCGCATCCGACGCTGGCAAATCGATCTTTGCGGTCACAGCAGCAATCCGCTCGTAACGCTGATCGCCGCTGCTCACGACCACGGGTGTCGAGGTCCAAAGATCAGGATGGTCAACGTTGGAAAAGCGATGAGGCGCCGGCTCGGCAATGAGATAGGCCGTGGCCGCAACGCCACTCAAGAAAACCGTGACGGCCAAGACAAGCCCGCTCAGAAGTAGAAGGATCGCTTTCACGACGAGGATGCTCCGCAGATTTTCAACATGCGGACAAAATGCATGCGCGCGCAGAGGGTTCCGAACGAATTGCAACCTCGCCCGAGACAAATGCAGGGTGGTACAAAAAAGCCGACATTTGCTCGGCAGGAAGCCCCAGAGTTGCGCTATTCAGATTGTGATAGACTATCATACGGGAGGAGATTCCGATGAGAACCCTGATCGCTGCCTTTGCGGTCACGCTCGCCGCCTTGCCGGCTGAAGCACAGCAGTTTCGCAATACCGAAATTCAGCCGGATGGGACGGGCGGATATTACGGCACCTATGGAAACGAGAATTTTGAAGGAAGGCCAGAAGGCGGTGGCGTCTCGGGCCATATCGGCGGGCGCAGACCCGGCGTCATCGAAGAACGGCCGTCACGACGCCCCGGAAGCGTCGGCGCGACATAGCGAAACTGCGTCCTCGACGGCAACGGAAACGCCATTTGCCGGTGAAACCGGCATTTGAACATTTCGATGTAAAGGATTGATTTGGTGGGTGATGTAGGGCTCGAACCTACGACCCGCTGATTAAGAGTCAGCTGCTCTACCAACTGAGCTAATCACCCGTAACCGGTTTGGCGAAGCGTCGTTTCCGCCGGTGTGAGGGCCGTATAAAGAGGAAGTTTGGGCTTGTCCAGCACCTCCCGCGAAATTTGTTGGATCAGCAGCCTCTTTTTTGCACCAGCGAACCGTGATTGTGACGATATCCTGTCTTATAATAGCAAAATCAATAGGTTGTGAAACAACGTCTAGATTTCGATAATACCTTCGGCAAGTCGGATCGCTTGTCCCCCGATCCGGGCTTTTGCAATGGCCCCGTCCTGCACATCGATATGGAGATGGATAAAGGACGGCCGCCCCATCTCGACGCCTTGCTCGATGAGAAGAGGGTGATGTCCATCCGGGAGGCCATCGAAATGATGGATCGCGCCGGACAATGCAGCCACCGCCCCACCCGTTGCTGGGTCTTCCGCTATGCCCATATCGGGCGAAAACATCCGAGCGTGAAATTTCGCCTGATGATGGACGCCGCCGCGGCAATAGACATAGGCCGAAGCGAGCGCACCCTCGACGAAGGGCGCGACCTTCTCCCAGAGCGGCGCATCGAATTCCATGTCCTGGACAGTTGCGAGATTGTGCAGCGGGATCATCAGGAAAGGCACACCGGCGCTCCAGATCGACGCGACGTGGTTTTCGAACCCGATATCCTTCAACTCGACGCCGAGCGCGTCAGCGATGCCCTGACGGTTCAGGGCGAGGTCGATCCGCTGCGACTTCCTCGGCAGATCGAATTCGGCAAAGCCCACCTCCCCCTGGCGCAGACGCACCGCGCACCGAACCGGACCGACCGCTTCCTCGAGAACGCAGACCAGATCAAGATCACTGTCGAGGCCATGGGTGCGCTCGGCAAGGGCAATGGCCGTCCCGACCGTCGGATGCCCCGCGAACGGAAGCTCCCGGCCCGGTGTGAAGATTCGCAGCTTTGCCGAATGGGTAGTGTTCGTCGACGTCTGGACGAACACCGTCTCCGAGAGGTTCATCTCCTTGGCAATGGCCTGCATCGCGCCATCGTCGAGACCGTCTGCATCGAAGATGACCGCAAGCGGGTTGCCGGAAAGCTTAGCGTCGGTGAAAACGTCATAGATGCTGTAGGGACGCGCCAATGCAAACTCCTCCTCATATACCGGGCGCAAAACTGCCCGACGGCGTCCCGTGGCGCAACCCCTGATCAACGTCACCGGCTGGTGATTGATTGGCGACGTTTGCAATCGGGCGCGCTGTGCGCCTCGGAGGAGGACGCGTCGACACGATAGGCGGCACCCGAAGCCGACCGTCACCGGCAGGTGAACAGGTCGCCAACAGTATGTGAGAAAGGCGAGCCATCGCTGGTTCGCCCTTTCCTAGTAAACGATATTCAGATGATCGGGAGCGCTTCGTGCTCGCGGGTCTCGGCATTGCCGATCAGTCTTCCGAGCCGCTTGATGCCCTCGTCGATCATCTCGTCGTTGGCGCAGGAGAAGCTGATGCGCAGCGTGTTGGCGTTGCTGCCGTCGGCGTAGAACGCCTTGCCGGGCACGAAGGCGACCTTTTCGGTTGCCAGCGACTTCGCCAGAAGCTCGGCACCGTCCATTCCCTCCGGCAGCGTCAGCCACACGAACATGCCGCCTTCGGGCTTTGTCCAGATCGTTCCCTTCGGCATGTATTTCGCAAGTGCCGCCAGCATGGCATCGCGGCGACCGCTATAGACCCGCTTGATCTTGGCAACCTGTTCGTCGAAACCGCGCGAAGCGACATGCTCGACGGCGATCTGGTTGATCGTCGACGAATGCAGGTCGGCCGCCTGTTTCAACAACACCAGTTTGCGGATGACCGGCATCGCTCCGATGACGAAGCCGACACGCAGACCGGGTGCGAGCGTCTTTGAAAAGCTGCCGCTGTAGATCGTGCGCGTCTTCTCGATACCGCCGCTGCGGGCAATGTCGAGAGCGAGGATCGGCGAGACCGGTTCGCCATCGAAGCGCAGGTTCTGATAGGCGGCATCTTCGAGAACCGCGATATCGAGTTCGTCGGCGAGTGCCAGAAGCTTTTCGCGGCCTGCGAGATCGATCGTCTCGCCGGTCGGATTGGAGAAGTCGGCGGACAGATAGGCAAACTTCACCGAGCCACCGGCTTTCGACGCCGTTTCGCGGTAGGCTTCCGGTGTGCGGTTGCCGTTGACCGAGAGCTGATCGTAGGCCGGCTCATAGGCATTGAATGCCGACAGCGCGCCGAGATAGGTCGGCCATGTCACGAGTGCCGTATCGTTGGGTGACAGGAACAGCTTGCCGAGATAATCGAGCGCCTGCTGGGATCCTGACGTGATGAAGACGTTGTCGGCGGTACAGTCGATGCCGATCTTGGCGACATCGGCGACGATCCAGTCGCGCAGCGGCTTGTAGCCTTCGCTGACCGAATACTGCAGCGCGGAGTTCACCTGAGCGCCCGAGAAGATATCCGCATAGGCCTTCTGAAATTCCTCCGCCGGAAATAGCGCCGGGTCCGGAATGCCGCCGGCAAACGAAATGATGTCCGGCTGCTCCAGCAACTTCAGCAATTCGCGGATTTCGGAGGCTTTCATGCGGCTGGAGCGCGTCGCGAAAATATGGTCCCAATCGAGCACGGGCGTTTCCTTTTATTTCAATATTCTTGGATTCGATTTACATAAGTTTCGACAGGTCAACAATACTGACCTATCGGTTTTTGGTACGGTGCGATCACGAATTGTAAAACGCAAAAGCCCGCGCAGGTGGCGCGGGCTCTCGGATATTCTGCCTCAGTCGACCGGAAAGATCAGGCCTTGAGGATCGAGCGGCCCGCGTAGGCGGCCTGCGGCCCAAGCATTTCCTCAATGCGGATGAGCTGGTTGTACTTGGCCAGACGATCCGAACGCGACAGCGAACCGGTCTTGATCTGTCCGCAGTTGGTTGCAACTGCGAGATCGGCGATCGTGGAGTCTTCCGTCTCACCCGAACGGTGCGACATGACGGCCGTATAGCTTGCCTTGTGTGCCGTCTCGACGGCATCGAGCGTTTCGGTGAGCGAGCCGATCTGGTTGACCTTGACGAGGATCGAGTTGGCTGTGCCCTGGCGGATACCATCGCGCAGACGGGCCGAGTTGGTCACGAACAGGTCGTCGCCGACCAGCTGGACCTTGGAGCCGATCTTGTCGGTCAGATACTTCCAGCCGGCCCAGTCGTCTTCCGACATGCCGTCTTCGATCGAGATGATCGGGTACTTGCCGGCAAGTTCTGCCAGGTAATCGGCCATGGCTTCCGGCTCCAGCGAGCGGCCCTCGCCTTCCAGCTCGTACTTGCCGTTCTTGAAGAACTCGGTGGCCGCGCAATCAAGCGCCAGGTGGACGTCATCGCCCGGCCGGTAGCCAGCCTTTTCGACCGACTTCATGATGAAGTCGAGGGCTTCCGGCGCGCTCTTCAGGCCCGGTGCGAAACCGCCTTCGTCGCCGACATTGGTGTTGTGACCCTGTGCTGCCAGTTCCTTCTTGAGAACGTGGAAGATTTCCGCGCCCATGCGCACGGCATCCTTCAGCGTTTCGGCGCCGACAGGCATGATCATGAATTCCTGGAAATCGATCGGGTTGTCGGCATGAGCGCCACCGTTGATGATGTTCATCATTGGGACCGGCAGGAGATGGGCAGAAGCGCCGCCGATATAGCGATAGAGCGGCAGACCGGACGATTCGGCTGCGGCCTTGGCGACCGCAAGCGAGACGCCGAGGATGGCGTTGGCACCAAGGCGCGACTTGTTCGGGGTGCCGTCGAGCGCGATCAGTGTCTTGTCGATGTGGATCTGGCTTTCGGCATCGAAGCCGCCGATCGCATCGAAGATCTCGGTGTTGACGGCTTCGACGGCCTTTTCGACGCCCTTGCCACCATAGCGCTTGCCACCATCGCGAAGTTCGACGGCTTCATGCGCGCCCGTGGAGGCTCCCGATGGAACGGCAGCACGGCCCATCGAGCCGTCTTCCAGGTAAACATCCACCTCGACGGTAGGATTGCCGCGGCTGTCCAGTATTTCGCGAGCGATGATGTCGGTAATGGCGGTCAAGGGTCTCTCCTCGGTTGATGTGCGAGCCTGAATGCCCAGGCTCAGCGAACAGGCGGGTCAGCGACATTGTTCGATCGTCGATGACACGCGGATTACAATCCAGTCAATTCGGCGGTTTTTCGACGCCGTCAGCCTTTTGCGATGGCGTCGAAGGCCAGCAGCTTTTCCAGAAGGCGCGGCATGTCCTTCAGGTGGACCATGTTCGGACCGTCGGACGGTGCGTTGTCAGGGTCTTCGTGGGTTTCGATAAAGACGCCAGCAACGCCGACGGCGACGGCTGCCCGCGCCAGCGTTTCGACAAATTCGCGCTGGCCGCCGGAAGAACCGCCCTGGCCGCCGGGCTGCTGCACGGAATGGGTTGCGTCAAAAATAACGGGGCTTCCGAGAGCCGCCATGATCGGCAGCGAGCGCATGTCGGAGACAAGCGTGTTGTAGCCGAACGAGGCACCGCGCTCGCACAGCATCACATTGGGATTGCCGCTTTCGAGGAACTTCGCCTGAACATTCTTCATGTCCCAGGGCGCCAGGAACTGGCCCTTCTTCACGTTGATCGCGCAACCCGTCTTTGCGGCCGCGACGAGCAAGTCCGTCTGGCGCGACAGGAAGGCGGGGATCTGCAGGATATCGATCGTATCCGCCACGAGAGCGCATTGCTCTTCAGTGTGAATGTCGGTCAGAACGGGAAAGCCGAATTCCGTCTTCAGATCGGCAAAGATTGCCATCGCGTTGTCCAAGCCGATGCCGCGCTTGCCGGAGATCGACGTGCGGTTGGCCTTGTCGAAGGAGGATTTGTAGACGAGGCCGAGGCCGAGCTTCTTGCAGAGTTCGACAAGCGTACCCGCGATCATGAAGGCGTGATCACGGCTTTCCATCTGGCAGGGACCGGCAATCAGCGAGAGCTTTGCCGTGTTGGAAAAAACGACTTTCGAACTCCCCTCGCCCACGGACACTTCAGAATTGGCGGAGACTGTCATTTCACTATTCCTCGAAACCGAAAACCACACCTTGCCCCGGGGCTGCCGACACGATCACGCGGCCATCCCTGCGGATGAATGCGACGTCATTAGCAGCAAGGGTGATCTCTGTCACGGCGAGATCGGTGGTCTTGAAGATGATCCCGCGCGCAGCGAGGCGCGACGATAACAAGGGCTTCATCGAAGACCGGAACTCGTCGCTGAACGTGTCGTTGGATTGAATGCGGATGCTGGCATTGGCAGCTTCGATCCGCAGACCGTCTTTCCCTTGCTCGGGTTGCGTCTCGAACACGGTTTCGAAAAGCGGCAGAAACTCCAGCGGGTCATCTGCAGAAAATACGATCTCTCGAAGGCCTGTAACGGCGTTTGCGTGCTCATCAAGACCACCGCGATCTTCCGGTAATGCGGCCATTCGCTGGCAGGAAAACAGCAAGATGTCATCGACCTCGGGAACTGCCGCGAAGGCCAGACGGAATGAGACTTCGCTCTCCCTACCATCGGGCAACTGCATCGGGCGGGAGAATTGAAGCATCTCGCCCGCAGACATGTGCCCGTCCACAAAACGGATATGATCGGCCGCTGCATCCTGCGTCCCGACGACCACCGCCGATAGACCTTCCCTTTTCCGCTGGCCGCGAAAGCGGATGTCGCGATCGGTGAACACGTTGCCTCGTTTTGCCGCAAGCGAGGCTTGCCGACGGTTAACAATGGCCAGTGGCTCGAGGTACGAGCCATCCGCGAAGAATATGCAGGCATTGGCCGTGCCGAAAGGGTGAACACCTTCAGGTGCCACAGTAAAGCCGAGAGCGGTCAACCTCCCCCGCGCTGACGCCAGATCTGCAACGGGCAGAACCAAATGATCGACTGACTTGTTACCCACTTACACCCCCAAAGTCTTATTCCGCAGAACATTGGCTATCGCGGGAAACTCGGCAAGTGCTGCGCACGAACTGAATACGTGATCGAACGCTGAAATGAGACTATTCTTGAGCAGAAATTTGGGGCTTGCGGAACACAGATAGAACATATAGCGTCCGTTCTGCATTTGTTTCCAATTCTGAGGGTCCCGTCCATGCTGACACGCAAGCAACAGGAGTTACTTCTGTTCATCCACGAGCGGATGAAAGAATCAGGCGTGCCGCCGTCGTTTGACGAAATGAAGGACGCTCTCGACCTTGCATCGAAGTCCGGCATCCATAGGCTGATCACCGCGCTCGAGGAGCGTGGCTTTATTCGCCGTCTGCCGAACAGAGCACGCGCGCTCGAAGTGATCAAGCTGCCTGACGCCTATGTGGCGAACCTTCATCCGCGACGGGGATTTTCTCCCAGTGTCATCGAGGGAAGCCTCGGCAAAACGCAACCGGTCGTCGCTCAGAAGCCGGCGCCGGTCATGGCGGACAATCCGTTCTCGACAAACATTCCGGTCATGGGTCGAATCGCTGCCGGCGTGCCGATCTCCGCGATCCAGAACAACACCCATGACATCGCCGTTCCGATCGAGATGCTGGGTTCCGGCGATCATTACGCGCTCGAAGTGAAGGGCGATTCGATGATCGATGCCGGCATCCTCGATGGCGATACCGTCATCATCAAGAATACCAGCACCGCAAGTCCAGGCGATATCATCGTTGCCCTGGTCGATGAGGAAGAAGCGACCCTGAAGCGGTTCCGCCGCAAGGGTGCCTCGATCGCACTGGAAGCGGCAAACCCGGCTTACGAGACCCGCATCTTCCCGCCCGACCGGGTGAAGGTCCAGGGCAAGCTTGTCGGCCTTATTCGCCGCTATCATTAAGAACGGTGTCATCCCGGAGATGCGCAGCAACAGCCTCCGGGATGCCAAAGTCGAATTGTCCCGTTCGCCAGTCATAGAACCGGTGGACGGTCCACGGACGGCTTGAGGTCTGTGCGCTGTCTCGCATCGCCGCCGTAATCTTGATGTCTGGCGCTGTCGCGTTCGGAATAATGGTGATTTCCAGTGCGCCAGTCCGGCGCAACGTCCGCCCGCTGAGAAGCAAGGCGCCGGAGCGGCAAGTATCGAAGCGTGCGCCGGGCGAGACGATGATCCGACCGACATCGCAGGCAAGACCGGTGTATCGGTTGTCTTCGACGGTGACGATCCGGATGTCCTGAGCAGTCTGCGCCGCGCACAGGATTTTCGGCAGACAGGCGAATCGTCCGGGCTTCAATGCTTGAAGAAAACCCCTGACATATTCGATTTCCCGGCGCGTCAAATCCGGTCGCGAATGTGGTCCAGGTGGTCTGTCATCGCTTTTCGCAAGGCTGGCACCTCGCGCTGGTTCCGAAGAGGCAAGAACCGGCAAGGCGAGCGGTTGTTCTCCGGTCTCAAGCACCAGCGCTCGCCGCCATTGATCGTAGATAAATCCCGGCGGTCGGGTTCGATTGAGGGTGATCTTGTCATCCTGGATCACGCCGACCGATGCGCCGTCTTCGGATATGACGATATCAGGCCTCGGCGCCGAGCCTGAGCGGACCGCAAAGAGCAAAGCCACCGCCATGAACAGCGCGCCTGTCAACCTCAGCGGCGTGCGCAGCAGCGTCAGAAGCAGAAAGCCTGCCGTCGCCAGAGGCAGGAAAAGCGGGTTCTGCCGGCCGATGGCAATATCGCCGCCCCATGCGGCGACGATCTCGGCAATGCGAATGACGATCCGCAGCCCCTCGCCCATGATGAACAGAACGGGAGCATCCAGCCCGAACGGCATCAGCAGCATGGCCACGAGACCTGCCGGCATCACCACGAAGGAAATGATCGGCATGGCCGCGAGATTGGCCGCGAGGCCGTAGGTGGTCAGATGGTGGAAATGCTCGATCGAATAGATCGACGTCGACGTACTGCCGATCAGCGACGTCACCACGATCCCGGCAATGAAATGCAACGTCGCCGCAATACCCGTTATCCAACGGTTGCTACCTTTTGTCTCCTCCTTTCCTTTCGCGAAATATCGCGTCCAGAGGGCGAACCCTGCCACCAGTGCCGCGGTTGCCGCAAACGACATCTGGAAACTCGGACCCAGAATCTCCGACGGCGAGATGGCGAGGATGATGATTGCCGAAAGGGCGACGTTGCGAAGGCTGATGGAGGGTCGATCGACGAGCACGGCGACCAGCATCACCGCCATCATGATATAGGCCCGCTCGGCGGAAACCCCGAACCCGGAAATCAGGTAATAGGCGGTCGCCATGACAAGCGCACCGAACGCGGCAAACTTCTTGATCGGATAGGCCTGCGCAAAGCCTGGAAACAGCGACAGGACGGAGCGAACGCCGACGAAGAAGATACCGGCTGCCAGCGCCATGTTGAGGCCTGAGATCGCGACGATATGGGCCAGTCCGGACAGACGAAGCGCCTCGGTCGTCTCACGGGAAATTGCACGGCGCTCGTCGGTCACGATTGCGGCAGCAAAAGCGCCCGCATCCCCCTTGACCGTATCGCGGATGCGATTGCCGATTGCGCTGCGAAGCGCAAAAAGCCCTCGCTGCATGTCCGACCATAACCCGGGTTGGTCATCGATCGCCGGTTGTACGCTAGGCGCGCCGTAAAAGAAGCCAACGGCCCCGATTTGATCGAAGTAGGAGGAGAAGGCGAAATCGTTCAATCCGGGAAGCGCCGGGCCAGAGGGTGGCGACAGACTGGCACGGCCGGAAACGCGCTCTCCGATGTCTGCAGGGTCGTGTTGGCTTCTGGCAAGAACCGAGACGCGCTGTGGCGGTCGTGAAAGCGAGGGCTCAGATGTCTGCTCGATCCTGAGGATATAGCGCCAGCGGCGCTGTGCATCGGCTTCGCGTCGTTCGACAATCCCGCTGATGGTCGTCGTGACGGGCGAATCGAGCACGACCGTCGAACACCGCCAGGTTTCGAGCGCTGCCAGCGCAGAACCGGAGAGAAGCAGGCAGAGTACAAGGTTGGCACGAGACAGTGGATGCGCGCGATACCGTGTCAGCCCTGCGGTCACCATCGAGATCGCAAGCATGGTTGCGAGAATGAATGGCGATGGCGTCCAAGGAAGTGCGAACCAGGTCGCAGCGCCGGCGTCTAGCAAGACAGGCAGGAAGAGGAACACATGACCGTGGGAAAGCTCCTCGCTCAACGACGTGCACAGCCATTTGGAAACGGGCCGGTCTCTGACCACATATCCCAGGAAAACATCCTCGGAATGATGGTCGTTTCGACCATCATTCCGGACTCCCGCGGGCATTGTCTGCGATGCCGATTCGGGCGTCCAGAGTGCGATTGCGTGGGGTGTCGAAGCAAGCATCATCGGCTTGCTGCTGGCTGCCTCAAAATCGCTCCGCCATTCGCCATGATGGTTTATCCCGCCGGCTCCGCTGCAGAGACGGTGATTGATAAACGCAACCTGCGCGTTTATATTCTCCTCGTCAACACATTCGCCAAGCTGCGGTTTTCCTTCACGTTACGGCCTCTTACACCATGAGGTTGGGCATCTTTTAAACGTGTCCTGCCTAAATTATTTTCGCGCTGCACAAAATGTCGCAGGAGCGCTTGGCATCACCTTTAGGATCATATAGCTAACTTGCGACGCTTAACTCTTATGGCGCTTTCTGGGCGCCATGCCGCCAACAGGTTGGAGGATCAGAATGACGGAACAAAGCGCAAATCTCGTACTTGGTGATAAGACAGTCGACCTCTCGGTGCGATCGGGCACGATTGGGCCGGATGTTATCGATATCGCAGCCCTGTACAAGCAAACCGGTGCCTTCACCTACGACCCCGGCTTCACGTCGACTGCATCCTGTGAATCCAAGATCACCTATATCGACGGCGACAAGGGTGTTCTCCTGCACCGCGGCTACCCGATCGAGCAGCTTGCTGAACAGGGTGACTTTCTGGAAACCTGCTATCTGCTTCTCTATGGAGAACTGCCGACGGCTGCCCAGAAGAAGGACTTCGATCATCGCGTAACCATGCACACCATGGTCCACGAGCAGATGAGCCGCTTCTTCACCGGCTTCCGCCGCGATGCGCATCCTATGGCCGTCATGTGCGGTTGCGTGGGCGCTCTCTCGGCCTTCTATCACGATTCCACCGACATCACCGATCCGCACCAGCGGATGGTTGCGTCGCTGCGCATGATCGCCAAGATGCCGACGCTCGCCGCCATGGCGTACAAGTACCATATCGGCCAGCCCTTCGTGTATCCGCAGAACGACCTGGATTACGCCTCCAACTTCCTGCGCATGTGCTTTGCCGTGCCGTGCGAAGAATACAAGGTCAACCCGGTCCTGTCGCGCGCCATGGATCGCATCTTCATCTTGCACGCGGATCACGAACAGAACGCGTCGACCTCGACGGTTCGCCTCGCAGGTTCCTCGGGTGCAAACCCGTTCGCCTGTATCGCTGCCGGCATTGCCTGCCTCTGGGGCCCCGCTCACGGCGGCGCCAACGAAGCAGCGCTCAACATGCTGACCGAGATCGGGACCGTCGACAAGATCCCGGAATACATCGCCCGTGCCAAGGACAAGAACGATCCGTTCCGTCTGATGGGCTTTGGTCACCGCGTCTACAAGAACTACGATCCGCGCGCCAAGATCATGCAGAAGACCACGCATGAAGTGCTGGCGGAACTCGGTCACAAGGACGATCCGCTTCTGCAGGTCGCCATGGAACTCGAGAAGATTGCTCTGACGGACCCCTACTTCATCGAAAAGAAGCTGTACCCGAACATCGACTTCTATTCGGGCATCACCTTGAAGGCGATGGGCTTCCCCACGACGATGTTCACCGTTCTGTTCGCGCTTGCGCGTACCGTCGGCTGGATCGCCCAGTGGGCCGAAATGATCGAAGATCCGCAGCAGCGTATCGGTCGTCCGCGCCAGCTCTATACCGGCGAAGCGCAGCGTGACTACACGCCCGTTTCGAAGCGCTAGGCGCTGAATTAGGCTTTGCGAAAAGAAAAACCCGTTCAGCGATGAACGGGTTTTTTGTTGTCTAACAGTTCGAGTACCGCACCTGCTGCGGCCTCTCCAGGCGGAACAGGGACGTCCAGTCTCCGCCAGGCAAGTGCGAACCCGTCGAGCATCGCACGGCGCTCCGGCGTGTCGGCGGACAGACGTTCCGCCCAGCGGCTGAGGCTTCCGGGTCGCACGACCTCGTTGACATACTCGGGAACGACCGGGTAGTCGGCGATCAGGTTCGGAAGCGCGCCGGTCCAGATCTTGATGCGGCCGGCCAGAAGCTTGATCAGCCAGTCCGTCTTGTAGGCTGAGACAACGGGAACCGTCGCAAGCCCCAGTTCCAGGATAACCGTCCCTGAAGCCGCCAGCGCCACGTCCGCCTCTGCGAAGGCAGCCCATTTTCCGGCTGTATCCGTGGTAATCTCGACATGAACCGGCAGATCTGCGGCCATCTTCCGCACCAGTTCTTCCCGGCGCGGTACCGTCGGAAGCAGGAACCGGGTCTCACCATTGCGATCTGCAAACTCGCGCGCAGCCTCGCCGAACACGGGTAGGAGTGCCTTGATTTCGGCTGAACGGGAGCCCGGAAGCAAGAGGATCGTCTTCTTGTCGGCGGAGGTCTTGACCGGCCTCTCGGCGCGCGCAGCACGGACCCTCAGGAGATCCGCATCATTGGTCAGCCGGTGACCGACGAACACTGTCTGCGGACCCTCCAGCCTCCGCATCGCTTCCGGCTCGAACGGAAGGACGGCAAGAACGAGGTCGACATAGGAGAGCATCGCCTTGGCACGATATTCCTTCCAGGCCCAGACACTGGGGCAGACATAATCAACGATCGGCAGATCCGGCAGGGCCGCCCTCACCTTTCTTGCCACTCGGTGGGTAAAGTCAGGGCTGTCGACGATGACAAGCACATCGGGCTTTGCGGCGACGATCGCAGCCGCCGTCTGGTTGATGCGACGGATCAGGTTGGGAAGACGCGCGAGCACCTGGGTGATGCCCATGATCGACAATTCGGAGAAATCGAACAGCGACTGAAGGCCTTGGGCCGACAGTGCATCACCGCCCACCCCGATCAGTTCGACGGGACCGGCGTAGGACGCCTTCAGTGCTGCGATGAGGTCTGCCCCTAAGAGATCGCCCGACACTTCGCCGGCGATGATCGCAACCTTCAAACCTTGGTTCATCACAATCCTCTCGACGGAAGGGCCTGATCGATGCCGCAGACGAAAATGCCGTGGGCGTCAGCAGCTTTGATCAGCTTTGCTTCTTCCAGCACCAGCGCCCTGCCCGCTTCCACGGCAATGCCCGCCAGCCCGGCCGCGACGGCATGTTCGACGGTGGATGGCCCGATGGTGGGCAGGTCCGCGCGCATATCCTGGTGGAGCTTGCAGAGCTTGACGAGCACGCCCTTGCGGCGCGTGGAGATACGTCCCTCGGCGCGCAGTTCGGCAACGCGCTGCATCATCCGGTCAGTTCCCTCGACACCTTCGAGTGCCACAACGCGGCCGCCGACGCTGACAGCGCCCTGGCCAATATCGAGATTGCCGAGCGCACTCGCAGCCTCGACACCGCGTTCGATATCGCGCAGATCGTCACCGCTTGGAGATACTTGGCCAAGCGGACCGACCTTCGCCAGCAGGCCCGGCGCGATGTCGTGGGCACCCAGAACTTCGCAACCCATGGCCTCGATCAACTTGATCACCATCTGCAGCACTGCGTCATCGCCGGCTGATAGCAGTGTGCGCACGACGGAGGGCAATTTGATCATGGTCTTGAAGGTTGGATGAATGTCGCGCCATTCAGGGCGCCTTGCGACGCCGCCCGACATCACGACGCGACAGATGCCTCTTTCGCGAAAACTCTTCTCGATCCCTGAAAGATCGCCGACGCCGAGCGACACATGGTCGAACCCGTCAAAGCGATGATCCGCCTCATCCTTCAGCTGGATGATGAACGGATCTTCGCCTGCAACACGTGCGGCATCCGCCAGGTAGGCTGGCAAAAAGCCTTTACCGGCGATAATCGCCAGCCGGCCCTCTCGCGCTTGGCCAGGGGCGCCGGCCGCGACCATCAGCCCTTCCTGCGGAAAGGCGATGAGATCGCGCGGTCACTATCGGCTGTGATGAAATCGATGATTTCCATGGCCTCCGGGCAATCGGCAAAATCGTCGCGGATCGCTGCGGCATTGGCGCGAACATTTGCCTCGCCTTCGAAGATCTTCTTGAATGCGCGACGAACGATATGGATCGTTGCGCGATCAATGCCGGCGCGGGTCATGCCGACGACGTTCAGGCCACCCAGAAGACCGGGATTGCCGTTCAGCATGCCGAACGGAATGACGTCGTAGTTGACGGCGGAAAGTCCACCGATGAAGGCTTGCCGACCGATGCGGGTAAACTGGTGAACGGCGCAGCCACCGCCCAGGATCGCACGATCGGCGACCTGCACGTGACCAGCCAGCATCACGTTGTTGGACATGATGATATGGCTGCCGAGCTGGCAATCATGCGCGACGTGCGAATTTGCAAGGAAGAGGCAATTGTCACCAACGACCGTCTTGCCACCACCGCCCGTCGTACCGGTGTTCATCGTCACGCCTTCGCGCATCGTGCAGTTGTCGCCAATGGTCAGGCTCGAATCCTCACCAGCTTCGTGAAGGCTCTGCGACACACCACCGATGACCGCCATCGGGAAGATCCGACATCCCTTGCCGATCTCGGTTTTGCCACCGACTACCGCATGCGAGATGAGCTCGACATTGTCCTTCAGCACCACGCGCGGGCCGACATGGGAGAACGGTCCAACGACGACGTTCTCGCCAATCACGGCGCCATCCTCGACCACGGCCGAAGGGTGGATGCGCGCGCTGGCCGAGATCATGCTCATTCGCTTTCCTTGCGCATCATGGCGCCGATATCGGCTTCCGCAACCAGCTGACCATCGACCTTGGCGTCACAATGAAACTTCCAGATATTGCCGCGCTGCTTCTGCTTGACGACATGAAATTCCACGCGGTCACCCGGCACGACCGGCTTGCGGAAACGCGCGTTGTCGATCGTCATGAAGTAGACGAGATTGCCAGCCCCACCCTGCTTGCGCGCACAGATCGCGCCGGCAGTCTGTGCCATGCCCTCGACGAGAAGAACGCCCGGCATAATCGGCTGCTCGGGAAAATGACCGGTGAAATGGGGCTCGTTTGCCGTCACGTTCTTGATGCCAACAGCCGAGCTGTCGCCATCGATCTCGATGATCTTGTCGACCAGGAGAAACGGGTAGCGATGCGGCAGAAGGCGCATGATTTCCTGAATGTCGGCCGCGCCGAGCTCCGGCTTGGTCTCATCCGTCATTTTTCTTATCTCCTCGGCGTTTCGCCCGGTCATCGGAACGCGACATGATCTCCGCCATGTCTCTCAAAAAGTCTTTTATCGGCCGCGCCGGAATTCCGCCATAGGTCTGCCCGGCCGGGATATCGGCGACCACGCCGCTCATCGCTGCGATCTGCACGCCATCACCGATCGAGATGTGACCGTTAACGCCGCTCGCACCACCGATCATTACGCCATTGCCGATACGGGTCGATCCGGCAATGCCGACGCCCGACACAATACCGCAATGGCGACCGATGCGGACGTTATGGCCGACCTGAACCTGATTGTCGATCTTGGTGCCCTCGCCGATCACAGTGTCATCCATCGTGCCGCGGTCGATCGTCGTATTGGCGCCAATCTCGACGTGATCCTGGATGATGACACGACCGACCTGCACGATCTTGAGCATGCCTTTCGGGCCGGGCGCATAGCCGAAGCCGTCCTGACCGATCCGGGCGCCATTGTGGATGATGACGTTGTTGCCGATCAATGCCGACAGCACGCTGGCGCCCGAGGCGATCGTGCAGTCGCGGCCGATCTTCACGTCAGCACCGATCACGGCGCCGGCAGCAATCCGTGTGCCGCTGCCGATTTCGACACGCGCACCGATCACCGCCATGGGCTCGATCTCGACACCAGGCTCGAGCCTCGCCGTCGGATCGACAAAGGCCGCCGGAGAAATGCCGGACTGCGATGTTACCGGAGATGGACGAAGCGCGATGGGATGCAGAAGCGCGCCGGCCTCTGCGAAAGCCGTATGCGGCTTCTTCGTCGCAAGCACCGGAATGTGATCTGGAATGATGGATTTCAGGCCCGGATCGCAAAGGATTGCCGACGCTTCGCAGGTCTCGAGATCGGCGCGGCTTTTCCTGGAGAGGATGTAGCAGATATCGCCTTTGCGCGCACGCGCGACGGGCGAGACAGACCGTACCAGTTCGTCACCGGCACGCTCGTCAAGCAGTTCAACCCCAAGATGGGCGGCCAGCTCGCGCAGGCTCACGCCATCATGAGGCGGGAAAAATTCGTTATGGTCCATGAACCCTGAGCTCCAGAACAGGTTTCCGGCCGCTTTCGCGGCCGGAGACGATCAGAACTGGTTCGCCATGCTGAAGCGGAACTGCTGCTTCTCGTCGAAGTCTTCCTTGACGACCGGTTCGGCGTAATCGACGCGCAGGTTGCCGAAAGGCGAAGCCCACATGACACCAACGCCGACCGAGGCGCGGATCGACATGTCGGTGCCGTTGACCTTGTCACCGAAAGTCTTGGTTTCATTGCCGAACAGCGAACCGGCGTCAGCAAAGACAGCAGCACGGAAACCGACATCTTCCGGGATGAGCGGCATCGGCATCGTCATTTCAGCCGAGGCATTGAAGTAGCTTGTGCCACCGAGAGCATCGCCGTGGTCGTCCGTGCGCGGACCGATACCGTCGTTCTTGAAGCCACGGATCTGACGACCGCCGATCGTGAACTGATCGAAGACGTTCAGATCATCACCGGTCTTGAACACATGACCACCACCGACGGCAATCGAACCAACCAGATCGGCTTCGGTCGAAAGAAGGTGGAAGTAACGGGCGCGGGCTGTGACCTTGTAGAAGTCGGAGTCGCCACCGAGGCCGGCATATTCATGCGTGAAGGATGCAAACAGACCTTCACGTGGAAGCGTCTGGCTGTCCAGCGAGTTGTAGACCAGCGACTGCGACACTGACGACTGCGTATACTTGCCTTCGTCGATCAGGTTCGCGTAGGTCTGCGACACCTTGTCATCAAGCGTAAACGGCAGGCCGTCACCACCAAAAGCACCGTCTTCTTCGTACTTGATCGTCTTGTAGGTGTAGCGGAACGTCGTCGCCAGCTCTTCAGTGATCGGCGCCGTTACGCGCAGGGTGATACCCTGTTCGCTATAGTCGTAGTAATCGTTCGAAGAGGTCGTGCTCTTGAAGATGTCGAAGCCTGCAGCAAGACGGTAACCGAGGAAGTAAGGCTCGGTGAACGAGATGCTGTAGCTGCGCGCGTCGTCCGTACCGGCACCTGCCGCAACGCGGATGTACTGGCCACGACCGAGGAAGTTCTTTTCTTCGATGGATGCTTCGAGAAGGAAGCCGTCACCGCCAGCAGCGTAACCTGCACCGATACCGAACGAACCGGTTGGCTGATCTTCGACGTCCACGATCACGACGACACGGTCGGCAGAGCTGCCCTGCTGCGTCGTCACGTTGACGGTGGTGAAGTAGCCAAGAGCCTCAAGACGCTTCTTGGCGCGGGCAATCATCCCCTGATTGAACGCATCGCCTTCGGAGAAGTCGAACTCGCGGCGAATAACATAGTCGCGGGTGCGGGTGTTGCCGCGAACCTCGATACGCTCGACATAGGCGCGCTCGCCCTGGTCGACCATGTAGGAGACGCCGATCGTGTGGTTTTCAAAGTTGCGATCGCCGCGTGGCGTGACACGCGCAAACGGATAGCCGGCAGACGAGACGCGCTTCGAAATCGCATCCATCGTCTTCTGGATTTCACGGGCATCGTAGGTGCTGCCGGAATTGGTCTCGACGAGACCCTCCAGGTCCTGACCGGAGATGCCTTCTACCGTCGATTCAACGGCAATGTTGCCGTACTGGTAGCGAGCACCTTCCTCAACCGTGAACGTGATGTTGTACTGGTTAGTCGACTCATCAAGAACCGCCTGCGACGACACGACCCGGAAATCCGGATAGCCGTGATTGTAGTAGAACTGGCGGAGCGTGTCTTCGTCGGCGCGCAGTTTGTCTTCGCTGTAGACATCCTTGCGGGTCAGGAAAGACAGAGGACCGGATTCTTTGGTGATGATCGTCGACTTCAGACGACCGTCGCCATAGGCCTGGTTTCCAACAAAGGTGATGTTGGCAATCTTGGTGCGGTCACCTTCGTTGATGACGAAGGCAAGGTTGACGCGGCCCTGGCCGACATCGGCGGTCTGCGTCGTGACTTCAACGTCGCTACGACCAATCGCGCGATACGATTCGCGGATGCGCTCGATGTCGGCGTTGATCATGGACTGGTTGTAAGGGCCAAGTGGCTGCGTCTGAACGGCGCCAGCGAGCTTGTCGTCCTTGATCTTGCGGTTGCCGTTGAAGACGACCTGGTTGATCAGCTTGTTTTCGCTGACGGTAACGACAAGCGCGCTACCGGAAACGCTGATGCGGACATCGGAGAAAAATCCGGTCGCATAGAGACGCTTCACAGACTCGTCGATGTCGCTCGCGGCGAATGCAACGCCGGGACGGATTGTAAGGTTCGAACGGACAGCTTCTTCGCCGGCGCGCTGAGCGCCGCGGACCTGTACGCTACGAATGGTAGCTGCCTCGGCAGCGGGAGCAGAGGCAAGCACCAGCACACCGGCGCCCGACGCAACAACACTAGCAGACAGCGCAACCGCCGACACTGCGTTCAAGAACTTTGAACCAGCCTTCATTTTCACTTCTTACCTTTTCCCGTTGTCCCTTGGCGGGTGAACCCGACTCCGGCCACGTGTGTCGTTTTACCTGCTTTTGCCCTACAAGCAAGATATCGCGTTAATTTCTATTTACTTCCTTTCGATGCGTGGCCATATCGCCACGCACCACATGCAAACATGGTAAATAAAGGGTTATTTCAACGATCTCACGGGGTTAACCGATGAGATTACTGATGTCGTTGAATGTTGCAAACACCATCAGGCTGAGCACCATGGCCAGTCCGATCCGGAATGCGATCTCCTGAGCACCAGACCCCAGCGGCTTGCCTCTGATAGCCTCGATTGCATAAAATACCAGATGCCCGCCGTCCAGAACAGGAACCGGCATCAGGTTCAACAATCCAATGGAAACTGACAGTACGGCTGCCAGCTGCACAACGGCGGCAAAGCCGAGGCTCGCCATCTGGCCAGATGCCTGCGCGACCCGGACAGGACCGCCCAGCTGATCAGCCTTCATGCGACCGGTCACGAGGTTGCCGATGTAGCGGAATGTGCCGGTGACGATATTTCCGGTTTCCTTGACGCCTTCCGCCACTGCCTCGAGGGGCGAGAAGGTTTCGGTCCTGAAATTGCCCAGCTGTTCGTTGGTGACGATGCCGATCAGGCCAAGCTCGACCTTGTTGCCGAACTGGTCGGTGATCTCACTGCGCTTTGGCACCATAGGCAGGTCGATGTCCTGCCCGTTGCGTTCAACGGTGACGGTGATCGGGGTTTCCGGACGCACGCTGACATAGCGGCGGACGTCGTCGAACGTCTTGATGCGACTACCATCGAGCGCGACCAGACGGTCCCCCGTCTGCACACCGGCTTCTGCCGCGGCGCTGTCAGGCCTCACTTCGGCGACGACGGGATCGGCGATGACTTTTCCGTAAACGCTGAACAGGACGGCGAAGATCGCGATCGCCAGAATGAAATTGGCAATCGGTCCGGCAGCCACGGTCGCCGCGCGTTTCCACAGCTTGGCCCCGGCCAGCGTGTGCGCCTTGTCCGCCTCGGTCATATGCGAGACGCTTTTGGCATCGGGCATACTGGCGACATCGTCGTCGCCGAAGAACTTTACATACCCACCAAGCGGAATCGCAGAGATCTTCCAGCGCGTGCCGCGTTTGTCCGTAAACCCGATCAGTTCCGGTCCGAAGCCGACGGAAAACGCAGTCGAGCGGATGCCGCACCAGCGGCCGACAAGGTAGTGGCCCATTTCGTGCACGAAGACGAGCAGCGACAGGACGAGGATGAAGGGGATGATGTAACCCGTAACGAAGGTCAGGATGGCCATTTCAGTTTCCGGTTTCCAGCGGTCGCAAGGACCGACATTTATCAGAGGCCGAAAAGATAGGCCGCGACGCTTGCGTCAACATGGCTTGTCCAGGCGGCGTGCGCAAGTGTGAGAAGAAACGCCGCGAAACAGGCAAAAACGAGACCGTCGACGCGATCCATCACACCACCGTGGCCGGGGATGAGATGACTGGAATCCTTCACGCCGAATCGGCGCTTGATGAAGGATTCGAACAGGTCACCGATCTGGCTCGCGACCGACAGGATGAGCGCCATGAAGGCAGTCCACAGCGAGAAGTCCGAGAACACCACGCCACTCAGCGCAGATCCCGCGATAACGGCGGAAACAGTTCCGCCGATCGCGCCGGACCATGTCTTGCCGGGCGAGATCCGGGGCGCGAGTTTTGGCCCCTTCAGTTTGCGGCCGATGAAATAAGCGAGAATGTCCGTGGACCAGACGACGGCGAACAGAAACAGCATCGCCATCAGGCCGATCTGGTTTTCACCCCGGATCGCGGCAATGGCGATCGTACTCAAGCCTGCGTAGAGGATGCCTGATGGCAGCCACCAGCTACGCTTGCGCAGAACGACAAACAGCATGGCTGTTATCACGCCGCCGCCAAGGAGCGGCATCGACATCTGGTCGTCACCGCCGAGAACATTCAACGCGACAAGGACGACGATCAGCCAACCGAAGGCGTTGCCTTGGAAATCCACGTCCTTCAATCGAGTGATCGTGGACCATTCGTAATAGACGAGTACGCCGATCACGGCTGCGACGGCCCGGAATGGGAGACCACCTGCCCAGGTCGCGGCCAGGACCACGATGGCAAGCACGATTGCCGACAGAAGACGCTTCTTCAGTTCTCCCGACATCAACCGACGACCGCGGTGGGAGTGGCCGAGACGGCGCCGAACCGGCGGTCGCGAGAGGCGTAGACCTTAAGGGCCTGGAAGAAGAGCTGCTTGTCGAAATCCGGCCAGTATTCGGGAATGAACAGGAACTCGGAATAGGCTGCCTGCCAAAGCAGGAAGTTCGAAAGCCTCTCCTCGCCGCTGGTGCGGATGATCAGGTCCGGGTCTGGAATATCGGCGGTGTCCAGACGCCCGCAAATCATCGCCGCATCGATCGCCTCTGGATCGAGAAGGCCTGCGCGCACGTCCTTTGCAAGGCTCAACGTCGCACGGACGATCTCGTCACGCGAGCCATAATTGAACGCGATCACAAGTGTCAGCGCCGTGTTGTTGCGCGTCGTCTCCTCGGCCTCCAGAAGCAGAGGAAGAAGATCGCCGCGCAGCTTGACGCGGTCGCCGATGATGCGGATGCGAACATTGGAATGATGCAGTTCGGCGAGGTCGCGACGGATGAAGCGGCGCAGAAGCCCCATCAGGTCGTTCACCTCGGCTTCCGGACGGCTCCAGTTCTCCGACGAAAAGGCGAAAAGGGTGAGATACTCCACACCCGCCTCGCCTGCCGCCTTCACCGTTTCGCGAACGGCTTCCATCCCTTTGCTGTGACCAACGGTACGGGGTAGCCCACGCTTGTTGGCCCACCGTCCGTTGCCATCCATGATGATGGCGACATGCCGAGGGATGATCGCAAGTTCGGGGGTCGCCATAATCGATGCCGTTCCTTTCGCAGCCGCAACGTTGCGGCGTCGCGGAGCAGGTTATACCTGCATGATTTCCTTTTCCTTGTCGGCAAGCAAGCGGTCGACTTCGGAAATCGTGTCATCCGTCATCTTCTGCACTTTTTCCGACTGGGCGCGACTTTCGTCCTGGCCGATGGAACCGTCCTTCTCAGCCTTCTTGAGCCCGTCCATACCGTCACGACGGACATGGCGAGCCGCAACCTTGGCTTTTTCGCCGTATTCGTGGGCAAGCTTCACCAGCGACTTGCGGCGCTCTTCGTTGAGCTCCGGCAAAGGAATACGCAGGTTCTGGCCATCGACGATCGGGTTGAGGCCGAGATTCGATTCGCGGATTGCACGATCGACGGCACCCACCATTGACTTGTCCCAGATCGAGACGCCCAGCATGCGCGGCTCGGGAACCGTCACGTTTGCAACCTGGTTGAGCGGCACGCGCGAACCATAGGCTTCGACCGTGACAGGGTCGAGGATGTTTGCGGAAGCACGGCCCGTCCGCAGCGATGAGATGTCGCTCTTGAAGGCCGTGATCGCGCCGTCCATACGGCGCTTGATGTCGTTGAGATCTACTCCACTCATCAGCAGGAACTCCCTATTGTTCTTGGCGGTCGGTTCTTGGCAACGAACCGCGTGTCAGTTGTCGGATACGATGGTCTTGCGACCGCCGCCGGTCAAGATTTGTGCGAAACCGCCCTTCTCGTGGATAGAGAAGACGACGATCGGAATGGAATTTTCACGCGCCAGCGCAACGGCTGCGACGTCCATGACGGCAAGACCCTTGTCGAGCACTTCACTGTGGGTGAGCGTTTCGAAACGGGTCGCGGTCGGGTCCTTCTTCGGGTCTGCGGAATAGATGCCGTCGACCTGCGTGCCCTTGAATATCGCTTCTGCGCCGATCTCGGCAGCACGCAGCGCCGCAGCAGAATCGGTGGTGAAGAACGGGTTGCCGGTACCGCCGGCAAAGATCACCACACGGCCCTGCGCCATATGATGCAGCGTGCGACGCTGCGAGAAGCTTTCGCAGATCTCCGGCATGGCGACAGCCGACAGAACGACCGTCTCGATGTCGAGCTTGCGCAGCGAGGTTGCGAGCGCCAGTGCGTTGATGACGGTGCCGAGCATGCCCATGTGGTCGCCGGTCACCCGGTCGCCGCCCTTGGAAGCTACGGCCACGCCACGAAAAATGTTGCCGCCGCCGACGACGACACCGACTTCGACGCCCATGGCGCAGGCATCCGCAATATCCGATGCGATCCGGTCTGCAACTTCGACGTCGATACCGAAGCCCTGACTTCCCATCAGTGCTTCACCGGAGGCCTTGAGCAGAACACGCTTGTAGATCGGTTGCGACATGGTGGCTCCTTGAAAGCGAAACGGACGGAGTGATCAAACGGGATGCGGATACACGAAGGGCACCGGCTTGTCACCGGTGCCCTTCAGGTTTTCAACGACTACAGCGCCTTGCGATGCGCGTGAAGGCAGCAATCAGCCCTTGGCGACTGCTGCAACTTCTGCTGCGAAATCGCTTTCTTCCTTTTCGACGCCTTCACCGAGGAGAAGACGTGCCATGCCGGTGACTTCGATCGGCGCGCCGACTTCCTTTTCGGCAGCCTTGACGGCGTCACCGACGGTGAGGTCAGGGTTGATGACGAAAGCCTGCGACAGAAGAGCGACTTCCTCGAAGAACTTGCGCATGCGGCCATCGACCATCTTTTCGATGATGGCTTCCGGCTTGCCGGATTCGCGGGCCTGTTCGATGAAAACGTTGCGCTCGCGCTCGGCGACAGCGGCATCGACTTCTTCCGAACGGATGGCGAGCGGGTTGGTCGCAGCGATGTGCATGGCAACCTGGCGGCCGATGGCGTTCAGGGCTTCCTTGTTGCCGGTCGACTTCAGGGCAACGAGAACGCCGAGCTTTCCGAGACGGTCAGCCGCTGCGTTGTGGATGTAAGTCGCAACAACGCCGTCCTCGACGGACAGAAGCGCGGAGCGGCGCAGGTTCATGTTCTCGCCGATCGTGGCAATCGTATCCTTGATCGTGTCGGAGACCGTCTTGCCGGTAGCCGGATAGATTGCTGCGCTGACGCCGTCGACGGTACCGTCGGTGGTCAGGGCAACATCGGCAATGCCGCGAACCATGGTCTGGAACGCATCGTTGCGCGCTACGAAGTCGGTTTCGGAGTTCACTTCGACAACGACAGCCGAGGTGCCGTTGGATGCGACGCCGATCAGGCCTTCGGCAGCGGTACGGCCGGACTTCTTGTCAGCCTTGGCGATGCCCTTGGCGCGCAGCCAGTCGATCGCAGCTTCGATGTCGCCGTTGTTTTCGGCAAGCGCGCGCTTGCAATCCATCATGCCCGCGCCGGACTTTTCGCGCAGTTCCTTCACCAGTGCAGCGGTGATTTCAGCCATTTTCGTGCCTCTTGTCGGTTCAAGTTGCGTGTCGCCGGAAAACCGTCGGCGATACCAAATATTGGGACGAATGTACCCGGAAATATGACATCGTGATGAAGCCATCACGGTTGCGACCGTCTCCACGTGCACCTGACGGTAGACGGCGACGTATCGTCTTAAACGACCAAGGCCAGGGATTGATATCTCTGGCCTTGGTCGAATTCGAAAAGACGGAGCGTCTCAGAACGCTCCAGACTCAGACAATTAAGCCTGAGCTTCCGTTTCGGCTGCGCCTTCAGCTTCGAGAGCAGGCTCTTCAGGAGCCTCCATCATCGCGCCGAGGTCACGGCCCGAAGCGCCCTGCTGACGGGCAATGCCGTCGATGGCAGCGCGTGCCATCAGGTCGCAGTAGAGAGCGATGGCGCGCGAAGCGTCGTCGTTGCCGGGGATCGGGAAGTCGATCAGGTCCGGATCGCAGTTCGAGTCGATGATGGCGACGACCGGGATGCCCAGGCGCTTTGCTTCATCGATCGCGATCTTTTCCTTGTTGGTGTCGATGATGAACATCAGGTCCGGAACGCCGCCCATGTCACGGATACCGCCAAGAGCCTTGTCCAGCTTTTCGCGTTCGCGCTCGAGGTTCAGACGCTCTTTCTTGGAGTAGCCGGAAGCTTCCGAGTTCAGGATCTCGTCGAGCTTGCGCAGACGGGCGATCGAGTTCGAAATGGTCTTCCAGTTGGTCATCATGCCGCCGAGCCAGCGGGAGTTGACGTAGTACTGGGCCGAACGCTTGGCGGAGTCAGCGATCAGCTCGGAAGCCTGACGCTTGGTGCCAACGAACAGAACGCGGCCGCCACGAGCGACGGTGTCGGACACGACCTGAAGGGCGCGCGACAGCATCGGAACGGTCTGAGCCAGATCGATGATGTGGATGTTGTTACGATCGCCGAAGATGTACGGTTTCATCTTCGGGTTCCAGCGGTGTGTCTGGTGGCCGAAGTGGGTGCCTGCTTCGAGAAGCTGGCGCATAGAGAAATCGGGCAATGCCATGCCTAGTTATCCTTTTCCGGTTGAACCTCCGCAAGACGAACAGCAACCTCGTCGAGGCTGCCACCGGGCGGAACGGACCGGATTTCTCCCGGACCATCCCATGCCTTGCGTGTGGAATGCCGGTGCCCATACTAGGCATCGGCCACAAAGGCAAGCTCTTTTCGACGCTGCCTGTCTTTGGGAAGAGCGGGACTGGCCGAAGCCCTAGTCCATTTCGCGGTCGCCGCAGGGCCAGCTTTCCGGCAGTGTCAGCCCGGCCGGCAGTTTCGTGCGCCGGTCGCCGCAGGCGACGTTCAGCTGGTGCTGATCGAGCCCGATCGAAGACGACAGGTCCACTCCTTCGATACGCGTCAGAAAGAAGAAGGCGCTCTGGAAGTTGAGTGGACCTTTGAATTCGGCCTTCGTCAGGTCGGCGCGTGCCAGGTTTGCGAAGGCGAAACTTGCGCCTGTCAGGATGGCCCCGTCGAAGTTCGACCTGCCGAGTTCGGCTTTCTCGAAGCGTGCGTTGTTCAACTCCGCTTTCGAGAAATTGGACCTCTCCAACTCCGCGCTCGTGAAGTTCGCGTCGTTGGCGCGAACTTTCTGGAAGTCGGACCGATACGCTTCGACCTTTGAAAAATTTGCCCCCTCGGCGTTGCTGCCTGCCATCCAGGTGCGGATGAGCTTCGCCTTGGTGAGATTGGTACCTGCAAAATTCGAATCGCGCAGATCGGTAAAGCTTAAGTCCGCCTCCGCAAGACTACCCTTGGAGAAATCGGATCCGCTCAGCATCAGATTGCGCTTGGCGCAACTCGACCAGTTGATCCCGGGATAGGGATCGGTACGGCACTCCTGCGCCGAGACCCTCGTCGGCGCGAGTGTCAGCGCGGCGGCTCCTGTCAGGATCGCGACAGAAAGAATGGTACCAATCGAACTCATAGACACCGCTCCTCTCCACGCCTCGGTGGACGTGCATACTCGACTACCGCTTATATAGAGAAGGACGGCAGCAAATTCACCCCGTCGTCACTTGGTAAAGGGTCGTTGATCTGCCTGGCAGTCGCTCTTTTGCAAAAGCTCAAGCTTGCTCAGACTTCCGCTAAGCACGAAGTCGCCGTAGTCCATGGTCAGGTCGCGCGTGATGCCGTTCTCATAAAGCTTGAACGACATGTTGTAGACGGGCGTCGGATCGCCCGCGGCCGCCTCGTTGAAATAGGCAATGGTCACAGGCCAATACGCTGCCTTGGAGAACTCGCCGGCTTTGGCTGCATCAAGATCTTCCTTCTGCGGGTCCTGCTGCTTTCCGATGACTGTCGTGGTCAGAAGCGACTTGTCGCCATCCTCAGAACCGTCGAACACGCGTGCCTCGAAAAACCGGTTGCCATCCTTCGCATTCTTGATCACTTCAAGCATGTGATTGGTAGGGAACGCGCTGGCTGGAAGGTCGACTTCGCGCCCCTCGGGACCGGTCAGGTCCACTTTGACGCCGGTTTCGCCGGTTGTCGCGTCACCGGCGACCTCCTTGTCCAACTGTTCGTCGGTAAACGACTTGGTCTCGAAGTGAAACTGCTGCGCCGATACATCCTCGAACGTGTTGGTCTGCTGGTCGCTGACGCGGGTTTGCTCGCCGGTATCTATCTTTGTGACGAGACGGAAGTTGGTCGTGAACCCCGTGCAGGCCGAGCCGGTAAACTCGTAGACCATTCGTCCGACCATCCCTTCGATTCCGGACCGCTCGGACGCATCCTTGAGCTTCAGGTCGTAGACGGCGCGATGCGGAATGAGCAGGCGGGCCGCCGTATCGGCGCTCATCGGGGCAGCGGAGGCCGCTGGCACGCTCATCACGCCGGCAAGGAACATCCCAAGGCTCGTGCGCAGCATTCACATTCTCCTATTGGACTCAATGCATGATGTTGTAAGAACGCCATCAGCCGAGGTTATGACCTTGATGCAGGATTTTTGGGCAATTTACAATAAAACCGGAGACCGAAATGTCGAACCCGATCGAGACGCGCCTGCAGGAACTGGACATCGTTCTGCCTGAGGCAGCAGCGCCTGCCGCCAACTATGTGTCCTACGTGATCAGCGGCAACATGCTCTATATCTCCGGTCAGTTGCCGACCGAAAACGGCAAGATTGCGGTCAGTGGCCTGGTCGGTGCCGATGTCGACGTCCCGGCAGCGCAGCGCGCCGCAGAACTCTGCGCCATCAACATTCTGTCGCAGGCGAAGGCTGCTCTTGGCGGAGATCTCACCAGGATCAAGCGCGTCGTCAAGCTCTCGAGCTTCGTTGCATCTGCACCGGGCTTCACGGAACAGCACATCGTCACCAATGGAGCTTCGAACCTGATTGCGAACGTGCTCGGGGAAGCCGGCAAGCACGCCCGCGCTGCCGTCGGCATGGCAGCACTTCCACTCAACGCCGCGGTCGAGATCGAGGCTATCATCGAGATCTCCGCATGACATCTGCAGACTGGATCAAGGACGTACCGGTCGCGCATCGCGGCTATCACGACATGAACAAGGCGGTCTGGGAAAATACGCTGTCAGCGTTTTCCCGGGCCATTGATGCGGGTTTCGCGATCGAGTGCGACATACAGCTGTCCGCAGACAGCGTCCCGGTCGTGTTCCACGACAACAAGCTGGAGCGCCTTTGCGGCATCAAGGGCGACGTTCGCGAACGGACCGCGGCAGAACTCGGAATGCTTTCGATTGGTGGCACCGCGGACAAGATACCGACGCTCAAGCAGATGCTCACGCTTGTCGCCGGTCGCGTTCCTCTTGTCATCGAGATCAAGGGTCGCCAAGCGGATGAGGACGACGGCTTCGTTGACGACGTTCTCGACGTATTGGAAGGGTATGAGGGCAAGGTTGCCCTGATGAGCTTCGACTACCACATCCTGCGTGCACTGAAGCAGGCCGAGGCGCCCTACCCGCTGGGCCTCACCGCCGAAGGCTCAAAGCCGGAGGAGTTCTTCAATCACGACGAAGCGATGCAGCTCGGCCTCGATTTCATCTCCTATCACTGGGCGCATCTGCCCAACTCATTCGTCACTGCGCAGGCTGATGCCGGAATTCCGATCATTACCTGGACGGTGAGGGATGCAAAGGCCGTCGAACATACCTATAAATATGCAAAGCAGATGACCTTCGAAGGGTTCGACCCACGGGAGAACCCTGCCGCATAATTGGATCCAATGACCGGCAACCTGACAATCCGCATCGAAAAATCCATTGCCGCGATCAGCCCACAAAGCTGGTCGCGGCTTTCCGGCGCCTCCAAGGAGGCCGATCCCTTAGGGACATCTTCCGTTCCCTACAATCCGTTCCTGTCACATGCCTTCCTGTCCGCACTGGAGGAATCCGGTTCGGCAACGGCAAAAACAGGCTGGCACGGCCAGCATCTCCTGCTGGAAGATGACAAGGGTCAACTGATCGGCGCCGTGCCGGGCTATCTCAAGAGCCATAGCCAGGGCGAATACGTGTTCGACCATGGCTGGGCCGACGCCTTCGAGCGCGCCGGCGGCCGTTACTACCCTAAACTGCAGTGTGCGGTCCCATTTACGCCCGCAACCGGTCCGCGCCTTCTCGTTGCGTCGGGCTATGATCGCGACATGGTGCAAACCACGCTCGCGGAAGGTCTCCAGGAGGTGACACGGCAGCTCGGCATATCGTCCGCGCATGTCACCTTCGTGCCGGATGATGAAGTCATCGCTTTCGAAGACGCTGAATATCTGCACCGAACCGACAAGCAGTTCCACTTCATCAACGACGGTTATGCCGATCACGATGCGTTTCTGGAAACGCTCGCGTCTCGCAAGCGCAAGGCGTTGAAGAAGGAACGGCGAGCCGCGCTCGAGAACGGTATCACGATCGACTGGCTAACAGGCAAGGACCTGACCGAGGACATCTGGGACCAGTTCTACACGTTCTACATGGATACGGGCGGGCGCAAATGGGGCCGGCCGTACCTTACCCGTGCCTTCTATTCGCTGATCGGCGAACGCATGGCGGACGACATTCTTCTGGTCATGGCCAAGCGCGAGGGGCGGTACGTCGCCGGTGCGATCAACTTCATTGGCGGCGACGCGCTTTACGGTCGCCACTGGGGCTGTATCGAAGACCATCCCTTCCTGCATTTCGAGGTGTGCTACCATCAGGCGATCGACTATGCGCTTGCGCATGGGCTGAAGCGGGTCGAGGCGGGCGCACAGGGCGAGCACAAGCTTGCGCGCGGTTACCTGCCCGTCACCACCCATTCGATGCATTACATCGCCCATCCCGGCCTTCGCAGCGCGATTGCTGACTACCTGAAGCGAGAGCGGGAGGATGTGGAATACATGAACGAGTACCTCTCCGAGCACAGCCCTTTCCGCAAGGGTGAACGGCAAGAACAAGACTGAACAGCACCATCAGGGAGACGCCACCGATGACCGGTCACGACTACGATCCGAACAACATCTTCGCCAAGATCCTGAAGGGTGAAATTCCCTGCCACAGGGTCTACGAAGACGACGATACGCTCGCCTTCATGGATGTGATGCCGCAGACGCCGGGTCACGTTTTGGTGGTTCCGAAAGCGCCCTCACGCAATTTGCTCGATGCGGATGCGGCCGTGCTTTCGAAGGTCATTCCGGTGGTGCAGAAGCTGGCGCGGGCCGTCAAGGATGCGTTTGATGCTGATGGGATTACCATCACGCAGTTCAACGAAGCTCCGGCCGGACAGACCGTCTTTCACCTGCACTTCCACGTCATTCCGCGCTACGAGAATCAGCCGTTGAAGCCGCATACGGGCAAGATGGAAGACAAGGAAGTCCTCGCTTCCAATGCCGAAAAGATTATCGGCGAACTTGGCTTCTGATCAGGGCTGAAGCAGGAGCAGTCCTGCGACGAGAATGGCGATCGGTGTCAGCACGCCGATCGCGACCCGCTTGCCGGTCAGGAGAAACACGGCAAAACCGATACCAGCCGCCGCAAGCCTGAGCCAGAGGGGCGAGAGCGCCAGTGTTCCCGTCGGGAATACGATCAGCTTTGCCGTTACCGCCATGACCAATGCCGTGGCAACCGCCCTCACCCAGTAGAGCGTCTCGGAATCCTCTTTCAGCCGGTGGCCTGCGATCACACCGAGCCAGCGCCAGATATCGGTTGCGAGAAAACCCGCGACAGCGATGACGATATAGGTCCAGTACCCATCGAACATCATGCGGCACCCCGATCAGATCCGCGCTTGCGGCGATAGCGGTCGATCAGGTAGGCCACCGTGCCACCGCCGATCCCAGCCAGAAGCACGTCGAACTGCGGCGCTACCAGCGCCAGCGCCGGTCCTGAGACGATGCCGATCACGAAGGCAATCCGGACGACCGGCTGCGCTGCACTCGCCCAGATCGAGGATATGAAATAGACCGGGGTCAGCATGAACAAGGCACCCGCCACAACAGGCGGAAACTGAGACACGACACCAAAGCTGACGCCGACGATCAGCGCATTGGTGCAGGTCAGCGTGATGCCAAAACCTGCAAAGAAGGCAACCCGGCGCTCTCTCGGCACATGGCGGAGATTGAGGCTCGCAAAGACCCAGGACGTGATGGCGATGAAATGCGAGAGAAACAGGAGAACCGGCAGCGGTGTCTTCTTCGTGCGCATCTCCGGCATGATCGACGCCACCATCGGCATCATCCGGATCGACGACAGTGTCACGGCGAGGAAGGACGCGGCGATGTTGGCGCCGCCCAACATCGAACCCACCAGGATCATCTGGGCCGGCAGGGCCCAGATACCGAGCGTCATCGCGACAGCCTGACCTCGTGTCAGGCCGGCTTCGACCGCAAAGGCGCTGAAACCGACATAGGACGTCATCAGGATCAGAGCCGGCAAGGAGAAGATGCCGCGCATGCCCTTAAGAAACCACGCAAGGCCGCTGCGCTCGGAGCTTTCGGTGGTCATTGGCATGCCCGTAAATGATTGACGTTACGGGACCTACAAAAACGACGATGCCGGGACAAGCCCGGCATCGATTTCTTGGATGGAAAAGAGCGCTACTTGCTCTTTGGGACGCGTGGCACGGTGCTACCCTTGCGGGGCGCGGACTTTGCCGGGGCTTCCTCGGCAATCACGTCGCCATCGTCGACGACATTTGCCTTGGCGGAACCGCCATCCTTGTCCTTGGCCTTCGGCGCAGACTTCTTCGAAGGCTTTGACTTTGTCGTCTTGGCCTTGATCTCGTCGGCAGCCTCTTCCACTTCCGCTTCAGGCTTCGGCTTTACCCGGGCCGTTTCCGAAATGGACTCCAGAAGAAGACCGTCAGTGCCATCTTCCTTCTTGCCGGCCGTGACGCGGACGATGCCACCCTTGCGAAGCTTGCCAAAAAGGATCTCGTTGGCGAGCGGCTTCTTGATGTATTCCTGGATCACGCGAGACAGAGGTCTTGCGCCCATCTTCTCGTCATAACCCTTTTCCGCCAGCCAGGCGATCGCGTCCTCATGCAGATCGAACGTCACGTTACGCTCCGACAGCTGGCTTTCCAGCTGCATCACGAACTTCTGGACGACCTGGTGGATAACCGTGGTCGGCAGCGGTGCGAACGGAATGATCGCATCGAGACGGTTGCGGAATTCCGGTGTGAACAGGCGATTGATCGCCTCCTCATCTTCGCCGGTGCGTCTTGATGATCCAAAGCCGATCGCAGACTTGGCCATCTCGGATGCACCCGCATTCGTCGTCATGATCAAGATGACGTTGCGGAAGTCGATTTTCTTGCCGTTGTGATCAGTCAGCGATCCGTGGTCCATCACCTGCAACAGGATGTTGTAGATATCCGGATGCGCCTTCTCGATTTCGTCGAGCAGAACCACGCTGTGCGGGTGCTGATCAACGCCATCGGTCAGGAGACCGCCCTGGTCGAAGCCGACATAGCCGGGAGGTGCGCCAAGCAGTCGCGAGACCGTGTGGCGTTCCATGTATTCCGACATGTCGAAACGCAGCATCTCGACGCCGAGCGAGGCGGCAAGCTGCTTTGCGACTTCGGTCTTGCCGACGCCGGTTGGACCGGAGAAGACATAGGAGCCGATCGGCTTGTTCGGCTCGCGCAGACCTGCACGTGCCAGCTTGATCGCCGTCGACAGCGCGTCGATCGCGACGTCCTGGCCGTACACGACGGAACGCAGTTCCTTCTCGAGGTTGGCGAGAACCATCTCGTCATCCTTGGAAACCGTTTTCGCCGGGATGCGGGCCATCGTGGCGATTGTCGCCTCGATTTCCTTTTCCGTGATCAGCTTGCGACGCTTGGAAGCGGGCAGCAGCATCTGGGCTGCACCGGTCTCGTCGATCACGTCGATCGCCTTGTCCGGCAGCTTGCGGTCGGAGATATACCGTGCTGACAGTTCCACCGCCGACTTGATCGCGTCGTTGGTGTAGCGCAGCTTGTGATACTCTTCGAAATACGGCTTCAAGCCCTTCATGATTTCGATCGCATCATCGATCGACGGCTCATTGACGTCGATTTTCTGGAAGCGTCGAACCAGAGCCCGGTCCTTTTCGAAGAACTGGCGGTATTCCTTGTAGGTCGTCGAACCGATGCAGCGGATCTGGCCAGAGGACAGAGCCGGCTTCAGCAGGTTGGACGCATCCATGGCACCGCCCGACGTTGCACCCGCACCGATGACGGTGTGGATTTCGTCGATGAACAGGACAGCACCTGGAAAATCTTCCAGTTCCTTGACGACCTGCTTCAGACGTTCCTCGAAGTCGCCGCGATAGCGGGTGCCTGCAAGCAGGGTGCCCATATCGAGCGAGAAGATCGTCGCATCGGCCAGCGCTTCGGGCACCTTGCCCTCGACGATGCGCTTTGCCAGTCCCTCGGCGATCGCAGTTTTGCCAACGCCCGGATCGCCTACGTAAAGCGGGTTGTTCTTGGAGCGGCGGCACAGGACCTGGATCGTGCGGTTGACCTCGGAATGACGACCGATCAACGGATCGATACGGCCATTCTTGGCCTTTTCGTTCAGATTGACACAGTATGCCTTGAGGGCATCCTGCTGCTTCTTGCCGGGACCTTCCTCCTCGTTGCGCGAAACAGGCTTGGCGTCTGAATCGGGCTCATCAGCACCACGCGGGGTCCGGGCCTGGGAGGAACCCGGACGCTTGCCGATGCCGTGAGAGATATAGTTGACCGCGTCGTAGCGGGTCATTTCCTGCTCCTGCAGGAAGAAGGCTGCGTGGCTCTCACGTTCTGCGAAGATTGCGACGAGCACGTTTGCTCCGGTCACTTCTTCACGACCGGAGGATTGGACGTGGATCACAGCGCGCTGGATGACGCGTTGAAAGCCGGATGTCGGTTTGGAGTCCTCGTCATAGCCTGTCACCAGGTTTGCGAGTTCATTGTCGACATATTCAGACACGGTTTTGCGGAGCGTATCCAGGTTGACGCTGCATGCTCCCATGACCGCCGCCGCATCGGCGTCGTCGATCAACGCCAGAAGCAGATGTTCGAGTGTGGCATATTCGTGATGCCGCTCGTTCGCGAAGGTCAGTGCCTGGTGCAGAGCCTTTTCAAGACTAGGCGAAAATGTTGGCACGTCGGGTTCCTCACTTCTTTTCCATGACACATTGCAGCGGATGCTGGTGTTGCCGGGCGAAGTCCATGACCTGGGACACCTTGGTTTCCGCTACTTCATAGGTGAAAATTCCGCATTCTCCGACGCCATGGTTATGGACGTGGAGCATGATAATCGTTGCCGCATCGCGGTCCTTCTGGAAAAAACGCTCCAGAATATGGATGACGAACTCCATTGGCGTGTAGTCGTCATTCAGAAGGAGAACGCGGTACAGGTTAGGCCGTTTGGTTTTCGGTTTCGTTCGCGTGATGACGGAGGTTCCGCGGCCCGCGTTGTCTCCGTCGCCGTTCTTTTCGTTTTCCATCAAGATCGGCAGTGCGATCATCGTCTTTCATTCCCTAGTCATCCAGCGGCGGTATAGCGAACAACCGGTCGACAGGACTTCAGTCTTGCTAAAGGTAGTTCTTTGGGAAAGGATTTTAAGCCCCCTTTCCCGCTGTGCAATCACTATTCCGCCGAGAGGGGCTCGCGACGAGCCAAAAGTACCACATTCGGCAACTCAAATTCTGCCGCCATACTGACCCAAAAGGCGGGCGGCATCATGGCCATAGCCTCAGACGCTGCAGCTTCATGCGTACGGATCCGACGCGCGAACGGCGATCGCCTGTCGCTCACAATTCCGTCGAAGAGTAGATGCTAATGAAGCTTGCATGCTCGAGGCTTACGTCCAAAACAAAAGAGGCCCACGGAGGGCCTCTCGACAACTTTTCTTGAAAACCAGTCGGATCCTGCGATCAAAGATCGACGTCGAGGATCGCCATGGAGAAATTGTAGGAACGCTCGCCATCTTCGTCATCCAGATAGACGACGCCGAGAAATTCATCACCAAGATAGACTTCGGCAGAATCGTTCTTGCGGGGACGCGCCTTGACGACGATCTGGGGGTTCAGAAGGCGCTTGAAATAGTCGTCGATCTTCTTGATTTCGTCGGGGTTCACGATCTTCTCCGTCAGATTTTGCGATCAAATCGATGCGCTTTTGGCACGGGAGAAAGGCGAAAGTAAAGCCGCCGTTCTCTACACCGCACGACCCTGCCCCGAGTTTTCCTGGAACAAGTAGGTCCGGGCGCGGACTAGTCCTCGGCGCGCAGAAGCTGGTCCATCAGGCGTGCCGGCTCGGAGCAACCCGCGGTCCCGACGACCTTTGCCGGAACACCGGCGACGGTGGATTTCTCCGGAACAGCTTTGAGGACGACGGAGCCCGCCGCCACACGCGAGCAGGCACCAACCTCGATATTGCCGAGGATCTTTGCGCCGGCGCCGATCAGCACGCCGTTGCCGATCTTTGGGTGACGATCTGCGCCCTCCTTACCGGTGCCACCGAGAGTGACCCCATGCAGGATGGAGACATTGTCCCCGATGATCGCGGTTTCGCCGACGACAAGGCCGGTCGCGTGGTCGAGGAAGATCCCCTTGCCGATCTGAGCCGCCGGATTGATGTCTGTCTGGAAGACACTTGAGGCGCGGCTTTGCAGATAGAGCGCGAAGTCGCGACGGCCGCGGTAAAACAGCCAGTGCGCCAAGCGATGCGTCTGGATGGCGTGAAATCCCTTGAAGTAGAGGACTGGCTCGACGAAACGCAGGCAGGCAGGGTCGCGGTCGTAGACGGCCTGGATATCGACGCGCAGAATAGCACCCCAATCCGGCCATTCGTCCAGCATTTCCATGAATGTCTGCCGCAGCAGGACGGCCTGCAGATCGGGATGATCGAGCCGTTCGCAGATCCGATGAACGACGCATTCTTCGAGCGAACGGTGGTTCAGGACGGTTGAATAGAGGAAGGCGGCCAGCAACGGGTCCTGGTCGATTGCGACGCGTGCTTCCTGCCGCAGCGTGTCCCATATTGGGTCGACGCTAGCGACACTATCGGTCTGGCGAATGTCCTCGGTCTGGCGAACTTCGGTTCTCGCGGCCATGGCCGTCTCCTCTTTGGCGTAAGCCACAATATATAGATTAGATTTACGACAACACCAACGCCGGCGAAATCGCATTTCGTTGATCGTTAATTCAAGGAAACATGAAGTCTTGCCAATCCGTGGCGGAGCCGGGCTCAGGCCTGCGCCGCGTAAAACTCCAGTACCGCTTTCTTGAAAACCCTGTCACCGACCGCAAGCATGTGGTCACGACCGGGAATATCGAGCGCTGTCGCATTCGGCATCAGATCGGCCAGATCCTGCGGTGAACCCGCGATATCGTCCTTCGTCCCAACGCCGATCAGCGTGGGAACGTCGATCTTGCCCATATCGCTGCGTTCGACCAGATCGCGCGAACCGCGGATACAGGCGGCGAGTGCCTGCTTGTCGCTTTTCGTCTGGTCGGCAAAGGCGCGGAACATACGGCCGCGATCATGGCTGACGCTCTCAAGCGAGGGCGCCAAGAGCGCATCCGCGATCGGATCCCAGTCACCGACCCCGTCCGTCATGCCGATTCCGAGACCGCCGAGCACCAGCGACCGGACCCTGTCCGGATCGTTGAGCGCTGCAAACACCGAGATACGCGCGCCCATCGAATAGCCGAACAGATGCGCTGCCGGGATGCGCAGGTGATCGAGCAGAGCAACCGAATCCGCTGCCATCACCCAAGGGCGATAGGCGTCCGGATCGGTCGGCTTGTCACTGCCGCCATGGCCGCGGTTGTCCATGGCGATCACCCTGTAACCGGCATCGCCGAGCGTCTTCACCCATCCCGGATGCACCCAGTTCACCGTCGCGCTGGAAGCGAAACCGTGGATGAGCAGGACAGGATCGCCTGCCGGATTCCCCTCATCCAGATAGGAGAGGCTCAGTCCGTCATGGCTGAAGGTGGAAAAGGCCGGGGCATTGAGGTTCATCTGGGATATCCTGTTTTGGCGGCGGACCATAAGATATCGGTGCTTGCGATTGAACCCTGAAAGACACCTCGCATCGCGGTTTTTGCACTACACTTTTGAATGCGGCGGCGGTAATGTCCGCGCCAAATCAGACGTGCCCTATTGTACGCATTGGAGACGACCATGGCCGGCCACAGCATTCCCCATTTCCAGAACGATGGCGGTTTCCCGTCGATCCAGATCGGCGTGAAGGAATTCATGTGCACTGGTGCATCCGTTCCTTACGATCATCCGCACATCTTTATCGACATGGGCGACGAAGTCGAAAAAGTCTGCTCCTACTGTTCCACTCTGTACAAATACAACCCGACCCTGAAGGCCGAACAGACCGACCCTCCGGGCTGCGTCTTCAACGTCAAGGCCGCCTGATCGGCAGCCAGAAATGGCTGTCGAGACAGTAGCGATCGTGGGTGCGGGCATGGCGGGTCTCACCGCTGCGCTCGCGTTTGCGCGCCATGGCATCACCTGCGACATCTTCGAGCAGGCGGCTTCCCTTCAGGAAGTCGGCGCTGGGCTCCAGCTGTCGCCGAACGCTTCGCGCGTGCTGAGCAAGCTTGGCGTACTCGGCGATCTGGAACGGTTGTGGACCGAGCCGGATGAAGTGCAGCTCGTGTCGGGTCGTTCCCTTCATCGGCTGGCTTATGTGCCATCCGGCAGGTTCGCCCGGCAGCGATGGGGAGCACCTTATGGCGTAATTCACCGGGCAACGCTGCAAGACGCGCTTCTCCACGCCGTGAACGCCAACCCGCTCTGCACGCTTCGGCTGGGCTCGAAGATTGGGAGCGCCGTTCGAGACGAACTTGCGGAGATCTCCGGACGCCACCATGACCTGATCGTCGCCGCAGATGGCGTCTGGTCTGGCATTCGCACCGCAATTCCCAAAAATCCGGAAGCCGTTTTTTCCAACAGTGTCGCCTGGCGCTTCATGGTTTCCAAGAGCGAGGCACCTTCCTGGCTGAAGCCGAATGCCGTCAGTGCATTTCTCGGACCTTCGGCACACATTGTGGCCTATCCGCTCAAGGAGAACGATAGTTTCAACATCGTCGCCATCGCGTCCGGCGGCAACACCGGCAATCGCTGGAATACGGAGGCGAACGCCGACCAGAAAGACCTGCTGCTGCGTCATTTCAGGGGATGGCATCCGAGCATAGCCGAAACACTGGCCGCATCCGAAAAGCCGACCTTCTGGCCACTCTATCAGGTGACCCCGGGCCGTTGGCACAATGGCCGCGATCTTGTTCTGATCGGCGACGCCGCCCATGCGATGCTGCCCTTTGCGGCCCAAGGCGCGGCGATGGCGATCGAAGACGCGTTCATCCTGGCAAACCGCGTGGCCGCCCTGCCCTCGCTCGCGCAGGCGCTATCGGCCTACGAGACCGAACGGGCCGGTCGTGTCGCCAAGGTGCGAGCACGCGGGGAATTCAACCGCTTTGCCTATCATGCGCGCGGTCCGCTGAAGCTCGGTCGCAACTTCGTTCTCTCAATGCGTCCGCCGCAATCGCTCGCGGCGGATCTGGATTGGCTCTACGGTTTCGACGCCGAGTAGCGACGCGATCAGACCGCGGCCGCCGCGGCAAACCCCGCTTCAAGATCTTTCTTGAGATCAGGCACGTCTTCGAGACCGATCTGAAGCCTGATGACTGCACCCTCGATGGGCTGCTTGCGGATGGTGCGGTCGGAAAGATTTACGACCAGAGCAAGGCTTTCGTATCCTCCCCAGGAGTAACCGAGGCCGAAAAAGCTCAGGGCATCGAGGAAGGCGTGCGCCTTGGCCTTCGCCCTCTCAGGCTCGGCCTGCAGCACGAAGGAGAAGATCCCGCTCGATCCCTTGAAGTCACGCTTCCAGATCTCGTGGCCAGGAAAGCTTGGCAATGCCGGATGCAGGACGCGCGCAACGCCGTCGCGACCGTCCAGCCACTCGGCAATTTCAAGGGCGCTTTTTTGATGCTGGTCCAGCCGCAGACCCATCGTTCTCAAGCCACGCAGGATCAGGTAGGAATCTTCCGGCGCACCGCAGATGCCCATTGCAATCCGCGCCGCCTCAAGTGCCGGAAAGTGCTTCGCATTGGCCGACACCGAACCCATGACGATATCCGAATGCCCCGACGGGTACTTCGTGGTCGCATGGATCGAAACGTCGGCGCCGAAGTCGAGCGGACGAAAATAAAGCGGTGTCGCCCAGGTGTTGTCCAGCGTCACCACGACGTCTGCGGAATAGGCGTGCACAGCGTCCGTGATTGCGCGGATGTCCTGCATCTCGAACGTATTCGAGCCGGGCGCTTCCGTATGAACGAGTTTGGTGTTCGGCCTCATCAGCTTGGTGATGTCTGCCCCGATCTCCGGATCATAGTACTCGACGTCGATCCCCAGTCTCGTGAGCATCGTGTCACAGAAAGTCCGGCAGGGCGTGTAGACTGAGTCGACGATCAGCGCGTGATCGCCCGATGACAGGTAAGCCAGGAAAGGGATTGAGATCGCAGCCAGTCCTGATGGCACGAGGATGGTGCCGGCCGAACCCTCGAGCTGGTCGAAAGCAGCGCATAGTGCGTCCGTCGTCGGCGTCGCGCGGGTTCCATAGGTGTATGGCTGGCTGCGCCTTTCCATCGCCTCGGCATTCGGGAAAAGGACCGTGGAACCTTTGACGACAGGCGGGTTGACGAAGCCATGATACGCGCGTGGATCGTTTCCGATATGCGCAAGGCGCGTATTCTGACCCGCTTCTTCGATAAGTTTATCTTTCTGGGACATGTCCGGAATGCACTTTCGTTGACAATGGCGCCAGTTTTGCCGCCGCCCTCCAGGCTGGTCAACCCCGCTGCTCAATTCCCAGTACCGGTGCAATATTAGCATGCTCGTTCGGTATAAAAACCGGCACAACTCGCACACAACTTGAGCATTTGCCCAGCGCGTAGGCGGTAAAGTCTAATACACCGTAATTTGGACGCAATTTGAACGGGTGGCCCTTGACCCTGCCTTCGTTTCCGAATGAGATATAAACACCCGCGCCGGGAGGTCAGCGGGGGACCGGTCGTATTCATAAAATCAGGGGAACGGCCTGTGTCGAGAGATCACACAAAACAACAGATAAGGTTGGGAAAATGAAAAAGACGCTTTTGTCTGCCGCGTTTGGCGCAGCGGTCCTTGGCTTTGCCTCGGCAGCTTCCGCGGCCACGCTTGATGATGTCAAGGCGAAGGGCTTCGTTCAGTGCGGCGTCAACACCGGTCTGGCCGGCTTCGCGCAGCCGGATTCGGCCGGCGCTTGGAAAGGCTTCGACGTCGATTTCTGCAAGGCCGTCGCAGCTGCGGTTTTCGGTGATGCAACGAAGGTGAAGTACACGCCGACCACGGCCCAGAGCCGCTTCACGGCACTGCAGTCGGGTGAAGTCGACGTGCTCGCACGTAACACCACCTGGACCATCAGCCGCGATACCGCGCTCGGTTTCAACTTCCGCTACGTCAACTACTACGACGGCCAGGGCTTCATGGTTCCGAAGAGCCTGAACGTGAAGTCGGCGCTTGAACTGTCCGGCGCTGCCGTCTGCGTTCAGTCGGGCACGACAACCGAACTCAACCTCGCCGACTACTTCAAGTCCAACAACCTCCAGTACAACCCGGTCGTCTTCGAAAAGCTCGAAGAAGTAAACGCCGCCTACCAGGCCGGCCGTTGCGACGTCTACACGACGGACCAGTCGGGCCTTTATGCAACGCGTCTCGCGCTGTCGAACCCTGACGAACACGTCATTCTTCCGGAAATCATCTCCAAGGAGCCGCTTGGCCCAGCCGTTCGCCAGGGCGACGACAAGTGGTTCGATATCGTTTCGTGGACAGGCTACGCCCTGGTTCAGGCCGAAGAATTCGGCATCACCCAGGCCAATATCGACGAGATGAAGAACTCGACCAACCCGGATATCCGCCGCTTCCTCGGCACCGAGAAGGACACCAAGGTCGGTACCGATCTCGGCCTGACCAACGAATGGGCCTACAACATCGTCAAGGGCGTCGGTAACTACGGCGACGTCTTCGAGCGCAATATCGGTTCCGGCAGCCCGCTGAAGATCGCACGTGGCCTGAATGCTCTGTGGAGCAAGGGTGGCCTGCAGTTCGCACCGCCGATCCGTTAATCGACTGATAGACTGACGTCTCGCAGGGTGGCTCCGTCCGCCCTGCGAGACATTCTCCACGATCAATAAGAATCAAAAACAATAAGGGCCCACAACGGGCCACAGGGGATTGGCAAAGCATGACGGACAACTCGATCCGTGCGCCTGCGACTAAGCGCGCGTCCAAGTCACTCATTTACGATCCAAAAGCGCGGAGCATCTTCTTCCAGGTGCTGACGCTGGTCATTCTCGTTGCGCTCGTCTGGTCGATCGCACACAATGTCAGTGTCAACCTTGCCCGCAGCAACACCGCCACCGGGTTTGGCTTCCTCGCCGGTCGCTCAGGCTTCGATATCGGGCAATCCCTGATCGCCTACACGAGCGACTCGACCTATGGCAGGGCGATCCTGGTTGGCTTCCTCAACACGATGATGGTCGCTGTCACCGGCATCATCACGGCAACCATCGTCGGCTTCATCATCGGTATCGGTCGCCTGTCGAAAAACTGGCTGATCGCCAAGCTCTGCACCGTCTATGTCGAGGTGTTCAGAAACATTCCGCCGCTGCTGGTCATTTTCTTCTGGTATTCCGGCGTTCTCGCCATTCTGCCGCAGCCGCGTGATGCTATCCAGGGCCCGCTCTCGACCTTCCTCAGCAACCGTGGCCTGACCTTTCCGGCAACGATCTGGGGCGAAGGCGCGTGGATCCTTCCGGTTGCCATTCTCGTCGGCATCGTTGTCGCGTTCGTCTTCCGCACGTGGTCGGTCAAGCGCCAGATGGCAACCGGGCAGCAATTGCCCAACGGCTGGATCTCCGCCGCCATCATCATCGGTCTGCCGCTTCTCGGATTCATCGCCATGGGTTCGCCGCTGACCTTCGACTATCCCGTCGAAGGTCGTTTCAATCTTTCCGGCGGCGCCAATATCCGTCCGGAATTCGTGGCTCTATATCTGGCGCTTTCGCTCTACACGGCTGCGTTTATCGCGGAAATCATCCGAGCCGGCATCAAGGGCGTCGGCAAGGGACAGACGGAAGCCGCCGCTGCACTCGGCGTCCAGCCGGGCAAGATCACCAGACTGGTTGTCGTACCGCAGGCTTTCCGCATCATCATTCCACCGCTGACAAGCCAGTATCTCAACCTGACCAAAAACTCGTCTCTCGGCGTTGCGATCGGGTTTCCCGAGCTGTTTTCGACCGGAAGCACCTCACTCAACCAGACCGGTCAGGCTGTCGAGATGATCACGATCATGCTCACCATCTATCTCAGCATCAGCATCGCGACATCGCTGTTCATGAACTGGTTCAACGCCAAGATGGCTCTGGTGGAGAGATAAGACATGTCTACACACAAGCTCTCTTACGTTCGCAATGACATGATCGCGCCGGAACCGCCGCCGGTCAGCGCCAGTTCGGCAAGTGGCTGGATCCGGACCAATCTCCTGGCAACGCCAAAGGATGTGGTGCTGACCATCGTCGCCATCGCATTGCTGGCTTTCGCCTTGCCCGGCATCATCAACTGGCTGTTCATCAATGCAAGCTGGGTCGGTGCCGATCGCTCGGTCTGCGCCACCGTCGTCCAGGGCGGCACCCAGCCGGATGGCTGGAAAGGCGCATGCTGGGCGTTTGTCGGTGACCGGTTCCAGCAGTTCATGTTCGGCCGCTACCCGATCGAGGAGCGCTGGCGCGTCATGCTGGTCGGGTTCATGCTGATCGTGCTGCTCGTGCCTCTCCTCATTCCGAAACTGCCGTACAAGGCGCTGAACGCCGTTCTGCTGTTTCTCGTCTACCCGGTCGTCTCGTTCTTCCTCATGCATGGCAATGTTCTTGGCCTGCAGCGGGTCGAGACCCCGCTCTGGGGCGGCATGATGGTGACGCTGATCCTCTCCTTCGTCGGCATCGCGGTCTCTTTCCCCGTCGGCATCCTTTTGGCGCTCGGACGGCGTTCCAACATGCGCGTATTGAAGACGCTCTGCGTCGTCTTCATCGAGGTGATCCGCGGCGTACCGCTTGTCATGGTTCTCTTCATGGCAAACGTGATGCTGCCGCTGTTCCTGCCCACCGGCTGGAGCATCGACAACTTCCTGCGCGCCGTGATCGGTGTGTCGCTGTTTGCCTCCGCCTATATGGCGGAAGTCATTCGTGGCGGCCTGCAGGCTATTCCGAAAGGTCAGGGCGAAGGTGCCGATTCGCTCGGGCTCAGCTACTGGCAGAAAACCCGCCTGATCGTCCTTCCACAGGCGATCAAGCTCGTGATCCCTGGCATCGTCAACACCTTCATCGGCCTGTTCAAGGATACGTCGCTCGTTGCCATCATCGGCATGTTCGACCTCCTGAACATCATCCGGCTCAACTTTACCGATACGACCTGGATCACGCCCATGACGCCGCTTACCGGCCTCGTGTTCGCTGGTCTTATCTACTGGATTTTCTGCTTCGGCATGTCACGCTATTCCGCCTTTATGGAACGGCATCTCGATACCGGCCACAAGCGATAACAAGGGGAAAAACAATGGCTGACGCCCAACCCAAAAACCTCACCGTCTCCTCCACGGATGTCGCTGTCGAGATCATCGGCATGAACAAGTGGTATGGCGATTTTCACGTGCTGCGCGACATCAATCTCAAGGTGATGAAAGGCGAACGCATCGTCATCGCCGGGCCGTCAGGCTCCGGAAAATCGACGATGATCCGCTGTATCAACCGTCTCGAGGAACATCAGTCGGGCAGCATTGTCGTCGACAATATCGAACTCACCAACGATCTGAAAAAGATCGACGAAGTGCGGCGAGAAGTCGGCATGGTGTTCCAGCACTTCAACCTCTTCCCGCACCTGACGATCCTTGAGAACTGCACGCTTGCACCGATCTGGGTTCGCAAGATGCCGAAGAAGGAAGCCGAGGAAGTGGCGATGCACTACCTCAAGCGTGTCAAGATCCCGGAACAGGCCCATAAGTATCCGGGCCAGCTCTCCGGCGGTCAGCAGCAGCGCGTGGCGATTGCCCGCTCGCTGTGCATGAAGCCGAAGATCATGCTGTTCGACGAACCAACCTCGGCTCTCGATCCTGAAATGGTCAAGGAAGTGCTCGATACGATGGTTGGCCTTGCCGAAGAAGGCATGACCATGATGTGCGTCACCCATGAAATGGGCTTTGCCCGCCAGGTCGCCAACCGGGTGATCTTCATGGACCAGGGACAGATCGTGGAAGAGAATTCGCCGGCGGAGTTCTTCGACAATCCGCAGCACGAGCGCACCAGACTGTTCCTTAGCCAGATCCTGCACTAGGCAGACTGCGCCAACGCGAATGACCTGCAATAGAAAAGGGGCGCCGCGAGCGCCCCTTTTCCGTTTCCCGTCGAAACAATCGTCAGGGCGCCATCACCACTGGAATGAGTAGCGGGCATTGACGCTGGTTACTGCTGCGGTCGCGTCCGAATAGCGATCGACGGAGCCGCTGAGTGTCAGGCTGTCACCTAGTTTCTGCTCGAGTCCCAGCCCCGCGCCGCCGATACGAAACGTATCGATCGCCGTTGCGCGGACGACCACGGCTGTGCCGGTGTTTGCCCGGGACAGCCTGAGGGTCTGGTTGGCGTCGAGGCCACTCCAGTCCTGATTGAGCCCGTCGTAGCGCATGACATAGCTCGCGTTGCGCTCGACATCGATCGTCGACGTGACGATCTGCGTTTGGTGGTAGTTCATGCTGACGGCGGCCGTTTCGGCCAATCCGTCGTAATCGATCCCGATCTTGCGTTCGACCTCGTAAGCGGGCCTCTGGATCGACTTCATCTTCATGCTGCCCCACAGCCGGAGCGGCGTGTTCATCGACCCATCCTTCTTCGCATCGACACCGACGTTAAAGCCCGCCTCGGGCTCCAGCTCTGTCGGCAACCTGAAGCCGAGCTTGACGGAATAGCTTCTGTCCGAATTCTTGACGGGCTGCCAGATGAGCGGCCTGTCCGCCGCATGGGCGCTCGATGCCGAAAACGGGCCGACCGCAAAGATTGCTGCAACCAGCGCGACGCCGCCGGCCAATAGACTTCTGTTCATTTGATCCCCACTCGAAGGCTCAAGACAATGTTGAGGCGCAAGCAACCGCGAGGTCACCTGGAAAACCCGTTTCAATGCGATGGAGGCGAGTTTGTCAGACCCAAAGGTCCGTTTTCGCCACGTGCCTTCCCCTGCCGATGCAACGGAACTGACCGCCGCGAATATACCCTTGAATGAGGCAGCTTCGAATCGATTTTGGGGCTGAAATGCGATTGCGGGATCACGATCGGTTTCCCGAAGATGTGAACTCCCGCTGTTGCTGCATCGCAACATGACGTAGTGAGGCTGGGGTACGCGGAGGAATGAATGGTAGGTCCTACCCCAATGCAACGCTCTGGCACCACGAGTACCGGTGGCAGCATGCTAGGCCCGGTTTGGTCATGAGCACGCGTTATCCTACAATTACAGGATCCAGTTCGACCGGATCGCCGGCGGGCGATGAGCACACGTGGGGATTCACGAAAACCACTTCTTAACCATTCAGAACTCACATTAGCCAATAGGAACATATTAACCGATCCTGTTAACGCAACACTCTTTTGACGTTCGGTAAAAGAACAACACGTAGGGACGCCTTGTCCCACGGCACGAATCAAGGAGGATTTGCATGTCGGTTTTTGCACGCTTTATGAAGGACGAGTCTGGCGCCACTGCCATCGAATACGGGCTCATCGCCGCTCTTATCTCTGTCGCGCTGATCGCTGGTGCACAGACGCTCGGCGGTGCACTAAGCACGCAATTCACGAACCTCAGCAAGAAGTTGAACTGCGGCGGCGCTGCTACCACTTGCTGATCGCTGGCATTGCGAGATGCAATCAAGTCGGGTCATGAGGTAACGTCGTTGCACGATTGGCCCGCAGGTATTCTCACTCAAGTAGTCGCCTGAGGTCTTCACCCCAGGTTAACATCCAGATCGTACCCAAAAGCTCGGACGCCATCTCTTGGTTCCAGCACTCAACTCGCCGAACAATGGGACCTCCATTGTTCGGTTTTTTTGTTGCCGTCACGGTTGTCCGGCCCGGTCGCGCGACGCAATCGAGCCGTTGACGCAGTTTCAGGATGACGTGCTCGCGAGGACCTACGCGGAATGCGAAATCCGAGTCGGACGTCTGCTGGCCTCATCGACCCTCGCGAAAGTCATACATTTGCATCATGGCATGTGCACACAACCGCGATGAAAGCCTCACGCGCCTCAATCAGTAGTTCATACCCTCGAACACACAGGCGGGTCGCCAAGCCGATATCCGACCAACACACGACGAGTTAACTCAGGTCGTCGTCGGCTGCGGCCTTTGGAGGGTTGTGCTTTCTCTAGGGTCTGATTTCGAAAATGAAGCAATGGTTAGCCGACCTTGCCGGGCGGGGCGAAATACGCCAGAGATTCTTGATCTCTATATCCAGCTCCAAAGCAGCGCTTTGCTCAAGCCGATATTCCTTCGCTCAAGCGGCAGTCGCAATTTTTTGGGAGATAGTTTTGGCGACCCCTGCAGGATTCGAACCTGCGACCACCTGCTTAGAAGGCAGGTGCTCTATCCAGCTGAGCTAAGGGGCCTGCTAAGACGCTTCTAACAGAACGCAGACAGGATGTCAGTGCGTCCAGGGCTGCGAGCGATTGAAGCGGAAATTGTCGGTGTAGGAAGCAGCTTGACGCGCAGGTTCTTTCGGCTGAACGACGCGGTATTCGATGCCTTCGCGCTTTGCGTAGGCTTCGGCAAGTTCCTGACTTTCAAAGGTCAGGCGCACCTGCTGCTTCATGTCTCCGGAAGATGTATAGCCAAGGATCGGATCGATCCGGCGTGGCTCTTCCTGGTCGAATTCGAGGAGCCAGAGATGCGTCTTGGCTTTGCCAGATTGCATTGCAGTTTTTGCGGGACGATAGATCTTGGCCGTCATGAACTGAAACATCCGACTTTTGCTAGCGTGACGCTTGGGCAACTGCTGAGCGCGACGCTCTTTTGAAGGCAATGGTCGGAGTGGAGAGATTCGAACTCCCGACCCTCTGGTCCCAAACCAGATGCGCTACCAGACTGCGCTACACTCCGTTCCTTACAAGAATGCGAGATACACGGTTCCCTACCGGCCCGCAACTGCAAAAAGTCGATTTTCCCAATTGTTCGAACTCTCTAGCGAACTAACTGTGGGAAAGCGGCCAAACACCTATCCTGCGTTGCCGATCCGTTTGGAAACCACCTTGTCACCAACCTTGATTCCGAGCGCTTTCGTCCGACCGGCATTCAGTTCGAGGACAAATTTTACCGGTCCCCGCGAATCAATCACGTCACGAGAGTAAGGAACCGCATTTTCGCGGATATGAGAGACCGTCCCGTCGCCCTCGATAAACAGCATATCGAGCGGCAGGATGGTGTTTTCCATCCACATGGAAACACGGCGTGTCTCGCCGAAGTCGAACAGCATGCCGTGATCGTCAGGCATTTCCTTGCGGTACATCAGGCCCTGCGAGCGCTGCTGGTCCGTCAGAGCGAGCTCGATCACAAAGGCATGGGTCTTGCCCGCTGCCGTGCGGATCGACAGCTCATCTTTTGGAAAGATGACCTGCTGGGCTGCGGCAGCGTAGGCGACAAACAGAAAAAGCGCCGCAAGGGCGCCTTTTGCAAAGGGCGTGATCCGCCCGAATGACTGCATTCTCAACATCAATGTGACCGGCTTACAGGGTTGGGATTGTCGGGATGAATTTCGGCTGCCATCAAGCCCTTGTCGCCAGGTCCGAACCGGACCAGCACGGTCTGGCCGGGACGGAGCTCTGTCAGTCCGTAGCGGCGCAGCGTTTCCATGTGGACGAAGATATCTTCGGTCCCCTCACCGCGGCTCAGGAATCCAAAGCCCTTGGTGCGGTTGAACCATTTCACCAGTGCCCGTTCGAGGCCGCTCGTTGGCGTGACCTGAACATGGGTGCGAACCGGCGGCAACTGCGAGGGATGAACTGCGGTCGATTGATCCATGGAAAGAATGCGGAAGGCCTGATAGCCGCGGTCGCGCTTCTGGATCATCGCGACGATACGGGTTCCTTCAAGGATGGTCTGGTATCCATCGCGCCTCAGGCAGGTCACATGCAGAAGCACATCCTGCATACCGTTGTCGGGCACAATGAAGCCGAACCCCTTCGCAACATCGAACCACTTCACCACACCCGTAATTTCGATGAGCTCGACCGGATCGCCCGCGAATTCCTCGTATTCGGCTACGCCTTTCAACGATATCCTGTCTGCCATATCCTATCGGCCCCTCGATTACGCGTTACGACATGACGGTGGAAGTGATTCTTCGCGCCTAGATTAACATCCCGTTAACCCTCCAGTGCAAGTCCCCGTCTGGACTTTATCAGCATCTTTCTACGGCTGACGGCTTGCCCCAGGCTTGCTGACCTCCTGCAATGCACCATATCCGCTCGACAGTTTGCCAACGACATCGCGGAGCTTGCGACACATGCGCTATCTACACACAATGGTTCGGGTCAAGGATCTCGACGCGTCTCTCCATTTCTACAAGACACTGATGGGTTTGGAGGAGATCCGCCGCATCGAAAATGACAAGGGCCGCTTCACGCTGGTCTTTCTGGCTGCACGCGACGACGTTTCGCAGGCTAAGGAAAATATGGCGCCGTGCATCGAGCTTACCTACAATTGGGACAGCGAGGATTACACGGGCGGACGCAATTTCGGCCACCTCGCCTATGAGGTCGACGACGTCTATGCATTCTGCCAGCACCTGCAGGACAATGGCATCGTGATCAACCGTCCGCCTCGCGAAGGTCGGATGGCCTTCGTACTTTCGCCGGACGGCATTTCTTTCGAGATCCTGCAGAAGGGCGACAACCTGCCGGTCGCCGAGCCGTGGGCATCGATGCCGAATACCGGCAGCTGGTAATTGAGGCTTGCGTCGGCCTGACCAAGGCCGACGCCCCTCTCTTGCCGAGTGAAACAGGACACGTGATGCTCATCTCCATGATTCGCGACAGAGTGTCCGCGACGCACATGAAGGGCATCACGTGCCGGTTTCGCCAGCAAGATCGATCTCAAGGCCGAGTTTTCCGCTCCTCGCAGTGGCGATAGCAGCTTTAATGATGAGCAGTTGCTCGATGACCCGCAAGGTTGCCGACGCCGAACCGGTGTCAGCAGAGGCGGTGGCCGCGGAGCAACCAGATGGCGCGGCAAAACCGCTTGCCAAAGGCGGCACGAGCGGCGCCAGCCTCTATGTCGATCCTCTCGTCTCCACACAGGCGCACCAAGCCAAATCCGCGCCAGCTGCGACGTCTGATGCGCCGGGCGCCAACGCTGACCCAGGCGCGTTCCCCCCTGCGCCGGAGCAGCCGTCGAACTCCATCGCCGGTCTCGTGACGCAACCGACCGGCGTGCGCGCAAGCAGCTACAGCATCTTTTCGTCCAACGCCTCCCCATTTCCATCGGCAACGACTGCGCCGACGGTTGCCCCCGATGGGCAGACGGCCGTCGCCGCACCCGCCGGCGGCATCAATGCAGCGCATGGCAGCGTCTTCACGCCCCGCCAGCCGCTGCCGGACCCGTCGCAGCAGGCGCAGCTCTAACCATCAGCCTCGTGCGGGAGCGAAAAGAGCGAGCTGGTCAAATCCGATAAGCTGCTGATTTCGCATGGCTTTACGCTTACTGAAGCCGCATTTTCCGCGCATCTAATTTTTCGCAAAAAACATCGTTTTTGCGCTTGCGGTAACGAAATCACGCCTCTATAAGGGCGCTCACTGTACGCGCCCTTCGTCTATCGGTTAGGACGTCAGATTTTCATTCTGAAAAGAGGGGTTCGACTCCCCTAGGGCGTACCAGTTCCTTCCTTCAAACTGTTGATTATGCACAAGAACCTCTAAGTTTTCTTGGAGCATCCAGCCGCGCAATTTTCTCTGTTTATCTTCCGAAAAATACCGTTTTTTGGCTTGTCTGTTTGAAAAAGCGTCCCTATAAGACGCTCCTGTACGCGCCCTTCGTCTATCGGTTAGGACGTCAGATTTTCATTCTGAAAAGAGGGGTTCGACTCCCCTAGGGCGTACCACTTCCCCCTTCTTCCATATCGTCAGGCTTGTTCGCTCGCGCGTTTTCCCGCGGCACGCCTTGGCTTGGATTATTTCATTTAAAAACAGAGAAATATCGATTTTCCTACTTGCCGGATCGGGCAAGCCTGACTATACGAGCGCTCACTGTACGCGCCCTTCGTCTATCGGTTAGGACGTCAGATTTTCATTCTGAAAAGAGGGGTTCGACTCCCCTAGGGCGTACCAGTTTCCCCTTCTGCCAATCCCTGATTTTACATTGCGGCTTTCACCGCGACTCGACCGCGTCGAGAAGCCTGAGCTGGATCCGTCGATTTCCCTGCCACTGGTCGGCCGTGAGGCATCCCGCGGCATGGATCTGCTTTCCGCGGGAGTTGAGCAGCATCTGGCCGAGCGGCGTTTCGGCGGCCCTGAACGCAATCCCGTCCAGACGCGTGCCATCGAGTGATTCCAGCGTGATCTTCACATGCGCGGTGCCGACAAGCCGCACGTCTCTCAGACGATGGGCGGGAATGGCAAAGACGGGCTGCGCGTGGCCAGACCCGTAGGGACCCGCAAGTTCCAGCTGGTCGAACAGCGCAATCGTGGCCCCTGATGCCGATAATGCGCCATCGATCTTCAGCACGTGGTTGGCAACAAGCGCCGGAACGCCCTCAGCCGCCACTTCCTCGAAATAGGCGCGCAGCTTGCCGAGGTTGGCGCGCTCGACGGTCAGTCCCGCCGCCATGGCGTGACCGCCACCTTTTAGCAGAAGCCCTGATTCGACTGCGCCGCGAACCATCCGGCCCATGTCGAAACCGTTGATCGAACGGCCGGAACCGGTGCCCTTGCCGGACGGGTCGAAAGCGATCGCGAAGGCAGGCCGACGGAATTTCTCCTTCAGTCTCGCAGCCAGAAGACCGACGATGCCCGGATGCCATTTCTCATGCGCGGTGACGATGACGGACGCGCCCTCGGCGTCACCGTATTCGCCAAGGACTTCGGCTTCCGCTTCCGCCAGCATGGCGGCTTCCATGGCCTGCCGCTCGCGGTTCAGATCGTCCAGCCGGCCGGCGATCTCCTCCGCCTTGATATCGTCTTCCAGTGTCAGCAAGCGGCTGCCGAGCGCTGCATCGCCGATTCGCCCGCCGGCATTGATACGTGGGCCGATCATGAAGCCGAAATGATAGGGCGTCACCGGTCCGCCAAGACCCGCCTTTCGAAACAACGCCGTGAGTCCCGGATTGACCATGTGACGGGCGGCGATCAGCCCCTTCACCACATAGGCACGGTTCAGCCCCTTTAGTGGCACGACATCGCAAACGGTTGCCAGCGCCACCAGATCCAGCAGACCGAGCAGATCGAGAGACTGTGCGCGGCTATCGCCACCTTCGCGCAGCTGCTTCAGGGTCGCGACCATGACCAGAAACACGACGCCTGCCGCGCAGAGATGCCCCTGCCCCGAGAGATCGTCCTGACGGTTCGGATTGACGAGCGCCACACAGGGCGGCAGCACATGCCCGACCTGGTGATGGTCGATCACGACCACATCGCAGCCCTCGTCCTTAGCAGCCGTCAGCGCGTCCTGGCTCGTCGAGCCGCAATCGACCGTGACGATCAGTTGCGCGCCGTTGGCCACCAGTTGGCGGATCGCGTTCGGGTTCGGCCCGTAGCCTTCGAAGATGCGATCCGGAATATAGATCTCCGCCTCGACACCGAAATGGGTGAGGAAACGATAGAGCAAGGCGGAAGAGGCCGCGCCGTCCACATCGTAATCGCCGAAGATCGCAACCCGTTCGCGCCGGTTGATCGCCGCGACCAGTCTCGCTGCAGCCTTGCCGCAATCCGTCAGCGTCAGCGGATCGGGCATCAGCGAGCGGATGGTCGGATCAAGGAAGGCCGGGGCATCGTCGAGCGTCACGCCGCGGCCGGCAAGCACGCGGGCGACCAGTTCGGGAATACCGTGGATCTGGCTGATGGCAAGCGCGCGGTTCTGCGCCGCCTGGTCGAGCCGCGACACCCAGCGCTGGCCACTCACCGATTGCTCTACGTTCAGGAACGCGCGCGGTACCGGATCGACCGGTGACGTTGTCATGGAGAGGCTGCTGGCGATTGAGGTGGTCGATTGGGTGGTCATGCAGCCATTTTAGCGCATCAGCGCATCAACAGTAATCTGTTTTCGGCAGCGGACGTGGCCTCGGCGAAAAAACACCGGGGCCAGTCTAGTGTGGCTCGACGGCTACGTGGGTCACATGTCCTTGGGCCGTTCGATCCGGATGACCTGCGGCTCGCCAACCAGATAGCTTTCGGCCTTGATGGCGTCGACGGCCTTGCGGACCGAATCCTCCATCGTCGCGTGCGTGACAAGGATGATCGTCTTCGACATCACGGACGAATCGGGCTTTGAGCGCTGGACGATCGATTCCAGCGAGATGGCGTTCTCGGCCATGCGGGCAGCGATCGAGGCGAAGACGCCGGTCCGGTCGGCAACGGTCAGCCGGATGAAATAACCACCTTCGTGGCTCTGCATCTGGGCGCGCTTGTAAGGTGTGAGCGATGCGGCCGGTGTGCCGAGAACCGGAACCTGCTGCGCACCCGGGCGGCTCTTGGCGATGTCGGCGATGTCACCGAGCACGGAAGATGCCGTTGCATTGCCACCGGCGCCTGGGCCGACCATCAGCAGTTCGCCGAGGATATCGGATTCGATCGCCACGGCATTCGTCACGCCATCGACCTGCGCGATAACCGAATCACGGGGCACCATGGTCGGGTGAACGCGCTGCTCGATGCCTGTTTCGGTGCGCTGCGCGACGCCGAGAAGCTTGATGCGGTAGCCGAGATCGGCGGCCGCGTGGATATCGTCGATCGAGATATTGGTGATGCCTTCGAGATAGATCTCGTCGGGCGCGATGTGTGTGCCGAACGCAAGCGTGGTCAGGATTGCCAGCTTGTGTGCCGTGTCGTTGCCCTCGATATCGAAGGCCGGATCGGCTTCGGCATAACCCAGCCGCTGCGCTTCCTTGAGGCAGTCGGCAAAGGACAGGCCCTCCTTCTCCATCCGAGTCAGGATGTAATTACAGGTGCCGTTCATGATGCCGTAGACGCGGGAAATCGTGTTGCCGGTCAGGGACTCGCGAAGGGCCTTGATAACCGGGATACCACCGGCAACAGCTGCCTCGAAATTAAGGAGCGCGCCGTTTTCCTCGGCAATCCTTGCGAGTTCGACGCCGGATGCGGCCAGCAGCGCCTTGTTGGCTGTCACCACGTGGAGACCGCGCCGCAAGGCTGCGCGCACGGAGTCAGCAGCCGCCCCTTCGGCACCGCCCATCAGTTCCACGAACACGTCGATCTCAGCGTTTGCTGCCAGTTCTTCGGCGCTGTCGAACCAGGTCACGGCAGAGATATCGATCCCGCGGTCGCGGGTGCGGTCTCTCGCCGTCACGGCGGCAATCTCGATCGGGCGTCCGCAGGTGACCGCGAGTTCGTTGGCACGGGTCTGGATGATGCGAACGAGCGAGGCACCGACAGTGCCAAGACCCGCAATGCCGACTCTGAGGGCATCTGCCATGATAGTTTTCCTGGTATTTTGGGAGACTAGTATTTGGGAGAATGGGGCGGTCGAACGGCCGCCCCTCAAATCGTGATCGGCGGCCCGGTTCGCGGTCAGCGACGCGTGTTGAGCGTAATCACGTTGTGCATCGTATCGTCTGCCGTCGACAGAAACTTCTTGATGCTGCGGGCGGCCTGGCGAATGCGATGCTCGTTTTCGACCAGTGCGAGGCGAACGTAGTCGTCGCCCATCTCACCGAAACCGACACCGGGTGCGACGGCAACGTGCGCCTTCTCGACGAGAAGCTTGGAGAATTCCAGACTCCCGAGATGGCGGAACTTTTCCGGAATTTTCGCCCAGGCAAACATGGTCGCCGGTGGTGGCGGCACGTCGAAACCGGCCTTGCCGAAGCTCTCGACCATCACGTCACGGCGACGCTTGTAGACGCTGCGCACTTCCGCGATATCGGCACCGTCACCGTTCAGCGCGTGGGCTGCAGCCACCTGGATCGGCGTGAACGCGCCATAATCAAGGTAGGATTTGACGCGCGTCAGCGCTGCGATCAGCCGCTCGTTGCCGACAGCAAAGCCCATGCGCCAGCCGGGCATGGAGAAGGTTTTCGACATCGAGGTGAACTCGACGGCCACATCCATCGCACCCGGCACTTCGAGAACCGAAGGTGGCGGGTTGTTGTCGTCGAAGTAGATCTCCGAATAGGCAAGATCGGAGAGCACGATGATCTCGTGCTTCTTCGCAAACGCGATCACTTCCCTATAGAAATCCAGCGACGCGATATGCGCGGTCGGGTTGGATGGGTAATTGATGATGAGTGCCAGCGGCTTCGGGATCGAATGCTTCACCGCGCGTTCCAGCGGCGGAAAGAAGCTATCGTCCGGCTCGACAGACATGGAGCGGATCACGCCGCCCGCCATCAGGAAGCCGAAGGCGTGGATAGGGTATGTCGGATTGGGGCAGAGGATGACGTCACCGGGCGCGGTGATCGCCTGCGCCATGTTGGCGAAGCCTTCCTTGGAGCCGAGCGTTGCCACGACCTGCGTATCCGGGTTCAGCTTCACACCAAACCGGCGTGCATAGTAAGCAGCCTGCGCGCGGCGAAGGCCCGGAATGCCCTTGGAGGAGGAGTAGCGGTGCGTGCGCGGATCCTGGACCACTTCGCAGAGCTTGTCGACGATCGCCTGCGGAGTAGGTAGATCGGGATTGCCCATGCCGAGATCGATAATGTCCGCGCCACCCGCTCGCGCGCTTGCTTTCAAACGGTTCACCTGTTCGAAAACGTAGGGCGGCAGACGCCGGACTTTATGAAACTCTTCCATGTTGTTCCTCAAGGATGAAATCGAAGCAGAGCTCGTCCCGCTGCTCGAGCCTCACTTTATGCCATTTTTGCTTTGCGGCCAAATGTCCTCAAACGCAATAGCAATATCCGGCCGGATCGGCTCGTCGCCCTATTGGCCGGAAATACCGGCCTGGGCATCCTTGCCATGATCGGTGGCGAGCTTGCGGTACTCGACCACACGACGCTGATACTCCGCTTCGGAGATGGTGCCGGACTTGCGGGCTCGGGCAAGCGATGCCATGCGCGGCTCGGTCTTCTGGTAATCTGCATCTTCGATCTGCTCGTTGGCAGCGCGAAGCGTATAGTCGAATGTGGGATATGTGCCGGTGTCGCGCTTGACGATCGGACCCGGAGGCGGTGCCGTCCTGGTCTGCGTGATGACGGCCGGTGGCGGCGTATTGGGAATACCATCATCCAGCGCAAAGCTGTTGCTGTTGCAGCCGGACACAAGAGGCATGGCGCCGATACCGATGAAAAGCGGTAACCAGCCGATGCGACGCCTCAGTTTTTCCATGTCCGTACCCATTTTCTGTCGCCGGGGCCATCTACCCGGCAGCCTAGCCGCTGGCACTTGTATTCGGTTTCAGCCACAATGTACAAATGAAATCAGACGACAGCTGACGAGGAGGGCTCGCGTGGCGCAAAACTCCGGGAATAAGGGGACAGGCGGTCCGGAATTTCCGGGCTTCGACCCCAAGGCGGTCGAGGCCTACATCGTCAAGGACCCGCACGAGATGGCGATGAATTTCGCGCGTGCAATGGAAAACCTCGGCAAGGCCGCATCGGAATGGCTCGCGCCAAGGGAGCGCGGCGATATTCCAGACCCCGCGCTCGATCCGCTCAGTGATCTCATCAAGACGCTTTCGCAGGTCACCGAGTACTGGATTTCAGAGCCGCAGCGGACGCTGCAAGCGCAAACCCTGCTGTTCTCAAGCTATATGGGGATCTGGACCCGATCGCTCTCGCAGTTCGGAGGCGCGCCTCAAGAGAGCGAGCCAGCGCCGCTGCCGAGAGACAAGCGATTCGCCGACGAGGACTGGGTGAAGAACCCGTTCTTCGCGTTCATGCGGCAAGTCTTCACGGTTACCGCCACCTGGGCCGAGACGCTGGTTGCCGAGGCGCAGGGGCTGGACGAACATACGCGGCACAAGGCGGCATTCTACGTGAAGCAGGTGACAGCCGCGCTATCGCCTGCCAATTTCGCCATCACCAATCCCGAAGTCTATCGCGCGACTGTCGCCTCGCATGGCGCCAATCTCGTGACCGGCATGAAGATGCTGGCCGAGGACATCATGGCCGGCGGCGGCGAGCTGAGACTTCGCCAGACGGATGCCTCCAAGTTTGCGCTCGGCCTCAATATCGCGCTCACACCCGGCAAGGTCGTCGCCCGCAACGATCTCTGCGAGGTTCTGCAATACGAGCCGACCACGGAGACGGTCTTCAAGCGGCCGCTGGTCATCGTGCCGCCCTGGATCAACAAGTTCTACATTCTCGACCTGACACCGCAAAAGAGCTTCATCAAGTGGTGCGTCGACCGCGGGCACACCGTGTTCGTGATCTCCTGGGTCAATCCCGACAGGCGCCATGCGGCCAAGGGATGGGAAGCCTACATGCACGAGGGCATCGATTTTGCGCTCGACACGATCGAGACGTCGACCGGCGAACGCGAGGTCGATGCGATCGGCTACTGCGTCGGCGGCACGTTGCTGGCGGCTACGCTCGCCTTCCACGCCAAGACAAACGTGAAAAGGATCGCATCGGCGACGTTCCTCGCTACGCAGGTCGACTTTACCCATGCAGGCGACCTCAAGGTCTTCGTCGACGAGGCGCAGGTTTCGACGATCGAGACCTATATGAACGCGACCGGCTATTTCGACGGGTCGAAGATGGCGGCGGCATTCAACATGCTGCGTGCGTCCGAGCTGATCTGGCCTTACGTGGTCAATAACTATCTCAAGGGCCAGGAGCCGCTGCCGTTCGACCTGCTGTATTGGAATTCGGACTCGACCCGGATGACATCTGCCAACCACGCCTACTACCTGCGCAATTGCTACCTCGATAACAAGCTCTCCAACGGCCTGATGGAACTTGCCGGGGAGCGTCTGTCGCTGAAGGACATTGTCATTCCTGTTTATAATCTTGCCACAAGCGAAGACCACATCGCGCCTGCGAAATCCGTGTTCCTCGGCTCGTCGCTGTTCGGCGGTTCAGTCGATTTCGTGCTGGCTGGATCCGGCCATATCGCCGGCGTCGTCAATCCGCCGGAAAGACGGAAGTACCGATACTGGACCGATGGCCAATCGAAGGACACGCTGGAGGACTGGGTTGCCGGCTCGCAGGAGCATGAGGGGTCGTGGTGGACGCATTGGCAGGACTGGATCGGACCGAAAGCGGGTGACCAGGTGCCGGCCCGAAAGCCCGGCGGGTCAGCGCTCACCGCGTTGGCCGACGCACCGGGAACCTACGTTCTCGTCCGCGACTGACACTTCCCAGCATTCCAGAAGAACCTCATGCGCTTTGATCCGCCGCTCGTCTCCGCAACGCTTGTCCAGCGCTACAAGCGCTTCCTGTTCGACGCTGTGCTGGAGGATGGCACGCCATTCACCGGGTCGTGCCCGAATACCGGTTCCATGCGGGGATTGACGGAGCCCGGGTCGAGGATCTGGGTATCGGAGCATGACAGTCCGACCCGCAAATACCGTCACATGTTCGAAATGGTCGAGGCCGGCGGCGAGATGGTCGGTATCAATACCGGACTGCCCAACAGGCTGACCGAAGAAGCGATCCGTGCCGGCTTGATCCCCAGCCTTTCCGGCTATGGCACGATCCTGCGCGAGCAGAGATACGGGCGTAACTCCCGCATCGACTTTCTCCTGAGAGAGGACGATCTGCCGGATGCCTATGTGGAAGTGAAGAACGTGCATTTCAGCCGTTCAGCGGGGCTCGCAGAGTTTCCTGACACCGTGACAAAGCGTGGGGCCAAGCATCTCGAGGAGCTCGGCGATATGGTGGAGGCAGGTCACCGGGCGGTGATGATCTACCTCATTCAGCGTCACGACTGCACGCGGTTTTCGATCTGCAGCGATCTCGACCCGATATATTCGATCGCATTCGCTCGTGCCAAGGCGCGCGGCGTCGAGGCCTATGCGCTCCGCTGCCGCGTCACTCGCGAGGAAATCATAGCGTCTGGAATGGTTATGATGGACGAACCCCGCCCCTCTGTTTTATGAACTGTGGGAGTTGCGAGAGAAATATCATGGTCAATTATATCGAGGCGGTTTCCGCCCCCTCAAAAAACACGGGTGCTATCCGTCTCTACGATACGGCGCAGGATTTTGACGGCATGCGCAAGGCCTGCCAGCTGACGGCGCGCTGCCTCGACGAACTTGCGGCGATCGTTCAGCCGGGCATCACCACCAATGCGATCGACCGTTTCGTGTTCGAGTTCGGCATGGACAATGGCGCCCTTCCCGCAACGCTTGGCTATCGCGGCTACAAATACTCGGTCTGCACCTCGATCAACCATGTCGTCTGCCACGGGATGCCTGAGGACAAGCCGCTGCGCGAGGGCGATATCGTCAATATCGACGTCACCTATATCCTCGATGGCTGGCACGGCGATTCCAGCCGCATGTATCCGGTCGGACAGATCAAACGCGCTGCCGAACGGTTGATGGACGTGACCTACGAATGCCTTCTGCGGGGCATCGCAGCCGTGAAGCCCGGCGCCCGCACCGGCGCGATCGGCGAAGCGATCCAGTCCTATGCGGAGGCCGAGCGCTGCTCGGTCGTGCGCGATTTCTGCGGCCACGGCGTCGGTCGTCTGTTCCACGACTCTCCGAACATCCTGCACTACGGCCGCGCCGACGAAGGTCCGGAAATCCGGGAAGGCATGATCTTCACCATCGAGCCGATGATCAATCTCGGCAAGCCGCATGTGAAGGTCCTGTCCGACGGCTGGACTGCGGTCACCCGTGACCGGTCGCTGTCTGCTCAGTACGAGCATGCGGTCGGTGTTACCGCGACGGGATGCGAGGTGTTCACCCTGTCGCCCGGCGGTCTCGACCGGCCCGGCCTGCCTCCATTGCAGGCCTGACCATGACCAACCCGCCCGTCTCCTCGCATGACCCTATGGAAGCAGAAGAGGACGACGGGGCGGCCCTGTCTATCGATGAACGCGGGTTCTTTGCAGAGACGCAGGCCAAGAGATCAGCAGCCAAGATCCCGCAACTTGGATCCCCCGCCGTCACTCAGGAGCACTACCACGGCCACCGCGAGCGGCTGCGGGAGAAGTACCGGGACCACGGCGACGCCTCGCTTGCAGACTACGAGATCCTCGAACTCCTGCTTTTCCGCTCCATCCCGAGGCGCGATACCAAGCCGCTCGCGAAAGCGCTGATCGCCCGCTTCGGAAATCTTGCCGGCGTGCTCGGTGCCCCGCTCGGACTGCTGCAGGAGGTCAAGGGTATCGGTGAGGCCGTTGCGCTCGACCTGAAGCTCGTCGCGACGACGGGTCAGCGGATGCTGCGGAGCGAATTGCGGGGCAAGCAGGTTCTATCGTCCTGGTCTTCGGTGATCGATTATTGCCATGCCGCGATGGCCTATGAGGCCCGCGAACAGTTCCGTGTTCTTTTTCTCGACAAGCGCAACGCCCTGATCGCCGACGAAATCCAGGGGCATGGCACTGTGGACCACACGCCCGTCTATCCGCGCGAAGTTGTCCGGCGAGCCCTGGAGCTTTCGGCGACGGCGCTCATCCTCGTGCACAATCACCCCAGTGGCGACCCTACCCCGTCACGCGCCGATATCGACATGACGCGGACGATCGTCGAGACGGCAAAGCCACTCGGCATCACCGTCCACGACCACATCATCATCGGCAAGGACGGTCATGCCAGCCTCAAGGGGCTGAAGCTGATCTGACCTTCAGCGACAGCCAATCACAAGACCTGCACGACATGGCCGTCTGAAACCTCGCGGTACTCGCGAACCGGTGGGCGGTAATCCATTCCCCGCACCGGGCTTTTCAGTTCGTCGTTGGAAATGCCGCGTCTGATCCCACGCCTTGCCGGATCCGGCACAGGCACGGCGGCCATGAGCTTCTTTGTATAGGGATGCTGCGGATTGTCGAACACGGCCGCGCGCGGACCGATCTCGACGATCTCGCCGAGATACATGACGGCGACCCGGTGGCTGACGCGTTCCACCACCGCCATGTCATGACTGATGAACAGGAAGGACAGGTTGAGGCTCTGCTGCAGATCGAGCAGGAGGTTGCAGACCTGCGCCTTGATCGAGACGTCGAGTGCCGACACGCTTTCATCGGCAACGATCACCTTCGGATCGAGGGCAAGCGCCCGCGCGATCGCGATGCGCTGGCGCTGGCCGCCCGAGAATTCGTGCGGGTACCGTTTTGCCATGTCGGCGGAAAGGCCGACCTTTTCGAGAAGATCGGCAGTCTTTTCCCGCGCCTGTTTCACCGTGCCCAGCCGGTGCTTGATGAACGGTTCGGATATGGCCGAGCCCACCGTCATGCGCGGATTGAGCGATGAAAACGGATCCTGGAAGATCATCTGGACGGACTTGCGCATGTTGCGCAGGCTGACCTGATCGAGCCGCAGGACATCGTAGCCATCGAGCGAGATATCGCCGCCGGTCGGATCGACGAGGCGCATGATCGAGCGGCCCGTGGTCGACTTGCCGCAGCCGGATTCACCCACCAGGGCCAGCGTTTCACCCTGGAACAGATCGAAGGACACGTTTTCCACCGCATGGACAGCGCCGGTCTGGCGCGACAGGAGGCCGGACCGGATCGGGAAGCGGGTGACCAGGTTCTTGACGCTGAGGACCGGTGTGCGGCCCTTTTCGACGGTGCCGGCCACTTCGATCGGCTCGACGGCCAACCCGGTTTTCATGTCGACCACGGGGAAGCGGGTCGGCCAGGCGTGGTTCTGCATCGAACCCAGCTTCGGCACCGCCGAGAGCAGTGCCCGCGTATACGGATGCTTGCCGCGTTGGAAAATCTCCTCGGTCGGGCCGGTCTCGACCTCGTCGCCGCGGAACATGACGATGGTACGGTCGGCAATCTCGGCGACGACGCCCATGTCATGGGTAATGAAGAGCACTGACATGCCCTCCTCTTCCTGAAGCACCTTGATCAGGTCGAGGATCTGTCCCTGGATGGTGACGTCGAGCGCCGTGGTCGGTTCGTCTGCGATCAGAAGCTTGGGCTTCGAAGCAAGCGCCATGGCAATCATCACGCGCTGACGCATGCCGCCGGAGAACTGGTGCGGATATTCGTCGAAACGGGATTGCGCGTTCGGGATGCGCACCTTTTCGAGCAGCCTGACGGTTTCGGCGCGCGCTTCCTGCTTGGACATGCCCTTGTGACGGGTGAGAACCTCCGAAATCTGCCGGCCGATGGTGAAGATCGGATTGAGCGAGGTCATCGGCTCCTGAAAGATCATCGATGCTTCATTGCCGCGCACCCCGCGCATGTCCTTTTCGGAGATGGACAGGAGATCGCGTCCGTTCAACATAACCTCGCCTTCGATGCGGCTCGTGTTTGACGCGAGCAAGCGCATGATTGACAGGGACGTCACGGATTTGCCGGAACCGGATTCGCCGACGATGGCAACCGTTTCGCCAGGCATCACATCGAAGGAGACGTTGCGGACGACGCTCTTCCAATCGCCATCGACGAGGAAGGAGGTGGTGAGGTTCTTCACGGAAAGGACGGGAACAGTCGGCGTGGAGGTCTGGCTCATCGGGTGACCCTTACTTGAGCGTCAAAGGAGTGGCGTAGGAGGCTGACGGACGTTTTTCGGCCAGCCGTTGCGCTTCGAGCGCGGCGATCTTTTCGTCGATAACGCTGCGGTCGATCATGCCGTGCGGGTTTTCCCGGGTCGGCATGGTCTCAGCGACGTGCAGGAAGCGCTCCTGCGCAACGGCATAGAGGCGGCGCAGTTCGAAAAGCGGCTCGGGGTGATCATCGGCATTGATCCGTAGCCAGGGATAATCCTGGTCGCGGTAGATGACGAGCGCTGCCGACTGGCGGCCGCGCTTGTCGCCGCCTGCCGCCTCGCCCGCGTCCATGGCATCGAGCAGGCGTTCGGCAAGCGGTACGCCGCGTGCAGTCGCTTCATTGTAGACACGCATCGTCTCGGCAATCACCTGCGGTCCCGCCAGCATGTTGCCCGCAACCGAGACGTTGCGATCCACGAGATGACCGGCCCAATCGACGCAGTTTTCACCGGTGAAAGCGGCGTTGCGACCATGGGCGTCGATGAGGTGCATCTGCCGCTGGCGGTGGCCGTCGTCGCGCGCAGTTAGGCTTGCAATGACCTCATCCGGTGACCTGCCCTCCTCGAGAAGCTTCAGGCCATCGGTTCCATAAAGCGGGCTGACGAAGGCCTGGGTGGCGATAGCGCCCACCCTGCCCCTGACATGCGGCACGGCGCATCCAACCGCGAAGAAACGGCTGGCGACGGCTATGCCCAGATGTCCCGTGTCTTGATCACGCGCGACGATTGACCAGGTCATGGTTCACCGTCCAATCGCATAGGCTTGCATCAGGCGTGGCGTTGCAGCCGCCCTCAGCAAACCGTCTGCATCGCGACGCGCAGCCGTCAGGCGGCCAACCGTCCATGGATCGGCGACGGTGACCTTGTGGCCGCGACGACGGAGGTCTTCGAGTGCGGCTTCCCCGATATTGCTCTCGACCATGATCTCGCCCGGAGAGCTCGTGCGCGGATAGAACGAACCGGGGAAATGCGAGGTGTGGAACAGCGGCATGTCGATCGAGGCCTGCAGGTTCTTGCCGTGATGGGCGTATCGCAGGAAGAACGGCAGCTGCCACTGGTCCTGCTGATCTCCGCCGGGCGTGCCGAACACCATAGAGGGTTTGCCCTGATAGAGAGCGAGCGACGGCGTGAGGGTCGTACGCGGGCGTTTTCCAGGCGCAAGCGAGGTCGGCAGCCCTTCCTTCAGCCAGAACATCTGGGCACGCGAGTTGAGGGCGAAACCGAGACCCGGAACGATCGGCGACGACTGCAGCCAGCCGCCCGAAGGCGTGGTCGAGACCATGTTGCCCCAGCGGTCGATGACGTCGATATGCACAGTATCGCCGCGCTTTTCGGTGAGGTGCGACATGGTCGGCTCGTAAACCGTGCCGGTGCCACTCATCTCAGCCAGCATCGCCATCGTGGCATCGACCTGACGCTCGTAGCCCGGAACCGTGCCGGGGCGCAGTTCCATCGACGCGGTGCTGCCGATCAGCTTCCGCCGCTCGCTGTTGTACCCTTCAGACAGAAGGTATTCGGTCGGGATCTGGCTGAATTCCGGATCGCCGTAATAGACCTCGCGGTCGGCGAATGCGAGCTTCATTGCCTCGACGACCGTATGGACGAAATCGGGACCGGCCGGATCCATCGCCTCGAGATTGAAGCCTTTTAGAAGCGCCAGCGACTGCAGCAGCACCGGCCCCTGCCCCCAGGCCGGCGTCTTGGCGATTGTCCAGTCCTGGTAATCGAGCGTTTGCGGCGCTTCGATGGTGGCGCTCCAGTTGGCCATGTCGTCGGCGGTGAGCACGCCCTTGTGCTTGGAACCGCTCGCGTCCATCACCTCGGCAGTCTTCAGATAGGTGTCGATCGCCTCGGCCACGAAGCCGCGGTAGAATGCGTCGCGGGCTGCCTGGACCTGTTCCTCGCGTCCGGATTTGGCTTCCGATTCGGAGATGATCCGCTTGTAGGTTTCGGCGAGAACGGGGTTCCTGAAATTGGAGAGTGCTTCCGGCGCAACGCCACCCGGCAGCCATGTCTCATAGGATGTCGGCCATTCCTTCCGGAAGAATTCAGCCAGGCCCTTGATCGTGTTCGACACGCGCGGAAGCACCGGATGGCCATGCTCGGCGTAGTAGATCGCCGGCTCCAGAACCTCGCGAACGGTCATCGTTCCATAGTCGCGCAGCATGAGCATCCAGCCGTCGAATGCGCCGGGAATGACGGTCGAGAGAAGGCCGTCGCCCGGAATGAGCTTCAGACCTTCCGACGTATAGTGCTCGATGGTGGCACCGGCCGGCGCCGGCCCTTGAGCGCAGATGACTTCGACCTTGTCGGTCTTCTTCGAGTAGAAGACGGCCGGCATGTCGCCGCCCGGGCCGCACAGATGCGGTTCGACAATCTGCAGAACGAAGCCCGTCGCGACCGCTGCGTCGAAGGCATTGCCGCCCTTTTCGAGGATCGCCATGCCGACGGCGGAGGCAATCCAGTGGGTGGAGGTGACGACACCGAAGGTGCCGAGGATTTCGGGGCGCGTGGTGAATTCGGTCATTCCAGGTATTCCTTGTATAATTCTCTTGTCCGCCGGGCGTTACGCCTCGCGCGGATCCAGTGCATCGCGCAGGCCGTCGCCAAGAAGGTTGAAGCCGATGACGACGAGGAAGATTGCAATCCCTGGCCACATGGCCATCCACGGTGCCTGGCTCAGAAAGTTCTTGGCCGTGTTCAGCATCGAACCCCAGCTCGGGGCCGGTGCCTGCTGACCGAGGCCGAGGAAGGACAGGCTGGCTTCGGCGATGATGGCGGTCGCCACCGTCAAGGTGGCCTGAACGATGATCGGGGCAAACACGTTCGGCAGGATGTAGCGGGTCATGATGTCGACGTGGTTGAGGCCAATCGACCGTGCGCCCTCGACATAATCCTCCGTCTTCACCGCAAGCACCTGGCCGCGGGTGAGACGCACGAAGACCGGCATGGCAGACAGGCCGATGGCGATCATCGCGTTGGTGAGGCTCGGGCCGAGGAAGGCGGCAAGCGCGATCGCGGTGATCAGGAACGGCATCGCCAGCAGCGCTTCTGTCACACGCTGGATGACCTGATCGACCCAGCCGCCGAAATAACCCGACAGAAGTCCGAACGGCACGCCGATGGCAACCGCGATGCCAACGGAGACGACCCCTGCCATCAGCGAGGCACGGGCACCCCAGATCATGCGCGACAGGATATCGCGGCCAAGATCATCGGTGCCGAGCCAATGGGCGGCAGACGGTGCCTTGCGCAGTGCCGACCAGCTGGTCGCGATCGGGTCGGCAATCGGCAGGATCGGGGCGGCGATGGCGAGGATGGCGAAAAAGGCGATGATCACCATGCCGACCATCGAGCCGCGGTTGGCGCGCATCTTGCGCCATGCCCTGCTTTTCTGGCGCGGTTTTGCGATCGGTGCGGTCTGTTCGATAGCGGTCATAGCGTTGCCCTCAGACGGGGGTTGAGGAGAACGTAGAGAATATCGGCAATGAGGTTCATGACGATAAAGCCGATGGCCGTGCACATGACGATGCCCTGAACGACGGCATAGTCGCGGGTAAAGACGGCATCGACGGTCAGCTTGCCAAAGCCCGGGATGGTGAAGATCTGCTCCGTGAGGACGGCACCGCCGAGCAGCTCGCCGAACAGCAGCGCCGACAGGGTGATGATCGGCAGAAGCGCGTTGCGGAACGTGTGGCTGAGAATGACCTCTCGCGGCGACAGACCCTTGGCACGGGCAGTGCGGATATAGTCGGAGCTCAACACGCCGAGCATGGCCGAGCGGGTATGGCGCATCAGCTGCGCCGCGAGCGCCGTCGAGAGGACGAAGGCCGGCATGATCATGGTTTTGAGCGAGCGTACGGGATCGACGAAAATCGATTCGTAGCCGGATGCCGGCAGCCAGCCAAGATTGACCGACACCAGCAGGATCAGCATGATTCCCAGCCAGAAATTCGGGATCGAGAGGCCAGACAGCGCGACGACATTGGCGACGTAATCGAGCGTGCGGTTCTTGTAGACCGCTGCCAGAATGCCGGCCGGAATGCCGATCAACATGGCAAGGATCATGGCCATGACCGCGAGCTGGATCGTGACGGGCAGTTTCTGGCCGATCAGTTCCAGCACCGGCTGATTGGTGCGCAGAGACACGCCGAAGTCGCCGACCAGAATGCCGCCAACCCAGGAGAGATACTGGGTGATGATGGGATCGTTGAGGTGATACTTTTCGCGCAGGAATTCGATCGTCGCGGGATCCCGCTCTTCACCGGCCATGGCGAGGATGGGGTCGCCCGGCAGCAGTTTCTGCAGCGAGAAGACGAAGATCGAGATGATCAGCAGGGTCGGGATCGCGACCAGCAGGCGCTTTCCGATATAGACAGGCATGGCATCGCCCTCGTGATTTCAGGTGACCGCGCGGAATCTCTTCCGCGCGGCATTCGATGTCGGATTACTTCTTGGAGACGCCGAGGAAGCGCATCATGCCGTCGGGCGACGGTACGAAACCGTCGACCTTGTTGGAGATGGCATAGGCGTAGGGCTGGTGGCCGAGGTAGATGATCGGCATGTCATCGTTGAGGATGACGCCTGCGGCATCATACTTTTCCTTGCGGACCGCTTCATCCGGCGATGTGCGGGCTTCATTCAGGAGCTTGTCGACTTCCGGATTGCAGTACTTCACGTCGTTGATGCCGCCCTTGCAGGTGACGAACTGGTGCAGGTTGCCATCGGGATCGATACGGCCGGACCAGTCGGAGCGGCTGAGCTGGTAGTTGCCGGCCGTCTGTTCCGACAGAAGCGTCGCAAATTCGGTTGCCTTCAGCGTGACGTTGAAGCCCGCTTCCGCCACCATCGACTGGATGACCTGCATCATCTGGGTCTGGGTGGTGCTGTTGGCGTGCTGCAGCTCGATGTCGAGCGTCTCGTGGCCCGCTTCCTTCATGAGCTGCTTCGCCTTTTCGATATCGCGCGCCGGCACCGGCAGGTCCTTGTTGAACCAGGGGCTGGACGACGGGAACGGCTGGTTACCGGCAAGCGACGTGCCTTCGAAGACGATCTGGCCGATTGCTTCGCGGTCGATCGCCAGCGAGAAGGCCTGGCGAAGGCGCTTGTCCTTGCCGAGCGGGTTGTCCGCACGGGGACCGTTGGCGAGGTTGACATACATCGCCATGTAGCCCGGGCCGATGACGTCGGCATAGGTGAGGTTCGGGTCGCTCTTGACCGATTCGGCATCGGACGCCGAGATGCGCTCGGCGATATCGAGGTCACCCGACCGCAGGTTGGCAAGCTTCACGGTCGTATCCGGGATTGGCAGATAGGTGATCTTGTCGACGAGGATCCGGTCCTTGTCCCAGTAGTCGGCGAACTTCTCGAGCACGATACGGTCCTGCTGGATGCGCTCGACAAACTTGAACGGACCGGCGCAGACCGGCTTCGAGCCAAAATTGGCGCCGAGTTCCTTGGCGGCCTTCGGCGCAACGATCATGCCGGCACGGTCGGAAAGCTGGGCGAGAAGCGTCACGTCCGGAGACTTAAGCATGAACTTGACCTCAAGCGGGCCGCTGGCCTCGACCTTGGCGACCGAGGAAAGCTCGCTCTTGCGGCGCGACTCCGGCAGCGTCATGTTGCGCTCGATCGTTGCGACGACGGCTGCGGCATCCAGCGTTTCGCCGTCGTGGAACTTGACGCCGTCGCGGATCTTCATGGTCAGCACCGTGCCGCCTTCAGACCAGTTCCATTCGGTCGCAAGCTGCGGAATGATCTTCATATCCTGCGAGATGTCGACCAGCTTATCGCACATCGCGGTATAGACGATGCGGCCGACGAAGGTGCGCGACTGCGCCGGATCGAGAACGTCGGCATCGTCATTGAGACCGATGCGCAATTCGCTTGCCATGGCAGGCAGAGACATGATCGCGCTGGCGAGCAGTGCGGCAGTGAGCGTGGAAAATTTCTTCATCATTGTTCCTCTGGTCCATTCAGGTTTGTCGGTCATTGTTCTTGTTGGCCGGCCTTTGTGGCCGGCAGTCTGGGATGGCTAGGACGCAACGCTGAGCGTGTCGTCGTCACGGATACCGATCTGCTCGCCTTCCGGCGAATGGTCATCGAGGGCCTCGAGCGAGGTGGCCCGGATCAGCCGCTCGTGGTGCATCAGAAGATGCTCGCGCATCGCCTCGCCTGCCCGGCCCGGATCGCGGGCGGCGATGGCGTCGACGATTGCGATATGCTGCTGGTACGACGTGCGGCCATTGGTTCCGGTCTTGCGCGCACGCTCACGAATGGATTGCCACGCGGCATCCTGACGGATGCGGTTGACCACGTCGAAGATCGACAGGAACAGCTTGTTGCCGGCGCTTTGCGCGATCTGGCGGTGCAGCGATCCATCCCAGAGTTCCTTGGAATCCGCATCCGAACTCTGGCCGGTCTTGTCTGCCAGGTAGCGCATGCGCTCGATTTCGGCGGGCTTTGCACGCATCGCTGCAAGCTGGGCGAGCTGTGGCTCCAGGCGAAGGCGAACCTCCATGATTTCCATGATGTCGGTACCGGCAACCAGCGCGTCGACGTGGTCGCTCCAGCCGTCAGGCTTTTCGCCGACAAAGGTTCCGGCACCCTGGCGGCGCCAGATCAGCCCCTCCGACTCGAGCACCTCAAGCGCCCGTCGAACAGCACGGCGCCCGACATTGAGCGTTTCAGCAAGCGCCCGCTCCGTCGGCAGCCGCCCTTCCGCTCCGAATTTCTCCGAGTGAATCAGATCGCGGAGCTTCTCCAACGCGTAGTAGGAATTGTCTTGGGGTTCGGTCTGCATTGAACGTACCATTGTCCGGACCAATTCATGATTGGTTCGAATGAAAGACATTTCCCGGCGAGGGTCAAGACGTTTTTTGTGCATCCTATTTTTCTGCACAAAACATACGCAACCCGAGACAGCCGTTCTACGCTTGCGGCCTTTCCTGCAATCAAACATTCAGAATAGATTGGTAGGAGACGACGGAGGTAGGCTATTGCAGCGTAACAGCGGGATTCGAGAAGCGGAGCAGTCCATGAACCAGTACGACCTCATTGTTGTCGGCAGCGGCCCTGCCGGTCGCCGCGCAGCCATTCAAGCCGCCAAGCTCGACCGGAAAGTGCTCGTCATCGAGCAGGGCCGACGGGTGGGCGGCGTTTCCGTGCATACCGGCACCATCCCCTCGAAGACGCTGCGCGAAACCGCGCTGAACCTCTCCGGGTGGCGCGAGCGCGGTTTCTACGGCCGATCCTACCGGGTCAAGGAAGAGATCAGTGCCGAAGACCTTCGCCGCCGGTTGCTGATCACGCTCGACCATGAAGTCGAGGTGCTCGAACACCAGTTCGCCCGCAACCGCGTCCAGCACCTTCGTGGCAAGGCGAGCTTTCTGTCGACCGATACGATGGAAGTGCTGAAGGACGACGGAGAGGCGGTTCAGGTCAAAGCCAAAAGCATCCTGCTTGCCGTCGGCACGCGCCCGTTCCGCCCCGACTACATGCCCTTCGACGGCAAGACGGTCATCGACAGCGACGAACTGCTCGAAATCGAAAAACTGCCGCGCTCGATGGTCGTCATCGGTGCCGGCGTTATCGGTATCGAATATGCGACGATCTTCTCCGCTCTCGACACCGCCGTCACCGTCATCGATCCGAAGGCGACGATGCTCGACTTCATCGACAAGGAGATCATCGAGGATTTCACCTACCAGCTGCGCGACCGCAACATGAAGCTGTTGCTGGGCCAGAAGGTCGAGAAGGTGGAGCACCTTCCCGACGGCAAGGTCTCGGTCACGATCGATACCGGCCGTAAGATCATCACCGACATGGTGCTGTTTGCCGCCGGCCGCATGGGCGCGACCGACAGCCTCAACCTGGCAGCAGCCGGCCTCGACGCCGATAACCGCGGCCGTCTGAAGGTCAATCCGGAAACCTTCGAGACCTCCGTCCCCGGCATCTATGCCGCGGGCGATGTCATCGGCTTTCCGAGCCTTGCCTCGACATCGATGGAACAGGGCCGAATTGCCGCTCGCGTCGCCGTCGGCGCAATTGCCAAGGAGCCACCGAAGTATTTTCCCTACGGGATCTACGCCGTGCCGGAGATTTCGACCTGCGGCCTGACGGAAGAGGAAATGAAGGAGCGCGGCATTCCCTACGAATGCGGTATCGCCCGTTTCCGCGAGACTTCGCGCGGCCACATCATGGGCCTCGACCACGGCATGTTGAAGCTGATCTTCTCATTGAAGACGCGCCGCCTTCTCGGCGTGCACATCATCGGCGAAAACGCCACCGAACTCGTGCATATCGGCCAGGCGGTTCTCAACCTGAAGGGTACCGTCGAATATTTCGTCGAGAACACCTTCAACTACCCGACGCTTGCCGAAGCCTACAAGATCGCCGGCCTTGATGCCTGGAACCGGATGGGCGAGCTGCCGAAGGGCGATGCACAACACGAGACGGTCCAGCTGACGGACACCAACACGTCGACTACTGTCGAGACGTCTGTTACGGCGGAAAAGAAGAAAACCTCTTCCAGGTAAGAATGACTGTAAGAGACAAGCAAAAAGCCGCCCCGAAAGGAGCGGCTTTTTTTGTGGGTTCGACATGACACCAGATACAAAAATGGCCCCTCTCGGGGCCATTTGTCTGAAATGGTGTCGCTATTAACGCGAGTAGAATTCGACGACCAGCGACGGTTCCATGATGACCGCGTAGGGTACATCGGCCAGGCTCGGGATGCGAGCGAAGGTGGCAACCATCTTGTTGTGATCGACTTCGATGTAGTCAGGAACGTCGCGTTCAGCGAGCGAAACGGCTTCCAGAACGGTGACCATCTGCTTCGACTTCTGGCGAACTTCGACAACGTCGCCAGCCTTGCAGCGGTACGAACCGATGTTGACCTTGACGCCATTGACCGTGACGTGGCCGTGGTTGACGAACTGACGAGCAGCGAACACCGTCGGGACGAACTTTGCGCGGTAGACGATGGCGTCCAGACGCGATTCCAGCAGGCCGATCAAGTTTTCACCGGTGTCGCCCTTGCGGCGGTTGGCTTCTTCATAGATCGCGCGGAACTGCTTCTCGCGGATGTCGCCGTAGTAGCCCTTCAGCTTCTGCTTGGCGCGCAGCTGCACACCGAAGTCGGAAAGCTTGCCCTTGCGGCGCTGACCGTGCTGGCCAGGACCGTATTCGCGGCGGTTAACCGGCGACTTCGGGCGGCCCCAGATGTTTTCGCCCATACGGCGATCGATTTTGTACTTAGACGATTCGCGCTTGCTCATCGTATTTCCTTTCAGAAAGTTACACCGGTTCGTTGCCGAACCGGATGAAGGAAACACGCCCTCCTCTGAACCTCGATTTAGAGGTTCTGACAGGCTTCTCACGAAAAGCGTTCGGAGAGTGCCACGGGACATGTCGTTGAAACACCCGGTGTTGCCACCCGGCGTTGGCGGGTCTTTAGGCGGCTGTCATCAAAATGTCAACAGCAGCCGGGTCGCTGCGGGCTTATTCCGCAGCAATCTTGAGATCGCCCTCATCAGGCGCTTCGGCACTGCCGGGCGCCGTTTCCGCCTGCAGCTCCGGAAACGCGACGATTCGCTTGCCGGTAAAGTCGGAATGGACCACGACCAGCCCCTGCTCTTCGAAATAGCCCAGCAGACGGCGTGCGCGGCGCGCGGAGTGCGTACCGTAGGCGCGGGCAATCCGTGCATCGGACGGGCATGGTTCGCCGCCGAGTGCCGCCTTTGCCATCATCAGAAACACGCCCTGAAGATCATCCGAAACACTGTTCGACATGGACAGCACCGTCGTCCAGGCTTCGCTCGATGCCATCGCAGCATCGACTCCGGAACGGGCAATCGCTGTCCGGCGACGGAAATCGCTGAGAGACAGCGGCGGCCCCGGCAGACGACGCATGCGGGCGCGAACAAGGAAGTCCTGATACAGAACCGCGTCCGTGCGATAGGCCGATTGCGGATCATCGAGGATCTCGGCCATGACCGCCATCAGCCGATCCTCACGCTCCTCGACCGTAAGCACGGGCAGCGGCGTCCGCGGCTCGGCGGCAGCCGGCTGAAGGGAAGCAGGCGTCGAGCGCGAGAGTTCCGCCAGAATGTCCGTAGTCGGCCGTGGCGCCGGCGCCTGGCGGCGGTTCGCCGTCAAAGGCCGGGTGAATTCTTCTGGATCCGGCGTGAAGATGAGACCTTCGACATCCAGATGCGCATCCGGCAGCGGCATCAGCTTCGGGCTGGACGAACGGGCCGATGTCTCGACATTGCCGATGATGATCGGCAGAGGCCGACGCGACAGAGCCGGACCGAGCGCGACGAAGTTGCCGCGCTTCAGATCGCGGAACATTTCCGCCTGACGCCGATCCATGCCGAGCAGGTCCGCGGCGCGGGCCATGTCAATATCGAGAAAGGTGCGGCCCATGAGGAAGTTGGAGGCCTCGGCCGCGACGTTCTTGGCAAGCTTTGCCAGGCGCTGCGTGGCGATGACACCAGCAAGACCGCGCTTACGGCCGCGGCACATCAGGTTGGTCATGGCCCCGAGCGACATCTTGCGGGCATCTTCGGAGACGTCGCCACCAACCGATGGCGCAAACATCTGGGCTTCGTCGACCACGACCAGAACCGGATACCAGTAGTCGCGATCGGCATCGAACAGGCCGTTCAAAAAGGCGGCGGCGGCGCGCATCTGCTCTTCGAGATCAAGGCCTTCGAGGGTCAGGACGCAGGACACGCGGTTCTTGCGGATACGGTTGGCAATGCCCGCGAGTTCGGCTTCGGTGCGTTCGCCATCGACGACGACATGACCGTATTTGTCGGCCAGCGTGACGAAATCACCTTCCGGATCGATCACGACCTGCTGCACCCACGGTGCGGACTGTTCCAGCAGCCGCCGCAGAAGATGCGACTTGCCCGAGCCCGAGTTGCCCTGAACGAGGAGACGCGTTGCCAGAAGCTCCTCGATATCGAGCTTGGCCGGATCACCCCCGGTCAGAGTTCCCATATCGATGCCGACCTGCAATGCCTTACCTCGTATGCCGTCTACACGCGGTCAAAGACCGCCCAAACATTCTCACTAACAGAGAAAGGGATTCGTTTCGCCGTGCAAGAGAGGAAATGCACAGGCTTTGCGGTCAGGCCGCTGCCCGCTTGAAGCCGAGCGACAGAAGCCCTGCCCCGATCATCAGCGAACCACCGGTCCGGTTGACTATTTTCTGCACCCGTGGCCGGCGGATCTGGTTGCGGGCCAGTGAGGCAAGAAGCCCGTAGAGCGTTGCGTTGATCGTCGCCAGAACCAGAAACGTCATCTCGAAGACAGCCATCTGGAAGAAAAGCGGTTTCGACAGGTCGAGAAACTGCGGCAGGAAGGCGACGAAGAACACGATGCCTTTCGGATTAAGCGCCGTGACCACGTAGGTGTGCAGCAGGATGCGCAACGGCTTTACCTGCGGCAGCTCCCCCTCGCCGGCTGCGACCTCTGGATCCATCACGGGTGCGCGCCACAGTTTGATGCCGAGATAGATCAGATAGGCGGCGCCCACCCATTTGAGGATCGTGAACAGCATCGCAGATGTGGCGAGCAAGGCGCCCAACCCCAGCATCGAGGCGGTCATTGCCGTGAAGTCCCCGAGTGCCACGCCAGCGACTGTCGCAGTCGCCACCTTTCGCCCGTGCGTCATCGCATAGGAGATGACGAGCAGAATCGTCGGTCCGGGAATGGCCAGAAGAATGGCGGATGCGGCGACGAAGGCCAGCCAGTTTTCAATCGACATCGTGTCTGCTCCTGATCCGGTAGGCCGAGCAAGCCACCGAATTTAGACGATGACAAGAGGGCTAGACCCGCAAACCAAACCCTTGCATCAGCCGCTGCGTGGCAAAATCCGGATTGCCAGAGGTAAACACCGCAAAGTCGAATTCGCCGGGGTGTTGCGCACCCTCCAGAAGCGGCACCTTGCGCCGGGCCTGTCGAGCGATCGCTTCCGCCGGATCGAGCCAGTCGACCGGCCAGGGCGCCAGGCGGCGGAACAGGTTCGCCATGAAGGGATAATGCGTACAGGCGAGAACGACGATATCGGTCTTGCGGCCGTCCTTCTCGACGAAGCAGGGCATGATCTCCGACAGGACCGAGTCGTCCGACAGGGTCTCGCCGCGGATATAGGCTTCCGCCATGCGGGCCAGATTTTCCGACCCGACAAGCCTCACGTGACACTGCGTGGCAAAGGACTGGATCAGATCACGCGTATAGGCGCGCTTGACGGTGCCGGGAGTTGCGAGGACGGACACGAGGCCGGATCGGGTTCGCTCGGCTGCAGGCTTGATCGCCGGCACGGTGCCGACGAAGGTCATCTCGGGGAAGCGCTCACGAAGGGCTGCGCCCGCCAGCGTGAACGCTGTATTGCAGGCGATGATGGAGATTTCCGGCTGGTAGTCGTTCAGCAGGCGCTCGAACTGGGACAGGATCCGCGCCGTCAGCGCCTCCTCCTCCCATCCGCCGTAAGGGAAACCAGCGTCGTCGGCGACATAGATGAAGCCGCGCTCCGGCATCAGCACCCGCGCCTCACGCAGCACAGTCAGTCCGCCGATGCCCGAATCGAACATCAGCACCGGCTTCAGGTCATTCGTCGCCGCCATTGCCTTCGGTCTCCTCGGTCACGTCGGCCTTCTTCTGCCTCGGCGTGGTTTTTCGTGGCCATTGACGTGGAAACGCATCCAGCGATTTGATCACGCCGCGAAACACGCTGACTTCCTGCTCCGAAAAGCTCCGCCGCGAAAGGACCGCGCGCAGATTGTCGATCATCTTCGGCTTCTTCTCAGGCGGATGGAAGTAGCCTCGGGCATCGAGCGCTTCCTCGATCTGCTCGAACATGCCGAACACTTGGTCCTTCGTCGAGGGCCGCTGCTCGATCGGCTGGAAGCGGGTTTCCTCGATATCGTCCATGCCGGATTTCATCCAGTCATAGGACATCAGCAAAACCGCCTGGGCGATATTGAGCGAGGCGAAGGCCGGATTGACCGGGAAGGTGACGATCTCGTCGGCGAGCGCCACCTCTTCGTTGCTTAAACCCCAGCGTTCGCGGCCAAACAGAATGCCGGTCTTTTCACCCGCCTTGAATTTCTCACGCAATGTGGACGCCGCATAGACCGGTGACCGAACGGGCTTGAAGCCGTAGCGTTCGCGCGCCGTCGTGGCATAGACGAAGTTCAGGTCGCGGGTCGCGTCTTCCAGCGTCTCGAAAACGACGGCTCCATCGATGACGTGGTCGGCCTTCGACGCGGCAGACCTCGCCTTCTCGTTCGGCCAACCATCACGAGGACTGACGAGGCGCAGTTCCGCCAAGCCGAAATTGGCCATGGCGCGCGCCACCATGCCGATGTTTTCGCCCAGTTGCGGTTCCACCAGAATGATGGCCGGGCCCTCGGCAATGAGCTCGCGCTCGCTATTCGTACCTGACATCGCTTAATCCCAACAATTTCAGGCTGGGCAGATAGCCGCCGGATGGATGAAGAGCAAGGCTTTCAGAAGGTTTGCTTCCCTCTACTCGCCCTTGGCGATCGATTGCATCTCTTCGACGAGCGAATCGCTTTCATTCTCGACAACGCGGTGGATGTCCTTGATGACCGGCTTGCCGTCTTCCTCGATGACGTCGAAATGCACTTCCGAAACGCTGTCCTTCATTTCCGCATCATCGATGCAGGCCCACTGCTTGAACGTGACCTTCACATCCGACACGCCATTTGCCGCCGGTGCCGGCACGATGGTGACGTCCTTCAGCGGGCAGCCGTCCTGCGAACTCGTGACGACGTCGTAGCCGAACGGATCGCCGGGGGCATTGTTTTCGGTTTCGTAAGCGGGGTGCTTGGACGCTTCCGAGTAGGCAGTCTGGAACGACTTGCTAAAATTCTGCTGGATCGGCTCGGGATCGAACAGCGACTTCCAGTCACTATCAACCGTATTCCAGTTGTCTTCGGTGATCTTCATCACCGCCTTTACCGGATCGGTCACATCCGCCGCCAGAACGCCGGTGGAAATCAGGGTGAAGAGAGAAAGAAGCGGGAGTATCCGCATATCATAGATCCAGTGCTGCGATGAGTTTTGGCGGACATTACGCCGCGCCCGATGTTTGGCAATGCTCAATCTTGAGGGCCAATTTCAGGCAGTATGATGATGGCGAGCGCATGTTCCAATTTTCTAACCGAATCGCGCCATATCAGACCGCACCATCTTTGCGTTCTCTTCCCCGCGATGCTATAGCGCCCCCGTTGATCATTTTTGAGGCCTAAACGGCCCATTACGGCAAGAGGAAGTCCATGCAGAAGATCAAGGTAGCGAACCCGGTCGTCGATCTCGACGGCGACGAGATGACCCGCATCATATGGCAGCTCATCAAGGACAAGCTGATCCTTCCCTATCTCGATCTCGACATCGAATATTACGACCTTTCCGTCGAGAACCGTGATGCGACGAACGACCAGGTCACCGTCGATGCGGCTCACGCAATCAAGAAGCACGGCGTCGGCATCAAGTGCGCGACGATCACGCCGGACGAAGACCGCGTGAAGGAATTCAATCTCAAGCAGATGTGGAAGAGCCCGAACGGCACGATCCGCAACATCCTCGGCGGCGTTATCTTCCGCGAGCCGATCATCTGCCAGAACGTGCCGCGCCTCGTTCCCGGCTGGACCAAGCCGATCGTTGTCGGACGCCATGCTTTCGGCGACCAGTACAAGGCGACCGATTTCAAGTTCCCCGGCAAGGGCAAGCTGACGATCAAGTTCGTCGGTGAAGACGGCCAGGTTATCGAAAAGGACGTGTTCGACGCCCCAGGCGCCGGCGTTGCCATGGCGATGTACAACCTCGACGAATCGATCCGCGAATTCGCGCGCGCTTCGATGATGTACGGCCTGATGCGGAAGTGGCCGGTCTACCTGTCGACCAAGAACACCATCCTCAAGGCCTATGACGGCCGCTTCAAGGATATCTTTGAAGAAGTTTACCAGGCTGAATTCAAGGCGAAGTTCGCCGAAATCGGCATCACCTACGAACACCGCCTGATCGACGACATGGTCGCATCGGCTCTGAAGTGGTCCGGCGGTTACGTCTGGGCGTGCAAGAACTACGACGGCGACGTCCAGTCCGACACAGTTGCGCAGGGCTTCGGCTCGCTCGGCCTGATGACCTCGGTTCTCTTGTCGCCGGATGGCCGCACGGTCGAAGCCGAAGCTGCGCATGGCACGGTAACGCGCCACTACCGCCAGCACCAGAAGGGCCAGGAAACCTCGACGAACTCGATCGCCTCGATCTTCGCCTGGACCCGTGGCCTCGCGCACCGTGCGAAGCTGGATGACAACGCCGAACTGGCAACCTTTGCCACCACGCTCGAAACCGTCTGCGTCGACACGGTCGAACAGGGCTACATGACCAAGGATCTGGCGCTTCTGATCGGCCCGGAACAGCCTTGGCTGTCCACGACTGCCTTCCTCGACAAGATCGATGAAAACCTGAAGACGGCCATGGCTGCCTAAGCCTCATCTCTTCAGTAGAATTCGGCAAACGGCGGGGTATACTCCCCGCCGTTTCTGTTTTTTGCTCGAGGAGATGCCCGTGACGACAATCCGCCCGCTTGAGCCTGCCGACCGTGCCGCATGGGAACCCCTGTTCAGAGCCTATCTCGAGTTCTACGAGTCGGAACTGCCGAAAGAACAGTACGACATCACGTGGTCCCGCTTTCACCATGATGACGAGCCCCTGCAGGCACTTGGCGCTTTCGACGAGAACGGGCAGATGGTCGGCATCGTGCATGTCGTCTTCCACCGCTCGACCTGGTTACCTGACATGACCTGCTATCTGCAGGACCTCTACGTCGACAGCAGCCAGCGTGGACGCGGCGTGGGGGAAGCCCTGATCGAGAAGGTGGCACTGCTCGCGCGCGACCAGAATGCCGGTCGGCTCTACTGGCTGACGCAGGAAGACAACACAGCCGCGAGGCGTCTCTATGACCGTGTCGCTGTGGCGCCAGGGTTTATCCAGTATCGCAAGCCGCTTTGAGAGACGCTTCCAGCAAGGCGGCTTAAACCGGACTTTGAGCAGTATTCCTGCCGGGTTTCACAGCGATACCTCGCGTTCCGCCGATGACACCGACAATGCTGCACGGCTTAATTAGTTGCGGTTTATCAATACTCTACAATTAATGATGAACCAACATGCTAGTTGTCTGCGGTTATGGAAATGATAGATGTTCCCTACCCCAATTCTGGGTTGAGGGACACTACCGTGAGAAAGACTGTACTTATTGCGGCCGCTGCACTGGCGGCTCTTTTTGCATGCACCACTACATCCAACGCCTCGGATCTCGTCTTTACCTTGAAGAACAAGACCAGCGGCACGCTTAAGCGTTTCTATACGTCGCCCGTCGGTGTTGACGACTGGGAAGAAGATGTGTTCGGCAAGGATGTTCTCGAGCCCGGCGAGAGTATCGAGATCACCATCGCTGACGGTCGCAGGGTCTGCAAATACGATCTGCGCTTCGAGTTCACCGAGGATTCAGGCCTCGAGGACCTCGAAGACTCGCAGGATCTCTGCAAGATGGGATCCTACACGATCCACGAGTGACACCGTGCCTACATCACCACCCGGTGATGTAGGCTGCTCACTGTGACTCCTCACGATGCTTCGGTTGGTCCAGGATCAGCTTGCGAGACCCGGCGCCTCGTAACCCGTGCGTTCGACATATTCCGTGTAGCCGCCATCGAAACGATGAACGCCGTCCGCGGTCACTTCCAACACCCGGTTGGACAGCTCGGCCAGAAAATGCCGGTCATGGCTGACGAACAGCATCGTGCCGTCATAGTCGGCGAGCGCCTTGATCAGCATTTCCTTGGTGTCGAGATCCAGGTGGTTGGTGGGCTCGTCCAGCACCAGGAAATTCGGCGGATCAAACAGCATTGCCGCCATGACGAGACGGGCTTTTTCACCACCGGACAGAACCCGGCATCTCTTCTCCACATCATCGCCCGAAAAACCGAAGCAACCGGCAAGGGTTCGAAGCGCGCCCTGCCCGGCCCGCGGAAACTCGGACTCCAGCCATTCGAACACTGTCTGCTCGCCGTCCAGCACATCCATGGCATGCTGGGCGAAATAGCCCATCTTGACACTGGCGCCGATCGAGACAGATCCGACGTCCGGTGTGGCGGAACCAGCGATCAGCTTTAGAAGCGTCGATTTGCCGGCGCCGTTGATGCCCATGATGCACCAGCGTTCCTTGCGTCGGATCATGAAATCCAGCCCGTCATAGATCAAGCGGCTGCCATAGGCCTTGTAGACGCCCTTGAGGTTAGCGACATCCTCACCGGAACGCGGTGCCTGCTGGAATTCGAAGGCGACCGTCTGGCGGCGGCGCGGCGGTTCCACCCGCTCGATCTTGTCGAGCTTCTTCACACGGCTCTGCACCTGGGCTGCGTGCGACGCGCGCGCCTTGAAGCGCTCGATGAACTTGATCTCTTTGGCCAGCATCGCCTGCTGCCGCTCGAACTGGGCCAGCTGCTGCTTCTCGTTCTGCGCCCGCTGCTGTTCGTAAAAGCCGTAATCGCCGGCATAGGTGTTGAGCGATCCGGCATCGATCTCGATGATCTTGTTGACGATCCGGTTCATGAACTCACGGTCATGCGAGGTCATCAGCAAGGCGCCGTCGTAGTTCTTGAGGAACTCCTCAAGCCAGATCAGGCTTTCGAGATCCAGGTGGTTGGACGGTTCGTCCAGCAGCATGACGTCCGGGCGCATCAAGAGGATGCGGGCAAGCGCCACGCGCATCTTCCAGCCGCCGGACAGTTTGCCGACGTCGCCGTCCATCATCTCTTCGCTGAAGGAGAGGCCTGCCAAAACCTCGCGAGCGCGGCTTTCCAGCCCATAGCCGTCCAGCTCCTCATAACGCGCCTGTACCTCGCCATAGCGATCGATGATGGCATCCATCTCGTCCATCCGGTCGGGATCGACCATCGCGGCTTCGAGCGAGCGCAGTTCGGCGGCAACGCTGCTGACTGGCCCTGCCCCGTCCATCACCTCGGTGACGGCGCTGACGCCCGACATTTCTCCGACGTCCTGATTGAAATAGCCGATCGTCACATGCTTCTCGACCGTGACCTGTCCCTCATCGGGCAGCTCCTGGCCGGTGATCATCCGGAACAGAGTCGTCTTGCCCGCCCCGTTCGGACCGACCAAACCGATCTTTTCGCCGCGGTTCAGGGCCGCAGAGGTCTCGATGTAGAGAATGCGGGAACTGTTGGACTTGCTGATATTCTCGATGCGGATCATGGCTGCCGGAAAGTGAGGACGCGTTCGGCGAGCCTTATGTCACGGGATGGGCCGGATGTCTTGGGGTTTCAGGATGCCGCCGGCCGGATGCATTCATGTTGATTTCGCAAGCAGCCGTGATGCAACACAACGCAAAAGGCCGAGCAGTTTCCTGCCCGGCCCTTCGTCAATTCGTATTCGAGAAGATTACTCAGCGCTGTCTTCAGCGGCCTTCTTCTTCGGTGCTGCCTTCTTCTTCGGAGCAGCAGCTTCTTCGCCTTCTGCAGCGTCTGAAGCTTCAGCCTTTGCCTTCTTCGGCGAGGCCTTCTTCTTGGCAGGCTTGTCGGCGTCTTCGCCTTCTTCTTCGGCGAGCAGCTCTTCCTTCGTCACGGTCTTATCGGTGACCTTGACCTCGGACAGGAGATGGTCGACGACCTTTTCTTCAAAGATCGGGGCACGCAGCGAAGCGGAAGCGCCTGGCGTGTTACGGAAGAAATCGAGGATTTCCTTCTGCTGGCCCGGGAACTGCTGCAGCTGAGCATAAAGCGCACGCTGCATTTCTTCCTCGGTTACTTCGACGCCGGCCTTTTCGCCGATTTCGGAGAGAACCAGGCCGAGACGGACGCGACGTTCGGCCAGCTTGCGATATTCTTCGCGTGCTTCTTCCTCAGTCGTTTCTTCGTCTTCAAACGTCTTGCCCGACTGCTGCAGATCGGTGTTGATCTGGCGCCAGATGTTGTCGAACTCGGCGTCAACGAGGCCCTGCGGCGCGTCGAACTTGTACATCTCGTCGAGCTGGTCGAGGATCTGACGCTTGACCTTCTGACGCGTGACGTTGCCGTACTGGCTTTCGATCTGGCCGCGGACGATTTCCTTCAGACGATCGACCGATTCGATGCCGAGCGTCGAAGCAAGTTCGTCGTTGATCTCGACGGCAGCCGGAGCAGCGATGTCCTTGACGGTGATGTCGAAGGTCGCGTCCTTGCCAGCCAGGTTCGGAGCCGGATATTCGGACGGGAAGGTCACGGTGATCTGCTTTTCGTCGCCCGACTTGACGCCGACCAGCTGGTCTTCGAAGCCCGGGATGAAGCGACCGGAACCGATGACCAGTTCTGCGTCTTCAGCAGTGCCGCCATCGAAGGCTTCGCCATCGACCTTGCCGAGGTAGTTCATGGTGACGCGGTCGCCTTCAGCGGCAACGCCATCCTTTGTCTCGAACGTGCGAGCGCTTTCGGCGATCTTGAGGATCTGCTCGTTGACTTCGTCTTCAGACACTTCAACGACTTCGCGCTCAACGGTGATACCGTCAGTCGACTTCAGTTCGATCGGCGGGATCACTTCATAGGTCAGGGTGAATTCGAAATCAGCCTGTGCATTGAGGATCTTTTCGGCCTCCGCCTCGTCTTCGGTCATCGATACCGAAGGCTGCGTTGCCGACTTCTCGCCGCGCTCGGAGAGAATCTTGGTGGGGCGTTCGCGGACGATCTCGTTGACGAGATCAGCCATGATCGACTTGCCATAGGTCTTCTTGAGGTGTGAAAGCGGCACCTTGCCCGGACGGAATCCGTTGATGCGAACCTTGTCCTTGGCATCGGCCAGACGAACGTTGAGCTCGGCTTCCATATCCTGCTTAGGGATAACGACCTTGATTTCGCGCTTCAGCCCTTCAGCGAGCGTTTCGGTAACCTGCATTTTTATACCTTCTTATCGTGGCGGCGGCGCCCATACAGCCGTTCGTGTTTTTCGTGAGCACACCACCGGAACTAAAAAGTGACCAGCCGCGGCTTTCATAAGCAGCGCGTCCTGCCGTTACCGGCGAACAGCGCGTCCAGCGATCCTGGTGCGGGTAGAGAGACTTGAACTCCCACGCCTTGCGGCACCAGAACCTAAATCTGGCGTGTCTACCAATTTCACCATACCCGCGCCCCTAGGCATCGAAACTCTAGCGGCCAGAGGCCTTCCGGAGCGCGCGTCTCTATAACACCCGTTTTCCTACACGCAAAGGAAAAATGAAGGTTTGTGACGCCTGTTTGATGATGATCAGAAGGGAGACTGCGTTCACCTCGGGTCGAGCTGGCAAGCCGGACAGGAACGGCCCTACGCGCCTTCATTGTGGGTGTAATAGACGTAAAATTCAGCGCCTGATCAAATTATGGTCAGATACAGCTCGTTTCCGCACGATCCTTCTGCATGCAATGCAACAGATGCATAGGTGGCATACGAAATGCGCGCTTTTTCCTTCGCAGCGCAGCATTTAAAACGATTAGCAACGCAGCCGGAAGCAATTAGCCGGCATTGACCAACGAAGGAAACGACCATGAAAATCGCAAAGAAGCTGAACGACTGGCGCAAGTACCGCGAAACGGTTTCGGAACTCGGCCGCATGTCGGACCGCGAACTCTCTGACCTCGGTATTGGCCGCTCCGACATCCGTCGCGTTGCACGCACGGCAGTCGGCTTCTAAAAATTTAAAGAACGACCAACGGTCTACCGTTTAAAAGCGCCTCCTTCGGGAGGCGTTTTTCGTTTGTGCATAGTGCTTCACGCAGCGAAACGGCTGCTGCTGCTTTTTCGTACGAAGCTGCAAAAAGCATCAACTCATTGCACAAACGCATGGCAGTCGCACATTTTTTGCACTGCACCTTTCGGCGCGTCTCACCTATATGAAGCTCATCGCCGGTGACGATAGATCACTGGGAAAAAGATGATTGAGGAAACACCAAATGAACCCGATCCGCATCGCTAAGAACTGGATCAGCTACCGCCGTACGATCAATGAACTCGGCAGCCTTTCCAACCAGGCGCTCAACGACATTGGTCTGACCCGCTACGACATCCGCGGCATCGCCGCTCGTTCCTTCCGTTAATCCATCCATTGTGATGGACCAGCGCGATATGATGTCGTGATGGCGAGAGAACGATAGTCGCAATGATCCGAAAAGATCAAAGAGACACCCAAGGAATGATCAGAGGCACCTTTTTAGGTGCCTTTTTGATTCCGGCCGTTCGAATGCCGTGATAATGAGCCGGACATGAGCACCATATCGAATTCGCCTACCCCTGCCCCAATCCACGTCGTCGGTGGCGGCCTTGCCGGCTCCGAAGCATCCTGGCAGATCGCTGAGGCCGGCATCCCCGTCATTCTCCACGAGATGCGCGGCGTGCGCGGCACCGATGCCCACCGCACGGACGGTCTCGCCGAGCTCGTCTGCTCGAACTCTTTCCGCTCCGATGATGCGACGGCCAATGCCGTCGGCGTCATCCATGCAGAAATGAGGCTGGCCGGCTCTTTGATCATGGCCTGCGCCGACAAAAATCAGGTCCCGGCCGGCGGCGCACTTGCGGTCGACCGCGACGGTTTCTCTCATGCAGTCACGCAGGCGATCGAAAACCATCCGCTGATCACCGTTGTGCGAGAGGAAATCCACGGTCTACCGCCGGAGGAATGGGACTTGGCCGTCGTCGCGACCGGTCCTCTGACGTCGCCCGATCTCGCAAAGTCGATCCAGGCCGAGACCGGAGAGGACCAGCTCGCCTTCTTCGACGCGATCGCGCCGATCGTCCACCGCGAATCGATCGATATGGATATCTGCTGGTACCAGTCGCGCTACGACAAGGTCGGGCCCGGCGGCACAGGCAAGGATTACATCAACTGCCCGCTCGACGAAGCGCAGTACAATGCCTTTCTCGATGCACTGATTGCGGGCGATACGGTCGGCTTCAAGGAATGGGAAGGCACGCCCTATTTCGATGGCTGCCTGCCGATCGAGGTCATGGCGGAGCGTGGGCGCGAAACGCTGCGCCACGGTCCGATGAAGCCGATGGGACTTACCAATTCACACAATCCGACCGTCAAGGCCTATGCCGTCGTCCAACTGCGGCAGGACAATGCACTTGGCACGCTCTACAATATGGTCGGGTTCCAGACCAAGCTGAAGTATGGCGCGCAGGCCGAGATCTTCCGGATGATCCCGGGGCTGCAGAACGCGGAATTCGCACGGCTCGGCGGCCTCCATCGCAACACCTATATCCAGTCACCGATGCTGCTCGATCACTCGCTGACCTTGAAGAGCCGGCCGGGCCTGCGATTCGCCGGTCAGATCACCGGCTGCGAGGGCTATGTGGAGAGTTCGGCAATCGGTCTTCTGGCTGGTCGTTTTGCGGCTGCCGAGCGCAAGGGCGAAGAAATCGTCCCGCCGCCGGCGACGACGGCCTTCGGTTCTCTGCTTGGGCATATCACCGGGGGGCATCTGGTCCACGACGAAGAGCCCGGCAAACGGTCCTTCCAGCCGATGAATGTCAATTTCGGCCTGTTTCCGGATCTTGCTCCCGGCTCCATCGTCAAACCCGAAGGCGTGAAGCGCTTCCGCGGCAAGGACAAGACGATCATGAAACGGCAACTGATGTCGGTTCGTGCGCTGAAGGACTGCCGTGAGTGGCTGGGTATCGCCTAAAAGCCTAATCGGAGCGGCCGGTGTTTGAAGCCGGCTGCGGTTCGGCCGAAAGCTGTCGATCGGCAACGCTCACATAATTGTCGAGAAGCCAAAGCGACACTTCTGCCGCCTCGTTTTCATTCTTGAACACGAAAGTTCCGTTCTGTGTCGGGGAGTCCAGGAATTCGGCCGAAAAGCCTTTCGGTTCGGGCGTCGGCGTGACCCGCACGCGGCCGGGCCGGATTACGTGGCATGCGAAATGATTGCCACGGTTGCGCATGATGCCTGACTTATTGTCGTGCAGTCGCACAAAGATCGTGTTCGCATCGGCTGTGCTGTGCAGGCTCCTGATGGCTTCGGCAGGATAGGCGCGACCGAATTCGAGTATCGCCAGTCCCATATCGTGAAGGCTGTCCTCGTCACTGTGCTTGACCAGGCGGGTAACATAAAAGGCCAAGGCCAGCATCACGCCGATGGCGATCGACCAAACTACCAAAGGGCTCAAGACTGCTTCTCCACTGATGGCAGATGCGCACCTGCCGATAGAGGGCATTTATCCCTCAAGGCTTGCGTGAAGCGTGGCGACTGGTGATTGCTAGAAGCGTTTAAGGACGGCGGCCTTCAGCATCTGCAACTGACGACGCCATTGGGGAGACTGCATGTCTCCGTCGAGAGCATCGGCACCCCGGCGTGAAGCGCGCTTCAGAACCGGCTCGACAAGCGCTACCGGCACGAAGGCCGGCACGAGCGCGGGCGGAACAGGACCGGCACGTCGTGCCTTGTCGAGATGCTCGAGGCCAAGGCCGGCAAAGGCCTGAATTGCTGCGGAAATGCGAGGTTTGTCGCTGCCGGCCAGAAAGCTGTCGCGGTCAAGACCGGTGGCAGCCAGAAGATCGAGCGGGAGGTAAAGCTGGTTGCGGCGCCGATGGATCGGCAAAAGCAGGATGAAACCGGCGATCGCCTGCGCAACACCCGCATGGCCGGCCGCCTGTGCGGACCTTGCGGCATCTTCGGGCGAAAGGATGAGGCTTGCAAGCTGGATCAAAGCCGAGGCGGTTTCGCCAGCATAGCCTTCCAGCGCGTTGCGGTCAGTGAGCGGATCGTCGTAGAGATCGAAGATTCGCGCTTCCGTCATAGCGACAAGCGTTTGACGCGGCAGCCGATAGGTTTCGATCGCATCCTGCAGTCCTGCAGCGATCGGATTGCCGCCCGTGTCTCCCAGCCCGTCTGCCTGACTTCCACCCTCAAGGAAATCCCGCCACCATTGCAGGCGGATCTCTCCCGGAAGCGGCTCGCGGACCATGTCCCGGACGCGCGCAATTTCGGCGTTGAAGGCGTAGAGCGCGGCCAATGCCGGGCGCTTGTCTTCCGGAGACAGGAGGCATGCGAGATAGCGGTCGCGGTCCGTGTCTCGCAGCGTCGCGAGACAGAGTTCGCCATTCGTTGCACGATCGTCACTCATGGGTCAGACGGCAATCAGCGCGACGGCGACGGCACGGGACTCGGCGAGCATGATATTGTAGGTGCGCACGGCAGCACCGGTGCTCATCGGGTCGGAAGAGATGCCCTTCGCCTTCAATGCGGCCTTCACCTCTGCGGGTATCGGCTTCAGGTTCTGGCCCGTGCCGACCAGCAAGACCTCAATGCCTGAGGCTTCGTCGAGGACCTTGTAGAGGGAGGATACCGTCAGGGGCTCACCTTCGCTCAAATCCCAGCCGTGTATCCCTGAGGGAAGGCAGAGGATCGACCCGCGATGCGACATGTCGGCAAAGCGGAACCCGCCATTGCCATAGGCGTCGATCTGGGCGCGACCGGGGAAATGGGCTTCGCGTATCTCGATCCCTTTTGCCATCACCGCGTCCTTGATTGATTAGAAAATGGAAAGGCCCGCCAGAGCGGGCCTGCCGGATGTCAGGACGCGGTGTCGGCCTTGACCGGCTCGCCCTTGACGCGGACTTCGGCGATGTAGGCGCGCATTGCGCGGACCTTGACGCCGTCGGCGATTTCGACTTCGACTTCGTTGTCATCGACAACCTTCGAAACCCGGCCGACGAGGCCGCCGCCAAGCACAACCTGGTCGCCACGGCGAATGCTCGTCAGGGTCTCCTGGCGTTTCTTGGCCTGGGCGCGCTGCGGACGGATCAGGAAGAAATACCAGACCACCATCAGAGGTGCGAAGAGCAGCACCATCTGCAGAATCGAGTCTGTTGCGGAAGCCGCCGGCGCCGCTCCACCCGCCTGCGCGAATGCCTCAGTAATGAACATCAAGAACTCCTAAACGATAAGCGGAGGCGCCGAGCCCCCTGTCATAAGCCGCCGGAATATAGTTGTGACACCCAGGAATGCAACAGAAAGCGGTCCTCCCGCGTACTGAATCCACGGCTCTACGGCTTTTGATGCAATAACGAGCATGTTACCTGCTGAAAAAAGCGGCCGAGAGGGCGCGACCGATGACAAAAAGTCTTGAGGAATACCAGATGACCGACGAGCTCAACGCCCTGATCCTGTCTGAAGTGCGCCGGCTCGCCGACGCAGTCGAGCGGCTGGCGGGCCCTCCACCAGCGGTCAACGACTGGACTGTCGCGGATTGCTTTGTCTGGGTGCCGACAAACCAGCGCCTGCAGCCCGTGCCACGCCCCAACCGCGTCGCCCTCACCCTGATCCGTGGCGTTGACCACGTGCGCGACATCCTGCAGGAAAACACGTGGCGGTTTGCCGAAGGTTATCCGGCAAACAACGTCCTTCTCTGGGGCGCGCGCGGCATGGGCAAGTCGTCGCTGGTCAAGGCCGTGCACGAGGATATCCGCGCGTCGACCGGTGTCTCGCTGAAACTGGTGGAAGTCCACCGCGAGGATATCGCCTCGCTGCCGGCGCTGCTCGACATCCTCAAGGCATCCGGCCATCGCATCATCGTGTTTTGCGACGATCTGTCCTTCGACCACGACGATACGGCCTACAAATCGCTGAAGGCAGCGCTCGACGGTGGCATCGAAGGCCGGCCGGACAACGTCCTGTTCTACGCCACATCGAACCGGCGCCACCTTTTGCCGCGGCATATGCTGGAAAACGAGCAGTCGACGGCGATCAACCCGTCCGAGGCGGTCGAGGAGAAGGTTTCGCTCTCGGACCGTTTCGGACTTTGGCTCGGCTTCCACAAGTGCAGTCAGGACGACTACCTGACCATGATCGACGGCTATGCCGACCATTTCGATCTCGGCCTCAACCGCGAAACCCTGCACCACGAGGCGCTCGCCTGGGCGACGACGCGCGGCGGGCGTTCCGGCCGCGTCGCGTGGCAGTATATCCAGGATCTCGCCGGGCGGATGCGCAAGACACTCACGCCGTGAGTTCTTGAAGCAGCCCCAAAACGAAAAAAGCGCAGCCGAAGCTGCGCTTTTCTCCCGTCCCCTTGAAACGCACTACAATTATTCAAGGAAAGTGATGGGGTTGACCGGTGTCGCATCCTTGCGCACCTCGAAGTGGACCTGCGGACGCTGAGCGTCGCCGCTCATGCCGGACGCCGCGACAGTCTGGCCGCGGGTGACCTTCTGGCCGCGCGTGACGTTGATGTTGCCGGCGTGGCCGTAAACGGTGACCTTGCCATCGTCGTGGCGAACCAGAACGGTGTTTCCGAGCTGCTTCAGGCCGTTGCCGGCATAGATGACGACGCCGTTTTCAGCGGCCTTGATCGGCGTGCCCTCGGGAACCGAGATGTCGATACCGTCATTGCGGCTGCCGTTGACGTTGGCCCCGTAGCCGGCGATGACCGCGCCACTGACTGGCCAGCGATATTTCGAAATGCCGGTCGACTGCGGTGCAGCGGCAGACACATCGGACTTCTTCTCGACGTCCGACAGCGATGCTGTTTCCTGTGGCGCAGGCTTTGCGGGTGCTGCTTCAGCGACAGGCGACGGTGCAGCAGGCTTCGGCTGGGCAGCCGGCTTTTCCGGAATGGATGCGGTTCTGACCGGATCGGTCGCAACCGAGCTACCACCGACCTTCAGGGTCTGGCCAATTCGTACACCGTCAGCCGACAAGCCGTTTGCGGCCTTCAGCTGATCAATCGGCGTGCCGGTTTCGCGGGCGATCTTGGCGAGGCTATCGCCAGGCTTGACCGTGTAGGTGCCACCGAGAGGCTTGCCGCCCGGAGGTGTGATCTTGCCAGGCTCCGCCATCGCCTTGTCGCGGGTCGGCGTTGGCAGAACGGCAACCTTCTGCTCGGTCTGCTGGGTGGGCGCTGGCGCCTTGTTCTGCAGGTCGATATCGGACGCCGCAGTCTTCGCGGAATTGCGGGACGGGCCGAAAGTCGGGATGACAATCGTCTGGCCCGGCTTCACAGCGCCGCCATTGGCCTTCAGGATTTCCTTTTCAGGAACGCCGTAGCGGGAAGACAGGGTCGATGCGGTCTCGCCTGCCCTGAGCGTTACCCGCGGAGCGTTGACCGAAGACCAGCCGGACATCGGCTTCGTCGAAGCCGTTGTCAGGTTGTCGCCTCGAGCGGTCGACGGTGTGGGAGCCGTCAGAGACTGCGAACCACTGCTACGACCCGGGTATGACTGGGCCATGGATTCCTGGCGAGTGCCCTGACCGCGGTCAGCCGCCATCGGTGCACGGGACGCCATGGGAGCGGGCGCCTGAGCCGAAGGCACGCCGGGAGCTGCCAACTCGTTGCGCTGGACGGCCATCGGCGCCGAAGCGGCGCGGGCCGGTGATGAATAGCCACCGGACTGGGCCGGATAAGGCTGGTTCATCGCGGTATTTCGCGAACCGTAATCCTGCTGGACCGGTGCCACCGCCTGGCCCGACCGCACATCGTCGCGCGGCGTTGGCGCTTGGCCATAGGCCCCGCCGACCGGACGCTGGGGTATTGAAGCCGTTGTCAGCTCATCTTTGGAGAACAGCCCGGAGAAACGGCTCGAATCCGAGCTGCAGCCAGTGGCCGCACTCGCCAGCAAAGCCGCAACCGCGAGCTTAGCTACTGATTTTCCGACTTTTTGTGCACTGTTGACACGCATGGACTCGACCTACACTCACGCAACCATCGTGGGAGTCATTAAAGCGCGTTAGTCTTACTGTGGGGTTAAAGTGTCGGAAGAGATGCGATTTTTTTGATAATTCGCTAACCATGAGTTGGAAGCGCTTGGCAGGAGCGGAACCAAAGCCGAACCAGCTTAAAGCGCTGCCGCCATCTGCGGAATGATCGGCAGGAATGGCACGGTGAACAGGTCTTCCCGTTCAAACCGGCTCCCGGTCTTGGTGAGCCTCACCATCATGCAGGTCTCGTCGTCGCCGATCAGCGGCGCAACCATCGAACCGCCATGGGTCAGCTGCTCCGCATAGAATCGCGGCAGAACCGTAAATGCCGTGGTCACGAATATCCGATCGAACGTGCCCTCGCCCGGCATCCCGTTGCTGCCATCCGCCTGTCGTACAATGACGTTGCGCATTCCAAGCGCGTCAACGCGGGCCTGCGCCGCAACGGTGAGCGTCTTATAGCGATCTACGGTCAGAACCCGTTCTGCGATGCGGCCGATGACGGCGGCTGTAAAACCGCTGCCGGTACCGATTTCGAGAACGCGATGACCGGGTTTCACCTGCAGAGCGGCCAGAAGGCGAACCGCAAGATCTGCCCCTTCCATAAAGGCACCGCAATCGATCGGGACCGTGCGGCTGGAATAGGCTTCCTGAGAAAGCGTGGGCGGCACGAACTGCGAACGAGGCGTCTGCTCGACGGCAGTCAGAAGGTCGATATTAGAAATGCCTGCGGACCGGAGCCGCAAGACAAGTGCAGCAAACCCTTCCTTCTCGACCATGCCCGATTTCAAGCTGTCACTCCGCCTGCCACGTTATCTGGGTTCAACCCAGCGCCTTCATCAAGCGATCCTGCACCGAATAGTCGGTCAGGTCCAGTTTCAGCGGTGTTACTGAAATGCGATTGGCCTTGATGGCGTTGATGTCGGTGCCCTCCGCCTGGCGGCCGACACGCGAGGCAAAGTACAGCCAATAGTATGGGAAGCCTCGACCATCCTGGCGTTCGTCGATCGCCACATCGAAATCGGTCTTGCCCTGAGACGTGACTTCCGTCCCCTGGACATCGTCAGGCGCGCAGGCCGGGAAATTGACGTTGAGAAACGTGCCGGCCGGAAGGTCCGTATCCAGCAATTTGCGGATCAGGCCCGGGCCATGCGATTCGGCCGTATCCCAAGGCAGGACGCGACCGTTCTCCTTGCGGTAGGCCTGGCTGAGCGCGATCGACCGGACGCCCTGCAGGGTGCCCTCGATGGCGCCTGCGACCGTGCCAGAATAGGTCACGTCGTCAGCAAGGTTGGCGCCGACGTTGACACCCGACAGAACGAGATCCGGCTTGCCCCCCATGACGTGGCGCATCGCCATGATGACGCAGTCCGTCGGCGTGCCGCGCACGGCATAGTGCCGGTCGCTGATCTCGCGCAGGCGCAGCGGCTCCGACAGGGTCAGGGAATGCGCATAACCGCTCTGGTCGGTTTCTGGCGCAACAATCCAGACGTCATCGGAAAGCTGGCGGGCAATCCGTTCGAGAACCGCCAGGCCTTCCGCGTGGATACCGTCGTCGTTGGTGAGCAGGATGCGCATTCAGGGCTGCCTTATGCTTTTTCTATTTTGGTCAGTCCGCCCATATAGGGCAGAAGCGCGTCCGGGATCGTGACGGAGCCGTCTTCATTGAGATAATTTTCGAGGACTGCGATCAGGCATCGGCCGACAGCGGTGCCCGAGCCGTTCAGCGTGTGAACAAATTTCAAAGCCTTGTCGTCCTTGCCGCGATAGCGCGCGTTCATCCGGCGGCCCTGGAAATCGCCACAGACCGAGCAGGACGAGATTTCGCGGAACGCATCCTGTCCCGGCAACCAGACTTCGATGTCATAGGTCTTGCGGGCGCTGAAGCCCATGTCGCCGGTGCAGAGCGTCATCGTCCGAAAATGCAGGCCGAGACGCTTGAGGACGTTTTCGGCGCATTCGGTCATCCGCTCGTGCTCGGCGATCGATGATTCCTGATCCGTGATCGAGACGAGCTCGCATTTCCAGAACTGGTGCTGGCGCAGCATGCCGCGCGTATCGCGACCCGCAGAACCGGCTTCCGAACGGAAGGACGGGGTAAGCGCCGTAAAGCGCAGCGGCAGCTTTTCGGCGTCCAGAACCTCGCCCGAAACGAGGTTGGTCAGCGTCACTTCGGCCGTCGGGATGAGGTAGCGGCCATCCGTCGTCTTGAAGAGATCTTCCTCGAACTTCGGCAACTGGCCTGTGCCGTACATTGCCTCGGACTTTACCATCAGCGGCGACGACACTTCCGTGTAGCCGTGCTCGCTGGTGTGCATGTCGATCATGAACTGACCGATTGCCCGCTCAAGACGGGCGAGCGGTCCGGTCAGAACCGTAAACCGCGAGCCCGAGAGTTTTGCCGCGCGCTCGAAATCCATATAGCCGAGCGCTTCGCCGATCTCGAAATGCTCCTTGGCCGGGTGATTCCAGCCGGGCTTCGTTCCGATCGTGCGCGTAACGACGTTGCCTGATTCGTCCTGGCCGACGGGGACATCGTCGAGAGGAATGTTTGGAAGGCGCGACAGCGCGTCATCGAGCGCTGCGACAGCTGCCCGTTCTTCCTGCTCGGCGGCCGGCATCGTGTCCTTGATGGTGGCGACTTCCGCCTTCAGCTTCTCGGCGAGTTCGGTATTCTTCTGCGCCATCGCATTGCCGATCTCCTTGGAGGCGGCGTTACGGCGCGACTGCATATCCTGAAGCGTCTGGATGACGCTGCGGCGGGTATCGTCCATTGCAAGCAGGGTGGCTGCCATCGGCTCGGCGCCGCGCTTGTTCAGCGCTGCGTCGAAAGCTTCCGGATTATCGCGGATCCACTTGATATCGAGCATGATTCTTGGCCTTCAAAGCATGAGGCCGCTGCGATATCGATCGAGAGAAAAACCTCAGGCCTTCTCCGTCTCTGCGACGTCAGACGAGGCCTCATCACTCGAAGCGTCCTCATCGCGTCTGCGCTCGACGAGTCGCGCGGCGTAGATGGAAATCTCGTAGAGAAGGATGGTCGGTATAGCAAGACCGATCTGGGACATCGGATCCGGCGGCGTCAGGACGGCGGCAACGACGAAGGCGATGACGATCGCGAACTTGCGCTTCTCGCGCAGCCACTTGCTGGACAGGATGCCCACGCGAGCAAGCAGCGTCGTGACCACGGGGAGCTGGAAAACCAGTCCAAAGGACAGAACCAGCGTCATGATGAGGCTGAGATATTCCGAAACACGCGGAAGAAGCGAGATCCCCACTTCACCCTCGGTCGGCGCCTGCTGCATGGCCAGGAAGAACCACATCACCATCGGCGTGAAGAAGAAGTAGACCAGTGCGCCTCCAAGCAGGAACAGCACAGGGGAGGCAATCAGGAACGGCAGGAAGGCTGCCCGCTCGTTCTTGTAGAGCCCGGGAGCCACGAACTTGTAGATCTGCGAGGCAATCACCGGAAAGGCAATGACCAGCGCGCCAAACATCGCAACCTTCACCTGGGTGAAGAAGAATTCCTGCGGCGCGGTGTAGATCAGTTCGGATTTCGCGATATCGAGCTTCGCCCAGATGACCGCCCACTTGTAGGGAATGACGAGAAGGTTGAAGAGCTGTTTTGCGAAGAAGAAGCACACGACGAAGGCGAGGAAGAAAGCGCCGATCGACCAGATGAGCCTTGTCCGCAACTCCATCAGATGCTCGATAAGCGGCTGCGGCTTATCTTCGTAATCACCGCTCATCAGGCATCGTCCTTCGGGGTATCGACAGGCTTCTTCGGGGTACGCTTGCGGGCGGCTGCAAGCTTGACGGCCGTCTCAGTCGTTTCAGGTGCGGACACCGGGACCTTGGCCACGCGAACACGTTTCGGCTGTTCGGCAGACGTCGCCACTGGGGCAGGCTTCTCCGCCCTCGTGGATCTGCGTGTCGTTGCAGGCTTATCCACAGCTGCCGGCTCACCCGTGGCCGCCAACTTCGGTGCGCGAGGCTTTCTAACGCGACCGGGTTCGGCAGGCGTGGTCGCCTCCGCTGGTGCCGGCGTCACAGTTGAGGACGTCGGCGCAGCAACAGGAGATGCCGTGACGGGCGTAACCGGCACAGCCGCAACAACAGGCGCCGTATCGGCGACCGGAGCACCTTCGACAGCATGCTGCGCTTCGACATCCGTGCTGACCGGCGTCGGCGTCGACGGCATATGCGTCGCCTTCTGCAGATCGTTTCGGATGTCCTGCCCCATCTGGCGAAGCGGATTTATCGCGTCGCGCAGGCTGTTGGCGGGATTGAGGCTCTTGGCGTCCGAAATCGTCTTCCGGACGTCATCCATGTCTGCCTCGCGAAGCGCCTCGTCGAACTGCGTCCGAAAGTCACCCGCCATCTTGCGCAGGTTTGATGTCATCTTCCCGAAAGCGCGCAGCATGGGCGGCAAGTCCTTGGGACCTACGACCACGATAAGCACAATGGCAATGACAAGTAGCTCGGTCCAACCGATATCCAACATTCAGCGAGGCTCCTGAAACCCTCCCGACCAATTAAGACCGAGTGGTTTCCTTGATCTCGTCGGGCTTGTGATCGACCGTCCTGCCGCCGTTCACAGTATCGGTAGGCTTTGCCTCAGGGGCATCCTCGTCCGCCATGCCTTTTTTGAAGCTCTTGATGCCTTTGGCAAAGTCGCCCATCAGCTCAGGAATCTTGCCGCGTCCGAACAGGACAAGCACGATGACTAGAACGATCAGCCAGTGCCACACACTAAAAGAACCCATAGTCTAACTCCATTGGAACGTGACCCCGATGTAAGCTTTTTAAGTTTGTTTTTCAAACACCAAATACGTTGCACGAAAAGCTATGAACGGATGACTTTCGCGATCTAGCGACGCTGCTGTCGGCAACGGACAATCACGCACGGTCCATATTCGGGAACACGGGAATAATAAGGGGAAAGCTCGCTGAAAGCCCTGCTAGCCATCACCGTCGCCGGTTGGAGGCAGAAAGCCAAGCTCCTCCAGATCAAGCTGGGTGATGGGGTCTTCCTCGTCCGAAAGCTCGTCCTCACCGCCCGGAACCGGCACCGAAAAGCCGGATGGAATGCGGCCAGATAGAAGTCCCGCGCCCTTCAATTCTTCGAGACCAGGAAGATCGCGTAGCTCTTCCAACCCGAAATGATCGAGAAAATCTCCTGTCGTTCCGAGTGTCACCGGTCTGCCCGGCGACCGACGCCGACCGCGGAAACGAACCCAGCCGGCTTCCATCAGTACGTCAAGCGTACCTCTTGAGGTCTGGACGCCGCGAATATCCTCGATCTCGGCGCGGGTCACAGGCTGGTGGTAGGCGATGATAGCAAGCACTTCGAGGGCGGCCCTCGACAGCTTCTTCACGTCGCTGTCGTCTTTGCGAATGACGAAGGAAAGGTCTGCTGCCGTGCGGAAAGCCCAGCGATCAGCCACCTTGACCAGGTTCACTCCGCGTGAGGCATAGATGCCCGCCAGTCTCTGCATCACGGCCTGGATATCTTCTCCCCGTGGAAGACGCTCAGCCAGAAACGCTTCAGAGACAGGCTCCGCCGATGCAAACACGAGGGCTTCGGCGATCCGCTCGACCTCCTCCGACGAGTAGGGCACCGGCACAATGTCATCCACTGCCGCGTCGTCGTCCATCGCGCCCTCGATCTGGCTCATTCGGCTGTCCCTGCCTTTAGAGGCAACGTCTCGGCCTTCGGCCGCCCGGGTCCCTTTCTGAGATAGATTGTCTGGAAAGCGCCATCCTGGCGGATCTCGAGCTGTCCTTCGCGCACCAGTTCCAACGAGGCGGCAAAGGCGCTGGCAGTCGCAGTGACGCGATCCTGCGGCGGCAGATACGGCAGAAGGTACTGCTGCAGGGCCGTCCAATCGCCGATCTCGCCCAGCATGCGGTTGAGAAGGTCCCTCGCCTCAACCAGCGACCAGACCTTGCGGCGTTCGATCGTGACATGGGTGATGGCGTTGCGCTGTCTAAGATTTGCGTAGGCCGACAACAGGTCGTAGAGCGATGCGTCATAGGCCGACGGCCTGTGCTGCGGGATATGCTCCGGTGCCCCACGTGCAAAAATATCGCGACCGAGTCGGTTACGGTTGACGAGCTGAGCTGCTGCATCGCGGATTGCTTCCAGCCGTTTCAACCGGAAGGCCAGAGTTGCCGCCAGTTCCTCGCCCGTCGGGCCGTCGTCGATCTTGATCTGCTTGGGGATCAGCAACCGCGACTTCAGATAGGCGAGCCAAGCTGCCATCACGAGATAGTCGGCCGCCAGTTCGATCCGAACGCGCCGCGCGCTGTCGACGAATGTGAGATACTGCTCGGCGAGTGCCAGGACAGAGATCCGCGACAGATCCACTTTCTGGCTGCGAGCAAGATGCAGCAGAAGATCGAGCGGTCCCTCGAAGCCCGCGACGTCGATCACCAGTGAAGGATCATCGATCGCCCGCTCGGTCACGTCTTGCCACATCTTGTCCATCGGAATGGCATTTTCAGCTTTTGTCATCGCCATTCCGATCCGTCTTCACTGTCGGCGGTCAGGCGACCCCAATCAGTCCGTGGAATTCGTCGCGAAGCGTGTCTTCCTGTGCATCATCAGCAACCGGGAAACCTTGCTCCACCGCTTTGGCACGTCGAAGCGCCTCGCCGCCAAGCGGGATCGCCTCGTTCACAACCGCCTTCATTTCGTCCATCAGGCCGTTGCAATGCAAGACGATATCACAACCGCCCCCAACGATTCTTGCCGCGCGCTCGCCGATCGTGCCCTTTAGGGCGTTCATCGAGCTGTCGTCGGACATCAGCAGGCCATCGAAGCCGATATGACCGCGAATGACATCCTCGATGACTTTCCGAGAAATCGTTGCCGGCTCTTCCGTGTCGATCGCGGTGAAGACGATATGCGCGCTCATCGCCATCAACTCGTTCTTGAGCGCCACGAAGGGCAGGAAGTCATGCGCTTCGAGTTCCGCCCGCGATGCCGATACGACCGGCAGTTCGTGATGCGAGTCGGCCAAGCCGCGGCCGTGGCCCGGGATGTGCTTCATCACAGGAAGCATGCCGCCGGCCTTGAGGCCATCGGCCGCAGCCTGCCCCATCTCGGACACCGTCTTCGGATCAAAGCCATAGGCCCGGTCGCCGATGACGTTGCTGGCGCCTTCCACCGGTACGTCCAGGACCGGCAGGCAGTCGACGTTGATGCCGAGCTTCATGAGATCGAAGGCGTGCAGCCGCGACATCAGCCATGCGGCGCGCAAGCCCATTTCACGGTCATTCTTGTAGAGAGCCCCCAAGGCGGCGGCTGACGGATAACGCTCGATCATCGGCGGACGGATACGCTGAACGCGGCCACCCTCCTGGTCGATCAGGACAGGCGCCTCCGGGCGGCCGACGGTGTCGCGCATGGCTGCAACCAGATCAGTGATCTGGGCCGGCTCGACACAGTTGCGGGCAAAGAGAATGAAACCCCAGGGACGCTCATCCCGGTAGAGCAGGATTTCGTCCTGGGTAAGCTGCGGGCCGCTGGAGCCCAGGATCATCGCTTTCGATTCGGTCATGTTCGATCCTAGAATGCTGGGAGCAGAATAGAAAACGGGGCGCTGTGCGCCCCGTTCGATGGTTTCTCGTCAAAGATCTCAGCGAGCGACGAGGCAGGTGCCGCCGACACCGCGATACTTTTCGCAGAGTGCTACGGCTTCCGTCTTGCTGCCGGCCGGGATCCGAACGCGATAGAAGGTACCCTTGCCGGCGATTTCAGCAGCCTTGATATCGACCCCACGCCCGCCGATCACGTTGCCGAACTTCGACGACAGGTTCTGGTAAGACCTCTGAGCGTCAGCCTGGGATGGCAGCGATGCGATCTGGATGACGTAGCCGCCCTCGCCGACCGACGCGACCTGTGCATTAGCAGCGGCAGGAGTTGCCGAAACCGGCTGAACCTGTGCTGCGGGAGCGCGAACGTTGCCCTGATCGCTGACGGATGCGACGACATTGACCGGCTGCTGCGAAGGACGAACCTTCGGGACCGGCGCCTTCGCGACAGCAGCAGGTGCCGAAGTGTCCAGTGGCGCCATAGTGGCTGCCGTCATCGGCGCAGACGCCGGGATGATTTCGGCAACCGTGCTGGCAGCAGGTGCAGATGCGGCGATCGCAGCGGCCGGAGTGACTGGCTGGGCCAGTTCCGGAGACTTCACCGAAGCCGCCGGCATCTTGCCTGTATGCGCCGCAGCAAGCGCCGGAGCCGGCACTTCCTGTTCGACGAGCTTGCCATCCGGACGCACGATCATCGTCTTTACCCGACGCGGTGTAACGGTGAGAGGATCCTGTCCGCCCGTCGAAGCAACCTGCTGGCCCTGATCGGGAAGCAGACGTGCATCCTGGGTCTCGCCGGTATCAGTCGGATCGATATCGTTTTCGCCTTCGAGCGGAAGGCTTTCCGGCATCAGCGTCTTTTGGACGACATCGACCGGCTGCTCTTCGCTGGAGATCAGCGCTTCCTGCTTCGGCGTTTCGGATGCAGCGCCGGCAACGCGGTCGTAAACAGCCTTGTCCTGATTCGGAACGGTCTTGCCACCCGGATTTTCCGGGACAACCTTTACCGGATCGGTATCGGCTGCGATGACGACCGGCTCGCCGCCCATCATCCGCGAAGGTCCGCTACCCAGCATCGTGTAGGCACCTGCGCCGGCAACGACCAGGACGGCGACAACGGCGATGGGAAGAAGCCACGTCCGGGACGCCGACCGGGGCGAACGCTGGTCGAGGTCGTTTTCGTATCCGTTGAGATCGCTGTCATGGTCGTTGGCCGGAAGCGGCGCGACAAGGCTGCGACGGAAGTCTTCTTCCAGGGCCCGCTCGAAATCGTCGAGGTCGGGGTAAGCGCTGCCCGATGTCTGCCGAGGCTGCTCTGGGAAATTGCCGGCAGCGACGGAAGCCGGGGCAGCCGCCTCCTGATGCCGCGGTGCCGGAGCAGTCTGCGACGTCGGGTTTACCAAGAGCGCCGCGAGTTCTGCATCGATATCGATATCGTACTCGGACGCGTAGGCAGGCTCTTCTTCCGGCTGCTCGACCGGCAGGTCCGGCACGTTGAGATCGGCGATCGCCTCGACATGCTCTTCCGATTCGGAAATCATCGCCGCATCGAACGGCATTTCCGCTTCGACGACGGCGACTTCTTCTTCCGGCTCAGGCGCTGCTGCAACGATGGGTGCTGCTGCAGCCGCGGGCGTCGAGACGGCGGCAGGGATTGCCGCGGCAGGTGCCACCGGCTGAACGGAGTTTTCCGCCACCACGATGTCGGCTAGATCGAGTTCGAGATCGTCAAGCGCCAGTTCGAAGTCTTCGTCGGCGAAAGGATCGAAGTCATCTGCCAGGTCGGCGACGGGTGCCGCCTGCTGAACAGTCGGCGTTGGAACCGGCGTCGGGATCACGGGCGCCGCCACAGCGGCAACGATCGGAGCGACGGCGATTGGCTGCGGCTTGGAGGCCGGAGCCTGCGGCAGGTCGAGTTTCGGCTCGGCGCGAACAGTCGCAGGCGCTTCCTGGCTGACCGGGAAACGGGCAACGTCATAAACCAGCTCGTCAAGCGGCGAAAATTTCTGCGCCTCCAAAGTGGGCTGGACGACCTCTTTCACAGCGACCGGTTCAGCAGCGCGAGGCTGTTCAACCGGGGACGCAACGGCCTTGGGCTGGACAACCGGCGGCTTTTCGACGGGGCGTTCCAGCGGCGTGACACCGGCATTCAGACCGAAATTCGCAAGCGGCATGCGAAAGCCCGGCGTGTAACCGGTGCTCTTGCGGGGTTCAGCCCGAACAGGCTCCGGCGCCGAAACCATGGGAGCTGCAGCGACTGGCTCGGCTGCAACGGCGAACGAGCTCTCCAGCTCAGCGGCCAGATCGAAAGCGTCAACCGACGGTTCCTGCCTGGACTGAGTCGCAGGCTGATAGTCATCGGCGCCCTCTACCTCCGCACGGAGTGTCGGAAGGCCATGGAAATTTGACGGGTCAAAATTCGGCTCGGCCGGTGCACGGTGAGCATCGACGGCAGGGGAAACAGCTTCCGCTTCCGCAGGTGCTGCACCAAACGGATCGACGGAAAATTCCGGAGCATCGAAAGGGTTGAGATCTTCCTGCTTCTGCGACACCACCGACTGGACCGGCTGTTCGAAAACCGGCTCGCGTTCGATGGGAGGCTCATAGGCAATAGAAGGCGCAGCCTGATAGCCGTGATCGACCGGCAAAGGCGCCTCCACGCGGGAAGGCTTGGCGTCGAGCGGGATATCGTTGACCGGATCGATCCGCGGAGTATCGTATTGCTCGAATTCCCGCAGCAACTCGTCTTCGAGATTGAAGGCCGGCTCGCGGCGGGCAGATGCCGCCATTGACGCAGAACCCACGGAAGGGGCAGCCGGATTAGCGACTGTCCGTTCCTCGTAGCCTACGATGCGAGCGAGCTCTGCCAGAGGATCGCCGTCAGCAAAAAATTCCGGGGCGTCATTCCGGCTACGCGCTAGGTTGTTGTCCGCCATTCGCTCGTCCACTCACCACCATTACAACTCATCTGCCAGTGCAATGTGGGGAAATGAGGGCGTTTCTACCGCATTTCCTCAGGTGCCGCTGTACCTGTGATTGCAAGTCCCGACTTCAGGACACAGGCGACTGCGTGCACCAGTCCAAGCCTGGCAATGCTCAATTGTCGGTTTTTATCGTTAACAAACCGTAATTCCGGTTGGTCCTTGCCCTTATTCCAGTGAGCATGGAAGAAACTGGCCAGATCATAGAGGTAAAATGCGAGCCTGTGCGGCTCCTGGGCCAGAGCTGCAGCTTCGACGATTCGCGGATATTCCGCAAGCTTCGCGACCAGCTGAAGCTCGCTCTTGTCGGTGATTTCGCCAATGTTTTCAGCGAAATCGAGCGCCTCTGTATCCAGACCCGGAAACGCCTCCCTTGCCTGGCGGAAGATCGACATGCAGCGGGCGTGGGCATACTGGACATAAAAGACAGGGTTGTCTTTCGACTGCTCGGTCACCTTGGCAAAATCGAAATCGAGCGGCTCCGAGCTCTTCCGGTAGAGCATCATGAAGCGAACTGAGTCGCGACCGACCTCGTCCACGACGTCACGCAGGGTCACGAAGTCGCCGGAGCGCTTCGACATCTTGACCGGCTCGCCGTTGCGGTAAAGCTTGACGAGCTGGCAGAGAAGAACAGTGAGCTTTGCCTTGCCTTCGGAGACGGCGCGCGCCACGGCCTCGAGCCGCTTGACGTAGCCACCGTGGTCGGCACCGAGCACGTAGATCATCTCATCGTAGCCGCGGTCGAACTTGTCCTTGAAATAGGCAACGTCGGCGGCGAAATAGGTGTAGCTGCCGTCCGACTTGATCAGCGGACGATCGATATCGTCGCCGACTTCGGTCGAGCGGAACAGCGTCTGGTCGCGGTCTTCCCAGTCTTCGGGAAGCTGACCCTTCGGCGGCGGCAGCTTGCCCTTGTAGACATGGCCCTTGAACGTCAGGTCGTTGATCGCTGCACGGATGCGCTGCGCGCCGTCCGCATGCAGCGTGCGCTCGGAATAGAACACGTCGTGATGCACGTTGAGGGCTTCGAGATCTTCGCGGATCATGGCCATCATCGCGTCGATGGCCTTCTCCTTGACGATCGGCATCCACTCGTCTTCGGACATGGCATGCAGCCGGGGACCGTATTCAGCGGCCAGAGCCTGCCCGACCGGGACGAGGTAGTCGCCCGGATAGAGGCCAGCCGGAATCTCGCCGACTGCTTCGCCCAACGCCTCGCGGTACCGGATGAAGACCGAGCGGGCCAAAACGTCGATCTGGCTGCCAGCGTCGTTGATGTAGTATTCCTTGGTGACGTCATATCCGGCAAAGGCCATCAGATTGGCGAGCGCATCGCCCACGACAGCGCCGCGGCAATGACCGACATGCATCGGCCCCGTCGGATTGGCCGAGACATACTCGACGTTTGCCTTGCGACCGGCACCGACATCCGAGCGGCCGTAGTCCGTCCCTTGCGCAATCATCTTGGCGAGCATCTGCTGCCAATATCCGGTGGAAAGCCTGATATTGATGAAGCCGGGACCGGCAACGGAGACTTCCGAAATATCCGCGTCGCCACGCAACGCTTCGGCGATGATCTCGGCGAGCGCGCGCGGGTTGGTGCCGAGAGGCTTGGCAAGCACCATCGCTGCATTGGTCGCGACGTCGCCATGGCTCTGATCGCGCGGAGGCTCGACCGTGAGGCGTCCGAAATCAACCGCACTTCGATTTTCTCGAATGATTTCGAGAGTTTCTAGCGCGTTCTTAATTCTATTGTCGAATTCGGCAAAAAGATTCATATGTTTACATCCGCTCAAAGTGTTTTGGGCGGGCCCCTCGAAGCCATTGGTGTCGGGCAGGCCCTAGCGCAAATCAGGAGTCTGGTCAAACAACTCGGCATGGACGCGGGTTGCGTAGGTGTCGGTCATACCGGCAAGATAATCTGCAACGTGGCGCGCGCGGGCCGCCTCCGGGACGCCGTTCATCTGCTTGACCCAGTAGTGGCCTTTCATCAGCGCCGGGTCGTCCATGTAGCGATGGAACAGGTCGACGACGATCTGCGAGGCGCCGGCCCGGATGCGCATGATTTCGGGGTGCCGGTAGATCCGGGAGAACAGCACTCGTTTGATCTGCTTGTCGGTCTGCGCCATCTCGTTGGAGAAGGTCGAGATCACCCTTCCCGCCATGCGCACATCTTGTGCGCTCTCGGGTGCAAGCTCTCTAAGGTTCTTCTGGGAGACCGCGATAACGTCCTCGACCATGTGGGTGATCTGGCGGCGCGTCACTTCGTAGGCAAAGCGCGTCGGGTCCAGATTGGGGTATTTCGTCCTCACTTCCTGCATCAGTCCGGCGAGGAACGGCACCTCCTCCAGCATATCGAAAGTGAGCAGGCCAGAGCGAAGCCCGTCGTCGATATCGTGGGTGTTGTAGGCGATGTCGTCGGAAATCGCCGCGACCTGCGCCTCCAGGCTGGCATAGCTCGAAAGCTCGAGATCGTGCAGGAGGCAGTAGTCGCGGATCGGCTGCGGCAAAGGACCGTGGGAACCCTCGCTGCCGTCGGCCATCATCAAAGGGCCATTGTGCTTGACGAGACCCTCAAGCGTTTCCCATGTCAGGTTGAGACCGTCGAACTCCGCGTATCGCCGCTCAAGCTTGGTGACGATCCGCAGCGACTGCGCATTGTGGTCGAACCCGCCATAGGGCTTCATCAGCTCATCGAGCGCATCCTCACCCGTATGTCCGAATGGGGTGTGGCCAAAATCGTGAACGAGCGCGACGCCCTCCGCCAGATCTTCATCCAGCTTCAGGGCACGGGCCAACGCGCGGGCCACCTGCGCCACTTCGATCGTATGGGTCAGCCGCGTTCGGTAATGGTCGCCGTCAGGACTAATAAACACCTGTGTTTTATGCTTGAGCCTGCGAAACGCCGTCGTATGGACGATACGGTCACGATCGCGCTGAAACTCCGAGCGCGTCAGGCTGCTCGCTTCGGGAAACAGGCGGCCCCGCGAGGCCCAGGGATTGGATGCATATAACGCTCGCTCACCCCCACCGAAACCAAGTACCCCCGTATCGATCGCCATAACCGTCCTTAATGCCTCAAGCGTGCCTGCGTGTTGTCGTGTATGGGTACGCCCCATTGACGCGCCGTTCAGGTCTTCATACCTATAGTGTTGCCGTGTGCAACGGCAGTGACATCCATCTTCGAGTTATCAGGGTGCCTTTACCCAAGACTCACCGGGCCTTTACCCCGGCAGGAGACCATTGAAATGACGATGAACGTAACTCTCTCCGATGCTGCAGCCAAGCGGATCGCCCAAATCGTTGCGGCAGAATCCGAAAAGCAGTCTCTGCGTGTTTCTGTTGAAGGCGGCGGCTGCTCCGGTTTCTCCTACAAGTTCGACCTCGCGGGCGCGCCGGAAGCAGATGACGTGGTGATCGCCAACGGCGATGCCAAGGTGCTGATTGACAGCCTGTCCATCGTCTACATGGAAGGTTCAGAGATCGACTTCGTCGATAATCTGCTTGGCCAGTCATTCCAGATCAAGAATCCGAACGCGGTCGCAAGCTGCGGCTGCGGTACCAGCTTCTCCATCTAAGATCTTCCGGTCGTCCTAATCAGATTGCCACTCGACCCTTCCCATCAGCTTGTCTTTCGATAAAAGGATAGGCTGAAGACGGAAGGACGACTGCAATGAAGATTGCCACCTGGAACATCAACGGCGTCAAGGCGCGGATCGATAATCTGCGTCAGTGGCTTGCCGACTCGTCGCCTGACATCGCCTGCCTCCAGGAGATCAAATCCGTCGACGAAGGCTTTCCGCGGCTCGAGATCGAATCGCTTGGCTATCATGTCGAGACACACGGCCAGAAGGGCTTCAACGGGGTGGCGATCCTGTCGAAGATAAAACCCGAGGAAGTGATGCGCGGTCTACCCGGTGCCGTCGGTCCCGACGGACAAATTGACGAGCAATCGCGCTACATCGAATGCGTCTTTTCCGTTCAGGGCGGCGTGATCCGCGTTGCGTCGATCTACCTGCCCAACGGCAACCCGTCCGATGACCCGGTCAAGTACCCGTACAAGCTTGCCTGGATGGAACGGCTGCGGCTGCATGCCCAGCAATGCTTGGCACTCGAGGAGCCGCTGATACTTGCCGGCGACTACAACGTCATTCCCGAGCCGCACGATTGTTTCGATCCGGCCGCATGGGCGACAGATGCGCTCTTCCTGCCGAAAACGAGGGCGGCATTCCGTGCGCTCGAAAATCTCGGCCTGACGGACGCCGTTCGCGCAACCACGGATGCCACCAAGCTCTATACGTTCTGGGATTATCAGGCGGGCGCCTGGCAGAAGAACAACGGCATCCGCATCGATCATCTGTTGCTGTCGCCGGAAGCTGCCGACCGGTTGAAGGCGACGGTCATCGAGAAGCATGTGCGCGGATGGGAAAAGCCGTCCGACCATGTCCCGGTCGCAGGAATTTTCGATTTCGCGCCAGTCTGAGCGATTATTGTCCCTGATCGTCCGGAACTAACAGGAAGCAGCCAACGCCGCTTCCTCAGTCCATACCCTTGGCAAACTCATGCGACAGCGCGATCGCACCGCGACGGTCCTCCTCGCTTGCCATTGAAAAAGCCTGCTCCTGCAAGGGCTCCATCCAGATACAGTCCTTCGTGCTGCACTTGTCGAGTGCAGCCGTCAGGAAGGCGAGACCGCGGACCGTCTGTCCCTCGTCGAACAGGATGTTGCCGAAAACGGCCATGGCGCCCGGATGGCCGCTCTTGCGGGCCTGGTTCAGCCACTTCTTCGCCTGCTGAAGGTTTGGCGATCCGCCCTCGCCTGCAAGAATCATCTTGGCAAGCTGGAACTGCGCCTCCGCGACACCGAAGGTCGAAGCGACCTGAAAATAGATCTGCCGCGCCTGGGCAAGATCGGGCTTCACCGGTGTATCGGGGATGCCGCGGCGATAGTAGGTCGCAAGCGACAGAAGCGCGTTGACAAAAAAGCCGGTATCTTCCGAGCCGGGTTCGACGCCCTGCGTGGCGATCTCGTTATAGATCTTGAACGCCTCGAGATCGTTCTTCGTGACGCCATCGCCGAAGGCGTACATGTTCGCCAATGCCCAGCGGGAACCGGTATGTCCCTTCTCGGCGGCATAGCGATACGCTTCGACCGCGTCTTCCTTCTGGCCGTTCTTGTAGGCCTTGAAGCCGAACTTGAAGAGGTCGAAGGGACCCGATTCCTTGGTCACGCCGGATTGGATGTCGAACGCAGCTGCCGAGCCCACCACAGCCGAGGTGAGCGACACGCCAAGAAGCAATACTTTCATGGACACAATGCCAAACTTCGACATGTTTCAGTTTCTTCCCATACACCCGGAAGTCATAGAGCTTGCCATCTCCGACCGATTGCACGGCCCGATCAGCCAACCGGCGATCAGCGAGACGCCAGCTATCGCTGCCGTTCTAGAATGGAAACTGTACGTCCCGTTTTCGGCAAGAGTAGGACCTGCCGGCAAAACGCGCCGAAGTTGTGCGCGGCGATCCGATCCGCCTGCGACAACGCGGCCAAAGCCCCGTATTCTATTGAAAAACCCGCCCATGGTACTCCAATTCACACGCGCCGCCCCCGCGGTCCGTGTCCGTTATTCCTTTACCGCTGCTCCCTGTTTGTGGCGGGAAATGGACAAAATCTCCGTTGTTCGCCGACCCGCTCATCGTGGCACAAGACTGTTGCCAAATCGTCACAAATTCGGAGGGGTCGGCGGAAACGCGCCACAAACGAAAAAGCCCGGCTCGAACCGGGCTTTTGCTAATTAGTAACTGTTTTCAGAACTTTACCTTCAACGACGTAGAAAGTGCTGCAACCAGGTCGCTATCGTATTCGTAGCTCGCTTCGTCGCCGACGGGGATGCCGTCAATGGACGATGCGCTGGACTCGCCACCCGTCAGGATGCCGAGCACGCCGCCAAGGCGAATCTCGACGTGCTGGGTCGGGGCATAGGAAACGCCGGCGCTGAATAGCCAGGTATCTGTCTGCGTTCCGAATTCCTGCGATGTGCCGCGATCCCAGGTGAGGCTCAGGGCCCCACTCCACTGTTCGTTGAACTTGTGGCCGATGCCGCCGGTGATCGTCCAGCCGTCGCGATAGCCGAGATCGAGCGATGTGATCTCAACACCGTTGTTGTAGAAGGGAATGCGCTGCAACTGGCTCCAGTCGGTCCACTTGACCGAACCGAAAGCAAGCCAGTCCGGTGCGATACCCGACTGAAGCTTCAGCTCGAGAGCATCCGGCATAGCCGTCGAGCCCTCAACCGGCACGACGGTACCGGCGTAGACGCTGCCGACCGGGACCTGCGTCAGATCGACAGTACCGGTGACCTCGTCGAGCTTCACCTGGCTATAATACATCAGGCTCGCGCGGAATGCGTATTCCGGGATTTCGTAGGCCGCACCGGCGCGCCAGCCCCAACCGTCGCCTTCCAGGTCCAGACGACCAACACCGCTGAACGCGAAGCCAAGCGCTTCAGGGGCGATCAACAGTCGTTCCTTGAAGCCATCCATGCGCAGATAGTTCGCGCCGCCGATCAGGCGAAGCTGGCCTGGGCCGGCATCGAAGCGGTAGGAACAGGTGGCTGCGTAGTTGTCGCTGTCGACCTTCGTCTCGATGTTGTCGTTGGCACCCGCCCAGTTGGCGCCGGGATTGGTATGCGCACCATAGGGCTGAGAATAGTCGAACATGCAGTCGACGGAATCGCCGATACCCGCCTTGATGCCGATCCGCGGCGACCAGTAGCTCTCGCTGTCGTCAGCAGTGCTCGAATAGGAATAGCCGGGTGTCGTGCTGAGGTTGCCGTCCGGTCCGGTGATGGTGTCTTGCGCGTTCTTCAGCTTCCGCTGCGGCATGACGTAGGTTGCCGTCGCTTCGGCGGCATAGGGCGACCTGTCAAACAGAAGGTCGATATTGTATCCCCCACGTTCCAGTCCGCCCGCTAACGCTGGCGAATAAACGCTCCATCCAGCCATCAGAACAAAGGCGCCCTTGGCGATGTAATTGCTTTGCATCTCGTCTCCCACTCCCAGGCAAGTCATTGAGACAATTCTAAATACTCTGCCCAAAATAACAACTTTCGGCTGTCCCCGATCTTGCGCTGCAAAACGGTCGCTAATTTACGTAAGCGGAGGAACAATCGCCACCGAATCGGTGGTTGGGAACAAAATTACCTAATCTGGGGCCGTACCGTAGCTGGAATTAGAACACCATCCCGCATGGGCGCGGCGATGTGACAATGCGGCAACATTGCGGCTTTCTCCCGTTGTGCATGTGCACGCAAACGGAACTTCTGGGTCGAAGCGCAGCGAAAAGCCGCGGTCACAGGACCGCGGCTTTCAGAGATTCGTTCGCTGGCGCCGGCCTAGAGCACGGCGGAGACCTTGGTCATCAGCCGGCTTCGATGACCCGCTGCAGAGCGATCTTGAGGCTTTCGAGCTGACCTTCCAGCTCGGCATGGCGCTCCCGGTCAGCGGCAACCACGTCCGGATCGGCATTGGCAATGAACTTCTCGTTGGAGAGCTTCTTGCCGAGACGGTCCTTTTCCTGCTCGTTCTTGACGATCGCCTTCTCGATTCGGGCCTTCTCCGTGCCGAGATCGATCAGGTTGCCGAGCGGCAGGCAGGCCGTCGCCTCGCCGACGATGATCTGTGCCGCACCCTTCGGGGCGACGTCAGCTGTCGAGATGCTCTCGACACGCGCGAGCCGGCAGATTGCCGCCTCGTGACGCGCGAGCCGCGACGAGGTGACCGCATTGGCACCAACCATGATAAGCGGTGCTGTCGCCGATGGCGGGACGTTCATTTCGGACCGCGCAGAGCGAAGACCGGATACGAGATCGACAAGCCAGTTGATCTCGTCGGCCGCGTCAGTGTCCGCAAAACCGGAGACCGGCCAGTCGCCATGAGCGAGCAATCCGTCACGCGCTGCCGTGTGAGCCCAGAGCTCCTCGGTCATGAACGGCATGAACGGGTGGAGAAGCGCGTAGCTCTGCTCCAGGACATAGGCCATGCAGGCCTGCGCCTCGGCCTTGGCGGCTTCATCCTCGCCCATGAAGATCGGCTTCAACAGCTCGACATACCAATCGCAAACCTGGTTCCAGACGAAGCGGTAGAGCGAAGCGGCAGCCTCGTTGAAGCGCTGCGTCTCGATCGCGGTGGTAACGTCAGAAACGGTCTTCGACAGTTCCGTGAGGATCCAGCGATTGACGGTCAGCTTCGCATTCTCAGGATCAAAGCCCGCATCACGCTTGACGCCGTTCATCTCCCCGAAGCGCGTTGCGTTCCAGACCTTGGTGCCGAAGTTGCGGTAGCCGGCGATACGGGCGGGGTCGAGTTTAACGTCGCGTCCCTGGGCTGCCATGATGGCGAGCGTGAAGCGGAGGGCATCGGCACCGTATTCGTCGATCAGGTCGAGCGGATCGATGACGTTGCCCTTCGACTTCGACATCTTCTGGCCGTTCTTGTCGCGAACCAGCGCATGAACGTAGATCGTGTGGAACGGCTCGACAGGCTCGCCTTCCGCATCCTTCATGAAATGCATGCCCATCATCATCATCCGGGCAACCCAGAAGAAGATGATGTCGAAGCCGGTGACGAGAACGCTGGTCGGATAATAGCGCTCCAGTTCCGGTGTCTTGTCCGGCCAGCCCAGCGTCGAGAAGGGCCAGAGTGCCGACGAGAACCAGGTGTCGAGCACGTCCTCGTCGCGGATCAGGATCTCGCCAGGCTTGAAGTTCTCGAGCTTCTCCTGAACCCAGGCCTTCCATGGGCCTTCGTGTGCCAGATAATGCTGGATGGCCGCGTCGAGTGCTTCTTCCTCGGACTTTTCGACGAAGCACTGACCATCAGGACCGTACCAGGCAGGAATCTGATGTCCCCACCAGAGCTGGCGCGAAATGCACCAGGGCTCGATATTTTCCATCCAGTCGAAATAGGTCTTTTCCCAGTTCTTCGGGACAAAGTTGGTGCGGCCTTCGCGAACCGAAGCAATCGCCGGTTCTGCCAGCGTCTTGGCGTCGGCGAACCACTGATCCGTCAGCATCGGCTCGATGACGACGCCGGAGCGGTCGCCGAACGGCTGCATGATCTTCTTTTTCTCGACGTAGGGGATCGCGTTGCCTTCAGCGTCAGTGACGGTGACGCTCAGCCCGTCGGCATTGATCGCGTCAATGATCCTAGCGCGTGCTTCCATCCGGTCTAGACCGCGATACTCCTCGGGAACCAGATTGATCTCGTCGATGTCGGTTTCACCCGGCAGTTCGCCGGACTTGGCGATCTCCAGTGCCTTCGCTGCATAGACGGCATAGGCCTCACCATCGTCTCGCATCGAGGCCGTGGTATCCATCAGGCGATAGAGCGGGATCTTGTTGCGCTTGGCGACCTGATAGTCGTTGAAGTCGTGCGCGCCAGTGATCTTGACCGCGCCAGAGCCGAAATCCGGTTCCGGATATTCGTCCGCAATGATCGGGATCAGGCGGCGATGCTCCTTCGGACCGACAGGGATTTCGCACAGCTTGCCGATGATCGGTGCATACCGCTCGTCCGACGGATGGACGGCAACGGCGCCATCGCCCAGCATGGTTTCCGGACGCGTCGTGGCGATCGAGATATAATTGCGCTCTTCGGAAAGGACGATATTCCCGTCCGCATCCTTCTCGACATAGGTATAGGTCTCGCCGCCGGCCAGCGGGTATTTGAAGTGCCACATATGGCCTTCGACTTCCCGCGACTCGACTTCAAGATCGGAGATCGCCGTTTCGAACTTCGGATCCCAGTTGACCAGCCGCTTGCCGCGGTAGATCAGGCCTTCCTTGTAGAGCGTGACGAAGACTTCGAGAACGGCCTTGGACAGACCCTCGTCCATCGTAAACCGTTCGCGTGACCAGTCGCAGGATGCGCCGAGGCGCTTCAACTGGTTGAAGATCAGGCCACCCGACTCTTCCTTCCATTCCCAGACGCGTTCGACAAAGGCCTCGCGGCCCATCTCGCGTCGGCCGGGAAGCTTCCGCTCTGCCAGCTGGCGCTCGACGACCATCTGCGTGGCAATGCCCGCATGGTCCATGCCCGGCTGCCACAGCACGTCCTTGCCGCGCATGCGCTCGAAGCGGACCATGATATCCTGCAGCGTGTTGTTGAGCGCGTGCCCCATGTGCAGCGACCCGGTCACATTCGGCGGCGGGATGACGATGGTGAAGCTTTCCGCACCAGCCTTTGCGTTGGCACCGGCACGGAAGGCGTCCGCATCGTCCCAGGCTTTGGCGATCTTCGGTTCGACGGCGGCGGAATCGTAGGTCTTTTCGAGCATTTCCTGACCCGTTTTTCTTTTTGAATGAGATGGTGCGGTGTTAAAGACGTGGAGGCCGTGAAGTCAATAAAAAAGCCGCCCCGGTTGGAGCGGCCTTGATGACAGGCATTGGAGGCGATTTAGCGACGCGGGCCGCGGGCGACGCGCTCGATTTCCTCGCGCACGAGACGCTCCACCAGTGTCGGCAGGTTGTCGTCCAGCCATTCCTGCAGCATCGGACGCAGCATTTCCTGCGCCATATCCTCGACAGAGCGACGCTCGAGACCGTCGAAGACGGCTGCAAGTTCGTTGAACGATTTTGTCACCTGCGCGCCCGCTTCGACCGAAAGGAGCGTTGCAGCGGCCTCCTCGATCATCGCCGGAAGATTTTCCTGCTGAGCCGGTTGCGCCTTCGGTGCCGCCTGCTCGACCGGCTCGGACATCTCCGGCTGCTGCGCGACTGCCGGTTGCGGCTTCAGCGCTGGAATGGGCGATGGTCCTGCAGGCTCGACGTCTTTCGCCATAGGGGTCTCGATCGGCTTGGATACCATTGCCGCAGGCCTTGTTTCGAGAGGGGCGATGGTGTCACGCAGCGCGACGTCGGCAAAGGCCGAGATTGCAGCGGATGCCTTCTCGGCTGCGGGCATCGACAGGCGCGGCGCCGGTGCCGGGCGGCTCATCGCATTTTCCTGCTGGCGGGCCGAAGCGGCGCGGACGCGGGCCGCAACGTCGGCAAGCGAGAGCGAGCGCTCACCCGATGATGAAATCTCAGGGTCGACTGTCGATGCGGAAACAGGCTTGGGTGCGTCGTTTGCGGACGCGGGGGCGTAGGGTTCCGACTGGAACGGCATCGGGGCCGGTGAATGGGCACGAAGAGGAAGGCCCGGGTCGTTTGCAGCGATGCCAGCGGCAAGATCGGACGCAAAGTCCGTATCGTCGATATCGTCGATCAGATCGTCATCCGCATAGGGCGAACGCGATGCCTGATCTGGTGAACCCTCGCCGACCGGCTCGTTGCTTTCGATGATCCGGCGGATCGAAGCCAGGATCTCTTCCATTGACGGTTCACGCGCTACACTTGGCTGAGCCATTTTCATCCCCGTTCTCGCCGACTGGGTGCCAGGTCGGCAGACGACCTCTTTTCAAAGGTCTGATTCGTTTTCACTTTACGAACCTCGTCTCGCGATACAACGACGGGCGCATCAACGACTCTAGCGATACACAGATTTGTTGCCGACGTGAATCCCCGCTGCCGATTTGTATCGCGCTGGAAAAACAAAAAGGAGGCCAAGGCCCCCTTTCTAAACTTCGCAAATCGTCAGCAAGCCGATTTTAGAATACGAAATCCTTCGCTCGGCGAAATCCCGGCAACGGTTTGATCGACGCGTTGAAGTGAGCGCTTTTTGACAGCGCACCCTGCTCTTTGACGAAGAGCGTCGCCTGCGCGGCATTTCCGTATCCGAGAACAGCGACCAGACGCCCGCCATCCTTCAACTGCGCACTAAGTTCAGCCGGCACGTCTTCGATCGAGCCAGCAATGAAGATGACATCGTAAGGGCCCTGATCCGAAACGCCTTTTTCCATGTCGCCCGTGACGACAGTCACGTTATGGGCGCCCGCGAGGTTGGCGATTGCCTGCTCGGCGAGCGCTTCATCGGATTCGATCGACACGACCGATTTCGCAAGAAGCGACAAAAGCGCAGAAATGTATCCGCTGCCTGTGCCGACCTCAAGCACCGTATCCGACTTGGTAATCGCAGCCAGCTGCAAAAGCTTGGCCAGAGGCGAGGCTTCCATCAGGAAGCGACCGGGACAGATTTCAACATCGTTGTCGATATAGGCCAGTGACTTCGACTTCGTCGGAACAAAGTTTTCGCGCTGTACCGTGAGAAACGCCTGAAGCACGGAATGTGCCGTCACGTCTGTCGTGCGGATCTGGTTCTCGACCATCTTCACACGGGCTGCTTCGAAATCAATCATGTCACCTGCCTCACAGCGCCGGAGTACCGGCCAATCCTTCAGCCGTGTTACTTGCCTCTCGCTGCGCTTTCAAGATAGCGCGCGCATCGATTGGAAAAAACACGGTGATGCAGGCGCTCGTGCAACTCTTGCTTAGTGCAGGATAAGGGTCGGAAGCTCGCGCTTCTTGGCGAGGACGACATCGTGTCCGTAGGATTTGCGCAGGCTATGGCTGCGATCGAATGCCAACTGCTCGGCAGCACTCAGATGAAAGGCTCCATCTGCAAACGTGCCAGTCGCATCATCTTCGGTGACGGGTCTGTAGAGTGCGGTGATCAATCGGTTCAGCATTTTTCACTCCCTGGGCTTCGCTCACTAAAGTCGGAAGAGCTCGGTTCCGTTCCCCTGACCGCGAGGAATATTCGTGAAATATTTACCATAGGATCAACACAGCCAGATGACGCGAACACGCTGCATACAGCCTCCCCCGCAGGGGTATCTTCCGAGGACGCCGCGTTTTGCAGGCGCCCTTCATCACCGGTACAGACAGGCGCCGCTGACGAAGTGGATAAAAACGTCGAGGATTGAACAGAAGGGTATTGCACCCATCGGAGATTCGTTCTAATTCGGCGCCACCACTCGCTTTTTTAGCATCGGATGGCCTCGTGGCGGAGTGGTGACGCAGAGGACTGCAAATCCTCGTACCCCGGTTCAATTCCGGGCGAGGCCTCCATCCCTTTCTCGATATATCGCAATGGGTTAGCATCGGCGTCAGCCGATCGACACGATCTGTCCGATCGCAACCGGTCGCGCACATTCCTCGATGTTATTTAGGTATTGCGACTGGTGCACGAGAACGCCAGCGGATCTTCTTTCACGCCCGCCAGCCTTCCGCCAATTCGCGACTGAAGCTGTCGCCTGCCCGGATCAGCCCACCGGCCGCACCAGTTCTTCGACCAAGCCACGATACGCCTCTGCGGCCAGTTCCAACTCCGCGATGAGGGTCTCGTTCGATGTCGTCTGCGTCCTGAAGCCGCTCGTGGTCAGCCACTCAATGTCCGCACGAAGGATTTGGATAGTGTCTTTATAGCGTTGGACGCGATTTTCCGGCTGCATGTTCGGCTCCTGTGAACCGGAACAACTACCGCGCTTTGCGTTCGAGGCAATAAGCGGGATGACAGAGACCGGACGTTTATCGGCACCGGTCGCTGGTTTGTGTCAAGAATTCAAGGATTGGGCGCGAAGCGTGATGATGTCAGAGAGCAGACGCCGCGGCCGGCTTGCGTCCCCTGGCTGCCGCGGAAAGATCGATGGAGCTTATAGTCGCCACCAGGAACATGACCGGAATGCCGAATTCCAGCACTTCTTCGACGATACCCAACAGAAGATTGGTGTGATCGCTGACAATGACGCCAAAAGGCGCAAGCTTGCGATCCAGCCCATCGATCGACTTGGACACAATGGCAAGACCGATCGCCGCGATGATGTTCCAAGCCCAGGACGCGCGATACCTGACGCCGGAGAGAAGCTCAGGGCCGTTGCGAACGATCAGCCGGAACGCGACGGTTGCCACGAACAGGATCACCAGAACGCCAAAGACGCGCTCGACAGGTTGCGCCATGTTCGTCAGGTAGAGGTTGCTCTTGAGCATGCCGACACTGGTCAGCCGCTTGTCGAGGTCGAGTTCTCGCCCCATCATCAACAGCATGATGGCCGCAACCTGCCAGTCCCGTCGCCATATGTCGCCGGTACGCGTCCACAGCCACACCATTGCGGTATAGGCGTAAAGAAGGGCCGTCGAAATCTCGAGCGCGCCGGTTTCCTTCGTCAGTGCTGTCGTAAAACCGTTACTCGCAAGGTCTATAGCGAACAGAACGGCAGCCCCGACCAATGCCAGTGTCAAAAGATACCAAGGACGGGAAGTAACAGCGTAGGCGTGGTGTGGGAGCATTTCGATTCTCAAAATTCATGTCGACGAGTGTGGATTGAGGGCGTGGACCGCTTAGCGGCCCGCTGACCGGTGCCGTGCGCGCCGATTCTGGATGAAAACGGTCTACTACTGGAGAAGCTGGTAGTCCATGTCTTTGACGGCGGACAGATTCTGCTAGGCCCCCGTTTCCAAGGAAACCGGCAAACCCGGAAAACTGTAGAGCAGTCCTTTACGCCGTTGATTTATTGCTTCTATTAGCAAAATTCCTTTACATTTCTGCAGGCGCGACTATTTCCGGCCCCTCACGGAATGATCGCAGCGAGGCCGATTTGAAGGATGATCCCGCCACACAACTCGCAGATATTGCGCGGCAACTCTCACTGCTTGCGGAGGCAGCCAAGGCATTGTCGCAGACGCCGCTGGTGGAACTGTCCGGTCAGCTTCTGCCGGCCGGCCGCGAGAAGCCGGACGAGCCCAAAACCCCTCTCCCAAACAGCGTCAATTAGATTTGAACGACTCGTATCGGACAAGGCTTGTGCCGTGGTCGCGTGGTCGCGCAGCGATATGGGGTCTGCGGGGGTGTCGAGGGAGCCCTGCCAATATCAGCGACACGAGCCGCAACATTTCACGATCGGGTCGTAACCAGATATTAACGTTCCTCCATAGGGCTGCGTTAAACTATTTGTCCTAGAAATAGGCAGACGGCGATGTTGCCGCCATACCCTTGTCAGAGGATCGCCATGACGGCGATGGTTCGATATGAAGCTCTCATCTTCCGACGCCGTCATGGCGTTCACGACTATTATATCCCTCGTCAGCATCATTTATGTGGGGCATCTTTTCGTTGCCCTGTTTTGACGGTCTCACCGAGACACGCTGACTGACGGCCTCTCCTCGTCCCCCCCAAGCCGCACGCTCGCCCTGATCAACATTCTCGCTCACGGATCAAAATCGTGTTAGAGTGTCTGAAGTCAGGTGTGGGAGACATCTGGCGGCTTGGGTAACGGGAAGAGGAGACCGTTATGCAGTATCTCGATTTTGTAGCCGCATTGAATCCATTTGTATTGTGCACTCTTGCTGTCGTGGTGGCCTGCGGCCTCTACGATCGCTGGGCGCAACCGAAATAGTGGATTGCATGCGCTGCCGGGAAATCGCGACGCGTTGCTCGTGTCGATAACCGGTACATCTGGAGGCGGCTTGATGGTCGACTGACGCGCCGCGCGTCGCGCGAGTTCGTTTTGTTGCCTTTGAGTTGCTTGTTTCTGCTGTTATTCAGACTGCATTTCTTATGATAGAGGTGCAGCTTTGCAGGATAACGCGGAATTCGAAGATACATCGGCAGGTCTCAGCGACACGCTGAGGAAATTGATCGGTCGGATTGACGGCGGCACCGTGACGCTGCGTCAGTTGATGGATGGCGTCGGTGAACAGGGTCTGCTGCTGATCTGCGCGGTCACATCCCTCCCCTTTCTGCTGCCCGTTTCGATCCCGGGTGTCAGCACCGTGTTCGGCGCGGCTATCATAATGATCAGCATTGCTGTGGTGCTGAACCGGATGCCTTGGCTTCCTCGTGCGATTCTCGATCGGGAACTCGACAGCGCAAAGCTGGTGCCGACCCTTGAGAAAGGTGTGAAAATCGTCTCCAGGCTCGACAAATATCTGAAGCACCGCATGGCCGGCATCACGACCGGGCCCATTGCCAACAGGGTCAATGGCCTCGCAATCACGTTCGCCGGTGTGCTCCTGATGTTTCCGCTCGGCCTCATCCCCCTGTCCAACACGCTGCCCGGCATTGCTATTCTGCTTCTGTCGACAGGCATGGTTCAGCGGGATGGTCTCGTCGTTCTCGGCGGTTATTTCTTCAACCTTGCAACGATCGTCTATTTCGGGGCGCTTGCTTATGGCGCGTTCGCCGCCGGCCAGGGCCTGGCGTCACTCGCCGGATAAGCCTCATTCCGGAAGAAGCTCTCGCACCAGGCGACAGCTTCTCCCGGTCTGGTTGACATCATGTCATTTCCGAAGCGAAGCTGCTTGTTTCTCGCGGCGCCTGCGACCCCACCAGACTTCCAGACGACGACGACGACGTCTGACGAAAGCGAGATCCTGCGACAGGATCAAGATACCCAGCGGCACCATCCAGAAGCCCAGAATCGGCAGGAAGCCCAGAATGCCGCCGACGATAAGAACGGTTCCGATGCAGAGCCGCGCCACGCGCGAGCGCGGCATCGGAATGGACCGTCCTGCGATGAAGAGACGACCCTGCCCCGGATCCATTCCAAACCGCCTGCCTTGAGGTTTTTCCACCACGTATACGGCTCCAACTAAACGCTTTTTTGTAGGGGCGAGATGGGGATGCATGGGGATAAAACAAGCCGGACCTAATTTTTTTGAAAAAACCGCTTGGCAAATGCGTGAAGCATTTGTATTACCCCGCTCACACCGCAAGCGCGGTTGTTCCCTGGTAGCTCAGCGGTAGAGCATTCGACTGTTAATCGACAGGTCGCCGGTTCGAATCCGGCCCGGGGAGCCAAATTCTGCGATAAGCGCCTGTTTTTGTTGATCCGTATCCGAAGACAGGCGCTTCTCCACTTCCCCTATTTTGACAAAGCGAAAAAGCAACTTGATATGGCGATTGGTTTCGCGTTCGGGGATGTGTAACGCTGTTGCGTGCAGTTCCACTGCCAAAGAAGAAAGCCGGTCGCGTCCGCTAAGTCGCAACGTGAGTTCTGTGTTTGCTCCCCGCGCTCATCTCAAAGTCGTCTTCACTTCTGATCCGAGGGTGCGGGCGTGCCGGGAAGCGCGTTTTCGCGGGATGGGGCAGCCGGCGTATCGTAATGCGTGCCCTGCGGATCGGGCGGCACACTGTTGGCGGTCGGAGCCTGCGTGACGCCGATGCTAACCGCGACGCCGACGGCGATCGCAACTGCCAAGCCGGCCAACGGAACCAGAGAGCGATGTCGGCTCTCCTTGTAGGAACCGTACGCAAGTGCGAGCCCAAGCATTGCTGCTCCGCCTGCGACGACGATAAACCACATGTAATTAGCCATTATTTTTCCTCCTGAAACCAGAACATGCGTATCTGGCCGAAGTTCCGCGTCCAGCGGAGACGCCTGAACCGGCGCGACTGTTGCCGGCAGATGCCGCCGGACGTCGGGAGTGACGACAGTTGGTCTCGTGCCTTGAAGTGAGCAGAGACTGTCTGATTCGATTGCGTACGTTGGGGCGGTGTCACGACGACCCGTCGCCGGACACAGTGCCCGGCGAACCGGCCCTTAAATGCTCCCAACACACATCCGAACCCGGAAAATCCGCTTGTCCTAATAGAACATTGCGCTAGGCTGGAGGTAGAGGACAGTTGACTTAGGGAGGAGACAACTATGCCGCAGCCGAACTGGCAAAAACCGGTCAAAGTCGCGTTTGGGAATCTTGGGACCGAGGTAATCAATGGGCCATCCGAGGCCCTCATCCTGCTACTGGACCACTGGCCGGATCTTCGGGGTCCGCATTTCGTGCGGGCGCGCAGTGCCTGCCGGGCTGCCCTCGAAGGCCGTCGTTCGCCGGAGGACGCACGACAGTTTTTCGAGCAGGCCGTTAGCGAAGCGCAAATGCACGTAAACTGATTGGTCTGACTGCGACGTCTTCAGTTCTGGCCGATTGACGAATGGTTGGCAGCGGACCAACCATTCGATGACAGTGTTCGGCTTTAAAGTCCGATCATATCGCCCATGAGCTGGATCGGCGATCCGCTGAGAGCGATCGGTGCAAACAGGACGGAAAAGCAGACGCATGGCCCCGAATCACCAACGATCGGCCGGTGATCGAGCGTCTCGTCAGCGACCGATATGTCGCCCTGCGTGAAGTTTCCGCGGTGATCGTGGAATTCGCCTTCGATCACCAGCGTGAGTTCGAGACCGTTGTGGCCATGGTTTGGAAGTGCCCTCCCAGGACGGGCCCAGAGAAGACTTGCTTCCACGTCGGGCGACCGCTCGATAATATGCTCGCGCAGTCCCGGCAGCTTGCGCCGCCACGGAATAGAAGTCAGGTCTTTCCCCGTATAATCCCGCAACAGGGCCGGCAACTGGGAACCTTGCTCCGGTGGCAACACGCTCCATGCCGGCGGGTCCGATCTGACAATATCGCTAATGGCCCTGTCTCGAAATTCACGGGACAACGTCTCATCGCAGGTCATGTCTTCCAACCCATCGCCGGCCAGTCGCTGAAGGGCATCGACAAGCTGGGCATTGGGTTTCTGCATCTGCAGATGGGAACCTAACAAGACGTGGGCTGCCTTTGGCAGAGAGCCGGCTACGTATTGCGAGATCAGAAAATCGACTCTCTCAATATTCAGATGCATAAACTAAGCCGCAATCGTTGGCGTGAACGAAATTCAGTTCTCAAAATCAATGCCATCAGGTCGAATCGTCTGAAACCAAAACCGAGCGCTCCACTCTGCGTAGTGCAGGGCGAAGGATGTATTATACAGTTGCATCCGAGCCATGTCGATAAACCTGCCGGTATTGTCCGGTAGATGACAGTCTTCGGTATGCGGGGGCGATCCCACGGCGCGATACGCGGAAAGGATTTTCTTGGCGCGGATGCCTTGCCCGCCGAATGCAGCCTGATTACATGATCCTTGAAAAAGAAGGCATTTCCCATGGCAATACAATCTTCTGTTCTCGACCTCATCGGCAATACGCCGCTCATCAGGCTGGCGGCTGCATCCGATGCAACCGGATGCGAAATTCTCGGCAAGGCCGAATTTCTCAATCCCGGTCAGTCGGTCAAGGATCGCGCGGCGCTCTATATCATTAGAGATGCCGAGAAGAAGGGGCTTCTGAAGCCGGGCGGAGTGATCGTCGAAGGGACCGCCGGCAATACCGGTATCGGTCTGACCCTGGTCGCAAAGGCATTGGGGTATCGAACCGTCATCGTCATTCCAGAGACCCAGAGCCAGGAGAAGAAGGACGCGCTGAGACTGATGGGCGCCGAGCTCGTGGAAGTACCAGCCGTTCCCTACAAGAACCCGAACAACTATGTGAAGGTTTCCGGTCGCCTTGCCGAGCAGCTTGCCAAGACGGAGCCTGCGGGCGCGATCTGGGCAAACCAGTTCGACAATGTTGCCAACCGGCAGGCCCATATCGAGATGACTGGCCCGGAGATCTTCGAACAGACGGGCGGCAAGGTGGACGGCTTCGTGTGCGCAGTCGGCTCCGGCGGTACGCTGGTCGGTACAGCCATGGCGTTGCGGGCGCTTAAGCCCGGCGTCAAGATCGGCATCGCGGATCCGGAAGGCGCGGCACTCTACGAATTTTATGCGCACGGCGAGATGAAATCCGAGGGAAGTTCGATCACCGAGGGCATCGGTCAGGGACGTATCACCGCCAATCTCGAAGGGTTTGCGCCTGACTATTCCTATCGCATTTCGGACGCTGAAGCGCTGCCGATCGTGTTCGATCTGATTGAGAACGAGGGGCTTTGCCTCGGCGGCTCTTCCGGCATCAACATCGCGGGCGCGATGCGCCTCGCGAAGGATCTCGGCCCCGGCCATACGATCGTGACGATCCTTTGCGACTACGGCAACCGCTATCAGTCCAAACTCTTCAACCCGGATTTCCTGCAGTCCAACGGCCTGCCGGTTCCGGGCTGGCTCACGAAGAAGACCAAGATCGATATTCCGTTCGAAACCGTCTGAAACCGACCGCAGAGAACAGAACCGATGGCAACTGAACTCCTCTATCGCGACGACTTCTATCTCTCGACACTGGAGGCGGTGGTTACCGCGATCCACGAGGATGGCGGCATCGAATTCGACCGCACCTGCTTCTATGCGACATCTGGGGGGCAACCTGGTGATACCGGCAGTCTGGAGCGCGCCGACGGAACCAGGATCAAGCTTGGCCAGACACGGCACGGCGAGACGAAGGACATCGTCGTCCACGTTCCGCTGGAAGGCGAACCGCGGCCGACGGTCGGCGAAACTGTTGTCATGCATGTCGACTGGGACAGACGGCACAAGCTGATGCGGATGCATACGGCCTGCCACCTGCTGTCGGTCGTCTGCTCCTACCCGATCACCGGTGCCGCAGTTGGCGAAGACGAATCGCGTGTCGATTTCGACATGACGGCCGTGATCGACAAGGACGAGGTGACCGCCGGCTTGATGGATCTCGTTGCGCAGGACCATCCGGTCTATCTGCAATGGATCACCGACGCGGAACTGGCGGCCAACCCTGGCATCGTCAAATCGAAGAACGTCCGGCCGCCGGTCGGGCTCGGACGCGTCAGCCTTGTCTGCATCGGCGAGGATTCGAGCGTTGACAGCCAGCCGTGCGGCGGCACACATGTTGCAAACACCGGGGAAGTGGGCGCTATCCACATTTCCAAAATCGAGAAAAAGGGCAAGGAAAACCGTCGCTTCCGGATCCGGTTCGGCGATATCGCCACGGATGCCTGAAGACACTCGTTTGTCCGAACCGGTTTCTCACCGAATACCGCGTTTTATCAAGGTAGGAGTTTTGACATGAGCGACACCAGCCGTTTCGTCGTTTCGTCCAAGTGGCTCGAAAACGAGCTCGGAAGCCCGGATTTGAGAATCGTCGACGCCTCCTTCTACCTGCCTGCCCACAACCGCGATGCAGATGCCGAATATGCGGCAGGGCATATTCCCGGTGCCGTGCGTTTCGATCACGACAAAGTCGCGGATCATTCCACCGGTCTCCCGCATATGGTGCCCTCGCCCGATGTGTTTGCCGATGCTGTCGGCAAGCTCGGCATCAGCGAGAATGACCGCATCGTCATCTATGACGGTCCGGGCATCTTTTCTTCGCCGCGTGGCTGGTGGCTGTTCCGCATCATGGGTGCGAAACAGGTGTTTATCCTGGACGGTGGCCTCGATGGCTGGAAAGCGGAAGGGCGAGCGCTCGAAACCGAGATCCCCTCGCCGGTTGCGTCCAATTTCGATGCGGAGCTTCGCCTCGACAAGGTCATCGACTACCATCAGATGATGTCGATCGTCAGCGATCGTACAAGCCAGATTGCGGATGCACGGCCGGCCGGACGCTTTACCGGCACAGAGCCGGAACCCCGCGCTGGCATGCGCTCCGGTCACATGCCGGGTGCCGTCAACGCTCCCTCCAGCAGCTTTTCGACAAACGGCAAGCTGAAGACGATACCCGAACTGCGCCAGGCTATCGAAGCCGCGGGAATCGATTTGGGGCGCCCGGTCGTGACGAGCTGCGGTTCGGGCATTACCGCTGCGATCATCACGCTTGCGCTGGAATCGCTCGGGCATGAGGACAACGCGCTTTATGACGGGTCTTGGACGGAATGGGGCGGACGCTCGGACACGCCGATCGAGACAGGACCGGCTAAGCCTACCCCTGCAATCTCGTCGCAGGCGTAACGATGGCGAAAAAGCCCGTACCGCTGAAGGCGCGCGTCACCGTTCTGGAAATGACGGCCGCGCCCAAGACCAGCATGCCGATTCCGGCCAACATTCAAACCGCCATCATACGCGCTACCGAAGTGCCGTTGCATTTCTACCGGTACCTATACCGGCAAGTCGGCAAACGCTGGCACTGGTACGATAGGCTGCGGCTGTCCGACGCCGAGCTTGCGGCCGCGATCCACAACCCGCGCTGTTCGATCACGATCCTTCTAGTCGACGGATCGCCAGCCGGCTTCTACGAGCTGAACTCTACTGACGACAACGTCGTAGAGCTGTCCTATTTCGGCCTGTTCGAACGGGCCCTCGGGCTCGGCATCGGCAAGTGGTTCCTGACGCAGGCTCTTTATTCTGCGTGGCAGAACAACCCGGAGAAGGTCACCGTCACCACCAATTCGCTCGACCATCCCCGAGCGCTGCAGCTCTACCAAATGATGGGTTTTTCGCCTGTCTCGACATACGAGGCCGAGATCGTGCCGATGACCAGCGCGGAACTGGTAAAGGTGCTGGACAGCTAGCTCGCGCAAGGATCGGGTGGCGCTTCAAAGCCCGACGGGTCATCTCCTATATATAGAAAAGGAGACGACCATGCCAATCTTCAACGCGATCCCGGGTGACCACGCAGAGCATCTATGGAACGGAGGCAGCGATTCCTACGGACACCAGCCGGAGACCATGATCTCGGATGGTCCCGGATATCCCTGCCGCCATTGCCTCAGGAATATCGACGCGGGCGAAAGCCTGTTCGTTCTTGCCTATCGACCGTTTCCGACAACGCAGCCCTATGCCGAAACCGGTCCCATCTTCCTGCATAAGACGCCCTGCCCACGGTTTATCGCGGAAGAGGTTCTACCGCCAATTCTGGTCAGTCCTGATTACATCGTCCGGGGTTATGCAGAAGATAACAGGATCGTCTATGGCACGGGTGCGGTGACCCCGACGTCCGAAATCATGCGGCGCGCCGAAGACCTGCTTCAACGCGCCGATATCGCCTATGTCCACGTTCGCTCGGCCCGCAACAACTGTTTCCAGTGCCGGATTGACGCGGCTTAGCAGGAGCCCCTTATGCCTGCGGGTCTCCGCCGTCCCGCTCCAGCTTTTCGGCAAAATCGAGGAGCTGCCGCACGAGATCGCCCGCAGCCTTGTCGTTTTGTTCGATCCTGCGAGCCGACACTTCTCTCAGGTTGAGAAGCGCCGCTTCCACACTGCGCGGCAGAGCCGGGCCGCGGTCATGATGTGGCCCCCTGTCGTGATCGCGGTGGTGTTCGTGCCGTTCCTGCTTCAGCTTGATCTTTTCAGCCAGCTCGGACAAGCGCTCGAGGATGGTCGTTGCGAAACTGCGGTTCTCATCGAGATGCGCACGGCCCTCGTCAGTGATGGTGTAACGCTTCTTGTTGCCATCCGCTTCAGCCGTCACGTAGCCGGCTTCCTCAAGATAGGTCAGCGTCGGATAGATGACGCCGGGGCTGGGTGCGTAAAAACCATACGTCATATCTTCGATATGTTTTATAATCTCGTAGCCGTGGCGGGCTTCTTTCTCGATCAAGGCCAGGACGACCAGTCTGAGATCGCCCTGCATCAGAAAGCGACCGATACGTCCCTCGCCATCGTCGCCGAAGCCACGACCACCGCCCGGCCCGCCTTTTCCGCCAAAGCCCCTACCCGCAAAGCCTTTGCTGAACGGAGCGGCCCGCATGGTAAATAGTCCCTCGAAGCCCGAGCGATCGGCGTTGCAGCTTCTGTGGGTTTCAAATCTTTGGAACATCTTACTCTCCTTTAGAGTATCTTACGATATATCTAAAGGTAGCACATTTCCGCAATGCTGCAAGCTGCCAGATATATCTAAGTCATATCCGTTTGATTTTTGTGGCGGATTTTTTTCGAGCTATCTGCGGCGCGCGGTGCGGCCGATCCGGATTGACCGTCGCGTCATTACCCGGCAGTCACCGAACTTTCGCCGACCGTCATTTTAGGGATGCGTCCGTGGGCGATTGTGCCTAAGCTCGCCTCCATCAGTGATCCGGAGGGAGATATTAGATGTCGCTTTTCACCAAAGACCTTTTCGAAAATCATGCGGTCTCGCGCCGATCCCTTCTCGGTGGCATTGCGGCCACATCGGCGCTCGTCATGCTCCACCCGTTTGCGGCACGCGCGGCCGCCAACCAGGCGCATCTGCGGCTGATGGAGACGACAGACATCCACGTGCATGTCTTCCCTTATGATTATTATGCCGACAAGCCGAACGACACACTTGGACTGGCCCGTACCGCCTCGATCATCGATTCGATTCGAGCCGAAGCCGGAAATTCGATGCTGATCGACAACGGCGACTTCCTGCAGGGCAATCCGCTCGGGGACTACATCGCCTATGAGCGTGGCATGAAAGAGGGCGACAAGCATCCGGTGATCACTGCGATGAACGTGCTGGGATATGACGTCGGCACGCTTGGAAACCACGAATTCAACTACGGCCTCGATTTCCTGTTCAAGGTGCTTGCAGGATCCGGCTTCCCGCATGTCTGCGCCAACCTGACCAAGGGCCAGCTTGCCTCCAGTGCCAAGGACGACGATCTCTTCTTCAAACCCTACGTGATCATCGAAAAGCAGATCCGCGACGGTTCCGGCCAGTCGACCCCGATCAAGGTCGGCTTCATCGGCTTCGTGCCGCCACAGATCATGACCTGGGATAGCAAGAATCTTGAGGGCAAGGCGCAGACGCGCGATATCGTCGATGCTGCCAAGGCCTGGGTGCCTGTCATGAAGGAGGAAGGCGCCGACATCGTCATCGCCCTATCCCATTCCGGCATCGATGGTTCCGGCCAGAGCGATCGGATGGAAAACGCGTCTCTTTATCTCGCAGGGATCGAGGGTATCGATGCGATCTTCACCGGTCACCAGCATCTGGTTTTCCCGGGTCCAAAGGATTTCGAGGGCATTGCCGGCGCTGATGCCAAGAAAGGCACGCTGATGGGCAAGCCCGCCGTCATGGCCGGGTTCTGGGGCTCCCATATGGGTCTGATCGACCTGTTGATCGAAAAGGATGGCAGCGGCTGGAAGATCGTCGATTCCACCTCGGAAGTCAGACCGATCTATCACCGCGACGAAAATCGCAAGGTCGTTGCCGACGTCAAAGACAAGCCTGAGGTCACCGCGGCCATCAAGCCGGAACACGAGGCGACGCTTGCCTATATCCGCCGCCCGGTCGGCAAGACATCTGCGCCGCTCTATTCCTACTTCGCGCTGGTCGCGGATGATCCGTCGGTGCAGATCGTCTCAAATGCGCAGACCTGGTACATCAAGGACATGCTGAAGGATGGCGAGTACAAGGACCTCCCGGTGCTATCCGCCGCCGCTCCCTTCAAGGCCGGCGGTCGCGGCGGTGCGGATTATTTCACCGACGTCCCGACCGGCGACATCGCCATCAAGAATGTCGCGGATCTCTATCTCTATCCCAACACGGTTCAGGCCGTGCTGATATCGGGCGCGCAGGTCAAGAACTGGCTGGAAATGTCGGCTGGCATGTTCAACCAGGTCAAGCCGGGATCAAAGGATGTTCCGCTGCTCAACGCCGGTTTCCCGTCCTACAATTTCGACGTGATCGATGGCGTGACCTACCAGATCGACCTGTCCCAGCCGTCGCGCTTCGACAAGGATGGAAAGGTACTGGACGAGAATGCTCACCGTATCGTCGACCTGATGTTTGACGGCAAGCCGATCGATCCGGCGCAGAAGTTTGTCGTCGTCACCAATAACTACCGTGCCGGCGGTGGCGGCAAGTTCCCGGAGATCGCGAGCGACAAGGTCATTTTCGTCGCACCCGACACCAACCGCGACGTCGTTGTTCGCTACATCATCGATCAAGGGACGATCAATCCTTCGGCCGACGACAACTGGTCGTTCAAGGCGCAGCCCGGATCCACGGCCCTGTTCGAGACCGGACCCAAGGCGCGCCAGTTTGCCGGCAGTCTGAAGGGGACGAAGATCGAGGATGCAGGCGACGGCGAGAACGGTTTCGCGAAGTTCAGACTGGTTCTCTGAGGCGTCCCATCCAGTCGTCCGGCCGAGGACCCGCGTTATTCGGCAGCCTGCCAATACGTCCTTTCCGGCTCCTGCTTCAGGAGTTCGGGGAGGTCATCATGGTTTGGACATGAGGACAGCTTGGCTGCAAACGATTCGATCAACCACTGTCCCGCGGGTCCGGGCGGATTGGATGCTTTTCGCAAGGCGTAGATCGGATATTGCCCCTGCTCGTAAGCGTCGATATCCAACGCGACCAGATCGCCGTTGCGGATGTCATCGAGCACCAGGGACGCCGGAAGCCCGCCCCAACCAAGTCCACCCTTGATCAGCTGATACTTGGTGGCGATGTCACTGATGCGCCAGATCTTGTAGGACAGGACGTTGAAGTTACGCCCTGCGGTAAGGCCTGACGCGTCGGTCACGACCAGTTGCGTCTCGTCGCGCACATCGGCGAGGGTGAGTGTGCGGTTGAGCTGCACCAGTGGATGATCCGGCGCTGCGACCGGCAAGAGGTAGGAATGACCGATCCTTTCGGCAATCAGCGAATCGTCCTGCTTCAGGAGAGCGCCACCGATGCCGATGCCGGCCCGCCCACTGATGACCTGGCCCATCACCATGCCGAGTTCCCCGACGCTGAGGTTGAGGGCGACACTTGGAAATTTCTCTCGGAATTCGCGTAGCTGGCTGACCACCGCGTCGGCCGGCACCATCACGCTGACGGCCAGCGTGATCTCGGCTTCCAATCCCTGAGTGATGCTCTTTGCCCGAGACCGCATGATCTGCAGGTCGGCAACGATCCGCCGCGCATCCATCAGCATCGCCCGCCCGGCCTCGGTCAGTTTTGGCTGACGCGCCCCGGCCCGGTCGAACAACTGAATCTCGAGCTGCGTCTCGAGGTTGGCAATCGTGTAGCTGACAACCGACTGAGCCCGGTTCAGCAGGCGTGAGGCGGCCGAAAAACTGCCGCTTTCGGCAACTGCGATAAAGACCTGCAGCTGATCGAGGGTGGGATTCGCGTCCATGTGACCTATCCAGATTTTAGATGGAAAGCTTCGACATTATCTCCATTCCATCGATTGCCGTCTACTCCTATTTGTCTTCCCAGACAGGCGACCTCCAGTCTCCCACCGTCGAGAAATTCATAGGAAACAAAGCAATGCCATCCATCCTTCTCGTGACATCCAGCCCTCGCGGCACCGAATCGCTGTCGACAAAGATTGCGACGGAATTTGTCGACAAGCTGAAGGTCCAGCATCCGGGCGCGACCGTTGTGACCCGTGATTTAGGTCAGAACCCGATCGCCCATCTCGACACCGTGACCACATCTGCGATCCGCAAGCCCGCAGATGCTCGCAATTCCGAGGAAGCGGCAGCAGCGAAACTGTCCGACGAACTCGTCGCCGAGTTGCTCGCCGCCGATACGGTCGTGCTTGCCACGGGCCTGATCAATTTCAATATCTATTCGACGCTGAAAAGCTGGATCGACAACGTTGCCCGCGCCGGCATGACGTTCCGCTACACAGCCGAAGGTCCGCAGGGACTTGCGACCGGCAAGAAGGTCTATGTCGTTCTGTCGGCCGCCGGCATCTATTCGGAAGGCCCGGCCATGGCGATGAACCACGCCGTTCCTTACCTCAAGACGGTTCTTGGCTTCATGGGCATGACGGATGTCGAAGTGATCTACATTGAAGGTACCGCATTCGGTCCGGAAGCGTATGAGAAGGCGATTGCCGCCGCACAGGATCGCACGCAGCAGCTTGCACTGGCGGCCTGATCCTAGACGTCCACACCGGTTGGTGAGACGAGACGCCCCTGACGGCCGTGGACATTGTCCCGGCCGTCTTTCTTTGCGTGATAGAGGCGTTGGTCCGCAACGCCGAACAGTGTCGCGAATGTGTCGCCATCGTCAGACGTGGTCGCCACTCCGATCGATACGGTGATGCACTTGCCATCCGGCCTGATGACAGACGCGCAGATATCCTGGCGAAGCCGCTCGGAGAGCGCCAAGGCTCCTTCGTGATTCGTGTTCGGCAGGATCAGCACGAACTCCTCGCCGCCGAACCGCGAGAGATGATCGCGCGGCCGCGTTCGGGCCTTGAGCTGCGCTGCTACGTCCTTGAGCACCTCGTCCCCCTTCATGTGACCGAAGAGATCGTTCACGTCCTTGAACCGGTCTGCGTCGATGATCACGAGACTGAGCTGCTGCCGCATATCGATACTTTGCTTGATCATCGCCGGCGCATCGGCTTCCAGCCGGTTGCGATCGAAAACGCCAGTCAACCGATCGACGCCGCTTGTGGCAAGCAGCGCCTGATACCGCTCGCGAAACGTCAGATCGTGAAAAATGTCGGCAATTTCGCGCCGCGACAAGGCAAGCCTCGGGATCTGTTCGACCTTGAGATAGGCGAGCAGCAGCACGGAATAGATGATCACCGCAAGCATTTTGGCGTACCAACCGCCGAACAGGACCGACAGCGGCGCGTCGAACAGCAATCGCAGTCCGGAATAGAAGGCAAGCTGGTCAAAGCTTAGAACGATCGCACCGCTGACGGCAAAGCGCAGGATGATATGGCGCCTGAAGATCCGGCCGAAACGCTCATAGAGAAGAATGATGGCGATGGCGTCGATATAGAGCAGCGCCGTGCCCCATACCATGAGTGAGCCCATCTCGTTAAGAAAGACCATGTCGGCAGGTCGTCCGGCGGGAAGGGTGACGACCGGATGCGCCTGCAGAATCTGCGCGATGAGAACCGTCAGGAGATTGCCGAGAAACAGTCCGTAGATGGGCTGGCGCACCGTCGAGGCATCCTCTTTCAAGTACAAGAGGAGGATCATCATCAGCTTGCCCGCGAAGAAGACGGACGATCCGGGCGATACCAGCCCGAACGGCAGCTCGACATAGAAGACCGCCGCGAGGTAGGTCTCCATGAAGTGCATCACACCGAGCGCAGCCAAGAACACGCCAAGGCCAAGCTGGCGCCTGAAATGCAGGAAGGCGGCCATGATCGTGAAATAGACGATCGCTTCTGCAACGAACAGAAAGAGGTTCAAAACCTGCATCATCACGCCTTTTAAGCCTGGCGGACCTCGCGTTCACATCCCAAAGCCATGACTTTGTTAGCTAATCGCAACACCAGTTATGCCGGTAAATTGCTGCGGCGCAATAGAGGATCTCGCGGGACGGACGAACAATCAGGCAGAGCGCGAAACGGCGCCATCCGAGAACAGCGAGGCGCCGTTCTGATCAATGATCTGCTGTGCCTTGCGAACGGCATATTCGGATGCGTCCTCCGCAGAGGTGAACATGTCTGCCCGCACGAAAGTGCGGATGAGTGTCTCGCCGGCGACATCTTTTTCGATGCGGCCGGCAAGCCGGAACTGGCTGCCTTCCTTGATCGGTGCAGGATAGATGCGGCATTCGCCATGCATCTGCGGCTCGGCTTCCCGTGCGGGCGCGGTTTCGGATTTCGGGCCGGAAAATATCGAAAGAAGAGAGGAAAGAAACGAAGCCATGGATGAGTGCTACCCTTTGCTCGGCACCGGCGGAATCCGAAGACCATTCCGGTGCGATTTCGACAAAATCATATGATCAGGTTGGCAAGGATCTCGTTTTCGGTGATGTCCTCGTAACCAAGCCCCGCCGCCTCGAAGCGCTCGTGCAGACCGGCAAAGTTTCCGGACTCGGTTGTTTCAATGCCGATGAGGATCGAGCCAAAGTTGCGGGCCGACTTCTTCAGGTATTCGAAACGCGCGATATCGTCTTCCGGACCGAGAAGATTGAGAAAGTCTCGCAGGGCGCCCGGGCGCTGCGGAAGGCGCAGGATGAAGTATTTCTTCAACCCCGCATAGCGCATCGCCCGTTCCTTGACGTCCGGAAGGCGTTCGAAATCGAAGTTGCCGCCGGAAACGATGCAGACCACGCGCTTTCCGGCCAGCTTCTCGCGGCCGAGCATCTCAAGCGCGGTGATCGACAGAGCACCGGCGGGCTCCAGCACAAAGCCTTCAAGGTTGAGCATCTCCGTGAGCGTCACGCAGATCGCGTTTTCGGGAACGAGCAGAACCTGATCGGGAGAAAATCCCTTCAGCATCTCGAAATTCAGTTCGCCGATCCGCGCAACCGCAGCGCCATCCACGAAGTTGTCGACCTTCGGAAGTGTGACGAGCGACCCGGTCTGGAGGCTGGTCTTCAGGCTTGGAGCACCAGTCGGCTCGGTGAAAATAAAGTTTTCCTTCGCCACCACGTCGGAAAGATAGCCGCTCAGTCCTGACGCAAGCCCCCCACCGCCGACCGGCATGATGACGAGATCAGGCGTTGCGCCTTCCGGCAGTTGCTCGAGGATTTCAGCAGCGACTGTCGCCTGCCCCTCGATGATATGAGCCGCATCGAACGGTGGCACCATCATGCCACCAGTCTCCTCCACATGGGCGCGGGCCGCGGCATAGCACTGGTCAAAGATGTCGCCGACGAGCTTGATGGTGATGTACTGGCCGCCGAAGATCCGCGTCTTGTCGATCTTCTGCTGCGGCGTCGTTACCGGCATGAAGACGACGCCCGGCACTTCGAAATGCCGGCACACGAAGGCAAATCCCTGCGCGTGATTGCCGGCTGAGGCACAGACGAAGGTGCGATCCTTTGCCCCGTCGGCGATCGCCTTGCGAAGAAAGTTGAAGGCGCCGCGGATTTTGTAGGAGCGGACCGGAGACAGGTCCTCGCGCTTCAGCCAGATCTCTGCGCCGTATTTACGGCTCAAATGTTCGTTGAGCTGAAGCGGCGTCTCCGGAAAGATCGTCCGCATTGCGGCTTTTGCTTCGTCGACACCGAGCTTCGTCACGCTAAACATCCCAATTCTTCACGATTTCATCCGCTATGCCACACGTGCCGTAACAAGACCAAGGCCGTTTTGCAGACTTTCCGTTCTGTGCGCGTTTTTGGGAACAAAAACATCGATGCCCCAGAATCTTCGGGTAATGGCGACGCGCTCTGCGCGGCACTATTGATGCAGGAGTTTGCCGATGAACCGGGTCGCTTCCGGCAGACCCGAGCGCCAATAGGTCCAGTCGTGGCCACCTTCACGCGCCATGAAGCGGTGCGGCACGCCGAGCTTCTGCAGCTTGACCGTCAGTTCCGCATTGCCCACGAAGAAGCTGTCGGACGATCCGCAATCGATGAACAGTTCCGTTTTGCGGATTGCGTCTGGAGGCGTCTTGTCGACGAGATCGAGAACGCTGTTGGCGTAGTAAGGCTGGTTCAGCCGATCCGTGCCACTCAACCCCTCACCCCAAGCCTTGCCGTACCGACGGTCATAGCCTGCCTGATCCATCGCTACAATCTGCTGATCGGTTCTGAACGCAGCACTCAGCGCTGCAGCACCGGCAAACAGATCCGGATATTTCAGCGCGTAGGCCATGGCTGCATAACCACCCATGGAAAGGCCCAGAATGCCGCGCGACTTCTTGCCTGCGATCACCGGGAACGAGCCCTCAACGTGCGGAATGAATTCCTTCACGAACATATCCTGCCACAGATATTTTCCGTCGGCATCGTTCATATAATAGGTGTTGAACTTGTTTTCCTCGTCCCGCCGACCCTCAGGCGTCACGGCAATGAAGGGCGGTACTTCGCCGCTTTCGATCAGTTTGTCGAAGATCAGGTTGGCGTTCCCATACCGGTACCAGTCCTGATTCTTTCCATCGCCACCACCGTGCATCAGATAGATGACCGGGTATCGCCGTTCGTCGGATCCGTAGCCTGGAGGAAGATAGAGCGTAAACTCGACATTCTTGCCAAGGATCCGGCTCGCCATCACCTGGCCTTCCTTTACGACGCCAGCCGCGAATGCATTCGCGATGACGAATAGACCCGCCACAACGATCAAAATTGCCCTGAGCATACGTTTTTCTCCTACCGCTCCTGATGGAAGTAGAGGGCAAGGAGATCAATTCAATTTGGAAAGGTTAAGAATGATGGTGCGGACGACGGGGGTCGAACCCGTAAGACCTGAGGTCGGCAGATTTTAAGTCTGCTGCGTCTACCAATTTCGCCACGTCCGCCTGGTTTCCTGTTTCGTGAAGTTCGCCTTCGACGTCAAGGACGGAAATTGCAGGCGGCAGCAGGTGCGCAACAAAAAAGCGCGGAGCCGAGGCCCCGCGCTTTTCACTTGAAGTGGGCAGATCAGGCGCTGAGCTTGGCTGCAGTCTTTGCAACATGGGCGCCCTGGAAGCGTGCGCCTTCGAGTTCAATCTCGGAAGGCTGGCGCGAGCCGTCGCCGTTGGTGATGGTCGTGGCGCCGTAAGGGGAGCCACCCATGACTTCCTCCGTGCCCATCTGGCCCTGGAAGGAGTAAGGCAGACCAACCACGGCCATGCCCTGGTGAAGGAAGGTCGGGATGAAGCCGAGAATCGTCGATTCCTGGCCGCCATGCTGGGTGGCCGACGAGGTGAACACGGAGCCGACCTTGCCGATCAGCTTGCCGGCGAACCACAGGCCACCGGTCTGATCCCAGAAATTGCGCATCTGCGAGGCAACCGAACCGTAGCGGGTCCCGGCACCGACGATGATCGCATCGTATTCAGCGAGCTCGTCCGGTGTGGCGATCGGAGCCTTCTGATCAAGCTTGAAGTGCGATGCCTTGGCTACCTCTTCAGGAACCAGTTCCGGAACGCGCTTGACGGTCACTTCGGCACCGGCCGAGCGAGCGCCTTCGGCGACAGCATACGCCATCGTCTCGATATGGCCGTACGAGGAATAGTAGAGAACCAGTACTTTTGTCATTGTTTTCAATTCCTTTGCAGGTGCTGGAATGATGATCGCAAGGCGGCAACGGACCACGTCACGATCATGGCAAGCAGGACGCTTTCCGATAACAGGCCTTGAGGCTTAGCTAGCGCAGTGTCACAGCACCGGCCAGAGGGCGATCTCTGCACGGACTGTCCACAATTGCTGAACGCGATCGAATGTTTGTCGTTTCATTCGCACGTCAGTTTTTGGATTGAACGATTGCAATCGTTTCCCGGCGCGCGCTAACGTTCCCGTGCAATGAGAAAGCGAGCGCCTCCATGTCCGATACCCTGTCATCCTCACCTACCCTCGTCAGCGCGGCGATGCTCGCCATCGGCGACGAGCTTCTTTCCGGCCGGACCAAGGACAAGAATATCGGCCACCTCGCCGACCTGCTGACGCTTTCAGGCATCGACCTGAAGGAAGTGCGCATCGTTGCCGACGAAGAAGACGCGATCGTTGAGGCTCTGAACGCTTTGCGTGCCCGCTACGATTACGTCTTCACATCCGGCGGCATCGGCCCGACCCATGACGACATCACAGCGGATGCAGTCTCGAAAGCATTCGAAGTGCCCTGCATTCACGACCCGGAAGCGATGCGGTTGCTCGCCGAGATGTACAAGCGCCGCGAAATGGAATTCACCGAGGCCCGCCAACGCATGGCGCGGATGCCGCAGGGTGCCACGCATATCGCCAATCCGGTTTCAACGGCACCCGGCTTCGTCATCGGCAATGTCCACGTGATGGCCGGTGTACCGCAGGTGTTCCAGGCGATGATGGACAATGTTCTGCCGACGCTCAAATCGGGCTCGAAAGTGCTGTCGCGGGCAATTGCCTGCCCTTATGGCGAGGGCGATATCGGGACCCCGCTTGCGGCTGTGCAGAAGGCGCATCCGGAGACCAGCATCGGCTCTTATCCAAAATACGATGGCAAGCGCTTTTCAACCGAGCTGGTGGTCCGCGCCCGCGATCCGCAGGTTCTGGACGCGGCCGCGCAGGCTGTCGCGGACATGATTGCCAATATCGACGGCACCCGGATTGCCGACAACCCGACGGCGGACGCCTGAGAGAGACCTGCGCGAGCTGGCCTTCCCCAAGTCGATCGACCAAGCCCGATCTGGGCATCACGTAACAATTAGAGACCGGCTTTCGGCTCCCCGGCGCCGGTCAACAAGGGAGATGAAGCCATGGCTTACAAAACCATTCTTGCTGTCCTCGACATTCCGCAGAACGCCCGGCAAATGGCGGATTTTGGCGCGGCCCTGGCTGAAACGTTCTCCGCCCACCTGATTGGCGTGCATGCCGAGACGCTTGCCGCCGTGCCGTTGATCGCGCCGATGGAGATCCCCGATCCCGCAGCGGTCCAGGTCCTGCAGGAGGTTGCCCAGAAGGAAACGGCCATGGTCGCCGACATCTTCAACACGGTGTCCACGCGTGAGGGACTGTCGCGCGAATGGCGCAGTTTCGTCTCCTCTGCCGGATATGGCGCGAGTTCGGTGATGGAGACTGCCCGGACCGCGGACCTCATCATTGCAAGCCAGAGCGACCCTTCCCATTCGGATCACCGGGCCGATCTCGAAACCTTCCTGTTCGAGAGCGGTCGCCCGATGTTGCTCGTTCCCCACCGGATGACCGCCTTCAAGCCGATCGAGCGTGTTCTGATCGGTTGGAACGGCTCCAAGGAAGCGGCCCGCGCGACCTTCGACGCCCTGCCCTTTCTCAAGACCGCCACAAGTGTGGAAGTGCTCGTCGTCGACCCGCCGGAGCGCGGCGACCAGACGGCCGAGTTTGCGGGAACCGAGATTGCCACAAGTCTTGCGCGACATGGCGTCAACGTCACTGTCACCACGCGGATCGGTAGCCGCGAGACGCCAGCCAAGGCCATCGAAAACCGGCTTTTGGACGACAGTATCGATCTGCTGGTCATGGGTGGCTACGGCCATTCCCGCTGGTGGGAAATGCTGTTCGGAGGGACGACACGCAGCGTTCTGGATTCAATGACCGCGCTGACGCTTCTGTCGCGATGAAGGGTCGGACCGAAGTCGTCCTACCCACCTTGCCAGAAACATCCGTTTCCCGCTATTAGCGAGAGCCAAAGCAGATCTAAGCCAAGGCTCTCCAATGTCTCTTCCCGAAAAAGCTTTCCCCGTCTCCTGGGACCAGTTCCACCGTGATGCGCGCGCGCTGGCGTGGCGTCTCGCCGGTTTGGGTCAGGAGTTCAGAGCGATCGTCTGCATCACGCGCGGCGGCCTTGTGCCGGCGGCGATTATTTCGCGCGAGCTGAACATCCGCCTGATCGAGACCGTCTGCATCGCGTCCTACCACGACTACGTCAACCAGGGTGAGATGAACCTTCTGAAAGGGATTTCGCCCGAGCTCTGCGAAGACGGTGGGCTTGGCATACTCGTGATCGACGACCTGACCGACACCGGCAAGACAGCCTCCGAGGTGCGTGCCATGCTGCCAAAGGCGCATTTTGGCTGCGTCTATGCAAAGCCGTCGGGCGTGCCGATGATCGATACGTTCGTGACCGAGGTCAGCCAGGATACCTGGATCTATTTCCCGTGGGATATGGGCTTCACCTACCAGGAGCCGATCGCCAAGGGCCACAAGGGCTGAACTGCCACACGACATCCAGACCGGCTCACCCGTGCCGGTCTGTCTTCGCGCAACCGGTTTCAGACGATCAGGAAATCCTGATAGCTCAGCGCCAGGCTCTTATCGAGATGCGCGATCATCACCGAGCCGCCGGACTTGCTGCCGTTGGCATCGTAGAACAGATTTCCGGTATCGGTTTCGTAGACCAGAAAATCGTTGCTGTCCTTGGCCGTTGGCGACGTGCTTTTCAGGAAATTGCCGCTGGAAATCGCTCCGTTCTTGGTGAAGGCGGTGAAGATCGCGTTCTCCAGATGGATCAGATCGTCCACGACCGAGAAGTCGGTGATCGTATCGACATTCGTTGAGCTGTTCAGCGCCGAACTGAAGACGAACGTGTCCTTGCCGCTGCCACCGGTCAGGGTATCGTTTCCGGTACCACCGATCAGCTTGTCGTTGCCGCCGTTGCCGATCAGCTTGTCTTGTCCAGCCCGACCTTCGAGGATGTTGGCGACCGCGTTGCCGACGATGACGTCCACGCCCTTGCCGCCGATCGCGTTCTCGATCACCGTGCCCCGCGACAGCGAGAGATTGTTGATCCCGCCCGAGACGCTCGAGAATTCCTCAGCATTGAGGTCGATCCGCTGGTTTCCCGACGCCCAGCTGAAATTCAGCGTATCGCTGCCGCCGGTATCGACCAGGTTCATCGCGACATCCTTGCCGAGGAAGTCGGACTTCAGGTCGTAGGTCGTGTTGCCCGGACTGATCGCCGTGGTCCCGTAGAGGTTGCGGATGGCAAGGACGTCCACCATCATCGGCGTGATGGAAGTGGTGCCGGAGCCACCGGCCCAGACACTGACCTGATCGTCGAAATAGGACATCACCGTCAGTTGTGAGGAATCGTTTTCGAACCGGTTGTCTATGCCCCAGGTGGCGTTGCCGTCATAGTTGCCCGCATGGCCGAGCCCCAGCGCATGACCGATCTCGTGCACATAGGTGGACATCGTGTAGCTGTCTGCGCCCGCGCCGTAGTCGGTGATCCAGCTTGCCGCCACATTGACGAAAGACGCCGTGGTGAAACCGCCGATGATCGACGTCGATCCGCCGTAAGCGCCGCCCTCCTTGTCGTCGAAGGAGATCTGTGCCGAACCGGACACGAACTTGAACTTGATGCCGGAGGCTTCCGTCCAGGCAGTGAGAGCCCACTTGGCCAGCTGCTGGCCCTGGGTGGTCAGCGCACCGATGTTGACGGTCAACGTGCCGCCGGCCGCGATATTGAACTTGAAGGGCGTGCCGCCGTCGCTGGTCCAGAAATCCGTGGTCAACTGCTTGGCGATCGTATCGTAGCTTGCGAATTTCGGGGCGGTAACAACCGTCGTCTTCAGCGCATAGTCGCCTGACCATTCGTCGTCGTGACTGCCGACGCGGATATAGTAGGTGCCACTCTTTTCGGCAAAGACGCTGAGCGTCGACTTCTCGAAGTCCGTGTCGAGACTGTTCTCGTCGATATCAATCGCGATGCCGTCCGCGTCCATGACCTGCAGACCGGCCCAGCCGACCGTCCCCGACATGTCGAACTGATAGGCTTTGCCTGCCGTAAGCGAGACCTTGATCCAATCGGCATCTCCGGTCGCCAGCGCGCCGGTGAACGTGTCGCCGGCAGCGATCTTGTAGGCCGTGGAACGGCTAGCCGCTGCGTCAGTCTCTTCCGTGTAAGTCGCCATTCAAGTCTCCCCCGGCCTTCCTGTGGCCATTCAAAATCCTGATGCCTCGACAAGCTGCCGGGCAAATGCCTTCAGAATATCGTCATTCAAAGCCGCGTCCGAGACGACGGTCGTCACGACCGGTCCGGAACGCCAGCCAGCAGCTCCGTCTGCCTTCCAGCGCAATCTCGCAGACACGCTGTTTGTGCGAGCGCGCGTTACCTCGAAGACGAACTGTCCATAACCAGGTCCTCGACCCGTCATCTGCTCGACTGTGGAGCGGACAGCATTACAGGCGGATCTCGAAACTGCAGTATCCATGGTATGCGCAAATTCGCAACGATACGAAGGTCGTTGCGTCGCATCGGCAAACGCGGGGAGCGAGCCGGAGGTACAGATCAGCGCGAGCCCGAGTGTGCGAAAGATTGCCTGACGACTATGCCGTGCAACGACGTCGCCGAACATCACGGGCTCCCTCTTTTGAACTCGCTTTTTGCGAAACCTACTTGCATCCCGGTTAGATATACGAAAACCGTTTATGGTACATTTGCGGAATACGAGGGATGAGAAATCGGAGCGATGGACTTACCCCTGCAAGACGTGCCGTTTGGAAACATTTCCGGCTGTCAACAGAGCGAACCGCATTTTCCCAACCTCGAAATTAATCCGAAATTGTCGCCGGTGTCACACAGATGCTTCAGAGCATAGGCAAAGTCCCTGCTTTACAGGCGTCGCACTGTCGAAGCAGTCCTGATCGCGAACGCCGTCCAATTGCGTGAACTTTGCGCAGTCCGGTACTTGACGTCGTAAATCACTGAGATTCCTCAACGTTTTTTCTTCCCCGTTATCCACAGCCAAACCTACAATATCTTGTGGTTACGAAACCACTAACAACTACGGCTTGACGAATCTCCCCTGGAGGTCGACATTGCCATCAGGTTGCGGCGGCGACTGGACCGGGAGTAACGAGGCCGGTTCTTTTTCGAGTCAAAATGGGTTTCCTGCAGGTCGTGGCGGTTCTTGAGGATCGCCTGGTGACGGATTTCCATGGCCGCTCGATGGTCTGCTGAAACGGTGCTGGCGCTGGCGGAAAGAAACTGTTAATACTATATTTAGTGTTTGCAGCCACCATCCATCACAAGATACAGACATGCCATCCATGATGTTTCACTGGGTGATAAAATTTTGACCGGCTGCCCATGATGGCGAGCAGCCGGCATGAACACGTGCGCCCCATCGAGTGGCGCCTCACTGACGAGGGATTAGGCAATGCGCATCGAACGTCGTTTCACCAAGCCGGAAACGGGCGCCTACGGAGAGATTGAATTCCGCAAGGCAACCAGCGAGATCCGTAATCCGGATGGCTCGATCGTCTTCCGGCTTGCGGATATCGACGTGCCCACGCAGTTCTCGCAGGTTGCGACGGACGTTCTGGCGCAGAAGTATTTCCGCAAGGCCGGCGTGCCTGCGCGCCTGAAGAAAGTCGAAGAAAACGACGTTCCGTCGTTCCTCTGGCGTTCGGTTGCCGATGAAAAGGCGCTGCGCGATCTTCCCGAAGGCGAGCGCTACGGTTCGGAAATCGATGCGCGCCAGGTGTTTTCGCGTCTTGCCGGTACCTGGACCTACTGGGGCTGGAAGGGCGGCTATTTCACGTCGGAAGACGACGCGTCCGCGTTCATGGACGAGCTTGCCTATATGCTTGCCACCCAGCGCGTTGCGCCGAACAGCCCGCAGTGGTTCAACACCGGCCTGCACTGGGCCTATGGCATCGACGGTCCCGGCCAGGGCCATTTCTATATCGACCCGTTCACCGGCAAGCTGACCAAGTCGAAGTCGTCTTACGAGCATCCGCAGCCGCATGCCTGCTTCATCCAGTCGGTCGGCGATGACCTCGTCAACGAAGGCGGCATCATGGACCTGTGGGTTCGCGAAGCCCGCCTGTTCAAGTACGGCTCCGGCACCGGCTCCAACTTCAGCCATCTGCGCGGCGAAGGCGAAAAGCTTTCGGGCGGCGGTCGCTCCAGCGGCCTGATGAGCTTCCTCAAGATCGGTGACCGTGCAGCCGGCGCCATCAAGTCGGGCGGCACGACGCGCCGCGCAGCGAAGATGGTCGTGGTCGATATCGACCATCCGGATATCGAGGAATACATCAACTGGAAGGTCAAGGAAGAGCAGAAGGTTGCGGCCCTCGTCACCGGTTCCAAGATCGTCAGCCGTCATCTGAAGGCGATCATGAAGGCTTGCGTCAATTGCGAAGCCGATGGCGACGAGTGCTACGACCCGCTGAAGAACCCTGCCCTGAAGCGCGAGATCAAGGCCGCCAAGAAGGACCAGGTTCCGGAAAACTACGTCAAGCGCGTCATCCAGTTCGCCCGTCAGGGCTACAAGGATCTCGAGTTCAAGACCTACGACACCGACTGGGATTCGGAAGCATACCTCACTGTCTCCGGCCAGAACTCCAACAATTCCGTTTCGCTGAAGGACGACTTCCTCAAGGCGGTCGAGAATGACGGCGACTGGAACCTGACCGCCCGCAAGGACGGCAAGGTCATGAAGACGCTGAAGGCAAAGGACCTGTGGGAACAGATTTCCTATGCCGCATGGGCATCTGCCGATCCGGGCATCCACTTCAACTCGACGATGAACGACTGGCACACGTCGCCGGCCGGTGGACCGATCCGCGGCTCGAACCCGTGCTCGGAATACATGTTCCTCGACGACACGGCCTGCAACCTTGCCTCGCTGAACCTTCTTCAGTTCAAGAACCCGGCGACGAAGAACATCAACATTGCCGATTACGAGCATTCGGTCCGCCTGTGGACCGTCGTTCTCGAAGTCTCGGTCATGATGGCGCAGTTCCCGTCCAAGGAAATTGCCGAACTCTCCTACCAGTACCGCACGCTCGGCCTCGGCTATGCCAACATTGGTGGCTTCCTGATGTCGTCGGGCATTCCGTATGACTCGAAGGAAGGCCGCGCCATTGCCGGCTCGCTGACCGCGATCATGACCGGCGTTGCCTATGCGACGTCTGCCGAAATGGCCGGCGAACTCGGACCGTTCGCGAATTTCGCACCGAACCGCGAGAGCATGCTGCGGGTCATCCGCAACCATCGCCGCGCAGCTTACGGCGAAACCTCCGGCTACGAGCAGCTGTCGGTCGATCCGGTTGCGCTGATCCACTCGGAAAACCCGGACCAGGATCTCGTCGTCCATGCAAAGGCTGCCTGGGACAAGGCGCTGCAGCTGGGTGAAAAGCACGGCTATCGCAACGCGCAGACAACAGTGATTGCGCCGACAGGCACGATCGGTCTCGTGATGGACTGCGACACGACTGGCATCGAGCCCGACTTTGCGCTGGTCAAGTTCAAGAAGCTCGCCGGCGGCGGCTACTTCAAGATCATCAACGGTGCCGTTCCGGAAGCGCTTCGCAGCCTCGGCTATACCGAAAGCCAGCTTGCCGAGATCGAGGCCTATGCGGTCGGTCACGGCAACATCAACCAGGCTCCCGGCGTCAATCCCGGTTCGCTGAAGGCGAAGGGCTTCTCCGACGAGAAGATCGCTGCCATCAACGGCGCAACCAAGGCTGCCTTCGACATCAAGTTCGTGTTCAACCAGTGGACGCTCGGCACCGACTTCCTCAAGGAAACCCTGAAAGTTTCCGACGAGCAGCTCGCCGACATGAGCTTCAACCTGCTTGAGCATATCGGTTTCTCGAAGAAGGACATCGAAGCTGCCAACATCCACGTTTGCGGTGCGATGACGCTGGAAGGCGCACCGTTCCTCAAGGACGAGCATCTGCCGGTGTTCGATTGCGCCAACCCGTGCGGCAAGATCGGCAAGCGCTACCTGTCGGTTGAAAGCCACATCCGCATGATGGCGGCCGCCCAGCCGTTCATCTCCGGCGCAATCTCCAAGACGATCAACATGCCGAACGAGGCAACCGTCGAAGATTGCGGCGCGGCCTACATGCTGTCCTGGAAGCTGGCTCTGAAGGCCAACGCCCTCTACCGCGATGGTTCGAAGCTGTCGCAGCCGCTCAACGCCTCGCTGATCGACGAAGACGATGCAGAGGACGCGATCGAGGACCTGATTGCAGCACCAACTGCCGCACAGGCCGTGACGATCACCGAAAAGATAGTCGAGCGGATTGTCGAACGCGTCACCCGCGAACGGGAAAAGCTGCCAAACCGCCGCCAGGGTTACACCCAGAAGGCCAATGTCGGCGGACACAAGGTGTATCTGCGTACCGGCGAATTCGGTGACGGCCGCATCGGCGAAATCTTCATCGACATGCACAAGGAAGGCGCCGCCTTCCGTGCGATGATGAACAACTTCGCCATCGCCATCTCGCTCGGTCTCCAGTACGGCGTGCCGCTTGAAGAATATGTGGAGGCCTTCACCTTCACCAAGTTCGAGCCGGCCGGCATCGTGACTGGCAATGACGCGATCAAGAACGCCACGTCGATCCTCGACTACGTGTTCCGCGAACTGGCCGTGTCCTATCTCGGCCGTCACGATCTGGCGCATGTGGATACGTCGGACTTCTCGCAGACGGCACTTGGCAAGGGTATCGAGGAAGGCAAGACCAACCTTCTCTCCACCGGCTGGACGCGCGGCTACAAGCCGACACTCGTCTCGGGTGGTTCCGACCGGTTGGCCGGCAACGAGCCGAAGGGTTCGGCAGGGGGCTCCGCGGCAAAGGCCTCGGTCGGCAGCGGCGGCGGCAACGTCACCTCGTTTGCCGGCTCGGCTGCCCGCAAGCTCGAAACCACGCTTGCGATCTCCACATCGGAAGTCGTGTCCTTCAAGCGCGACTACGAAGAGCGGCCTCGCGAAGTGGCAGATGACATCGCCGACGAGCAGCTTGCCGACGAAGGCCAGCAGGTCGCAACCGCCCTCTTCTCCGACAAGGCTGAGGCAGACGCTGCCGCTGCCAAGGCGGAAGCCAAGAAGAAGGAAGCCGATCGCCGGATGAAGTCGATCATGCAGGGCTACACCGGCAACATGTGCACCGAGTGCCAGAACTTCACCATGGTCCGCAACGGAACATGCGAAAAGTGCGACACCTGCGGCGCAACGAGCGGCTGCAGCTGATTTGAGACGGGATTGGTGAGCGGCTAGCCCTCACCTGAGCCAAATTAGTCTAACCTGATCCCCGCACTGATGATGTTCAGTGCGGGGATTTTTCTTGCGGCCTTTTCGTCAAACACTGAATAAACGCTGTTCGTAGCTGTTCCCTCGAAACAGTCTTTCCCGTGTATGCCAAAAGCGAGGAACCGAGCTTAGAGCGCTGGCGACCCACGGCCAGCAACGGCATGACCTGCAATCCGGTTTGACGCTCGCGTGGCCCACCCCACTTCACAAAGCCGTGTCACCGCACTTCGCCTTGCGGGCATCAACCTCCCGTTAGCTTTTCGTTGACCATAATGGTCCCGTATTCGCCGGGCTGCGGTTTTCGCATCCCGCTGTCACAGTTTGCGTAAAGCGGGTTTGTCGTGTCCCAGTCTCTGTCGATTAAGTCTGTACCCGGTGCTGCACGCGCACTTGTGAACCTCGCCTCGCAAGCGGCCGGCAAGGCTGCACGGTCTGCGGGCGCTGCCGGGCTTGCGGTGGCGGCTCTGTTGGGATCGGCGTCGTTTGCCTTTGCCGAGGATCGGTCTCTCAAGCTCTATTTTACCCATACGGGCGAAAAGGCGACGATTACCTACAAGCGGGACGGCAGGCTGGATCAGAAGGGTCTTGCCCAGATGAACCGGTTCCTGCGCGACTGGCGCCGCAACGAGACGGCGCGAATGGATCCGAACCTGCTCGATCTTGTCTGGGAGATCTACGAGCGTTCCGGCACCAACAATTACATCCACGTCGTATCGGCCTATCGTTCGCCTGCCACCAACAACATGCTGCGCGGTCGCTCACGCTCCACCGGGGTTGCGCGCAAGAGCCAGCATATGCTTGGCAAGGCGATCGATCTCTACATTCCCGGCGTCAAGCTTTCGACGCTGCGGGCCATCGCTGTTCAGATACAGGGCGGCGGCGTCGGTTATTACCCGACATCCGGCTCGCCCTTCCTGCATGTGGATGTCGGCAATGTCCGAGCCTGGCCACGTCTGTCGCGGCAGGAGCTGGCGCGTATCTTCCCGAACGGCAGAACCATCCATGTTCCCGCCGACGGAAGACCGCTCCAGGGCTATAGCGTCGCGATGGCCGATCTCAAACGCCGTGGCAGCGGCAAGTCGATCGCTATTGCGCGTGCGACCATAGATATCGAGGCCGACGATGATGCTGGTGCCGGAAAACGGGTCGGCAGCGGCCTGATCACCGCGATGCTGCCAACACCACGCAGCCGCGCGCTTGCAGCACTCGACGAGCAGACGACGCCACGGCCATCGGCGCGTGCGACGGTTGCCGTGGCGCCGGTACCCGCCTTTGCCGATCTGGCATCTCTCGCAATCCCGGCCCCGGGCCTGCGTCCGGCGGCTGAAACCGCGTCATCGGCTCCTGCCGCCGTCATCGAAACCGCCTCGCTTGGTCCGGCACCGACGGCCGCATCGGCGTCCGCGCTCGGAAACAGCATGCCGATGCTGCCTCGCCCTGCACCGGGCTTCGTACCCGCCCTCGCCCTTGCTGCGCCGGCGAAAGGACTTCCAGAACCAAGACACTCGCTGGCATCGCTGCCGATCACCGGGCCGCAGATCGATCCGGAAGACGAGTTTGATGGCGAAGACGTTTTGATCTCCTGGGCGATCTCGCCCCCCGGCGCATCGACCGGAATGACCGCGCCGCTCGTCGTCGGCCGCACGCTGACGGATCTGACTGCAAAACCCAGCAACGCAGAGCCTCTGCCGCTCGGTATTGCCGAAGAGTTCGATCACAGCCGGTTCTGGTCGGACGGCTGATCGGCCACCGGTTCAGACCCATCGTTTTCATACCGATCATGAAGAGGGCCCGCGATTGCGGGCCTTTTGAGTTTATGGGATGAGCGATGGGGCAGAAGTTGTGGCTCGCAGCGTTTCCCGACGGACATCGATAGGCAAACCGTTGAGGCGGCTCAGCCCAGATCCCCAACGAAAAAAGGCCCGCGTGAGCGAGCCTTTTCCGTTCCGGGTGTGACCGGATTAATCAGAACCTGTAGTTCACGCCAGCGGTAACCGAGTGGTCATGAACGTCCTTACGGGTTTCGACGCCCTGGTAGGAGCTCTTGACGTTGTCGGTCATGACATAGTTGTACTCGACGCGGGCCGAGATGTTGCCGGTCAGCTTCTGCTCGATGCCGGCACCCAGCAGGAGGCCAGGCTTCCAGCCGTCCGGGCCGGTAACATTGTCGCCATCGCGATACTTCGTCATGGCAAGACCGGTCGTGCCGTAAAGCAGCGTCTGGTCGAGCGGAACACCAGCCTTGACCTTTGCGGCCATGCGATGACGCTCGGACAGCTTGCCGCCGCGGGCCTTCACGTCGGCATCGCCGAGATAGGAGTAATCGAGTTCGCCACCAACGATAGCGCCGCCCAGGTCGTGGTTGTAGCCGCCGTGAACGCCGAGGTTGAGGCCCTTGCCGCTGGCAAACGGGTTGATCCTCGGCGACGTTACACCGCCGTGTCCACCGACATAAGCACCTGACCAACCGGCCGGTTCGCTCGCAGGTTCGCTGTAGGCGGGCGCCTCATAGGCGCTGGTGAGATCCGCAGCCATAACGGGGCTGGCGGCAAAGGCGGCGACGAGCGCCAGGGCAAGTGTCTTCTGGGTCATTGCGTTTACTCCATACAAAGCCTGCAAGTGGCGGATGCGCAGGCGATACAACCGGCTGAAAGCCGCGGGACGATCCAGGCAACCCAGCCCAGATAGCGAGGACAATCCCGCACCGTATTGCGATTTATTTTCACGAATTCATAAACGCATCGTTAACTGCGACCGTTCGCAACGACCTTTGTGCGATATCTTCAGATCACGATATCGGGATGCCAGAAAGCCCGCAAAATCGACGTTTTTTGGGAACCTTTTCGGGGGTCGTTAAATTGGATAGATTCGACCATCACAGAGGAGAACCGCACATGCTGACGAATACCGCACGGCAGTCCGTCCCGTCGCCGGAGGAGAATGTTCTGACCGTCCAGGAAGCGCTCGAGCCGCTGTTTCTTGCGCTCGAGGAAGAGGCGGAAGTAAGGATGATTGCAGCGGCCCTCAAGGCCGGCTGGACCGCAGAAGAGGCTGTCACAGCAATCGACGAACTGCGAATGAACGAACTGCTGCCGAACAACCCCTCGCACTAGGACCGGCCGAAATTATCGGTCGCCTCGCTTCTACCGCTCCCCTACACTGCTTCCGACTTACGTCGGAATGCAGCGAGGACAGATGACGTTCAGAAGAATTTGCGTATATGGCGCGGGCGCGCTCGGAAGTGCATTTGCCGCAAAGATAGCGGCGGGATCAGGAGCCGACACGGAGCTGTCAGTTGTGGCGCGAGGCGCACAGCTTAAGGCAATCCGAGAGAACGGGTTAAACATCGTTTATGAAGACACGGGCATCGATCCGGTCCGCGTACGGGTTGCCGCGACGGATGATCCGTTCAGTCTGCCTCCACAGGATCTTATCATTACCGGTTTGAAGGGCCATCAGCTCGCAGCCGCAACAGATGGTCTAGCGGCACTGCTTGGCGAAAGCACGCGCGTCGTGATGATCCTGAACGGAATTCCCTGGTGGTATTTCCATGGGGACATGGAAAGCGGCTTTGGAGGCCGGCAAATCCCCGAGCTCGACGCAGACAGCTGTATCTGGAACGCCATCGGTCCGGAACGCGTGATCGGTTGCGTCGCGTATCAGGGTGCGGAAATCATCGAGCCCGGCAAGACCCGCCTGAACGGCAAAGGGCATTTCTTTCTCGGCGAACCCAGCGGCGAGATGTCCGACGACCTGTCGGCGATCGTGGACCTCTTCCAGCGCTGCGATCTCGATGCCAAGGCAACGCCGCGGATCAGAGACGAGATCTGGGCGAAGCTTCGTGGCAACGCCGCCTTCAATCCCATCAGCGCACTCACCCGCGCCTTGATGATCGACATGATGTCAAACCCGGATATCGCCGAAATCGTTCGGAAAATCATCAACGAGGTTCAGGCGGTCGGCACCGCCTTTGGTGCGAGGTTCAGCCAGACCGCCGATGAAATGTTTGCGAGAGCGCAAGGTTTCGGGCCAGTAAAAACCTCGATGCTCCAGGATCTACTTGCGGGCAAGGCGCTGGAGATCGTGCCGTTGACGGGCATGGTCGTGTCGCTCGGGAAACTGGCCGGCGTGCCGACGCCCGTGTGCGAAACCATCTTTGCGCTGACCGCCCAACTGGACCGCCAGCACCTCACAAACTGAATCAAATTGCTCTCGACCTGAGTCCGGAAAACGCTTCAAGTCTTTGTAGAGACGGGTTTTTACGAAACCGAAAAAAGAAAAGTCCCGCTGCGGGGAACAGCGAGACCAGGTAGATTGGAGGTCAAATATTTTGTCGTTTTTGGGCGACGCGGGGGAAACATCGCCTTGCTTTATCTGTCTTGCCAGCGGGCTGGTGGCTCAGCGCGTCGGCATCATGCTTAAATAACACCCAGGAACGCAGTAGGTTCCATAGATCTTTAACCGGGTGTCTGTAGGATTGTTGTACCCATATACTGGCATGAATGAGGCAAGCATGGCAGGTCCGAATTTTCGCTACACGCATTATGATCTCAAACCGCAGCGCGCCGGCACAATCATTGAAGTCACGCTCAATGGCGTGAACAACGTCCGCCTGATGACTGCTGCGAACTACCAGCGGTTTACGGAACAACTCGATTTCAAGTTCGTCGGCGGCGTTGCGAAGAAATCGCCGCTGCGGATCGCCGTTCCGGAGAACGGCCACTGGCATCTGGTGGTGGATATGGAAGGGCATCATGCTCTGGCCGAGTCCTCGGTGAGGCTCGTCGCGGCACCGGGTCAGGCGCAGAAACCAGGCATCGCCAGGGCTTCCTGAGGCTTAGCTGCCGCCGCGCTCCTTGCGCAGTTTTGACCACCAGTCGAGACGCTTTCTGATGTCACGCTCGAAGCCGCGCTCCGGCGGATCGTAATAGGTCTGGCGGCCCATTTTTTCGGGGAAGTAATTCTGGCCTGAAAACGCGTCGGGCTCGTCGTGATCGTAGCGATACCCGTCATTATAGCCCTCGGCTTTCATCAGCTTGGTCGGGGCATTGAGGATATGCTTGGGTGGCAGAAGCGAGCCGTTTTCCTTGGCAGCCCGGGTCGCCGCCTTGAAGGCCATATAGACCGCATTCGATTTCGGAGCGGTCGCCAGGTAGACGCAGGCCTGCGCCAGCGCCAGCTCCCCTTCAGGCGAGCCTAGATAGTCGTAGGCATCCTTGGCGGCGTTGCACACGACAAGCGCCTGCGGGTCGGCAAGGCCGATATCCTCCACGGCCATCCGGACCAGACGTCGGCCGAGATAGAGCGGGTCCTCGCCGGCATCGAACATCCGCGCGAGGTAATACAGTGCGGCATCGGGATCCGAGCCCCGCACCGACTTGTGGAGCGCGGAGATGAGATTGTAGTGGCCGTCCTGTGCCTTGTCGTAGACAGGGGCGCGGCGCTGGACGATCTCGGTGAGACCGACGGTGTCGAACACCTCACCCGTCCTTGCCGCACGCCAGATTTCCTCGGCGAGCGTCAGAACCGCACGGCCGTCTCCGTCCGCCATCCGGATCAGGCTTGCACGCGCGCCGTCATCGAGCGGCAGCGGCTTTGCCTCCACTTGCTCAGCGCGTTCCAAAAGTTCGCTGAGGCTCTCCTCGTCGTGACTGCGGAAGGTCAGAACGCGCGCGCGAGAGAGAAGAGCGGCGTTGAGTTCGAAACTCGGGTTCTCGGTGGTAGCGCCCACTAGGATCACCGTGCCGTCTTCCATGACGGGCAGGAAACTGTCCTGCTGGGCGCGGTTGAAGCGATGGATCTCGTCGACGAAGAGAAGTGTCTGGCGGCCCTGCATGCGTCTCAGGCGTGCCGATTCGAACACCTTCTTCAAATCCGCGACGCCGGAAAAGATCGCCGAAATCTGCTCAAAAGCGAGCCCCGCCTCGCCTGACAGCAACCGGGCGACGGTCGTCTTGCCGGTACCGGGCGGACCCCAGAAGATCATCGATCCAAGTGAGCCAGAATCGATCATGCGACGAAGCACACCATCGTCGCCCGTCAGATGAGCCTGACCCGTCACCTCCGAAAGCGTCTTCGGCCGCAACCGGTCGGCAAGCGGCCGCCGGCTGGCGACCTCTTCTGGGACTTTCGGTGCAAACAGGTCGTCGCTCATCAGCCCTTACCGTTCATCGGAAGAACTGCCGGATACGCTGGCCCTTGCGTTCGATCTCGACCCGCCAGAACCCCGGATCGGTGCGGAGCATCTTTTCCATGACAGTCGTCGAAGCGACCGCCTCGCCGTTCAGCGAGACGACGATGTCCTGTGGCTGGAAGCCAAGACGACCGGCAGGCGAGCCGCGCGAGACGTCGGTGACGACGACCCCGCTCTTGTCCGTTGGCATGCGCAGTTCCGTGGCGAGTTTCGGTGACAGGTTTGCAATCCGAAGACCGGCGAAGGGATTGCGGCCTTCCAGCACCCGCTCGTCGCGCGGCGTGCTTTCCGGCGCGGAATTGAGCGCAAGCTGGAGGTCGCGCATGCCGTCGGGCGTCTGGACGCTCAATTTCGCTCCCTTGCCGAGGCCCGCCGTCGTCAGTCGGTAGCCGAGCGCATCGGGATGTTCGACTGGAATGCCATTGACGGCCGTGACAACCTCGCCGGGCTTCAATCCTGCCTTGTCGGCCGGACCGCCTTCGACGACACGCGAGACCAGAGCGCCGCGGGCAGCCTTCAAGCCAAGCGCTTCGGCGACGTCAGAGGTCACGGCATCGAAGGTCGCGCCGACATAGGGACGGTCGAAGACCGACTTGCCTTCGGAGGCAGCCGCCAGGAAGACCTTGACAAGATTTGCCGGAATGGCGAAGCCGATTCCGTTCGATCCGCCGCCGCGCGAGAAGATCGCGGTGTTGATGCCGATCAGTTCGCCATTCATGTTCATCAGCGCGCCGCCGGAGTTACCGGGATTGATCGACGCGTCGGTCTGGATGAAGAAGCCGAAATCACCCGAAGACACCTGGTTGCGGGCAAGCGCCGACACGATGCCGCTGGTGACTGTCTGGCCGACACCAAACGGATTGCCGATCGCGAGCACCAGATCACCGACCTCTGTGCGGTCCGAATCGGCCAGCGGCAGGACCGGGAAATTTTCCTTTGCCTTAATCCGCAACACGGCCAGATCGACGCTCTCGTCCTTCAGGACGAGTTCGCAGGGAAACTCCCGGCCGTCCGCCAAGGCGATCTTGATATCATCAGCGCCTTCGATGACGTGATTGTTGGTAACGACAAGACCGTCGCCGGAGAGAATGACACCGGAACCGAGCGAAGACTGCTTTTCCGAACGGTTCGGCATGCGCTGGCCGAAGAACTGCTCGAAGAAGGGGTCGCCGGAAAACAGGTTCGGGCGCTGCACGACGCGCTCGGCATAGACGTTGACGACGGCACCGGAGGTTTGCTTGACCAGCGGCGAGAACGAAAGCTGCATTTCCTGCCGGCTTTGCGGCACCGTCTTCTGGTCCTGCGCATAGGCGCCAGCGGGGGCCAATGCCGCGAGCAGGACGACGCTGAGCAAGAGCTGCCTGAGATGCCGTTCGAACGGTCGCTTGAGCGTGCTGGACATGTGATTCCTCTTACAAATTGCTGGATGACGTTGTAGCGCCGCAGGCGGCAAAAGAAAGGTGCCGAGAACCCGATGACGCGTCCTTGCGACCGCGTATATGGGTATCTGGCACAGGCAGGGAAAGACGGTACCCGACAAAGCCCGCGGGCGGGTGTTGCTGCTTCCAGCTGATCCGCAAAAAGCATCGGCTTTTCAGCACGATCCTAGCCTCTATCATCCTTGCTATCTCGCGCATGTGCATCATGTTTGTCCTTGGGAGTTTACGATGCCGTTTGGGATCGGCTCCAGAGACTGCACACAGGAGCGTTCCAGCATGAAAACCATATTCGCGGCCACCGGCGTGGCTGCACTTGTCCTGAGCGCCGGCCTTTCCCTTGCACCTCGCCCGGCAGCGGCGGCGAGCTTCGATTGCGAGAAGACCGATCTGGTCGCCGAAGAGAAGGTGATCTGCGACACACGCACGCTGAACGATGCCGATGTGAAGATGGTCACCACATTCGACATCCTGACCAGCCTGCTCGCCATGGGCAATCGCGACCAGCTGCGCCAGGAACAAAGCGACTGGTTGAAGAAGCGTCGGGCTTGCGAGGCAGACGTCCAATGCCTGACGACGGCCTATGCGGAGCGGATGAAGCAGTTGCAGGAAGCGTTTAGCGGACTGAGCAAAGAGCCGCTTTAGTCCTTAAGCGACGTTCATTGGAAACGATCAAAGACAATGGCCTCGGTATTGTGCACCGAGGCCTTTGAAGTTTTGAGATCTCTGTCTGCGGGGTTGGTTCGACCCGAGACTTACTCAGGCAGAATCCGGACCGCGCCCTTGTCAGCACTCGACGCAAATGCCGCATAGGCTTTGAGGGCCGTCGTGACGTTGCGCTTGCGGGGCGCTGACGGCTTCCAGCCGAGTGCATCCTGCTCGTGGCGACGCGCCGAGAGTTCAGCATCCGACACCGCCAGATGGATGGTCCGGTTCGGAATATCGATCTCGATCATGTCACCCTGACGGACCAGTCCGATCGCGCCGCCCTGGGCTGCTTCCGGGGAAGCGTGACCGATCGACAGGCCGGATGTGCCGCCGGAGAATCGGCCGTCGGTGATCAGCGCGCAGGCCTTGCCGAGGCCCTTCGACTTCAGATAGCTGGTCGGATAGAGCATTTCCTGCATGCCCGGTCCGCCCTTTGGACCTTCGTAGCGGATAACAACGACATCGCCGGCCTTGACCTCGTTGCTGAGGATCGCCTTGACGGACGCATCCTGGCTTTCGAAGACGACAGCGGGACCGCTGAACTTGAGGATCGACTCATCGACGCCCGCGGTCTTCACGATGCAGCCGTCGGCCGCGATGTTGCCGTAGAGAACCGCCAGGCCGCCATCCTTGGAGAAGGGATTTTCAACAGAGCGGATGATGCCCGTGTCGCTATCCGTATCGAGCTCGTCCCAACGCGAGGACTGGCTGAACGCGACCTGAGTCGGAACGCCGCCGGGTGCTGCCTTGAAGAAATCGCGGACGCTCTCGGAATTGGTGCGGGTGATGTCCCAGCGGTCGATCGCATCGCCGAGCGTTGCTTCGTGAACCGTGTAGCAGTCCCGGTTGATCAGACCGCCGCGTTCGAGTTCGCCCAGGATACGCATGATGCCGCCGGCGCGGTGAACGTCTTCCATGTGGACATCGCTCTTGGCCGGCGCGACCTTGGACAGGCACGGCACCTTGCGCGACAGCTTGTCGATATCCTCCATGCCGAAATCGACGCCGCCCTCATAGGCAGCCGCCAGGATGTGGAGAACCGTATTGGTCGAGCCGCCCATCGCGATATCGAGCGACATGGCGTTTGCGAACGCCTCCTTGGTGGCGATATTGCGCGGCAGGACCCGTTCGTCATCCTGCTCGTAGTAGCGGCGTGCGATATCGACGATCAGGTGACCGGCTTCGACGAACAGGCGACGGCGGTCCGAATGGGTGGCGAGCGTCGAGCCATTACCGGGCAGCGACAGGCCGAGCGCTTCGGTCAAGCAGTTCATCGAGTTTGCGGTGAACATGCCGGAGCACGAGCCGCAGGTCGGACAGGCCGCCTTTTCGATCGCGGTCACGTCCTCGTCCGACATCTTGTCGTCGGCGGCTGCAACCATGGCATCGACGAGGTCGAGCGCAACGGTCTTGCCGTGCAGGACGACCTTGCCGGCCTCCATCGGGCCACCGGAGACGAAGACGGCCGGGATGTTCAGGCGCATGGCAGCATTCAGCATGCCGGGCGTGATCTTGTCGCAGTTGGAGATGCAGACCATGGCGTCGGCGCAGTGGGCGTTGACCATGTACTCGACCGAATCGGCGATGATCTCGCGCGATGGCAGCGAGTACAGCATGCCGTCGTGGCCCATGGCGATGCCGTCATCGACGGCGATCGTGTTGAACTCCTTGGCGACGCCGCCGGCGGCTTCGATTTCGCGGGCAACCAGCTGGCCGAGATCCTTGAGGTGGACGTGGCCCGGCACGAACTGCGTGAAGGAATTGACCACCGCGATGATCGGCTTGCCGAAATCGCCGTCCTTCATGCCGGTGGCGCGCCAGAGGCCGCGCGCGCCAGCCATGTTGCGGCCGTGGGTCGTGGTTCTTGAACGATAGACAGGCATGGTGTTTCCTCGATCGCGTTCAGCCATTGCTATTTACCGCGTTGGATGACGCGGCGCAAAGGACCTTGTTTTCTCCGTCCTACTGCAGGCTAAAGCCAGTGTCACTACCAATGGGGCGAAAAACAGTACGGTACGGTACGGTTCTCACCAGCGCACTAGAAATCGGCCAGGCGATGTAGGCGCGGTCGGAGTTTCATAGCGGTTCTGCTCCGGCGTGGCGCTTGGGGAGCGAGGCAACGTCACCGTCCCTCACCCTCTCCTCGTGTCCGCTATCGCTTCGCGCGGAGCTCGTCCGCCGTCACACCGAAATGGTCGAGAACGATGTTGAGGTTGCGGCGGTGCGACTTGAAGAAGACGTCGAACAGATCACCGGCCAGCGGCACGCTGCCGACGACAGAATCGACCGCAAGGTTGCCGATCATCTTTGCAAGCTTGTCGTTCGGCACACCCATGCGGCGGGCCTCGTTGACGATATAGAGGCCAATCAATGCGCCCCCGGCATCGCCCACGAGCGGAACAAGGCCCATGATGGAATCGGCACCAAACCGAAACCGGGTGCCGGGAATACCGATCGCCGTATCCATCATACGGGCGACGCCGTGGATACGCCGCAAACGCCGCAGTCGATCGATCCGGCCCGCATCGGTTTCCGTGAAGCGTTCGCTGGCAGCATCCCAGGTTTTCGTCGCCATACTCACTATCCTTGATTAATGTCAAAGCTGAAATGAGCATGCGATTTCCCGGTTCAAGGCTTAGCGTATGTTTCAACGCTAATTCTTTCACGCAAACGTGGTTTAATGCCTTTCCTCCGCCTCTGTGAAACCAAACCTGTCGGCGGTACGTATAAGCACAGGATAGGCTTTTGCCTGAAGGAGATCCGCCATGCCCGCATTTCGCCCACCCCACATTTCGCCGACTGAGATCACGCCGCGCGACATCTATCTGTCGCGCCGGAATTTCGTGGGCACCGTCGCCGCGGGCGCCGGCCTTTCAGTCCTTGGAGGCTCAAGCGCATTCGCTGCTTCTCTCAGCGCATCGCCCGGCCCCTACAAGCTGGACGAAAAGCTGACGCCTAAAGAAGCCGTCACCACCTACAACAATTTCTACGAGTTCGGCGTCGGCAAGGAAGATCCCTCGCAGAATTCCGGTGCGTTCAAACCGACACCCTGGACCGTCAAGGTCGAGGGCATGGTGGGCAAGCCGAAGGAATTCGGTCTCGACGAGATCCTCAAGATGAAGCTCGAGGAGCGGACATACCGCATGCGCTGTGTCGAGGGATGGTCGATGGTGATCCCGTGGATCGGTTTCCCCCTGGCGGCGATCCTCGACCAGGTCGAGCCGCTTGGCAGCGCGAAATACGTGGCGTTCGAGACGGTCGTGCGTCCCGAGGAAATGCCCGGCCAAGGCGGTCTCTTCCAGGCTCTACCCTGGCCTTATGTCGAAGGCCTGCGCCTTGACGAAGCGCGCCATCCGCTGACCATTCTCGCTGTCGGTCTCTACGGCGAAACGCTGCCCAACCAGAACGGTGCGCCGATCCGGCTCGTGGTGCCGTGGAAGTATGGGTTCAAGGGGATCAAGTCGATCGTCAAGATCAAGCTGGTCGAAGAGCAGCCACAGACCACCTGGAAGAATTCGAACGCCCGGGAATACGGTTTCTATTCCAACGTCAATCCGGCCGTCGACCATCCGCGCTGGAGTCAGGCGACCGAACAGCGGATCGGCGAAGGCGGCTTCTTCGGAACCAAGCGCGTCGATACCCTGCCCTTCAACGGCTATGCGAACGAAGTGGCGAGCCTCTATACCGGCATGGACCTGAAAGCGAACTACTGACCATGCTCTCGATCCCAGCCCTGCCCCGCCGATACCATGCCGCCAGCATCTGGGCACTTTACGTCGTGGGGCTTTGTCCCGCGGCGTGGTACTTCTATCAGGCCGCGACGGGCGGGCTGGGTTTCAATCCGGTCAAGACGTTCGAGCACCTGATCGGCATCTGGGCGTTGCGTTTCATCATCCTGACGCTCGCCGTCACGCCCCTTCGCGATATTCTCGGGATCAACTGGATCCGCTATCGCCGTGCGCTAGGGCTGCTCGCCTTCTATTACGTCGTGTTCCATTTCAGCGTCTATCTTCTGCTCGATCTGCAGCTGAACTTCGGCGCTGTTGGCAGCGATATCGTGCGGCGCCCCTATATCACAATCGGCTTTGCCTGCCTGCTGCTGCTGATCCCGCTTGCGGTGACATCCAACAACTGGTCGATCCGCAAGCTCGGACAGACCTGGGTGAAAATGCACAAGCTGATCTATCTCGTGGCACTGGGCGGCGCGCTCCACTATGTGCTCGCGGTGAAGTCGGTGACGCTCGTTCCGTTTATCCATATCGCAGCGATCGGGCTGCTGCTCGCCTACCGGCCGCTGAGGAAGCCGTTCCTCAACTGGAAGCGCGGCAAGACCCGTCCGGCACGTCCCGCCACCACGACATAGTGGGCGGCGTCAACGTATGGCAGGTATCGCGCAGGCCTCACCGCCGCCGAATAGTCGTGACCGGGTGAGGAAGCGCTTTTCACGCCCATTGTCGAGCGAGAACATGCCGCCCCTACCGGGCACGACATCGATAATCAGCTGTGTGTGCTTCCAGGCCTCGAACTGGCTCCCGCTGATATAGACCGGCACGCCGCCGATTTCGCCCAGCTTCACGTCGTGGTCGGCAAGCATGAAATCGCCCTTCGGATAGCACATGGGTGACGATCCGTCGCAGCAGCCGCCTGATTGGTGGAACAGGATGTCCGGGTGGTCCGCCTGGATCTCGGCAATGAAGTTCAGCGCGGAATCCGTGGCCGTGACGCGCGGTTCGCCGTTGATTGTCGCATCCATCATGTCATTCCTGTTCGCATCGAGACATTGAAAAGGCTCCCGACCCTGCAGCCGGGAGCCCATGCTTGGGTTGAGATCGATCAGAAGAACCCGAGCTTCTTCGGGCTGTAGCTCACCAGCATGTTCTTGGTCTGCTGGTAGTGGTCGAGCATCATCTTGTGGTTTTCGCGACCAATCCCGGACTGTTTGTACCCGCCGAATGCCGCATGCGCGGGATAGGCGTGATAGCAATTTGTCCAGACGCGGCCGGCCTGGATCTCCCGGCCGAAGCGGTAGGCGCGGTTGCCGTCGCGCGTCCACACGCCGGCGCCGAGCCCGTACAGCGTATCGTTGGCGATCTCGAGCGCCTCTTTTTCATCCTTGAAGGTCGTCACCGACACTACCGGTCCGAAGATCTCCTCCTGGAAGATCCGCATCTTGTTGTGGCCCTTGAAGATCGTCGGCTTGATGTAGTAGCCGTTCGCCAACTCGCCGCCGAGATCGTTCTTGACGCCGCCGGTCAGGACTTCCGCGCCCTCCTGCTTGCCGATGTCGAGATAGGACAGAATCTTTTCCATCTGCTCCGAGGATGCCTGCGCGCCAATCATGGTCGAGCTATCGAGCGGGTTGCCCTGCGTGATGGCTTCGACGCGTTTGACCGCCCGCTCCATGAAACGATCGTAAACCGATTCCTGGATCAGTGCGCGGCTGGGGCATGTGCAGACTTCGCCCTGGTTCAGCGCGAACATCGCAAAGCCTTCCAGCGCCTTGTCGAGGAAATCGTCGTCTTCACTCATCACATCGGCGAAGAAGATGTTCGGCGACTTGCCGCCAAGTTCGAGCGTGACAGGGATAAGGTTTTGGCTGGCATATTGCATGATCAGCCGGCCTGTCGTGGTCTCTCCTGTAAAGGCGATCTTGGCAATCCGGTTGCTGGTCGCAAGAGGTTTTCCGGCTTCGAGGCCGAAACCATTGACGATATTCAGCACGCCGGGTGGCAGGAGGTCACCGACGAGTTCCGCCCAGACCAGAAGCGAGGCCGGCGTCTGCTCGGCCGGTTTGATGACGACGCAGTTGCCGGCGGCAAGCGCCGGTGCAAGCTTCCAGGCGGCCATCAGAATCGGGAAATTCCACGGAATGATCTGGCCGACGACGCCAAGCGGTTCGTGGAAGTGATAGGCGACCGTATCGTGGTCGATTTCACTGATCGAACCTTCCTGGGCACGGATGCAGGATGCGAAATAGCGGAAGTGATCGATGGCGAGCGGGATGTCGGCGGCCATTGTCTCGCGGATCGGCTTGCCGTTGTCCCAGGTTTCGGCCTGCGCCAGAACTTCCAGCTTGTCTTCCATCCGCTGGGCGATCTTCATCAGGATGTTCGAGCGGTCAGCCGGCGCCATGCGGCCCCATTTTTCCTTGGCGGCGTGGGCAGCGTCGAGCGCCGCATTGACATCCTTTTCGTCAGACCGCGGGATCTCGCAGATCTTGCCGCCGGTGATCGGCGTGACGTTGTCGAAATACTTGCCGCTGATCGGTTCTTTCCACTCACCGCCGATATAGTTGCCGTATTTGAGCTTGAACGGTGACTCAACGATTTTCTGGTGCAGCATGTCATCCTCCCATGATGAACAGGTTCAAAGCGAACCCGATGGAACAGAATCTGCGCTTCTGGCGTGGTGAAAACAGGCCTCACCCGCGATACCGCGATGCACTCTGTCGCAAGTCTGCGACAAAACTCCCCGTCATTGAATGCCAAATCGCTTCATCTTGCGATGCAGGGTGGAACGGCTGACGCCGAGCACCTGGGCTGCCAGCGAGACGTTGCCGTGGACACGAGACAACGCCCGAAGAAGCGCCGAGCGCTCGGCATCGCACAGCAGTTCTCGCGCATCCCGGCTCGATTCGTGAAGCAGATCGGAGGCCGGGATCCCTTCCGCAATCCGATCGTCGTCCAGACGCAGCGCCGATCGCGCAGCCCGCGTGGCACCGATCACAAGGTCGTCGCGATCTACAGCCAGGAGCGCCATTGGAGATCCCGTCTCACTCGGCACCATCACGAAGCGGGCACCTTGAAACGCGTTTCGGAACAGGTTCAGCTCGATCCGGGATGCCGCCTCACGCACCGTCTGCGACAGGATGGCGATCGTGCCTTCGTTTGCGTCACTTCGGCACGTCGAGACATCGAGCGCGCCGGCCAGAACTCCACGGTGATCACGAATGGGCGCAGTCGTGCAGCTCAGATCGATATTGGATGCAAAGAAGTGCTGGTCGCGGATGATCGATATCGGCCGGTCGTCGGCGATTGCGGTGCCGATCCCGTTGGTGCCGATACTCTCCTCGGTCCAGACCGAGCCGGTCCAAAGGCCGAGCACACGAAAATCCTTGTCGTCGCCCGCTGCGCCGCGACGGTCAAGCGCGATACCTTTGCTGTCGGTCATCAGGATGCAGCAGCCGGCGCGACCGACGACCATGAACAGCCGGTCGAGCTCGTCCCTCGCCTGCCCGATAAGACGCTCCGACTGTTTTCGGGCGACGTCCAGTTCCTGCTCTGTCACCCGCTCCGGCATCCGCCGGTCCTCTGGCGCCAAGTGATGCATGGTCATGCAGCGGCGCCAGGACGCGACTACAGCCGAACTCGCGACAGGGGAATTGGCCGACGCGTAGACTTGGTCGGCATGGGAAACAGGGTCATGCATCGGGCTCCTCCCACCAAATGCGTCACGGCTCGATTGTCGCTAAAAAAACCAGATGTGGCAACAGCGATATAGGGAGCTTCAGTCATTCGGCGGGCCGGTCAGCCTGCCATCCCCCGGACTTGACAGTCACAGCCCCCACAGGCTTCAGTCCGCGCAGTGGAGATGTTTTGATGACACCAGAATCGACTGCGGACGGCGGACGACTATCCTTGCTGGATGTCTATCTTTGCAACCAGCGGCCGTTTGGAGAAATCCACGGTATCACGCGTTTCGTCATCGAGTTTCTCTACTTCGGCATCAAAGAAGCGCGGGCCTGCCTGTTCGCCGGCCTGTTTTTTGTGTCGATCTTCATCGTTCCGCGAACGGGCGTGTTCGGCATTCCGCGCTACGACGTTCTGCTGATCATCGCGCTCGCCATCCAGTCCCTGATGATCTGGAGCAAGCTGGAAACCTGGGATGAGGCGAAAGCGATCGGTCTTTTCCACGTGGTTGGCTTTGCGCTCGAAGTGTTCAAGACCTCCGGCAGCATCCAGTCATGGTCATACCCTGACTTCGCCTATACGAAAGTGCTGGGCGTACCGCTGTTTTCCGGCTTCATGTATGCCGCCGTGGGGAGCTACATCATCCAGGCCTGGCGGCTTTTCGATCTGCGGATCCACCACCATCCCAGCTACTGGATGGCTGGCCTGATCGCGATTGCGATCTACGCGAATTTCTTCACCCACCATTTCATCGGCGACTATCGCTGGTATATCGCTGCCTGCGCGCTCGGCCTTTACGCCCGCACCACCGTCACCTACCGGCCCTACGATCGCGACAGACGGATGCCGCTTCTGGTCGCCTTCGTGCTGATCGGCTTCTTCATCTGGCTGGCGGAGAACATCTCGACCTTTTTCGGGATCTGGCAATATCCGAACCAGATCGGGGCGTGGTCGGTCGTGCATCTTGGCAAATGGAGTTCGTGGTCCCTGCTGGTGGTGATGACATTCACGATCGTTGCCAATCTCAAGCACATCAAGCGGCAGATCCACGTCCCCGTCTGAGCCTCCACGCCTCGACAGTTGCGGCGATGCTAATACCAACGGCGTAAGCTGCGATATTCCACAGGGAAAACACGCGTCCGAGCAACAGTTTGCCGGCCGTCGTCAGTCGAAACGCATCCAACTCGGGCGTGTGATAGAGCCTTGAGAATTCGACGATCAGGGCGATGAGGAATGCCGCAAAGGCAAGCCTGCCGATATTCACCGGTCCAGTCAGGGTGGCCGATGCAAGAAACACCATCGCGCCCCAGAGAACCGACCCATCTTATTTCACGACAAAGAAGGAAAGACCGAGATCGTAACCGATGCGGCGCAGCAGAAGCCCCGCGGAGATCACAAGCAGCGTGGCGAGGCAGCGCTGAACGCCTATGGATCGTGGTGCAGTCATGCTCGAGCCCGCCCCCTCATTACCCAAAAGAAAAGGCCGGGCGTTTCCACCCGGCCTTTTCGAAAAGTGCGATCCTGGGATCGAATTATGCGGCTTCGGCAGTTTCTGCTTCAGCAGCAACGCGAGCCTTGTCGGCTGCGCCCTTGGCATCGACGTCGCGTTCGACGAATTCGATGACCGCCATCGGAGCGTTGTCGCCCTGACGATAGCCGGCCTTCATGATGCGCAGGTAGCCGCCGTTGCGGGTTGCGTAACGCGAAGCGATGGCATCGAACAGCTTGCGAACAGCGTCCTGATCCTGGATCTGCGAGATCGCCTGACGACGAGCGTGCAGGTCGCCGCGCTTGCCGAGGGTGACGAGCTTTTCGACGATCGGGCGAATTTCCTTCGCCTTCGGCAGGGTTGTTACAATCTGCTCATGGGTGATGAGCGAAGCCGCCATGTTGGCAAACATGGCCTTGCGGTGGCTTGCGGTGCGGTTGAGCTTACGGCCCGAATTTCCGTGACGCATGGTGTGTCTCCTTCACTTGCAGGCATTCGCCTGCAGTCTGATCCTGTTAGTATTGGTCTTCGTAACGCTTGGCGAGATCTTCAATGTTTTCCGGCGGCCATGCAGGAACTTCCATACCAAGATGGAGGCCCATGGATGCCAGAACTTCCTTGATCTCGTTCAGCGACTTGCGACCGAAATTCGGAGTGCGGAGCATCTCGGCTTCGGTCTTCTGGATGAGGTCGCCGATATAGACGATGTTGTCGTTCTTCAGGCAGTTGGCCGAACGGACGGAAAGTTCCAGTTCGTCGACTTTCTTGAGGAGTGCCGGGTTGAACGCGAGTTCAGTGACGGCTTCCTCTTCTGCTTCCTTCTGCGGCTCGTCGAAGTTGACGAAGACCGACAGCTGGTCCTGAAGGATACGAGCGGCGAAGGCTACGGCGTCTTCACCCGAGACCGAACCATCGGTTTCGATGGTCATGGTCAGCTTGTCATAGTCGAGAACCTGGCCTTCACGGGTGTTTTCCACCTTGTAGGACACTTTCTTGACCGGGGAATACAGGCTGTCGACCGGGATGAGACCGATCGGAGCGTCTTCCGCACGGTTACGATCGGCAGGAACGTAGCCCTTGCCGTTGTTGACCGTGAATTCCATACGGATCTCAGCACCCTCGTCGAGCGTGCAGATCACGTGGTCGGGGTTGAGGATCTCGATATCGCCAACCGTCTGGATGTCTCCAGCGGTAACCGAACCCGGACCCTGCTTGCGCACGACCATGCGCTTGGAATCGTCACCATCCATCTTGATGGCGATTTCCTTGATGTTCAGCACGATGTCCGTCACATCTTCCCGAACGCCGGGGATGGAGGAGAATTCGTGCAGAACGCCGTCAATCTGCACTGCGGTAACAGCAGCACCGCGCAGCGACGACAGAAGTACGCGACGAAGCGCGTTGCCGAGCGTCAGGCCGAAGCCGCGCTCGAGAGGCTCAGCAACAAGCGTTGCCTTTGTACGGCCGGAAGAGGAAAACTCCACCTTGTTCGGCTTAATCAGTTCCTGCCAGTTCTTCTGGATCATGACCTACTACCTTCCGTTCGTTACCACCATCCAATCGTGGTAACCGAGCACGAGGAACACCGGAAATACCCTTCCGGCTATACGGTGAAAGCCGCCTCGACTCTTTCAGGAGACGGAGCGGCTATTACCGGGTTCAGATGAAGATCGCTGCGAAGCGACCTCCAAAAACGTCCATTAGACGCGGCGCTTCTTGCGCGGGCGGCAACCGTTGTGCGGGATCGGGGTCACGTCGCGGATCGAGGTGATCATGAAGCCGGCAGCCTGCAGAGCGCGCAGAGCCGATTCGCGACCGGAACCCGGACCGCAGACTTCGACTTCGAGCGACTTCATGCCGTGCTCCTGAGCCTTCTTGGCGCAGTCTTCGGCAGCGATCTGAGCTGCGAACGGGGTCGACTTGCGCGAACCCTTAAAGCCCTTGGCACCAGCAGACGACCAGGCAATTGCATTGCCCTGTGCGTCGGTGATGGTGATCATCGTGTTGTTGAACGTCGAGTTGACGTGGGCAACGCCCGACGTAATATTTTTGCGTTCGCGGCGGCGTACGCGTGTGGCTTCCTTGGCCATGGTATTCCTTTCGTTGATCTCTGCACCGCCGTAATGCCAGCGGCTCCACCTCAGATCAGACAGTCACGAAAAAGCGGACAGGAGCCCTGCCCGCTTTGCGACTATCGATCCAAAATTACTTCTTCTTACCAGCAATCGCCTTTGCCGGACCCTTGCGGGTGCGGGCATTGGTGTGCGTGCGCTGACCGCGGACCGGAAGGCCACGACGGTGACGCAGGCCGCGGTAGCAGCCGAGGTCCATGAGGCGCTTGATGTTCATCGCGGTTTCGCGACGAAGATCACCTTCGACGCGATAATCGCGGTCGATGGTTTCGCGGATCTGCAGGACTTCAGAGTCGGTCAGCTGATGGACGCGCTTTTCAGCGGCAAGACCAACCTTCTCCATAATTTCCTGTGCGAATTTCGGGCCGATCCCGTGAATGTAGGTCAGCGCGATGACAACGCGCTTCGCAGTCGGGATGTTGACGCCAGCGATACGTGCCACGTCTATTCTCCTTGCGTTCCGGTTGCCATCCGGCAAGCGGTACTTCTTCCATGAAAGCGACCTTTGGATACGGTCGCCAGTTCAAACTTCATACGAGACAGGCAAAATGATCGCCCCGGATGTCCTTGCGGGAATCCGCGCCGATCGCTGTAAAACTGTCGCGAGTTGGCGCGGTGTGTAGCGGAATCAGTGCTTGAATGCAACTGCTCCACCCCAAGATTCTTTAACCCATCCAAGACAGTCTCAGAGACTGGCGAGGATCTTTTCGATATCGGCCGTGACAGTATCCATCTCGGCCATGCCATCGACAACCTTGAGCTTGCCTTTGGCATAGTAGTAACCAATGAGCGGCGAGGTTTCCTTGTAGTAAACCTCGAGACGCTTGGTCATGGTCTCGGCGTTGTCGTCCGGCCGACGCTTGAAGTGGGTCGAGCCACACTTGTCGCACGTGCCCTCCGACGAAGGCTTCTTATCCGAGTCGTGGTAGACCGTCCCGCACTGGGCGCAGGAATAGCGACCGGAGACGCGACGGACAAGCTCCTTATCGTCGACGCGAAGTTCAATCACCACGGAAAGATCGAGCCCCTTGGCAGACAGCATCGCCTCAGTGGCGTCCGCCTGCACGAGCGTGCGGGGAAAACCGTCAAGGATGAAACCGTTCGCGCAGTCAGGCGCGTCTATGCGCTCGGAGACGATCGCGTTGACGATCTCGTCAGAGACGAGGTTGCCCGCATCCATGACTGCCTTGGCGCGCTTGCCGACTTCGGTCTCAGCTGCCACGGCTGCCCGCAGCATATCACCAGTGGAGAGCTGCGGAATGCCATGCTTCTCCACGATCCGCTGGGCTTGGGTCCCCTTGCCCGCGCCCGGCGGTCCTAAAAGAATCAGTCTCATCGTCCCCTCTTTCCACCGCGTAGTTTCGACTTCTTGATCAATCCCTCATACTGCTGCGCGATGAGGTGTCCCTGGATCTGCGCAACCGTATCAAGGGTTACACTGACCACGATCAAAAGCGAAGTACCACCAAGGGCTAACGGAACGCCCGTTCTGGCCACCAGGAATTCGGGAAGAATGCAGACCACGACGAGATAGATAGCGCCGACGACCGTGATTCGGGTCAGGACGTAATCGATATATTCCGCGGTACGCTCGCCGGGACGGATGCCGGGAATGAAGCCGCCGTGCTTCTTCAGGTTATCAGCCGTATCCTTCGGGTTGAAGACGATGGCCGTGTAGAAGAAGGCGAAGAACGCGATCAGCATGGCGTAGAACAGCATAAACAGCGGCTGGCCGTGGCCAAGAGCTGCAATGATCCCCGTTGCCCAGTCTGGCAGCTGTGAATTGCCGGCAAAGCCTGCAGCCGTTGCCGGCAGAAGCAGAAGCGAGGATGCAAAGATTGCCGGAATAACGCCCGCTGTATTGAGCTTCAGCGGAAGGTGCGAGGTATCGCCCTGGAACATGCGGTTGCCGACCTGACGCTTCGGATACTGGATCAGAAGCCGGCGCTGGGCGCGTTCAACAAACACGATCAGCGCAATGACGGCGATCGCGACGATGATAACGGTGAGAATCAGAGCCGTCGGCAGAGCGCCGGTACGACCGAGTTCCATTGTGTTGGCGAGCGCGCCAGGAAGACCTGCGGCAATACCGGCAAAGATGATCAGCGAAATACCGTTGCCGATACCGCGCGAGGTGATCTGCTCACCAAGCCACATCAGGAACATCGTGCCGCCAAGCAGCGTGACGACCGTTGAGAGCGTGAAGAACCAGCCCGGGTTGGACACGATGCCCTGACCGCTCGAGAGGCCGGCAGCGATGCCATAGGCCTGAAGCGCGCCGAGAATCACGGTGCCGTAGCGAGTGTACTGGTTGATGATCTTGCGACCCGCCTCGCCTTCCTTCTTCAGGTTCTCGAGCGACGGGACGACCGAAGTCATCAGCTGCACGATAATCGAAGCGGAAATGTAAGGCATGATGCCGAGGGCGAAGATCGCCATACGCTCGACAGCACCGCCGGAGAACATGTTGAAGAGGCCGAGAATGCCACCCGACTGACCGCTAAAGGCCTGCGCATAGGCTTCAGGGTTGAGGCCTGGCAGCGGGATATGCGTGCCCAAGCGATAAACAAGAAGCGCTGCCAGCGTGAACCACAGGCGTTTCTTGAGATCTTCCGCCTTGGCGAAAGTTTTGAAATTCAGATTTGAGGCCAGTTGTTCAGCTGCAGAAGCCATGCAATTCTCCGCCCGACCCATCCCCCGGCGGCATGTGCCTTCCGGAACGCAGTCTTGATTCTGTTTTCAGAAAGCTGGGGGCGCGAGATGCTGTCGCAATCGCCTGCCTCACCCATTTTTCCGTCTGATCCCGGTAGCTGACCGGCCGGACTGCCTTGGGGATCGTGAGGCTCACATATGGACATAAAATCACCCGGTGTGAAGCTCACACCGGGTGATTTTCAAACGATTTATTCAGCGGCTGTTTCAGCAACCACGAGCAGCTTGATCGAGCCGCCCGACTTTTCGATCTTTTCGACGGCAGCCTTGGAGGCACCGGCGACTTCGATCGAAACCTTGGTTGTCAGTTCGCCGCCGGACAGGACGCGAACGCCGTCCTTGAGGCGACGGATGACGCCGGCAGCCTTGAGAGCTGCTGCGTCGACAGTCGCGTTTGCGTCGAGCTTGCCAGCATCGATCGCAGTCTGGATACGGCCGAGCGATACGGTTGCGTATTCGGATGCGAAGATGTTGTTGAAGCCGCGCTTCGGAAGACGACGGTAGATTGGCATCTGACCGCCTTCGAAGCCGTTGATCGAGACGCCTGAACGGGCCTTCTGACCCTTGACGCCGCGTCCACCGGTCTTGCCCTTGCCGGAACCGATACCGCGACCAACGCGGATACGGTCCTTCGAAGAGCCTTCGTTGTCCTTGATCTCATTCAGTTTCATGGTCAATTCCTCCGTCTCACTTCTCTTCGACGACGCGAACGAGATGCTGGACAGCACGGATCATGCCACGAACGGAAGGAGTATCTTCCAGAGTGCTGGTCCGATGCATCTTGTTGAGGCCAAGACCGATCAGCGTTGCGCGCTGTTCGGCCGGGCGGCGGATTGGGCTGCCGATCTGCTGAACGGTAACCGTCTTTGCTTCAGTCTTCTGCGTAGCCTTAGCCATGGTTCAGACTCCTCTTATTCTTCCGACGCATTGCCGGAAGCGGCGCGGCGCGACTGCAGGGTGGCATACTTGAGGCCACGCTGAGCTGCTACGTCCTTCGGATGCACCTGGTGCTTCAGAGCGTCGAACGTTGCGCGAACCATGTTGTATGGGTTCGACGAACCAGTCGACTTCGCAACAACGTCATGGACGCCGAGCGTTTCGAATACAGCGCGCATCGGGCCGCCGGCGATGATACCGGTACCAGCCTTGGCCGAGCGCAGCAGAACCTTGCCGGCGCCGTGACGACCATTGACGTCGTGATGCAGCGTACGGCCGTCACGCAGCGGTACGAAGATCAGATCGCGCTTTGCAGATTCGGTTGCCTTGCGGATGGCTTCCGGCACTTCGCGTGCCTTGCCATGACCGAAGCCAACGCGACCCTTCTGGTCGCCGACGACGACGAGAGCAGCAAAACCGAAACGACGGCCGCCCTTGACGACCTTGGCGACGCGGTTGATCGCGACCAGCTTGTCGACGAATTCGCTATCGCGCTCTTCGCGGTTCTGGCGATCGTTGCCCGAACCTCTTCTTTCCTGTGCCATTGTCCTTTTCCTTTTTCTTTTGCGGGTGGAACGGCAGGTTGAGATTGTCCGGCGTACCGGACGTGATGCGGTAAAACCGCAAATCGCCCGGCCTCCCCTTCTTCAGGCAGACCGGGCGAAATTTCTTAGAAGCTCAGGCCGCCTTCGCGGGCAGCTTCAGCAAGAGCCTTGATGCGGCCGTGGTAGATGAAGGCGCCGCGGTCGAACACGACTTCCGTCACGCCAGCCTTGGCAGCGCGCTCTGCAACCAACTTGCCAACGGCAGCAGCTGCTGCAACGTCCGCACCGGTCTTCAGCGACTTGCGCAGATCGACGTCGAGCGTGGAAGCGGCTGCAAGCGTGCGGCCGGCCACGTCGTCGATGACCTGAACGTAGATGTTTTTCGAGGAGCGGTGAACCGACAGACGTGGACGGCCATTTGCGACCTTCTTGATCTGACGGCGAACACGGCTCGCACGCTTTGTGAGTGCTTCTTTTCTGGTAGCCATGATCCCGCGTCCTTACTTCTTCTTGCCTTCCTTGCGGACGATCCGTTCCTCAGCGTACTTGACGCCTTTGCCCTTGTAGGGCTCTGGACCGCGGTATTCGCGGATTTCCGCTGCTACCTGACCGACCTGCTGTTTATTAATGCCGGAGACGATGATTTCCGTCGGCTTCGGCACGGCAATGGTGATGCCTTCCGGGGTCTGATAGACCACGTCGTGGCTGAAACCGAGAGCCAGCTGCAGGTTCTTGCCCTGCAGCGACGCGCGGTAACCCACGCCGTTGATTTCAAGCTTGCGCTCGAAACCGTCCTTCACACCCTTCAGGATGTTTTCGATCATCGTGCGGGACATGCCCCACTTCGAACGAGCATCTTTGGAATCGTTGACCGGAGTCACCGAAATGGCATTGTCTTTGATTTCAAGCTTGATTTCGTCGTTAGCGACGAAGAAAAGCTCGCCCTTCGGGCCCTTGGCAGTGACTTTCTGGCCATCAACCGAGGCCGTGATCCCTGCAGGAACCTGAACGGGCTTTTTACCGATACGAGACATTATTCAATCCTGTCTGTTCGCTAGGGAGATCCTTGCGCAGTCTTAGAAGACCGAGCAAAGAACCTCGCCGCCTACGTTCTGTTCGCGAGCCTGGTGATCGGCCATCACGCCCTTCGGGGTCGAAAGGATGGTGATGCCGAGGCCGTTCGCGACCTGAGGGATGGACTTGACCGAGACATAAACTCGGCGGCCCGGCTTGGACACGCGGCCGATCTCACGGATCACCGACGCGCCTTCGTAGTACTTCAGTTCGATTTCGATCTCGGCCTTGCCGTTGCCGAAATCGGTTTCAGTGTAACCGCGGATGTAGCCTTCAGCCTGCAGCACGTCGAGAACGCGAACGCGCAGCCTGGAGGCTGGCGTCGAAACGGTCGACTTGCGGCGGGAAGCGCCGTTGCGGATACGTGTGAGCATATCGCCCAAGGGATCAGTCATGGTCATCTAACGATCTCCTTACCAGCTCGACTTGACGATGCCCGGCACTTTGCCGAGGCTGCCGAGTTCGCGAAGTGCAATACGCGACATCTTAAGCTTGCGATAGAAAGCGCGTGGGCGACCGGTGACTTCGCAACGGTTGCGGATACGCGTCTTCGAGCCATCGCGCGGCAGAGAAGCGAGCTTGATAGTTGCCTTGAACCGCTCTTCGATCGGAAGTTCCTGGTTCATGATGGTCGCCTTCAATACAGCACGCTTGGCTGCATGGTCCGCGACGGTCTTGCGGCGGCGCTTGTTCTTTTCAACTGCGCTGGTTTTCGCCATATCGGAGTTCCTTTTAAACGCTCGTCGTTACGGTTACTGGCGGAACGGGAAGTTGAACTCTTTCAGGAGAGCCCGTGCTTCGTCGTCGTTGGTAGCCGTCGTGCAAACGATGATGTCCATGCCCCACATCTGATCAACCTTGTCGTAGTTGATCTCCGGGAACACAATGTGTTCCTTGATGCCCATGGCGAAGTTGCCACGGCCGTCAAAGGACTTCGGGTTCAGGCCGCGAAAGTCGCGAACGCGCGGAAGCGCGATGTTGACCAGTCGATCCATGAATTCGTACATGCGGGCGCCGCGAAGCGTAACCTTGGCACCGATCGGCATGAATTCGCGAACCTTGAAGCCCGCGATGGAATTCCGTGCCTTTGTGATGACCGGCTTCTGGCCGGCGATCGCTGCGAGGTCGGCTGCTGCAACCGTTGGCTTCTTGCTGTCGGCAGTTGCTTCGCCCACACCCATGTTGATGACGATCTTGTCCAGCTTGGGGATCATCATGTCGTTGGAGTAGGAAAACTGCTCCTTCAGCGCGGCGCGGATGCGGGAAACGTATTCCGCCTTGAGCCGCGGCTCATACTTGGACTCAGCCATCGATCACATCTCCCGTACGCTTGGCGACACGCACCTTCTTACCGTCGACGACCGAGAAACCAACGCGAGTTGGCTTACCGTCTTTCGCGGCAACCGCGATGTTCGACAGATGGATGGACGCTTCCTTGTTGATGATGCCAGCTTCCTGCGTCTGCGACTGACGCTGGTGGCGCTTCACCATGTTGATGCCGCGAACGACCGCACGGTCTTCCTTCGGCATAACCTGGATTACTTCACCGGTGCGGCCCTTGTCCTTGCCGGTCAGTACGACGACGTTGTCGCCCTTCTTGATCTTCTGCATATCTCTCGCTCCTTACAGAACTTCAGGAGCCAGCGAGATGATCTTCATGTGGTTCTTAGCACGAAGTTCGCGCGGAACCGGTCCGAAGATACGGGTGCCGATCGGCTCTTTCTTGTTGTCGATGAGGACCGCTGCGTTGTTGTCGAAGCGGATGACGCTGCCGTCGGCGCGACGGATGTCCTTGGCGGTACGCACAACCACCGCCTTCATCACGTCACCCTTCTTCACGCGGCCGCGCGGAATAGCTTCCTTGATCGAAACGACGATAACGTCGCCGATCGAAGCGTACTTGCGCTTGGAGCCGCCCAGCACCTTGATGCACATGACACGACGTGCGCCGGAATTATCCGCCACGTCGAGGTTTGTTTGCATCTGAATCATGTCAGGTCGCCTTTTTCTAATGACCAACTATCCGCGCGCATGAATACGAACGGAGCTGGCTATGAACACATTTTCAGTATGCGCGGGATCGGTCTTGCCAAGGTGGTTTCCCTAAGTGGGACCTTCCGTGCGCTGAAAGCAAAAGAACGCTCGTTTCCGAGCGTTCTACGCCAGTGGCGTGCTTCTTACAGGATTCTGTGTCCGACGCAAGGGCCTGACGCAAAATCCTGAAGTCTTTAAGCCTGGGCGTTGATAACCGTCCAGGTCTTGTCTTTGGAGATCGGGGCGCATTCCTGAATGGAAACTACGTCACCAACCTTGAACTGGTTGTTTTCGTCATGGGCCTTGTACTTCTTGGACCGGCGAACGGTCTTCTGAAGCAAAGGGTGAGCGAAGCGGCGCTCGACGCGGACAACAACGGTCTTCTCGTTCTTGTCGGAAACGACTACGCCCTGCAGAATGCGTTTCGGCATATTATTCTTCCTTTAGGCCTTGGCTTCTGCCGCCTTCTGGCGGGCAATGGTTTTCACGCGAGCGATATCCTTGCGGACCTCGGTGATGCGCGAGGATTTCTCGAGCTGGCCGGTGGCCTTCTGGAAGCGCAGGTTGAACTGCTCCTTCTTCAGGTCAGCAAGCTTGTCCTTGAGCTGGTCGGCGGTCAGGCCGCGTACGTCTTCGGCTTTCATCGTGCCTTCTCCTTAATCTGCGATGCGCTGTACGAAGCGCGTCGTGACCGAGAGCTTGGCAGACCCGAGGCGAAGTGCCTCGCGCGCGATCTCTTCCGAAACGCCGTCGATCTCGAACATGATACGACCAGGCTTGACCTTGCAAGCCCAGTATTCGACAGAACCCTTACCCTTACCCATGCGCACTTCGGTCGGCTTTGCCGTGACCGGTACGTCTGGGAATACGCGGATCCATACACGACCCGCACGCTTCATGTAACGTGTGATCGCGCGGCGAGCCGCTTCGATCTCACGTGCGTTGACGCGGTTAGGTTCCTGAGCCTTCAGACCGAATTCGCCGAATGCGAGGTCGAAGCCACCCTTGGCAACGCCCTTGATGCGGCCCTTGAACTGCTTGCGGAACTTGGTACGCTTTGGCTGCAACATTTTATTACTTCTCCGAGCTTATCTTTCGCCAGCGCTAATCAAGCGTTTTCACGTTCGCGGCGACGGTCGCCACGATCGCCACGCTCACGGCTTGCCGGACCCTGCGCATCGCCTTCCAGCGCGCGACGTTCCGACGCCATCGGATCGTGCTCAAGGATTTCACCCTTGAAGATCCAGACCTTGATGCCGCAGATACCGAATGCGGTTTCGGCTTCAGCCGTACCGTAGTCGATGTCGGCGCGCAGTGTGTGCAACGGCACGCGGCCTTCGCGGTACCATTCGGTACGAGCGATTTCCGCGCCACCGAGACGGCCGGCGCAAGTGATCTTGATGCCTTCGGCGCCAAGACGCATGGCAGACTGAACAGCACGCTTCATCGCACGGCGGAAAGCCACGCGGCGTTCGAGCTGCTGGGCGATCGACTGAGCAACGAGCGTTGCGTCGACTTCCGGCTTGCGCACTTCAACGATGTTGAGGTGCGTTTCGGAGTTGGTCATCGTGGAGATCTTCTTGCGAAGCTTCTCGATGTCCGCACCCTTCTTGCCGATGATCAGACCCGGGCGAGCCGAGTGGATCGTGACGCGGCACTTCTTGTGCGGACGCTCGATAACCACCTTGGCGATGCCGGCCTGCTTCAGCTCGGACATCAGGTATGCGCGGATCTTCAGGTCTTCATGAAGCAGCTGGCCGTATTCGGCGTTGTCGGCGAACCAACGGCTGTCCCATGTACGGTTGATGCCGAGGCGAAAACCGATAGGATTGATTTTCTGACCCATTATGCGGCCTCCCCTTTTTCCTCGACTTCGCGAACGACGATCGTCAGATGCGCGAACGGCTTTTCGATCCGCGATGCACGGCCACGGCCGCGAGCGTGGAAACGCTTCATCGTGATCGACTTGCCGACGTAGGCTTCCGCTACGATCAGCGTGTCGACGTCGAGGTCATGGTTGTTTTCGGCGTTGGCGATAGCAGACTCGAGAGTCTTCTTCACCGTGCCTGCGATGCGCTTGCGGGAGAACTCGAGTTCTGCCAGAGCGCGTTCGACCTTCTTGCCGCGGATCATGGCGGCAACCAGGTTTAGCTTCTGCGGGCTGACGCGAAGCGTACGGGCGACTGCCTGTGCTTCATTGTCCTTCAGCCGGCGTTCGGTCTTTGCCTTCGCCATGATTACTTCCTCTTCGCCTTCTTGTCCGCGCCGTGACCGTAATAGGTCCGGGTGGGAGCGAATTCACCAAACTTGTGTCCGACCATGTCTTCGTTGACGCTGACCGGCACGTGCTTGTTGCCGTTGTAGACGCCGAACGTCAAACCGACAAACTGCGGCAAGATCGTGGACCGACGGGTCCACATCTTGATTACTTCACTGCGTCCGCCTTCGCGCACCTTCTCAGCCTTCTTGAGAAGATAGCCGTCAACAAACGGACCTTTCCAAACTGAACGAGCCATTTAACGACTTCCTCTCTTACTTCTTGACGTGGCGCGAGCGCATGATGAACTTGTCCGTGGACTTGTTCGAACGCGTGCGCTTGCCCTTGGTGGGCTTGCCCCACGGGGACACCGGATGGCGTCCACCAGAGGTACGGCCTTCACCACCGCCGTGCGGGTGGTCGACCGGGTTCATGACAACGCCGCGGTTATGCGGACGCTTGCCACGCCATACGGTACGACCGGCCTTGCCGTCGTTGATGTTGCCGTGATCGGGGTTGGAGACAGCACCGATCGAAGCCAGGCAGGAGCCCGGAACGAGACGCTGTTCACCAGAGTTGAGGCGCAGGATCGCCATGCCGGCATCGCGGCCGACGAGCTGCACATAGGTGCCGGCGGAGCGAGCAATCTGACCGCCCTTGCCTGGCTTCATTTCGACGTTGTGAACGATCGAACCAACCGGGATGAACTGCAGCGGCATGGTGTTGCCGGGCTTCACGTCGACAGCCTTCGAGGAAGCGATGACCTTGTCGCCTGCAGCAAGACGCTGCGGAGCGATGATGTAGGCCTGTTCGCCGTCCGTGTAGGTGACGAGCGCGATGAACGCGGTACGGTTAGGGTCGTATTCCAGACGCTCGACCGTGCCTTCAATGTCGAACTTGCGACGCTTGAAGTCGACCAGGCGATAGGTACGCTTGTGACCACCGCCGATGAAGCGGGCAGTGATACGACCGTTGTTGTTGCGACCACCGCTCTTGGACAGACCTTCAGTCAGCGACTTGAGGGGCTTGCCCTTCCAGAGGCCCGAACGGTCGACGATAACCAGCTGACGCTGGCTCGGGGTCGTCGGATTATAGCTTTTCAGTGCCATTTTTCTTTACCTCAGAGACCGGTGGAGATGTCGATCGTCTGACCTTCGGCCAGGGTTACGACAGCCTTCTTGACGTCCTTCTGCTTGCCGATGAAGCCCTTGAAGCGCTTCACCTTGCCCTTGCGGACCAGCGTATTGACGGCAGTGACCTTCACACCGAAGAGAGCTTCCACGGCAGCCTTGATTTCCGGCTTCGAAGCAGTCTTGGCAACGTTGAAGACGATCTGGTTATACTCGGAAACCAGTGTCGACTTTTCGGTGATCGAAGGAGATACGATCACATCATAGTGGCGAATGTCGGTCACTTGAAACGCTCCTCGAGGGCTTCAACCGCAGCCTTGGAAAGCACGAGCTTACCGCGACGCAGGATGTCGTAAACATTGATGCCCTGGACCGGCAGAACGTCCACATTCGGGATGTTCTGGGCTGCGAGCTTGAAGTTGCTGTCGAGCTCAGCACCGCCGATGAACAGCACGTTGGTGAGGCCGAGCGATGCGAACGTACCGACGAGAGCCTTGGTCTTTGCTTCAGAAGCAACCAGGTTGTCGATGACGATCAGATCTTCAGACTTCAGCTTTGCAGACAGAGCGTGACGCAGAGCAAGAGCGCGAACCTTCTTAGGAAGATCATGCTCGTGGCTGCGAACGACCGGGCCGTGTGCACGACCACCGCCGCGGAACTGCGGAGCGCGAGCCGAATGGTGACGAGCGCGGCCCGTACCCTTCTGCTTGAACATCTTCGCACCGGTGCGAGCAATCTCGGAACGGCTCTTGGTCTTGTGCGTGCCCTGCTGCTTCTTAGCGAGCTGGTAACGCACCATACGTGCGAGGATATCCTCGCGTGGGTCGAGGCCGAAAATCGCGTCCGACAGGGAAACCTGGCCGGCGTCTTTTCCCTCGAGGGTCTTGACGTTGAATTCCATAATAGCTGGCTCCCTTACTTCGCGGCCGACTTGACGGCGTCGCGAACTTCAATCCAGGCGCCCTTGGAGCCGGGAACGGCACCCTTGACGAGGATCAGTCCGCGGTCTTCATCCGTCGAGACGATTTCGAGGTTTTGCGTGGTGATACGCGTCTGGCCCATGTGACCAGCCATGCGCTTGCCCTTCCAGACCTTGCCCGGATCCTGGTTGTTACCAGTCGAACCGTGCGAACGGTGCGACACGGAAACACCGTGGGTCGCCCGCAGACCACCGAAGTTATGGCGCTTCATAGCACCGGCAAAACCCTTACCGATCGAAGTGCCGGTGACATCCACCAGCTGACCAGCAGCAAAATGACCAGCCTTCAGCTCAGTGCCGACGTCGATCAAATTTTCTTCGGAAACGCGAAACTCAACGAGCTTCGACTTCGGCTCGACATTAGCGATGGCGAAGTTGCCACGCATAGCCTTGGAGGTGTTCTTTACCTTGGCGACGCCAGCACCGAGCTGAACGGCAACATAGCCATTCTTCTCAACAGTGCGCTGTGCGACAACCTGGCAGCTCTCCAGCCGCAAAACGGTAACCGGGATGTGCTCACCAGCGTCGTTATAGACGCGGGTCATTCCCACTTTCTGTGCAATTACACCCGAACGCATCGGTTCAATCCTTCTCACTCAGCTCGAGACATAAGCCTCAGAGCTTGATCTCAACATCGACACCTGCGGCGAGGTCGAGCTTCATCAGCGCGTCCACGGTCTGTGGTGTCGGGTCTACGATATCGAGAAGGCGCTTGTGTGTGCGCATCTCGAACTGCTCGCGGCTTTTCTTGTCGATGTGGGGGGACCGGTTAACCGTAAACTTCTCGATGCGAGTCGGAAGCGGAACGGGGCCCCGGACGCTTGCGCCGGTGCGCTTCGCCGTCGACACGATCTCACGCGTCGAAGCGTCGAGAATGCGGTGATCGAACGCCTTCAGGCGAATGCGGATATTTTGGCCGTTCATTCGACGTTATCCTTGTTTCTTGTTTCCACGTGCCAACGTTACAGCACGAGTTGTTCGTTATCCTAAGGCGGGACCACCAGTGTCAAAGATCGAACGGGTGCGCCAACAGCGGCAGTCCGTTCTCGTCTCCAGGCCGAAGGCCCACCTTAATGTCTTTGGCAATTGCCTGCCTCGATAAAACGAAGCAAGGCGCAAATAGCGCTCGCGCGCCATTTGCTACATTTTCATGTCATAAGCAAGTCAGCAGGGCCAACTTGCTTAAAAAAAGTGAACCGGGCGGGCCCCGAAGAACCCGCCCTGCCCTCTGATTTGTTACTCAATGATCGAGGCAACGATGCCGGCGCCGACGGTACGACCACCTTCGCGGATCGCGAAGCGCAGCTTTTCTTCCATCGCGATCGGAACGATCAGCTCGACTTCAACGGTGACGTTGTCGCCTGGCATAACCATTTCCGTGCCTTCAGGAAGCGAAACGATACCGGTCACGTCCGTTGTACGGAAGTAGAACTGAGGACGGTAGTTCGTGAAGAACGGCGTATGACGGCCGCCTTCTTCCTTGGTCAGGATGTAGGCTTCTGCCATGAACTTCTTGTGCGGCTTGACCGAACCCGGCTTGCACAGGATCTGGCCACGCTCGACGCCGTCACGCTGTACGCCACGGATCAGAGCGCCGATGTTGTCGCCGGCCTGGCCCTGGTCGAGCAGCTTGCGGAACATTTCAACGCCGGTAACAGTCGTCTTGGTCGTGGCGCGGATGCCGACGATTTCGACTTCTTCACCAACCTTGACGATGCCACGCTCGACGCGACCGGTCACGACCGTACCACGGCCCGAGATCGAGAAAACGTCTTCGATCGGCAGCAGGAACGGCTGGTCGATCGGACGCTCAGGCGTCGGGATGTAGGCGTCGACAGCTGCCATCAGTTCGCGAACGGCGTCTTCGCCGATCTTCTTGTTCGAATCTTCAAGAGCGGCCAAAGCCGAACCCTTGACGATCGGAATGTCGTCGCCCGGGAAGTCGTAGGACGACAGAAGTTCGCGGACTTCCAGTTCGACGAGCTCGAGAAGCTCTTCGTCGTCGACCTGGTCAACCTTGTTGAGGAACACAACGATTGCCGGAACGCCAACCTGACGAGCAAGCAGGATGTGCTCGCGGGTCTGTGGCATCGGGCCGTCGGCAGCCGAGCAAACCAGGATCGCGCCGTCCATCTGCGCTGCACCGGTGATCATGTTCTTGACGTAGTCGGCGTGGCCGGGGCAGTCGACGTGTGCGTAGTGGCGGTTTGGCGTCTCGTATTCGACGTGTGCCGTCGAAATGGTGATGCCGCGGGCCTTCTCTTCAGGAGCAGCGTCGATCTGGTCGTAGGCCTTGAATTCGCCGAAGTACTTCGTGATCGCCGCAGTCAGCGACGTCTTGCCGTGGTCGACGTGACCGATCGTGCCAATGTTGACGTGAGGCTTATTGCGCTCAAACTTGCTCTTTGCCATTGAATGCTTCCTGTGAACATAAGAGGTTGACCCGGCGACCGGGTTTGGTGTCGCCGTTTAAGGCTTTCCCAAGGATTGCGCAAGACATAATTACGCCGCCGCCCCGTACAAGGGGCAGGCCGAAAGATGGCGCTCTATCTGCCTGTATTTCAAGGCCTCGGCGTGTCGCCCTCCCCGTCTGCCGGAAGTATGGCCGCCGCAGAGATGGTGATGGCCTGATACGTAATCCTGACGTCCGATCCGGTTTTTGCGCGTGCCGCACGCGATCAACACGAGCACAAATCGACGCGATGTTTGAATGGATCAAACCGGTCGAAAATAGAAATCATTTGTCCGGGATATTGGAGCGGGTAGCGGGAATCGAACCCGCGTATTCAGCTTGGAAGGCTGCTGCTCTACCATTGAGCTATACCCGCGGGGGTGGTCCGATCTCGAAGACGAATGGTGGAGAGAGTTGGATTTGAACCAACGTAGGCGTAGCCAACGGATTTACAGTCCGTCCCCTTTAACCACTCGGGCATCTCTCCATTCGTCTGGATCGTTAGACCAAGTCTGCTGACCGTCAGGCTTGCCGCCCCTCGGTCTGCGCCGCGTATATGACGGCCTCATGTCCGTCTGTCAACACGACCTCTTTGAAAAAAGGAGGAAAAAATTGGATATCGTCATGCCATCCGACCAAGGCTCGAGCGGAGGGCTTTGCCGAAACCGCGCTCCTCGATATAAGGCAGCATGAGCACAAAAGATCCTAAAGACAAAACCGCCCGCGACACCCATTACGCGACGCTTCGCCGGAATGTTCGCGATACCAAGCGCGAACGCGGCGAGATCCCGACGCCGCAGCAGGGCCGCGTCAAATCCAACAAGGGCGCCAAGGATTGGACGCCACCGCAGCTGCAGCCGGAACAGGTGCTGCTCTATGGTCTCCATACGGTTCGGGCTGCGATCCAGAACCCGGAGCGCAAGCTGATCAAGCTTTCGGTGACACAGAACGCCTTTATGCGACTGGAGATCGGCGAATCGAGCGAGCTGTCTTTTCCTGTCGAGTTCGTCTCGCCGCAGGATATCGACAAGGTGCTGGGTCCCGAGGCGATCCACCAGGGCGTGATGCTGGAAACGCGGCCCCTGCCCGTACGCCGGCTTGAAGCCCTTAAAGAGAGCCCGCTTCTCCTGGTACTCGACCAGGTAACGGATCCCCATAACGTCGGTGCCGTCATGCGATCGGCCGTAGCGTTCGGCGCAGGCGCTCTCATCACCACCCAGAGACATAGCCCGACCGAGTCAGGCGTGCTGGCAAAATCCGCGTCCGGTGCACTGGAACTCATTCCCTATATCCAGATCACCAACCTCGCCGACGCGCTGGAATCGATCCACAAGCTTGGCTTCCAGACGATCGGGCTTGATTCGGAAGGTCCTGCCCCGCTGGAAGGCACGTTCTCCGGTGAGCGGATTGCCCTGGTCCTCGGATCCGAGGGCAAGGGCTTGCGCCAGAAGACCCGCGAAACGGTGAATGCGTTGGCCCGGCTCGACATGCCCGGCGAGATCAAGTCGCTCAACGTCTCGAATGCCGCAGCGATTGCACTTTACGCGACAAGGCAGCATCTCCTGAAGATCTCCTGAAATCACATCAGCGGCCTGACGAAAACCGTCGGGCCGCTGCGCTCCATCCTGGCGCAAGCTTTATATGAGTATTTCCTAATTATCTTAAATGGGAGAGCTTGGATGGATCGCGGGACCTGGAAGCAACCTGTCATCCTGGAAATCTTCGGCCAACCGGGGCCGATCATCGTGCAAGGCACGCTGGATGCCGCTCTTATGCTGCTCAGCGGATGGCCGGCCGCACGCACAGAAGCGCATATGGCGGCGGTGATGGCGTGCCGCGATGTGCTGACGGGCCGAAGCGTAGCGGCCCTTGCCCGCGCCGATTTCATTGAGGCTGCACTAGAGGCCGGCTTTCATGTTCAACCGCAAACCTTTCTTGCCGATATCGATGCCGAACCAATCAAAGACGTCCCGGCCTCACTTGCGACCCTGCCGATCTCGCCGGACCGCCTCGCCCCCCTCGCACCGTTCCGGCGTCGCCTCAGTAAGTCGCCCCGCTTACGCGGGCTTACCCTTGCTTATACCGAGCCCGATGCTGGCGGATCCGATTCACTCCCGTCATATCACCACCCGGTGATTAGCTGGAGCGAGCCGCATTCCGCGGCATCGGGGGCTGGGCCGGCCAGCCCACACACACCCTGCATGCGCGAATTATTGGCAGAGCTCTCGCGGACGATCGGCATGATTGCACGGCTCGGCGCCCGACGCGCCGCGGGCGTGCTGCGGCCCCAGCTTCGCCACGGAGGATCGGATCTTCCGGCCGCGGCGGATGCGCACCTTGGCAATTCCTGGGCCGTCGGTCGTCAGCAACCAATGGCATAGGCACGGTGATGTAGAGGCGAGACGAGCTTGCGCTGCTGAAGGCAAGGCAGTAGATCGTCTTCATGATGAGTATGCTTTCCATATTCGAGACGATCGCGCTCGATGCAGGCCGCACGATTCTTGAGATCCGTGGCCGTGGCGCTCATACCCACTACAAGCCTGACCACTCGCCGGTGACGGAGGCTGACGAAGCCGCGGAAGCGATCATTCTCGAAGCGCTTGCGCAGCATTGGCCGGCGATCCCCGCGGTTGCAGAAGAAGCCGTCGCCGCCGGGCAGATCCCCGATATTTCCGGTGGTCGTTTCTTCCTGATCGACCCGCTTGACGGCACACGTGAATTCATCAACGGCCGCGATGACTTCACCATCAATATTGCGCTGATCGAAAATGCCCTTCCGACCGTTGGTATCGTGTATGCTCCGGCGCTCAACGTCGGCTATGGCGGCGCACAGAACAAAGCGTCCAAGCTCGCGATCGCCCCCGATTTCACCATCGAAAACCGTCAGGCGATCCGCGCCCGCGTCATGCCACGGCGACCCATCGCCTGTGCCAGCCGGTCCCACCGAACTGTCGAAACGGATGATTTCCTGGCGCAATACGGCGACCTCGAAACCCTTTCCGTCGGTTCATCGCTGAAATTCGGTCTGCTGGCGGAAGGTGCCGCCGACATTTATCCGCGGTTCGGCCGGACGATGGAGTGGGACACGGCAGCCGGAGATGCGGTCCTGCGCGCCGCCGGTGGCAAGACCTGCGCTATCGACGGACAGCCGCTCCGGTACGGCAAGGTCGGTCGATCGGATGAGACTGATTTCGCCAACGGCGACTTCATCGCGACCGGCGCATCGGTTGATGCACTGTAGTTTACGAGTTCTGTCGACCACGAAAAAAGGCGCCTCCTTTCAGAAGCGCCTTCCTAAAACAGCTCGATATCTCAGAGGAAGAAATCGCTGTCGTACATTTTGGTCTGGCCCGCGATCTTGATCTGGAAGTCGGCATAACCGTCGCCGTTCACATCGCCTGAGACGATGCCGCCGCTAAAGCGCAACTCGCCCGCCTCGCCCGAAAAGCCTTTCGAACCGATGAAATCGAAGGACTGATTGCCGCCGAAGGTCGTATCCGCGTCGATCGACCGGAGATCGATATAATCGTCTTCTGCGCGGCTGAAGTCCTGGATGATGTCGCGGCTGCTGTTTGCCTTGGAGTCTGCGATCGAGGTGAACACGAACGTATCGGCGCCCGATCCACCATAGAGATGGTCGTTGCCGGATCCGCCGTAAAGCTTGTCGTTGCCGCTTCCACCGTAGAGGTCGTCGTTACCCGCACCGCCGTAGAGCGTGTCATTACCGCCCTTGCCGTCGATCAAGTCGTTTCCGTCATCGCCCCAAAGCTTGTTTGCGCCTGATGAGCCGTAGATCTTGTCGCTCGCACCGGTCCCGATGGCATTCTCGATGCTGACGAGCGTCTCTTTGTAACTGGTTCCGAGCGTCTGCGCCGAACCCTTGCCGAGATCGATGGCGACGCCGAGACCGGCCAGATCATCATCCTCGTCCTGCGTCTCATAGCTGATCGTATCGGTCCCCGAGCCACCGTTGAAATAGTTGCGATAGCCGACCGAGAAGAAGGCGTCATTGCCCGTCTCGCCGTAATAGTCGCTGTGATAGGTGGAGACTTCGAAAGAGTCGTTGCCGCTGCCGGCATAGACGACATCATAGAGCTTGCTCGACGTCGAAAATCCTGTTGCGACGTAGCTGTCGTTGCCGGAGCCGAGATCGATCTTGTTGCCGCCTTCGAAGGAATTTTGCACCAAATCGTCGTCAGCGCCTGCATAAACCGTGTTGAAACCACCGTATTTGCCGACGAGGTTGAGGAAGATCCGGTCGTCGCCGCCATAGGTGTAGACGGTGAGATCAGAATCGTAATCATCCTGGTAGACGGTGTTGTCGTAATCGTTGCCGTAGAATGTGGGCATCCGTTTCCTCCGGTCCGCTCCTGGCATGAGAATCGCCGCGGATTGCTGTGCTTATGCTAGACTACGAATCCTGACGGAATCCGTAATATCCCGTTGTCTGCCATTCAGGTTCGTTAACGCGCAATGGCCGCCTTCGTCATCCCCTCGCTTCGACGCTTTATCTCAATCAGATGAAGTACCACGTTGAAAAATCTTTGCGGAACCTCTTTGATTTCCATGGGTTGGTAGGGCTCACAGGAGATACCGACCATGAAAAAAACAATTCTCACCGCAGCATTTCTCATGACCGCAACGGCAGCTTTCGCGCAGTCGGCTGCAGAAAGCACCGGCGCAAACTCGGTTCTGGGTCGCGCTCCGACCACCGCAGACTTTATCATGCAGGCGTCTGCGAGCGGTATGTACGAGATCGAGTCGAGCAAGCTCGCGCTGACCAAGGGCGACGACGCCACCAAGAAATTTGCGCAGCAGATGATTACAGACCATGAAAAGGCTTCTGCCGAACTCAAGGCGCTGATCGACAGCGGCAAGGTTCAGGGCAATCCTGTCACGGCCTTGACCGAAGATGACAAGGAAGATGTCGACGAGCTGGCAAAGCTTGAAGGCGCCGATTTCATCGAGGAATATTTCGACGATCAGGTCGAAGCACATGAAGACGCGGTAGACCTCTTCAAGCGCTACGCTGAAGAAGGTGAAAATGCCGATCTGAAGGCATTTGCCGCGAAGACACTTCCTGCCCTCGAGCATCACTACAAGATGGCACAGGATATGGATAAGTAAGAACTACCCTTCCACAACTGCCATACTCTAAAGAGACAGCCGCCCGATTCGTCGAGGCGGCTTTTTCTGTTGCTTCGCCCTCATACCCGACGCCCCGGAGGTTCGTTGGAAGCCTACTGAGCAGCGAACCGTCAAACCGGTGGTTTTGAAAATGCGAGACAGTGACGCGCGAAGGCAGGCTTGACGTTTCCGTCAGGCCTCAACCGCTGCGTCACGCTTCTTCTTGCCGTCCAATAACTGAGCAAAGAGTTCGGCCTGTCTTTCGGTTGCTGCTCGGATCGCATTGAGCTGCAAAAGCATGCTGCCAAACGCTGCGACGAGCACAGAGCCGATGAAGGCGGGTGCCGCCCAAGGCAGTGCTGCCAAGAGCGCGAGCAGGGCATAGGACCCCTGCCCGGCGCTGGCCATCAGCGCCACGAGGGCGCAAACCACCAGAACGATCCCGATCCAGCCAATCCACATCAAGACTTTTCCCATCAGTCTCCCCTTAAATTTAAGAGATCCTGACAGAGCGCATTCCATGTTGCAAGGATTGGCCGGCACGAGAAGAGATGCCGGAAAGACAACGGAGCGACGTGCGTCACACCCTGCTTTCCTCAGCCCGAGAAAAGCATGATCAACCGATCAAAATGAATGGGATAGAAGTGGTGCCCCCGACAAGGTTCGAACTCGTGACCCCCTGATTACAAATCAGGTGCTCTACCAACTGAGCTACAAGGGCACTTCTGGGGGTGGAATTACCAGATTCTGATTTCGTGTAAAGCGAAAATTCCGTTGATCGCGATAAACACTTTCGAGAAACGAGATACTCGTGGTCTACCCGCAGCCGGAATGGCTGACGAAGTACCGACGCTGCACGGAAGCGGCTTGTTCGTCCTGTCGTTTCTCCTATAGCTACCTGCTGGAAGCCGTATGTTGACGATGCGGTGTTTCAGACCTGTATTCCCTGGGCGCATGTCCGCGTCACACCAAAGGCCTTCCCATGTCGATCGCGACCGAAAAGCTCGCATTCATCGCCTCAACGGCACCCGATGCCGAGGCAGCGTTTGACGAGCTGACCCGGCTTTATGGAAACGTTCCCCTGGTGGAGGCCGACGTGGTCGTGGCCTTGGGTGGTGACGGGCTCATGCTGCAAACGCTGCACGAGACCATGCATATCGGCAAAAGGGTCTACGGCATGAACCGAGGCTCGGTCGGCTTTCTGATGAACGATTTCGAAACGGTCGATCTTCCCGACCGAATCGCGCGTGCCGTCGAAAACGAGTTTCACCCGCTAAAGATGACGGCGACCGATGCCTGGGGTGCGATATCCCACTCGCTCGCGATCAACGAGGTCTACCTGTTCCGCCAATCCTATCAGGCCGCGAAGCTGAAGGTGGTGGTCGATGGGCACACAAGGCTGGAGGAACTGATCTGCGACGGCCTGATGGTCGCGACGCCTGCCGGCTCCACCGCCTACAATCTGTCGGCGCACGGGCCGATCCTGCCGCTGGAGGCGCCGCTTCTGGCGATGACGCCCGTCAGTGCGTTTCGTCCGCGTCGCTGGCGCGGTGCGCTTTTGCCAAACCGTGTCTGCGTCGACATCGAGATTCTCGAGCCGGAAAAGCGACCGGTCAACGCGGTCGCCGACAATACCGAGGTGAAATCCGTCATCCATATCCGCATCGCGCAATCGACTGAACTGACGGCACGGCTTCTATCGGATCCCGACCATTCCTGGTCTGACCGGATCTTGGCCGAGCAGTTCAACGACTGACAACCACCCCCAAGAAACGCAAACGGCCGGATCGCGAGATCCGGCCGTTTGTGTTCGTGATGCGTCCAAGCCTTACTCGGCTTCGGCGCCAAGATCGGGCTTGCCGCTGATGCGGTGTGCAAGGGCAGCTTCCATGAACTCGTTGAGTTCGCCGTCGAGAACGTCGCTGGGTGCCGTGCTTTCGACACCGGTGCGCAGGTCCTTCACCAGCTGGTATGGCTGCAGAACGTAGGAGCGGATCTGGTGGCCCCAGCCGATGTCGCTCTTCGAAGCGGCTTCCGCATTGGCGGCCGCTTCGCGCTTCATCAGTTCCGCTTCGTACATACGGGCGCGCAGCATGTCCCACGCCTTGGCGCGGTTCTTGTGCTGCGAGCGTTCCTGCTGGCAGGCGACAACAATACCGGACGGAATGTGCGTGATACGCACGGCCGAGTCGGTAGTGTTGACGTGCTGCCCGCCGGCACCCGACGAACGATAGGTGTCGATGCGGCAATCGCTCTCGTTGATCTCGATGTTGATCGAGTCGTCGACCACAGGATAGACCCAGATCGACGAGAACGACGTGTGGCGGCGTGCCGCGCTGTCGTAGGGCGAAATGCGCACCAGGCGATGGACGCCCGACTCGGTCTTCAACCAGCCGAACGCATTGTGTCCCTTGACGAGTATAGTCGCGGACTTGATGCCGGCCTCTTCGCCATCGTGCACTTCCAAGAGCTCGACCTTGTAGCCCTGGCGCTCGGCCCAGCGGGTGTACATGCGCAGCAGAATGTTCGCCCAGTCCTGGCTTTCCGTGCCACCGGCACCGGAATGCACTTCGACATAGGTATCGTTGCTGTCTGCCTCGCCCGAAAGCATCGCCTCCACCTGCCGGCGGTTGGCTTCGGTGCGCAACGTCTTCAGCGCTTCCTCGGCCTCTTTAACGATCGAGTCGTCGCCCTCGTCTTCCCCCATCGCGATGAGTTCGACATTGTCGTTGAGCTGCTGATCGAGCGCTCGCACGCCGTTGATGCTGTCATCCAGCTGCTGACGCTCGCGCATCAGCTTCTGCGCTTCGGAGGCGTCGTTCCAGAGGTTTGGATCCTCTGCCTTGTTGTTCAACCAGTCCAGTCGTCTTACCGCCTGATCCCAGTCAAAGATGCCTCCTCAGCAGGCTTATGGCCTGCTTGATTTCGTCGGTTACGTTGATGATTTCCGCGCGCATGGCGTAATGCTTCTCTCGTCTTTTCGTTGTTGACCGAAGTTGCGGTGGACATAGTTGCGCCGGCCCCGGAAGTAAACCCCGGGCCGGCGCGACGATGTCCTAGAGGATGTCAGTATGAGGATCAAAACAGGCCGGAGGCACCGGACGTGATGGCCTGCTGTGCCTGTGGCGAGGAGTCCAGGATCTGGTCCTGCGTCATGTATTCGCCGCCACCGATGACCTGGAAGACGTCGGCCGGGCCGGTGCCGGGCTTGAAGGCTTCGGTGATCGTATCCGGCTCGCCTTCCATGGCCATCATGCCCGTCTTGCGGTTGACAGCAACGAACTGCATGCCTTCCGGCACCAGGAATTTTTCAGCCGGCATATGCTTTGCCGCCGCTTCGATAAACTGACCGAAGATCGGCGCTGCAAGTCCGCCACCCGTGCTGCCGCGTCCGAGCGGCGCCGGTGTGTCGAAGCCGATATAAAGGCCGGCCACGATGTTCGGCGTGAAGCCGACGAACCAGGCGTCCTTCTCGTCATTGGTCGTTCCGGTCTTTCCGGCGACCGGGCGGTCGGTCAGATGGATCTTGCCGGCCGCGCTGCCGCGCTGCACGACGCCTTCCATCATCGAGGTGATCTGGTAGGCGGTCATCGGATCGAGAACCTGCTCGCGGTTGTCGGCCAGAACCGGCTCTTCCTGGTTCGCCCAGCTGTTGGCGTTGCAGCCTTCGCAGGTGCGCTCTTCATGGCGGAAAATGGTCTTGCCGTAACGATCCTGGATGCGGTCGATCACGGTCGGCTTGATCTGCTTGCCGCCGTTGGCGATGACCGCATAGGCGGATACCATCCGCATCACGGTCGTTTCGCCGGAACCGAGCGACATGGCGAGGACCGGCAGCATCTTGTCGTAGATGCCGAAGCGTTCGGCATATTCGGCCACGAGCTCCATGCCCATGTCCTGCGCCAGGCGGACAGTCATCTGGTTGCGAGACTTTTCGATACCGGTGCGCAGCGTTGCCGGGCCGTTGCCGTCCTTGTCGCCGTAGTTCGACGGGCGCCAGACCTGGCCCCCAGTGACAATCTCGATCGGCGCATCAAGCACAACCGATGCCGGGGTGTAGCCGTTGTCGAGCGCTGCAGAATAGACGAAGGGCTTGAACGACGAACCCGGCTGACGCATCGCCTGGGTGGCGCGGTTAAATTCCGACTGTGCATAGGAGAAGCCGCCGACCATGGCGAGAACGCGGCCGGTATTCGGGTCCATCGCGACAAAGCCGCCCTGTACCTTCGGAGGCTGACGCAGCCGGAAGGTCTTGGCTTCTTCATTGATCGGCTCGACATAGACGACGTCGCCCGGGCTCAGCACGCCATCGGGACCTTTCGCCGTCCGGCGAGAACCCTTGGCGTCGCGATAGGCCCATTTCATGGCGTCCGCGGGGATCGTTCCCGTCACGCGCTCTTCGGTCACTTTGCCGCCACCATCGGCAGCGGGACGCAAACCGATCTCGGCGGACTTGGCGGACGCGCTGATCACGACGGCAAGCTGCCATTCCGGGACATCGCGCAGGTCAGGCGCCTTGCCGTCGGTGATCGCCTTGGCAAGCGAGACACCCCAATCGGGTGAAATGTCGACCGTGGTCACCGGGCCCTGAAAACCGCGGCGTTCGTCGTAATCAAGAAGCCCGTTCTGCAGCGCGGCGCGCGCAGCAAGCTGAAGCTCGGGATTGATCGAGGTGCGGACGGACAGGCCACCTTCATAGAGCGACTTGTCGCCATAACGGCCAATGATCTGGCGACGCACCTCTTCGGAGAAATAGTCGGACGCGAACAGGTGCGTACCACTCCGGCGCTGCTTGACACCAAGCGGCTGGGTCTTGGCGTCGTCGGCGTCCATCTGTGTGATGTAGCCATTTTCGGCCATGCGATCGACAACCCAGTTGCGGCGATCAAGCGCTGCCTGCTGATGGCGGAAAGGATGATAGTTGTTGGGGCCCTTCGGCAGCGCCGCGAGATAGGCTGCTTCCGCCGTCGTCAGTTCCGTCACCGACTTGTCGAAATAGGTCAGCGCTGCACCGGCGATGCCATAGGAGTTAAGGCCGAAGAAGATCTCGTTGAGGTAGAGCTCGAGGATCTTGTCCTTCGAGTAGGCCTGTTCGATGCGGAACGACAGGATCGCTTCCTTGACCTTGCGGTCCATCGTCTGGTCTGCCGACAGAAGGAAGTTCTTTGCCACCTGCTGGGTGATCGTGGACGCACCTTCCGGACGACGGCCTGAGCCGAAGTTCTGGAGATTGTTCACAACCGCGCGGCCAAGGCCGAAGATATCGACGCCGGGGTGGTTGTAGAAATTCTTGTCTTCAGCAGACAGGAAGGCCGCCTTGACTCGGTCGGGGATAGCCTGGATGGGGAGGAACAAGCGACGCTCGCGCGCATATTCCGTGACCAGTGCACCGTTGCCGGCGTGGACACGTGTGGCAACCGGAGGCTCATAGGCAGCAAGGACCGCATAATCGGGCAAATCCTTGGATACACCATTCAAATAGATGGCAACCGCTGCAGCAACGCCCAGAAAAAGGACGCAGGCCATTCCAAAGAAGTATCCAATCAATCTGATCATGTCGAAGCTACCGTTCGGCTTTCGGGTTGCTGCGCAAGGCGCAACATCGCATGGTTCTCGGCGTTTTGCACGGTGATTACGCCAGCGCAAGGCGTCGAGGATAAAAGGCGCGTTATCCGCCCTGCCTCGTGCAGCAGGGTGTAACCGTCTGAATGTGCGTAAAATAGGGCTTCAACCAAGGTATTTCCGCAACTTAGCTTGTATACGGGGATATTCCCGGGCCGTTGTTGCACGTCAGCCACGCCGCATGCGACGCAGCACTCCCCTCACCCGCCGTTGGCGACAGAGTGACCGCGATACCGATCGACGGCTGCGGCAATCAGGTCTGCAATCCTGTTGCGCCAGTTCTGATCGAGCAGAAGTTTTTCGTCTTCCTGATTGGACAGAAAACCCAGTTCGAGCAGGACGGAGGGAATATCCGGCGCGCGCAGCACCTGGAAGCTTGCCTGCCGATGCGGGTTGTTGATAAGCCCGATCTGGCCCTCGAACGACTTGACGACATTGTCCGCCATGGCGATCGAGAAGGCCTGGGTCTCGCGCCGCGTCAGGTCGAGAAGGATATCCGCCACGTCCGACGGTCCGTTCTGAATGCTGTAGCCGGCGAGCTGGTCAGAAAAGTTTTCTCGCGCCGCAAGGTTTTCCGCCATCCGGTCCGATGCCTTGTCGGACAGGGTATAGACGGTGGCGCCGCGGATATCCTTTTGCGTCAGCGTATCGGCGTGAAGGGATATGAACAGGTCGGCGCGATGTTCACGGGCGGTCGCCACCCGCTCGGACAGCGAAAGAAACGTGTCGTCGTCACGCGTCAGAAATGCCTTCACGCCGGATAGCCGGTTCAGGCGCTCGGCAAGCGTCTTTGCGAAATCGAGGGTGATGACCTTTTCCTGCGTCTTCGTCTTCAGCGCAGTCGCACCGGCATCAATTCCGCCATGACCTGCATCAACCGCAACGGTGAAAACGCCGTCGTCGGCCATCAGTGGCGTCGGCTCCGAGTCAGTTTGCGTCGTGGCGCGCCAGTCCTGGCCTTTCAGGAGAACGGCAAATTCTTCCTTCGAGACGACCTCGGCATCGAGGACGAGGCGCCAGACGCCGTTCTCCCCCGGCCGAACATCCGCCGTCGAGAGCTTCACTGGCCGGTTGGTGGTCAGCACGATCCGGGCGCTCTGTTCATCCATGGTGCCGAAGCGGATATCCTTGAACAGACCGCGCGGCGATAGATCTTCGGGTGGAAAACCGAAGGCGGTCGCCGAGAGGTCGACAATCACGCGTTCGGGGCCGCCGACATAGTGCACTGAAAACTCAGGCTTCGATTCGAAGTCGATGACAATGCGGCTGCGTGCCGCGTCGCCGGCAATGCGGGCTCCGAATGCGAGGATCGGCTTCGTGGTTGCCGCCATCGCAGGCGCCAACGCTGCCCCAGCCAGCAACATGACCAAACCAAAAGCGATTCGCCTTACGACACCGGTTGCACCGGTCGCGAAATCGTATCTGGACGTCTCATGTGATACACGCAACGCACCCGTCGGTTTGCCCACCCTCACATAAGTCCCCTAACCTGACTTCGCACATTCGGAATGCAGCAACGGCAGCCGCTGCAGCCGCATGTTTTTAACATAGCAATTTCATGCAGATCGGATGCGAATCATCTCGTCCGCCCGTTGTTTTTGCATAGAATGGCAATTCGATCGACAATATGGCAAAGGCGGCTTTTCCCTTGCTATTGTGACAGATAAACCATACAACGCGAGCGAAGGTTGAAGTGTTGACGGGATAGTCTGCCGATAGGCTGCCAGCTGATAATGATCTGGCGCCATGGACCGACAGACATCCGCCGTCGCTACGCTTCATCCTGATACACGATCCGCCCGGCGGTGGCCGGAAACATATCGGGTGGCATGCCACCCACCGCTCCATCGAGCAAATCTCATTGGAGCAAATTCATCGGGCCCCGTTTGGGGCCTATGGTAAAGTCATTCTCGTTTGGTTTTTGATGGCGCGGCACAATTTTCAGAACCGGGAGAGATCAGGGACGCCTTTGGCTCCGTCTTCTTTCCGGTTGCCCGCACAATCCCACCCGACGGGATCCTTTTTATCCGGCGGAACGACCATTTCGCATGACAAGCCTGTTGTCGGGGAAATCCTCGCGGCAGGCTTTTGTGCATTTGCTCGGCGCCGAGGAGCAGAATTTACATGGCAGACAAAATGCTTATCGACGCGTCTCACGAAGAGGAGACGCGGGTAGTCGTTGTACGCGGCAACCGTATTGAAGAATTCGATTTTGAATCGGAACACAAGAAACAGATCCGGGGCAATATCTATCTGGCCAAAGTGACGCGCGTTGAGCCGTCGCTACAGGCCGCGTTCGTCGATTACGGTGGCAACCGCCACGGCTTCCTGGCTTTTGCGGAAATCCACCCCGACTATTACCAGATCCCGCTGGCCGACCGGCAGGCGCTGATGCAGCAGGAAGCTGAAGACCAGCGCCGCATTGCGGAAGCTGATTCGGCGGATCCTGGCGATCCGGTGGTCGATCTCTCCCAGCAGGACCAGCCGGATGTCGGCATCGTCCCTGTCAACGCCGTAGAAGAACCGGTTGAAGCTGCAGTTGAAGACGCCCCGGCTCCCGAGGACGCACCGGTTGCAGACGTGGTCGAGAAGAAGGCCAAGCCGAAGCGCACCCGCTCGCGCAAGAAGGTTGTCGAGCCGACTGCGGAAGATGCGCCAGCTACTGAAACTGTCTCCGAAGAAGAAGCGCCCTCCTCCGACGAAAACCCGTCTTCCGACGACGAGGGTTCAAAGCCCGGCGAGATGGCCGCAATGGTCGACACCGATTCGATTTCCGAGGATGCCGGTGGGCGTGGCGGGAACGACGACGATGATGATGGTGACGACGACGATCACCACGAGAAGGAAGAGATCGAATCCGTTGGCGCCGAAGACGCCATGGAAGAGGTTCCGGATCGCATCCAGCGCAAGCCGCGCAAGCAGTATCGCATCCAGGAAGTCATCAAGCGTCGCCAGATCCTGCTCGTGCAGGTCGCCAAGGAAGAGCGCGGCAACAAGGGCGCAGCTCTCACGACCTATCTGTCGCTCGCAGGCCGCTACTCGGTTCTGATGCCGAACACGGCACGTGGCGGCGGCATTTCCCGCAAGATCACCCAGCCGACCGACCGTAAGCGTCTGAAGGAAGTCGCTCGCGAGTTGGACGTGCCGCAGGGCATGGGCGTCATCCTGCGCACCGCCGGTGCCAACCGCACCCGCGTCGAAATCAAGCGCGACTTTGAATATCTGATGCGCCTCTGGGAGAACGTCCGTACGCTGACGCTCGCCTCGACCGCACCTTGCCTCGTTTACGAGGAAGGTTCGCTGATCAAGCGCTCGATCCGCGACCTCTATAATAAAGACATCAACGAGGTCATCGTCTCCGGCGAAGAAGGCTATCGTGAAGCAAAAGACTTCATGAAGATGCTGATGCCGAGCCACGCCAAGGTGGTTCAGCCCTACCGCGACCTTCACCCGATCTTTTCCCGTTCGGGCATCGAGGCACAGCTCGACCGCATGCTGCAGCCGCAGGTGACGCTGAAGTCGGGTGGCTATCTCATCATCAACCAGACCGAAGCTCTGGTTGCAGTCGACGTGAACTCCGGTCGTTCGACCCGCGAACATTCGATCGAAGACACAGCACTCCAGACGAACCTGGAAGCCGCCGAGGAAGTGGCTCGTCAGCTTCGCCTGCGCGACCTTGCCGGTCTGATCGTCATCGACTTCATCGACATGGAAGAAAAGCGCAACAACCGCGCTGTCGAGAAGAAGCTGAAGGATTGCCTCAAGAACGATCGCGCCCGCATCCAGGTCGGCCGTATCTCGCATTTCGGCCTGCTCGAAATGTCGCGCCAGCGTATCCGCGCATCGGTTCTCGAATCGACCACGCAGATCTGCTCGCATTGCGGCGGCACAGGTCATGTGCGCTCGCAGTCGTCGGTTGCGCTTCATGTTCTGCGCGGCGTCGAGGAATACCTGCTGAAAAACACCACACACGACATCACCGTGCGGACCACGCCTGACATCGCGCTGTTCCTGCTGAACCACAAGCGCGGCAGCGTGGTGGATTACGAGAACCGCTTCGGTGTGTCGATCTTCATCGAATCCGACGTCACCATCGGTTCGAACCACTTTGCAATCGATCGCGGCGAAGCCGTCGAGAACCCGGTCAAGATCGAAAGCCTGATGCAGTTTGCCGCGATCCCCGTTGAGGACGAGGACGACGACATCATCATCGAGGTTGATGAAGAGGAAGAAGACGAGGAGATCGTCGCTGCCGCGCCTGCCGCCAAGCAGGACCGCGAGCGGACCGAAGGCGATGATCAGAACGGCCGCAAGCGCAAGCGTCGCCGGCGTCGTCGCAACCGCAACGGCGAGAAGAATGGCGAAGGCCAGACGCTCGACGCGGCAAGCGATGCCGAATCGGGTGCCGATGACGAAGACGATGAAGACGGCGACGAGAACGAAGCAGTTGCTGCCGACGGAACTGCGCCTGTCGCAGACGGCGACGACTCGGATGAGAACTCGCGCCGCAAGCGCCGTCGTCGCGGGAAGCGTGGCGGACGTCGCAACCGGACCGAAGACGGTCAGGAGCTGAACGCGTCCGACGACGAGACCGAAACCGCAGACGCTGGTGACGGTTCCGAAGCCGGTCCGGCCGAGACGGTCGCTGCTGACGCGGGTGCTGATGTCGGTTCTGAAACCGAAGCTGCGCCAGTTGACGTTGCTGCAGCGCCGGTCGAGCCTGCGCCCAAGCCACGCCGTTCGCGCCGTGGCAAGGCGTCTTCCAAGACGGAAGAGGTTTCGTCCGAAGTTGAGGCTGTTGCCGAACCTGATGCCGTCGTCGAGACTGCTGCCGAAGCTCCGGCTCCTGCCCCGGTCGAACTTCCGGTGGAAGCTCCGGTCGCAGCGATCGTGGAACAGGTCGATGCAGCCCTTGGTGAACAAGCACCTGCGGAAGCTCCGGAGGCCGCTGACGCATCACCTGTCGCAGAAGCCCAGCCGGTAGAAGAAGCCGCGCCGGTTGCAGAACCTGCTCCACAGGCTGTCGCTGCCGACGAGGCCGACGACTCGAAGCCTGCCCGCGCGAACCGCGCCTCCAACATCTCTTCGTCCAGCGAAGCGGTGGTGAAGAGCTCCGATCCTGCCAAGGCAGCGACGGAGACCGACGGCGAGCCGGCCAAGCCCAAAAAGGGCGGCTGGTGGCAGAAGCGCGGCTTCTTTTGAGCCGTAGCCCATCCTAGATTTTCAAACGGCCGCGTCTGACGCGGCCGTTTTTTTGTCTGCAGCACATCCTCAGAAAATGATTCAAGTCGCTTGCTGATTGATTCCGGAAACGGATCCAAAGCACTGATTGCAAGTGCTTTTTGTACCGCCTGCCCTTCGGAGTCGGCCACTGTTGCGCAGTCCCGGGCACCCCTGCCGTTTTTACTCTATCGCCTCGCGCCACGCTGGCTTAGTTTTGGCGCAAACAGACATGATGGTGCGGCGTTTCGCGCGAAGCCACGCCCAACAGACCGACGAGGAAACGAATGACCCGCCTTCTCAACCCGATACTGAAGACGCTTGCTGCCGGTTCGATGCTGGCCGCAACGGCGTTTGCCGTTCCGGCCTTTGCCCTGGATGACCAGCAGAAGAAGGAGATGGGCGAATTCATCCGGGAATATCTTATCCAGAACCCGGAAGTGATGATCGAGGTCCAGAACGCGCTGGAGGCCAAGCAGCAGAACCAGCGCGTCGACCAGTCCACCAAGGCGGTCGCGGCCAACAAGGAGGCGATCTTTGCCTCCCCCACCGACATCACGCTTGGCAATCCGAAGGGCGACGTCACGGTCGTTGAATTCTTCGATTACAATTGCGGCTACTGCAAGCATGCGCTGGCCGACATGGACACCATTCTCAAGAAGGACAAGAACGTCCGCTTCGTGCTGAAGGAATTCCCGATCCTCGGCCCGGACTCGATTGCCGCGCACAAGGTTGCCAATGCGGTGCGTCTGGTCGCCCCGACAAAGTATGCCGAGTTCCACCGCACGCTGCTCGGCAGCCGCGAGCACGCGTCCGAAGAGACCGCGCTCTCTGTCGCCACCGCGCTTGGGATCGACGGAGCAGCACTGCGGAAGTCGATGAAGGACAATCCCAACGACGATCTCGTACGCCAGGCCTATCAGTTGGCCACCGCGATCGGCATCACCGGCACACCGACTTATGTTGTCGGAGACGAGGCCGTGTTCGGTGCTGTTGGCCTCGATACGATCGAGGAAAAGGTCGCCAATGTGCGCGCTTGCGGAAAGGCCAGCTGCTGACGGCTTAGATTTCGAGCGAGATGCTGCATTCTTGCCCGTTCGCCGGTGGATGCATGGCGTTTAGGCGCGTCAGGGGCTTTCCCTTGCCGTCCCAGCGGTTTATACGTGGCCGCTGAATTCTGGGTGGAACAAATAGTTATCTCGATGAGCAAACCGATTTTCGTCCTCAACGGTCCCAACCTCAACATGTTGGGAAAACGCGAACCTGGCATCTACGGCGGCAAGACCTTGGCCGATGTCGAGCAGGAATGTGCGGCCGTTGCTGCCGAACTCGGACTGACTGTCGAGTTTCGCCAGAGCAATCACGAGGGCGTGCTCATTGATTGGATGCATGAGGCCGGCGAGCGGGCTTCCGCTGTCGCCATCAATGCCGGCGCCTTTACCCATACCTCGATCGCCCTTCACGATGCGATCAAGGCCATTTCCGTACCGGTGGTGGAACTTCATATCTCGAATGTGCATGCGCGGGAGGAATTCCGCCACCATTCCATGATTGCACCGGCCTGCAAGGGCATCATCTGCGGGTTCGGCACGCAGAGCTACGTGCTCGCGCTGCACGCCTTGAAGACCACCATCGCCTGACAACATAACAAAACAGTAGGGTTTGCCATGTCTGAGAAGAAAGCCGGTATCGACAAGGGACTGATCCGCGATCTCGCGAACATCCTCAACGACACCGATCTCACCGAGATCGAAGTTGAGCAGGATGACCTGCGCATCCGTGTTTCACGCGCAGGCACTCCCCAGTACGTTCAGGCTCCGATTGCAGCCGCGCCTGCCCTCGCGGCCGCCCCTGCCGCCGCTGCAGCACCCGCTGCCGTAGCCGGCCCGGACCTAAAGAACGCGCTCACCGCTCCGATGGTTGGCACCGTCTACCTTGCACCTGCTCCCGGTTCACGCAACTTCGTAGAAGTCGGCGCGACCGTGAAGGAAGGCCAGACCCTCGTCATCATCGAAGCCATGAAGACGATGAACCAGATCCCCTCGCCGAAGTCCGGCAAGGTTACGGAAATCCTGGTCACAGACGGGCAGCCTGTCGAATATGGCCAGCCGCTCGTCATCATCGAGTAAGGCGATCTCATGATCTCGAAAATCCTCATAGCCAACCGCGGCGAGATTGCACTTCGCGTCCTTCGCGCCTGCAAGGAACTCGGCATCGCGACCGTCGCCGTTCACTCGACGGCCGATTCGGATGCGATGCATGTGCGCCTCGCCGACGAGAGCGTCTGCATCGGCCCGCCGCCTTCGCGTGACAGCTATCTGAACATCCACCAGATTGTTGCCGCCTGCGAGATCACCGGTGCCGACGCCGTTCATCCCGGTTACGGCTTCCTGTCCGAGAACGCCAAGTTCGCAGACATTCTGGAAGCACACGGCATCACCTTCATTGGACCGACCGCCGAGCACATCCGCCTGATGGGCGACAAGATCACTGCCAAGAAGACAGCAGTGGAGCTTGGCATTCCGGTCGTTCCCGGTTCGCTCGGCGAAGTTCTGCCTGAGAACGCGCTCGAAATTGCCCGCGAAATCGGTTTCCCGGTGCTGATCAAGGCGACCGCCGGCGGCGGTGGCCGCGGCATGAAGGTGGCAAAGACCGAGGCCGAGCTCGAGGAGGCCGTGTCCACGGCCCGTTCCGAAGCGCTCGCAGCTTTCGGCAACGATGCCGTCTACATGGAAAAGTATCTCGGCAAGCCGCGGCATATCGAGATCCAGGTCGTCGGTGATGGCGAAGGCAATGCCATTCATCTGGGTGAACGCGACTGCTCGCTGCAGCGCCGCCACCAGAAGGTCTGGGAAGAAGCCAATTCGCCGGCCCTCGATGTCGAACAGCGCATGAAGATCGGCCAGATCTGCGCCGACGCCATGAAGAAGATGAAGTATCGCGGCGCCGGTACGGTCGAATTCCTCTACGAAAACGGCGAGTTCTATTTCATCGAAATGAACACCCGTCTTCAGGTCGAGCATCCGATCACCGAAGCGATCACCAATATCGACCTGGTGCACGAGCAGATCCGTGTTGCCTCCGGAAACGGCCTGTCCGTGACGCAGGAAGAGATCCAGTTCCAGGGTCATGCGATCGAGTGCCGCATCAATGCCGAGGATCCACGGACCTTCGTTCCGTCGCCTGGCACGATCACGCATTTCCATGCTCCCGGCGGTCTCGGCGTTCGCGTCGATTCGGGTGCCTATGCCGGCTACAAGATCCCGCCTTACTATGACAGCCTCATCGGCAAACTCATCGTGCATGGACGCACCCGCGCCGAATGCATGATGCGCCTTCGCCGCGTGCTGGATGAGTTCGTCGTGGATGGTATCAAGACCACGCTTCCCCTCTTCCAGGAACTGGTGGACAATCCGGATATCTTGAGCGGCAATTACGATATTCACTGGCTGGAAAACCATCTGGCCGGCGACAAGTCTCACTAGACGCTACCTACCGGATCAACACGATCCGTTAGCGGTTCATAAGATGCTGTCGACCATTCCGCGCCAGATGAGGCGCGGAATGCGATGGCCGGATCAAGGAGACCGATGGCAGGGCGTCGTGGCAAATATTACCCGGCAATAACCCCGGAAATTCTGTTGCGAGCCTATTCCATCGGGCTTTTCCCGATGGCGGAAGCCGCCGATGATCCTGAGATATTCTGGGTCGATCCCGAGATGCGGGGCATCCTGCCGCTCGACGCTTTCCACGTCTCCAAGAGCCTGCAGAAAACGGTCCGCAAAAAGCCTTTCGACATCCGTTTCGACACAGACTTCGAGGGCGTCATCGCGCTCTGCGCGCAACCGGCCGATGACCGGCCGAGTACCTGGATCAACGAGACGATCCGCAAACTCTACCGCGAACTCCACCACATGGGCCATGCCCATAGTGTCGAGGCTTACGATGGCGATGAACTCGTTGGCGGGCTTTACGGCGTTTCGCTTGGCGCTGCTTTCTTCGGCGAGAGCATGTTTTCGCGCCGCACCGACGCGTCCAAGATCTGCCTCGTGCATCTGGTGGAACGGATGAAGGCCAAGGGGTTCGTGCTGCTCGATACGCAGTTCACGACAGAACACCTGAAGACCTTCGGGGCGATCGACGTTCCGAAGGATGACTATCTCAAGCTGCTGCATGCGGCAGTCAACTCGCCGCATCTCGAATTTTGATCTGCCAGAAATCGTGAGCTTCAGTTGGTCGCGCGGGCGGGTGCCGGCACGTCGGAAGTCTGCTTGCAGCCTGTCAGCCAGACGTCATAGATTGGGTGCTCGACGGCGTTGAGGCCGGGGCTGTCCGCAAACATCCAACCGGTGAAGATGCGGCGGATCTTGCGGTCGAGTGTGATCTCGTCGACTTCGATAAACCCGTCGATCTTTTGGGCTTCCGTTTCGTCTCGGGAATAGCAGACCTTCGGCGTCACCTGAAGCGCGCCATACTGCACCGTCTCGTTGAGATAGACGTCGAATGTGGTGATGCGGCCGGTGATCTTGTCGATGCCGTTGAAGACGGCAACCGGATTTTCGATCCGCGCAGCCGAGGCATTTCCCCCTGTCAGAACCGAGACGACGGCCAGAAAGACGCCAATCGATCGTGTGCGTGGGGAAAGCTTGGTACGTGTCATTATTGGTCCCGTCTCGAAAAGGCGTCCTTGGAATGCCCGATCGAGGACTAGTTGTGGAATATGGCCAAAACAGGTGCCAGTCAGGCTCAGTTGCCGGGCGTCCAGGCGTCATAGTCGCCGGTGACGCGAGGACGTTCACCATTGGCCGACAGAGAACCCTGAGGCCGGTATGCAAGCGGCGATCCGGTGAGGTTCGGCTTGTGCGACTTCTGCCATTCGCGCGCCTTGTAATCCTCCTGCGACGGAGGCGTATCGGTGCGGTAATGCATCCAGCCGTGCCAGCCTGGCGGGATCGCGGAGGCTTCGGCGTAATCCTTGTAGATCACCCAGCGCTTCGGCTTACCCCAGGAGGTCATCGGGCCTTCGAAATAGACGTTGCCCAACTCATCGTCGCCCACCTTCTTGCCATGGCGCCAGGTAAAGAAACGCGTGCCCATGGTTTGGCCGTTCCACCAGGTGAAGATCTGCAGCAGGAGATTTTTCATGGGCTTGTCCATAGGATTGGCAAACAGGTGACCAGTCGAACTGGCTCCACCGCTTATGCCGCCAGACAGCGGTGATGTCCAGCATTTCCGAGATGTAGACCTCTATTTGAACTTCATCTTGAAGCCCGCATGGCTCTTGGCAAAACCCAGCCGCTCGTAGAAGCGATGGGCATCCGTGCGAGCCGCGTTGGACGTCAGTTGCACGAGGCGGCAGTCGCGCCGCTTTGCCTCTTCGATCGCGTAACCGATCATCTGAGCGCCGATGCCCTGCCCGCGCATGTCGGGTCTCGTCTGTACGGCTTCGATGATCATCGACAGCGAGCCGCGGCCGGTCAGCGTTCGGTTGAACAGGATCTGGAACGTGCCGACAACGTCGCCGTCCCGCTCGGCAACGAAAAGCTGCTCGTTCTGGGAGGCATCGATCATGTTGAAGGCGCGCAGGTAATCGTCGTAGGCGTCTGCGTCAGTCGTATCGCCGTGACCACCGACATCGTCAGCGGCAAACATTGCGATCAGTTGGGAGAGGTCCGATTCGCGAGCCCTGCGAATGATGATGCCGTCCATGTCACCCTCCCGTATCTGAGCCGTCTAAAGCGACTGGAGCCGCTTTTCCATGATGATCGCCGGCAGGCCGGAGTTCGGCGCGCCCCATTCCTCCATGCGGTCGACTTCGGCAAAGCCGAGCCGCTGGTAGAAGGAGGCGGCACGCACATTCGGCAGCGACACCTCGACCCGCATGATTTCCGCATCCGGAAAGCAGGTCTCGATTTCGGCAAACAGATCCCTGCCGATGCCGTCATTCTGGCAGGCTGGCGCGACGTAGAGCTGATGCAGCATCACCGTCTTTGCCATTTTTGGATACACGGCGGCGTAAGCGATGCCGCCGATCTTGCTTCCATCGTCGGCGACGAGAAACTCGCCATCCTTCTTGATCAGCCTAGTGCGGATCGCGACCGGCGAATGCCAGTTGCGCACCATCTTCTCGACGGCGTCTGCACCGTAGAACGGGTCGTAGGACTGATGAAACGTCTCGGCGAGAAGGACGCGGATCTTCTCCACGTCCTCGTCGCCCGCTGTGCGAATGAAGTAGACCAACAGGTTAGTCCTCGATGCCCAGCTTGGCCTTGACCAGGGCCTGGACGGCCTGCGGATTAGCCTTGCCGCCGGTCGACTTCATCACCTGTCCCACGAACCAGCCGGCAAGCGTCGGCTTGGCCAGAACCTTGGCGACCTGATCGGGATTGGCGGCGATGATGTCGTCCACGGCTTTTTCAATGGCGCCGGTATCGGTGACCTGCTTCATACCGCGGCTCTCGACGATGTCCGCCGGGTCACCGCCTTCGGAAAAGACGATCTCGAACAGGTCCTTGGCGATCTTGCCGGAGATGACTTCCGACTTGATCAGATCGATGATGCCGCCAAGCTGGGCGGGAGAAACCGGAGTCTCTTCAATGCCTTTGCCCGCTTTGTTCAAGGCGCCCAGCAAGTCGTTGATGACCCAGTTGGCCGCCATCTTGCCGTCGCGGCCCTCAGCCACGGCTTCGTAATAGTCGGCGATGGCCTTCTCGGAAACCAGAACCGAGGCGTCATAGATCGAAAGGCCAAGTTCAGCCACGAAGCGGGCCTTCTTGTCGTCAGGCAGTTCCGGCAGGTCCTTGGCGAGCTCTGCGACGAACGCGTCGTCGAAGACGAGCGGCAGCAGGTCCGGATCCGGGAAATAGCGATAGTCGTGCGCGTCTTCCTTGGAGCGCATCGACCGCGTTTCGCCCTTGCCCGGATCAAACAGGCGGGTCTCCTGATCGATCGAGCCGCCGTCCTCGAGGATGGCGATCTGGCGACGGGCTTCGTATTCGATCGACTGGCCGATGAAGCGGATCGAGTTGACGTTCTTTATTTCGCAGCGCGTGCCGAAACCTTCGCCCGGACGACGCACGGACACGTTGACGTCGGCGCGCATCGAGCCCTCGTCCATGTTGCCGTCGCACGTGCCGAGATAGCGCACGATCGAGCGCAGCTTGGTCATGTAGGCCTTTGCCTCGTCGGACGAACGCATGTCCGGCTTCGACACGATCTCCATCAGAGCGACGCCTGACCGGTTGAGGTCGACATAGGACATGGTCGGATGCTGGTCATGCATCGACTTGCCGGCATCCTGTTCCAGATGCAGGCGCTCGATGCCGATCTCGATATCCTCGAACTGACCCTGACGGTCGGGACCGAGCGAGATGACGATCTGGCCTTCGCCGACGATCGGATCCTTGAACTGCGAGATCTGGTAGCCCTGCGGAAGGTCGGGATAGAAATAGTTCTTGCGGTCGAAGATCGAACGATTGTTGATCTGCGCCTTCAGGCCAAGCCCGGTGCGGACAGCCTGGCGTACGCATTCCTCGTTGATCACGGGCAGCATGCCGGGCATTGCCGCATCGACCAGCGAGACGTTGGCATTGGCGGGCTTGCCGAACTCGGTCGAAGCGCCGGAGAACAGTTTCGAATTGGAGAGAACCTGGGCGTGCACCTCCATGCCGATGATCACTTCCCAATCGCCAGTGGCGCCGGGAATGAAGCGTTTCGGATCGGGCGTGCGGACGTCAACTAGGGTCATCTTATGCTCGTTCGGGCTTAGTTTCGAAGTGCTTTGTGGGTAGAGCAAATGTTGGCGAGGTGCAAGCGTAGGCCAAGGCTTGCCGGGTGAAACATCTGATACCGCCGAGGATGAATCTTAACCGGAGCGCAGTTAGCTGGGGTTCATGACCCTCAACCTTGCGCTAACACTTCTCGTTCTCTGCATCCTCTTCAATGCAGTGGTCTTTTCCGTCTACTGGATCGACAAGCGGGCCGCCAGGAATGGACGCTGGCGGGTCAGCGAAACCACCCTCCTCCTGCTCGCATTTGCCGGCGGAAGTCTCGGTGCTGTGGCGGCCCAGCGCATGTTGCGTCACAAGACGCACAAGGAGCCGTTCAGGACCATCCTTGCAGCCATCGTCACGCTACATATCTGCGTGAGCATCGTGCTGATCCTTGCGGTGTCCGGAATGCTCGCATCGATCTGGACGCTGCTCGTCGGCGTTTAAAAATTCGGGCCGTAGGTGCCCGGATCGTCGGATACGAGTTGCTTGGACAGTCCCATGGACTGGATGTCGCGATCGATCTTCGGCTGATAGGCGCTCGAAAGCCAATGGACGCTGTATCCCTGCTTTTCGAAGAAACCGACTGCCCCGTCGTTCTGCGCATGGGTCTCGACCCGCGCCTTATCGAACCCGCGACGAACGATATCGGCCTCGATATCGGCGAGCAGCGCCTTGCCGAGCCCCTGCCCCTCAAACTGCGGATCGATCCAGAAGTCGGTGATCAGGTCGTCGCGATTCTCGCAGGCCGCCCAGCCGGCGACCGTGCCGTGCGCCTCGATCACGAGAATCGTCAGCCAGGACGAGGAAACGAAGTCGCGAAATGCGGCAAGCGCACTTTCGCGCATGCTGGACGGATCGCCAACGGCGCCCATCGCTTTTTCCCAGCTGAGCAAGCCGATCTGAACTAGCGCGGCTTCGTCGTCCTGGCGTGCGTTGCGGATGAGTGGCATGGCGTCCCCTGTTTCAGGAACAGTAGATCATCGGCCGGCGATTCGGGCTAGCATCGCATTGGGTGGGGCAGAGGCCGGACAGCCGCTACCACCATTTCGCAGGCGTGAACTTGCCTGCCGCCTGTTCGATCACATGCGCTGTGCGGAACAGGGTTTCCTCATCGAACGGCTTGCCGATCAGCTGCAGGCCAAGCGGCAGGCCCTTCTTGTCGAGACCGGCAGGTACGGCGATGCCGGGAAGGCCGGCCATGTTGACCGTGACGGTGAAGATGTCGTTCAGGTACATTGCGACCGGATCGGCAGCGAGTGCCTCATCGGCGATGCCGAAGGCCGATGACGGCGTTGCTGGTGTCAGGATGGCGTCGACACCGGCATGGAAGCAGAGTTCGAAATCGCGCTTGATCAGCGTCCGGACTTTTTGCGCCTGCAGGTAGTAGGCGTCGTAATAGCCGGCTGACAGGACGTAGGTGCCGATCATGATGCGGCGCTTGACCTCGGTGCCGAAGCCGGCAGCACGGGTCTTCTCGTACATGTCGGAAATGTCCTTGCCATCGACGCGCAGGCCGTAGCGAACGCCGTCATAGCGGGCAAGGTTGGACGAGGCTTCGGCAGGCGCCACGATGTAATAGGCGGGCAGCGCGTATTTTGTGTGCGGCAGCGAGATATCGACGATCTCGGCACCGGCATCCTTTAGGTAGGCAATGCCCTTCTGCCACAAGGCTTCGATGTCTTCAGGCATGCCCTCGACGCGGTATTCCTTCGGAATGCCGATCTTCATGCCCTTGACCGACTGGCCGAGCGCTTTCTCGTAATCCGGAATTGGCAGGTCGACCGAGGTCGTGTCCTTGCGGTCGACGCTTGCCATCGACTTCAGCATGATGGCGGCATCGCGCACGTCACGCGCAATCGGGCCGGCCTGATCGAGCGAGGATGCAAACGCGACAGTGCCCCAGCGCGAGCAGCGGCCATAGGTGGGCTTGATGCCGACGGTGCCGGTAAAGGCAGCGGGCTGGCGGATCGAGCCGCCGGTATCGGTTGCAGTCGCGCCGGCGCAGAGATGCGCGGCAACGGCAGCGGCAGAACCACCGGAGGAGCCGCCCGGGACCAGCTGAGTGTTCGAACCTTCGGCTTTCCAGGGATTGACCACCGGTCCGTAATGCGAGGTCTCGTTGGAGGAGCCCATGGCGAACTCGTCCATGTTGAGCTTGCCGAGCATGACGGCGCCGTCATCCCACAGGTTCTGAGTGACGGTCGATTCGTATTCGGGCTTGAACCCGTCGAGTATATGGCTGCAGGCCTGGGTGTGGACGCCCTTGGTGGCAAACAGATCCTTGATGCCGAGCGGAATACCTTCGAGCGCCCCAACTTGACCCGAAGCGCGACGGGCATCGGAGGCCTTCGCCATCTCCAGCGCCATCTCGGGCGTAACGGTGATGTAGGCGTTAAGGACGGAATTTGCAGCGTCGATGGCGCCGAGATAGGCGTTCGTCAGATCGACGGAAGTGAATTCCTTCGATGCCAGTTTGTCGCGGGCTTCGGCAATGGTCAGGCTGGTCAGGTCGGTCATGATTTTTCGTGCTCTCGAAAGGCTAAGACGGGTCGGCGGCGCTCGGGCTAAAGCGGCTTATTCAACGACCTTCGGCACCATGAAGAAATTGCGGTCGGTTGCCGGCGCGTTGGCGACGATCTCGTCTGCCTTATTGCCGTCGGTGACGACGTCGGCGCGCAACCGCATTTCCATCGGCATCACCGAGGTCATAGGCTCGACGCCTGTGACGTCGACTTCCGAGAGTTGTTCGACGAAATCGATAATACCGTTCAATTCGCCAACCATGCGATTGGCCTCATCCTCCGTAACCGCAATACGGGCGAGGCGCGCGACGCGCTTGACGGTGGCGAGATCGACGGACATGGCAGGGCTCCGGTGGTAAAATTCACCTTCGCTATAATGGCCATGCCCGTCCTTCGCAACAGGCAGGGCGCCGGTTTCCTGGCGCGCCTTAACTGAAATGCCCGTTCAGCAGGTCAGCGTCACGCCGACGCCCGGCACCTCGACGGCGGTGCGGCTGCCTTCCATGCCCTTGACGAACTTATCGGGTGTCTGCTCGATGATCGGGAACGTGCCGTAGTGGCAGGGAATGGCGTGCTTGAAATCGAAGAAGCGCTGGCAGGCAACGGCTGCGACAGCACCGCCCATAGTGAAGCGGTCGCCGATCGGCACGATGCCGATATCCGGCTGGTGCAACTCGTTGATCAGTCCCATGTCGGTAAAGATATCCGTATCACCCATGTGCAGAACCGACATCTCGTCGTCGAAATGCAGCATCAGTCCGTTCGCGGAACCGAGCGAGTGGGACACGCCGAGCTCGTCGATCTGGCCGGACGAATGGAGCGCCTGTGTGAAGGTCGCGGTGAAGCCCTCGAAGCCGACTGTGCCGCCGGTATTGCCCATCTCGAGCTTCTCGACGCCTTTTCCACCCAGCCAGGATGCGAGATCGGCGTTGGCAAGAACGATGGCGCCCTTTTCCTTGGCGATCGCGACCGTATCACCGACATGGTCGCCATGACCGTGGGTGAGAAGGATATGCGTGACACCTTCGGTCACGTCTTTCAGATCCTGGCCGGCAAAGGTCGGGCTATGGGTCAGGAACGGGTCGATCAGGATCTTTGCCTTTGCCGTTTCGATGCGGAAGGCGGCATGGCCGAGCCAGGTAATTTTCATGGGGAAGTGTCCTTGAGGATGGCAAAAAGAGAGGTGATGACACCAAATCAAAATTCATAGATGAAACTTCGAAAGGGAGGTTTCGAAGCACCGAAAGCGGATGAGACTCTGAACTCAGTTGTCTCACCTCACACCTCATCAAATAACGCGGCGCTTTCACATTTCAAAGGTCTAGGACGATGATTGCGCGAGCAGCGCCCGTATCGGAATTGACACACAGGCGGCGCCACGTTGCCACGGACTTGCCACTGGGTTAAGCGGTCGCATCCCGATATGATCGTCGCATGCTCGCTGCGATTGCGTCACATCCGAACCCCTGAGGAAACCGACATGGCCGACGACGATTATATCTATGACGAGGCTACCGGCGAATGGCTGTCTGCAGCCGATGCGGCTGCGAAGGCTTCCGCTGCATCCGAGGTGCGTGACTCAGCCGGCAATATTCTTGCCGATGGCGATGCGGTCACTCTCATCAAGGATCTCAAGGTGAAGGGTGCCGGTCAGACGCTGAAACAGGGCACCGTCATCCGCTCGATCCGTCTCACCGACAATCCGGAAGAGATCGATTGCCGGCACGATGCGATCAAGGGCCTCGTGCTGCGCACCGAATTCGTGCGCAAGAAAACCTAAGGCCGGCATATGGCAATCCTGACCATCGAAGAACTCGCCGCGACACTTGCGCCCGGCAAGGCAGTTGCAGGGCTCGATCTCGGTACCAAAACCATCGGGCTTGCGATGTCCGATCTCGGCCGGCGGTTTGCCACGCCCCGCACCGTCATCAAGCGCGTCAAGTTCACCAAGGATGCGGAGGTTCTGCTGGCGTTCGCGGAGAAGGAGAAGGTCTCAGCCTTCATTCTCGGGATGCCGATGAACATGGATGGTTCCGCCGGGCCGCGGGCCCAGGCAACCCGCGCCTTTGTGCGGGCGATGTCGGACAAGACTACCATTCCCTTCGTCTTCTGGGACGAGAGACTATCGACGGTCGCGGCCGAACGGGCACTTCTGGAGATGGATGTTTCGCGGGCCAAGCGCGCCGAACGTATCGATTCGGCGGCCGCGAGCTTCATTCTTCAGGGAGCCTTGGACAGGCTTTCGTCCCTTGCCAGAGAAACCGGCAACGACGTCCCCACCTGACGGCTACGCCACCAGGCTGCAATCTGCTTGCGCTTGCGGAAGGCGATGATGGCGAAAACGACAAGACTGTCGAATGCGATTGCGCGGGCAACCAGCGGCGGGATGGTTTCGGGCGGAATTCCGAGGACGTCGCCATAGACCTGAAAGACCAGATCATGGGTCTGACGGGTCAGCATGAAGAAGCCGAAGCTCATGTCGTAATAGGAAAGCCCGTACCAGCTGCCCAGCAAAAGCACGGGCCCTGCCCACAAGATCAAGAGCAACTTCATGCGGTTTCGCCTTCTGGTTCCGCTGGAGACAGGTCCAGCGTTACGACCCATCTCGACAGCGCCATCAGGCTGAGAACCAGAGCAGGAATGGCAATGTCGAGCGCCAGCACTGCAAAGATCGTCGTCATGACGATCAGCAATGCGATGCTCGTTGTGGAAGTTGCATTCTTGCCCATGGACGGCCGCGATTTGGTTAAGAAATCATTAACCAGAGATTTAGGCCGCATGGCGAAAGCTGCAATTCAAAACGCCAAACATGGTTAATTTCCAGAGCGTCGCTGTGGAGAACGTCTGCTGCTCAGCCGTAGATGGCGCGAACCAGGCGGCGGACGGAAGACGCTACCTTTTCCCAGTCTTTCTCGGACTTTAACGGTATGCCGGCGAACTGGCCGCTGACGGCAGACGAGACGACCAGATGCTGGATGGCGGCAAACAGGATGGCATTCGTGGTCGCGACATCGACACCTTTTGGCGGCGTCAGCGAGCCGCGCATCTTGTCGAGCCACTTTGAGAGAGCCTTGGTGCGTGATTCGGTCAGACGCCGCACCTGTGGCGTATCCTGCGAGACTTCCCAGGCGACGATCTTGCAGACGAGCGGGTCCTCGCGCAGCGCATCCATGAAATAGATAGCGAGCTTTTCCATCAGGTCGCCGTAGGTCAGAAGAAACATGCCGCCGGTATCTTCGGGAATGCGATCCTTGACCCAGTTGCCGAGATCGGCGCCGATCGCGTCGATGAGGCCGTTCAGCCCGCCGTAATAGCGATAGATCAGCTGCTTGTCGCAGCCGGCGCGCCGTGCGACCGCATTGACGCCGAAGCCTTGAAACCCTTCCTCGGCCAGCAGCGTGCGGGCAGCAATGAAGATCGCCCGCTCCGTGCCGGCCCGGTTGCGCGGACGTATGGCCTGAGCTGATGCAGCACCGGTCTCGGTATTCGTCTCGGCTATCTGAAGCATCGCCCGCCTGTTTCGCAACTCTTTGTTAACTGTTGCGATACCCCGTCGTTTCCCATCATCGCAAGCGCCACACGGACGCCGTGCACAGGATAGAAGACCGAAACCGGGCGCATGCTGCGTTACACAAGAGACAAGTGGATGCGCTGCAGTGGATGCCCTTGCCCCACAGGCAGTCTTCGTCTCTCCTTTCGGCGACTTCTTCTTACGCTGCTGGCGGGTAGAGAAGATCGACGATGTAGCGGGCATCGAAGCGGGCATCGAGCATGCCGTAGGTCGAGCGCCAGCCGCCGGCAAGACGGGTTTCGAGGAAGGCATCGGCGATCTTGCCGGCACCGAGGCGCGCAAGCTCTGCGGCACCGGCGGCCAGCGCCAGTTGCTCGATCAGAAGCCTTGCAGCGCCCTCGTCGCGTTCGCACAGCGCCATCGCGGCACGCAGAACTTCCACGGTCTTCTTGCCCGATGCGCCGAGATCCCGCTCGAAACCGGCCAGAACCGTATCGAACAGATCGCGGCCTCGCGACAGCACGCGCAAAACGTCGAGCGCCATGACACTGCCCGAGCCTTCCCAGATCGCATTCACCGGCGCCTCGCGGTAATGCCGGGCAATCGGACGCTCCTCGACATAGCCATTGCCGCCCAGGCATTCCATTGCCTCGGCGATAAGCGATGGCGCGATCTTGCAGTTCCAGTATTTGATGACTGGCGTCATGACGCGGGCATAGGCCGCATCGCCGGGGTTGCCGCGGGCGCGATCAAACGCATCGGCCAGCCGGAACGACAGCGCCGTCGCGGCCGCGACATCCAGCGCCATATCGGCGAGCACGCGCGTCATCAGCGGCTGATCGATCAGGTTCTTGCCGAACACGGCACGACCGCGGGTATGATGGACCGCTTCGGCCAGCGACGCGCGCATCATGCCGGCAGACGCGACAGCACAATCGAGACGGGTCAGCGTCACCATATCAAGAATGGTGCGAATGCCGCCGCCAGACTCTCCGAGCAGATAGCCGAAGGCGTCCGTGAACTCGACTTCGGACGATGCATTGGAGCGGTTGCCGAGCTTATCCTTCAGCCGCTGGAAATTTAGCCCGTTGGCCGAACCGTCTTCGAGGAGCCGCGGCACGAGGAAACAGCCGATTCCCTCATTTGTCTTTGCCAGCATGATAAAGCCGTCGCTCATCGGCGCCGACATGAACCACTTGTGGCCGGAAAGGCGGTAGATCCCCTCGCCCACACGCTCGGCGGTAGACCGGTTGGCGCGCACGTCGGTGCCGCCCTGCTTTTCGGTCATGCCCATGCCGACCGTGATGGCGGACTTCTGCATGGCCGGCCGATTGGTCGAATCGTATTTGCGCGACAGAACTTTCGGCGCCCATTCCTTGTGGACGCGTGGGGAAGCCATCATCGCCGCAATCGAAGCGCTCGTCATCGTCAGCGGGCAGAGATGGCCGCATTCCAGCTGGGCGGACAGATAGAAGCGGGTGGCGCGAACCTTGTGTTCGTGGGCACGCTGCTCCGGAATGGTCTCCCAGATCGACGAATGCAGGCCGCTTTGCATCGAGCGGCGCATCAGGGCATGCCAGGCAGGATGGAACTCGACCGTGTCCTGCCGCTCGCCGCGCGGACCGTGGGTGCGCAGTTTGGGCGGATTTTCGTTCGCCATCCGCGCCAGTTCCTGGGCTTCCGGAGAGGTCACGTAATTGCCGAGCTGGTCGTATTCGTCGCGGATCGCGCGGTTCAGATCGCCGGTCAGGTCGACCACAAGGGGATCGGAGCGGTAGGCATTGATCCCCGACCAGGGCTTCGGCTGGTTCAGTTCACCAAATTTTTCTTCATCGCGCGACATGTCGTTCATGGGGCGGTTCTAGCGGAAGTTAAAGGGCGTGGGAACGGCAGCACAGAAGGAATTTCAGCGTTCTCAACAAACGGCTTGCGGTTGGGAATCCCGGAAACGGGGGAAAACAGCAGTGACATAACCTCCCATCCCGCTTGCGGCCTTTCCCCCCAGACCTTATAGACCGCCGAACGCAAGCGGAGACGCCCCCTATGGTCTTCTTTCCCCACCGCCATCTCCTTGGCATCAAGGGTCTCACCCGGCAGGACATTACGACGCTTCTCGACAAGGCCGACGAGGCCGTGCAGATTTCCCGGCAGCGGGAAAAGAAGACGTCCACGCTTCGGGGCCTCACCCAGATCAATCTCTTCTTCGAAGCCTCGACACGCACGCAGTCCTCGTTCGAGCTCGCCGGCAAACGGCTCGGCGCCGACGTGATGAACATGTCCGTCAGCAATTCGTCGGTGAAAAAGGGCGAAACGCTGATCGATACGGCGATGACGCTGAACGCCATGCACCCGGACGTGCTGGTTCTCAGGCATTCGTCGGCCGGTGCCGCGGCCCTGCTTGCCCAGAAGGTGACCTGCTCGGTGGTCAATGCCGGCGATGGTCAGCATGAACATCCGACACAGGCGCTGCTCGACGCTTTGACCATCCGCCGCGCCAAGGGCAAGCTGTCGGGCATCATCGTCGCCATCTGCGGCGATGTTTTGCATTCGCGGGTCGCCCGCTCCAACATCATTCTCTTGAATGCCATGGGCGCCCGCGTCCGGGTGGTCGCGCCATCGACGCTTCTTCCCTCAGGCATCCGCGACATGAGCGTCGAGGTCTTCCACTCGATGGAGGAAGGCTTGCGGGATGCGGATGTGGTGATGATGCTGCGGCTGCAGCGCGAGCGCATGGCTGGCTCCTTCGTGCCGTCGGTGCGCGAATACTTCCACTTCTACGGTCTCGATGCGGAAAAACTGAAAGTCGCCAAGGGTGATGCGCTGGTCATGCATCCGGGTCCGATGAACCGCGGCGTCGAGATTGCCTCCGATGTTGCCGACGGTCCGCAGAGCGTCATCGAGCAGCAGGTCGAAATGGGCGTCGCCGTCCGCATGGCGGTCATGGAAACACTCCTGACCTCCAATCAGGGAGAGCGCGCATGAGCACGACCATGTCCAATGGCACCGTTCTCAGGAACCTGCGCATCATCGATCCCTCGCGCAATCTCGATGAAACCGGCACGATCATCATCGGCGCCGACGGTCGCATCCTCGCGGCCGGAAAGGATGCGCAGAACCAGGGCACGCCCGACGGCGCCACGGTGCGCGATTGCCAGGGTCTTGTCGCCACGCCAGGGCTTGTCGATGCGCGCGTCTATGTCGGAGAGCCGGGTGCCGAACATCGCGAGACGATCTCTTCGGCCAGCCGCGCCGCTGCCGCCGGTGGTGTCACCTCGTTCATCATGATGCCGGACACCGATCCTGTTCTCGACGATATTGCGCTGGTTGAATTCGTGCAGAAGACGGCGCGTGACAAGGCGATCGTCAATGTCCACACTGCCGCAGCGCTCACCAAAGGGCTTGCCGGCAAGGAGATGACCGAGTTCGGCCTGCTGCAGCAAGCCGGTGCCGTCGCCTTCACCAACGGTCGTCACGGGCTGTCCGATTCGCTGCTGCTGCGCCGCGCGATGACCTATGCGCGCGAGTTCGATGCGGTCATCTCGCTCGAACTGCGTGAGAAATATCTCGGCAACGGCGTCATGAACGAGGGCTTGTTCGCCTCCTGGCTCGGCCTGTCGGGCGTGCCGAAGGAAGCGGAGATCATTCCGCTGGAACGCGATCTGCGCATCGCCGGCCTCACCCGCGCCAAATACCACGCGGCAAAAATCTCGGTGGCGGAATCGGCCGAAGCCATGCGGGTTGCCCGCGCACGCGGTGCCAACGTTACCTGCGGCGTGTCGATCAACCATCTGTCGCTCAATGAAAACGACATCGGCGAATACCGCAGCTTCTTCAAGCTGTCGCCGCCGCTGCGGTCCGAAGACGACCGGATCGCCATGGTCGAGGCGCTCGCCGACGGCAGCATCGATATCATCGTGTCCTCGCATGATCCGCAGGATGTCGATACCAAGCGTCTTCCCTTCGCCGATGCCGCCGATGGCGCGATCGGGCTTGAAACCATGCTGTCTGCAGCCCTTCGCCTGCATCATGACGGGCGCGTGCCGCTGATGCGGCTGATTTCGGCGATGTCGACCCGCCCAGCCGAGATTTTCGGTCTGGACGCCGGCACGCTGAAGCCGGGCGCTAAAGCCGATATCACGCTGATCGATCTCGATGAGCCTTGGATCGTCGCCAAGGATATGCTTCTGTCGCGCTCGAAAAACACGCCGTTCGAGGACGCGCGCTTCTCCGGCCGGGCCGTCGCGACCTATGTCGGCGGGAAATGCGTCTATAAACTGGGATAGAGATGGGGCGGGCCGACCCATCGCGCGCTTGCGCGAAAGGGTTGGAACGGGGGCAAACCCGACTAGGGGCTTTGGGGGAAACACATGATAACCGACCTTCTTACCTGGCAGATCTCGCTGCCGATCGCAGCCGGCGCGCTTGTTCTCGGCTATCTCCTGGGCTCGATCCCGTTCGGCCTGCTTCTCACCCGCGCCGCCGGTCTCGGCGACATCCGCTCGATCGGTTCCGGCAATATCGGGGCGACCAACGTTCTTCGCACCGGAAATAAGAAGCTCGCCGCCGGCACGCTTCTGCTCGACGCATTGAAGGCGACGGTCGCAGCTCTGATCGGTTGGTACGCCTTCGGTCCGGAAGCGGGGTTGCTTGCGGGATTTGCCGCCTTCATGGGTCACCTCTATCCGGTCTGGCTCGGCTTCAAGGGTGGCAAGGGTGTCGCGACCTATATCGGCACGCTGCTGGGGGTCGCACCGCTCATGGTTCTGGTGTTTGCCGCGGTCTGGCTTTCGGTTGCCAAGCTCAGCAAGTACTCATCGCTGTCCGCCCTGGTTGCAACCCTTGTCATTCCGGTTGTGCTGTGGTTCATACAGGAACCAAAGATTGCTGCCGTCATGGCTCTCATGACGATCATCTCCTTTATCAAGCACAAGACCAATATCGAGCGGTTGATTGCCGGCACCGAAAGCAAGATCGGCCAAAAGGGCTAGTCCCTTAAAGGACGGATCATGCCGGATAGCAGCGCAAGACGGATAGGAATTGCGCTCACCGAACGGCAGAAGATCGCCTGGCTGCGGTTGATCCGCTCCGACAATGTCGGCCCGGCGACATTCCGGGATCTCATCAATCATTGCGGCTCGGCGGAAAATGCGCTGGCCATGTTGCCGGAACTGTCAGCGCGCGGCGGATCGACACGGGCAATCCGCATCGCCAGTGCCAGTGAGGCCGAACGCGAGCTGGAGATCGCACGCCGCCAGGGCGCACAGTTCATCGGCATCGGTGAACCCGACTACCCTCCCGCGTTGCGACAGATCGAGGCAGCGCCGCCGCTCGTTGCGGCAAAGGGCGATCTCTCCACCGCCACCCGCCCCTCGGTCGGCATTGTCGGCTCGCGCAACGCCTCAATCGCCGGGGCGAAGTTTGCGGCGGTGATTGCCAGGGATTGCGGCCGCGCCGGTTATGCGATCACTTCAGGACTTGCTCGCGGCATCGATGCGGCGGCGCACCGCGCCAGTCTCGATACCGGCACGATCGCGGTTCTGGCCGGCGGCATCGACCGTCCCTATCCGCCGGAAAACTTCTCCCTGCTCGATGAGATCACGGCCGGCAGCGGCCTTGCCGTCTCCGAAATGCCATTCGGCTGGGAGCCACGCGCTCGGGATTTTCCCCGTCGCAACCGGCTGATTTCAGGCATTTCGCTCGGGCTGGTTGTCGTTGAAGCGGCTGAGCGGTCAGGCTCGCTGATCACCGCAAGGCTTGCTGCCGATTTCGGACGGCTGGTGTTTGCCGTCCCGGGCTCGCCGCTCGATCCGCGCTGCCACGGCACGAACGGACTTCTCAAGCAGGGCGCCATCGTCACGACCGGCGCTTCGGATGTGCTGGATGCGTTGGCGCCGCTGTCCGATCTCGATAGATTTCAAAATACCGTCATCGAAGAGCCCGGCAGAGGCAGCACACTCCTGCCGCCCGATGACGACGACAGGACGCGCATCATTTCGGCGCTTAGTCCGACACCGGTCGATATCGACGATATCATCCGGCATACGGGTGTTGCCGCGGCCAGTGTCTATCTTATTCTGCTGGAACTCGATCTTGCCGGTCGGCTGCACCGGCACCCGGGCGGCATGGTCTCACTTGCTATGGAAGACTGATCGCGGTCGTCGCCCGGCCTGCACGTCGCCAGCCTCGACATAGGCCATCTCGATGAGGTAGCACAGCATATCAGCCCCCTCGCTGAGCGCGACCTGCCGCAACTCTGCCAGCATCTGCCGGATGTAGGCGATGTTGCGCGAATTCTCGTCGCCCCGTCCGTCCTTGTCACCGTGAGAGACCATTTCACATTCTGTCAAATAGGGCGCGACACCGCCTAATATAACTATTCGTCACCTTATCAGCGCAGCTTAGAGATGTTTATTTAAGATTGCAACTAATTGCACATCACTCGCAGGTTGCAGTTCGTTGTATCCTACTAATTAACGATGACCTCTTGACCCCGGGACAAACGCCCGCCATGTCGGGAGACCGGATTTCCGCCTGGATCGTTACGAGACCGGGCAAAGCTCTATTGCAGAGAAACAAGATGAATGTAGTCATTGTAGAATCTCCAGCCAAAGCCAAGACCATCAACAAGTATCTTGGCTCGGGTTACAAGGTTCTCGCCTCGTTCGGCCACGTACGCGACCTTCCTGCCAAGGACGGGTCGGTTTTGCCTGACCAGGACTTCGAGATGCTCTGGGAAGTCGACAGCGCATCCCAGAAGCGGATGAAGGATATTGCCGACGCCGTGAAGGGTTCGGACGCCGTTTATCTCGCGACCGACCCGGATCGCGAGGGTGAAGCGATTTCCTGGCATGTCCTCGACCTTTTGAAGAAGAAGAAGGTGATCGGCGATAAGCTGGTGAAGCGCGTCGTATTCAACGCCATCACCAAGAAGGCGGTTCTCGATGCGATGGCCAACCCCCGCGATATCGACGTGCCGCTGGTAGACGCGTATCTCGCCCGCCGCGCGCTCGACTATCTCGTCGGCTTCAACCTGTCTCCGGTCCTGTGGCGCAAGCTTCCGGGTGCCCGTTCTGCCGGCCGTGTGCAGTCGGTCGCGCTTCGCCTCGTCTGCGACCGCGAAACCGAGATCGAGCGCTTCGTTTCGGAAGAATACTGGAATATCTCTGCGCTTCTGAAGACACCGCGAGGCGATGAGTTCCTGGCCAAGCTGGTGCAGGCCGACGGCAAGCGTCTGCAGGGCAAATCGATCACGAACGGCGAGGAAGCCGGCCGCCTGAAGACGCTGCTCGATCGCGCCGCCTATAGCGTCGAGACCGTTGAAGCGAAGCCGGTCAAGCGCAATCCGGGCCCTCCGTTCACCACGTCGAGCCTGCAGCAGGCCGCGTCCTCGAACATCGGCTTCGGCGCGTCGCGCACGATGCAGGTCGCGCAGAAGCTTTATGAAGGTATCGATATCGGTGGCGAGACCGTAGGTCTCATTACCTACATGCGTACCGATGGCGTTCAGATGGCACCCGAGGCGATCGAGCAGGCGCGTAGCGCCATCGTCGAGCAGTTCGGCCCGCGTTACATGCCCGAAAAGCCGCGCTTCTACTCCACCAAGGCGAAGAATGCGCAGGAAGCCCACGAAGCAATCCGCCCGACCGACTTCAACCGCACGCCGGACAAGGTTCGCCAGTATCTTGATGCCGATCAGGCGCGTCTCTACGAGCTGATCTGGAAGCGCGGCATTGCCAGCCAGATGGCGTCAGCCGAAATGGAACGCACAACCGTGGAGATCTCGGCGACAAACGGCGCAGATAAGGCTGGCCTTCGGGCCGTCGGTTCGGTCGTGCGTTTCGACGGCTTCCTCGGCGCCTATGTGGACCGCCGCGAAGAGGATGACAAAAGCGAGGACGACGACGAAGACGGTCGCCTGCCCGAGATCAACGCTGGCGAAAAGCTCGACAAGAACAAGGTCAACTCGAGCCAGCATTTCACTGAGCCACCACCGCGCTATTCGGAAGCATCGCTGATCAAGAAGATGGAAGAGCTCGGCATCGGCCGTCCTTCCACCTATGCCGCGACGCTGAAGACGCTGTCCGATCGCGAATACGTGATCATGGACAAGCGCAAGCTGATCCCGCATTCCAAGGGACGGCTGGTCACGGCGTTCCTCGAGAACTTCTTCACGAAATACGTCGAATACGATTTCACGGCCGATCTCGAAGAGAAGCTCGACAGGATCTCGGCTGGCGAACTGGACTGGAAGCAGGTTCTGCGGGAGTTCTGGCAGGACTTCTTCGGCCAGATCGAAGACACCAAGGAACTGCGCGTCACCAACGTGCTGGATGCTTTGAACGAAGCGCTGGCACCGCTGGTCTTCCCGAAGCGGGAAGACGGTTCGGATCCGCGTATCTGCCAGGTCTGCGGCACCGGCAACCTGTCGCTGAAGCTCGGCAAGTACGGCGCATTCGTCGGCTGCTCGAACTATCCGGAGTGCAACTTCACCCGTCAGTTGTCGTCCGAAGGCGGCGCGGATGCGGAAGCTTCCGGCCTCAACGAACCGAAGGAACTTGGGACCGATCCGATGACCGGCGAGCAGCTGACGCTGCGGTCGGGTCGTTTCGGACCTTATATCCAGCGCGGCGACGGCAAGGAAGCCAAGCGTTCCTCGCTGCCCAAGGGCTGGCTGCCTGACGATATCGACCACGAAAAGGCGCTGGCACTGATCAACCTGCCGCGCGACGTGGGCAAGCATCCGGAATCGGGCAAGATGATTTCGGCAGGTCTTGGCCGTTACGGGCCGTTCCTGCTGCATGACGGTGGCTATGCGAACCTGGAAACGATCGAGGACGTGTTCTCGATCGGTCTCAACCGCGCCGTCACCGTGATTGCCGAGAAAAAGGAAAAAGGCCCCGGCGGACGCGGTCGTGGCACACCGGCAGCGCTCAAGGACCTTGGCGCGCATCCGGACGGCGGCGCGATCACCGTGCGCGACGGCAAATACGGGCCTTACGTCAACTGGGCCAAGGTCAATGCCACGCTGCCGAAGGGCATGGACCCGCAGTCGGTAACGATGGAACAGGCGATGGCGCTGATCATCGAAAAGGGCGGCAAGGCATCGTCGGGCAAGGCCAAGGCGAAAGCGCCTGCCAAGAAGGCCACAGCAAAAAAGGCTGCTGCCAAGACAGAGGCGGACGCAACGACCGAGACCGCCACAAAGAAGTCGCCTGCCAAGGCTAAGACCGCAGCCAAGAAGGCGCCTGCCAAGAAGGCACCGGCCAAAAAGACAACCGCATCGAAGGCGAAGAAGACGGACACGTGAGAGAACCGAACGAGCGATCCAATCGCCAGCAGAAACGCGCCGCGAAGGCTGACCGTGGCGACAGCCAGTCGGCGAGCAGACCGGTAATTGTCCAGGGTGCGGTTCCTCCGCGCGATGTGCTGCTCCAGTTCATCGCTGACAATCCGGATAAGGGCTCGAAACGGGAGATTGCCAAGGCTTTCGGCCTGAAAGGCGATACGCGCATCGAGCTCAAGGATCTGCTGCATTCGCTCGAGGAAGACGGTCTTCTCAACAAGAACCGCAAGTCGCTCTCGCGTCCGGGTGCCCTGCCCCCGGTCACCGTTCTCGACATCACCACCCGCGACAAGGATGGCGAACTGATCGGCCGGCCGACCGAGTGGCCGGAGGATATGGGTGCGGCCCCTGCCGTGCTCATCCGTCAGTCGCATGACAGCCGCGGAAAAGGCAAGGCGCCAGCCGCGGGTCTCAACGATCGCATCCTTGCAAAGATCTTCCCGAACAAGGAACGATCAGGCCCGGCCTATACCGCCCGCGTCATCAAGGTCATCGACAAGCGCCGCGGCGCCGCCCTCGGCGTCGTCCAGAGACTGGCTGACGGCGAAATGCGTCTTCTGCCGACCGAGAGGCGCGGCGAGGAAATGGTGATCGAACCCGAGGACATCGGGGACGCCAAGGACGGCGACCTGGTCGAGTCGGAAGTCGTGCGCAACGGCCGGTTCGGCCTGCCGCGCGCCCGCGTCCTCAACATTGTCGGCTCCGTCGGTTCGGAAAAGGCGATCTCGATGATCGCCATCTATTCGCACGGCATTCCGCACATCTTCCCGAACGAGGTGATGGAAGAAGCGCAAGCTGCAAAGCCGGCCAGCATGTCGAAGCGCGAAGACTGGCGCGACGTGCCGCTCCTGACAATCGATCCCGCCGACGCCAAGGATCACGACGACGCTGTTTATGCCGAGCCGGACACCTCGCCCGACAATCCGGGCGGCGTCATTGTCACTGTCGCGATCGCCGATGTCTCCTGGTATGTCCGCACCGGCAAGCCACTGGACCGTGAAGCGCAGAAGCGCGGCAATTCCGTCTACTTCCCCGACCGCGTCGTACCGATGCTGCCGGAACGCATTTCCAACGATCTCTGCTCGCTGCGCGAGGGCGAAGACCGGCCCGCACTTGCCGTGCGCATGGTCTTTTCCAAGGAAGGCCGCAAGGCCGGCCATACGTTCCACCGCATCATGATGAAGAGTGCGGCCAAGCTCTCCTACCAGCAGGCTCAGGCCGCCATCGACGGCGAGACCGACGACAAGACCGGTCCGTTGCTGGAGCCTGTCCTGAAGCCGCTGTGGGACGCCTACCGCATCATGACGATCGGCCGCGACCGTCGACAGCCGCTCGAACTCGATATGCCCGAGCGCAAGATCATGCTGAAGCCGGATGGCACGGTGGATCGTGTGATCGTGCCAGAGAGGCTCGACGCGCATCGGCTCATCGAAGAGATGATGATCCAGGCAAACGTCTGCGCCGCCGAAACGCTCGAGAAGAAAAAACAGTCGCTGATCTACCGGATCCATGACGGCCCCTCGCTTGCCAAGCAGGAGACGCTGCGCGAGTTCCTGAACACGCTCGGCATTTCAATGGCTCGCGGCGGCCAGATGCGCTCCAACTCGTTCAACGGCATCCTGTCGCAGGCACAGGGCACGCCGCACCAGATCATGGTCAACGAGATGGTGCTGCGCTCCCAGAGCCAGGCGATCTACAGCCCCGACAATATCGGCCATTTCGGCCTCAACCTGATGAAATACGCGCATTTCACGTCGCCCATCCGCCGTTATGCGGATCTGATCGTGCATCGCGCGCTGGTCGGGTCGCTCGGCCTCGGCGAAGGTGGAATCACGCCGGGCGAGGAAGCCCAGCTCGAAGATATCGCGGCAGAGATCTCCACCTTCGAGCGCCGCGCCATGGCCGCCGAACGCGACACGGTAAACCGTCTTGTCGCGCACCACCTCTCGACGAAGATCGGCGAGGAGTTCCAGGGCCGCGTGTCCGGCGTGACCAAGGCAGGCCTGTTCGTGGCCCTGCCGACCTATGGCGCCGATGGTTTCGTGCCGGTGTCAACGATCGGCGACGATTACTATATCTATGACGAGGCGCATCAGGCGCTAACAGGCGAACGTTCCGGGCTCGGCTACCAGATCGGCGATACCGTCGATGTGAAGCTGAAGGCGGCAGTTCCGCTTGCCGGTGCGCTTCAGTTTGAAATGCTGAGCGAAGGCAAGAAGCTGCCGGGCGGCGCCCGCTCGTTCCACAAGTCTGCGCGACGAGACAAATCTGGCGGACGGCCCAAAAAGCCCGGTACGCGCCCCTTCCGTGGCGGCAGGAGATAGCAATGCAGTCAGATGGCGAACAGACGGTCCGCTTCGGCGGGTCGGACCCGGTCGATCGACCTCTTGGCCGCTCCATCAAACGGGGCCTCGCCTGTCGCTGTCCTGCCTGTGGAGAGGGCCGGCTTTTCCGTGCCTTCCTGAAGCCAGTCGATCATTGTTCCGTCTGCGGTGAAGATATCTCCCACCATCGTGCAGACGACCTTCCGGCCTATCTCGTCATCGTCGTGGTTGGTCACGTGCTGATGACCGGCTACATGCTGACCGATATGATCCTGCGTGTCTCTCCTTGGGTCCACCTCGCCATCTGGGCACCGCTCGCGGTGCTTGCCGCCATCGCGACGATCCAGCCCATCAAGGGCGGTGTCATCGGCCTGCAATGGGCAAACCGCATGCATGGGTTCGGCGGCGGCGAGGACGGGACCGATTCGACCAGCGGTCCGAGCAACAGACCGAACTGATCATGGACCACCGTTCGTTACCACCTTCCCGTCCTATTTCATGCGTACGGACGTCCAGTCCGAAGCCGACTTGTAAGGAAGTCTGAATGCCTCAGCCGACGACCGACGAAAACGGCCATGTCGCGGAGATCCACTGGCCATCCCTGATCGCAGCCACCGCCGCCGTCAGCGCCGTGGGAATAGCCATGGGGCTCGGCCTGCCGCTGCTGAGCATCATCCTTGAAAAACGCGGTATCTCATCGACGCTGATCGGGTTGAACGCTGCCATGGCAGGCGTTGCAGCCATGGTTGCCGCCCCGATCACGACGAAATGTGCTCATGACTTTGGTGTGGCGCGCAGCATGATGATCGCCGTGGTGATCGCCGCCTTCAGCGCCATCTGTTTCTACTATGCTGACCAATTCTGGATGTGGTTTCCGCTACGCTTTACGTTCCATGGCGCGACCACGGCTCTTTTCATCCTTTCCGAATTCTGGATCAATGAAGCCGCGCCACCCAGACGACGCGGATTGGTCCTCGGCATATACGCAACGGTGCTGGCGGTCGGGTTCGCGATCGGGCCAATGCTGTTTTCGCTTCTCGGCAGCGATGGCGTGCTTCCGTTCATCGTCGGCGCACTCATTATCATGACGGCCATCATACCGATCTTTCTCGCCCGTCACGAAAGTCCGAAGCTAGACAGCAAGCCCGAGCGGCACTTCTTCCACTATATATTCCTCGTTCCCAGTGCGACGGCAGCCGTCTTCGCCTTTGGTGCAGTCTCGGTTGGCGGACTGTCGCTGTTTCCGATCTATGCGTTGCGCGAACAGATGACCGAATCGCATGCGGCCATCCTCTTGACGGTGATGGGACTGGGCAACATGGCCTTCCAGATCCCGCTGGGGATGATTTCGGACCGCATGCGTGACCGCAGGCCGCTTCTGACCGGCCTCGCCGTGCTGGGCGTTCTCGGCTCTCTGACGATCCCCTTCCTGATCGGCAACTGGATGATGACCGCAGTTCTTCTGTTCATGTGGGGCGGCTGTATCTCCGGCCTCTATACCGTTGGCCTCGCGCATCTGGGCGCTCGCCTTCGAGGTGCCGATCTGGTCGCTGCCAATGCCGCCTTCATCTTCTGCTATGCCGTCGGCACGGTTGCAGGACCACAGGGCATCGGCGCTGCCATGGATGTCGCGGGCAATGACGGCTTTGCCTGGGCGCTGGCCGGTTTCTTTGGCTTTTACGTGGTTGTTTCGGGGGCTCGATGGTTTTTACCAACGAAACAAGGTTGACATTCTGACCGCGATTTGTAATTTCGCCCCAGATTTCGCCGTCGACCGTCTGCGTCCGCGGCTCCACTTTTCTTAAAGGCGCTAAGACCATGGCAAAAGCTACGACCATCAAGATCAAGCTGCTGTCGACGGCTGATACCGGTTTCTTCTACGTAACCACGAAGAACAGCCGTACGATGACAGACAAGATGACCAAGACGAAGTACGATCCGGTTGCCCGGAAGCACGTCGAATTCAAGGAAACCAAGATCAAGTAAGATCTGGTCATTTAAAGGCATGAAAGAAGGCGCAGGCTGATCAGCCGGGCGCCTTTTTCTTTGCCTGCTGTTTTCACGCGTGAGGATCCAAACGCAAAAAGCGCCACCGTCATTTCTGACAGCGGCGCTTTGATTGGGGGTCGACCGGCTTGCAATCGCGGCACGAGGAGCCGTTGAAATTGCTTGCCAGTCGACCGACCCCACGACCCAGGAGATGCGGCGGACCTGAGCATCATGGGGTATCTCGACGTAAGCTGAAGGAACCCTTCGCCCCGTTGAAACCAAAATTGCGCAAAATCAATGGAAAATCAACACATACTTAGATCAGTACGAAACTGTTTGGATATGATGGTTAAAATCCACACGCGTCTTTGTAGAAAGACGCTATTCCGGCTCTTCAATTGTTAGGTTTATTCTGAGCCAAAGCGTTTTTAGCTTTATCCACCCTACGGTGTTTGGTGCGAGCTCGAAGATTAGCCCGGCTTCGAGACGGAAGTAAAAGGCGATTATAAATCGTCAGCGAGAAGCAGGACTTTCTCGCTTCTGTGTAGATGCTACCGTATCGTTCGGCAATGCTCAAACAAAGCACCGGTCTTCCATTCCCGTATGCGTTTTATTCGGCTCGAAGCCGCGTACGAATCGTCAAATTTAATTGAGGAAACTGGGGGACGAGCGCTTCTTTATCAAAAAGCCTCGCTGCAAGACGAAAGATATTATATTAGCGTATTTTAATATGTGACGATCCTCGTGCAAATCTTAAGCGGCGGCTGCAACGACTCGGTTGCGCCCGCTGTTCTTGGCGTCGTAAAGCGCACGGTCGGCTTGTTTCAACAACTGCTCCGGCGTTTCCGCTCCACTGCGGCTGCAGGCAATCCCAAGCGAAGCTGTGATGTTCAGGCTGGCGCCAGTGCTTTTCAGCACGAACGGCGTCTGCTCGATGATGTTGCGCAATCGTTCGGCAATCAAAGCTGCGGCGGCGCTATCCGTATCGGGCATAACCACCACGAATTCCTCGCCACCGAACCGGCAGGCGAGATCAGCACCGCGTACCGTGGACCGGATACGGGCCGCAACTTCCTTCAGCACCTCGTCACCGGCGTCGTGGCCGTGCGTGTCGTTGACCGATTTGAAGCGATCGATGTCGGTGATGCAGACGGACAGCGGCCGCCCACGGGCTGTTGCGCGGGCAAACAGCACCTTCATGTGATTGTCGAGATAACGGCGATTGTGCAGACCGGTCAGGGCATCTGTCACAGCCAGTTCGATCGTATGGCGCACGCTCAACCGCAGGCGGTCGTTGTAACGCTTACGCTTGATCTGCGTCAGGGTCCGGGCCACGAGTTCATTCGGATCGATCGGCCGGATGATGTAGTCGTTGACGCCGAGATCGAGCGCCCGGACGATGACCTGGTCGTCGCCGTGTTCCGTCACCAGCAGCAGCGGCAGGAATCGGGTCCGCTCCAGCGATCGCAGTTGTGAACAGAGCCTCAGCGGATCGTAGTCATCGAAATTCGTATTGACGATCACCAGATCGAACGGGTTTTCAGCCGCTTCGAAAAGGGCTGCCTGCGGATCGGAGATGGCAGTGATATCCGCGACGGGTTTCAGCGCCCTGACGATGCGTTCCTGCGAGCTTCCGCGGCCATCGACCAGCAGGACCTGCGCGACGTCGTCCTGAGCGTCCTGCCCCGCTGCACTCTTCATCATGTCCTGCAGCGTGAGATCCTGCGCGGTGTCGGACCGGATGCGCAGCTCGTCACTCAGCGTCTTCAGCCGCACGAGGCTTTTGACACGGGAAATCAGCTGCAGGTCGTTGACCGGCTTGGTCAGAAAATCGTCGGCACCGGCTTTCAGGCCGCGCACGCGGTCGGAGGGCTGGTCCAGCGCGGTGACCATGACAACAGGGATATGGGATGTCCGCGGATTGGCTTTCAGCCGCTCGCAGACTTCGAACCCGTCAATGCCCGGCATCATGATGTCGAGCAGGATGACATCGACATGGGCCTGTTCACAGATCGCCAGCGCCTTGTAGCCGTCATCGGCAGTCAAAACGTCGAAATATTCCGCAAGCAGGCGTGCCTCGAGCAGCTTCACGTTTGCGGGAATGTCGTCGACTACCAGGATCCGTGCCGTCATGTCATTCTCCGACCTTACGCGTCGCCAAGATACGTCTTGATGGTCTCGATGAACTTCGGCACCGAGATGGGCTTCGAAACATAGGCTTCGCACCCGCCCTGTCGGATTCGTTCCTCGTCGCCCTTCATCGCGAATGCGGTGACGGCGATGACCGGTATGACGTGCAGTTCGTCGTCTTCCTTCAGCCACTTGGTCACTTCCAGACCCGATACTTCGGGCAGCTGGATATCCATCAGGATCAGATCCGGACGGTGACGGCGGGCAAGATCCAACGCCTCCATGCCATTGCGCGTCTGGATCGTCTCGTAGCCGGACGCTTCGATCAAATCGCGGAAGAGCTTCATGTTCAGCTCGTTGTCTTCGACAATCATGACCCGTTTGGGCATGTCGATCCGTTCCTTAAATCGCGCCTTGCAAGCGTGCTTTCAGTCTATAAGCTTTCCGAACACGAGATTCTTTAAGCCACTAGCGGCACACGTTAAGGGCATTTGGTTGAGAAATAGGTAACTTGAGCAGGCGATGAGGTTCGATCCGTTGAATAACAAGGCACCCGCCGCAGCCCCCGAAGAGACGGCCGGCGCAATCCTCAGCTGGCTTGCGGACGAGCCTGACATGTTCTCCCGGTTTCTGGCGCTTTCCGGTCTCCAGCCCGGCCAACTTCGTTCTGTGATCGACGATCCGGGCTTTCTGGGCGGCATGATCGATTTTCTGATGAGCCACGAGCCAACGCTGATGGCATTTTGCGAAGCGACGAACACGAGACCGGAAACGGTTGCCGCAGCGTCACACTATTATTCCAAGCCTGCACTCGATTCGGGCGACTACTGAGATGGAGAACTCTTCCGGCGTTGCCCTCGATTTCTCCCATGTCCAACTGGGCGACCGCCCGCTGGTCGTATGCGACGTCGATGACGTCGTTCTGGACTTCGCGGCACCTTTCACCGAGTTCATCAAGGCAGAGGGGCTGGAGCTGCTGCCGCGCTCCTTCCGCCTCACCGGCAATATCGTTTCGGTCGAAACGCAGGTCCCTATCGAGGAAGCGGACGTCAAACGCCTGATCGGCGCGTTCTTCGACCGCCAAGAAGACTGGCAGACGCCCTCTGCGCTTTCGATCGAGACCCTTAAGGCGATCGGTAAGGCTGCAGACGTCATCTTCCTCACTGCCATGCCGCCACGCTATCAGGAACAGCGTCGCCGGCTTCTCGACCGGCTCGACCTCACCTTCCCTCTCGTCGCGACGGAGGAGAAGAAAGGCCCTGTCATGCAGATGATCCATGCCGCGCGCCCCCTTCCCTCGGTCTTTATCGATGACATGGCCCACAACCTGCATTCGGTCCGCGACCACGTCGAGAACTGCCTGCTGATCCACATGATGCCGGACAGTCCTCTGCACCAGCTTGCTCCGAAGCCTGATCAACCGATCGTCCGGGCCACAGACTGGCCGCATGCCGCAGAGATGATCGACGCCTACATCCTGTCCCAAATCCCGCATCATCGAACCGCAAAATAGTGGTTGAAGGATGTGCGTTCTACTCTTGAGAGGTTGCAGCTTACGGCCTATTGTCGGAATGTTCAACCTTTGTTCCGCCGATGACAGTCGTACCAAATCACAAGCCCGGCTTCTGTCGAGACTGCTTTGCCGAGCAGAAGGCAGAGGTGCGACGATGTCGCGCCTGCGGCAGTCCACGGCTGGTGTATCATCGCGAACTTCATGACCTGACGCTTGCCCATATCGACTGCGATGCCTTTTACGCCACCATCGAGAAACGCGACGACCCGAGCCTGGCCGACAAGCCGGTGATCATCGGCGGCGGCAAGCGCGGCGTGGTGTCGACCGCCTGCTACATCGCCCGCATCAGCGGCGTCCGGTCGGCAATGCCGATGTTCAAGGCGCTCGAACTCTGCCCGGATGCGGTCGTCATCAAGCCGAACATGGAGAAATACGTCACTGCCGGCCGACAGGTGCGGCAGATGATGATGGATCTGACGCCGCTGGTGCAGCCGATCTCGATCGACGAGGCGTTTCTGGAACTGGCAGGCACCCAGCGTCTGCACCACGATCAGCCCAGCCGCATTCTCGCAAAGCTCGCAAAACGCGTCGAATCCGAGATTGGCATCAGTATTTCCGTCGGGCTCTCCTACTGCAAGTTCCTCGCCAAGGTCGCTTCCGACCTCGAAAAGCCGCGGGGTTTTTCGGTGATCGGTCGCGCGGAAGCCGTGGAATTTCTGGCAACCCGGCCGGTCACGACGATATGGGGCGTCGGCCGGGCCTTCAATGCGACTCTGGAAGCGGACGGCATCCGCACCATCGGCCAGTTGCAAGTGATGGAAGAGGCCGACCTGATGCGCCGCTACGGCGCGATGGGCCAGCGCCTCTATCGTTTGTCTCGCGGTATCGACGACCGCGAGGTGCATCTCAACGACCCGGCGAAAAGCGTGTCGGCCGAGACCACGTTCTTCGACGACATCTCCCGCCACGACGACCTGGTCCCGATCATGCGCCGGCTTTCGGAGAAGGTGTCTAAACGACTGAAGAGCGAGGACATTGCAGGCCAGACGGTGGTGTTGAAATTGAAGACCGCGGATTTCAAAAGCCGTACCCGCAACAAGCGGCTGGAAGACCCGACCCAGCTTGCCGACCGGATCTTCCGCACCGGTATCTCAATGCTGGAGCGGGAGACGGACGGTACAAAATTTCGCCTGCTTGGGATCGGCGTCACCGATCTGACCGACCCTGCCCGTGCAGATCCGCCGGATCTCGTGGATGTTCAGGCCGGACGCCGGGCGGCTGCGGAAGCGGCCATGGACAAGCTGCGTGAGAAGTTCGGAGCTGCGGCCGTCGAGACCGGCTATACGTTTGGCGACAAGCGCCGCGACCGATAGTTTCAATCAAACGTGATTAAATTTTTCCTGCTAAACGTGACGAGATCAGCGCGGATGCAAACCTTCGTTAAACCTCGCTCGTTAAAATGCGGCTCAAGTTTTGCGTATGAGGTTTAGCATGATGCGTCGCCTGGTTTTGGGGTTCTGTCTGATGTCCGCGACGATGCTGTCGCCTCCAGCGTTTGCAGCGGACAGTGTTCCCCTGCAGATCATCGTTTCCAAGGACAGGCAATCGCTGACCGTCTACGAGGGCGAGACCGTGGTCGCCAGGTCGCGGATATCGAGCGGCAAGGCCGGGCACGATACGCCGACCGGCATCTTCTCCATCCTTGAGAAGCGGAAATACCACGAGTCGAACATCTATTCGAATGCACCGATGCCGTTCATGCAGCGAATCACCTGGTCAGGTATCGCGCTGCACGAGGGCAACGTTCCGAACTATCCGGCGTCGCACGGCTGCGTGCGCCTGCCGAGCGGTTTTGCGACCAAGCTTTACGGCCTGACCGAGCGTGGTGCGCATGTGATCGTGACCGATGCGGACGTGGTGCCGCAGCGCATCGAGGACGTCGTGCTGTTCTCGCCGCGCAAGCCTTTGCCTGCCGGCGCGCTGATGACCGATGTCGATCTTCGCACCGCATCGATCAAGGCCTCGCCGAAGAAGCCGGTGGAAGTGGCGATGAATGTCGCGCCGGCCAATCCGAACCGCGCCACGGATGCTCTTCCGACGCAGCCTGATGATCTCGAGGAAGCGCAGACGCACGCGCTGCGCATCCTGATCACGCGGCGTACCGACCGCGAGACGCTGATGGACGCCCAGAAGTTGCTGGAAGAAATGGGCTTTGAGACCGGCGGCTCCGACGGCTATGTCGGACCGCTGACTCGCAGCGCCGTTGCCGGCTTCAAGCGCTGGAAAGGCCTGAAGCAGACGGGCCCGATGATAAGCGGCGAGTTCATCGACGCGCTCTACGCCTCTGCCGGCCAGCCGAAGCCACCCGCCGGCCAGATCATGGTGCGGCAGAATTTCGAACCGCTGTTTGAGGCCCCTGTCGGCATCAAGGCGCCGGAAGTGGCCCTCGGCACGCATCTCTTCACTGTCGACAAGATCGATCGCTCGATCGAATCAGCCGATTGGCACGCGGTGACGTTGCCGAACGTGCTGTCCGATGCGACGATGAAGCGGCTGGGGATCACCGTGGCGGCCGATGCGAAACTGCCGGGTGCCGCGAAAGCCGCACTCGACCGGATCGAGATTTCGCAGGACGTGCGCGACCGGATCGAGACGCTGATGGCGGATGGGACGTCGGTCACGATCAACGACGAATCGCTTGGACCGGAGACCGGCAAGGGCACCGATTTCGTCACGCTGACCAAGTCGTCGAAAACCGAGATGGTGGCAGTTCAGGATATTGGCTCAACGCCTGCCGCCGAGCCGCGCGCCAAGCGGAGTGTCATCCGTTACCAAGGCGGCGTCGGCCTCTACTGAGGCCAACGCCGACCACGGTCGGTTAGACCAGTTCCACATCCAGCACACCGGGCGCAGCCTTCAACGCGGCGGCGATTTCCGGCGAGATGCGATACCGTTCCGTCAGTTCTACCTCGATCTCGCGCTTGCCATCATCCTTGATGACGATAAACGAGACGAGGCCATCGCCGCGGGCATTAAGATGCCGGGCGACCGTCTTCAGCGGCCCTGAGTCGCGCACGAAAACCCGCAGCGCCTTCTGCATGCGGACCGACTGTTCCTCCAACGACTGCACCGTCTGGATCCGCAGGCCAATGCCTTCCGGACGCTCGTCGGCCTGAACGGTGATGACAAGCGATTTTCCGGGCTCCAGCAGATCGCGGTATTGGGCCAACGCTTCGGAAAACAGCACCGCCTCGAACTGACCGGTGGAATCGGAAAACATGACGATGCCCATCTTGTTGCCGGTGCGCGTCTTGCGTTCCTGGCGACCGGTGACGGTCCCGGCAAGCCGACCCGCCGTGGCGCCGGCCCTCACTGCCGTCGAGAAGTCCGCGAAGGTCTGGACGCGCATCTTGTCGAGCACCGCACCGTAGGTATCGAGCGGATGGGCCGACAGGTAGAAGCCGAGCACCTGATACTCGCGCATCAGCATTTCCGACGGCATCCACGGATTGAAGGTCGGAAGAACCAGTTTTTCCGGACCACTGGCCGCGCCCGAGCCGAAGAAATCGGACTGGCCGGAGACCTTCTCCTCCTGGGCGCGCTGGGCATAGCCGATGACGCGGTCCATCCCGGCGCTGAGCTGCGCCCGATCGAAGCCGAAGCAATCGAAGGCGCCGGCAGCGTTGAGGCTTTCGAAGACGCGGCGGTTGATCTGCTTCGGGTCGATGCGCAGGCAGAAATCCTCGATCGAAGCAAAGGGCGTGTCGCCTCGGACCTCGACGATGTGATCGACGGCGTTTTCGCCGACGCCCTTGATGGCAGCGAGCGCGTAATAGATGCGGTTGTCGCCCGTCTCGAAGCGGCGGAACGAGGTCTGGACCGATGGCGGAATGACCTTGATGCCGAGCCGTCCCGCGTCTTCGCGGAAATCGTTCAGCTTTTCGGTGTTCGCCATATCGTAGGTCATCGACGCGGCGAGGAACTCGACCGGGTAATGCGCCTTCATATAGGCCGTCTGGTAGGAGACGATGGCGTAGGCGGCGGCATGCGACTTGTTGAAGCCGTAGTTGGCGAACTTCGCCAGCAGTTCGAAGATGTTCTTCGCCTGTGGCTTCGACACGCCGTTCTTGATGGCGCCACTGACAAAGCGCTCGCTCTGCTGGTCCATCTCGGCCTTGATCTTCTTGCCCATGGCGCGCCGCAGAAGGTCGGCTTCGCCGAGCGAATAGCCCGACAGGACCTGGGCGATCTGCATCACCTGTTCCTGGTAGACGATGACGCCCTGGGTTTCCTTGAGCAGATAATCGATCGACGGATGGACCGATTCGATTTCTTCCTCGCCGTGCTTGCGGGCATTGTAGGTCGGGATGTTTTCCATCGGACCCGGGCGATAGAGCGCCACCAGCGCAATAATGTCCTCGATACAGTCCGGTTTCATGCCGATCAGCGCCTTGCGCATGCCGGCGCTTTCTACCTGGAACACGCCGACGGTCTCGCCGCGCGACAGCATCTGGTAGGTCAGTTCGTCATCGAGCGGGATCTTGGCGAGATCCACGACGATATCGCGCTTCTTGCAGAATTCGACCGCGGTCTTCAGAACCGTCAGCGTCTTCAGGCCGAGAAAGTCGAACTTTACCAGACCCGCCTGCTCGACCCATTTCATGTTGAACTGGGTGACCGGCATGTCGGAGCGCGGATCGCGGTACATCGGCACCAGCTTCGACAGCGGGCGGTCACCGATGACGATACCGGCGGCGTGGGTCGAGGCGTGGCGGTAGAGACCTTCGATCTTCTGGGCGATATCGAGAAGACGGCCAACGACCGGCTCCTTGTCGACCTCTTCCTGAAACTTCGGCTCTTCCTCGATCGCCTTTGCCAAGGTGGTCGGATTGGCCGGGTTGTTGGGCACCAGTTTGCAGATGCGATCGACCTGGCCATAGGGCATTTCGAGAACGCGGCCGACGTCGCGCAGTGCTGCGCGGGCCTGTAGCGAACCGAAGGTGATGATCTGCGCTACCTGCTCGCGGCCATATTTGCGCTGAACGTAGCGGATCACTTCTTCGCGGCGATCCTGGCAGAAGTCGATGTCGAAGTCGGGCATCGAGACGCGGTCGGGATTGAGGAAGCGTTCGAACAGCAGCGAGAAGCGCAGCGGATCGACGTCGGTGATCGTCAGCGCATAGGCAACCAGCGAGCCTGCACCGGAACCGCGGCCCGGACCGACCGGGATGTTCTGCAGCTTTGCCCATTTGATGAAGTCGGCAACGATCAGGAAGTAGCCCGGGAACTTCATCTTCTCGATGACGCCGAGCTCGAAATCGAGCCGTTCGCGATAATCCTGCTCGGTGAAGCCGGCGGTGATACCGAGTTCGGCCATCCGGTTCTCGAGGCCTTCGACCGACTGACGGCGCAGCTCCGCCGTTTCGGCGCGCTCCGCTTCTGCCGGATCATCGGTGGCGCCGGTGAAGCGCGGTAGGATCGGGCTGCGGGTCTTCAGGATGAACGAGCAGCGCTTGGCGATCTCGACCGTGTTTTCGAGCGCTTCCGGCAGATCGGCGAACAGCTTTGCCATTTCGGCACGGCTCTTCAGGTAATGGTCGGGCGTCAAACGGAAACGGGTATCGTCGGATACGATCGCATTGTGCGCGACGGCCATCAGGGCATCATGAGCGTCGTAATCGGACTTGCCCGGGAAGAAGGCCTCATTGGTCGCGACCAGCGGCACATCCTGGTCGTAGGCAAGATCGATCATCCGCTGCTCATGACGGCGGTCGTAAGTGCCGTGACGCTGCAGTTCAATATACAGACGATCGCCAAAGGCCTGCTTCAATGACAGGAGGCGCGCCTTTGCGAGTACGGTGTTGCCATCCTTCATTGCCATGTCGACAGGGCCACCGGCAGCACCTGTCAGCGCGATCAGTCCTTCGGTGCCGCCATCTTCGAGCCAGGCGCGGCAGATATGCGTTGCCGCCTGCCCTTCTCCATCGAGATAGGCACGGCTGACGAGATCCACCAGCCGCTCGTATCCCTTGGCATTGGCGGCAAGCACAACGATTGCCGGCAGCTTCGCCAAATGGCCGTTGCGGCGCTCGTCTGGCTGATCCTCCATGTCAATCGACAGCTGGCAACCGATGATCGGCTGAATGCCATCACCGATGGATTTTTGGGCGAATTCCAGCGCGACGAAGAGATTGTTGGTATCGGTGACGGCGATCGCGGGCTGATTGTCCGCGATGGCCTTGGAGAGGATTTTCTTGAGCGGCAGCGCACCTTCCAGAAGCGAATAGGCGGAATGGACGCGCAGATGCACGAACTGTGGCGTCGCTCCCAAATCCTCCGATTCCGATTGTAAAGTCGCTGCGTCCGCCATCTGATACCCATTCCTTGAATCGGGTCATTGTCCGGCGCGAAGGCTTCAGAGTCGAGTCAAGAATGGTCTTCTCAACCTCTTTCGGCTTGCGCCCGCCGGCTGGGCGAGCACGGACCGGCTCACATCACCAGCATGATCATCGACAAGCTGGCAACGAAAGTTGCAATGGAGGCGAATGCGGCAATATCACGAAGAAGGTCAGTCATCGTCGTCTCCCGTGTTCGTTTATGTTGGCACTTTGTTCTCTTTTCGTGCCAACGTCAATAGTAGAACAAAACGGGAATAGAAGTTTCTGACCGATGGTTAATTCTGCTTGCTGGCTGGAGGTAACCAGCGCTCCATAGGCCCATGCCGTTGCCGGCCAACGCAAGCGGTCGGCAGCCAAACGCCAGCCATCGCTGCGGATCGCTGACGTGACGTCATTCCATGGCAGCAGTGTCCATCGCACGCCCCTTCGAGGATGTGACGATGGACACTATCGGATTAGGGGCACGCTTTGGGGATCAGTGCGTTCGCTAGAACTCGACGACTTTGCCGCCCTCGATCGTGACGCGACGATCCATGCGGGCAGCGAGATCATGATTGTGGGTGGCAATCAGTGCAGCAAGCCCTGACTGGCGCACCAGCGCCTCCAGCGCTTCGAACACGTAGGATGCCGTCTTCGGGTCGAGATTGCCGGTGGGTTCGTCGGCCAGCAAAAGGCGGGGCGCGTTGGCCACCGCACGGGCAATCGCCACGCGCTGCTGTTCACCACCAGACAGTTCCGACGGGCGGTGTTCGCCGCGATGACCGATTCGCATGTAATCGAGAAGCTGGCCCGCGCGTTCGCGCGCTTCCCCCTTCGAAAGGCCGCCAATCAGCTGCGGCATCATGATGTTCTCGATCGCCGTGAATTCCGGCAGCAGATGGTGAAACTGGTAAACGAAGCCGATGTCGGAGCGACGGATCGAGGTGCGCTCTTCATCCGACAAACCGTTGCAGGCCCGACCGCCGATCGTCACATCGCCAGCGTCCGGATGTTCAAGCAGGCCTGCCAGATGCAAGAGCGTCGATTTGCCGGTACCGGACGGGGCGACGAGCGCCACGATCTCGCCGCTCACGAGCGAGAAGTCTGCCCCGTTGAGGATCGACAGGCTCGTCTCCCCCTGGCCGTAGTGACGTTCGACGCCTGAGAGATTGAGGACGGTTTTACGCGGGACAGCCATGGAGACCTATTCGTATCGGAGGGCCTGGACAGGATCGAGCTTCGAGGCTCTCCATGCCGGGAAAATGGTGGCGAAGAAGGACAGGACCAGCGCCATGATGACGACCGAGAAGGTCTCGCCAAAACTCATTTCGGCCGGAAGCTGGCTGAGGAAATAGAGCTCCGGATCAAAGAGGATGGTGCCCGAGACCCAAGAAAAGAACTGTCGGATCGATTCGATGTTGAGGCAGACGATAACGCCGAGCGCGACGCCGGCAAACGTGCCAACGATGCCGATAGCAGCACCCGTCATGAAGAAGATCCGCATGATGGCGCCGGAACTCGCGCCCATCGTGCGCAGGATTGCGATATCGGAGCCCTTGTCCTTCACCAGCATGATCAGGCCGGAGATGATGTTGAGTGCCGCGACCAGCACGATCAGCGTCAGGATCATGAACATCACGTTGCGTTCAACCTGAAGCGCCGAGAAGAAGGTCTGGTTGCGCTGACGCCAGTCGGTGATGAAAATCTGGCGACCGGCAGCCTGCTCCACCAGCGGACGCATGTCCTCGACATTGTCGGGGTGATCGATGAACAGTTCGATCGACTGCACCAGCCCTTCGGCATTGAAATAGAGCTGCGATTCCTCAAGCGGCATGTAGATGATCGTCGCGTCGTATTCCGACATGCCGATCTCGAAAACGCCGGACACTGGATAGGATTTAACGCGCGGATTGACACCCATCGGTGTCACGTCGCCTTCGGGCGAAATCAGCGTGATCTGGTCGCCGGCCGAAATGCCGAGCTGCGAGGCAAGCCTGGAGCCGACAAGAACGCCCTGCCCCGACGCAAAGCCGACGATATCGCCCTGCTTGATATTACCAGCAACTTCCGTGACCTTCTCAAGGTCTTCCGGCCGTACGCCGCGCACAAGAGCGCCGGAACCGGCGCCACCCTTGCCGGATGCCAGCGTCTGTCCCTCGACAAGCGGCAGGGCCATCTTGACGCCGGGAACGGCAGCGAATTTCTTGGTCAGTTCCGCGTAGTCGGTGAACGGCTGGTCGATCGGCTGGATCACCATATGGCCGTTGATTCCGAGAATGCGGGAAATCAGTTCGGTGCGGAAACCGTTCATGACCGCCATAACGATGATCAGGGTGGCGACGCCGAGCATGATGCCGACGAAAGAAAAGCCCGCGATGACCGAGATGAAGGCTTCCTTGCGGCGCGAGCGCAGGTAGCGCCAGGCGACCATTCGCTCGAACGACGAGAAAGCGCCAGCCCGCGGAGACTTGTCGACCTTCTCTGGTTCACCACTCGTCGCGATGCTCGCCATTCACGCTTCCTTACACATGGAGCGCGCGGGAGGCTTCCCGCGCTGCTGTATCAGATATATGCCTGCCTAGCCTGTCGTCAGACTGGCCCGGCGAGACGTCGGTGTCCGATCATCCGGCGACGCGGTTGAGCGCCGCTTCGAGCGTCATGACGTCACGGGCTGCGGACTTGCGGTCCTTGACCTCGACCTCGCCGTTGGCGGCGGAGCGCGGACCGACGATTATCTGTACCGGAACACCGATCAGATCCGCTGTCGCGAACTTGGTGCCGGCGCGTTCGTCGGTATCGTCAAGCAGCACGTCCTTGCCGGCCTTGTTGAGCTTTACATAGAGATCTTCCGACAGACGATCGCATGCCTCGTCACCGGGCTTCATGTTGATCACCACGACATCGAACGGCGCAACGGATGCCGGCCAGATGATTCCGTTATCGTCATGCGATGCTTCGATGATGGCGGGAACAAGGCGTGTCGGCCCGATGCCGTAGGATCCCATGTGGACAAGATGTTCCTTGCCATCAGGGCCCTGCACCTTTGCGCCCATCGGCTCGGAATATTTCGTGCCGAAATAGAAGATATGGCCGACTTCGATGCCGCGGGCAGAGAGGCGATCGGCATCCGGGATCTGATCGAAGGCCGATTCGTCGTGCATTTCGGACGTCGCGGCGTAGACCGATGTCCACTTGTCAAAGATCGCCTGCATGCCGGCGACATCGTCGAAATCGGTATCTTCGCCGGGAATGTCGAAATTGACGAAGTCGCGGTGCGAGAACACTTCCGACTCACCGGTTTCGGCAAGGATGATGAACTCGTGGCTGTGGTTGCCGCCGATCGGGCCGGTATCGGCACGCATAGGAATGGCGCGCAGTCCCAAACGATCGAAGGTGCGCAGATAGGCCGCAAACATCTTGTTATAAGAGTGGACGGCGTCTTCCTTGTTCAAATCGAAGGAATAGGCATCCTTCATCAGGAATTCGCGCGAGCGCATGGTGCCGAAACGCGGGCGGATCTCGTCGCGGAACTTCAGCTGGATATGGTAGAGGTTGAGCGGCAAGCTCTTGTAGGACTTGACGTAGGACCGGAAGATATCCGTGATCATTTCCTCGTTGGTCGGTCCGTAGAGCATCGGCCGCTCCTGGCGGTCCTTGATGCGCAGCATTTCCTTACCGTAGGCGTCGTAGCGACCGCTTTCCTGCCACAGCTCGGCCGACTGCAGCGTCGGCATCATCAGTTCGACGGCGCCAGCCCGGTTCTGTTCCTCGCGGACGATCTTGTTGACCTTGTCCAGCACGCGCTTGCCAAGCGGCAGCCAGGAATAGATGCCTTGGCTCTGCTGACGGATCATGCCCGCACGCAGCATCAGCCGGTGCGAGACAATTTCCGCTTCCTTGGGGTTTTCCTTCAGGATGGGCATAAAATAGCGGGACAGACGCATGGACGTTTCCGGTTTCCGAGGCGTTCCCCAGATAACAAGGGAATCGGCCGTTTCTTGGTTTAAACTTTGACGGCGTACATAGCCGTTCGGGGGCGCAAATGGAACCCGTAGCGCGCGCTGCGACACAGCAGATTGCGCTTGCAGCGGCTGAAGCTCAACGGTTTGATGACAAGCCCTGCGACAAATTCGTCCACGGGAAATTTTTGCCAAACTGTGTCAAAAATGCAAAAAAATCGAGTGACAAAGCACATTCGTTGGGCTAGGTTCAGCTCACAAAAGAGGCAAGGAGTTCAAATTCTTGCCAGTTCGCGGTCAAGTCTTGGGAGGATCAGATCTCTGGCGCGCTCGTCGCAGCCCCGGCAACGGAATGAGTATCACGCGAAACTGAAAAACAAGGCTTAACCGCCTTGTTTTTTTTTGGCCTGCTCACAGGCCGGGCCGCTTCTGCAGAAATCCAGAACGAAAGCTGCATTTCGTCGCTGCTATGCCTGAAGAAAATGACAGCCGGATGACACGTCCGCCGGCAGCGCCCTACTCAAATGTCGGCATGAAGTTGGGAATGCTGTCGATCCCGAAGCCGAAATAGGTGGAGGCGAGATGGTAGGTGAGGTAGAGCGCCGCCGAGATCACGGTCGTCAACAAGATGACCCTGCCTCCGCGGAATCGAACGGGCGCACTTTCAACCGTCCCGATCATCACTTCCCCATCATCCTGCTGACTGCGATAGCCAAGCGGCAGGACGGCGAACAGAACCGTCCACCAGAGAATAAAATAGATCGCAACGACGGTCAGCAGTGGCATGATGTGTCTCCTCCGCACTACCTATAGAACAGGGGATGCCGGGCGCAAAGGACGAGGTTCGATATTTCCCGTCCGGCCAAGCTCTGCGAGATTGATTCCGCAGACGCAGCCAACATGCTGAAATGCTAACACATCTGCCCGGCCCCGAACCCTCTTGACGCTTACAGCGAGGAGAAGGTGTCGGAGGCCGTGGGCAGACTTGGTTTGGCGACGGCGCCTTAGACTTTGGAGACGAACACCGTCACGACCGGCTTCTTGCCCCAGGCCAGGTTGGCCGCGGAGCGGACGGAGCGACGCACGGCTTCGCGCAGCATGTCGAGATCCTTGCGGCGGGCGCGCGGGATGCTTTCGATCGCATTGAGAACCGCGTCATAAAGCGTGTCCTCCATGTCCTCGCCCTCATAGTCGACCTCCGGCATGCCGAAGGCAACGACGTCGGGATCGCTCAGGAAGTCGAAGCGGCTGTCGAGCAGCACGTTGACCGAGACGTGACCGGCAAAGGAGAGCTTGCGGCGGTCGCCGATGCCCATTTCCTCGAAGTCGCCGATCAGCTTGCCGTCCTTGAAGACGCGGCCATGGGGCGCATCGTCGATGACCTGGGCCGGACCTGGTGCGAGACGCAGGATATTGCCGTTGCGAACACGCGGTATGTTTTTGATGCCGGCGGTGGCGCCAAGCGCTGCCTGGGCGGTAAGATGGGCTGCCTCGCCGTGAACAGGCACGAGGATCTCCGGTCTCGTCCACTCGTACATCTTCAGAAGTTCATTGCGACGCGGGTGGCCGGAAACATGCACCAGCGCATCCGAGTCGGTGATGATCTTGATGCCCTGTTCGATCAGCGCGTTCTTGATCTCGATGATCGGCTTCTCGTTGCCCGGAATGGTACGCGAGGAGAACACGACCGTATCGCCAGCTGCGAAGGCAACGTTGCGCATCTCGTCGCGCGAGATCTTGGCAAGCGCTGCGCGCGATTCGCCCTGGCTGCCCGTCAGGATGACCACGACCTTGTCGCGCGGGATATAGCCGAACTCGTCTTCGGAGATGAAGGGCTTGATGCCTTCCATGATGCCGAGGTCGCGGGCAACGGCAACGACGCGCTTGAGCGACGAGCCGAGCAGCAGCACTTCGCGGCCGGCGGCGTCTGCAGCTTCAGCGATAGAGCGGATACGGCCGACATTCGACGAGAAGGTGGTGATCGCCACCCTGCCCGCGGCGTTTTGAATGACCTGGCGCAGGCCTTCCGACACTTCTTCTTCGGAGGGGGAAACGCCTTCGCGCAACGCATTGGTGCTGTCGCACATCAGTGCGAGTACACCCTCGTCGCCGATCGCGCGGAAACGGTTCTCGTCGGTCAGGGGCCCGAGCGACGGCGCATGGTCGATCTTCCAGTCGCCGGTATGGACGACGTTGCCGAGCGGTGTGCGGATGACCAGCGACATCGGCTCTGGGATCGAGTGGTTGACGCCGACGGCTTCGATCTCGAACGGGCCGACATTGATACGATCGCCAGCCTTGAAGATGGTGATCGGGATTTCGGCGCGCGTGCCTTCGTAATTCCGCTTTGCTTCCAGCATGCCGGCCGTGAATGGCGAAGCGTAGACCGGCACGTTCAGGCCGGGCCACAGATCATTCATGGCGCCGTAATGATCCTCATGCGCGTGCGTGATGATCATCGCCTTGATGTTTTTCTTCTGGGCCGTCAGAAACCGGATATCGGGTAGGACAAGATCCACGCCCGGCAGGTCCGGACCTGGAAAAGTGACGCCGCAATCGACCATGATCCACTGCCGCTTGTCCGGCGTTCCGTAGCCGTAGAGAGCGAGGTTCATGCCGATCTCACCCACGCCGCCAAGCGGCAGGAACACCAGTTCGTCCTGTTTAGCCATTTTTATTGTTATTCCGTTCTTGCAAAAAATACATCGCCTGCTGCGATCGGCATCAAAGAGCCATGGCCGGTATCAAGCAGCAGAAATCCAGTGTCATCGATACCTGCGAATGTGCCGTTTAGCGAGCGCTCAGGTAGATTTACCGTAATTTTCTCACCAATTCCGCATGCGACGCGGCGCCATCTGTCGACGACTGTGGTAATACCCCGACCCTCGTCCCATTCCTCCAGAACTGTCGCCATCTCCCTGAAAAGATGTGCGAAGACATCCTCTGGCGACGCAGAAGACCCTTGGTCGTGGAGACGTGTGACACCGTAGGGTGCGCTATCGGGCATGTGGCGAATATTGATGCCGATGCCAATCACGAGCGCACGGTGGCCGCCCGGAAGCGCTTCGCTTTCAATGAGGATACCGCAGGTTTTCTTGCGGCCGATCAGGATATCGTTCGGCCATTTGACCTCGAGCGGCTCTCCACCGGTGGGAAGAACGGCCCGCAGGGCGGCGTGAACAGCGACAGCGACAGCAAGCGGGAGCGACGAGAGGCGCTCTGGTGGCGCCGGATCGATCAGCAGCAGCGAGGCATAGAGATTGCCGGGCTCTGACGTCCAGGCGCGGCCGCGGCGACCACGGCCGTCTGTCTGGCGGCTGGCGGTCAACCACAACAAACCGGCTTCGCCCGCACGGGCGCGGGCGAGGCATTCTGTGTTGGTGGAGCCGACCTCGTTCAGGGCTTCGTGACGAAACGCATCGAGCGACAGGCTTCGGCCCCTCAACGTCATCCTCAGAAGAACGACTTCGCCGCAGCGCTGGCGGCCGAGCCGATCGGTCCACCGATCAGCACATAGGCGACCACGAACAGGCCGGACAGACCGAAGATCAGACGCAGTTCGCCGGAGACGCGGGCGAACTGACCCTTCGGCTCATCGAACCACATCAGCTTGACGATGCGCAGGTAGTAATAGGCGCCGACAACCGAAGACAGCACGCCGATGATTGCGAGCGCATAGAGCTTTGCTTCTATGGCCGCGACGAAGACGAAGTACTTGGCAAAGAAGCCCGCGAGCGGCGGAATGCCGGCCATCGAGAACATCAGCGCCGTCAGCACCAGCGCCATGAAAGGCTTGGTCGAGGAAAGACCTGCGAGATCTTCGACGGTTTCGACGTAGGTACCGTCTTCGCGGCGCATCGCCATGATGCAGGCAAAGGTGCCGAGCGTCATCACCATGTAGATGGTCATGTAGAGGACGACGCCGGAGACGCCGGTTTCCGTGCCGGCAGAAAGGCCGACCAGAGCGTAGCCCATATGGCCGATCGAGGAATACGCCATCAGGCGCTTGATGTTCTTCTGACCGATGGCCGCGAAGGAACCCAGCAGCATCGATGCGATCGCCACAAAGACGATGATCTGGCGCCAGTCAGCGAGGATCGGCAGGAAGGCTTCCGAAACGACGCGGACGAGGATTGCCATGGCCGCAACCTTGGGCGCCGACGCGAAGAAGGCCGTCACCGGTGTCGGTGCACCTTCATATACGTCCGGCGTCCACATGTGGAACGGCACGGCAGAGATCTTGAAGCAGGCGCCGGCGAGGATGAAGACCATGCCGAAGATGAGGCCGAGGCCGCGCTCTTCAGACGACAGAACGGTAGCGATTTCGTCAAAGCCGGTATTGCCGGTGAAGCCGTAGACCAGCGACATGCCGTAGAGCATCATGCCCGACGACAGGGCGCCGAGGACGAAGTACTTGAGGCCCGCTTCCGTGGAGCGGAGGTTGTCGCGGCTGAAGGCAGCGACAACATAGAGCGCCAACGACATCAGCTCGAGGCCGAGATAGAAGGCGAGCAGGTCGTTGGCCGAGATCAGCACCATCATGCCGAGCGTCGCGAGAACCAGGAGAACCGGGAATTCGAACTTGTCGAGTTCCAGCGCCTTGGCCTGTCCCATCGACATGACCATGGCGGTGATCGATCCGATCAGTGCCAGGATCTTCATGAAGCGGGCGAACGTATCCGATACGAAGGCGCCGCCAAAGGCCTGGCCGTCGCCGGTCATGAAGATCAGCATGGCGCCTACGACCGCCAGAAGGGCGATCGCAAGACCGGTGACCAGCGGAGCGGATTTCTCGCCGGAGAAGACGCCAATCATCAGAAGGGCGAGCGCGCCTACGGCCAGGATGACTTCCGGCAGGGCCAGACGCAGGCTTTGGCTCAAGAGTTCAGCGGTCATGTCCAGTTTCGTCCCGTCTCAGTGCACGTTGAGTGCAAGGTTCTTTGCTGCGGCCAAGGCTGCGGAGTAATTGTTCACCACGAGATCCACCGAGGCTGCGGTCGCGTTAAGGACCGGCATTGGATAGAAACCGTAGAAAATCGTGAGCGCGACCAGTGGGTAGAGCAGGAACTTCTCTCGCGTCGAAAGGTCGAGAAGTGCCTTCAGCTTTTCCTTTTCCAGTGCCCCGAAAATGACCCGGCGATAAAGCCAGAGCGCATAGGACGCGGAAAGGATGACGCCGGTGGCGGCAAACAGTGCCACCCAGGTGTTGACCCGGAAGACGCCCATGATCGTCAGGAATTCGCCGACAAAGCCGGATGTGCCCGGAAGACCGACATTCGCCATGGTGAGGATCATGAAGGCGACAGCATATTTCGGCATGTTGTTGACGAGACCACCGTAAGCCGAGATCTCGCGGGTATGGAGGCGGTCGTAGACAACGCCGACGCAGAGGAAGAGCGCGCCGGAGACGATGCCATGCGACAGCATCTGGAAGATCGCACCCTGAACGCCCTGCTGGTTTGCCGCAAAGATGCCCATCGTGACGTAGCCCATATGGGCAACCGACGAATAGGCGATCAGCTTCTTTATGTCGTCCTGCATCATCGCCACCAGTGAGGTGTAGATGATGGCAATGACGGACAGCGCGAACACCATCGGCGCGAAGTACTCGGATGCCAGCGGGAACATCTGCAAGAGGATACGGATCATGCCGTAGCCGCCGAGCTTCAGCATGACGCCGGCAAGGATGACCGAACCTGCGGTCGGAGCCTGAACGTGCGCATCCGGAAGCCAGGTGTGGACCGGCCACATCGGCATCTTGACCGCGAAGGCTGCAAAGCATGCAAGCCACAGCCAGGTCTGAACGCCGGCCGGGAAGCCGAACTTCAGAAGCTCGGTCATATCGGTCGTGCCGGCCTGCCAGTACATGGCCATCACGGCCAGCATCATCAGAACCGAACCAAGCAGCGTATAGAGGAACAGCTTGTAGGATGCGTAGACGCGATCCTTGCCGCCCCAGACGCCGATGATGATGAACATCGGGATCAGCGTCGCTTCGAAGAAGATGTAGAAAAGCACGATATCGAGGCCGACGAAGACGCCGGTCATGGCCACCTGCAGGAGCAGGAAGGAAATCATGTATTCCTTGACGCGCTTCTCGATCGCTTCCCAGCTGGCAAGCACGCAGAACGGCATCAGGAATGTCGTCAGGATGACGAACAACATGGAAATGCCGTCGACGCCGAGATGATAGGAAATCCCCGTGCTAAGCCACTCATGCTTTTCGACCATCTGGAAGCCCGGGTTCGAATTGTCGAAACCGATCCAGATGAACAGAGAGACGATAAAGGTGACGACCGTCGTCAGGAGCGCGATGTTGAGCACGTTGCGGCGACCGTTCGCCCCCTCGCCGTTTGTCAGCAAGAGGAGGAGAACGCCGACCAGCGGCAGGAAGGTGACCGTCGAGAGAATTGGCCAGTCGGTCATTACATTGAGCTCCCGAGCATCATCCATGTGACGAGGGCGGCGACGCCGATCAGCATCGCGAACGCGTAGTGATAAAGGTAACCGGACTGCAGCTTGACCACCCGGTCGGTGATATCGACCACGCGGGCGGCGACGCCGTTGGGGCCGTAGTTATCGATGACGGCGACGTCACCCTTCTTCCACAGGAAGCGGCCGAGAGCCTTGGCCGAGCGGACGAAGAGGAAGTCGTAGAGTTCGTCGAAATACCACTTGTTCAGCAGGAACTGGTAGAGGCCCTGCTGCGAAGCGGCGAGACGCTTCGGGGTTTCTGGCGACTTGATGTAGAAGTACCAGGCGGTGACAAGTCCGATCAGCATGGCGATGAATGGCGACAGCGCCACCAGTGCCGGCACGTGGTGGAACTCGTGCAGCAGTTCGTTCTGCTCCGACGTGAACAGCGCGCCCTTCCAGAAGGCGTCGTAGTCGTGGCCGTAGAAGAATTCCTTGAACACGACACCAGCGAGCACTGCGCCGGCTGCCAGGATGTAGAGCGGCACCAGCATGACGTTGGGGCTCTCATGGACGTGATGCATCACTTCATGGCTCACACGCGGCTTGCCGAAGAAGGTGAGGAAGATCAGGCGCCACGAATAGAAGCTCGTGAACATCGCGGCAATGACCAGCAGAGTGAAGGCAAATCCTGCAACCGGCGAATGGGACGCGTAGGTTGCCTCGATGATGAAGTCCTTCGAGAAGAAGCCTGCAAAACCGATCGGCGTGAACGGAATGCCGACGCCGGTGATGGCAAGCGTGCCGATCAGCATCATGGCGAAGGTCAGCTTGATGTGGCTGCGCAGGCCGCCCATGTGGCGCATGTCCTGTTCGCCATCGACGGCATGGATGACCGAGCCGGCGCAGAGGAACAGGAGTGCCTTGAAGAAGGCATGCGTGAACAGGTGGAATACGGCGGCACCATAGGCGCCGACGCCGAGTGCCACGAACATGTAGCCGAGCTGCGAACAGGTCGAATAGGCGATGACGCGCTTGATGTCGTTCTGCACGAGGCCGACGGTTGCCGCGAAGAAGGCGGTGATCGCGCCGATGATGGTGACGATGGTCAGCGCATCTGGCGACAGTTCGAACACCGGCGACATGCGGGCGACGAGGAAGACACCGGCGGTGACCATGGTTGCTGCGTGAATGAGCGCCGAGACCGGGGTCGGGCCTTCCATCGCGTCCGGCAGCCAGGTGTGCAGCAGGAACTGCGCCGACTTGCCCATGGCACCCATGAACAGAAGCAGGCAGACGACGGTGAGTGCTGTCGCCCGTGTCAGTTCCATGCCGAAGATGTTGGCAACGACCTGCGTCGCTTCCGGTGCACCTTCAGCCGGCAGATAGTTGGCAGCGGCGGCAAAGATGGTTTCGAAGCTGATCGAGCCGAACAGCACGAACAAGCCGGCGATGCCGAGGATGAAGCCGAAGTCGCCGACGCGGTTGACGATGAACGCCTTCATGGCAGCAGCCGAAGCGGAGGGCTTCTTGTACCAGAAGCCGATCAGCAGATAGGACGCGAGACCCACGCCTTCCCAGCCGAAGAACATCTGGGCCAGGTTGTCGGACGTGATCAGCATCAACATCGCAAAGGTGAACAGCGACAGGTAGGCGAAGAACCGCGGGCGATGCGGATCGTGGTGCATGTAGCCGATCGAGTAGATATGCACGAGCGTCGACACGGAGTTGACGACGACGAACATGATCGCGCTCAGCGTATCGATGCGGAACGCCCATTCGACGTCGATGCCGCCCGACTGCATCCACTGCATCACCGGAACCTTGATGACTTCGCCGGCTTCGCCGTGGTGAAGGGCCACGTTGAAGAAGACGATCCAGGACAGGATCGCCGCGATGATCATCAGACCGCTGGTGACGTATTCGGAAGCCTTGGCACCGATCTGGCGGCCGAACAGGCCGGCGATCAGGAAGCCGATCAGGGGAAGAAAGACGATTGCCTTGTAGATCATGACCCGATCAGCCCTTCATCATATTGACGTCTTCGACCGCGATCGAGCCGCGGTTGCGGTAGAAGACGACGAGAATTGCAAGACCGATGGCGGCTTCCGCAGCAGCGACGGTCAGAATGAACAGTGCGAACACCTGGCCGACGATGTCGTTCAGGAAGGATGAGAAGGCCACCATGTTGAGGTTGACCGCGAGCAGGATAAGCTCGACCGACATCAGGATGATGATGACGTTCTTGCGGTTCAGGAAGATACCGAACACGCCGAGCGTGAACAGGATGGCACTGACCGTGAGATAGTGGGAAAGACCGATTTCCATGTTTGTTGTTCCTTGTTCCCGCTACCTTCAGAGACCCTGGCCGGACTTGACCTTGACCACCTCGACGGCGGTTTCCGGCGTGCGTGCGACCTGCCTGGAAATATCCTGGCGCTTGACGTTGGTGCGATGGCGCAGCGTCAGCACGATGGCGCCGATCATTGCGACCAGAAGCACCATGCCGGCGAGCTGGAAGAAATAGACGTAATTTGTATAGAGCACATCGCCGAGAGCGGCCGTGTTGGTGCGCACGGCAGGGTTCGGGATCGGCATCGTGATGGAACTCGCCGCCTCCGGTGCCAGCACCGACCCGCCGATGACGACGATCAGTTCAGCCGCAAGGATCAGCCCGATGACGATGCCGATCGGCGCGTATTGGAGAATACCGGAGCGCAGTTCGGCAAAGTCGATGTCGAGCATCATGACGACGAACAGGAACAGAACCGCGACCGCGCCGATATAGACGACGAGCAGGATCATCGCCAGGAACTCGGCACCGGTCAGCAGGAACAGGCCCGCCGAATTGAAGAAGGTGAGGATGAGGAAGAGCACCGAATGGACCGGGTTCTTGGCCGAGATGACCATGAACGCCGACGCCACCGCGATGAACGCGAAGATGTAGAAAAAGATAGCCTGCAGACCCATCGTGGTGCCTTTTCGTTCCTCATCGGGCGGCGCTTCCAAAAAGCCCCCTGCCCGTCAGAACCCGGCGCTTCGAACGCACCGAGATTAAATGACCAATGCTTGCCCGGCGCCCGATGAGAGCGACGGCATGCTCGCCCCGTTACCGGTAGGGCGAGTCGATCCCGATGTTGCGCGCGATTTCACGCTCCCAACGATCGCCGTTTTCGAGAAGACGTGCCTTGTCGAAATACAGTTCTTCGCGGGTTTCCGTCGAGAATTCGAAATTCGGACCTTCGACGATCGCATCGACCGGGCAGGCTTCCTGGCAGAAGCCGCAGTAGATGCACTTCACCATGTCGATATCGTAACGCACCGTGCGGCGCGTGCCGTCGTTGCGGCGCGGGCCGGCTTCGATGGTGATCGCCTGGGCGGGACAGATCGCCTCGCACAGCTTGCAGGCGATGCAACGCTCTTCGCCGTTCGGATAGCGGCGCAGTGCATGTTCGCCACGGAAGCGCGGCGAGACCGGGCCCTTTTCGAACGGGTAGTTGATCGTCGCCTTCTGCTTGAAGAAATACCTCATCGACAGGAAGAAGGCGCCGACGAATTCCTTCAGGAACAGCGAGTTGATAGCCTGGGCAATAGCCATCTTATTCTCCAATGATGCCGAGTGACGAACGAGCCATGATCATGCCCATCCCATCAGTTTCAGCACGAATGCAACGATCACGACCATGGCGAGCGACAGAGGCAGAAACACCTTCCAGCCGAGACGCATGAGTTGGTCGTAGCGATAGCGCGGTACGAAGGCCTTCACCATAGCGAACATGAAGAAGACCATGGAGCCTTTCAGCATGAACCAGATGATGCCGGGAACCCAGTTGAGGAACCAGACGTCTACCGGCGGCAGCCAGCCTCCGAGGAAAAGAATAGTGGTCAGCGAGCACATCATCAGGATGGCGGCGTATTCGCCGAGCATCAGCATCATGTATGGCGCTGACGAATACTCGACCATGTAACCGGCGACAAGTTCGGATTCCGCTTCCGGCAAATCGAACGGGGGACGGTTGGTTTCTGCAAGCGCCGAGATGAAGAAGATCACGAACATCGGGAACAGCGCCAGCCAGTGCCAGTCGAGGAACGAAGCCGGCAGACCCATCATCGTGCCGAGGCCGTCATGCTGCGCATTGACGATATCGGTCAGGTTGAGCGAGCCGACGCAGAGCAGGACCGAGACGATGACGAAGCCGATCGAGACTTCATAAGACACCATCTGCGCCGCGGAGCGAAGTGCACCGAGGAACGGGTATTTCGAGTTTGATGCCCAGCCGGCCATGATGATGCCGTAGACTTCGAGCGACGAGATCGCAAAGACGTAGAGGATACCGACATTGATGTTGGCGATAACCCAGTTCTGGCTGAACGGAATGACCGCCCAGGTGGCGAGTGCCAGTGTCACCGAAATCAGCGGCGCCAGAAGGAAGACGCCCTTGTTGGCGCCGGCCGGAATGATCGGCTCCTTCAGGATGAACTTCAAAAGGTCGGCGAAGGACTGGAACAGACCGAACGGACCAACGACGTTTGGACCCCGGCGCAGCTGAACGGCCGCCCAGATCTTGCGGTCGGCGAGAAGGATGTAGGCAATGAAGACCAGAAGGCAGACCAGGAGCAGAAGAGACTGCCCAACCATGATCAGTGCCGGCCAAACGTAGGTCCAGAAGAACGAATCCATGTTCATATTACTCCGCCGCAACCTGGAAATTGTTGCGGGCCAGTGCCGAGCATTCTGCCATGACGGCAGATGCGCGGGCGATCGGGTTGGTCAGATAGAAATCCTTGATCGGCGTCGTGAAGCCGCCCTTGGAAAGCTCACCGGATTTCAGGCCGAGGGTGGCGATGTCGTTGACCGATCCGGTCGCGATCTCGTCGAGATCCGCAAAATGCGGGTGATCCGCATAAAGCTTCGCACGCAGAGCATAAAGCGAGTCGAACGGCAGCTTCTTGCCCAGCACGTCTGACAGGGCGCGGATGATTGCCCAATCCTCGCGGGCTTCCCCCGGCGCGAAGCCGGCACGGTTGCCCATCTGGACGCGGCCTTCGGTGTTGACCCAGGTTCCGGACTTTTCCGTGTAGGTCGCGGCCGGCAGGATGACGTCGGCGGTATGCGCGCCGTTATCGCCGTGGCTGCCGATGTAGACGGTGAACTTGGCGTATTTCGTCGAGAATTCCATCTCGTCGGCACCAAGCAGGAAGAGAACGTCCATCGACTTCAGCATGGTTGCGGCATTGGCACCCTTGGCACCCGGCACGAAGCCGAGATCGAGGCCACCGACGCGCGATGCTGCGGTGTGCAGAACGCCGAAACCGTTCCACTCGTCGGTCAGCGCGCCAACGGAACCGGCAAGCTTTGCCGCTGCCTGGAGAATCGCGAGACCATCCGGACGCGAGAGAGCCCCCTGCCCTACGATGATCATCGGGTTCTTCACGCCGCGCAGCTTTTCGGCAAAGCTGTTGCTGCCCGACGAAAGCTCGGCAAGCGAGTCCGGGCCGGCGCCGAGATAATCATAGGCGTAGCGGAGTTCGCTTACTTCGCCGATCACGCCGATCGGGAAGTTGCCGCGACGGAAACGCTTGCGAATGCGCGCGTTTAGAACCGAAGCTTCATAGCGCGGGTTGGCGCCGATCAGGAGCAAGCCACCGGCCTGTTCGATGCCTTCGATGGTCGGGTTGAAGATGTAGCTGCCGCGACCAAGCGACGGATCGAGCGCCGTCCCGTCCTGGCGACAATCGAGGTTTTCCGAACCGAGCGAGTTCATCAGCGACTTCAGCGCGTACATTTCCTCGACCGAAGCCAGATCGCCGGCAATTGCGCCGATCTTGTCGCCTGATGTCGCGGAAACAGCGGTCTTGATCGCTGCGAAGGCTTCGGCCCAGCTTGCAGCCTGCAGACGGCCGTCCTTGCGGACGTAAGGGCGATCGAGGCGCTGGGTCTTCAAACCGTCCCAGATGAAGCGGGTCTTGTCCGAGATCCACTCTTCGTTCACCTGCTCGTTGACGCGCGGCATGATGCGCATCACTTCGCGGCCGCGGGTGTCGACGCGAATTGCGGAGCCGACGGCATCCATGACGTCGATCGATTCGGTCTTGTTCAGTTCCCAAGGACGGGCCGTGAAGGCGAACGGCTTGGAGGTGAGCGCACCGACGGGGCAGAGATCGACGACGTTGCCCTGAAGCTCCGAGGTCATCGCATGCTCAAGGTAGGTCGTGATTTCGGCATCTTCGCCGCGGCCGATCAGGCCAAGCTCGGAAATGCCGCCGACTTCCGTCGTGAAGCGGACGCAGCGCGTGCAGTGAATGCAGCGGTTCATCACGGTCTTGACGAGCGGGCCGATGTACTTGTCTTCGACGGCGCGCTTGTTTTCGGTGTAGCGCGAGCTATCGATGCCGAAGGCCATTGCCTGGTCCTGAAGGTCGCATTCGCCACCCTGGTCGCAGATCGGGCAATCCAGCGGATGGTTGATCAGCAGGAATTCCATCACGCCTTCGCGGGCCTTCTTGACCATCGGCGTGTTGGTGAAGACTTCCGGCAGTTCGCCATTCGGGCCGCCGCGAATATCGCGCACGCCCATCGCGCAGGATGCCGCCGGCTTTGGCGGGCCACCCTTTACCTCGATCAGGCACATGCGACAGTTGCCTGCCACGGACAGACGCTCGTGGAAACAAAAGCGCGGGATTTCGGCGCCGGCTTCCTCACACGCCTGAAGCAGCGTGAAATGATCCGGGACTTCGATTTCCTTGCCGTCTACCTTCAGCTTCGTCATCGTCTTAACTACGTCCTCAGTTCATCCATCAGCCGTCTCGCCGAGGGACACATTCCTTACTTCAACAGCGCCCTCGCCTGGCCGACCCAGTCGCCCCGCGAAATGCGCCCATCGAAACCCAAGTCGTCTTCGAACCGGGCAATATCTGTTTCGGACCAAGCGGCGATCGCGGCAAGCCCGCCAACACCTTTGTCCTTCGAATTCTTTCCAACCTTCGGGCTGATGCCGTCCGGTTACTCCGCTGCTTCCAGAACTGCGCCGTGCGAGGTCGAGTCCTTCGTGTACTGGTCGATACGCGCCTCGATTTCAGGGCGGAAATTGCGGATCAGGCCCTGGACCGGCCAAGCGGCCGCATCACCCAGCGCACAGATCGTGTGACCCTCGATCTGCTTCGAGACCTGAAATAGCATGTCGATTTCGCGCTTCTGCGCGTTGCCGCGCACCATGCGCTCGAGAACGCGCATCATCCAGCCCGTGCCTTCGCGGCAAGGTGTACACTGGCCGCAGCTCTCGTGCTTGAAGAAGGCTGCGATGCGCCAGATCGCCTTGATGACGTCGGTCGACTTGTCCATTACGATCATGCCGCCCGTGCCGAACGACGATTTCACGTCGCGCATGCCGTCAAAGTCCATGATGGCATCGGCCATGTCTTCGCCGCGAACGATCGGGCAGGACGCGCCGCCGGGAATGACGCCGAGAAGGTTATCCCAACCGCCGCGGATACCGCCGCAATGATGCTCGATGATCTCGCGGAACGACAGACCCATCGCCTCTTCAAAGGTGCAGGGCTTGTTGACGTGACCAGACACCATGAACAGCTTGGTGCCGACATTGTTCGGACGACCGATCGACGAGAACCACGAGGCTCCGCGGCGCAGAATGGTCGGCGCAACAGCGATCGATTCGACGTTGTTGACGGTCGTCGGGCAGCCGTAGAGACCCATATTGGCCGGAAACGGAGGCTTCAGGCGCGGCTGGCCCTTCTTGCCTTCGAGGCTTTCGAGGAGCGCCGTCTCTTCGCCGCAGATATAGGCACCGGCGCCGTGATGGACGTAGATGTCGAAATCCCAGCCGTTCTTGTTGTTCACGCCGAGAAGACCGGCAGCATAGCATTCATCGATCGCCGCCTGGAGGTCTTCACGCTCGCGCATGTATTCGCCGCGGACATAGATGTAGGCGGTATGCGCGTTCATGGCGAAACCGGCGATCACGCAGCCTTCGATCAGCGTATGCGGATCGTTGCGCATGATTTCACGGTCCTTGCAGGTGCCGGGCTCCGATTCGTCGGCATTGACGACAAGGTAGTGCGGGCGACCATCGGACTCCTTCGGCATGAAGGACCACTTGAGCCCGGTCGGGAAGCCTGCGCCACCACGACCGCGAAGACCGGACGCCTTCATCTCGTTGATGATCCAGTCCCGGCCCTTCTCGATGATGATCTTCGTACCATCCCAGTGGCCACGGCTCATCGCGCCCTTCAAGGACTTGTCCTTGAGACCGTAGATATTGGTGAAAATGCGATCCTGGTCTTGCAACATGATCTATCTACCTACTCGACCGACTTTATCACATCGGATGTCATCATCAGCATGCCCGTAGTGACGGACCGAAACTTTGCCGCGCCCATCATCAGGAGCTTTCCCCTTCAGGCTTCGGCTTGCGGCTACGCTTCGGCTTCGTCTCGCCCGAGGGAACGCCGAGCTCTGCCGGAGCGCCTTCGGCCTTGCTGCCGGTCGCTGCTGGCGCCGTCTCGGTTGTCGTCGGCGAACCTTCGCCCTTTTCAGCAACCTTGACGTTCTCGGCAGCAGCCTTCGGTGCCGTGACCGGCGTCTTCAGCGACTTGTCGGTCTCAGGCGCCGTATCCTTCGGACGACCGGCATTTGCTGGCGGCACGGATGCGCCTTCGGTCACAGCCTGTGGCTGCGGCTCGAGATTGGTGCGGACCGGCTTGATATCGTCGACCAGCGTGATCGGAGCACCGATCGGTGCCGACTCATGACGGTCGATCTGCGGACCGGTCTTGACCTCGGCGCCCTTGCCTGCCTCGAACGTGTCGATGATTTCTTCAAGACGCTCGGGTGTCAGGTCCTCGTAGGCATCCTTGAAGATGATCACCATCGGCGCGTTGACGCAGGCGCCCTGACACTCGACTTCTTCCCATGACAGCGTGCCGGAAGCATTGAGATGCAGCGGATCGTGATGGATCTTCTTCTGACAGACCTTGATCAGATCTTCAGAGCCGCGAAGCATGCAAGGCGTCGTACCGCAGACCTGGATATGCGCACGGGTCCCGATCGGCTTCAGCTGGAACTGGGTATAGAAGGTCGCGACTTCGAGAACGCGAATATAGGCCATGTCGAGCTTGGCGGCGATATGCTCGATGGCGGAACGGGTGACCCAGCCATCCTGCTCCTGCGCACGCATCAACAACGGAATGACGGCCGACTGCTGCCGGCCTTCCGGGTATTTCCTGATCGTTGCCTCTGCCCAGACCGCATTCTCCTCGTTGAAGGAGAAGTTTGCCGGCTGGAACTGTTCTTCGGCTAGTCGACGAACGGACATGCTTTCAACGCCTTATCAGTTTATGACCCCGCACCGCGTTCTCGTGAGTGTCACGAATTCGCAGGCATAGGCCGTCTTGTCTTTCTGCATGAACACGATCAGCTTCGTGCCGTTGAGTACGGATGTCTTGATCTCGTATCCCTCGGACAGGAGCGTAGCCATCGACGCCGAACCGCCGCTGACACTCGACAGCGCCTCCTGCGCCTGCGAGACCGCAGGAGCAGAGAGCACGAGAGCAGCGGCTGCGACGGCGCGAAGCATCATCAGCGGTCAACCTCACCGAACACGATGTCCAGAGAACCCAACACCGCAGACACGTCCGCCAGCTGGTGTCCGCGACAGATGAAGTCCATCGCCTGGAGATGTGCATAACCCGGAGCGCGGATCTTGCAGCGGTAGGGCTTGTTGGTGCCATCGGCGACCAGGAACACGCCGAACTCGCCCTTGGGCGCTTCGACGGCCGCGTAAACTTCGCCGGCCGGAACGTGGTAGCCTTCGGTGTAGAGCTTGAAGTGGTGGATCAGCGCTTCCATCGAACGCTTCATCTCGCCACGCTTCGGCGGCACGACCTTGCCGTCGGTCGAAGACACCGGGCCGGTCTTTGCGTCGCTGAGCAGACGATTGACGCACTGCTTCATGATCTTGCAGGATTCGCGCATCTCGATCATGCGGATCAGGTAGCGGTCGTAGCAATCGCCGTTCTTGCCGATCGGAATATCGAAGTCGAGGTCGGCGTAGCATTCGTAAGGCTGCGACTTGCGCAGATCCCATGCCGCGCCCGAACCGCGGACCATGACGCCGGAGAAGCCCCAGGCCCATGCGTCGTCGAGGCTCACAACGCCGATATCGACGTTGCGCTGCTTGAAAATACGGTTGCCGGTCAGAAGGTCGTCGATATCGTCGAGCTTTGCCGGGAACTCGTCGCACCACTGGCCGATGTCTTCGACCAGTTCCACCGGCAGGTCCTGATGGACGCCGCCCGGACGGAAGTATGCCGCGTGCATGCGGGCGCCGCAGGCGCGCTCATAGAACACCATCAGCTTTTCGCGTTCTTCGAAGCCCCAAAGCGGCGGTGTAAGAGCGCCAACGTCCATGGCCTGAGTGGTCACGTTCAGAAGATGCGAGAGGATACGGCCGATTTCCGAATAGAGAACGCGGATCAGCTGACCGCGGATCGGGATCTCGAGGCCGAGCAGCTTTTCGACCGCGAGCGAATAGGCATGCTCCTGGTTCATCGGCGCGACGTAATCGAGCCGGTCGAAATAGGGCAAGGCCTGCAGATAGGTCTTGGTCTCGATCAGCTTTTCGGTGCCGCGATGCAGGAGGCCGATATGCGGATCGACACGCTCGACGATTTCGCCATCCAGTTCCAGCACCAGACGCAGAACGCCGTGGGCAGCCGGATGCTGCGGACCGAAGTTGATATTGAAGTTCCGGACGTTGTGTTCCGTCATTTCAGCGCTCCGCGCTTTGGAAAATGGGCAACCGCCCGAAATTCTGCTTCATCGTCATGTCAATCAATTCAGACGGACGCAGACTTAGTAGGAACCGATCTTTCGGGGAGTGCAACCATGTTGCTGTCCTCTCCTGATATTTTCGACCGATATCACATTACCACGTCTAGTCGACCCGCCTGCCCGCTCCCTCAACCAAGTCCACCCAACCCGGCAATTACCAAATCAACCGCGTCAGGTCTTCGCCTTCTCGTCACCGGGAAGAACGTAATCCGTCCCTTCCCAAGGTGAAAGGAAATCGAAGTTGCGGAATTCCTGCCGGAGTTCGACCGGTTCGTAGACGACGCGCTTGACGCTGTCGTCGTAGCGAACCTCGACGAAGCCGGTCGTCGGGAAGTCCTTGCGGAGCGGATGCCCCTCGAAACCGTAATCGGTGAGAATCCGGCGAAGATCCGGGTGACCGGTAAAGAGGATACCGTAGAGATCCCAGGCCTCGCGTTCGAACCAGTCGGCGCCCGGATAAACCGAGAATGCCGAAGGCACCGGTTCGTCCTCGCCCGTTGTAACCTTGATCCGGATACGCAGGTTCCGGTGCGGCGACAGCAGGTGGTAGACCACATCGAAACGCTTCGCACGGGCCGGATAATCGACGCCGCAGATATCGATGAAGCTGATAAAACCGCATTTCGGATCATCACGCAGGAAGGTCAGAAGCTCGATGATGTTGTCGCTGGTGGCAATCAGGTTCAGCTCGCCATAGGACATCACCGCGTCTTCGACCAGCGTCGAGCGCGATTCGCGAATGTAGGTCGAAAGCTCGCTCAGGGTCTCGGTCATCATATCCTCCTCAAGCCCTCAACGCTCGATCGTTCCGGTGCGCCGGATCTTCTTCTGCAGCAGGAGCACGCCGTAAAGCAGCGCCTCTGCCGTGGGGGGACAGCCCGGCACGTAGATGTCGATCGGCACGATGCGGTCGCAACCGCGAACGACGGAGTAGGAATAGTGATAATACCCACCGCCGTTTGCGCATGATCCCATCGAGATGACGTAACGTGGCTCCGGCATCTGGTCATAGACCTTGCGAAGCGCAGGCGCCATCTTGTTGGTCAGCGTTCCCGCTACAATCATCACGTCCGACTGGCGCGGCGAAGCGCGTGGCGCAAAGCCGAAACGCTCGACGTCATAACGCGGCATGGAAAGCTGCATCATTTCGACGGCGCAGCAGGCCAGACCGAACGTCATCCACATCAACGAGCCGGTACGGGCCCAGTTGATCAGCTCGTCGGTGGAGGTGACGAGAAAACCCTTGTCGGCGAGCTCATTGTTGATCTCGCCAAAGAACGCGTCGTCGCTGCCAATTGGCTTGCCGGTATTCGGGTCGATAATACCCTTGGACTTCGGCGCGACGAGAGTTGTGCCGCTATCGACTACTCCCATTCCAGCGCTCCTTTTTTCCATTCGTAGATAAAGCCGATCGTGAGGACACCCAGGAACACCATCATGGACCAGAAGCCGAACCAGCCGATTTCACCGAAGGACACAGCCCAAGGGAACAGGAAGGCAACTTCGAGGTCAAAAATGATGAACAGAATCGACACGAGATAGAAGCGGATGTCGAACTTCATGCGGGCATCGTCGAAGGCATTGAAGCCGCATTCGTAGGCGGAAAGCTTTTCCGAATCAGGCGCCTTGTAGGCAACGGCGAAAGGCGCGATGAGAAGCGCCAGACCGATCACCAAGGATATACCGATGAAGATCGCGATCGGGACGTAGGAAGTGAGGAGTTCACTCATGATATTCGATCCCTGCTTGCCTTTAGCGCCGGGCGACGCTCGAACATGAATTCGACAAGCGTACGTGCATTGCAACAAGGCGTGACTAGCGCAGCGTGAGGAAAGGCGCAAGCCCTTTGAGTCCCCCTCACCTACCAATAATACTCCACTGGAAAACACCAGTTCGTTCGCCAACAAATCAGTACCCGACATGTTCCCGGCCAAGGGTCTGCCGACGGTCTTCTAACGATGGAGTTTCATTCAGGAATAGCGATTCGAGAGGCGCGGCGGACGGACGTTGCAACTCTCAGCGCGACAGGTGGGTTCGGCGACCCGATCATTCCCCATCCCGGTGAGGATAGAGACGCTTGATCAGTTTGGAGGAAAGAAAGTAAATGGCGCGAGTGACGGGGCTCGAACCCGCGACCTCCGGCGTGACAGGCCGGCACTCTAACCAACTGAGCTACACCCGCGCATATTGCCGACTTTACGGCGCCGCATCATTTGGACACGACGTTCGAGGAAGAAGAATGGCGCGAGTGACGGGGCTCGAACCCGCGACCTCCGGCGTGACAGGCCGGCACTCTAACCAACTGAGCTACACCCGCACATTTCTTCAGAAACTTTCGTCTCTCACCAGGCAGCCTCGACTGCTCGGTTGGCCGCTTCCTAAGAGGTTCGACGGGAGGTGTCAAGCAAGTTTGAAGACAAAATAATGACGCCACTCACTTTCCCACATCGAGGCCCGTGGTTTGTCGTTAAGAACCCTTATCTGCCACGGATTTTGTCGAAAATTCAAAAAAATGTCGTCAAAGCTCTTGCGGTTTTCGCGCGATCCGCATAGATCACGGCCACCGAAGCGGCAGACGAAACGGTCTGCAGTTTAGGGGCGATTAGCTCAGTTGGTAGAGCGCCTCGTTTACACCGAGGATGTCGGCGGTTCGAGTCCGTCATCGCCCACCATTCTTCGGCCTTCCCTACCAGATAATTTCCGTAGAATGCTCTCTCGCTGATAATGGCACATGTTTGCCCATCACTGCCTTTTGGACGATTGCGTTGACCGGAAGTAGGCGGCGGCTCTAAGCGGCTCATCCGCTCCGACAGAATACTGCGCGACATCAACGCCAGGTTCCAACCGATTCGTTATCCAGTCTCAATCATTCGATCACGGGCAAATGACGTTGGCGAGCTACACAATTGTGTGTTTGCATCGCTGAAGCGCTACGTTGCAAGAGACTGTCGGCCTGCACGGCAATACGCGTTGTAGCAGTTGGACGGCCGGCGAACACTCTCCGGTCTCTTGTTTTGCACGCCTGTCCGGCAGCACTTCAACCGGGACTGGCGCAGAAGCGAGCGGCATGCCATTGTCCAGCCATGAAAGCTGCCGCTGTCGCCTTTATTCTCCTCTCCTGCTGCGCCGTCTTCGTCGGCGGCATAGAGCTGTTCAAATATCGCCAAGGGGTCAAGCAACTCGCGGCGACCTACGCGCAGAGGCAGCCTTAGCAACACCGCAGAAGCTCTCGTTTACTCGAAGCGCTTACCGGTTCAATCAAAGATGCTGAGTCGTTTGCTGATGTTCAGGTTCGGCATCACGCCGTAAGCCTGGCCGGTCCTGTAGGTGGTCTGCAGACAATAGTATGCGAAAATCCACAGGAAAAGGCTTGCCATAATCGAGATGGCAACGATCTGTATTCGCATTTATTTCCCTCCCCCAGCTCCTCCCCTCGATAGTGTTTCAAAATAAAACAACTGTCCATAGCAGCACGAGGACTTGGTGCAGTGCAGCAATATATTTTGTGGAGCGCCGGTTTATACTTTCTCATACTGCAGTGGAGGTGCAGCAGCATCGGGATCGTTGAACGGTTTGCAACGAGATCCGAAAGGGCTTGTTAAACGTCCATTAGGGGCACATTTCCCATTGTGTCCTCACGTTCTCTCTCATTCTCGAAACGAACTGTATCATGCGCAAGGTCATCGGGTGGCTCACCCAGAAACGTTCCAGCCAGGGGAGCGTCCCACGTCCCCGTCGGCGTATCGACCTTGGCGTAGACGCGCCGACCTATCCGATCTACGCGATCGGCGACGTGCATGGCTGCCTGGAGCTCCTCAAGGAAGCCGAGGCGAAGATCGCCCGCGACATCGAAGAAACGCGCCGTGCGGGCGTGGTGGTTCTTCTCGGCGACTATGTGGACCGCGGCCCGGCATCCTCGGGTGTTCTCGACTATCTGATCAAGCCGAGCGAATACGGTCTGCGCCGAATGCCGCTATGCGGAAACCATGACGATGTGTTCCGCCTCTTCCTCGATGATCCGGAGACGCATGGCGAATGGCTGAGCCTTGGCGGAGAGCAGACGCTGGCGTCCTACGGGCTCGACGTGCATGACCAAAACTTTCGCCAGCGCAGCCGCAGTGGCACGCTGAAGCAGCTGCTGGCTGAAGTCGTGCCCGACGCGCACCGCCAGTTCCTCACCGATTTGCCGATCAGCATGAAGGTCGGACAGCTTCTGTTCGTCCACGCCGGCATTCGGCCGGGTGTCGCGTTGAAAGACCAGGAGGAGGCTGACCTGATGTGGATCCGCGATCCATTCCTTGCGAAAGGACCAAACCTGCCATCCACCTTCGTGATCCACGGCCACACGCCGCAGACTGAGCCCTCGCTCGGACCGAACAGAATCGGCATCGATACCGGGGCATTTTATTCGGGCAAGCTGACGATCTTGAGAATTGCGGGCGAAGAGACGCGGTTTATCTAGCGACGTCTGGAAAACCAGGCCGCCACGAACGGCTTCACCAGTGGACCGAACAGGCCAAGGCCAGTAATGGAAAAGCCGAAATAGACTTTCTTCGACCGCCGATCGATGCCGCGAACGATCTTTTCGGCAACGGCATTCGCCTTCCACGGCGGCGCGGCACCCATCAGAGCCCGTGCCTGCGCCGGGCGTTTGGCGAGTTCCCTCTCGAACTGCGGCGTTTCGGTATCCGGCGGGAAGCACAGCGATATGGTGACGCCATCTCCAACCGACTCAGCCTGGAGGGCCTCGGCGAAGCCCGTGAGCGCCGACTTGGAGGCACAATAAGCTGTGTAGCCGGGTATGCCGATCAGTGCCGCACCCGAGGACACGATCATGATTGCGCCCTGCCCGCGGCTCTTCATGCCCGCGTAGACCGAGCGTACGGCATTCGCCGTACCGAGCAGGTTGACGTCTATCTGGCGGGAAAAGTCGCTCTGCGATTGCTGGTCGAAAAAAGCGGGTTCTACCATCCCGGCCGAGGCAACAAGAACGTCGCACGGTCCGAATGCGGCCTCGCAGGCATCAACAGCACGCGAGATCTCGCTATCGTTCGCGACATCCGCGCGTTCACATCTGATGTCAGCCTTGCCGGTACTGCGGAGGTCGACAACAGCGCTTTCAAGCATTGCCGCCGTGCGCGCGATGATCGATACGCGCGCACCCCGGCATGCGTAGATCCGCGCCACTTCCAGTCCGATGCCGCTTGATCCACCCGTTACGATCACGTGCATCGTCGTCGCCACAGCCTCAGGTGTTGTCGGGCGACTGGAGAAGCGGCGCAAGCTGCATCAGTTTTTCCGGGCTGAGAGAGGCAAGACCGAAATTCCTGTCCTGCAGGTCCTTCAGGCGTCTTGCTGTCGATTCCACCGCATGGCGAATCTGCTCTTCCGTATGGTCGCTGGTGATAAAGAATCGCAACCGGGCCATGCCTTCCGGGACGGCGGGATGAATGATCGGCAAAGCGTTGACGCCATCTTCCAGCAATTCGTTCGACAGCTGGATGGAGCGAAGCGAATCACCGACGAGGATCGGCACGACGGAGAAGCCGAGGCTCAATCCTGTGTCGAGACCGGCTTCCCGGGCGAGCTTCAAAAACAGCGAACCGTTCCGGTGCAACTGCTCGGCCCGATCCGGTTCCTCGCGCAGAATATCGAGGGCCGTGGCTGCAGCCGTTGCCAGAACAGGCGCAAGCCCGACGCTGTAGACGAAACCGCCCGCTTCTGCCTTAAGGATGTCAGCCAGCGCCCGGCTACCGGCGATATATCCGCCGCAGCTCGATGTCGTCTTTGACAGGGTGCCCATCCAGATATCGACGCTCTTCGGGTCGATATCAAAATGTTCAAACGAGCCGCGACCGGTCTTGCCGAGAACGCCGAGCGAATGGGCCTCGTCGACCATCAGCCAGAAGCCGTACCGATTGCGCAGCTCGATCAGGCGCGGCAGGTCGGCGATGTCGCCATCCATCGAATAGACGCCCTCGACAATCACGAGCACGCGCCGGAAATCGCCGGCGAGCGTGTTGAGCACCGTCTCGAGATTATCGACGTCATTGTGCTTGAACAGGCGCCGCGTGGCGCCGGAAAGCTTGATGCCGGCCAGCGCGCTGTTGTGGATGAATTCGTCGTGGATGACGAGGTCCTTGGGGCCGACAACACAGCTGATTGCCGCAACGTTGGTAAGGTAGCCGCTGACGAAACAGACTGCAGCATCAACGCCGTAGACGCTGGCAAGCTTTTCTTCGAGTTCCGCATGCACCGGGCGCTCGCCTGCGACCAGACGGCTGGCGGAGGCGGAAATGCCGAAACGATCGATCGCAGCCTTGGCGGCTTCGGTCACCCTCGGGTCCGTGTTGGTACCGAGATAGTCGTAGGAAGCAAAATTCGCATAGACTTCCCCGTCCATGGTCGTCGTCGCGCCGGCGGCTTCGTCGTGCGAGCGATAGAACGGGTTGTCGACGCCGATGATTTCGCTCGCCTTGCGCTGCACCATGACCCGTTGATATTCGGGCAAGGCGTCAAAACCGACCGGAGGGCGGGCCGGTTGCTGCGGCTGTGCATTGAGCCGCGTCGTGCGATTGCGCCCGACGTTTTCGTTGGCCTTGCGCATCTGGTCGATAAAATTGCCCTTCCCCCCAAGGCTCAGCTTGGAGGGCCGGGTTTCATCCGAACTGCTGTCTGTCACTGCGTTGCGGCTTTCTGCTGCGTCGAATGGCTTTTGACCAGCCGGTCGATCACTTCGTTCTGGACGGTGTCGTCCTCGCCGTTGCGCTTGGCGACACGCTCTCTCAGACGGCTTACCACGTCGCTGACGGACGTGTCTTCCCCTACTCCGCTCAGCGGAATATCAAAGCCCGTCTTCTGCTGGAAGCTCATACCGAGCTCCATCGCCATCAGACTGTCGAGACCGATATCCTTCAAGACCTTTTCCGGCGTGATACTGTCTTCCGTGACACGCAGGATCGTGGCGATTTCAGACGCGACGAGGTTGTGAAGAAGCTGCTGCGCCTCATCCGCCGACTTGCCACGGATCAGATCCTCAAGATCGATCCGGTCGCCATCGGAGGCCGATTGCTGATTGCCAGCCGAACGGATCGCCGTCTCGAAGATCGAGGCGTTGGAAATCGGCAGCATCCGCACTGCCTGCCAGTCGACTTCGGCAATCATCACGGCTGCCGCATCAATGGTGCCGGTGTCTGACGCCATGTAGCGTTCGACCTGCTCCAGCGCATCGCGCGCCTTCATGGCCGTCTTGCCGATTCGCTTGGACAGGATTTCGTTGACCTCGGCATTGCGTGCAAGGAAACCGGTATCGGCAATGGCGCCGAAGCCGACGGCGAGACCCGGCTTGCCGGCCGCGCGACGTGCACGGGCAAGACCTTCGAGATAGCCGTTGGCAATGACGTAGTTGGCTTGGCCCGGGTTGCCGAGCATGGTCGTGGCCGACGAGAAGACGAGGAAGAGATCGAGGTCGTCGCCCGCCGTCAGCTTGTCGAGCAGAGCTGCGCCGCGAATCTTGACCTCGACAACCGGTTGGTTGCGCTCGGGCGTCAGGTTGGACAGAAGCGCGTCGTCGAGCACCATGGCCGCGTGAACGATGCCCTTGATCGGAGCCTGCTTGCGCAGGCTGTCAAGAAGCCCGGAAAGAGCCGGCTCGCTGGTGATATCGCAGGCGTGGACAGATGCCTTGACGCCCTTCGCCTTCCATTTAGCGATCGCCGCCTCAGTTTCAGCGTCGGCGATACCCTTGCGCGAGCAGAGAGCAATCTGCTTGGCACCGCGTGCGGCAAGCCAGTCTGCTGTAACGAGGCCGAAGCCGCCAATGCCGCCAGCAACCAAATAGATGCCATCCGCACCGAAGGCGACCGGCTTTTCGTTTGCGATCACCACCTTGTCCTTGCCGGCGACCGGCGGACGGATGACGATCTTGCCGATCTGGCCGGCATTCTGCATGAGACGGAAGGCACTGCCGATCTCGTCATAGCCGAAGGCGCGATAGGGCAGCGGAGACAGGTCGCCCCGCTCGAACAGGACGCCGATCTCGGTAAAGATCTTCTTCGTGATTGCCGGCAGCTTCACCAGCAACTGGTCGGCGTCGATGCCGAAGTAGCTGATGTTGCGACGGAACGGACGAAGGCCGATCTTGCGGTCGGAATAGTAGTCGCGCTTGCCGAGTTCGAGGAAGCGACCGAATGGCTTCACCAGTTCCAGGCTGCGTTCCATCGCTTCCGAGAACAGCGAGTTGAGGACAAGGTCGACGCCTTCGCCACCGGTGACGCCGCGCACGCGGGCTACAAAATCCAGCGAGCGGCTGTCGAACACATGGTCTGCACCAAGCGCTTCCAGGAAGCGGCGTTTTTCCACCGTACCGGCCGTCGCGATGACAACTGCACCCTTCAGCTTGGCGATCTGCAAGGCTGCAAGACCCACACCACCGGCCGCCCCATGGATGAGGATGGTTTCACCAGGTTCGATATGGCCGAGCTGGACCATGGCGTAATAGGCCGTGAGGAATGCCACCGGAACGGTTGCAGCAGCCTCAAAGTCGAGGCGGGCCGGGAACTTCGTAACGCCGTCGCGTCGAACCTTGACGTGGGTGGAGAAGGCGGCCGGGCCGATGCCCATGACACGGTCTCCGGCAACGAGATCCGTCACCGACGCACCGACCGAGATGACGCGGCCGGACATTTCCATGCCGATGGTTGCGCCGGCAAAACCGTCTTCGAGTGCTTCTTCCGGGAGGAGGCCCATGGCCCACATGACGTCACGGAAGTTGAGGCCGGCCGCTTCCACGGCGAGAACGATCTCGTCGGCATCCGGCACCGGTTCGGAGGCGCTCTCCCATATGATGCTGTCGACGCGTCCATTCACGGTTTGCCGGATCGTGGCTGCAGTGAAATCGGCGCTTTCTGTATCCTTCGGCCCGAACGGACCGCTCGATGCGCGGATTTCGGACAGCGAACCATCGCGCAGGATCCACTCACGGTTGGCACTGGCGGAGGCCAGGATCTCGCCGACATAGATGCCGAGTTCCGCGCTGTCAGTTTCGAGATCGAGAAGATGCGTGGCGACGGCATCGTATTCGTTCTGAAGAACGCGGGCGAACGTCCACAGCCCTGCGTTGACATCATCGGTCGTTTCAGCCGCAAGCGGCGAGCCGCCGGCCGCAACGATCACCAGACGGCACTGGTCGCCCGACGCGAGGCTGGCGCCATGGCGAGTAAAGGCTTCAACGATACGCTTGAGGTTTTCAAGACGTGCAAGCGCGACATCGGAGGCTTCGCGCTCACCCAGGCGTTCGGCGAGGAAGATGGCTTTCACGGGTTTGCCATCGAATCCGGCAAGCGACTGCGAAATCGCAGTCTCGTCCGCATCCGCGCTGAGCAGGACGACGGTGTCGCCGTCACCAAACGCTGCAGCACGAGCAACATCTTCAGCGAAGGCGAGCGCCGACGGGATCGACGGCAGTGCCTGCAGCTGGTCGGCCGCGGCCGAGGAGGCGCCTGCAACGATCAGCAGCCCTTCGGCCACATCTTTCTCTTCGACAAGCGGGGCGGCAAAACCGAGACCTGTCAGAAGGTCGGTTACCTGTTCGGTTGTCGCGAGACGCCCGACCGGGAATTCTGGCGACTGACTTGCGGCAAACCAGTCATCCGACAGGCCGAAGGCAAAGTCGTTGAACGCTGACGGTGCACGGTCGACGAACAGGAATGCACCGCCTCTTGCGGCAGCGCCTCGCACAGCCGAACGAAGGCTATCGTCGGCGACCAGAACCGCCTGGCTTTCAAGTCCGGCGGCAACGATCACATCGATGCCGCGGAGATCGGTCAGCGCCTTCGGCTCGATCACCGAGACATGTGCATGCTGTTCGAAGGCAAGTTCGAGTGTACGGCGAACGCTTTCGCGCGGCTCGACGATAGCGAGCGTCGCCGAGAAATCGACGGCAAGCGACGCAAGCTTGCTGCTGACGGATACGGATGTGGAGCCGAGCTCGACAATGACCCGGGTCCGGCCGCCATTGGCCCGACAGGCTTGCTCGACAAGATGCAGCGCCAGATCGGAGCGCTTGCGCCCAAGTGGCGAGTGAACAAGCACGTGTTCGAGCGTTGCTTCGCTGGTGTGGCGCGCTTCGGAGAAGTCTTCGCCGCTATGAAGGCCGGCAAGCGACAGGTGTTCCAGAGCATCGCGATAGGCATTGTGCAGCAGAACCGCCTCGGCGATACGGCCGGAATCCTCACGGTAGATTTCCTGCAGAAGTTCAGAGACGGCCGGCATGGTGAATTCGGACGGCACGCGCCAGCCGGATTCCTCGGACGACGCGATCCCGGCATCTTCCAGAATAAACAGACAGCTTGCCAGGAAAGCCCGGAAATTGGGTTCGCCCGGGAACTCGGTGACGGAGACGAACCCGTCCTGTGATGCGAGCGACAGCGCGATCTCGTGGCAGGCACGGTAAATCATCGCATCCAGCATCAACGACGCAGTGTCCTTGGCTTCTGCATCCGTCGTCGCGGCCAGTAGACCGCCGGCAAACCCGATCCGAGCGAAATTGCCTGACATCGTCGACGGCACGGCTTCGTAATGGAACGCCACCGAGGCCAAGGTGTGATGACGACGCAACGAGGTGCGGCGGAACCGGCAGTCGTCGAACGACGCGACGATTTCGCCATCTTCCCCGAACATGCGGAAGTTGACTTTGATCGAGAAGCCGCTGAACCGTTCGATCTCAATGACTGCACGGGTAATAGGCTTGGCCCGCGCCCCCACCCGAACCGAACCAAATCGTACAGGGATATAGGGAGAGCCGGCATCGCTGCCCGATAACTGGTCGAACATGGCAACAAGGCCATGAAACACCGCGTCCACCGAGAACGGGTTGAGGTTGTAGGTCAGATAGGGGTGGGCCGGAGCCTCGGCCGCTTTCAGATCGACCTCGACGGTGTTGCGACCAAAGACGCGCGCTTCGCGCAGCAGCTGGAAGTGCGGGCCGTATTGGAGGCCGAACTTTTCGGCAGTCCCGTAGACCTCCAGCGAGGAGAGCTTCGCGCTTTCGCCTTCGTTGGCACGCCAGATCTGACGGTCAGATGCATGCTCTACCGGCTTGCGGCAGCGGGCCACCGCATGCACGGTCCAGTCGTCGCTGCTCAGTCGTTCGCGCGAGCGGATCTCTATATCGCCTGTCTCGGGCGACAGGATCGTCGATAGCTCGAGCAGCCGGTCGGTACGAAGTTCGAGCGGACGCACGATCTCCATATTCGTCAGTTCGACGTCGTCGGACCCGAAATGCACCTGGGCGGCTGTGACGGCGATCTCGACAAATCCGCTACCCGGAAGGATCGCGCGCGAATCGACGACGTGCTCAGCCAGATCCGGGAAAAGCTGCGCGTCGACATGGTTCTTCCAGTGGGCGCTGTTGGGATCGGTGCGCCATCCGAGCAGCGAGTAGCTGCCGCGGTGTTCGCGGCCGAAGATATCAACCTCATCGGTCGTGTTCGCCATCTTCAAGACGGACGGCTCGAGCGGCAGGACCGGGAGGCCTGCAAACGCATCGCGCTTGCTGCTACGGCGCGACACGCTCGGCGAGACGCCGTGGGCGATGGCGCGGGCAAACGACTGCGCGACCGGGTCACGTCCCTCGATCGGGGTCTCGCGCTGCAGGGTACCGATCACGACAGCCGAATGCGACGCATGCTTGGCGATTTCACTGACATAGTTCGACAGAATCGAACGCGGCGAGATCTCGATGAAGAGGTTGCAGCCGAGATCCAGTGCAGTTTCGGCGGCAGACTTGAAGAGAACCGGGTCACGGACGTTGCGCCACCAGTAATCGGCATCCAGGCCGCGGCAGTCGTAGATGCCGCCGGTGACCGTCGAAACATAGGTGCAAGCGCCACTCTTCGGCTCGATCGTCGGCAGGTCCGCGAGAAAAAGATCGCGCGCGCTGTCGATGATCGGGTGATGGAACGGGTAGTTGATGTCGAGAACATGGACGACGGTCTGCGCCTTGCGTGCCGCATCGCGAAACGCCTGGATCTCGTCAGTCGGACCGGAAATCGTGACCGAGTTCGGTGCATTGATGGCGGCGACGCCGATCTCGTTCAGACCATGGGTCTTTGCGAAGGCAAGCGCCGTCTCCTCGTTCATCACAGCGGCAGCCATCTTGCCCTTGCCGGCAAACAGATCCTGCGACTTGGAGCGCTTGGCAACGATCGCAACGGCTTCCGCAGCGGTCAGGGCCTTGGCGGCATAGGCAGCTGCAATTTCGCCCACGGAGTGACCGAACACGACATCCGGGCGGACGCCGAGATTGGCGAGGCAATCCGAGATGGAAGCCTGGATCGCAAACAGCATCGGCTGGGCGATCTTCGTATCGGCAAGCCTAGTGCCGATATCCTCGGCAAACAGGAGATCCGACAGCTTTTCGCCCAGGTGATACTCGAACAGCGCGCTGAAGGACTGGAAGCACTGGCGGAAATGGCGGCTTTCACGATAGGCCTCAACACCCATTCCAGCCCACTGCGCACCATTGCCGGAAAACACGAAAGCTGTCTTGCCGGCATGGGACGGCGCTTCTCCGCGCTCCCCTTGCGAAGCCGTTCCGGCCAAATGCGTTTCGATCGCCTTGAGAACCCTGCCCTCGTCCTTGGCTTCGACGGCGAAGCGATAACGCATCGGGTCGCGATTGGCGCTGGAGGCGGCGATCATCCGGCGTGCCTTGACAGCATCGGAGCGTTCGAGGGCCGACTGGTAGTTTTCCAGAAGCGACTTCAGGGCGGTGGCGCTATGGGCGCTGGCAAAGAAGAACTGGCTGTCGGCCTTGGCGGGCAGCGCCGGCGTGTCGACCGGATCGGGATCGCCGATCACGACGTGGGCGTTGGTGCCGCCGAAGCCGAACGAGTTGATGCCAGCGAGCCGAGCGCCCTTGGCAGGCATCAGCTTCATCGCGGACATATTGACCCGCACGTTGAGCGAGGCGAAGTCGATATCCTCGTTGGCTTTTTCGATATGCAGCGTCGCGGGCAGGAAATCGTTTTCCAGCGCGATCATCGCCTTGATGAGACCGAAAAGACCCGACACCGGCTCGGTATGGCCGATATTCGACTTGATCGAACCGATCGGCAGCGGAGCCGGACGGTTCTGGCCGATGACAGTGCCAATGGCCCAGACTTCCGCCGGGTCGCCCACACGCGTTCCCGTGCCGTGGCCTTCGATAAAGGCGACGCGGTTCACGTCGATGCCGTTGCCCTGATAGATCGAGCGCAGAAGATCGGCCTGCGCTTCCCGCGATGGCAGACTGATGCCGTTGGTGCGGCCCGAAGAATTCACGCCTGTTGCGTGGATCTTGGCGTAGCTGCGGTCATTTTCCCGCTTCGCGCGATCGCTGCGACGAAGGACGATCGCCACCCCGCCTTCGGCGCGGACATAGCCATGGCCGTTGGTGTCATAAGCACGGCAAAGCCCTTCGGGCGACAGCATCCGCGCCTGCGCGAAGCCGACGAAGGAGAGCGGGTTGACCAGGATATTGACGCCGCCGACGATCGCGGTGTCGATATCACCGCGCTCGAGAGAGCGCACCGCCTGATCCAGCGCCACCAACGACGACGAGCAGGCGGTGTCGATGGTCATGCTCGGCCCATTGAGGCCGAAGATGTGCGAAATGCGGTTCGAGACGATCGAGAGCGTGTTGCCAGTCATGAAATACGGGCTGCCGGATGCCGGATCCTCCGACGACAGCGTACTGTTTTCGAGACTGGACGCGCCGATATAAACGCCGACCTTCTCCTTGGCGAGCGTGCTTGCCGGAAGATTGGCGTCTTCCAGCGCCTGCCAGACCAGTGTCAGAAGCACGCGCTGCTGCGGGTCCATCTGCATGGCCTCGCGCTGCGAAATGCCGAAAACGGCAGGATCAAAGTCATACAGCCTGTCGATAACGCCTGCGGCAAACGTATAGGTCTTTCCAGCGATACCCTGTGCCGGATGCCAGAAACGTGCCAAGTCCCATCGATCTCCAGGGATCTCCGAAACGGTGCAACGGCCGCCGCTCAGGATCGTCTTGAGTTCCTTGACGGAGCTTGCACCCGGCGCCACACAGGCTCTACCAATAATTTCGATCGTCATTGTCACTCTGTTTTCACAGCTAAAATGGCGGATGCGGAATGCCCGCATCGGACAACTTTAACAACATACTTATTAGCGGATGTCACGAGAAAAGCTAATACACATATGGCCCAAGGCGGGTTCAGGGGTTCGCAAAAAGCACAAAGTTATTGCATAAACAAGCCATTACATAACCTGCCTCCTGTTTATACTAGCATGGGTTGGATCGCCAGATACCTTACAGCAACAATCAACCATACAGTGAACAGAAAGCGGCACCACGCCTGCAAATGGAGTTGAGAAGGCGAGACAGCTTACAGCTCCGACCAGCGTAAACTCGTCCGCCAGACGCTGATGACCGCCGGTCGAATCGAAAATATGGCGAAGCTCTAGATTTGAAGCCTGTTAGTAATGTGGTAAGCGCAGGCATCATCGCAGGCATTCCTCGATCGGAACAAGACTATGCCGCAAGAGGAGAGGCCCGCAATTTCGACCCCTGCCGAACAACGTCGCCGACGCGGCGGCCGGTTGTTCGTTCTTGCGGTGTTCCTTCTCGTTGTCTTCAGCGGGCTTGCGGCGACCGTCCTTTTCGTCAACGAAGGGCGCAACTATAAGCGTCTGGTGCGCCAGTTCGGCCTGCAAACCTATCTGCTTCCTCCTCCTCCCGCACCGGCTGTTCGCATCGGGCGCCAGCGACGGCTTGCGGCGAGTAGCAAGCAGCTGCCCAGACTGGTCCGGCCGCTGGCGCACGACACGTCGCGTCTCATCCCACCCGTTACGACATCAACCGAGGAACGCTGCCAAGCACTGGCGGGCATAGGCGTTGAACCGCCGAACTTCTTGGCGGGCGCCAATGTATGGGAGTGCACGTTCTTCCTGCCGCTGGGCCCGGGTGAAGATCCGGCGTCTCTGTTCATCCAGGCGAAAGGGGTTGGAGAGGATGACCTGCGCACCTTCCGGATCAAGCTCAGTTTCACGGATGAGCGCCACGACGGTGCGCTGTTGCAGACTGCACTGACCACGCTCGACGGTTACGGCCTGTCGCTGACACCGCAGAGCCGGTCATATCTCGAGGCAAGGCTTTCCGCCCGCACGGCGTTTAAATCCGATCTCGAAAACTACCGCGCCACCTTTGTCCCCGAAATGATGGACCAGCGGCGGTTCAACCTGCTCCTCGTTGCCCATCCCGTTACCATGGCATGCCCGGTACCGACGCCCGAACCTGGCAGAGCGTCACAGCGAGCGATCGTCAGCACGCGGATCGGCTGCCTGACGCTCCCAATGGGGCAAGTTTTTTCGCCGCAAGGCTAGCCACGCTACGCAACCGTCAGATTGCGTTAAATCCTGATCAAGTCCAGCCGCTCGCCGAGTTCGCGCTGCGCCGTTTCCACCAGGCTCAGCTGGTGGGTGAACAGCACCGTCTGGAACTTGTCGCCGGCGGCAGCGAGTGTGCGGATGCCGGCTGCGGTCCGTTCGTCGTCGAATGTCTGGAAGATGTCGTCGAGGATCAGCGGTGCCGGTTCGTTGCGGCTACAGTAATCCTCGAGGAACGCCAGACGCAGTGCGAGATAGAGCTGATCGCCGGTGCCTTCGCTGAGGCCCGATAGCGGAACCTGCTCACCGGTGTTTCGCTCGACAGCCAGCTGCAGCTCGTCCTTTTCGTCATAGAGCTGCACCAGCTTCGCAAACCGTCCACCGGTGAGATCCGCAAATACCTTGCCGGCCCGCTGCATGACCGGATCGGCCTGCTGCTCGCGGTAGGTTTCCATCGACGACGACAGGAGGCTGGCGGCGAGCTTCAGCACCACCCAGCGACGTGCGAGGTCCCTCGCCTCGGTTTCGGCCGCGTGCTTCTGGAACACAGCGCGCTCGGCACCGATGCCGCTTTCCAGTTCGCGGCGGCGGCGGGCATTGTCTGCCTCAGCGGTCCGCAGGGAAGAAATCCGGTCGATCTGCCTGCTATCGGCGCTTTCCAGCTGCTCGATCTCAAGACCTGCGGTCACCTTGTCGAAATCGACCAGCGCTGAGCGCACTGCCGCTTCGTCGTCACCATCGGCGTGTTCGTTGAAGCGGGAGCGGCACTGCAGCAGCTGTCCGTTCAGCCGGCTTCGCTGGCGCAGTTCCTCCAGAACCTGTTCGAGGTCGGCGACGTCTCGCGAGGCGGAAGTGGCAAGGGAGGCCAGCTCGTCCTGCAGGTTTTTTTCGCGAGTGGCATAGCGCTCCAGGGCGAGCGTCGCGCGTTCGAGGTCAGCCGACATCGCGGCCTTGTGCTTGGCGGCGGCATTGGCATCCATCGCCCGATCGTTAAGGAGACCGGCCGCGACATCTGCCGGCACCGAGATCAGGTCTGGCGCGACCTTGGTGCAGAGGCTGCGGATCTCTTCGTCGAAGGTTTCCATGTCGCGCTGCATGCCGCGCACCCGGCGCCTGCGGTTCTCGCGCTCGGCCAGAAGATCCGGCACGCTGCGCCAGACATCGAGCGCTGCAGCCGCCATTTCGACCGTCGCCTCATCCGGCAGGCCGGCCATGGTCGCAGCGTTGGAGAATGCGGCTCGCCAAGTGTCGACTTCACGGCGCAGAACGGTCTCGCGCTCTTCGAGACGTTGCAGCGCATCGACGGCGGAATGGCGCTTGCCCTCCAGCGAGCGGCTTTCCGTCCAGCGTTCCGCGATCTCCGCCAGTCTGCGATCGAGAGCGCGCGCCAGGGCCGCCGGCGGCAAGGCGGCTGCGGCAAGGCCGATCGCGTCGGCAAGACCGACCAGCACCGGCTTCAACCGCTCTTCCTTCAGCCGTGCGGTCTGCAGCGCGTCGTTCGCATCCTTCAGCGCCTCGACCTGATGCGACAGGGCTTCGACGCCGCGGCGCCATTCAAGCATGCGCTCGGGCGATAGCGGCGAGATGGGCACCGAGCGGAACAGGTCCTCGAATTCGGTGATCGCGTCCGACAGCGCAATATCGCTTTCGCGCGCCTCGGCGCGGGCGTTTGTCAGCTGCTGCTCGATCTCGTGCTGACGCAAGCTGAGTTGTGCGTGCCGGGACACGCGCTCGGCGTCGGTCAGGGCGGCGTCGGCCAGTTCGTCGGCATTCTGAACGGCCTTGTGCACATCGGCGAGCTTATCCGCTGATGGCTTTGCTCCGAATGCGGCAAGACCAGCATCGCGCAGCTGGCGGGCTTCCATGATGTCAGCACGCGAAACGATGCGGCCCTGCCCTTCCAGCGCCGCCATGTGATCGGCCACGGTCTTGGCGTCGGCCTTCACCGTCGTCAGCGTCTGGGTGATCCTCGCATGCACTGCGCGTGCATCGTCGATCAGCTTGCGGTGGCTGGTCAGCGCGCTAAGATCCGGCAGCGGGCTCGCAAGCAGGGCGTCGATGTCCTTGACCGGCGGATCGAGCCTTGCGACGGCGGCGGCGAGATCGCTCTCTGCCCGCGTTGCGCGGACCTGCAGGTTTTCGACGCCTGCGAGATCGCTGAGTTCGGGGCGCAGCGCCGTGAGCTGCTCGGCCCATGGTTTCGGATCGATCAGGCGGCTGTCCGGATTGGCTTCATCCAGACGCCGCAGCGCCTCGCGCTCTTCTTCCAGACGGAGATGCAGCTGTTTGAGGCTGCGGTCGAGTTCGCTGCCTTCCTCGAGCAGGGTCTTCAGCCGCACCAGGTCGGCATCGGCAGGCTGGTAGCGTTCAAGGTCATCGGTCCTGACAAGACCTAACCTGCGCCCCAGCTGCACCAGCCGGGTGTCGAAATCCTCGACCTCGCCGCGCACCCTCGCGATATCCTCGCGGGCCTTCAGATAGACGCCCTTGTCAGCGTGGCGGGCAAGAATGCTGCCGGCAGCGGCGATCAGCGCGTCGTCGACATGGAGAGCGGCGATCTCATCGCTCAGTCGCGAGACTTCGGTTTCCGCCGCCCGATGCGCGTCGTCGTTGCGCCGCGCTTCGTCCAGCGCCCGCGCCAACGCATCCTCGAAGCCCGGCGGCAGCGATCCCAGCGCCTGATACTGCGCCAGTTGGTCCTGCTCGCGATCGATTTCGCGCAGCACCGGCTCCAGCCGCATCAGTTTGCGAAGCCGTTCCAGCGTCTGCTTGGTGGTTTCGCGCTCGGTCTTGATGGTGGCGAGTTCCGCTTCCAACTCGGCCTGCTCGGCCAGCAGCTTCTTCCAGTCGCCGGACTTCAGCTCGTTGTCCCGCTCGGCCTTGCGCGCCTCGTCATGGCTGTCGAGGACCTGGTAAAACAACCGGTCCTTGGAGCGGCGCGCCGCGTAGATGGTGTCGGCCTCGGCATCGAAGCTTTTGCGCAGGTCGGAGAGGCCGGTAAGGCCCGACGCTGCGGAAAACAGCAGGCTGCCGATCTCGCCACCGCTTTTCAGCATGCTCTGGCCGCCGGCGCGCAGCGACGCCGAATCGAGACCGAAGGCGCGCTGAAACACATCGCGGTTCAGCGTGCCGAGAAACGGTGCCAGCGCATCCTCGGGCAGCGCTTCTTCCGCGTCGCTTGCGGCGAGCAGCGTGTTCTTGCGGCCGCGACGACGGCGAAAGCCCAGCTTGCTACCGTCGCGCGTCTCGATCTCGGCGCCGACGCGAAGTGCAGTCGCATCGTGCAGAAAACTGTATTCGGCAGCCGTCGGAAAGCCGAACAGCAGATCCGAGATTGCCGACAGCGCGGAAGACTTTCCGGCTTCGTTCGGGCCATAGATGACATGCAGCTGCGCATCCGGCCGGAACGCGAGCGCGCGGTCGGTAAGCGCGCCGTAGCGCAGGATGTCGAGACGGGTAAAACGCATGTGACTACCCTACCCTTGCCGCGCGCGACAGAAGCAGTTCGCGCGCCTCCGCCAACAGTGCTGCCGCATCGTCGCCGAGCGCCAGGTCGCCGGCACCAATACCGCCCGGCAGACGTGCGGCGATCTCGGCAATCCGGGCCTCGGCCTCGCTGACCAACAATGGCGAGAACTCCGCCGTCGGCAGGAGGCCTTCGAGCCCAAGCAGATCGGTCGCTTTTTCCGTCGAGGCGATCTCGGCTTCGAGTTTGACCTCCAGCTTTTCCAGCCAGATATCCTCATGGCCGCGATGGCAGGCGGCCTGCACCTCATCGCGAAAATCGGCCGCTCTCGCCAAGATCTCGTTGCGGAAGCGATTACGCCCGGCGATGCGGATGCGCAGCGCCAGCGGGCGGCTTTCCATCGCATCGATCACAGAACCAAGCAGATCTTCCAGCCGCCGCAGGATTGCCGCCGGCGTCTCGTCCGGCTCGACGAGAACGGCGAGTTCAGCAAACCTTGCGCTGTCGGTGACGATACGCTCATAAGCGATGCGCCCGTCCTCGACGGTCACGAGCACGGCGCCCTTTGCTCCCTGCTCGCGGATCGATCGTCCCTGAAGGTTGCCGGGGAACACGACGAGCGGGTCTTCGGCGACGATTTCGAAATCGTGGACATGACCGAGCGCCCAGTAATCGTAACCCCGCGAGCGCAGATCTTCGACGGAACAGGGCGCGTAAGCTGCGTGTGGCTCGCGGCCGGTGAGCGACGTATGCAGCACGCCGATGTTGAACCAGCCCGGCTCCGGCTTCGGATAGGCAAGCGCCAGGTTTTCATTGGCAGAGCGCTCGGCGAACCCCTGGCCGTGCAGCGCGACCTTCAGGTGATCCAGCTTGAACGTGCCGGGCTTTGCCGTTGGGAATTCGCTGACATTCTTCGGCAGCGTGATTGTCTTGGTGATGACGCTTTCAGCGTCGTGATTGCCCTTCAGCAGGAAGACCGGAATGCCGGCGCGTTCCAGCCGGGCGATTTCGCGGTTGAAGAAGAGGCCGATCTTGTTGTCCTTCCAGTCGCCGTCGTAGACATCGCCCGCGACGATGAAGAAGTCGACTTTGCGCTCCACCGCCTCGTCCACCAGAGCCGAAAATGCCTTGCGGCTGGCCTCGATGAAGATATCGGCAAGCTCGGCATCCTTCAGCGCCAGCCCCTGAAAGGGACTGCCTAGATGCAGATCGGCGGCATGGATGAAGCGGAATGAGGTCATCGACTCGGCTGCTGGAACACATCAGGAACGACAGACTTAAGTCACGCATCGGCAATAAAAAAGGCCGGGTGCGGAAACACCCGGCCTTTTCCTGTTGATGAACGGTTTAGTTGGTCGCCTTGATCTCAACCGGGAAGAACAGCGTCTCGCCGGAACTGTCATCGACGCCGTCATTGTCGGTGATGGCGAAGGCCTTGCCCGACTTGTCGAAGGCAAAACCTTCGAGCTTGTCGACAACATAGCCGTTGGTGGCGTTCTTCAGGTCCGGCATGAAATCGTGCACTTCCTGCTTGGTGACGAGCGGCAGCTCTCCGCCAAGCTTTGCCGGCTTCAGATCGGCGATTGCCACACGGTAAAGCTTCTTGAGCTTGGCCTTGTCGCCGATCAGGTTGTCGCGCTCGATGATGTAGAGGTAGTCACCGCGGGCGGTAATTTCCGACAGGCCGACCCAGCCTTTTTCGGTCTTCTCGAGCGGGTAGCGAACGGCGGCCCATTCCTTGGACTTCGGCTTGTAGGACAGAAGCTTCACCTGGCCCTTCGGATCGTCCTTCCATTCGCGCTGGATTGCCATCCAGAGTGTCAGGTCGTCGCCGGAACCGGTTGTGGTGATGCCTTCGAGGCCGAAGCGGGTTTCGCCTGCCAGAAGTTCTGCAGGCAGCGCGATCTCGGACTTGATCTCGCCCTTTGCGCTGACGTTGTAGATGCCGTGACCAACGAACTTGGCACTGTCGCCTTCGGAAGCCAGCCAGAAGCCACCCTTGCCGTCGAGTGCGATACCTTCGATATCGAGCTTCTGGGCCGGCTGACCGTTGCGGGTCACACGTACCACGCTGGTGATTTCGGCCGGCTTCTTGGTGGCGTCGATGGTGAAGATCGAGGGCTGCATGGCATAGACGCTATCGCTCACGCCATAGAGAATGCCGTCCTTTTCCGCATCACCGACGAGGCCCGACATGGCACCCCAGCCGAGCGGCTTGCCGTCGACATCCTTGGAGACGAGCATCGGATAGGCCTTTGCGCCTTCGCCAAGCTCGTAGATCATGACATGCGAGCGGGCACCGCCGTCTTCGCCGAGATCGGCTTCGTTGGCGGAGGCGAGCAGGTTGCGGCCGGGAATGGCGACAGCGCCTTCAGGCGAGATGCCTGAGGGCAGAAGCTGCACCAGTTCCGGTTCCGCACCGGTATCCTTGTAGACCGCGATCATCGAACCGCGCTCCGAGAGGACGAAGAAATACTTCTGACCGTTGAAGGTCGCAGCTTCCAGCCCTTCCGGCTCGATGCCCTTGTTCTTGGCACGCTTTTCCGGGAAGTGACCGACGCGGGCTACGGCATATTCGAGCGATGTGCCGGCGTCGTATAGAACCTTGCCGGTGCGGTCGAAGATGGTGAAGCCGCGCGACCCGCCCTTGTAGTCACCTTCGTTGGCGACAACGAAACGATCGGTACCGAGCCACTTCACCGCATCCGGTTCGCGGGGAATGGCCGTGAGCTTGCCGGAGAAGGTCAGTGCGCCGTCGGTCTTGGTGTCAACGCCATCGAGATCAACCGTGCCGGCCGTGAAATGGGCGGTGACCTTTGCGGTCTTGCTGTCGACGATGACGATGTGATTGTTTTCCTGCAGCGTCACGACGATTTCGCCGTTGGCGTTGATATTGACGAATTCCGGCTCGGGATCCTCAGGAGCGACGGTGGACAGTCCCGTCAGATCGACGTGACGGATGCTGTCGCAGACGGGCACCCCGTTGTTCAGGGTGACGATCTGCAATTCGCCAGCCGGCAGCTGCGGAAGAGCGCCGTCGTTGAGCTTTTCGTCGCGCTGGTTCTCGATGGCAATGGCCGCAAACGTGCCATCCGGCGAGACGACGATGCTATCCGGCTGGCCGCCGAGATCGCAGGTGGCCTCGATCTTGCGGGAGGCGATATCGACGACACCGAGCTGGCCTGCGGGCTTGGTGAGATCCTTGGTACGGTCAATGGTGACGAGAACCTTCGCACCGACTGCGGCGACCGAGTTCGGCTCGCCGTCGATCTTGACCGACCCGGCCGCCTTCGGGGCCTTCGCGTCAGTGATGTCGATAAAGCCGATCGTGCCACCCGGCGCATCGGAATAGATGAGCGTGTTGCCGTCGGCGGTGGCCGTGATGATTTCCGACGAGGTCGCCTTGTCCTCGCCCTTGGGCAGGTTCTGGGCAACCGGGAAGGATGCAATGCGGTTGAAGACTTGCTCGGCGCCGGCAGGAGCTGCAACGGAGCCGAGGAGGAGCGCGGTCAAAGCGGCGCGTGTCGAGAATGTCATGGGAAGCCTCCGTGAAACTACACTCGGCTTGTGCTGCACTGTCATGACAGGCGGATGACAGTTTGGGACGCAGAAAGAACGGACCTGCGGATAAGGCTCGAACACGCTTTCCGTTCAACGAAAAAGGCCCGGTTTTCACCGGGCCTTCTCAACGCTTTGCATCACGGCGGCAGGCCGCCAGATGCTTTCGATCAGCTGTTAACAGCTTCCTTGAGACCCTTGCCGGCCGAGAACTTCGGAACGTTGCGAGCCGGGATATCGACTTCAGCGCCCGTGGACGGGTTGCGGCCCTTGGATGCTTCGCGACGCGAAACGGAGAAGCTGCCGAAGCCAGCGAGGCGGATGTCGCCACCATTCTTCAGTTCGGCCTGGACAGTCTCGAAAACGGCATCGACTGCAGAGGCGGCATCAGCCTTGGAGAGGCCGGCTTTTTCGGCCACTGCGGACACCAGTTCGGTCTTGTTCATATTTCCACCCTTTCAACGGTTTTGGAACGACTCATTTGGTCGGCGCCGACAATAGTTTTGCGTCGGCACTTGGCAACCCAAAGGCTCCGAAAAAGCCTGAAAAACAAGGGGTCTTGGGGATTTTTCACAAAAAAAGCCGGCTTTCGCCGGCTTTTTTATCAGTTCGTGGCGGCTTCAAGGCACCGCTTAGTGAGCGATCGTTGTCGACGAGTCGTCGGCACCGTCAACTGTCGCAATGACCGGAGTCTCTACCGTGCCATCCCACTCGATCGGTTCGGGAAGGCGAACCAAAGCGTGCTTGATCACCTCGCCCATACGCGACACCGGGATGATCTCCATTCCGTTTTTCACGTTGTCCGGAATGTCCGCGAGGTCCTTCGCGTTCTCTTCCGGGATCAGCACAACCTTGATGTTGCCGCGCAGAGCCGCAAGGAGTTTTTCCTTGAGACCACCGATCGGCAGCACCCGGCCGCGCAACGTGATTTCGCCGGTCATGGCGACATCCTTGCGAACAGGAATGCCGGTCATGATCGAAACGATCGCGGTTGCCATGCCGACACCGGCCGACGGACCGTCCTTCGGCGTCGCACCTTCCGGCACGTGCACGTGGATATCCGACTTGTCGAAGCGCGGCGGCTCGATGCCGAAATCGACGGCACGGGAGCGGACATAGGATGCCGCAGCCGAAATCGATTCCTTCATCACGTCCTTGAGGTTGCCGGTGACGGTCATGCGACCCTTGCCCGGCATCATGACGCCTTCGATGGTGAGAAGCTCACCGCCGACTTCTGTCCAGGCAAGACCCGTGACGACGCCGACCTGATCCTCACCTTCGGCTTCGCCGTGACGGAAACGCGGAACGCCAAGGTAATCCGAGATGTTGGCAGCGGTAACCGCAACCGACTTCGTCTTGCCCTTGATGATCTCGGTCACGGCCTTGCGGGCAAGCTTCATCAGCTCGCGCTCGAAGGAGCGAACGCCGGCTTCACGCGTGTACTGCTGGCTGATCGCCATCAGGGCATCGTCCGACACCGAGAATTCCTTCGGCTGCAGCGCATGGTCCCGGATCGCCTTCGGCAGAAGGTGACGCTTGGCGATCTCCCGCTTCTCATCCTCGGTGTACCCGGCGATGCGGATCACTTCCATGCGGTCCATCAGGGGACCTGGGATGTTCAGCGTGTTCGCCGTGGTGATGAACATCACGTCGGACAGATCGTATTCGACCTCAAGGTAGTGGTCCATGAAGGTCGAGTTCTGCGCTGGATCGAGCACTTCGAGCAGGGCCGACGACGGATCTCCGCGGAAGTCCGAGCCCATCTTGTCGATTTCGTCGAGCAGGAAGAGCGGGTTGGACTTCTTCGCCTTCTTCATCGACTGGATGACCTTGCCGGGCATCGAGCCGATGTAGGTGCGGCGGTGACCACGGATTTCGGCTTCGTCACGAACGCCACCGAGTGCCATGCGCACGTACTCGCGGCCGGTCGCCTTGGCGATCGACTGGGCAAGAGACGTCTTGCCGACGCCCGGAGGACCGACGAGGCAGAGGATCGGGCCCTTGAGCTTGGTAGCGCGGGCCTGCACGGCGAGATACTCGACGATGCGTTCCTTGACCTTGTCGAGACCGAAGTGATCCAGTTCGAGGACCTTTTCAGCCGCGTTAAGATCGGTCTTGATCTTCGACTTCTTGGACCACGGAATACCGAGCAGCCAGTCGAGATAGTTGCGCACGACGGTGGCTTCCGCCGACATCGGGCTCATCTGCTTCAGCTTCTTCAGCTCGGCATCGGCCTTTTCCTTGGCTTCCTTGGAAAGCTTGGTCTTGCCGATGCGCTCTTCCAGTTCGGCCATCTCGTCACGGCCTTCGTCGCCGTCGCCGAGTTCCTTCTGGATCGCCTTCATCTGCTCGTTGAGGTAATACTCGCGCTGGGTCTTTTCCATCTGGCGCTTGACGCGCGAGCGGATGCGCTTCTCGACCTGGAGGACGGAGATTTCGCCTTCCATGAAGCCGAGGGCCTTTTCAAGCCGCAGCTTGATCGAGACCGTTTCGAGCATTTCCTGCTTTTCGGTGATCTTGATCGACAGGTGCGAGGCGACCGTGTCGGCCAGCTTCGAGTAGTCCTCGATCTGGCTCGCGGCACCAACGACTTCCGGCGAGATCTTCTTGTTGAGCTTCACGTAGTTCTCGAATTCGGAAACCACGGAGCGCGACAGCGCTTCCACCTCGACGGCGTCCTCATCCGGCTCGGCCAGAATCTCGGCCTTGGCTTCGTAGAACTCTTCGCGATCGCTGTATTCGGAGATCTGGGCGCGTGCCTTGCCTTCGACCAGAACCTTGACGGTTCCGTCCGGGAGCTTCAGGAGCTGCAGCACATTGGCCACCGTGCCGACCTTGTAGATCTGCTCAGGCTCAGGATCGTCGTCGCTGGCATTGATCTGGGTGACGAGCATGATCTGCTTGTCGGAACCCATGACCTCTTCAAGCGCCCGAATGGACTTTTCCCGTCCGACGAACAGCGGCACGATCATGTGCGGGAAGACCACAATGTCGCGCAGAGGCAGGACCGGATAGGTCTCAGCGCCGGATGCCGCAGACGTTGAATTCGTCATGTCATTTCCTTTCCATCGTCCCGTTGCCGGGATGGCTTGAGAAATTACCCAAGCACTTCACTCCCGCTAAAAGTGGAGTTTTCACAGATCGTTTTCAAGCCTTGCAAGGTCGCTGCACTGCACCTTGTGCAACCAGCCGTCAGACAAAGCGCCCACGCATAACGCCTTACGCAAAATGTCAGCTCTTCAGCACGGACGCGCTACCGTCCTTGCCGACAAACCTTTTCGAGACGAGGTCCGAAATCAACGGCACACGCACAAAAGGTGCGAAGCAGCCGGAACGGAAAGGTTCATCCCTGACCCTGTCTAAATCAAGCGGATTATCTTGCAACTCTTTGCAGTGCAAAAATCGTGTAATACGGCCTAAAACAATAGCCGAGGCTAAAACGAAAAAGAGGCCCCAATGGGGCCCCTTCTCAATGTTGCTATGACCGCTGAGGATCAGGCCGAAACGTTGGCCTTTTCTTCCTGCCTGTCGGCGTAGATGTAGAGCGGACGTGCATTGCCCCGCACCACATCGTCGGAAATGACCACTTCGCGAACGCCTTCCAGCGCCGGCAGCTCGAACATCGTGTCGAGCAGGATCTTTTCCATGATCGAGCGAAGACCACGAGCACCCGTCTTGCGGATGATGGCGCGCTTGGCGATCTCGCGCAGCGCGTCCTCGTGGAACGTCAGTTCGACGTCTTCCATCTCGAACAGGCGCTGGTACTGCTTGATCAGCGCGTTCTTCGGCTCCGACAGGATCTGGATCAGCGCATCCTCATCGAGATCCTCGAGCGTTGCCAGAACCGGCAGACGACCGATGAATTCCGGAATGAGACCGAACTTGACCAGATCTTCCGGCTCCAGTTCGCGCAGCACTTCGCCAACGCGACGATCGTCCGGAGACTGGACGGATGCACCGAAACCGATCGAGGTCTTCTCGCCACGGGCAGAGATGATCTTGTCGAGACCGGCAAAGGCGCCGCCGCAGATGAACAGGATGTTCGTCGTGTCGACCTGCAGGAATTCCTGCTGCGGATGCTTGCGACCACCCTGCGGCGGAACCGATGCGACCGTGCCTTCCATGATCTTCAGAAGCGCCTGCTGGACGCCCTCGCCCGACACGTCGCGGGTGATCGAAGGGTTGTCCGACTTGCGGGAGATCTTGTCGACTTCGTCGATGTAGACGATGCCGCGCTGGGCGCGCTCGACATTGTAATCAGCCGACTGAAGCAGCTTCAGAATGATGTTTTCCACGTCTTCACCGACATAGCCGGCTTCCGTGAGTGTCGTCGCGTCGGCCATCGTGAAGGGCACGTCGATGATACGCGCGAGCGTCTGGGCAAGATAGGTCTTGCCGCAACCCGTCGGACCGACGAGCATGATGTTCGACTTCGCAAGCTCGACATCGCCGCCCTTTGAGGCATGCGCGAGACGCTTGTAATGATTGTGGACTGCGACCGACAGAATACGCTTGGCCTGCTTCTGGCCGATGACGTACTCGTCGAGGACCTTGATGATGTCCTGCGGCGTGGGAACGCCTTCACGGGACTTCACCATCGAAGACTTGTTCTCTTCGCGAATGATGTCCATGCACAATTCGACGCATTCATCGCAGATGAATACGGTCGGGCCGGCAATCAGCTTGCGGACCTCGTGCTGGCTCTTTCCGCAGAAGGAGCAATACAGGGTATTCTTGGAGTCGCCGCCGTTGCCGCCGCTGACTTTGCTCATATCACTTTCCTTCCAGCACTCCGCCTATCCGCCTGTCCAGACGGTCGCGGTCAACTTTGTCGCTGTCGACACGCGCGGACGCCATGCCGCGCCTGTCTTCGCTCAAGGGGTACTCTACCGGCCTTAAACTCGCTTTCGCAGGTCCAGAATGACCGGCTGCAACGAAACCCCTAAGACGCCAATGCTATGTCATAAACACTCAACACAGCCTTAATAGGTACTAATAGCGCGTTCCGTGCCACTTGGAACCCCCGAAATCACTCAAATCCGGGTGAGCAGCACGGATGCCACTATTGCCTCAAGACGCCGAAACGCCTTCCATTTCCTGACGCGTGGTCAGGATCTTGTCGACGACGCCCCAGTCCTGAGCTTCGTCGGCGGTCATGAAGTGGTCACGATCGAGGGTCTTTTCAACTTCCTCAAGCGTACGGCCGGTGTGCTTCACGTAAACGTCGTTCAGGCGGCGCTTCATCTTCAGAATGTCGCGGGCATGACGCTCGATGTCCGAGGCCTGACCGGTAAAGCCGCCGGAGGGCTGGTGAACCATGATACGCGAGTTCGGCATTGCAAAACGCATGCCCTTCTCGCCGGCGCACAGCAGCAGCGAGCCCATTGACGCGGCCTGACCGATGCAGAGCGTCGACACGGCCGGCTTGATGAACTGCATCGTGTCGTAGATCGACATGCCGGCGGTGACGACACCACCTGGCGAATTGATGTAGAGCGCGATTTCCTTCTTCGGATTTTCAGCCTCGAGGAAAAGCAGCTGGGCGCACACGAGCGACGCCATGTAATCTTCCACCGGACCGGTGACGAAGATGATGCGCTCCTTCAGGAGGCGCGAGTAGATATCGTAGGAGCGTTCACCGCGATTGGTCTGCTCAACGACCATCGGCACCAAGGCCATTGCGGTATCAACTGGATTTCTCATGTCCGTCCTTTGTCAAATGCATCGCCGAAGGCGGCGATGCGCTCCGGAATCATTGGAATGGGTTATCTCCTACATAGAGTGTCACCGCCGGGTACTTCAAGACGGAGAGCCCGATATCCTTAATCGGCTTGGGATGCGCGAGGCTGACCGATAATGCAACAACTCTCATATACCAGAGGCAAAAGAGAAGTATCGACGGCCATCCAAGCATTTTTGATCGAGCAGGGTAAAGCAGATATGAATAAATGACAGCATTCTAATCAAAATAACCGACGCAAAACAGCAACGCAGCCTTAAAGACTTGGCCGCATACTGAAGCGGCCGGGAATGAATGACGGAGCTGGACGTGGATATCTTGACGGGTCTGTTGATCTGGGCCGCTGAAGCGGTGACGCTCGCCGTCCTGCTCTTTTCACGCTGGTACTATGAGCGCGAACCACTTTATCTCAGCTGGGGCAGCGGCTTCGCTGTGCACGGGATTGGCGCAGCTCTGGTCGCAATGCGCGGCGACATCCCGGACTTCGTTTCGATCGAGATCGCCAATACCATGGTTCTTGCGGGTATCGGCCTGTGGGCTGCGGGCCTGATGCAGCTCGACCGCCGGCCCGTGGAACCCTATGTTGGCATTCCGGCCCTGATCTGGATTGCCGGGATGTTTCTAGACCCCGTCCGCGGCGACTTCGCCAGTCGCGCCATCCTTCACCATGTCGCGGCCATGGTCGGTCACGCCATGATCATCGGCATTCTGCTTTACCATCGCGGTCCGCCCAGTATCACCCGTCGCGTGTTTGCCAGCGTCATCGGGATACAGTTCTTCTCCTGTGCGCTGATTGTCCTGATGGTGTTCATCGGTAGACCGGATGCGCTTGTCGCTGCGTCGCATTCGCCGTGGCTCTATCTCCCGACGGCTTTCGTCTTTGTCGGCAGCATCGTCTGCGGGGCGCGACTCCTGACCGAGCGGTCCGAGCTGACCCTGAAAGAGCTGGCGCGGACCGACCCGCTGACCGGCGTGCTCAACCGCCGCGGTCTGCTGGAAGAGTTTCACCGGTCGAAGGGCGTTGATGCGGTGGATGGCAGCATGATTGCTTTCATCCAGTTCGATCTCGACGGGTTCAAGCAGATCAACGACGTCTACGGTCATCAGGCCGGCGATGACGTGCTCTCCGCCTTTGCACGGATTGGTGCGGCGGCTCAGCGCGGCCGCGGCTCGTTCGGACGCATGGGCGGCGAGGAGTTCGCGTCTATCATCCGCGTCTCCGATATGGTCGAAGCAGCCAGTATCGCAGAGGCAATCCGCTCGACGCTCAGACGCCATCCAATCAGTGTCGGCGAACACAGGATAGCCGTGACGGTCAGCGCCGGCATCTCGCTGTGCTCCACGAAGGACGCTGATATCGACGTGTTGCTAACCGCTGCCGACAAGGCTCTTTACGTGTCGAAGACCAGCGGCCGCGACCGCACCGCCGTTCATACGGATCAGGAAATCATGATCGTACCGTCGACGGATTTTGCGTCCCCAACCTCGTTTGCCGCAGAACCTTTCGAAGACATCAGCGTGTCCCAACAGGTGGCGTCGCTGAAACGCATCGTCGTCCTCAGCCAATAGTGCCGTTGCCCACGACCGCCTAAAGTCTTGCAATGGCGCGACAATGCTCCACACTCTCTCCGAGCAAAATCAAAAATGCGGAGAGACATGCCATGCTGAAGCAAATTTCCGGAACTGTTCTCGCCGGTTTCCTGACGATCTCGGTTGCCTCGGCGCAGCAGGCATCGGACACGACCGCGCCGGAAAAGGCATCGGCAGTCACGTCGGCCAAGCGGGTCGAGACGAAGCGCTACATGGTCGCCGCCGCCAATCCGCTCGCCGCGGAAGCGGGTCGTGCAGTGATCGAGAAAGGCGGCAGTGCTGCCGATGCGCTGGTTGCCGTGCAGACCGTGCTCGGCCTCGTGGAACCGCAGAGTTCCGGCCTCGGCGGTGGCGCTTTCCTCGTCTATTACGACGCAGCCTCGCAGAAACTGACGACGTTCGACGGCCGCGAGACGGCGCCGATGGAAGCGACGCCGAAGCTCTTTCTCGACGATCAGGGGCAGCCGCTGAAGTTCATGGCAGCCGTGGTCGGCGGGCGCTCGGTCGGCACGCCGGGCACGGTGCGGCTTCTGGAGACGGTCCACCGTAAATACGGCAAGGCGAACTGGGCGGGATTGTTTACTGCCGCCGAGCGCCTCGCCACTGACGGCTTTGAGGTATCACCCCGGCTCGGCACTCTGCTTGCGGCCGAAGGTGACAAGCTGAAGACCGATGACGCTACGATCCGCTATTTCTTCGACGATGGCGGCGCACCGCTGAAAATCGGCGCTCTCCTCAAGAACCCCGCCTATGCAGAAACGCTGCGAACGATCGCATCTGGCGGCGCCGATGCCTTCTATTCCGGCCCGATTGCGCAGGCGATCGTCAAGGCCGTGCGCGAGGCAAAGGGCAATCCCGGCGTTCTCTCGCTATCCGATTTCGCCAATTACAGGGTCAAGGAGCGGGAACCCGTCTGCCTTGCCTATCGCGCTCTCGATATATGCGGCATGGGCCCACCCTCCTCCGGTGGCGTTGCCGTCGGCCAGATGCTGGGCATTCTCGAAAACTTCGATCTGAAGGGGCTCGGGCCGGACAATGTTGAAAGCTGGAGGCTGATCGGCGATGCGCAGCGCCTGGCGTTTGCGGACCGCGAAAGATATCTGGCCGATCCAGATTTCGTGCCGGCACCGATCAAGGGTCTCCTCAAAAAGGAATATCTCGGCGAACGGGCAAGACTGCTCGACACGGACAAGGCCCTTGCCAAGGATGCCGTGACGGCTGGCGAGCCGACCTGGGATCACGCGCTCCTTTTCGGCCGCGGCGAGGCGATCGAACTTCCCTCGACCAGCCATATCTCCATCGTCGACAAGGATGGCAACGTCGCCAGCATGACGACGACGATCGAGAACGGTTTCGGATCACGGCTGATGGTCAACGGGTTCCTGCTCAACAACGAACTGACCGACTTTTCCTTCAAGACGCATGATGGCAGCCTGCCGGTCGCCAACCGCGTCGAGCCGGGGAAGCGCCCCCGCTCCTCGATGGCGCCGACCATCGTCATGAAGGACGGCAAGCCGTTGCTGGCCATCGGGTCGCCCGGCGGCAGCCAGATCATCGGATACGTGGTGCAGGCGCTGGTCGCCTATATCGACTGGGGCATGCCGGTGGAGCAGATCGTCGCCCAGCCGCATCTGATCAACCGTTTCGGAACCTACGATATCGAGGCCGGAACGCGGGCTGAAACGCTGATGGAGCCGCTGAAGTCACTCGGATACGAGGTGAAGGCCGGCGAAATGACGTCTGGCCTGCAGGCAATCGAGGTCACCGACCGGGGACTTGCAGGAAGTGCCGACCCGCGGCGCGAGGGGATCGCGGCCGGCGAATGACGGGCTTTCGTGGCGCCGCGGATTGGGTTACCCATTCCGCATGACCGCGATCCCCGATTTCCTCCGCATCGATACCGATACCCGCCGCGTCTCGCTGGATGGCCGCAACCCGGCCTTCTACAGCGATCCGAACCGCGTCTACGGGCTCTTGCATCAGCACTGTCCGACGTTCTTTTGGGAGGAGCAGCGGCAGTGGTTCTTCTCCGGCTATGACCATGTGAACCTTCTCCTGCGCGACCGTCGATTCGGCCGCCAGATCCTGCATGTCGCAAGCCGCGAGGAACTCGGTCTCCCGGATCCCGAAGCGCATCTTGCGAATTTCGACCTCGCCGAGCGGCACTCGCTGCTGGAAATCGAGCCGCCGGAACATACGCGGCTGCGGACAATGGTAAACCGCGCCTTCGTCTCCCGCCATATCGAAAAGCTGAGGCCGGAGATTACCGAGCTTGCGGAACGGCTGATCGACGCGTTCGACGGCCAAGGCCGGGTGGAACTGCTCTCGGCCTTCGCCGACATCATTCCCGTGACGATGATTGCCCGGATGATCGGAATTCCGGACGAGATGGGTCCGCAGTTGCTGAAATGGAGCCATGCCTATGTCGGCATGTACATGTTCAAGCGCTCGCGGGAAGACGAACATGCGGCGGACAGGGCGGCCGGGGAGTTCGCAGCCTATGTGAAAACGCTGATTGCCGAGCGCCGCAGGGAGCCGCGCGAAGATCTGCTGACCCACATGATCCATACGGAGCACAAGGGCCAGTATCTGACCGACGACGAGCTCGTCTCAACCACGATCGTTCTCTTGAACGCCGGTCACGAGGCGACGGTGCACCAGATCGGCAATTCGGTTCGGGTGATTCTCGAAAGTGGTCTCTCGCCGGCAGAGCTCTTCCGCGACGAGGCCGCGACGGAGCGGACGGTGGAAGAGACGCTGCGCCTGTGCGCTCCCGTGCATATCTTCCAGCGCTGGGCACTGGAGGACGCGGAAATAGACGGCGTTTCGCTGAAGCGCGGCGACAAGGTGAGCCTTATCCTCGCCGCCGCCAATCTCGACCACAAGAAATTTTCAGATCCTCTCACGTTCAAGCCGGAGCGCCAGGAAGGCCAGAACCTGTCCTTCGGCGCCGGCATCCACTTCTGCATCGGCGCACCACTGGCGCGGCTGGAACTGAATACCGTTCTGCCCATCCTGTTTCGCCGCCTGCCCGGCCTGAAACTGGCCGGGGTGCCGACGGTGAAGGATGTCTACCATTTCCACGGGCTGGAGCGGCTCGATCTCACCTGGGGATAGGAGCAGCCGGAGGACCCGCCGTCAGGCTCAGAGCCTGATGACGTAATCCTTGCGGGTCGTCTCCACCACTTCCCATGTCGCGACCAGACCGGGCCGCAGGACCATGCTGTCGCCCGCCTTCAGATGCAGCGGCTCGCCGCCCTCTTCGGTGATGATCGAGTAGCCGAACTGGATGTGGAAATATTCCCACTCGTCATAGACGATCTTCCACTTGCCCGGCGTCGCTTCCCAGACGCCGGCATAGATGCCGCCTTCGGCCTCCTCGAAATTCCAGGTGAGGAATTTCGGATCGCCGAAGATGACGCGATCGGGAGCGGGTGCGCCCTCCTCCGGTTCGATTGCGGTCAGATCGAATGTCAGCCAGGTCTTCATGAGTATCTCAAGTCCTTGCTAATGCTTGGTCCAGGTCGGAGAGCAGGTCTGCCACATCCTCGATGCCAACAGAGAGGCGGACCACGTCAGGTCCGGCACCGGCAGCAATCTGCTGCTCCTCGGTGAGTTGCCGATGGGTGGTCGATGCCGGGTGGATGACCAGCGAGCGGGTGTCGCCGATATTGGCAAGGTGCGAGAAGAGCTTGAGGCTCTCCACGAAGATCTTGCCGGCCTCGTAGCCGTTCTTCAGGCCAAAGGTGAAGACAGCGCCGGCACCATTCGGCGAATAGCGCTGCTGCAGAGCATTGTTCGGGTCGTCAGGCAGGCCGGCGTAGTTCACCCATCCAACCCTCGGATGGCGGCTCAGCCATTCCGCGACCGCAAGCGCATTATCGCAATGCCGCTGCATGCGCAGCGAGAGCGTCTCGATCCCCGTCTGGATCTGGAAGGCGTTGAAGGGTGAGATGGCCGGCCCGAGGTCGCGAAGGCCGAGCACGCGCGCGGCGATCGCAAAGGCGATGTTGCCGAAGGTCTCGTGCAGAACCATGCCCGAATATTCCGGCCGCGGCTCGGACAGGACCGGGTAGTTGCCGGAGCGCGACCAGTCGAACGTGCCGCCGTCGACGATGATTCCGCCCATGGAATTGCCGTGGCCGCCGAGAAATTTGGTGAGCGAGTGCACGACGATATCGGCGCCGTGTTCGAGTGGCCGCACGAGATAGGGGCTCGCCATCGTGTTGTCGACGATCAGCGGGATTCCGAAACGCTGGGCCACCTCCGAAATCGCCGCGATATCGACGAAGGTGCCGCCGGGGTTTGCCAGGCTTTCGACGAAAATCGCCTTGGTGCGATCGTCGATCTCGTTTTCAAAACTTTCCGGATCGGCGCTATCGGCCCAGCGCACCTGCCAGCCGAAATTCTGAAACGCGTTGCCGAACTGATTGATCGAACCGCCATAGAGTTTGCGCGCCGCGACAAAGTTGTCACCGGGCTGCATGACCGTGTGGAAGACCAACAACTGCGCTGCATGGCCGGACGCAACGGCAAGGGCTGCCGTGCCGCCTTCGAGCGCCGCCACCTTTTCCTCCAGCGCGGCCTGCGTGGGGTTCATGATGCGGGTATAGATGTTTCCGAATTCCTTCAGCCCGAACAATGCGGCTGCATGTTCGGTATCCTTGAAGACGAAGGACGTCGTCTGATAGATCGGCACCGCCCGGGCGCCGGTCGTCGGATCGGGCTCGGCGCCGGCATGAACAGCGAGCGTTGAAAATCCGGGATTGCCGGAACTGCGTGAATTCGGGTTGGCCATGCCGGTCTCCTCTAGGGTCGTTTCATCACAGCAGAGCCTGCGGGCCGACGGCGATCAAGAAATATCGTTGCAGCATTCGCAGCGTTTGCGAAAAGAGTCCGCGAATTACCTGCCCCGCTCCCTTACCCTATCCAAGAAGACGGGCAAGCCTTGGGTACTCGATCGCTGGGCAGCGATCCATGATTACCTGGATACCGGCAGCCTCCGCCTTGACTGCGGCCTGATCGTCGCGCACGCCGAGCTGCGCCCATATGACCTTGGGCGGCTGATCCAGCGCCAGCGCTTCCTCTACGACACTATCAAGATATTCCGAGGCCCGGAACACATCGACCATATCGACGGGTTCGGGCACATCCGCGAGGCTCGCATAGACCTCCTGACCTAGGATCTCCTTGCCGGCCTGGCCGGGATTGACCGGAAACACCCGGTAGCCGCGCTGCAACAGAAATCCCATGACGCGGTTGCTGGGCCGGTCGGGATTGGGCGATGCGCCGACCAGCGCAATCGTCTTCGTGCTTTTCAAGACGCCAGCGATGACGTCGTCGTCATACCGATCGTGAGCCATGGTTCTAATCTCCTCATGCAGTCACCTGGACATAGGAAAGCAATGGAAATCTTCCAACTCGGTTCCGGAATCACATTTTTCCACCAGCCAGGCGTCCGGCCTGCTGCGGCTCAAACCAAGGTATCCCTTCTCAAGAAGTCGTGTAAGAGACGAAACACCGGCCGATTATTTGTGAGGTATTATTTTACCTCATCAGTAAGTTATTCTAAACGTTGAGCTATTTTTCCGACCGCTCCGGGCCGGCTGCTTGACGCTTTTTAGGCTCCGTCGTATAAGCCGCCCAGATCGCGGACCTCTCGAAGGCCCGCTTTCTTTTTTGTCGGCATAGCCGAGCAAATCAAGCAACAAAAAACGCCCTTACGGCCGGTCTTCCGGTGGTCTTGGGTTCAGATGAGAGAGAAAAACAATGTCAACCTTCGTTCAGAAGCCTGCAGAGGTGGAGAAGAAGTGGATCATCATCGATGCCGAAGGCCTCGTTGTCGGTCGCCTCGCCACCCTCGTTGCCAATCGCCTTCGCGGCAAGCACAAGGTCACCTACACACCTCACGTCGACGACGGTGACAATGTCATCATCATCAACGCTGAAAAGGTTGTCCTGACCGGCAAGAAATACACAGACAAGAAGTACTACTGGCACACCGGTTACCCGGGTGGCATCAAGGAGCGTACTGCACGCGCCATCATCGAAGGCCGCTTTCCTGAGCGCGTCGTCGAAAAGGCAATTGAGCGTATGATCCCGCGCGGCCCGCTCGGCCGTCGCCAGTTGAAGAACCTGCGTGTATACGCCGGCTCCAACCATCCCCATGAAGCACAGCAGCCGGTCGCTCTCGACGTGGCATCGCTGAACAGCAAGAACGTAAGGAGCGCCTGATCATGGCCGATCTTTCCTCTTTGAAGGACCTCGCTCCGGCTGAAAGCCAGGCACCGGTTCACGTCCGCAAGGTCGATGCACAGGGCCGTTCCTATGCAACCGGCAAGCGCAAGAACGCGATTGCCCGCGTTTGGGTCAAGCCGGGCTCCGGCAAGATCATCATCAACGGTCGCGACTTCTCGGCGTACTTCGCCCGTCCGGTTCTGCAGATGATCCTTCAGCAGCCGCTGGTTGCCGCTGCCCGCACAGGTCAGTTCGACATCATTGCCACCGTCACCGGTGGTGGTCTTTCCGGTCAGGCCGGTGCCGTTCGTCACGGCGTCTCCAAGGCCCTCACCTACTTCGAACCAGGCCTGCGCCCGGTTCTGAAGAAGGGTGGCTTCCTGACCCGCGACAGCCGCGTCGTCGAGCGTAAGAAGTACGGTAAGGCGAAGGCCCGCCGGTCCTTCCAGTTCTCGAAGCGCTAATCGCTTCAAGACTTTGCATTTCGAAAGGCGGGGCTTCGGCTCCGCCTTTTTCGTTTCGGGCTTTCTTCGGTCCGGGTCTTGTCTTCCAGACACTCCCACTGCACTTTCTCTGCGATCCGGGAGAATGCAATGGCTTCAAAATCCATCGACAACGCCTTTACCGCCAAGTCCCTGCGCGATGCGGCCACCGACCCGACCTATGCGGGCGCGCTGTCCTTCATGCGGCGGCGCTATACCAAGAAACTGATCGGCGCCGATGCGGTCGTCCTCGGTATTCCATTCGATGCGGCGGTTTCCAACCGGCCGGGCGCGCGGTTCGGACCCCAGGCCATTCGCCGCGCTTCGGCGATCTTCGACAACGACCCGCAATATCCGTTCTCGCGTGATCTCTTCGAAGCCATGTCCGTGATCGACTATGGTGACGTCATGCTCGACTATGGTCATCACTGGAAGACGCCGCGCCTGATCGAGGCGGAGGCGACGAAGATCATCGAGTCGGGCGCGTTTCTGCTATCGTTAGGCGGTGATCACTTCGTCACCTGGCCGCTCTTGAAGGCGCATGCGGCCCGCCACGGCCCCCTCGCCCTCGTGCATTTCGATGCCCATCAGGATACCTGGAGCGATGATGCGGACGATGCCGGCGAGATCGAACGGATCGACCACGGCTCGTTCGTGGCGCGCGCCGTCCGCCAGGGCGTGATCGAGCCTGAGCATTCGATCCAGATCGGCATCCGCACCCATGCGCCCGAAGATTTCGGCATCCGGATCATGCCCGGCCATGAGGTGGAGGACCTCAGTGCCCAGGCGATAGCCGATGCAATCCTTGCCCATGTCGGCGACCGGCCGTGCTATCTCACCTTCGACATCGACTGCCTCGACCCTGCCTTTGCGCCCGGAACAGGAACACCGGTTGCCGGTGGTCCGTCGAGTGCGAAAATCCTGTCGGTGCTGCGCAAGCTCGGCAGCCTCAATATCTGCGGCGCCGACGTGGTGGAGGTCGCACCTGCCTATGACCACGCCGATATCACCGCCATTGCCGGAGCAACGGTTGCGATGTATATGCTTGGCCTGCGCGCGGAGCGACTTTCCGCCCGTTGACACATTGAATCAAGCAGCTGGCAAACTGATTCCGGCTCTCACCCCAAGGCACTGACATTTCAGGGATAAAGACCATGACGGCAAAGATCTTCATCGACGGCGAACACGGCACGACAGGGCTGCAGATCCGCACCCGCATGGCCGACCGCCGCGACGTCGAGCTCTTGTCGATCCCGGAAGCCGAGCGGCGCAATGCCGCAATGCGCGAGGACCTGCTCAACAGCGCCGACATCGCAATCCTGTGCCTGCCGGACGAGGCTTCGAAAGAAGCCGTGACGATGCTTGCGGGCAACAACAACGTGCGGGTGATCGACACCTCGACCGCCTACCGCGTCGATCCGAATTGGGCCTATGGTTTTGCCGAGCTGGACAAGGCACAGGCCGACAAGATCAAGGCTGCCCGCAACGTCGCCAATCCGGGCTGCTATCCGACAGGCGCGATCGCGCTGCTGCGTCCGCTGCGCGCTGCCGGTCTTCTGCCCGACGGCTACCCGGTCTCGGTCAACGCGGTGTCCGGCTATACCGGCGGCGGCAAGCAGCTGATCGGCCAGATGGAAGACCCGTCACGCGACGACGCGATCTCCGCCAACAACTTTCTCTACGGCCTGACGCTGAAGCACAAGCACGTGCCCGAGATGAAGGAACATGGCCTGCTCGATCGCGCGCCGCTGTTTTCGCCATCCGTCGGCCGCTTTGCGCAGGGCATGATCGTGCAGGTGCCGCTGTTCCTCGAAGACCTCAAGGATGGTGCCACGATCGAGAGCATTCATAGCGCTCTCGGCGCCCACTATGCGGGACAGGATATCGTTACCGTCGTGCCGCTCAACGAGAGCGCGACGCTTGCCCGCGTCGATGCCGAGGAACTGGTCAACACCGACAGGATGAAGCTGTTCGTGTTCGGCGCGGCTGGCAGCCCGCATGTCAATCTCGTGGCGCTGCTCGACAATCTCGGCAAGGGTGCCTCCGGTGCCGCCGTCCAGAACATGGACCTGATGCTGTCGGCCTAAAGCATTCAGAATTTGAAATCAGAGCCGCGGTGAACTCAGTTCGCCGCGGCTTTTCTGTCTTCAAGCGGATATTCGCCGACATAGCCACGCAGATGGGTAATGGCATAGCCGAGGACGACGAGCGCGCCGCCCTGATGCGCAAGCGCCAGATCCAGTGGCACCTGGTAGACCAGCGTCAGAATGCCGATCACGGCCTGCAGACAGACCAGCAGGAACAGGATGACGGCGCGGCCCGTATGGACCGAACCCGGTGCCTTGGACAGTGACACGATCATGTGGATCAGTGTTGCGGCCAGAAGCACATAGCCGCCGCAGCGGTGAACGAACTGCACGGTCTTCGGGTTCTCGAACAGATTAATCCACCAGGGATCGCGCAGGAACAGGTCGGCCGGAACAAAGGCGCCATCCATCATCGGCCAGGTGTTGTAGCTGAGGCCGGCATCGAGGCCTGCGACGAGTGCGCCGAGATAGATCTGGAACAGCGCCAGAAACGCGAGGCCGCCGGCGGCGATATAGGAGTGACGCGTCGGGGCTGCCCCCTGCTTCTGTGGCGTGAGGCCGCGCATGATCCAGACGCAGGCGGAAAAGATGAGACAGGCGATGACCAGATGCGTCGCAAGCCGGTACTGCGAGACGCTGACAAGCTTGGTGAGGCCCGACGACACCATCCACCAGCCGACAAAACCCTGAAATCCGCCGAGTGCCAGCGTGCCGACCAGCGGCCAGCGCAGGCGTTTCTCGATGCGACCGGTCACCCAGAAGAAGATCAGCGGTACGGCGAAGACCAAGCCGATCGAGCGCGCCAGGAAACGGTGCGCCCATTCCCACCAGAAGATCGTCTTGAACTCGTCCACCGTCATGCCCGCGTTGACCAGCTGGTATTGCGGAATGCGCTGATAAAGCTCGAACTCTTCCTGCCATTCTGCCGCATTGAGAGGCGGAATGACGCCGTGGATCGGTTTCCATTCGGTGATCGAGAGACCCGAATCGGTCAGCCGGGTCGCGCCGCCGACCAGGACGAGGCAGAACAGCACGAAGACGACGAAGCCGAGCCAGATGCGGACCGATTTGCGGTCGCGCTCGCGGCGTTTTGCTCCCGGATGGATGACATCGATGATGACGCTATCAGTCGCCGACATGCGGAAACTCCTGTCGTTCGAAGAAAGATCAGCCTTGCACGCGCTTGAGAGCACCATGCGGGCGGTAATCTTTCCGCTCCTGGCGTTGATTTGCCCCAAGGACACGTGCAAAACAAGCCCCGATGCTTTGCGGCATCGCGTCGCGGGAGGAGAAACGCGTTGGTCCCACGCCTGAGAAGTTTCATCGGCACGATCATGATCATCGTGCTCGTCATCGTCTACGCGCTGGCTGCAACCACGGTCGCGACGCTGTTGCTCGCGACATCGCCGTGGTGGGTGCATTTCCTCTACTTCCTGCTGTCGGGGCTTTTGTGGATCCTGCCGGCCATGCTGATCATCAAGTGGATGGCGGGCGCACGGCCGAAAGTCTAGGTTATGCCTGGGTTCACCCCGCATTAACCAGCCGTGATAGTATTGGCGGCGGGCGACACAGCAATAAACAGATTGTTGGTGCACGCTGCCTATTCTCCCCGCTTGAAAGACAGCGGAGCGCGTCATGCCAACCTCGAGACTGATTGAAGAGCTTGCGCCGGCAGGGACATCGGGATCGCCTTCCCGTGAGACTGTCCCGTTGCGTTTCGCGCAGATCGAAATGGCAGTCGCGACGGACATGGCGGATCTGAAGTCCGACTGGCACCGTCTGCAGGCGATCAAACTCAATTCGCTGCATCAGGGTTTCGACTGGTGCGAAGCCTGGGTAAAATCCCACGGCCGCACGCTCGCAGTCGTCGTCGGTCGCATCGGCGGTCGCGCCGTGTTTATCCTGCCGCTCGATATCGTGCTCGAAAAAAGCATCCGCATCGCCCGCCTCCCCGGCAACCATTACAACAATCTCAATACCGGCCTGTTCGATCCGGCACTCGAGGTGGCTTCCGCTGCCGAGCTGAAGCCGTTCCTGCGCATGCTGCGCACGGCTCTTTCTCCTTATGCCGATCTCGTGGTGCTCGATTGCGTGCCGCTCTCCTGGCGCGGCAGTCGGCATCCGCTGGGTGCGCTGGCGACGACCGAGAACCAGAACCATTCGTTCCAGCTGCCGCTTTTTCCGAATTTCGAGACGACGCTCGCACAGCTCAACGCCAAGACGCGGCGCAAGAAATTCCGCTCACAGAGCCGCAAGATCGAAGCAGCCGGCGGCTATGACCATGTGATCGCGCTAGACGCGGACGAAAAGCACGCGCTGCTCGATACGTTCTTCCGGCAGAAGGCGGCGCGGCTGAAAATGTTCGGCCTGCCTGATGTCTTCCACGCATCTGAGATCCGTGACTTCTTCCATCGCCTGATGGACGCGCCGAATGATGGGACAGACACGTCGCTCACCCTTCACGCGATCCGTATGCGGGGTGAGCACGAGGGACATGTGGTGGCGATTGCCGGCGTGTCGCGCAAGGGCGACCATGTGATCTGCCAGTTCAGCTCCATCGACGACAGCATCTGCCCCGAGGCAAGCCCCGGCGAGTTGCTGTTCTGGCTGATGATCGAGAAAAGCTGCCACGAAGGCGCGACACTGTTCGATTTCGGCGTGGGCGACCAGCCCTACAAGCGCAGCTGGTGCAGCCAGGAAACAGTCCTGCACGATATTCTGATCGCCATCACCCCGAAGGGCTCCGTCCTCAAACCGCTGATGGTTCTGGCAACAAGGGCAAAGGCTGCGATCAAGCACAACCCGCGCCTTTACACTCTTTTGCAGAAACTGCGGTCCGCCAAAACGAACAAGGCGGCCTGAAAGCCGCCTTGTAGATCGTGGTTCATGCGGTGTGGCTCACGCCACCTGTCGTCCAGCCTTGCGCGGCGAACTGCGGTCATTGGCGTCAGACATTACCAGCAGGTTGCGAATTCCCTCGCCTTGGAAGTCCTGGACGATCTTTGCGACATCCTCTTCCTTGAACTCAGGCACGGAGAGAATGACCTCCGCCTTTTCGTTGCGGGTCAGTCGCGACAGCATCGGCGCTTCCGCCGGGCCGCATTCGATCAGCACCAGATCATAGGCGTCTGCGAGTGCATCGACGACCATCGGCAGCCGATCGGCGCCCCTCATGGCGCGAACCGGATCGGCAGAACCGAACGGGATGATATGCGCATCCGAGAGACGGTCCGGATGTATGGCTTCCCCGAACGCAACCTCGCCGCACAGCAGATCGGTGATGCCGGCAAGCTTGACGTCCTGCGCCATCAGCCGTGTCGGGCAAGCCGAGCCGGTCATGTCGATCAGGGCGACGGTGCGACCGCGCTCCGAAATTTCACGGGCCAACATCACGGTCGCCGTCGAGCCTGCATCGCCACCGGGCGACACGACCAGGCCGATCGGCACCGCACGGCGCTGGAGGTAGCGGGCAACGGACGCGATCGTGAAGGATTCCTCCTCCCCGTCGTTCGCCGGCGGCGCCACGGCAATTTCTTCGACCGGTGGCTCGGCAGCGATCGAAGCCTCCTGCTTCTGATCAACTTCCGCGCCCTTCGCGGCAGCGGCATCCTTGCGGGAGGCAGCCAGCATTTCCTTTGCCGCCGCGAACAGTCTGTGTTCGCGCTTTGGCCGATCTGCAACAGTTTCTGCCGCAACCGGAGCTGCGGCGGGTGTTGTTGCAACCAAAGCGCCGGCAGGGGTCGGTTCGGGCTCGGCCGGGGCCGGTTCGACTGGAGGCGTTGCGACCTCGTGTGGTGTCAGCAGGAAATCGTCCTCGCGACGGCGATTGAGAGGGCGGAGCGCCCGGCCGCTGAACAGTTCGGCGATGATGACGACCAGGCAGCTGACGATCAGTGTCGCAAGCGTCGCCACGATGACGATCGGAATGACCTTCGGAAAGAAGGGTTCCGACGGTTCGACCGCGCTCGATACGATGCGGGCATCCGCAGGGCTTGAATTGGCGTCGCGGCGCGACGTCGCCTCGCGGTAGCGCACGAGATAGGTTTCGAGCAGCTGGCGCTGGGCAGACGCTTCGCGTTCCAGGGCCCGCAGCCCGACTTCCTCTTCACCGGCCTTGGCCGAATCAGCCTTCAAGCCGTTCATCTGCTGCGTCAGCTGACGCTCGCGGAGCCGTGCAATCTCTCTCTCGTTGTCGAGGCTTGCCAGGATCTTCTGGGTTTCACGCTCGATCTGCTGATTGATACCGCTGAGCTGCGCGCGAAGTCCCCGAAGACGCGGATGGTTGTCGAGCAGGGATGTCGAGAGATCATTGATCTGCGCCTGCAAATTGGTCTGGGTTTCCTTCAGACGCTGGATGACCGCCGATCCAGCGACGTCCGCCAGCGTGTCCGAAGCGCGGCCGGCTCTCAAACCAGCGCGGACGTTTTCCGAACGGGCCTCGGCATTGGCGAGATCGGCGCGAACGCGGGCAAGTTCGGTCGATATATCGTTCAACTGCTTGCTGGAAAAACTGTTGGCTTCGCTGGTCTGGAAAAGGCCGTTCGAGGAGCGGTAGTCCGCCACCTTCTTTTCGGCATCGTTGACGCGGGTCGTCAGGTTGGCGATTTCCGGCTCCAACCAGCGGGCGGTTTCGGCATGGGTGTCCACCTTCGAGCCACTCTGGATCTGAAGATAGGCTTCGGCCATCCGGTTCGGCACATCAGCCGCGAGCTTCGGATCATGCGATGCAAATTCGACGGCGATGACGCGCGAGCCCTCGACCGGATAGACCGACAGCTTTTCGCGGAACTTCTGGATGACCCGGTCTTCCGGATCGATCGCCATCGGATCCTGCTTCAGGCCGACCATCACCAGAAGGTCCGGCAGTGCCGACTGTCCAGCCGGGTCGAATTCCGGGCGATCGGAAAGCTTCAGATCGCGCGCAACCCGCTTGATGAGGTCGGTCGATTGCAGCAGCTGGGCCTGGCTGGTGATGTTAAGCGTGTCCAGAACCGGATCGTTGGAACTGCCTGCCCCTTCCCCGCCGGAGAGGTTCGGCGATCGCGATTCGATCAGCAGCCTGGTTTCGGCCTTGTAGCTGGGTTTGATCAGCGAGGCGCCGACCAGCGCCAGCGCGCCCGCCGCGATCGTGACGGCAAGGATCTTCGCCTTGCGTTCCCAGACGGCCGCGATGACCTGCCTGAGGTCGATATCCACATCCTGATGGCCGCCGTTTACGCCAGACATTGCCCGCTCCAAACTGGTCTATTTGGGCGGACAGTAAATTATCATGGTAACGCTACAGTTAATGAGCCGCGGCTTCGAAGAAAAACCGGACTCTGATCTTGCAGGCATTATTTCCGATGGTCGTCGCGCCTCTCTTTACCGGGCATTAACCCTAATGGATCGATAACAGGCTCGAAATCGTCGAACCACCACCCCGAGCCTGGGACGCGAACATGCTATTCGCCCAAGACAAGAAAAATCCGACGCGCAACCAGCGCGCCAAAACCGTTCTGGCTCTTGCGGCGGCAGCCGTTGCGATGACGCTGTCGGGCTGCGCCTCCTACAAACCGGCTCCCAAAAGCTTTCAGGAAGCGACTATCCAGCCTTACCGGCTGGACAGCGGCGATCGGCTACGTGTCAGCGTCTTCGAACAGCCGAGCCTTTCCAACACCTATACCGTCGATCAGGCCGGCTATATCGCCTTCCCGCTGATCGGTCAGATCACGGCCCGGGGCCAGACCATGCCGACGCTCGAGGGTGCAATCGCCGCCAAGCTCAAGCAGGGCTATCTGCGCGATCCCGACGTGACGATCGAAATGGATCGCTACCGCCCGGTTTTCGTCATGGGCGAAGTCGGACGACCCGGACAGTATTCCTATGTGCCCGGCATGACGGCACAGAACGCCATCGCAATCGCCGGAGGCTTTACCTCTCGCGGAAACCAGCGCGATGTCGACGTCACACGCAAGATCAACGGCGAGGTCATCACGGGCCGTACGACGATTTCCTCACAGGTCCTCGCTGGCGACACGGTCTACGTCCGCGAGCGGCTGTTCTGACATCATCATGTCGGCTGAGGCCCCTCCCTTGCGCATCCTCCATTGTTTCAGGTCGCCTGTCGGCGGGATCTTCCGCCATGTGCGGGATCTGGTGGAAGAACATCGGGCTGCCGGCCACGAGGTCGGCATCCTTTGCGACAGCTCGACCGGTGGCGAGCATGAGGACAGGTTGTTCGACACGATCCGGCCGCAGCTTTCGCTTGGCCTGACACGAATTCCGATGCGCCGTTCGATCGCTCCTTCCGATCTTGCGGCACTCTACAGAAGCTACAAGCATATCAAGAGCTTGCGGCCGGACATATTGCACGGACACGGCGCCAAGGGCGGCGTTCTGGCGCGATTGATCGGCTCAGCCTTGCGGGTTAACAGGTATTGCGTGGCCCGCCTCTATTCGCCGCACGGCGGCAGTCTGCATTTCGACCGGTCCAGTCTTTCGGGCAAGGTCGTGCTGCAGCTCGAACGGTTCCAGGAACGCTTCGGCGATGCCCTGGTCTTTGTCTGCGATTACGAGCGCCGCACCTACGAGGAAAAGGTCGGAAAACCGCTCAAGACGGCGCGCGTGATCTATAACGGCATTGGCGAGGCCGAGTTCGAGCCGGTCCCAGCGGTCATTTCCGCGGTCGACTTTCTCTATATCGGCATGCTGCGCGACCTAAAGGGACCGGATGTCTTCATCGACGCCTTTGCCCGAACGGAACGCGCGGTCGGGCGGCCTCTCTCGGCGCTGATGGTCGGCGACGGTCCGGACCGTGAGCGCTACGAAGCCATGATTTCCGAACGTGGCCTTGGCCGCCGGCTGACGATGATGCCGGCCATGCCCGCCCGCAAGGCGTTTGCCCTCACAAATTTCGTCGTCGTTCCGTCGCGGGCGGAAGCGATGCCCTATATCGTGCTGGAAGCGCTCGCCGCCGGGAAGCCTGTCATCGCATCGCGTGTCGGCGGCATTCCCGAAGTGCTGGGAGTGAAAAGTGCGGCCCTTGCCGTCCCCGGCGACGCCACAAGCCTTTCCGACGTGATGACGCAGGCACTGCAGACACCGGAGTGGCATGACCGCGTCATGCCGAAGCCGTCCGATTTTAAGGCAGTGTTTTCCGCCTCCGTTATGGCGGACGACATGCTTCACTTGTACCAGGATCTACTCGGCCAAATCCCTGACCGAAGGTACAGCTAAAGGCTTCTTTAGCTTCTTTTTGCTACTGGACTGAGACTACTTCTGCGCCTTCGCGGCAGCTGAGTCGAGGATCCTGGCATGAGCCCGCTGAACAAGCCCGATGAATTCGACGTCGAAAGCCTTCGCCGCAAGGTCTCAGAGATGCGTGCGAGCGAGGAGAAGGAAGCGGGCGCGGTCCTCAATCCCTTCGCACGCCAGATCGCCCAGCAGTTCCGCGAAACCAGCTATTCGCCATCCCTGCTGGTCGGACTGATCCGGCTTACCGAATTTGCCGCGATCCTGATTGTCGGCCTCATCGTCGACCTGATCTACGGCGCGACCGAGATGTCGCTTTCCCGCCTGGTCATCATCACCTTCGGTTCTGCCATCACGCTTCTGCTTCTGCAGATTGCCGACACCTATCAGATCCCCTCCCTGAGGTCCGCCAACAGGACCTTGAAGCGGGTTCTCATCACATGGGCCTTCGGTTTTGTCCTGACCAATCTCGCGCTCAGCTTTGCCGCGGGCGGCTGGGTGCCCGTGACCGGTCTCATCGTCTGGTTCTCCGTCAGCTGCGTCGTCCTTGCCGCCGAGCGGCAGGCGATCGCGCTTGGCATCCGCCACTGGGCGCGCAACGGCGTTATGGAACGCCGCGCCGTAATCGTCGGCGGCGGCGAACCTGCCAAGCAACTGGTGCGCGCCCTGGAACGCCAGTCGGATAATGACATCCGCATCTGCGGCATCTTCGACGACCGCAACAGCGACCGCTCGCCGACCGTCGTTGCCGGCTACCCGAAGCTTGGTACCTTTGCCGAGCTTGTGGAATTCTCGCGCCTTGCCCGTATCGACATGCTCATCATCGCGCTTCCTGCCAGCGCCGAGCAGCGTATCCTGCAGCTTCTGCGCAAACTCTGGGTTCTGCCGGTCGATATCCGGCTTGCGGCGCATGCGAACCGCCTGCGCTTCCGCCCACGGGCCTATAGTCACGTGGGCACCGTTCCGATGTTCGATATTTTCGACAAGCCGATCCGCGACTGGGATTCGGTCGCAAAGCGCATCTTCGATATCGTCTTTGCCGTGTTCGCGATCGCCTGCCTCTGGCCCGTCATGCTGGCTGCCGGCATTGCCGTGAAGCTCAGCTCGAAAGGGCCGATGCTGTTTCGCCAGAAGCGCCACGGCTTCAACAATGAGATCATCAACGTTCTCAAATTCCGCTCGATGTACACGAGCATGAGCGACCAGACCGCGATCAGGGCCGTGACCAAGGGCGATCCGCGGGTCACGCCCGTCGGCCGGTTTCTGCGCAAGTCCTCGATCGACGAGCTACCGCAGCTGTTCAACGTGCTGAAAGGAGAGCTGTCTCTCGTTGGTCCCCGTCCGCATGCGGTCAGTGCCCAGACTGGCGAACGCAGATATGTGGACGTCGTCGAAGGCTACTTCGCCCGCCACCGCGTGAAACCCGGCGTGACTGGCTGGGCGCAGATCAACGGACTGCGCGGCGAGTTGGACAGCGACGAAAAGATCCGTGCCCGCACCGCCCACGATCTCGACTATATCGAGAACTGGTCGATCCTGTTCGATCTCAAGATCCTGTTCCTGACGCCGATCCGGCTTCTCAACACGGACAATGCATATTGACGACGCTGGCCGCACATGAGACCCGGCCGTTCAACGTCCAGCTGGCCGTGTTCGCTCTCGTGGCAAACGGCATGCTGGCCTTTGGCGTCTTTCTGTCCGGCTTCGTTATGTCGGAGCCTGCCCCTTACGAACTGATGATGGTGGCCCAGATCGGCCTCTGGTTCCTGTTTGGGCTCAGGATCTCCCGGACGGTCGCGATGCTCATGGCGATGCTGCTGATCTTCAACATTAGCGGCCTGTTTTCCATCTTCGTGATGAAGGATTCGTCCGGCGCCGGTATGTATTATGCGGTCTCGATCTTTCTCGCGCTCACCGCCGTGTTCTTTGCAGCGGTCATAGAGAACGACCATCGGCGGCTGAAGATCATCTTTCATGCCTGGGTGGCGGCCGCCATCATCACGGCCACTCTCGGCATCCTCGGCTATTTCGACGCGTTTCCCGGGGCCCATGTCTTTACCCGCTATAACCGCGCCATGGGCGCCTTTCAGGACCCCAACGTGTTCGGCCCCTATCTGGTCGGCCCGCTCCTCTATCTCCTTTACCGCATGCTGACCGGCCCGGTCATCCGTACCCCCCTTCTCATCCTCGGCATGCTGGTGCTGGCGATCGGCATCTTCCTGTCGTTTTCACGCGCGGCCTGGGGCCTCCTGCTGTTCGGCGCCATCGCACTGATCGTCCTGATGCTCCTCAAGGAGCGCACGACGGCATTCCGCCTGAAGATCCTGGTCATCTCGATTTGTGCCGGCGTGGCTCTCGTGCTCGCCCTTGCGATCGCTTTGCAGATCCCGCAGATCGCCGATCTGTTTTCCAATCGTGCGAAACTGGTGCAGGATTACGACGGCGCGCGGCTTGGTCGCTTCGAGCGGCATAAGATCGGCTTCCTGATGGCGATGGAGCGACCGCTCGGCATGGGACCGATGGCGCTTGGAAAAATCTTCGGCGAAGACGAGCACAATATCTGGCTGAAGACACTCACGACCTATGGCTGGGTGGGTGCGGTGACGTATCAGATCATGATCTGGTCCAGCCTGTGGATGGGTTTCCGCTATATGCTGCGCGAGAGGCCGTGGCAGCCTTTTCTGATGATTGCATGGGTCCTGATCCTGGGACATGCGATGATCGGCAACGTCATCGACACCGACCACTGGCGGCATTTCTATCTCTCGCTCGGCATTCTCTGGGCGTGCGTCGCCCTGGAAAACCGCTATCAGCGAAACACCACTGCCGCGATGCCGCCGTTACAGGCCTGAGTTGTTGCCTCAAGCGCAAGTCCTTGACATTGGGTCGCCTTGCGCCAGATTTCTCGTATGTTGACCTCATCACAAATTCGCGCAGCGCGCGCACTCACCGGCATCTCGAAAGAGGCGCTTTGCGCCGCTTCGGGCCTGTCCGCCGTCGAATTCGACAACGCGGAGGCCCATGACGCACTGCCCGACCCAACCATCAGTGAGAGACTGAGGGCATTCTTCGAGACAAGGGGCGTTATATTCCTGGCAGCCGGCGACGGCGGATCCGGAATGGGACCGGGTGTGAGACTGAAGCAAGACGGTCAGGAAGAGGGCATGCGCCCCGAAGATCTCAACGCCGCAAACGACGATTGAAAAAAACCTGAAACTCGCTGGAACATATTGAGCTCATAGGCGTTCCCGGCGAGAATTGCATAGTCGGGGAAATTCATGACGCGTTCCAATAATCTGTACTTCATCATCGGCGCTCTCGTTGTTCTGGTCGTCGGTCTGGGGTTCTATGTCTACCGCGAAGAAACCAAGCCAAAGGGCGTAGAATTCAGCATCGGCCAGGATGGCGTCAAGGTCGAGGAAAAGTAGTTTCTCCGCGCAAACCGAGCTTAAGAAGTTTCTCTATTTAACGTCGTTTTTATATCCACTGGATATTGGAGGATACCATCCTCCAATATCTGTGAGGGGGCACAATGTCGCATATTACACCCGTCGATCTTCAGCAGTCCGGAATGAAGAAGGTGTGGAGCGTAACTGACTTTGCGCGCCGTTACCGTCTCGACAAGGACGAGGAAAACCGTCTTCTGCAGCTCCTGGGGTCGTTTGCTTCCGAGCAGGAGCTTCTGATGAATGCGAGCCGGACAGCGCGTTTTCGCTAACGCGAACTACTATCACGTGTGCTACGCCTATACTTGCTGATTGATCGCAGGCGGAACTTTACCACTCACAAATCAGTTACATCCCCGTGAATATCTTGCGCCGCAGGCCCTGCCCCGGCTCCATACACGGAGGATACAATGATCAATGTTTTCGCAAAGGCAGGCCTGGCCTTGGCCTTGTCCGTCTGCACCCTTGGTGCGGCCACTGCCCCGGCATCGGCCCAGGACGTACAGCTGCGCATCGGACCTGACGGCGTGCGCCCGGTGATCCGCGACAGGGATCGCGATTACGACAGACGCGATCGCCGCATGGGCTGCAGCCCTGGCGAAGCACGCGCCGCCGCTCGCGACGAAGGCTTCCGTCAGACGGAGATCGTCCGCGCAACTCGCCGCAGCATCACCGTCCAGGGCATGACCCGTCGGGGCCCCGACCGGATCACCTTCGCCAATCGCCCTGGTTGCCCGGAAATCTGAGACTCACCGAAAAGGCCCCGCGAGTGCGGGGCCTTTTTTTGCCTAGAGCTATATCTCGACAACAGCTGCCAAAATGAAAAAGGGTCAGCTCGTGTCTCGGAGCTGACCCTTCTAGATCGAAATGCGCTGGCCGTTACCGCCAGAGATCCAGAACTTTAGAATACGAATGCGTAGAGCAGCACGATTACAAGGATCGGAACGCCCATCGCCCAAAGTACAACACCCTTCAACATCACATTCTCCTTTGTTTTCCTATCTGACAACGCGTCGGGAACACTGACGTTCCAGCCAAATGCAAATTGTAGTCAGATAAGTCGAACGCGGTTCGGGATGATCCATCATTCGTTCACAGGTTCTGGTGAGTGACGTCGCAACAGGTTGGCGTGACGAGAGACGAGTTCGCCCATGGCGAGCTCAGGTCAAAGCGGCTCTGGGGGAGCCTGTCGCCGAAGGAAGAATGGTCGGAATGGCCGGATTCGAACCGACGACCCCTTGACCCCCAGTCAAGTGCGCTACCGGGCTGCGCTACATTCCGCCACATCGCTTCGAGCCGGCGGACCGGCGTCGCGTGAAGCATGCATTCCATACTGACATGATCTTCACCACGCAAGGAAAAAATCGGCTTTCAGTGGATCCTGGATCGAAGGTCTTGCTTCAATAAGAAAGCCGGCCCCATTGTCTGGGGCCGGCCTGTCAGGACGCCTTGGCGACTGCCCTATCAGTAGGGCGAGTAGCACAGCTGGCGCGGGCCGTTATAGGGCTGGAATGTATTGTCATAAGCCCTGTAGGACCGGTAGCGGTTGGCGCACCAGTTGACGTGCGCGCTATTGGCGTTCACGTAACGACGTGGCTGCACGTAACGCGGTTCGGCGTAGCGCGGCTGGGATGCAATGGCGCCGCCAATCAGAGCGCCGGCAGCAAGACCGCCGATGATCGCACCCGAATTATGGCCACGGTAGTGGCGACCGCGATAATAGTCGCCGCGGCGGTAGTCGCGATGGTGACGATAGTAGCGACGACCTTCCCAACGATCACGATGCCGCCACTGAACCTGCTGGACCTGATCAACGCTCTGCGGCGCTTCGATGGTCTTCGGTGCGTTGACGACAGGGAAGGCGTGTGCCGGTACCATGCTCGTCAGTGCCGTCATGGCCGAGACGACAATGATTGCGAGTTTTTTCACGTTTGCATCTCCTCTAGTGTTTCCTCGTAGGTAAATGTTGTACCTTCGCGTTTGAACCAGAGGTGAACGGTAAATTTACAGTGAGTTCATGTAAGCAGGTATCGGATCAACGAACCTGGTCCAGCAGACGCTTGCATTCGAGAAGGTCAAACAGTGCCTCCTGCAGCAGGGCACGGTCTTCCTTGCCGACGCTCGATTTTCCAACCGACACTTCCAACTGGTCCTCCCCGGCACCGCCGAAACCGAAGAACCGGCCGCTCGGCTTTACCTTCGGGCGCCCGACGACCTGATCTTCTTCCTGGGTGGAAATTTTAGGCTCGGCATTCTTCTCGCTGTTGGCCGCCATGATGGCTTCCATTGTGGCGATATCACCCGATGCGATTGCTGAGACGAACTTGTTGCCATTCGTCTTCAGGAGCTTCTGAACGCCCTTGATCGTGTATCCGTGGTCGTAGAGAAGGTGACGGATCCCCTTCAACAGGTCCACGTCCTCCGGGCGGTAGTAGCGACGGCCGCCTCCCCGCTTCATCGGCTTGATTTGCGGAAACCGCGTTTCCCAGAAGCGCAGGACGTGTTGCGGCAGGTCGAGATCGTCAGCGACTTCGCTGATGGTGCGGAATGCGTCCGGGCTCTTGTCCAAGTGTCAATCTCCAGGGATCGAACGGCCGTGCGGCGCGAAAGGGGTCAGCACGAAAGGCTGGACGAGGATTATGCGTCGAATCGCACATTTCTCAACGGCTTGCACCGAAAGATTCAAGTGTGTTCACAAGATTGGTGTTTTGGCAGGGGTGCCAGCGTGCAAAACGGGCGTGTCAGCTCGCAGGGCTTGCCGGCTTCTGCTTGACCTTGCGCAATGTGTGCGCTTTGAGGATGCGTTGCTTCAAAACATTGGATGCCTTGAAGGTCATCACCCGGCGGGGTGAGATCGGTACTTCCTCGCCTGTCTTCGGATTGCGACCGATGCGCTCGTTCTTGGCGCGCACCTGAAATGTCGCAAACGACGAAAGCTTGACCATTTCGCCGCGAACGATGGCGTTGCAGATTTCGTCGATTACCGTTTCGACGAGTTCCGCCGATTCCGTGCGAGAGAGGCCAACCTTGCGAAAAACCGATTCCGCCAGATCCGCGCGTGTGACTGTCTTGCCGGCCATGGTCCCCCGCCTGATTTAATGTGATATTATCAAAGCCCGCAAACAGTATTTTGGTTGTGCCCCACGGTCAAGCGCCCCCGGGCCAAGCATCTGTTCGGCATTGATTATTTCATAATATGGCTCAGGTTTTCAGCCGGCATCACCAGCGGATCAGGACGGCCCCCCAGGTGAAGCCGCCACCCATGGCTTCCAGCATCACAAGATCGCCCTTCTTGATGCGACCGTCGGCACAGGCAACTGAAAGCGCAAGCGGGATCGATGCCGCAGACGTGTTGCCGTGAATGTCGACGGTGACGACGACTTTCTCGGTGGGAATGTTGAGCTTCTTGGCAGATCCATCAATGATACGACGGTTGGCCTGGTGCGGTACCAGCCAGTCGATATCCTCGGCAGTCGTGCCGGTCGCCTCGAATGCGTCCTCGATCACGTCGGTGATCATAGCCACCGCATGCTTGAAGACCTCACGGCCTTCCATCTTCAGGTGCCCGACCGTGCCGGTCGTCGATGGGCCGCCATCGACGTAGAGCTTGTCCTTGTGGGATCCGTCCGAGCGCAGATGCGCCGTCAGGATACCGCGGTCGGCAATCGTGCCCTCGCCTTCCTGAGCCTCCAGCACAACGGCGCCGGCGCCGTCGCCGAACAGCACGCAGGTCGTGCGGTCGTTCCAGTCCAGAATGCGGGAAAAGGTTTCGGCGCCGATCACCAGCGCGCGCTTGGCAAGCCCGCCACGCAGGTGGAGGTCTGCCGTCGTCATCGCGTAAACGAAGCCGCTGCAGACCGCCTGCATGTCGAAAGCGTAGCCATGCTTCATGCCGAGCCGGTTCTGGATCTCGACGGCGGTCGCGGGAAAGGTGTTGTTCGGCGTCGAAGTCGCCAGAAGGACCAGATCGATGTCGTCAGGTGTCAGGCCGGCATTATCGAGCGCTGCCCGCGCTGCCTTCTCACCGAGCGATGCCGTCGTTTCGTCGTCGCCGGCGATGTAGCGCTGGGTGATGCCGGTGCGCTGGACGATCCACTCGTCCGACGTGTCGACAATCGTCTCCAGCTCGCGATTGGTGACGACCCGTTTCGGGAGCGCTGCCCCGTAACCGCGAACAACTGATCGAATCATAGTCAAATCACATCCTAACGTCATGCGGCTTCAGGGCCGGCCGGCGGCAGGCGTCTGGCATGATAAATCTTCAAATCCTGCGAAATTTTGGCGTTGAGGTCATTTCGCGCCATGTCGTAGCCGACTGCGATCGCGGCTGCGATGCCTTCGGCGTTGGCGCTACCGTGGCTCTTGATCACAATACCGTTGAGGCCGAGAAAGACGCCGCCATTGACCTTGTTCGGGTCCATCTTCTCGCGCAAGCGATCGAATGCTGGCTTTGCGAGAAGGTAGCCGATCCGGGCAAGCAGCGTGCGCGACATGGATTCGCGCAAAAGCGTGGCGATCTGGCGCGCGGTTCCCTCGGCGGTCTTCAGAGCGATATTGCCGGTAAAGCCTTCGGTCACCACAACGTCGACAGTGCCCCTGCCGATGTCGTCGCCCTCGACGAAGCCGTGATAGGAGAGATGCGGCAGGTTGGCTTCGCGGATAAGCCGACCGGCTTCCTTCACCTCTTCCTGCCCCTTGACCTCTTCGACACCCACATTGAGAAGTCCGACGGTGGGGCAATCCACTTCGAATAGGGCCCGCGCCATGGCACCACCCATCAGCGCGAAATCGAGCAGCTGCTGGCTGTCAGCGCCGATCGTCGCGCCGATGTCGAGGACGATGCTTTCGCCCTTCAAGGTTGGCCAGATGCCTGCAATTGCGGGGCGTTCGATACTCGCCAACGTGCGAAGACAGAATTTCGACATTGCCATCAGCGCACCGGTATTGCCGGCGGACACAACGACATCAGCTTCGCCAAGCTTCACGGCTTCGATGGAACGCCACATGGTCGAGACATAGCGACCACGGCGTAGCGCCGCACTCGGCTTCTCGTCCATGGCAACGGCCAGTTCACACGCATGGAACACGGACCGCTCGCGCAATTTCGGATAGCGCGCAAGCCACGGCTCGCATTCGGCTTTCAGTCCGTAGAGGAGGAAACTGACGTCGGGATGGCGTTCGAGCGCCTTCGCGGCGCCCGCCATGACAACCTCGGGGCCAAAGTCGCCACCCATGGCGTCAATCGAAATTCTGATCACGCGTCCCTGATCCTTGTTTTAACCGGCCGCACGCGCCTGCAACGAATGCCTGCGCCGACTTTTGCTTCTTCAGTGGGCACGCTCATGCGCCGCCCTGCCGGCGAAATCGTGGCCAAAATATAGGTTTTGTTTCTGCTTACAACCGGTCTCAGTCTTTTTTCCAATCCTTGAGCGCGGCAAACGGATTGGGTTTGGTCGCCGGATCGTTCGGGTCGCTCTCGATATGGTCCTTGAAATCGATGCCCGGCCTGCGCGGATAAGGGTCCATCGCCAGTGCCACGAACTCGGCAACGACCTCGCCCGCATCGATCGTATCGCCGACAAACATTTCCGGCAGGTCCGGACCATCAGGATCGACCACCATCTCGGCGCTTTCGGCCGTGACGACGCGCGCAAGCTTGGATCCCTCAGGCACGAAGACCTGATCGAAATCTTCTGAAATGGTCGACGACACAGGATCGAGCGTCACCACGCAGGCCTGGGTGACGGCGGCCTTGACGTGGCCCTTGAGGCGCACGCCGTCCTTCTTCCAGCGGGCAATGTAGATCTCCGCCTTCAACGAATTGACCGATACGACGTCCCAGAGAACGGCCAAGCCCTTCAGCTCGTTTTCATCGGCTTCAACAGTGACAGTGACGGGATTGGCCGAAATGTTTCCGACCTTCACAGGATAGGAGAACGGAGGCTTGCCGCCTCTGGCCTTGCTGGGTTCTTGATCGCTTTTCATTGTTCCTCGCCTTCCCGGACCGGCTGCGGCACGACCAGCAGCCCACGGGAAATCGTATCTTCCGAGACCGCTGACATAGCGGTTTCGGTGGTTGTCATCCAGTGCGCAAGTGCGCTCATGTCTTGTATATCGGTGGCTTTAGGATGGATATTACGGTGCAGCGCTGCGGCAAGCGCGGTTTCGTCGCCGCTGTCGAGAGCCGCGGCATAGGTCTCGAGCCGACCATAGAACATGCCCGCGAGCTTCTTCATCCGCTTCGGAACCCCCTGGTCGCCGATGCCGAGCTCGCGAATCGAATGGTCGATATCCTGAAAGAAGGCATCGACGATCTCCTGCGCCAGTTCCTGCCCGCTCGGCCCCGACTTCGCCGTCCGGCGAAAAAACAGGATCATCACGATGGACAGCATTTCAAACCGGCCCATCACGGTATCGGGTACGCCGAAATCCTCGTAGAAGACGGGGATGCGCGCTGCCGACGTCAGGGCGTAGTATTGCCGGTTGACGATGGTCTGATTGCTGTTTTTCTTTTTGAACAGGCCGAATATCATCGTGTTTCCTGCATTTGCCTTCATGTTTGCGTCATGGTCGAAGCTGGCGATGTTGCATGCAAACGAAAGCTGGTTTACCGAAGCAGGCACGAATTGCAATGCATTCGCCATCGGCGGGCTTCGGTTCGGCTATCCGGAAGCGGCAGTCAGCTGTCCCCGGAATAGCCACAATGGTATGAGCAGCAGAGTAACCGGCTTCCGCCGGCACATCGACATGTGGGGGATACCGTTGAAGAAGCGGGTTTTCGGATACGAAATGAAAGCGTTGAGCAAAACGGCGGCGGCCCTTGTCGTTGCATCGATTGCAGTTTCCGGCTGCACGTCCATGGAAATCGGCGACACGATGTACAACGGCTATGTCGTTGACCAGCAGTCGCTGAACCTGATCCCTGTCGGTTCAAGCCGCGAGCAGGTGATCCTGACCATGGGTACACCGTCGACGACCGCGACCTTCGATACGGAAGTGTTCTATTACATTTCCCAGAAGCGCCACCGTCGGGCAGCCTTCATGAAGCCGCAGATCGTCGAGCAGAGCGTGCTTGCCATCTATTTCGACAAGAACGGCGTGGTCGCCCAGCGCGCCAACTACGCACTTCAGGACGGCAAGGTGTTCGACACGATCTCGCGCACGACGCCAACCGGCGGCCGCGACCTTACCTTCCTGCAGCAGCTTCTGTCGGGTGGTTCCGGAGCAGCAAGCGGCGGTGCTGGCCAGATCCGCAACATGCTGCAGAGCATGGGCAACTAACAAGCGCATTACCGAGTATCAAAAAGCCCGCGATACCAATGGTACCGCGGGCTTTCTTTTGTCTGGATGAGATATGGTTCTAGTGGGCGAGAACCGCCAGCAGCAGAAGGGCGACGATGTTGGTGATCTTGATCGCCGGATTGACGGCAGGGCCTGCCGTATCCTTGTAGGGATCGCCGACCGTATCGCCTGTCACCGAAGCCTTGTGGGCATCGGATCCCTTCATGTGGCGGGTGCCGTCCTTATCGACGAAACCGTCCTCGAAGCTTTTCTTGGCATTGTCCCAAGCGCCGCCGCCCGAGGTCATCGAGATCGCGACGAACAGGCCGTTGATGATGACGCCGAGAAGCGAGGCACCGAGCGCTGCAAAGGCGGACGCCTTGTCGCCGCCCGAGACGAGAAGCACACCGAAATAGACGAAGATCGGCGCGAGAACCGGGAGCAGCGAGGGCACGATCATTTCGCGAATCGCAGCCTTGGTCAGGATATCGACCGCGCGGCCGTAGTCGGGTTTTTCCGTTCCCTGCATGATGCCGGGCTTTTCGCGGAACTGCCGGCGAACTTCCTCGACAATCGAGCTTGCCGCCTTGCCGACCGCCGTCATGGCGATGCCGCCGAACAGATACGGGATGAGACCGCCAAACAGCAGGCCCGCCACCACATACGGATTGGACAGGCTGAACGAGATCTGGCCTACCCCCTGGAAGTACGGATATTTATCGGCGTTTGCCACGAAGTACTGGAGATCGTTGGCGTAGGCCGCAAACAGCACCAGTGCGCCGAGACCGGCCGAGCCGATCGCGTAGCCCTTGGTGACGGCCTTGGTCGTATTGCCGACGGCATCCAGAGCATCCGTGGCTTTGCGAACATCCGGCGGCAGATGCGCCATTTCGGCAATGCCGCCGGCATTGTCGGTGACAGGGCCGAAGGCATCGAGTGCCACGATCATTCCGGCAAGGCCGAGCATGGCGGTGACGGCGATGCCTGTGCCGAACAGTCCGGCGAGCTGATAGGTGGAGATGATGCCACCAACGATGACGAGTGCCGGCAGTGCGGTCGATTCCAGCGAGACGGCCAGTCCCTGGATGACGTTGGTGCCGTGGCCCGTGACGGAAGCCTGGGCGATGGAATTGACCGGCCGCTTGTTGGTGCCGGTATAGTATTCGGTGATGACAACGATCAGCGCTGTCACGACCAGCCCGACGAGGCCGCAGGCAAACAGTCTGGCGCCGGTGATGTCCATGCCGGCAACCGTGCCGATCGTGCCCCAACCGATGGTGATCGAGGTCGCGATCGCAAGCCCGACGATGGACAGCAGCCCCGTCACGATCAGTCCCTTGTAGAGGGCGCCCATGATCGAGCCGTTTGTGCCGAGCTTGACGAAGAACGTGCCGACGATCGAGGTGATGATGCAGGTGCCGCAGATCGCCAGCGGATAGAGCATCGCCTGGTCGATGACGGCGCTGCCGGCAAAGAAGATTGCCGCGAGCACCATGGTCGCAACGACCGAGACTGCGTAGGTCTCGAACAGGTCGGCCGCCATGCCGGCGCAGTCACCGACATTGTCGCCCACATTGTCGGCGATCGTTGCCGGGTTGCGTGGATCGTCTTCCGGAATACCGGCTTCCACCTTGCCGACGAGATCGCCGCCGACATCGGCGCCTTTGGTGAAGATGCCGCCGCCAAGGCGCGCGAAGATTGAGATCAGCGAGGCGCCGAAGCCGAGTGCCACAAGGGCATCGATCACTTCGCGTGAACCGACCGCATGGCCGAGCACGGTTGTCAGGATGAAAAAGTAGATGGACACGCCGAGCAGTGCGAGGCCCGCGACCAGCATGCCGGTGATGGCGCCAGACTTGAAGGCAATGTCGAGACCTGCTGCCAGACTATGGGATGCCGCCTGCGCCGTGCGCACATTGGCCCGCACCGAGACGTGCATGCCGATGAAGCCGGCAGCGCCCGAGAGAACGGCGCCGATGATGAAGCCGATGGCTGCCGTGCCAGACAGAAGAAACCATGTGAGACCCGCAACCAGCACACCGACGATGGCAATCGTCATATACTGGCGAGACAGATAGGCCTGTGCGCCTTCGCGGATATAACCGGCGATCTCCTGCATCCGCTGATTGCCTTGATCGGCGGCAAGTACGGAACGCGTGGCCCATGCAGCATAAATGATCGACAGCAGACCGCAGACGATCACACCTAGAATTACAGTCATGCGAATTTTCCTCTCCCTGACCGGCTGCGGCCGATGCCGCCCCGGCATTCTGCACCCTCCAGCAACGGCTTTCCCCTCCCAAGGAACGCAGCCGTTGCCATGCGCGGGTGAGATTGCGGTGAGGAACAACCGCCGTCAAGCGCTACGACGGTAATAGAACCGGGTCAGTTGGCTTTTGCGACGGGCCTGCGCAGCATCAGCGCCAGAATGAGAAGAAGGCAAAAGATCGCGACCGGCCAGATCACCAGGTTGATGAATGACCAGCCCCAGGTGACGAACACCTTGCCCGAGGAGAAGGAGGACAGCGCCACCGTGCCGAAGAGGACGATGTCGTGAAACCCCTGCACCTTGTCGGCCTCCTGCGGGCGATAGCTGGAGGCGACGATCGTGGTCGAGCCGATGAAACCGAAATTCCAACCTATCCCGAGCAGGACCAGCGCCAGCCAGAAATTCCACAATTCCACGCCCATATGGGCAACGATCGCGCAGCCCATCAGCGTGACGAGGCCGGCGGCGACCACTTTTTCCGCGCCGAAGCGGGTGATCAGCATGCCGGTGAAAAAGCTTGGGCCGAACATGGCGAGCACATGCCACTGAATGCCGAGCGCCGCCAGTTCCGTCGGAAAGCCGCAGCCGATCACCATGGCGAGCGGCGCACCAGTCATCACGAAGGTCATCAGCGCGTAGGTGCAGATACCGCAGACCATGCCGGTCATGAACCGCTGCGTCACGACGATTTCCCGCAGCGACCGTGCCGGCGGCTGCTGGGTTGAGAGCGACGCATCCGCCTTGGTCGGAAGACGCAGGAAGGCCATGATGCAGATACCGGCAAGGCAGAGCGGGATCAGCATCAGGAACGCACCGGCGAAGGTCACCGGCGCCAGCCAATCCTTTGCGGCGATGGAGAGCTGCGGTCCGACGATCGCCGAGACGATACCGGCCCCGAGGATCCAGGAGATGGCTCGCGGCTTATAGGCTTTGGGAGAAATATCGGCAGCGGCGAAGCGGATCTTCTGGGTGAAGCCGGCGCAGGACCCGACCAGCAGAAGCGCGAAGGCAAACAGCCAGAAATCACCGCGAAACAGTGCAATTGCCGCAAGCCCGCCGCCGATCGCGCCGAGCATGCCGCCCGACATGAAGGCCGCCTTGCGGCCCAGGAACTTGGACGCGATGGCAATCAGCACCGCACCGACGGCCGTGCCGAGGTTGAACGCGGTGATCGGCGCTGTCGCAAGCGACTTGTCGTCGCCGAGAAGCTGGTAGCCGGCAAGAGCGCCGATCGACACGGTGAGAGGTGTGGCAGACCCCAGGATGGCCTGGGTGCCTGCGAGCAGAAAGACGCTGCGGCGGGCGGTGCTCAAGTCAATTCTTTGACGCTCGACCGCTTCGTCCATCTGATGCTCTTTCCGGGATGTTACTTCTTCGCGTCGCCGCGGATTTGCTTGGCAATGCGGTCGAGAACCGCATTGACGACCTTCGGCTCGTCTTCCTCGAAGAACGCGCGAGCAATTTCGACATACTCGGTGACGATGACGGCCACCGGGACATCCTTGCGCTCGACGATCTCGAACGTTCCGGCACGCAGGATGGCGCGCAGGGTCGAATCGATCCGCGACAGCAGCCAGTCTTCCTGCAGCGCCGAGCGGATCAGCGGGTCGATCTTGTCCTGATCGCGCACGACGCCGGCAACGATCGAGCGGAACCAGGAGGCATCCGCCTTCAGATAGGTATCGCCGTCGAGTTCCTGGCCGAGGCGATGGGCCTCATATTCGGCCACGACCTCGAGAACGCCGGTGCCGCCCACATCCATCTGATACAGAGCCTGGACGGCTGCCAAACGCGCCGCGCCACGCTGATTTGCCGGCTTGACCGGATGCTCGCCTTCTTTGGACATTCTATCAACCACCATTCAGCTTTTCGCGCAGCGCGATCATGGTGAGGCAGGCACGGGCCGCAAAGCCGCCCTTGTCCTTTTCGGACCGCTTGATGCGCACCCAGGCCTGCTCGTCGTTCTCGACGGTCATAATGCCGTTGCCGATCGCCAGCGATTCGGAGACCGCAAGATCCATCAGCGCGCGCGAGGATTCGTTCGAGACGATGTCGAAATGGTAGGTTTCGCCACGGATGACCATGCCGAGCGCGACAAAGCCGTCATAGGACGTGCCGTCCTGATCGCCGGCATCGAGCGCCATGGCGATTGCCGGCGGAATTTCGAGGGCTCCCGGAACCGTCACCACGTCGTAGGTCGCACCCGCATCCTTGAGAGCGGTCGTTGCGCCATCGAGCAGCGCGTCCGCCATGTCGTCATAAAACCGTGCTTCCACGATCAGGATGTGAGGTGCGTGTTCTTGCGGCATGATTTCACCTTGGTTACATCGGCGCGTTGGGCGACAAGCCGAATAGTCGGCGGTCAAAACATGCCCGGCCGGGATTGGCAAGTGGTTTTCGCTGAACGCTGCGTTGCAGGGCGCGAATACCTATTCTGCAACGTCATCGGGGCGGAACAGGAGGAGCGCAGCTTGCACGCTGCCGCCTGTTTCCGCATGTCGTCGGGTCAGCCTCAGCCTGTCGGGAACTGGGCCAGCCTTGCTGCGTAGCGGGCCATCGTATCGACTTCGAAATTGACGAAATCGCCGGCCTGGCGATCGCCCCATGTGGTGACGCCCAGCGTGTGCCTGATCAGCAGCACGTCGAAATCGGTGCCATCGACAGCGTTGACGGTGAGCGATGTGCCATCGAGCGCAACCGAACCCTTCGGCGCGACGAAGCAGGCGAGACTTTCCGGCGCCCGAAGGCGAATGCGGACTGCTTCGCCTTCGGAGGTCACGGACAGGATCTCCGCCTTGCCGTCGACATGGCCGGAGACGATGTGGCCGCCCAGTTCGTCGCCGATCTTCAGCGCCCGCTCCAGATTGACGCGGGTACCGGATGTCCAGCCAGCGATCGTTGTCAGCCGCAGCGCTTCTTCCCAGGCTTCCACCTCGAACCAGCGCTCATTGCTGCCGTCCTCAGGCAAGTTGGTCACGGTCAGGCAAACGCCGCCATGGGCGATCGAGGCACCCATCGCGATCGTCTTCGGATCGTAGCTGGTGGCGATACGGAGCTTGACGCCCTCGTCCATCGGGGTCGTCGCCGCTACGGTTCCGACATCGGTGACAATTCCGGTAAACATCGACGACCTCTATGACTGCTCGATTTTCTGGAAATCGTAGGAACGGTCGGGACCGAACGTATCCTCACGAACCAGCTGGAAACCCTCCGGCATATCGGATGGCGACAGAGGCGATTCAAGACCGCCGTCGCCCACCATCGTCGGCCCCTGCGACAGCACGATCCGATCGACGAGGCCGGCATCCAGAAAGGCCTTGCCAACCGTCGCGCCGCCTTCAACGAATAGAAGGGAAATACCGCGTGTCGCCAACTGGTCGAGAAGTGCTGCGAGATCGCCTGCCTCGATCACATCGACACCTGCGGCCAGAAGTTTCTCGCGCTTTTCGGACTCTTGCGAGACCGGCACGCAGGCGACGATCACAGGCACGTCGTGGGCGGACCGAACCAGAAGGCTGTCGAGCGGCAGTTCGAGACGGCGGTCGAGAATGATGCGGATGGGCGATCTGTCGCTCATCTCGGGAAGCCTGACCGTCAGTTGCGGATCGTCGGAACGGACGGTTCCCATGCCGACCAGGATCGCATCGCTTTCGGCCCGCATGACATGCACCTGGGCACGGGCGAGCGGCCCGGTGATCAGCACTTCCTCGCCACGGCGTCCCAGCATTCCATCGGCCGAGACGGCAAGCTTGAGCGTGACGTAAGGGCGGTGGCGGATCTGGCGGGAGAGATAACCGGCGAGCGCGCGCTTGCCGTCATCTTCCATCAGGCCAAGCTCGGTCGCGATGCCCGCATCGTGCAGGATCTTCAATCCCTGACCGGAGACGCGCGGATCGGGATCGGCGACGCTGACGACAACGCGGGAAACACCGGCTGCCACGAGCGCATTGGCGCAGGGCGGGGTCTTGCCGTGATGGGCGCAAGGTTCCAGCGTCACATAGGCGGTCGCCCCCCTCGCCTTCTCGCCGGCAACGGCGAGCGCGCGGGCTTCCGCATGTGGTCGGCCGTCGCGGGCCGTAACCGCTGCGCCGACAATCGCTCCGTCCCTGACGAGGATGCAGCCGACCGACGGATTGGTCATCGTCTGCCCTTCATGCCAGCGCGAAAGCCTCAGCGCTGCGGCCATGAACCGCTGGTCGTCGGCCTCCGACATGGCGTCAGGACTCCAGCCCGGGATCGCGGGCAATCTTGGCGTTGATCTCGGAAATCACTTTCTCGAAGTCCTCCGCATGGGAGAAGTCGCGATAGACGGATGCGTAGCGCACGAAGGCGACGTCATCGAGGCTTTTCAGCGATTCGAGCACCTGGAGGCCGATCTCTTCGGAGGAGATTTCGCTCTCGCCCGAGCTCTCCAAACGCCGGACGATGCCGGAGACGGCGCGCTCGATGCGGTCGGGATCGACCGGCCGCTTGCGCAGCGCAATCTGGAACGACCGCACCAGCTTGTTGCGGTCGAACGGTACCTTGCGGCCGGTCTTCTTGGACACCAGCAGCTCGCGCAACTGCACGCGCTCGAATGTCGTGAAGCGACCGCCGCAGTCAGGGCAAATGCGCCGCCGCCTTATGGAGGTGAAATCCTCGGCCGGACGCGAGTCCTTGACCTGGGTATCCTCCGAACCGCAATAGGGGCAGCGCATCGTGTTTCCTTAGAGGTACGGGTACATCGGGAAGCGATTGGTGAGCGTCATCACCTTTTCGCGGACACCCGCTTCCACCACCGCATTGCCCTCGTCCGAATTGGCCGTCTTCAGGCCGTCAAGCAGTTCGACGATCAGGTTGCCGATTTCGGTGAACTCGGCTTCCTTGAAGCCGCGCGTCGTTCCGGCCGGCGTGCCGAGACGGATACCGGACGTGACGAATGGCTTTTCAGGATCGAACGGAATGCCGTTCTTGTTGCAGGTGATATAGCCGCGGCCAAGCGCTGCTTCGGCCCGCTTTCCGGTCGCGTTCTTCTTGCGCAGATCGACCAGCATCAGGTGGTTGTCGGTGCCGCCGGAGACGATGTCGAGACCGCCTGCCACCAGCGTTTCCGACAGGGCCTTGGCGTTCTTGACGATCTGAGCCGCGTAATCCTGGAATTCAGGCTGCAGCGCTTCGCCGAAGGCCACCGCCTTGGCGGCGATGACATGCATCAGCGGGCCGCCCTGCAGGCCGGGGAAGACAGCCGAGTTGAATTTCTTCGCCAGATCCTCGTCATTGGTAAGGATCATGCCGCCGCGCGGTCCGCGCAGCGACTTGTGGGTCGTGGTGGTCGCGACATGGCAGTGCGGGAACGGCGACGGATGCTGGTTGCCGGCAACGAGACCGGCGATATGCGCCATGTCGACCATGAGCCAGGCGCCGACTTCGTCGGCGATCTCGCGGAAACGCTTCCAGTCCCAGGTGCGGGAATAGGCCGTGCCGCCGGCGATGATCAGCTTCGGCTTGGTCGTGCGGGCCTTCTCGGCCACGGCATCCATATCGAGAAGGTTGTCGCCTTCACGAACGCCGTAGGACACAACGTTGAACCACTTGCCGGACATGTTGACCGGCGAGCCGTGGGTCAGGTGACCGCCCGAGTTGAGATCGAGGCCCATGAATGTGTCGCCCGGCTGCAGCAGCGCCAGGAACACGGCCTGGTTCATCTGCGAACCGGAATTGGGCTGGACGTTGGCGAAGTTCACACCGAACAGCTTTTTGGCACGTTCGATGGCAAGTTCTTCGGCGATGTCGACGAACTGGCAGCCGCCGTAGTAGCGCTTGCCCGGATAGCCCTCGGCATACTTGTTGGTCATGATCGAGCCCTGGGCTTCGAGCACGGCACGCGACACGATGTTTTCCGAGGCGATCAGTTCGATCTCATGGCGTTGACGGCCAAGTTCCTTCTCGATCGCGCCAAAAATATCCGGATCGGATTCGGCCAGCGGGCGGGAGAAGAATGCTTCGGTATTGGACATGTGCGAGGCTCCTCGAAGGGTGGCAGGCGATGTGACGCGTCTTAGCCTTCCCTTCCGATCAGGGCAATACACGGAGCGACATTTGCGCGTCCAACTCCGTTTTGCGACAACGGCAAAAGGCCGCACCATCCTTTCGGGCGATGCGGCCTTTCAATCGACTTCGTCGTTCGTCAGCGACGTCCTGCTTATTGCGGCAGAAGATCCTGTTCGGTGATGGCACCGGAGGCACGCTCCACGCCGGTCGTGGTCTGCAGAGCCAGTTCCTGGTTGCCGTCGCGCTGGTAGATGTCGTCGCGGAACTGGACGACCTGGTCCTTTGCCGACCATGCCGTGACATAGACGATATAGACCGGAACTTCCTGGCTGAGCTTGATCGGGTTGTTCTGGCGAGCAGCGATAACCCGTTCGATTTCCTGACGCGACCAGCCGGGCGTGTCACGCAGCAGCCAGGTCACGAGATCGCGCACGTTCTGGATACGCATGCAGCCCGAGGACTCAAAGCGCATCAGCTTGTTGAACAGGCCCTGCTGGGGCGTGTCGTGCATGTATTCGTTGTTCGGGTTGTGGAAGTTGATCTTCGTCGAGGACATCGCGTTGATCTTGCCCGGATCCTGGCGGAACATGAAGTTCGGCGCCTTGGGGGCATTCCAATCCACGGTTTCCGGCGACACTTCCTGGCCACGACCGTCGATCAGACGGATGTTGTTGCGCGTCAGGTAGGTTGGGTCCTTGCGCATCAACGGCACGATGTCTTTTTCGACGATCGAGCGCGGTGCGGTCCAGTAAGGATTGAGGATGACTTCGTAGATCTTCGAATTGATCGCATGGGTCGGGCGGTCGATACGGCCGACGACCGCATTGGTGCGCAGCGCCACGCGATCGTTCTCGACCGCTTCAACATAGGCCGCCGGGATGTTGACCATGACGTAACGCGAACCGAGATCACCGGACATCGACTGCAGGCGAACCCGGTTGGTCTCAAGCTGCATCAGACGCGTCTGCGCCGGAACGTTCATCGCCTTGACGCTGAATTCGCCAAGCACGCCATCTGCCGGCAGGCCGTGACGGGCCTGGAAGCGCTTGACCGCACCGTCGACATTGCTGTCGAACGAGCTGGACATGCCTGCGGACTGATCGAGATCGCCGGCGATCATCAGGCGACGGCGCAGGTTCTGCACCGACGGATCAACGACGCCGAGCTGCAGGCGCACGGACGAATTGACATCGGGCCAGCCACCTGCAGAAACGATCTGCTGATAGAAGGCGATCGCCTGCTGGATGTTTGCCGGGCCTTCGGAACCAAGGATCGGATTGTTGGAGACGACACCGACGGCCGAGCGCGAACCACGCGCATCGAACTGGTCATCCCAGTTGCCACGACGGGGCGCGGTCATGATGCCATCGAGCGTCGACTGCGCCAAAGCCGGCGCGGCCAGAACGGCGGCACCCACGGAGACGGCCGAACGCAACATGGCGCGGCGGGAAAGCAATTCCGATCCGATCTTTTTCGACATCATCCTGTCCATCTGGTCCCAGAGGCTTCAAAACAAAAGCGCTACAGGGATATGGTTAATAAACGCGCAAAATTCCGCGGCTGGGCTGCTGGAAATGCTCGGGGGGCCATCTGGAGTAGCACGAGTTTCCCGAACCTGTTCAAGCATGGCGGTCCCATAGCAATATGGCCAATTCGTGTCAGTTGCTGCAGCGTCACAAAGCCGTGTGAAAGCGTGACTTTTCGGCCTCCTTCGAGATACTCAACGGGAAATGTGGCAGGCGCGAACTCGAAGCCATTTCGGGAGGTTGGGAGTGCGCTGTGGAGCGAGAGAACGCTGCGTTCCGGTGTTCTGAAAGAGCCTGCATCAGGCGACCATGATAGAGGACATCTGGAGCTCTGAAACGGGATCGGCGGAGCGTATTGCTACGCTCCGCCCGATATGTGTGTCGTGCCACTGCATGACTGGAGGAAATGCAGGCGCCGACAGTTGTCTTTGCCGTGCCGCCGTCGCGCCTCCGGTGGTTCAGGAGCGCGGCGCGGCGATGGCAGATATTACATGCGGTAAGCGATGCTGTCGTTCCAGAAACGGTCGAGGCGCTGCAGCAGCTTGTTCATCTGCGAGAACTCGCCCTCGCCGATGCCGCCGACCTTTTCGATCGAGCCGACGTGGCGATCATAGAGCTTGGCGACGGTTTCTGCGACTTCCTGGCCTTCCTTGGTCAGGCTGATGCGGACCGAGCGGCGGTCGATGCGCGAACGCTGGTGGTTGATGAAACCGAGGTCGACCAGCTTCTTGACGTTGTAGGAAACGTTGGAGCCGAGATAGTAACCGCGCGAGCGCAGTTCACCGGCAGTGAGTTCCGAGTTGCCGATGTTGAAGAGGAGAAGTGCCTGGATGGCGTTGACGTCGTCGCGACCCTGGCGGTCGAACTCGTCCTTGATGACGTCGAGCAGGCGGCGGTGAAGACGCTCGACCAGGTGGAGCGATTCCATATAAAGCGAACGGATCGGGTCTTCGTTGATGTCTGCTGCGACCGGTGCCTGCGGCTTCATTTTCGTGTTCATCATGACTGCCTCACTGTTTTGCTTGGCGGTGTGTTTGTTTATTCCCGCCTTGAGACAGACACTAACGAAAGCGCATAAAATTCGACTTAAAACAAAGGGTTAACAAAATCTTGCAGAAGTTTTTCCAATCGTCGGCAGTCTAGCTGCCTCCCCCTCACCCTTATTTCCGCCCTATTGAAATCAATGGGTTAGGTCGAAATTTCAGGCCAAATAAAGGCGCCAAAGCTTTAGGGTCAAGGTGAATCAATCCTTACCCGCTCCGCCTTGCGCCGCTCTTCCAGCCATAAAGAGAGCCGAAACACGCCGTAAATGGCGGCCACGAGGCCGTGCAGGATGGGCACAAGAGTGTTCCGTCCGAAGATTTCTGGCCAGACGAGATACATCAGCACCTGCGAGAACGCTGCGATAGTCCAGAGCACCGCGCCCCAGGACACGGTGAGCCACAAACCGAGCGAGGCAACCGGAAACAGAACGGCAAGCGAGGCCGCCGCCACTTTCCATGGCGGCGCCAGAAGATCGAAGCGCGCCATGCCGTGCAGCGAATAGCCGACCAGCATCGCCCAGTACTGGATGCCGAACCATAGGCAGGCAACCGCGATAATCCTGAGGAAGACGACGAAAAGGATTTCCGTCAGCGTGCGCTTGGGTACCGTGGGTGAATCAGATTCCATGCCTTCGATCATATCGGGAGACGTCGCGAGCCGCCAGCAGGCCGCATGGCAGCAATGCGCAGTAAGCCCCATTCATAAACAGTTTCTCGCGTGTTAGAGCGTTTGACCTGACACAAGCCTGCTCCGGCAGAATGTTTCAATCAGCCAGGAAACGCTCTCGTCAGCAGCGAGCAATAAGAACGGAGTATCCGTCATGGACAAGACCCACCTCGTCGACCACGTCACCGGTCATCGCCGCATGCGGCGCAACCGCAAGGCAGACTGGACGCGACGCATGGTGCAGGAGAACCGGCTGACCGTGGACGACCTGATCTGGCCGATCTTCATCGTGCCCGGCACCGGCATCGTCGATCCGATCAAGTCGATGCCCGGGGTCAACCGGATGAGCGTCGACAAGGCGGTGGAAGCCATACGGGAAGCGGCCGATCTCGGCATTCCAGCTGTTGCGCCCTTCCCCGACATCGAGATGAACCTGCGCGATGAAACCGGCTCGGCGATCCTCGATCCGAACAACCTCATCAACCAGTTCACCATCGCCGCGAAGAAAGCGGTGCCCAATATCGGCGTCATCACCGACGTGGCGCTCGATCCATTCACCAGCCATGGCCATGACGGCATCCTGCGTGAGGGCATGATCGTCAACGACGAGACGGTTGATCAGGTGATCAAGGCGGCGGTCCTGCAGGCGGATGCCGGGGCCGACATCATCGCGCCGTCCGAGATGATGGACGGTCGCATCGGCGCCATCCGCCGCGGGCTCGACGCTGCCGGTCACCAGGATGTCGGCATCATGTCCTATGCGACAAAGTTCTCCTCGGGATTTTACGGTCCGTACCGTGAGGCGATCAATACGAGCGGGCTCCTGAAGGGCGACAAGAACGCCTATTACATCTCGCCCGCCAACGGCACCGAAGCGATGCGCGACGCGGCACTCGACGTGGAAGAAGGCGCCGACATGCTGATGGTCAAGCCGGGTATCGCCTATCTCGATATCTGTTGGCGCGTGAAGGAAGCTTTCGGCCTGCCGACCTACGCCTATCAGGTCTCCGGCGAATATTCGCAGATCAAGGCGGCGGCGATGAACGGCTGGATCGACGGCGACCGGATCATGATGGAGACGCTGCTCTGCTTCAAGCGCGCCGGCTGCGACGGCATCCTGACCTACTTTGCGATCGAGGCCGCGAAGAAACTCGGCCGGGTTTAAAGCCTATGGTGGCAAACCTTGCTGTTGGGCTTGCCACCTCTTATATCGGGTTTGGTACAACTGGAGAACCACGCGAATGAGCTTCGAACCGAACCCGACCTATGCCGCACCGGACAATTGGCGCGCCTATAGCGGCGTTCTGTCACGCCGGATCTTCGCCTTTGTCATCGATTACCTGTTCGTTCTTCTGCTGTGCATCCCTGCAGCGGTGATCGTGTTCTTCTTGGGAATTCTGACGCTCGGGCTTGGCTTCATGCTCTATCCCGCGTTGTTCTTCATCGTCGCCCTCCTCTATTTCGGCCTGACGCTCGGTGGCGCCAGCCAGGGATCTCCGGGCATGCGCGCCATGGGGCTTGCCATGACACGGGTCGACGGGCGCCGGATGGATTTCCTGACTGCCATGGTTCACACGGTACTGTTCTGGGTGATCAATTCGGTACTGACGCCGCTGGTGCTCCTGGCCGGGCTGTTTATCGAGCGCTCGCGGCTGGTTCACGATCTCCTCCTCGGCACCGTCGTCGTCCGCAGGTCGTAAGACCGCAACAGTGATCCAGGGATGCGTCAACCGGCAAATGCGCCAGTTGACGTTTGCGCGTTATGCGCCATGCTAGGATCAGTAGCGCCACGAGCAAGACGACGGACCGGGCTGCACCTCCATGAACACACAGACAACGCCATCACCTCAGTTCTACCTGACGGCACCGGCGATTTGTCCGTATCTATCGGGTGAAATGGAACGCAAGGTGTTCACGCATCTCGTCGGTCCTCGCGCGGCGGAGATGAACGACCTATTGACCCAAGGCGGGTTTCGACGGTCCCAGAACATCGCCTACCGGCCAGCCTGCGAAGCGTGCCGTGCCTGCGTTTCTGTTCGAATCCTTGCAGGCGACTTCCAGCCGGCGAAGTCCATGAGGCGCGTTCTCGCGACCAACAGCGACATCATTGCGACCCTTGGTCCAGCGCAGCCGTCGACCGAACAGTTCTCCCTGTTCCGACGGTATCTCGACAGCCGTCACCAGCGCGGCGGGATGTCGGACATGTCCGCCCTCGACTACGCGATCATGGTCGAGGATTCGCACGTCAACACCCGCGTCATCGAATACCGCCGCCGCGAGCCGGGAGACGGTATCGCCGGCACGCCGAGGGGCGAATTGCTCGCCGTGGCGCTGACCGACATGATGAGCGACGGGCTGTCGATGGTCTATTCCTTCTTCAATCCCGATCTCGAAAAGCGCTCTCTCGGCACCTTCATGATCCTCGACCATATCAACCGCACGAAGACGCTCGGCCTGCCGCATGTCTATCTCGGCTACTGGGTGAAGGGGTCGCCCAAGATGGGCTACAAGACCCGCTACCAGCCTCAGGAACACCTGACGGCCCGCGGATGGGAACTTGCCGATCCGGCGCGCGACGTCTGACGCCCCCTCTCCCGACGGGATTGCAAATCGGCCATCCTCATGTTATAACTGCGTTGCAACATGAGGATACGCGCATGAACACCACCATCCGCAAGATCGGCAATTCCGAAGGCATCATCATCCCGAAGGAGATTCTGGAGCGGATGGGGTTGCGCGCGGGAGATAATATCGATCTTAGCGAAGAAGCAGGGAAGCTGGTCTTGAAGCCGCTCGATGACGATTTCAACCGTCAGCTAGAGCATGCGGAGCGCTTCATGGACAGATACAAGGTTGCCCTCAAGAAGCTGGCCGAGTGATGGCCATCCAATTTCTTTCACGAGCGCTGGTTGAACGCCTCCACCTGCGCCAGATCGAAAGATTCGGTGGGGCTTATGGTTTGCGCGATGAGGGCGCGCTGGAATCTGCGCTGATGCTTGCCGTCAACAAGGTTGCATATGGATCGACAGACCTCATCGAGCTGGCGGTAGCGTATCTTTACGTTCTTGCAATGAACAATGCTTTTATCGACGGAAACAAGCGGATCGCGATCGTCTCAGCCGGTGTCTTCCTGATGGACAACGGGTATGCCATCGATACCGATGACGCCACGCTCTACCAATTCATCCTCTCCGTCGCAGCCGGCGAGATCGACGAGGATGGTGCAGCGCGGTTCCTTCGCGATCACACGGTCCCCTACCCCTGAACCGGTCCGCCCATCAGGGCGAACCGTCTCAATCCAAAGGCCTGATCAGCCGGCGAATTTGCCGCTGCGCGGAAAGCCCTTCGGAACGGTGCGGCCGGCGGAGGCGCGGTCACCCATCCATTCGAGAAGCTCATCCTTGCTGCGGTTGAAGGCGCGTCCGGCACTGTCTTCCCAGGCAAGCCCGGTATCGATTGCGAAACACTTGATGTCGGAGATGCCGCCGTCCTTGTAGCGCTGCAGGCGCACGCCCTTGCCGCGTGTCATTTCCGGCAACTGGTCGAGCGGAAAGACCAGCATCTTGCGGTTCTCGCCGACAATCGCGACGTGATCGCCCTTGACCTGAACGACCAGCTTTGCCTCGTCCGGCATCGAGACGTTCATGACTTGCTTGCCCTTGCGGGTGTTGGCCACCATCTCGCTTTCGGCAATGACAAAGCCATAGCCCGCTGTCGACGCGATCACCATCTTGCGGCTGGCGTCGTGGACGAAGGCGGTCAGGATGTCCTGGTCGTTCTCCATGTCGACGATGATGCGGATCGGCTCGCCATGGCCGCGGCCGCCCGGCAGCTTATCGGCGCCGAGCGTGTAGGCCTTGCCGCCTGTTGTCACCAGCAGGAGCTTGTCGGTCGTCTGCGCCGTGAACGCGATCTTCGGTCCGTCTCCTTCCTTGAAGACGAGGCCCGACGTATCGGTCACATGCCCCTTCAAAGCGCGGATCCAGCCCTTCTGCGAAATCACGACGGTGATCGGTTCCTTTTCGATCATCGCCTGTTGGATTGCTTCCAGATTGGCTTCCGGCGCATTGGCGAACTGGGTGCGCCGGCGGCCGAGCTCGGTCGCCTTGGCATACTGTTTCTTGACCTCCTGGATCTCCCAGGCGACGGTCTTCCACTGCTGTTCGTCGGAGGCGAGAAGCGCTTCGATCTCGCCCTTTTCCTTGGTCAGATTATCGTGCTCGGTGCGGATCTCGAACTCTTCGAGCTTGCGCAAATTGCGCAGCCGCATGTTGAGGATCGATTCCACCTGCAGGTCGGTCAGAGACCAGCGCGCCACCATGACAGGCTTCGGCTCGTCCTCCTCGCGGATGATGCGGATCACCTCGTCGATGTTGAGGTAGGCGATCAGCAGGCCGCCGAGGATTTCCAGCCGCCGGTCGATTGCTGCCAGACGGTAGCGGGAGCGGCGAACCAGCACGTCCTTGCGATGCGCCAGCCATTCGAGCAGCACCTCGTTCAGCGCCATCACCCGCGGCACGCGCCCCATCGAGAGCAAGTTCATGTTGAGCGGAATGCGGTTTTCAAGCTCGGTCAGCTTGAACATCGATTCCATCAGCAGCGTCGCATCGACCGTGCGGTTCTTCGGCACGATGATGATGCGGACGTCTTCGGCGGATTCGTCGCGGATGTCGTCGAGCAGCGGCAGCCTGCGGGCAATCAGCAGTTCGGCGATCTTTTCGATCAGCCGCGACTTCTGCACCTGGTAGGGAATTTCGGTGACGACGATCTGATAGCCGCCGCGGCCGAGATCCTCGATCTCCCACTTGGCGCGGACGCGGAAGCCGCCGCGACCTGTCTTGTAGCTCTCGAGGATCGACTCGCGGTTATCGATGATGATGCCGCCGGTCGGAAGATCCGGACCCGGCATGAACTCGAGCAGCTTTTCGACGCTGGCATCCGGATGGGCGATGAGATGCAGCGCGGCGTCGCAGACTTCATGGGCATTGTGCGACGGGATCGACGTCGCCATGCCGACCGCGATCCCGGAGGCGCCGTTGGCCAGCAGGTTCGGGAAGGCACCGGGCAGAACCGTCGGTTCGGAGTTGCTCTCGTCATAGGTATCGCGAAAGTCGACCGCATCCTCGCCGATTCCCTGCAGCAGCAGTTCGGCAACGGCAGTCATCTTCGATTCGGTGTAACGCATCGCGGCGGGGCTATCGCCGTCGATATTGCCGAAATTGCCCTGGCCGTTGACCAGCGGATAGCGCTGCGAGAAATCCTGCGCGAGACGGGCAAGCGCATCGTAGATCGATTGGTCGCCGTGCGGATGGTAGTTACCCATCACTTCACCGACGATCTTTGCGCACTTGCGGAAGGCCGAGTTGGGGCGAAGGCCCATCTCGTTCATCGCGTAGACGATACGGCGATGGACGGGTTTCAGACCGTCGCGCACATCAGGCAGAGCACGGTGCATGATCGTGGAAAGAGCGTAGGCGAGATAGCGCTCTTCGAGCGCTGCCTTCAGGTCAACCGCCTGAATGTGGTCGCCGCCGCCGTCTCCCGAGCCGTCGCCAGGTGGAGTTACAATTTTTCCCATGGCACTTGACTATAGAAATCCCTGATTCCCGGCAAGAAACCTATCCAAACGCCCTGTGGATGATCGGGCCGATGACACAAGTTTTCACTGTTTGGCGACAAACATTTACGCTGCCGCAATTATGCCGAAGCGAATGGACACTACGGCATGGACGTTTTGCACCGTCCGCCTTAACTCTTGCCTCAGCCAGACTGTAATTGATCCCGGGCCGTGCCGCCCGCCAGGAGGACCTATGACCCACTTTTCCACCACGGCGCGCCTGCTTGCCGCCGCCACAGCGCTGTCGGTGTTTGCCGGGCCGGCCTTGGCTCTCGACGGCAACGATCTTCTGAAGAAGATCAACGCCGCGCTCGTCATCCAGGGCGGCGCGCTCGAAGCCCAGTCGGTTGCCGTCGACGGGTCGAAGGTGACGCTTACAGGCGCGACCTACAATCCCTCAGGGGCTCCGCAGAAGATGCCGATCGGCACTGTGACGATGGATGGCGTCGAAGAAGCCGAGGGTGGCTACACGATCGACAAGGTGACCTTCCCCAACATCAACGTTTCGCATGAAGCCACCACGATCAGCGCGTCCGACATCACGATGAGCGGCGTCACGGTACCGGCGGACGCCACGAAGAACACAATCGAGTCGCTCCTGCTCTACGAGGAAGCCAAGACCGGCGCCACGACCGTCGCAGTCGGCGGCAAGACCGTTCTCACAGTCGGCCCGAGCAGCGTCACGACGGAGGTTGCGGACGACAATTCCGGTATCGACTTCGATATGGCGCTGAACGAAATCAAGGCGGATCTCAGCATCATCGACGACCCGCAGTCGCGCGAGGCAATCCAGGCGCTTGGGGTCAACACTCTGGATGGCAGCATCAACCTCAACGGCACATGGACGCAGAACGACGGTACTGTCGCCGTCGAGGAATATGCGATCGACTTCGACAAGGTTGGCCGCCTCGACCTGTCCTTCAGCTTTTCCGGCTATACGATCGACTTCCTGAAGTCCGCGCAGGAAACCGCAAAGGCGCTGGAAGCCAACCCGAACAAGCAGGAAGCGCAGCAGGCGGCAAACCTTGCCATGCTCGGCCTGATGCAGCGGCTCACGTTCAACGCCGCCCAGATCCGCTTCGAGGATGACGGCGTGACGGCGAAGGCGCTGGATTATGCCGGCAAGAAGCAGGGTTCGAACGGCCCGCAGATGGCACAGATGATCAAGGCGATGACGCCGATCGTGCTTTCGCAGTACAACATTCCGGAACTGCAGAACATGCTGAGCCAGGCCGTCAACACCTATCTCGACAAGCCCGAGAACCTGACGATCACAGCAGAGCCGGCAAACCCTGTTCCGTTCCCGATGATCATGGGCGCAGCGATGGGCGCACCGAACACGCTGCCCAACGTGCTGGGCGTCAAGGTCTCCGCGAACGACTGATCGATTCCCTCTACGGAATGAATGAAAAAGCCCCGGCAAGCGATTGCCGGGGCTTTGTTTTGTTCAGGATAGGTGCGCCGCTTTAGTGTCCGGGGGTTGCCGAAAGGGCTGCGTGTTCCTTGTCGTGCAGCGCGAACCGGTCGATCATCGAGGCGCTTGCCTCGTTGGCACCGATCACCTCGACGGCGATGCCGCGGCTACGGAATTTCATCACCGCACGGTCGAGTGCGCCGACGGCCGAGATATCCCAGAGGTGCGCACGGCGAACGTCGATCGTGACGCGTTCCAGGCTTTCGGCGAAATCGAAGGCGTCAACGAGAGCGTCTGCCGAGGCGAAGAAGACCTGTCCTTCAACCGCATAGGTTCTTACCTTGCCGTCTTCGGAAAGGCTGGAGGACACGCGCACCATCCTGGCCACCTTGCCCGCAAAGAACACACCCGACAAAAGCACGCCGACGATGACGCCCTTCGACAGATCGTGCGTTGCCAGAACAACCGCGACGGTCGAGAGCATGACGATCGAGGATGTACCGGGATGCCGCTTGAGATCGATGACCGACTTCCAAGAGAACGTGCCGATCGCCACCATGATCATGACGGCCACGAGTGCTGCAACCGGCACAATGCGCAGGATATCATCCAGCACCAGAAGCAGGATCAGCAGGTATATGCCGGAGGCAAAGGTCGAAAGCCGGCCTCGCCCGCCTGACGTGACGTTGATCACCGATTGGCCGATCATGGCGCAGCCGCCCATGCCGCCGAACAGGGCTGCAACGATGTTGCCGCTGCCCTGACCGAAACATTCTTTTGTCTTGCTGCTGGTCGTGTCTGTCATTTCATCGACGATCTGTGCGGTCAGCAGCGATTCCAGAAGACCGACGGCTGCGAGTGCCAGCGAATACGGAAAGATGATCCGCAGCGTCTCGAAGGTCAGTGGCACATCCGGCAACAGGAAGTCCGGAAGCGCCGTCGGCATCGCGCCAAGATCGGCAACGGTCGGAACCTCTATGCCGAAGGAGAGCGCCAGAATGGTAACGGCAGCGATCGCCACAAGGGGTGACGGGATGGCTTTGGTTACATAGGGAAACAGATAGATGATGCCGAGCGCCAATGCGATGAGCAGGTAGGTTACTTCGGGAACGTTGATGAGCTGCGGAAGCTGAGCCAAAAAGATCAGGATCGCCAGTGAGTTGACGAAGCCGGTCATGACCGATTTCGACACGAACCGCATCAGGCGACCGAGTTTCAGCATGCCGGCGAAGATCTGCAGGATGCCCATCAGGATGGTTGCGGCAAACAGGTACTGGATGCCGTGATCGCGTACCAGGGGCCCCATCAGCACCGCAGTGGCAGCCGTGGCGGCCGAAATCATGGCCGGGCGGCCACCGGTGATCGCGGTGGTGCAGGCAATGGCGACCGAGGCGAACAGGCCGACCTTTGGATCAACGCCGGCAATGATGGAAAAACCGACAGCTTCGGGGATGAGCGCAAGCGCAACGACGATGCCGGCAAGGAGATCGCCGCGAATGTTCGAAAACCATTCGCGCCGATAGGCGGAAATTGACTGTGTCATGTATTGGAAACTTCGCAAATAAAGCGCATCCGCCGGGAGGTATCCTCCAGGGTGAGAAAGACGGCTGATGCTTTGCGTTGTCCGGCGGATCGGCGGCCGGAAGAGCCACTCGGGAGTTTCACCTGAGTCCTTGTGATGGGCGACCTATAGCGGAGAGAATTGCAGATGCCAAGCGTGGTACGGGAATATCTGCGAGACGGCGACGGTAGCGGCCCCGAAGCGATACGGACTAAAAGCTCCGACGCAAAAAGACCGGAGCTGCGGTGGCAGCCCCGGTTTCTCAAATACTATCCGAAATCAGACGGGTACTATTCCAGGACCTGAATAACCGTGCGCGTCTGCGGGTCGACGATGACGCGGCGATCGTTCACGACCGTGTAACCGTAGGAGTCATATCCCTGCACAGGACGAACCTGGACGGCTTCCGGCAGCACGCGGCCGACCAGAACGTCGCCTTCGTACGGCACGGATTCAACCGGCTGCTCCATCACGTAGGTGCGGACTTCGCCTGGCATGACAACCGTTGCGGGTGCCATTGCTGGTTCCTGCGTGATGATCGTCGTCTGGGCGAAGGCTGCACTCGAAAGCGCCATGAATGCCGCCGAAGCGGTCAGTACGATCTTGCGCATAGTCTTACTCCATTTGTTTATTCTGCCTCTACAACTCGAAGTACGCGGCGATGGTTCCGTCCGACCAAGGTCTGATCGCTGCACTGCAACCAAGCCCTGCCCTGCTGAAACGGGAAAGCCCGGCATCTTTCGAGCGCCGGGCTTTGCAATCTCGTCACAGAAATAGAACCGAAGATCAGTCCTTCTTAACCGGCGGGATCGGGCGGATCGCCAGTTCGCGCAGCTGCGCGGGGCTCGCTTCCGAAGGCGCTCCCATCAGAAGGTCCTGAGCCTGCTGGTTCATCGGGAACAGCGTGATCTCGCGCAGGTTCTTGGCACCGGTCAGAAGCATGACGACGCGGTCGACGCCGGCTGCCATGCCGCCATGCGGCGGTGCGCCGTACTGGAATGCGCGGTAGAGGCCGCCGAAGCGGTCTTCCACGTCCTGCTGCGAAAGGCCGACCATTTCGAAGGCCTTGACCATCACTTCCGGCAGCTGGTTACGGATCGAGCCAGACGCGATTTCGAAACCGTTGCAGACCATGTCGTACTGGTAGGCCTTGATCGTCAGCGGATCCTGGTTTTCCAGCGCGTCTAGGCCGCCCTGCGGCATCGAGAACGGGTTGTGGGCGAAGTCGATCTTCTTGTCTTCCTCGTTGTATTCGAAGAACGGGAAGTCGACGATCCAGCACAGAGCGAACTGGTTCTTGTCGGAAAGGTTCAGTTCGTCGGCAGCGCGGTTACGGGCTTCGCCGGCAAACTTGTAGAACTTGTCCGGATCGCCAGCGACGAAGAAGCAGGCATCGCCCGCTTCGAGGCCGAGCTGGGTGCGAACGGCTTCGGTGCGCTCCTCGCCGATGTTCTTGGCGAGCGGACCGGAGCCCGCGATCTTGCCGTCTTCTTCCTTCCAGAAGATGTAGCCGAGACCCGGCTGGCCCTGGCCCTGCGCCCAGGCGTTCATACGGTCGCAGAACGCTCTTGAGCCGCCGGTCTTGGCCGGGATCGCCCAGACTTCGACCTTCGGGTTGGACGCGATCATGTTTGCGAACACTTTGAAGCCGGAGCCGGCGAAATGCTCGGTGACGGCTTCCATCTCGATCGGGTTGCGCAGGTCCGGCTTGTCGGAGCCGTATTTGCGCAGCGCGACGTCGTAAGGAATCCGCGGAAACTCCTTGGTAACCGGCTTGCCTTCGGCAAACTCTTCGAAGATGCCGCGCATGACCGGCTCCATCGTCTCCCAGACTTCTTCCTGGGTAACGAAGCTCATTTCCAGGTCGAGCTGGTAGAATTCGCCTGGCAGGCGGTCGGCACGCGGGTCTTCGTCGCGGAAACACGGTGCGATCTGGAAGTAGCGGTCAAAGCCCGCCACCATCATCAGCTGCTTGTACTGCTGCGGCGCCTGCGGCAGCGCGAAGAACTTGCCGGGATGGATACGGCTTGGAACCAGGAAGTCGCGCGCGCCTTCGGGCGACGATGCGGTCAGGATCGGCGTCGAATATTCGGTAAAGCCACAGGTAGCCATTTCGCGGCGCATGGCCGCAATGATCTGCGTGCGCTTGACGATGTTCTTGTGCAGCGTTTCGCGGCGAAGATCGAGAAAGCGGTACTTGAGGCGCACATCTTCCGGATATTCCGGCTCGCCGAACACAGGCAGTGGCAGTTCCTTGGCAGCGGAGAGAACTTCGATCTCCTGTGCGTAGAGTTCGATCTCGCCGGTCGCCATCGTCTTGTTGACGGTCTCGTCGGAACGCGCCTTGACGGTGCCGTCGATGCGGATGACCCATTCGCCACGCACGACTTCGGCCGACTTGAAAGCCGGGCTGTCCGGGTCGGCAACGACCTGGGTCATGCCATAATGGTCGCGAAGGTCGATGAACAGAACGCCGCCATGGTCACGGACGCGATGAACCCAGCCGGAGATACGGACATTGGAGCCGACGTCCGACTTGCGGAGGGCTGCACAGGTATGGCTGCGGTAACGATGCATTGTCTTTTATCCTGGACTGATGCTGAAAGCGGCTTCATCGGCGCGCGAAGCACAGCCGTACGAACCCATGAAAATCGGCCGGAAAAGCGCATGGTGGGCCTGCTTTGTCAAGACTTGTCACAGTCTCCCGCGGCGCTCGAGCCCTTTCCCCCGCTTTTACGGCTAGAGTTGCATAGGAGGATGTCATAACCAGAATGGGTCGATACGGCCAGCGCGCTGGCTGAGTCTCTGCGCCTGCCGACCATGCCCGAAAGCATCCGATGAACCACATCCGCCCGCTGATACCGCTTCTGATCACCGCAGGGATCCTGATCGGCGGCAATGGGCTCCAGGGCACCTATATCGCGCTGCGCGGTTCGGCCGAGGGTTTTTCGCCGTCGGTCATCGGCCTGATCGGTGCCGGCTACAGTGTCGGCTTTGCGATCGGCTGCATCTATGTGGCAAGGCTGCTGCGCTCGATCGGCCATATCCGCACCTTTGCGGCCATGGCGGCAATCGCTGCGTCTGCCTCGATCGCCCTATCGATGGTGATCGATCCCGTCTTCTGGTTCGCCATGCGCTTCCTGATCGGCATCACCATCGCCAGCCTGTTTGCCACCGTCGAGAGCTGGATCAACTCGCAGGTGACCAACGAGAACCGCGCGCGGACGCTGTCGATCTACCGTTTCGTCGATCTCGGCTCGGTCACGATCGCGCAATACCTGATCCCGACCTTCGGCATCGACGGACCTGTCATCTTCAACATCATCGCCATCGCGCTGACGCTTTCGCTTGTGCCGATATCCATCGCCGACAAGTCGGGGCCGACGCCACCGGCCTCCATCTCATTCGATCTGAGAACCGTGTGGCGCATTTCGCCGCTCGCTGTGGTCGGCGTCGTGGCGGTCGGTCTGTCGATGGCGGCCTTTCGCAATATTGGGCCGATCTACGCCAAGGAGATCGGCATGAGTATCACGTCGATCGCGACCTTCATGAGTGCCGGCATCATCGGCGGCGTGGTACTGCAATATCCGCTCGGCGTCTATTCGGACAAGCTCGACCGGCGGCGCGTCATCCTGTGGACGACGATCGGGTCCGTCATCACCGGCGCCTATCTGTCGTTCGGCGCGGGCAGCAACGAGACGGCCAATATCATCAGCGTCTTCCTGTTCGGCGCCTTTTCGATGCCGCTCTATTCGCTCTGCTCGGCGCATGGCAACGACCACGCGAAACCAGGCGAGCACGCGGTGATCGCGGCAGGCTTGCTGTTCTTCTGGTCGGTCGGCGCCACGTTCGGACCGCTGCTTGCCGCAGCACTGCTGGAATTCTATGGCCCGCGCGCATTCTTTCTCTACACGTCCTTCATCTTTGCCGGTTTTGCGATCTACACGCTGCGCCGGATGCAGGTGCGGGCACCGGTGCCGCCGCAGCAGCGCAACTCGCGATTTCGGGCGCTCTTGCGCACGTCGGCTTATTTCAACCGGCTTGCAGACCCTGCGGACCGTGGTGGCGACAAGGACAGGGACGCTGACGGCAACAATAGGAAATAGCCGCCCGCTGCCGGGAAAGGCTGGCCGTTTGTCTTGACATCTGCGGCGGGAAGGGAAAGGAAGGTTGACCACCTGCACGTGAATGAGACGATGATCGAAACAACAATTGCCCTTCAGGAAGCCTGCGAAAAGCTGGCTCAGTCAGACTTCATCACCATCGATACAGAGTTCTTGAGAGAGACGACCTTCTGGCCGGAACTCTGCCTGATCCAGATGGCGAGCCCGACAGTCGAAGTTCTCGTCGATCCGCTGGCAAAAGGGCTCGACCTCAAGCCCTTCTTCGAGCTGATGGCGAATACGGCGGTCACCAAGGTGTTTCATGCCGCCCGCCAGGATATCGAGATCATCCATCATCTCGGCAATCTCGTCCCGCATCCGATCTTCGATACGCAGGTTGCAGCCATGGTCTGCGGCTTCGGCGACAGCGTGTCCTATGACCAGCTCGTCAACCGCATCAAGGGCGTGCAGATCGACAAGTCGTCGCGCTTTACCGACTGGAGCCGCCGGCCGCTTTCCGAAAAGCAGCTCGACTATGCGCTGGCTGACGTCACCCATCTGCGCGACGTCTATCTGTTCCTGAAGGAACAGCTGGAACGCGAAGGCCGTGCCCTGTGGCTGACCGAGGAAATGGCGGTTCTCGAGAGCGCCTCGACCTACGATCTGCATCCTGACGATGCCTGGCTTCGGTTGAAGTCGCGTCTGAGGAAGCCGAGCGAACTGGCGATCCTGAAATTCGTTGCCGCATGGCGCGAACGGGAAGCGCGCAGCCGCAACGTGCCGCGCTCGCGCGTGTTGAAGGACGATGCGATCTACGAGATCGCCCAGCAGCAGCCCAAGGATACCGAAGCGCTCGGACGTCTGCGCACCGTGCCGAAAGGCTGGGAGCGCTCGTCCTCAGGGGCCGCGATTGTCGAGGCTGTCAATACGGCGCTGGCGCTGCCGAAGACCGAGATGCCGCATGCGCCGAAGCATGTGCACCTGCCGGAAGGCACGGGCGCTGCCGTCGAACTCTTGAAGGTTCTGCTGAAGCTCATTTCCGACAAGCAGGGCGTTGCCGCCAAGGTGCTTGCCAATACCGACGATCTGGAAAAGATTGCTGCCGAAGGCGAGTTGGCCGAAGTGGCCGCCCTTTCCGGCTGGCGTCGCGAACTGTTCGGCGACACGGCGCTCAAGCTGATCCAAGGCGGCGTGGCGCTGCGCTTCGTCAACAAGAAGGTCGAGGCGGTCGAGCTGTAAGGCTCGTCCTCACCGTCTTTCATAATACAAGGGATCGGCCACCGGAGCTCCGGAGCGCGATCCCTGTTCGTTTAAATCCCAGTTATTTGCAGCGTTCCGGGCCGGCTCCGCGACGCTCGAACTACCTGCTCTGGCACCGTCAAGAAACAGACGTAAAACGTTCATCCAAGCGTCAAGCGATCATCACCTCACCGTCATGCGTGCCGCCTATCGACGTCGCGTGTTCTTCTCAATCGAACAGGTGATTTGATGACCAAGACCTTTTTAGCCTCCGTCTTCGTAAGTGCCCTCCTCGCCGGCACGGTATTGGCCGACGACCGCGAATTTCCGGCAAAGCTCGCGGGCCAGGCAATCCTGCCGGCCAATACGGTGACTGCTTCCCCATCCGATGTTCCTGAATTTCTCAAGACCTCGGGCAAGTTCACGACGCCGGACCGCAAGCGCACGGAAAAGCTTGGCTCGATCGACGGCAAGGACGGTGTTCGCGTCACCGACGTCAAGCTGCCGTTCAACGGTCAGCCGATCCAGGGCTTTTCCGGGATCAAGGCGATGGCAGACGGTACGTTCTGGACGCTGTCCGACAACGGCTTCGGCTCCAAGGCCAACTCCTCCGACGCGATGCTGTTCCTGCATCAGGTGAAGTTCGACTGGGCGACCAACAAGGTCGATGTCGTCAAGAACATCTTCCTGTCGGACCCGAACAAGATCGCCCCCTTCCCGATCGCCATGGAAGGCAGCGACAAGCGCTACCTGACCGGCGCCGATTTCGACATCGAATCGATCCAGCCCGTCGCAGACGGTTTTTGGCTCGGCGAGGAATTCGGGCCTTACCTCATCAAGGTCGACATGCTCGGCCAGCTGACTGACGTCGTTGCCACCAACGTCGACGGCAAGAAAGTCACCTCGCCCGACAACCCGACGCTGTCCATGCCGGCCAACCCCGCCGCCAAAATGCCGGTCTTCAACCTGAAGCGTTCGGGTGGCTATGAAGGCATGGCAATGTCGAAGGATGGGCAGAAGCTTTACGGTCTGCTGGAAGGCCCGATCTTCCTCGAAGACGGCAAGGTCGAACAGGCCGATGGCCGCACCGCGCTGCGCGTCATCGAATTCGACATCGCTTCGAAAAGCTGGACCGGTCGTTCCTGGCTCTATCCGCTGTCTGAAAAGGGTGTCGCGATCGGCGATTTCAACATGCTGGACGCCACGACCGCACTCGTCATCGAGCGCGACAACGGCGCCGGCACCAAGGACAAGGCCTGCGCTGATCCGAAGCAGCCGAAGCCGGATTGCTTCGATGCACCGGCCGAGTTGAAGCGCGTCTACAAGATCGAGATGACCGACGCCAATGTCGGCGCTGCCGTCCGCAAGATCGGCTATATCGACCTTCTGAACATCAAGGACCCCGACAGCAAGAAGATGGCTGGCTCGAAGGACGGCGTCTACGACATGCCGTTCGTGACGATCGAGAATGTCGACCAGATCGACGCGACACACCTAATCATCGGCAATGACAACAACCTGCCCTTCTCGGCCGGTCGCGCCGTCAACAAGGCTGACGACAACGAGTTCAGCCTGATCGAAGCCGCCGAGTTCCTCAACGCGAAGTAAAGCGGTGAGGTGGTGATCGGCAGGCCTCTAGAGCCCGGACATCACCACGACGAAACAGAAAAGGGTATCTGCATCAGCAGGTACCCTTTTCGACTCCATGACACCTCGAACCTGGACGTATTAAAGCTCAGGTATCGCCAGGATTACCATTTCAGGACGTCGTTAAGCGATGATGGCGCTTTCAAGCTTCTGTTCAAGTTCGTCGAAGGATCATTGAGCTGACGGACGATGTCGCTCTTTTGCGACGAGGAAAGATTGCTCCCCGACTGCCGCAGGATCAGGATCTGGTTATTGGCCACACCCTGATCTGTCGTATCCTTGGCAGCGTTTACGCTCAGCTCCACGGCCCGCGGATCCTGCAGGCGGTACAGAAAATCTGCTGCCTGGTAGCGAATGGTCTTGTCCGGATCTGCGGCCGCCTGGATCAGCAACGGAAAATCCTCAGCGGCCAACTTTTGCGACAGAGACGACGCCAGATTGGGGTCGGAGCGGATCATTTCTGCCAGGGCATAGACCACGCCGAGCTTGACGCGGTAATCGTCCGGCGATGCGTGCAGCGCAGACAGCATCATGGGCACTGCGACAACTCCGGCAGAGACCAGAAAGTCGCGGGAATTGCGCCTCAGGAACGTATCCTCGTTCCGTAGGCCGGCAAGCGCCTTCTGAATTTGGTCGACCGATGCTTCCGGCCGAACCGCCGCCTGAGCGAACGCGCTCAGATCCCACCATGCACCTGTCGTGCTGCCGCTAACCTCCGCTGTCGGCCCAGGTGAAAGCGTATCCAGTTCGGACAGGAGAACCAGCGAGCCGTTCTTGACCTGCCGCGCATTATAGTCGAAGCGCCACTGGACCGGCCGGCCTTCGGCGAAAATTGCCCGGATTTTCTGGGCATCGCCGATAAGCTCGAAATACTCTTTGCCAGCTTCCTTTTCGATTGTATCGACCTGCATCCGCATCTGCGTGCTTTGTAGCGATGTACCGAGGCCAAGAAACTTGATCCGTCGGACCATGGCATCCTTGTAGATGTAGAGCGGCTCGTCATCGATTATGCGGATATCGGCGACATGCGAGAAGTCGCCGCTGATCTCGCCTTTAAACAGCGCCGGCGTGCCAGGCGGCGTAAATTGCTGGAGCATTAGAAACAGAACGACTGCCATGGCGCCGGCCCCGGTCACCGACCAGCCGGCCCAGTTCCCTGCAACCTTTGCACCGAACGCCGCAAGCACCAGCCCGAAACCGACGCAGATGGTCAGCGAGGAGGCGGTCTGGCTGCGTCCCAAGAGAAGGATCGCAGTACCCAGCAGCACGAGAAAGAGCCCGACGGCCACGCCGGCAACAAAGTATTTTTCCGGAAAATTGTTCTCGGGCGCCAGCGCGTTATTGGCCCCACGGTCCGCATGATTGTTCGCGCCTTGATCTGCCACTGCCATGTTCGAGCCCCCCTCGAAGCCAACACCAACATAAGGCATGCCTGTTCAACCGAAGATAAGCCGAAGCTCGATCAGTTGCAACCGTCTAGATCTGATGCATCTGTTCTCGCAACAGCTGCTATTTGAACACGAAGGCGAGCTTCTTGCCGGTCAGCTTGGCAAGCTGCTGCAGCCGACCTTCCAGCCGCTCCCCAGCGAAGTTGCGGTAAGCGTGCGGAACGACGAATTCCATGTCGAGATCGGGCGAACTCGACTGTCGGAAGGTCAGGTTATTGACGATGCCAGGCATCGAGGCCGAAAACAGATAGACGACCCGCAAAAGCCCGCCGAGCAGTTTGGCGAGCTCAAGAAGCCGCGGTGTCGCGATCGTCGAGAGCGGGCCGGTGGCACCGTCGTCGCTCAAACCCTCGAACCGGTAGTAGTTGGCGAGCGCTAGGTAGGCGCGGCCCGCATGGGTAATGCCGACGAAGGACGAGTGGGCGATGACGTTAAGTGCCTGGGCGCCGCGGTAATCGGGATGCGCACGCCAGCTGATATCGGCCAGCAGGCAGGCAGCCCTGCGATAGCGGCTTTCTTCCTCGGTCTCGGTAATGCCGAAGAACGGCACCATGCGGCCGGTCCAATCGGCAAGCTCGCGCGCATGTTCCGGCGAACGCGCGCGCAGGATGGCGAGTTGATCGGCAGCCACGACCAGCGGATCGGCCTGCTTTTCCTCATCCGGCATCAGATGATAGAGATAGCCTTCCCGCACCCCCTGCGCCGAAAAGCTGACGACCGACGGCTTCATGACGGAGAGCACTTCCTGCAGGGCCACGGCGCCGAAGGGCAGAAGCGAACGACGGCTTTTCGAGACGGCCTGCCAGGCAGGATCCTTGGAATCCTTGGCATCAATCACGTCCTCGAGGAATTTCTGGATTTCCTCGAAGGTCAGTTCATACCCCTGCATCATGTGCAGCGGATATTTGGTGATTTCCATGTGCAGCTTGGCGATGTTGCGCCAGGTACCGCCAACGGCGTAGAAGGTGCGGCCCTCGCCCTTTTCCAGGAAGCGGGCGGTATTGACCTGCTTGCGGGCAAAGGTGCGCGCCTTGGAGATGGAGCCACCTGATGATTCCGACAGGCGCAGGCCGCCGAGAGGCAGGGTGATCCCCTTGCCGAACTCATGTCCCTTGATGTCGATCAGTTCAAGCGAACCGCCGCCAAGATCGCCGGCAACACCGTCGACATCGTGGAAGCCGCTGATCACGCCGAGAGCCGAATACTTGGCTTCTTCCTCGCCGGACAGGAGCTGGATTTCCTGGCCGAGGATTTCCTCCGCCTTGGCGATGAAATCAGGGCCGTTGGAGGCTTCGCGGGCGGCGGCCGTTGCAAGGACGTAGATTTCCGTCGCCTGCGCCTGGTCGGACAGCGCCTTGAACCGTCTGAGAGCGGCGAGCGCGCGCAACACGCCCTCGTCGTCCATCCGGCCGTTCGAGCCGAGACCCTTGCCAAGACCGCACAGAACCTTCTCGTTGAAGAGAACGGTCGGTGCCCTGGTCAGGCCTTCGTAAATCACCACGCGAACCGAGTTCGAGCCAATGTCGATGACGGAAACAGGGGCGATGCCAGGCAGGCGCCCTTGAGCTTCAGATCGTACCATGCTGCCTATTTCTTGACTGTTCTTGCCGGCTACTTTTTGCGTCCGGACATGACGCCGGCAATCAGTTTCGGAGCGCTGGATTTCAGGGCTTCACCACGCCCCGAGAGGCTAGGATTGGTCATGAAATAATGCTGCGCGTTGAACGGTTCTTCACCCTTGCGCACTTCCATGCGCCTTGACGTACCGTCCGCCAATATCTCGTAGCTCTGTTGATTGTCAATGAGATTGCCCAGCATGATCTGTGAAAGAACCTGCTCGTGCACGGTCGGATTGAGCAGCGGTACCAGCGTTTCGACGCGGCGATCGAGGTTGCGGGGCATCATGTCGGCGGACCCGATGTAGAGCAAAGCCTTGTCCGAAGGCAGGCCGTTACCGTTGCCGAAGCAGAAGATGCGGCTGTGTTCGAGGAAGCGCCCGACGATCGATTTGACGCGGATATTGTCGGAAAGACCGGATACCTGCGGGCGCAGGCAGCAGATGCCGCGGATGACCAGATCGATTTCGACACCGGCGCGGCTGGCGCGATAGAGGGCGTCGATAATCTCGGGATCGACCAGTGAATTCATCTTCATCCAGATCGCGGCCGGAGCTCCCGCCTTCGCGTGCGCGATCTCTTCCTCGATGTGTTTGAGAATGCGCGGTCGCAGCGTGTAGGGCGACATGGCGATCTTGGTGCTTTCCTTCGGCTCGCCGTAACCGGTGATAAAGTTGAAGATATTCGCCATGTCGTGGGCGATCTTCGGGTTGCAGGTGAAGAAGGAAAGGTCCGTGTAGATCTTTGCGGTGATGGGATGGTAGTTGCCAGTACCAAGGTGGCAGTAGGTTCTCAGCTTGCCGTCCTCACGGCGCACCACCATCGACATCTTCGAATGTGTCTTGAGCTCGATAAAGCCGAAAACGACCTGCACGCCAGCGCGCTCCAGGTCTCGCGCCCAGCGGATGTTGGCCTCTTCGTCGAAGCGTGCCTTCAACTCGACCAGCGCCGTCACCGACTTGCCGGCCTCGGCCGCATCAATCAGGGCTCGGACGATGGGGCTGTCGTTGGAGGTTCTGTAGAGGGTCTGCTTGATGGCGAGGACGTCGGGGTCACGGGCTGCCTGAAGAAGAAACTGCACCACAACGTCGAAACTCTCGTACGGGTGGTGGACCACCATGTCCTTTTCGCGGATGGCGGCGAGGCAGTCTCCGGCGTGTTCGCGGACGCGTTCGGGAAATCGGGCGTTGTAGCTTTCGAACCGCAGATCGTCGCGCGGCGCCTTGGTGATTTCCGACAGCGTGTTGAGTGCCAGAAGACCCGGCAAGACCGCGACGCGGTTGTCCGGAACCCCGAGTTCCTGCACCACGAACTGGCGCAGTTCCGCCGGCATTTCCGAATCGGTCTCGATGCGGATGACCTTCCCGCGACGGCGGCGCTTGAGAGCCGTCTCGAAGAAGCGCACCAGATCTTCGGCTTCTTCCTCGACTTCGAGATCGCTGTCGCGGATGATGCGGAACGTACCGCCGCCCTTGACCTCGTAACCGGGGAAAAGCCGGTCGGTAAACATGGCGACCGCATCTTCGAGCGTGATGTAGCGGATCGTGTTTGCGTCGTCGGGCAGACGGATGAAGCGGTCAAGCGTCGTCGGCAGGCGCAGAAGACCCGTCATCGGCTCCTTGCCGTTCAGGCTGTGCAATTGCAGCCCCATCGAGAAGCCAAGATTGGGGATGAACGGGAACGGATGCGCCGGATCGATCGAAAGCGGTGTCAGGATCGGGAACAGCTCGTCGTCGAACGTCCCGGACAGCCAGTTACGGTCTTCGTCCGAAAGTGCTGCCGGACGGACGATCAAAATCTCTTCCTGCGCCAGATACTGCTGTAACACGGCGAGCGAGGCCTGCTGCTCCATCTGCAGATTGTCGATTTCCTGCAGGATCGCATCCAGCTGTTCTGCCGGCGTCTTGCCATCGGGGCTCTTGATGACGATGCCCTGGCGGACTTGCCCCTCAAGACCGGCAACGCGCACCATGAAGAATTCGTCGAGGTTTGCAGCCGAGATCGACAGGAAGCGGATGCGCTCCAGAAGCGGATGCGACGCGTTCAGCGTTTCCTCGAGAACGCGGCGGTTGAACTGCAGCCAGGAAAACTCGCGGTTGATGAACCGCTCGGGGCTGGAAAGCAGCGCCTCGCCCACATCCGCCGCTTCGTCCCTGCTGGCTGCCTCGCCCTTTTTGGGCTGCTCAATCTCGGTCGTCATCGATTCCATCTTCATCCATCCCAGAGCCAGCCCCATAACCGGTATGCGTGGGGCCGTGCGATACGTTTGACGACGCGACCGTCATAGTCAATTGCCGGCGCAGACGTTGCTAATCATTCGGTCCGGCACTGCCGAAATCCTTAAGGACTTCGGTCGCCAGAGGACGGGTGATCCGGGTCCCGCGCGCCAATGCCAACCGGTCAAGCCGGTCGACGATGGTCTGCGCAGCGCCCAGGGATCGCTCCATCCTAGTGACGATGTAACTGAGAAGTTTGTCATCAATATAAAGCTGACGATCGGCAAACAGTTTTACCATCACCTGGGCCAGCAATTCCTCATCGGGCTCGCCGATTTCCACCACGGTTGCAGCCTTCAGCCGTGATTTGAGGTCTGGCAGCGTCACGGACCAGGACATCGGCCATAGACGCGATGTCATCAACAAAGTGCGGCCATTCTGGCGCACGGCATTGATGACGTGGAAAAGCGTCGTCTCGTCGAAGTCGCGCCGATCGGCGTCCTCAAACAGCACCGGGCCGTCCGCTGCGACAGTTGCTGCATTCGAACCCGAGATCGGCTGGATCTCGGCAGCCCCTGCCCGCTCCCGCCAAATATGGGCGAGATGCGATTTTCCGGAACCGATCGGGCCGGCGAGGATGACAACGGGCGATGGCCAAGCCGGCCATTCATCGACGATCGAGACCGCGGCGGCCAGCCGTTCAGAGACCAGGAGATCATCCCGGCTCTGCGCGGAATCATGGGTGAATTGCAGCGGAAGCTGTTCGCTTCTGCGCTGGTCGCGTTCGCTCGATCCGGTCATTCGCTTTTCAGATGTCTTTCTGGTCGCTCTTGGGAGCATCGAGACGCTGCATGCCGGTATTTTCATTGACCACGGCCTGTGGCGCCCCTTCCCACGGCAGATCTACCGATCGGCCGTAATAGAGATCGCTGTCAAGATACCGTGAGATCGCGAAGCGGACAAGCACACCGACGACTGCCGCTGCGGGCACGGCCAGAAGAAGACCGACAAAGCCGAACATGGCACCGAAGGCAAACAGCGCAAACATCAGCCAGACCGGATGCAGACCAACGCTTTCGCCGACCAGCTTCGGCTGCAGGATATTGCCTTCCAGGAACTGGCCGGAGAAGAACACGGCAGCGACCGCCATGATCCACAGATAGTCCGGCCAGAACTGTACGAGCGCCACACCGATCGCCATGATCAGACCGATCATCGAACCGATATAGGGAATAAACGAGATCATGCCGGCGACGAAGCCGATCAGCAGACCGAAATTCAGGCCCACCAGCGACAGACCGACGGCATAGTAGATGCCGAGGATAAGGCAGAGCGATCCCTGGCCGCGGATAAAGCCGGCGACGGATCCATCCATGTCGCGGGCGATATCGCGCACCGTCTGGACCTGATCGCGCGGGATCCAGCTATCGACTTTCGACACCATGCGGTCCCAGTCCAGCAGCAGATAGAAGGCGACGACCGGGGTAACGATCAGGAGCGACACGACGTCGACGATCGCCTTGCCGGAGTTCCAGATCTGCGCAAACAGGGTGCCGATGAAACCGGCGCCCTGGCTCAGCACTTCGGAGAAATTCTGTTTGACGGTCTCGATCTGGCTGGAGACCCAGCTCGGCAGGAACGAGTTCTCCGGGTTGGAAATGATCTGCTGCAACTGGGTGATGTAACCGGGTAAAGCGGCGGCGAACTGGGTGAACTGGGTGACGATGATCGGGATGACCAGCATCAGCGACAGCGCGAACACCGTGACGAACGAGACCAGGATTAGCACGGAAGCCATCATCCGGCTTAGTCCGCGGCGCTGCAGCCAGTCTGCGACAGGATCGAGGAAATAGGCGAGCGCCATGCCTGCGACGAAGGGAAGAAGGATGGAGCTGAAAAACCACAGAAACAGCGCGAAGATGAAAAGAACGGCTGCCCAGAAGAAGACATGGCGGCGAAGGCTCGCTCCGCTAATATGATAGGGCATCTTTACGTCCTTTTTTGCACTGCATTCCCGGTATCACGCATATGAGCCCGGACCGGGTAAGGTCAAGATCGGCATCGACTTCGCCGCGTCGCCAGAGGCCGGGCCTGTGAAAAGCCTTGAAAGCCCACGCTTCTGCTTGCATCCTCCGCCTTGTCATGCAATGGCGGGCCGGAGATTTTTGCGCAGCCGCACCACGCCGAAAGGTCTCGATCTTCGGTTCGCGCGGCATGTCCCAACGGAGAATTACGATGAGCGAGACGGGCAAGAACGGTCTCACCTATAGCGATGCCGGCGTCGATATCGACGCGGGCAACCTGATGGTCGAGAAGATCAAGCCGGCGGTACGCTCAACCCGCCGTCCCGGCGCAGACGGCGAAATCGGTGGCTTCGGCGGCCTGTTCGACCTGAAAGCTGCAGGATTTACCGATCCGATCCTGGTGGCTGCCAATGACGGCGTCGGCACCAAGCTGAAGATCGCGATCGATGCCAATTTCCACGACACGGTCGGCATCGATCTCGTCGCCATGTGCGTCAACGACCTCGTCGTGCAGGGCGCAGAGCCGCTGCTGTTTCTTGACTACTTTGCCACCGGCAAGCTTGATCCGGACCAGGGCGCTGCCATCGTCAAGGGCATCGCTGCGGGCTGCGTCGATGCAGGCTGTGCGCTGATCGGCGGCGAGACGGCAGAAATGCCGGGCATGTATTCCGATGGCGACTACGACCTTGCCGGCTTTGCAGTGGGCGCTGCCGAACGTGGCCAGCTTCTGCCAGTCGGCGACCTGGCCGCCGGCGACGTCATTCTTGGCCTCACCTCCTCGGGCGTGCATTCCAACGGTTTTTCGCTGGTGCGCAAGATCGTCTCGATCTCCGGCCTCGGCTGGGACGCGCCTGCGCCGTTCTTCGACGGCAAGTCGCTCGGCGAAGCGCTTTTGACGCCGACCCGCATCTATGTGAAGCCGCTGCTGAAGGCGATCCGCGAAACCGGCGCCCTGAAGGCGCTCGCCCACATCACTGGCGGCGGCTTTCCCGAAAACATTCCGCGCGTGCTGCCGAAGAACCTAGCGGCCGAAGTCGATCTCGACTCGATCCCTGTTCCGCCCGTGTTCTCGTGGCTGGCAAAGACCGGCGGTGTTGAGCCGAAGGAAATGCTACGCACGTTCAACTGCGGCATCGGCATGATCGTCGTCGTTTCGGCTGAGAATGCGCAGACGGTGACGGATGTGCTCACCCGCGAAGGCGAAATCGTCGTCCCGCTCGGCCGCATGATCGACCGTGCAGAAGGCGAAGCAGGCGTCGTCTACAAGGGCACGCTCGGTCTATGAGCGAAGCACTCGCCAGCGTGCAGAAGAAGCGCGTCGTCGTGTTTATTTCCGGCGGCGGCTCCAACATGCTGTCGCTGGCGGACGCCTGTGAAGATCCAGGCTTCCCGGCCGAAATCGTTGCCGTCATCTCCGACAAACCGCAAGCCGGCGGGCTTGCGAAGGCTGAGGCGCGCGGCATCCAGACACTCGCCTTCGAGCGCAAGTCCTATGCCGGCAAGGCTGAGCACGAGGCGGCGATCCTGGCGGCTCTATCGGGTATTCAGCCGGATATTATCTGTCTTGCGGGTTATATGCGGCTGATTTCGGGAGAGTTCATTTCCCGCTACGAGGGCCGGATGCTCAACATCCACCCATCAATCCTGCCGTTGTTTCCGGGTCTGCACACGCATCAGCGCGCGCTCGATGCCGGGATGAGGGTCGCCGGTTGTACGGTGCATTTCGTGACCGAAGGCATGGACGAAGGCCCGATTGTCGCGCAGGACTGCGTGCCCGTTCATATCGACGACACGCCTGATACGCTCGCCGCACGGGTACTGACCGTCGAACACCGGCTTTACCCGGAAGCGCTTGCGCTTCTGGCAACGGGAGGCGTCAGTCTCAAGGCCGGCAGGGCAAAATTCGACTCAGAGGTTTAGTACACTTCCGCGCCGCACGCCGGCGATACCCATCCGGCGTGCAGCGTTCATCACTTAGCTACGCAGGAACGCCATCAGGTCGTCCGTCAGCTGCTGCTTGTTCGAGGCAAACAGCCCGTGGGGCGCGCCGTCGTACTCGATCAGCGTCGCGCCAGGGATCGCGGCAGCGGCGGCACGGCCGGACGTCTCGATCGGCACGGTCTGGTCACCTGTTCCGTGGATGATCAGCGTCGGCACCTTGAAGCTCGGCAGGTCCGGACGGAAATCCGTCGAGGAGAAGGCCTTGGCGCAAGCAAGCGTTGGCCGAAGACCCGCCATCATCGTCTGCTGGAACGACCAGTCGAGCACGGCTTCGCTCACCGAACCGGTGAACACGCCGACGCCGTAGAAGCTTTTCAAAAAGCCGTGGAAGAAATGCGCCCGGTCTTCCTTCATGCCGGCCGTCATCTCGTCGAACACCGACTGCGGCACACCATCAGGGTTGTCGGGCGTCTGCGCCATATAGGGCACGACCGACGCGATCAGCGCGGCCTTGGAAACGCCCTCGCCGCCGTGGCGCGACATGTAGCGGGCAACCTCGCCGCCGCCCATGGAAAAGCCGAACAGTGCCGCATCCTGCGCGCCGGTCGCCTCGATGACATCGGCAAGATCGTCGGCCAGCGTATCGTACTCATAACCGTCCCACGGCTGTTCGGAGCGGCCGAACCCGCGTCGGTCATAGGAAATGGCGCGGAAACCGGCGTCTGCTGCCACCACCGCGAAGTCGTCCCAAGTGTCCGACGTCAGCGGCCAACCGTGCATCATGATAACGGGACGGCCGGTCTTCGGACCCCAGTCCTTGACATAAAGCTGCGTTCCGTCGCGGGTGGTGATCATGGTCATCTTTGCATCCCTTCTTCCGGCAATTGAACCAGTCTAACGGGAGGTCTCTGGCAATTGTTCCCCGACGTGGAAGCGATGCATCCCTCCCAACGACCAGCCATTTGACGACCGGCTTGGCGCGGACTACCTTGGATTGAACCGGAGGTGTGAGATGACGATCACGGTCAAGCTGGGTGATGCGAAAACCGAACTTTCCGAGCTCCTGCCCCTCGTCGAAGCCGGCCAGGAGGTGGTGATTGCGCGTGGCGAAACACCGGTCGCGCGGCTCAGCCCGATCGCGGCCACGCCCGGTATGAGTGCTGAGTTCACCGAAGAACAACTCGCGCGGCGGCGGGCCCTTATTGAGACGATCATATCTGAGCGCGACGCTCGAATGTCCGCCACTGCCGAAGAAATCGACGAATGGAAAAAAGAAGGTCGGCGTTAGTGCAGACTTTCGTGGTTGATGCCTCGGTTGCAGCCGGCTGGTTCATAGCTGATGAGGCCAATCCATATTCGAACCATGTCTTGAAAGTCTCAGTGGCGTTGGGCGCGGTTGTGCCTGACCTTTTCTGGCACGAAATGCGCAGCCTGCTGACTATCGCCGCCCGAAGGAAGCGGATCGTCTTGGAAGATGTTGCTACATCGATGACACGCTTGCGAGAGCTGGAAATCACGACCGTCACAGGGCAAGAGGACGGGCGTATCCTCGAGCTGATAGCCCGTTACCAGCTATCCGCCTACGACGCCGCCTATCTTGCGCTGTCGCTCGAGGAAAACCTCGAACTCGCAACGCTCGACAAGCAGTTGATCGCGGCAGCCCCGTCGGCCGGGTGCAGCCTCGTGCGGGCCTAAAGCGCCGCCCGGTTAAGCACGGCCCACTGCAGCAGCATGATTGTCTTGGCATCGATGATCTCGCCGTCGGTGATCATCGTGACGGCCTTGTCGAGCGGAAGCTCAAGCACTTCTATATCCTCGTGCTCGTCGGCGAGCCCGCCACCCTCGTTGATCCGGTCGGAAAGATCGATCGAGGCGTGGAAGAAGTGGATGACCTCCGTCACGGAGCCCGGCGACGTCAGTGCCTTGAAGACGAAACGCACGTCGCGGATCCGGTAGCCGGTTTCCTCCATCGCCTCGCGGCGGATCGCGTCTTCGGCGTCTTCGCCATCAAGAAGGCCGGCCGGGACCTCGATCATGAAGGACGGCTCGCCGATGAGATGTGCGGGCAGCCGGAACTGTTTGACAAGGACCACGATATCGCGTTCGCGGTCGTGCAGCAGGATGCAGGCGGCCGGCGTGCGATGGAAAACCTCGCGCTTGATCCGCTGCGTCTCGCCGTTGCGATCGGTATAGTCGAGTTGATAATCGGAAAGCCGCGTCCAGCCCTGCGACAGCGTCGTATCGCTGACGATCTTCACCCGGTCATTCACGTCGCTCATGCGATTTCCCTGCGTAGCCAAACCTTGTTGTCGTGCACGGCAGCACCTCCGAAAGGCGCCACCGGGTCGGCGCCGGTGAGGACGTTGATGCCCTCGCCGTCGAGATGCGCGTCGTTGGGCCACAGTCCTTCGGCGATCAGCACGCCCGGTTTCGCGCCGGCCACGAGTCTCGCATGCAGACGGATCTCGCCCCGACGGTTGCCGAGCGTGACTATATCGCCGTCAACGATGTCGAGACGTGCGGCGTCCGTCGGATCGATCATCACGTCCGGCCGCCCTTCCTTCTCCACCGAGCTTTTGGTCTCGGCAAAGGATGAATTGAGGAAGCGGCGCGACGGCGAGGTCGCGAGGCGGAACGGATGCTCGGCGTCGGCCGTCTCGATCACGTCGACCTGGTCCGGAAAACGTGGCAACTGCCCATGCGGCCCGAGCGGACCGACGCTATCGGGCGTCCGGTCCGGCGATGGGCCATTGATCCAGTCGGGGCTGAAGCGGAATTTGCCGTCCGGATAGCCGAAGCCGTTGATGTAATGCGCAGTGTCGAAATCCGGTTGCGCATCGATCCACTTGTCGGCCTTCAGCGCGTCATAGGATCCCCAACCGCTGGCGCTCAGGATACGGTCGATATGGGTACGCTCGTCCATGCCGAAGCCGGTAAATCCGTCGACGCCCAGACGCTTTGCCAGTTCCTCGATGACGAAGAGGTTGGTGCGCACCGTTGCCGGCGGCTCGACCAGTTTCGGGCCGAGCAGGATATGCTGATGCCCGCCGCCGCGATAAAGGTCGTCATGCTCGAGGAACATGGTCGCGGGCAGAACGATATCGGCAACCTTTGCCGTATCGGTCATGAACTGCTCGTGGACGGCGGTAAAAAGATCGTCGCGCAGGAAGCCTTCGCGTACCAGGCGCTGTTCCGGGGCAATGTTCATCGGGTTGGTGTTCTGGATCAACAGCGCCGTCACCGGTCCGCGATGACGGAGAGCCTCCGCGTCGCCGGTCAGCACACGGCCGATCTGCGACTGGTCGAGCATGCGGATGTCCGGATCCTTGTAGGCCGTGCCCATCAGCTCGGCCTTGTTGAATCGATATATCTCGCCGTTGTTGTGGAAGGCGCCGCCGCCCTCATGCTGCCAGGAGCCGAGCACAGTCGCGATCGACAGCGCCGCGTGCATCGCCGCCGTGCCGTTGCGCTGACGGGAAAAGCCGTAGCCCAACCGGAAGAAACTCTTCGGCGTGGTGCCGACGAGCCTGGCGAACCCCTCGATCTCCTCGACGGTGAGGCCTGTGATCGCCGACGCCCATTCCGGCGTGCGGCTTTTCAGATGCGCTTCGAGGCCTGCCGGATCATCGGCATATTTCGCCATATAGGCACGGTCGGCATAGCCATCACGGAAGGCGACATGCATCACGGCGCAGGCGAGTGCCGCATCGGTGCCGGGGCGCAGCACCAGCTTGACGTCGGCCTGTTTCATTGTCGGATTGTCGTAGATGTCGATGACGACGATCTTGGCGCCGCGCTGTTTGCGGGCCTTTATCGCATGGGTCATCACATTGACCTGGGTGGAGACCGCGTTGGTGCCCCAGATCACGACGCAATCGGATTTCGCGATCTCGCGCGGGTCGGGTCCGCGCAAGGCGCCTGTGCCCATCACATAGCCGGTCCAGGCCATGTTGGTGCAGATCGTCCCCATGAAGCCGGAATATTTCTTGGCATGGCGCAGGCGCTCAATCGAATCGCGCTGCACCTGACCCATCGTTCCCGCGTAGAAATAGGGCCAGACCGCTTCGGATCCGTGCTTCGCTTCGGCCTTGACGAAAGCGTCGGCGATCTCGTCCAGCGCCGCGTCCCAGGAGATCTCCTGCCAGAGCCCTTCGCCCTTGGCACCCATGCGGCGCTGTGGCACCATCAAGCGGCCGGGATGATAGATGCGCTCTGTATAGCGCGCGACCTTGGCGCAGATGACGCCAGCCGTGTAGGTATTGTCGGACGAGCCGCGGACACGACCGATCCTGCCATCCGCGGTCAGCTCGACATCCAGCGCACAGGCGCTCGGACAGTCATGCGGACAGACGGTATGGCCGACGGAATTGTGACCGACGACGGGGCTTTCGGGAATGGGGGTCGCAACGTTCATGGCTTTTCTATATGGCATGGCGACGGATGCAAAAAGCGCCATTTGCAGTGCATCAATTTTATTCAAGCGAGACACAAGCTGAGATGAACTATCGGCACATCTACCACGCAGGCAATTTCGCCGACGTCCTCAAGCACGTCGTTCTGTCGCGCCTCGTTCTTTATGCCCAGAACAAGGACAAGGCGTTCCGCTTCCTCGACACGCATGCGGGCATCGGGCTCTACGACTTATCCTCGGAAGAAGCGCAGAAGACCGGAGAATGGCTCGACGGCATCGGCAAGCTGGTTGACGCGGAGTTTTCTCCCGACGTGGCCGACATTCTTGCGCCCTATCTCGGTGCTGTGAAGGAACTGAACCCGAAGGGTGGCGTCAAGTTCTATCCCGGCTCACCGAAACTCGCCCGCATGCTGTTTCGCCCGCAGGACCGTCTCTCGGCAATGGAGCTGCATCCGGAAGACTTTGCCCGCCTGTCGCGCCTGTTCGAAGGCGACTACCAGGCACGTGTGACCGAACTCGACGGCTGGCTGGCGCTCGGCGCGCATCTGCCGCCGAAGGAAAAGCGCGGCATCGTGCTGATCGATCCGCCCTTCGAGGAGGAAGGCGAGTACGACCGGATGGTCAAGGGTCTCGCCAATGCCTATCGCAAGTTCTCCGGCGGCACCTATTGCCTCTGGTACCCGATGAAGAAGGGCGCACCGATCAAGGATTTTCACGAGCAGCTGAACGCGCTGGATATCCCCAAAATGCTCTGCGTCGAGCTGACCGTGAAAAGCGACCGGGATCTAGCCGGCCTCAACGGCTCGGGCCTCGTCATCGTCAACCCGCCTTTCACGCTCAAGGATGAGCTGCATACGATCCTGCCCCCGATAAAGACGGCGCTGGCACAGGATCGTTACGCCTCGCAGCGATGCTTCTGGATAAGAGGTGAACACACCGACGCCGAGGCTTGACCCGTCGGCGCATCCCTTTCATGGTGCGGCGCGACTGGAGGCCGCCCACCATGAAACGCTTGTTCGCCGCCCTTGCAGGCCTCGTCGTCCTTCTCGCCTTCACTACTGCGTCGACGGCGCAGGAGCGGCAGCGCAACCGGGGTCAGCAAGGCTCCGAGGACCGTGCGGGCGCTTTCGATTTCTACGTCCTCTCTCTGTCCTGGTCGCCAACCTTCTGCGCATCCGATGACGGAGGCCGCAACCGGCAGCAATGCGGCACCGACAAGCGTTTCCGCTTCGTCGTACACGGGCTCTGGCCGCAATACGAAACCGGCTTCCCGGATTTCTGCCGCTCGTCGGAACCCGATCGCGTGCCGCGCCAGCTTGGTGAAAAGCTGTTCGACATCATGCCGTCGATGGGTCTGATCGGTCACCAGTGGCGCAAGCATGGAAGCTGCACCGGCCTCGACCAGCCAACCTATTTCGACACTGTCCGCAAGGCTTTTGAGCACGTCAAACTTCCGGCGGACCTTGCTGGCGGGCAAAGCCCGCTCAAGCTTTCCCCTGATGCCATCGAGCAGGCCTTCATGTCCGCCAACCCGGGTCTTTCCCGCCGCGGTATCGCTGCGAGCTGCGAAGGTGAAAAGCTCGATGAAATTCGTATCTGCCTTAGCAAGGATCTACAGTTTCGCGATTGCGCGGAGGTCGACCGCCGCGGCTGCCGGATTGGCCAGATTACGCTTCCTCCGGCCCGCTGACATCCGCTTGCTCAAGATGACACCAGCGGCCCTCGATATCAGAACAAGGACATACCGATGAAGATCCTCCACTCCCCGGCCTCGCCCTACTCCGTCAAGGTTCGCATGGCCGCCCGCCATCTCGGTCTCGACGTGACCGAAGAAAAGACCGACACGAATGCGGCGCCTCCCGAACTCATCGACAACAATCCGCTCGGGAAGATCCCGGTTCTGATCCGCAAGAACGAGCCGCCGGTCTATGACAGCGTCGCGATCATGCACTTCCTCGATCGTCACTCCGGCGGCAAGCTTTACCCGAAGAAGGACGTGAAGCGGACCGAGGCGGAAGTGCTCGAAGCGCTCTGCGACGGCATTACCGATAGCCTTCTCGCGATCGTCTACGAGCGTCGCTCGCGCGAGGAGGAAAAGGTCCACCAGCCCTGGATCGACAAGCAGTGGGACAAGGTGGTGCGCGGGCTGGACTATCTGGAAAAGAACCTGCCGAAGACCGGCAAGAAGCTGCATGGTGGCCATTTCGCGCTTGCCGCTATGATCGGTTATCTCGACCTGCGCTTTAACGGCCAGTGGGCCGAAGGTCGTCCGGAACTCGCCTCCTGGCCTTACACGTTCTCCAAGCGCTTTCCGGCCTATATGGAAATGAAGCCCTACGCCTGAACCGAATGAGATCCGCGGCCGCCCTAGAACTCTTGGGTTGCCGCGGATCCCGGCACAACCTGCCGGTCGTTCTAAACCTTCTCCCATTTACACAAGCAATTGAAACGCTTGCCCTCCGGTTTTCCTCCGCTACTATGACGAGAACGGCGGGAGGCCGTTTGAAGCATTTCGGAGGAATTTCATGAAGCGATCAGCGTTGACGCGGCGAACCGCCCTGCGCCTTTCCGTAGCCCTTGCAGGCTCGGCCCTGTCCCTGATGTCACTGGGACTGTCAGCCACCCGGGCTGCGGCCCAGTCGTTCCCCGACCAGACGATCACCCTTGTCGTGCCGTTCGCAGCCGGCGGATCGACGGATGTTGTCGGTCGAGTCGTCGCGCAGAAGATGGGCGATATCCTCGGCCAGCAGATCGTGGTCGAAAACGTCGCTGGTGCCGGCGGCAATCTCGGCGCCGACCGCGTCGCGCGTGCGGAGCCGGACGGTTACACGATCCTGATGGGCACGGTTGCGACCCACGCGCTCAACCCGCTGATCCTGAAGCAGAAGCCCTACGACCCCGAGAAGGACTTTGCGCCTGTCTCGCTACTGGTCATCGTGCCGAACGTTCTGGTCATCAATCCGAAACTGCCGGTCAACACGGTGGCGGAACTGGTGGAGCTCCTCAAGAAGGAGCCGGAGAAGTATTCTTACGCGTCGTCGGGCAACGGCACGCCCCTGCATCTCTCGGGCGAATTGTTCAAGGCGATGACCGGCGTCAAGATGGAGCATGTTCCTTACAAGGGCGCGGGTCCTGCCCTCAACGACCTGATCGGCAACCAGATCTCGATCATGTTCGACAACCTGCCCTCCTCGTCTCCGCATATCAAGGCGGGAACTCTGAAGGCACTGGGCGTCACCACTGCCGAGCGGGCAGCTTCGTTCCCGGACGTGCCGACGATTGCCGAGACGGTACCGGGTTACGAGACCTACACCTGGAACGCCCTGTTCGCACCGGCCGGCACGCCGCCTGAAGTGGTCGCAAAACTGAACGACGCCGCCAACAAGGCGCTACAGGACCCGGCAGTTGTCGCGAGGATGAAGGATTTCAGCGCCAAGATCGTCGGTTCCACCCCGGGGGAACTCGGTAAACACGTGACAGCCGAACTCGCAAAATGGACCCCGGTCGTCAAGAACGCCAATATCCAGATGGACTGACCGTTATACCGACCGAAAACCACGCATGAAAAAAGCCCGTTGGTGACAACGGGCTTTTAGATGAGAAGCCGGGAAACGCTCCCGGCTTTTTATTGTTCTTATTAGAACTTTACGCCGATACCGACCTTAACGCTGTGGTCGTCGAAGCCCTTGGAGACGTTGCCGCTGTCGAGGCTGTAGTCCTTGGCTGCGAAGTCCGTGTAGCGATATTCGATACGGGTCGTGATGTTGCTGGTGACGAATGCTTCAGCACCGACGCCGACCGTGTAACCAACGGATGTCTTGTCGTCAGACGACGTTGCATCCTTGAGTTCGTTGTTCTGCAGCGCGACACCAGCCGTACCGTAGATCAGGAAGGGGTTGAGGTCGTAACCGACGCGGCCGCGGACCGAACCGTCCCAGCCAGCTTCGCCACGATAACCGCCGGACGTTCTGCCGTCCTGGCCGTTGTAGCCGACGTCAGCTTCGATACCGTACACAACCTGGCCGCTCTGCCAGTTGTAACCGGTGTAAGCACCGCCGCCTGCACCCTTGGCATTGTAGTCGCCACCGCCGAAACGGCCCCAGTCGTAGGAACCGGTGGCGCCGAGGTAGAAGCCCTGCCACGTAGCGGCCGGTGCGACTTCTTCAACAGCCATAGGAGCTGCAGGGATCTGGTCGACGGCGTCAGCAGCGCTGGCCGAGGAAATTGCAATAAAGCTGGCAGCCGAGGCCATCAGAGTCGCGACGAGAATACGCATACCTTTTTCTCCGTTTGGCGCATCGGCTCAAAAACCACTTCGGGTTTCGGAAGGTCCGACACGAGTATTCCTAATTGCTACAACGTCCCTGCGCACCCATTCGGGTATCGGCGCTGTAGGCTGCCGGGCAAGTGTCACATCAACAGAGTTGACGACAGCTTTGTTCCCTGCTGGCTGAGGACGAATTTGGGGGGCAATTGAGGAATTGAAAGAGCCGAAATGTGAATTGTTTGTGGCAGCTAGACGGCTAAATTTCGATGTTGCTTCATCGCCACAGGTATATCGTTAAGGATAATGAGACGTTAATCGCACTATAGAGCATTTTACATTTCTTGATCGTTTCTTAACATTGCGAACAAACGCTGTCAAACAGCCTCGATACATATCACGACTCCGAGAGGCGCGAGATTTAGCCTCCTTTATTCGAGTTTAACTCAAATTTAGCCGAGCAACGCATCAACGCCATCACAGCATCCTGCAGAACTCCTACTTGCAAATCGTCATTTCCGGTCGAAACGAGGCCGAATTCCTGCCGTATTCGCTTCCAGGACCCCGCGAGCACGTTTGCTGAGAGAGAAATGCAGGCGTAGTGGCACGCTTCCAAAGCTGCCGGCAAAACACTATCTGTTGGCGAACAGCTTCAGCCCCGAGTCGCCGATTTCTTCGGGTTGGATGATCACAAAGACGAGATGAGCCCGCAGAAATAGTCGTCTGAACTGATTCTGCCGGCGGAGACATGCGATGAACGCGAAGAATGTGCCCGATGGCGGCGTTCTTTATGACGGAAACGAAGAAGACGACGACGATGCCCTGGCACCGGAAGCGGTCGCTGCGGCTATCACCACGTCCATCGACTGGAACGAGGCTGTCCGCCACGACACGGGCCTCAAGGGCGCCGACCTGATCGCCGAGTTCGTCAAGCACCTTCCGAACGCGCCGGGCGTCTACCGGATGTTCAACCAGGCCGGCGACGTGATGTATGTCGGCAAGGCGAAGAGCCTCAAGAAACGCGTCAGCAATTATGCGCAGGGCCGACTGCATTCCAACCGCCTCACCCGCATGGTGCGCGAAACCACGCATATGGAATTCGTCACGACGCGGACGGAGACCGAGGCGCTGCTGCTTGAAGCGAACCTCATCAAGCGGCTACGTCCGCGGTTCAACGTTCTGCTGCGCGACGACAAGTCGTTTCCGTATATTCTCATCAGCGGCGATCACCGTGCCCCTGCCCTGATGAAACACAGAGGCGCCCGCGCCCGCAAAGGCCAGTATTTCGGACCGTTCGCATCGGCCTCTGCCGTCGGCCGAACGATCAACTCGCTACAGCGTGCGTTCCTGCTGCGCACCTGCACAGACAGCGTGTTCGAGAGCCGCACGCGTCCCTGTCTTCTTTATCAGATCAAACGCTGTTCCGGCCCCTGCACCCATGAAGTCAGCGACGAGGGCTATGCCGAGCTCGTCAAGGAAGCATCGGACTTTCTTTCGGGCCAGAGCCAGAACGTGAAGACCGTCATCGCCAGGCAGATGTCGGAAGCCTCCGAAGACATGGATTTCGAGCGCGCCGCGATCTATCGCGATCGGCTGGCAGCGCTCAGCCACGTTCAAAGCCACCAGGGCATCAATCCGGCCGGCGTCGAGGAAGCCGATATCTTCGCCATCCACCACGAAGGCGGGCTTACCTGCATCCAGGTGTTCTTCTTCCGCACCGGCCAGAACTGGGGCAACCGCGCCTATTTCCCGAAGGCCGATCCGCAGATGGCAGGAGCGGAGGTCCTCAACGCGTTTCTCGCGCAGTTCTATGACGACAAGCCGGTTCCCAAGCAGATCTTGCTGTCGGAAACAGTCGAGGAGCAGGAACTGCTGGCGCTCGCGTTTTCCGAAAAGGCGGGACACAAGGTCTCGATCCTGGTGCCGCAGCGTGGCGAAAAGCGCGATCTTGTCGATCACGTCGCTGCCAATGCGCGCGAAGCACATGGCCGCAAGCTGGCCGAAACATCGTCGCAGGCGCGCCTTCTCAAGGGTCTCGCCGAAACCTTCAGCCTGCCCTACCAGCCCCGGCGCATCGAGATCTACGATAACTCGCATATGATGGGGACCAATGCCGTCGGCGGCATGGTCGTCGCGGGTCCGGAAGGATTTGTGAAGGGCCAGTACCGCAAGTTCAACATCAAATCGACCGACATCACCCCCGGCGACGACTTCGGCATGATGCGAGAGGTCATGACCCGGCGCTTCTCGCGACTGATCAAGGAAGAAGGCATTCCTGATCGCAGCATCTCGACGCCGAAACCCGTCGAGGCGACCAGCGATGACATCAACGATGCCGCGTTTCCGGCCTGGCCCGATGTCATCCTGATTGATGGCGGCCAGGGCCAGATGACGGCTGTGCGCACCATCCTCGACGAACTTGGCATCCGAGACGTGGTGACGGCGATCGGGGTGGCCAAAGGTGTCGACCGCGATGCCGGCCGCGAACGCTTCTTTGCCGATGGCCGCAGCGATTTTTCTCTGCCGCCACGCGATCCCGTCCTCTACTTCGTCCAGCGCATGCGCGACGAAGCGCACCGGTTCGCGATCGGCTCGCACCGGGCCCGGCGCAAAAAGGAAATGATCAAGAACCCGCTCGACGAAATCGCGGGCATCGGGCCGGGCCGAAAGCGCAAGCTGCTGCAGCATTTCGGCACCGCAAAGGCCGTGTCCCGCGCAGGTCTCAACGATCTGATGGCGGTCGAAGGAATTTCCGAAGCGGTGGCAAAACAGGTCTATAATCACTTCCACGAAAGCCGAAGTGGATGACGATGAACGACATGCATGGGTCATCAAAACAGCGTATGCATCTCAACCAACTGTAAAAAAGCCGCGAAAACTGTTGACGCTGGCGTCTCGAAACCTCAACTAGAGGCAACCCTCAAGCACAGGTCCATCATGGCTTCCCGCGCGTACAACATTCCCAATCTTCTGACCTATGCGCGCATCCTTGCCGTACCGGTGATCGTTCTGTGCTTCTTCATCGAAGGAAAGCTGGAAAGCTCGGATTTTGCCCGCTGGGCCGGTTTCTGGATCTTCGTTGTGGCGTCGCTGACCGACTATCTGGATGGCTATCTGGCCCGTATCTGGAACCAGACCTCGAATATCGGCCGCATGCTGGATCCGATCGCCGACAAGCTTCTGGTTGCCGCCGTGCTTCTGCTGCTTGCTGCCGACCAGACGATTGCCGGCTGGTCGCTGTGGGCTGCAATCACGATTCTCTGCCGCGAAATTCTCGTCTCGGGCCTGCGTGAATATCTGGCGGCGCTCAAGGTCTCGGTGCCGGTGACCCGCATCGCCAAGTGGAAGACGACGATCCAGATGGTGTCGATCGCGTTCCTGCTGGCCGGACCTGCCGGCGACAAGTTCCTGCCGTTCACGACGCAGATCGGCATCGGCCTTCTCTGGGTCGCAGCGGCCCTCACCTTCTACAGCGGCTACGACTATTTCCGCGCCGGTCTCAAGCATCTCGTGGATGACGAGGGATGACAAAACTCGTCTATTTCGCCTGGGTGCGCGAGAGAATCGGCAAGACCGAGGAGGATCTCGACCTACCGCCTGAGGTCGTTACCGCGCGTGATCTCCTCAATCACCTGAAGACGCTCGGCGAGGAATACGAGAACGCGCTGCAATATCCCGAGGTCATTCGCGTCGCGATTGACCAGGAGCATGTGGAGCATTTTGAAAAGATCGCCGGAGCACGCGAGATCGGCATTTTCCCCCCGATGACAGGCGGGTAAACGGAACCATTCTGATGACCATGCCCACGATCCGCGTCCAGACCGACGATTTCGATCTGCAATCGGAGATCGATCTCCTGACGGCGGGCCGCATGGATATCGGCGCGGTGGTCAGCTTCTGCGGTCTCTGCCGTGACGAGCAGGGAGCGCTCTCGGCGCTGGAGCTCGAGCATTATCCGGGCATGGCGGAAGCCGAGATGAACCGCATCGCCCTTCTTGCCATCGACCGCTTTTCGCTTCTCGGACTGACCGCCATCCACCGCTACGGCAAGATTGCCCCCGGGGCCAACATCGTCCTGGTCATTGCCGTCGCCTCGCATCGCCAGGCAGCCTTCGACGGCGCCAATTTCGTGATGGATTTTCTGAAGACATCGGCGCCGTTCTGGAAAAAGGAACATGCGGCCGACGGTTCGCCCCGGTCCTGGGTCGATGCCAAAGACGCCGACGATACCGCACGCGACCGTTGGCGCTGAGGTTTACAGGACCACCCTTTCCCGCCGGCTCATGACGAGAACCGCAACCAGCACAAGGCCGATGGCGAAGTCCCGCCACAGGATCGGACCGTAACCGCTCCACAGTGTTTCGGCGAAACCGACAGCGGCGGCACCGGCTGCCGACCGCAGCGGATGCGAATGGCCTCCGGCTGCAGCAATCAGGACGATCTTGATGCTGATCAGCAACCCGGCGCCGAAGTCCATCGTTCCGTAATACGAGGTCGCCAACACGCCTGCGACGGAGGCGTACAGAGATGCTGCCGCGTAGGCGAGGACGAATACCAGGCGGGAACTGATGCCGCAGAGTTGGGCCGCAATCTTGTCGTCGGCCACCGCCCGCCAGATGCGCCCGAGGCTTGTATGATCGATCACCAGCCAGCCGGCCGCGATCATTGCCAGCATCAGGCCGGAATTGAGCAACTGGATCAGCGTCAGGGTTACCGCGAAGCCATCACCCGCCCAGAGCGGAACGGCACGGTTCAGAAACGGCGACAGCCAGATCTCCCGGGAGCCGGAGGCAAGCCGAGCGCCCTCCATCAGCACCAGCAGCACGCCCAGCGCGGCGACGATCGGCGCGTTGCGCGCATGCCTTTCGATCAACCGCAGGGTCAGCCCGCCGACCACGATCCCGGTCGCGACGCCGCCGACGATCGCCGCGCCCGCCCCCATCGCCAGTGCCGCCGGCAGGACAAGCCAGAACTCGTCCCAGCCGAGCTGCGCGAACAACACGTAGAGATGGCCGGAAAAAGCAAAGATGGCGCCATAGGCGATGTCTGCGCGCTTCGTCAGCGCAAAGCCGATCACGTAGCCGAAGGCAAGCGTTGCGTAGAGTACCGACAGCGGCACAGCATTCGCCAATTGCTGGAGCAGATAGGCCATCGGCAAACCCCAAAAGGATGACACGAATATAACTGGTAAACCGCTTTACACCAGTTATAATTCTGGGATGGATTTCACCTGGACCCCGCATCGTTTCGTCGGTGGCGCCTTGGCGCTCGATGTCGCCAACAGCGTCATACTGCGCATCGATCCGTCACGCCGCATTGATCGCTTCGCCTCTCCGCAGCAGATGGATGCCTTTCCCGAGGCGGCCGGAGAATTCTCGGCGGAGCGGGCGTTGTTTGGAGAAGTGACGCCAGTCGCCGCGGAAAGACGCGCCGATTTCCTCGTGCTTCGGGAAGCGATCGACCGGTATTTCCGTGCTCGAGCGGATGGCGAGGATGACCCGCACAAACTGGCCGATCTGCTTGGCGCGACGGCTATGGCGTTGCGCGGAACCGGCACCGGCTCACTTGAGGCCGCCACCGCCCGCTCGGCCTTGCGGCTTCTCGGCGACGATCAGATTTCCCGCCTGAAGACCTGCCGCAATTGCGGCTGGCTGTTTATCGACCGAAGCCGCAACCGCAGCAGAAGCTGGTGCGACATGACCGTCTGCGGCAACCGCGTAAAGGCGAACCGCCACTATCGCCGCAGCCGCGATGGCGGACCTTCGGCTGGAGACGCAACATGAGGTGGAGGGCAGCGATATCAGCCGGGCTCTGCGTGATGGGCCTGATTGTGACTGGCTGCCAGCGACCGTCGGAAGGCGTGTATTTCGAACTGTCCGGCCGGATTTTCGTCTTCAACTACCGGGTGGCCACCGCTAACTACCTCGTTACGCTGCGAAGGGTCGCTGCCATCCCTAAGGAAAGCCGCGCCAGAGCGGAATTCGAAGATCCGCAGGGCGGACCGGCGCTTTTCACCGAAGAGAAAGTTCTCGATGTCGACGATGGGCTCACGCTTGCCAGCCCGTTCGTCCAGTGCGTCCGGAAGGACAGGCCCTACCGCGTGGCCATCACGCTGACAGGCGCGTCCGGCGAGGTGCTGCAGGTGATCGAAACCACCGTGACGTCGGATGTCGATCAGTCTGTGATACCGGCGGCACCGCTGGTCGTCGGCCCGGCCTACACACCCAACCCCGACATGTTCAAGGCCGATGGCTCGACCGACTTCTCCGGGCGAACCGGCTGCCCGGCGACTCCATGACCTTGCCGCAGACAGCAAAAAAGGCCGGAGCGAATGCCCCGGCCTTTTGTAGATCGAACCGATCCGTGCAGCAATCAGCCGACGATTTCGGTTTCGGCGAACCAGTAGGCGATTTCCTGGGCAGCGGTTTCCGGAGCATCCGAGCCGTGAACCGAATTTTCACCGATCGACAGGGCGAACTGCTTGCGGATCGTGCCTTCGTCGGCGTTGGCCGGGTTGGTCGCGCCCATGATTTCGCGGTTCTTCAGGATGGCGCCTTCGCCTTCGAGAACCTGAACGATGGTCGGGCCGGACGTCATGCCGTCGACGAGTTCGCCGAAGAAAGGACGTTCCTTGTGAACGGCGTAGAAGCCTTCAGCTTCGCGCTTGCTCATCCAGACGCGCTTGGATGCGATGATGCGCAGGCCGTTGTCTTCAAATACCTTGGTGATGGCACCGGTCAGGTTGCGCTTCGTTGCGTCCGGCTTGATCATCGAAAACGTGCGTTCAATCGCCATTGGTCTCATCCTTTGTTTCCACGGAAAGTGGGCGGTGTTTAACCGCCCCTTTCGCCGGAAACAAGGGGGATGGGCCTAATTTCACGCAGCCGTCACAACGCGTCCTGCGCTGTCATGAAGGTCGAGCAGACGCTCGAACCACGAAGCCAGCAAGCCGTCCTTGCCCAGCACGTCGGCACCATCCGTCACCCGCAGCCACTGCAGCGCGCCGAACAGAATGTAGTCGGCAAACAGCGGCGCCTCGCCGCCAAGGAAAGGCTGGAATTTCAGCGTGTGCGTAACCGGCTTCAGTTTCTCGGCGAAGGTGTCGATTTCCCTCTGCCGGTCGGCGGCGACCTCTTCCAGCGACCGGCCGAATATGGCCTCGCGGCTGCTGCGGAAATAGGCCTGGTCGGCCGGCCCCAGCGTATCGTGTACGCTCTTGATTGCGATCCTCGCGATTGCGCCGTGTACCACCGTCTGCGAAAAACCCTCGACAAACCGGGAAAGCGCCTTGCCGCCTTCCCCGCCGAACAGGGTCGGACGGTCGGGATAGCGCTCGTCCAGATAGACCGCGATGTCGAAACTGTCACGGATCAGTTCGTTTCCGTCCCGCAGGATCGGTACGGTCTTGGAAAACCCGTTCTCCAGGTTGGGGATCTGCGTAAACGGTGTCGGCTGCTCCGTGTATTCGAGCCCCTTGTGTTTGAGCGCCATTACCACTTTCCACGCATGCGGCGAAAATGGCCGGTGCGCGTCAGCGCCGCAGAGGGAATAGAGAATGCGTGTCATCATGGGCTCCTGATCTGTCACTCACCGCACATGATGGGATGGGAAGCCTCACAAATCCAGTCAGGAAATTTCATGGGTGGTATCAACCCCTGCCCCTCGGGTTGGCCGACAAATCCGGTATGATTACACGTGAACAACCGGAGACGCTTTGAATGCTGCGCCATTTCCAGATGCTTGCCGCTTACAATTCCTGGGCAAATTCACAGGTCTATGATGCCTGTGCCGCGCTGACGGACGCCGAATACCGCGAAGATCGTGGCGCCTTCTTCGGATCAATCCACCGCACGCTCAACCACATTCTCGTTGCCGACCGCATCTGGATGCGCCGCCTGACCGGAGACGGCACGGCCTCGACGGATCTGGGGGCCGTTCTGTTCGAGGATTTCTCTGACCTGCGCACGGCGCGTGACGCAGAAGATGTCCGTATTACGAACTATCTCGGGTCTCTGACCGATAACGCGCTCAGCACCACCGTCACCTATACGCCGGTGACCGTTCCGACGGAGGTCACCGAACCAGTGGCGCCTGTTCTCGCCCATCTCTTCAACCACCAGACCCACCACCGGGGACAGGTGCACGCCATCCTCACCTCGCTCGGCAAGCCCTCCGTAGTGCTCGATATGATCGCCTTCCTGCGCGGGCATGGAAAACAGTGGATGCAGGTTTAATGTAATACGGCTTTAGGACAAACAGGGGTTGTGAACTCAGCCTTAACCGTATTCGCAACGAGACGTCTTCAAACGCCTGACAAAAGCCAACGTTTCAGGCGTTCTTAACCCTCCGTCTCGCGTACTGTTTTCCTGAAACGAGACAGTAACGAGACCCTGAGGAATAGGTGGATCATGTCGGCGGACAATGCACGGCAATCGCGTGACAGGAGCCTGGCTGTGGTGGCGCAGCAGATGGCAAAGCAGGACGTTGCCGGTCTTCCACGCAATTACACGCTGTTCCACGAAGCGCTGTCGGGGTCCGATCCGGCGCTTACCCGCGACGTCGCCACGCTTCCGGCCGGCGCTACCCAGGCCCAGATCGACGAGATTGGCCTGCGCTACCAGCTTCCCGGCTTCGTGGTTCTATCGATCGCCAACCGGGACGAGGAAACGAGACGCGTTCTCGATCTCGTCGGCACGATTGCCCAGGCCACGCTGAAGAAGCAGAATTTCGTGCGTGCGCTGGAGACGGCGGCCGAAAGCCTTCGGAGCGGAAGTGCCAGCGGTCTCGCCGACATCCAGGTCGAGCTCGATCATCTTCAGGCGAACCTCAGCGAAACGCTCTCCGCCGAGATCGGTCTCACCAAATCTCTGGAGCTTGCCGCCGACCGGCTGCTGATGTCGAGCAATCTGGCGGAAGCGGCCCGAACCAATTCTCTGTCCGACCGGCTGACCGGGCTTCCCAACCATGTGGCGCTGGCGGAAAAGCTGGATCTCCTCTACGCCCCTTCAACCGAGCACCGCCCGGCCACGCTGTTTGTCGTCCGCCTCGTCGATCTCGGCGAGATGGCGCAGACCTATGGCCAGGTGACTGCCGGCCGGATCGTCAAGCGCGCCGCCGCGATTTTCCGCAAGGCGATCAAGAAGAACGACTTTCTGGCCCGGACCGCGACCGACAGCTTTGCGTTTCTGTTCGAGGATGTCGATCGGAGCGGTGCAAAAGCGATCGCCGATCGACTCGTAACTTCGATCGCCGACAGCCTCGTGTTTGCAGGTTCCGGTGAAGGGCATTACCCCCACATGCGGCTGTCGATCGGCGTGGCGCTCTCGACCGAGGCATTCTCGCCGCAGCAGATCAAGCTGCATGCGGCAACGGCACTCGAAAGTCTACGTGCCCAGGGTTCAGGCGCCGGAACCGACACCGTGGCGATCTTCGGCGATCCAAGCCGTCGCGTTTCCTGAACGCATCGACCGATCCCCATACGACAGTGACGCGGCGGCCATCCGGGCGCCGCGTCCTGCATTTCAGCAAAAAGTCGATCGCGTCGGCGTCAGGCGGGAACGAACTGGTTTTCCTGCGTGAAGCGGATTGTCTTTCTCGTCACGCCCTGCGCGAACTGGACCGGAAACGCTGCGGACGAGATGGCCGTATCGATCACCTGCCCCTCGATGAACGAGCCGGCGATGATGAAATAGCTCGGCTTCGGTGTGAACGTGTAGTCGAGGTTTGGCTCGAGCTGCACCGCGACGGCCGGTTTGCCGCCCATCGCAAGACCCACATTCAGCGACATCCGGACACTGGCCTGCTGCAGAACCGACGGGATCAGGTTGTTCGCCCGCACGAGAAACACACCGGCCGGACCCGCTGTCGGATTTGTCGGAAACGCCGGAGCACCGTTCGGGAACGCGCCCTGGTAGGTGATCGCGACGTTGTTAAGACCCTCGAGCATGACGTCGCATTTGCTGGCGGTCGCAAAGGCCCGCGGGCTGAGCGTCGACCCGAGTTCCTGGATGTAACCGGCGCTGATCGAGTAGTCGATCGTCCAGCTGAATGTCGACATGCTCGGGTTTTCCGGGCTGCCCGAGGCCGCGTTGCCGATCATCCATGCCAGGGACAAAGGGCTCTGAGACGCGCCGACCACGTCCGGTATCGTCTGGAACAACGCATAACTCTGGAACTTCGGGTTCTCGTTCATGACCGTAAGCGTATAGGGCGTCCCCAGATCCTGTTTCTCGAAGATCTCGATCGCTTCCCTTCCCATCATAACACGCATGCTGACCTCTCCTCTTTCACATTCTTGCCGCCGCGACATGCGGAGTGGACCGAGCGGTCCGTTCGGCTACCAACGGCAACTCCTGCCGTGAGCACAACCTAGAATGATTTATCGCTGGAGAATGTCACGCATGTAACAACTTTTGATTGCATTTATTCGTATCACGGCTCAGACGGCAAGCGACACCTCAGCGTCCGAGTGGGTTTATGACATCGAACCTTATCTCCAAGATCAACAACGATATCCGACATTCCGCGTGGTTCGACGATCTCGACGACGACACGTACTCGCGTCTCGTGTCGGGGTCGGCGAGCCGGCTCTATAGGGACGGCCAGACGCTGTTTTTCAGCGGTCAGGCCTGCGACGCGCTGTCGATCATCGTGTCCGGTTGCGTGCACCTCTATTTCATCTCGGAGGATGGGCATGAAGTGATCTTCGCCGAGCTCGGAGCCGGCGACGTTCTGGGAGATGTCGAACTCACCCTCGGCTGCACCCACTTCGCGAACGCGGTCGCCGCCGGCGAGACCCGCGTGATGGTGGTCCGGCGCAGCGCTTTCAGCGAAATCACCCGCATGCCCCAGATGTCGGCTTTTCTCATGAAGACATTCGCACGCAAACTCAGAAAGACGATGGCCTTTGCCGAAGGCATGGCACTGCATACGCTGCAGACCAGGCTCGCGCGTCTTCTCGTCGATCTCGCCCGCCTGCACGGCCGCAGCACAGCGGAGGGGCTGCTGATCGACAGAGCGATATCGCAGGAGAAAATGGGGCAACTGATCAATGCCAGCCGCCCACGAGTGAACGCGCAGCTTCAGGCTTGGAAGGGCGACGGCGTGCTCGGCATGCGGCGCGGCCGCCTGATCATCCTCGACTACCGATCGCTGAAGATCATGTCGCGCGAAGGGGCTACCGACAATTGACAGGGTGGTCCAGGCCGCGACGCCAAGCGCGACGGATTTTGAGGTCCGTCGCGCAGGTCGCCTGCCCTTTTGCGATCGCTACTTGCAGCCACCCTTGACGTACTCGATCATTTCCTCGGTCTCATGCGTGAAATGCGGCCCCTTGACGTTACTAGGGCTGCCATTAGACACGACGCTGAAGATTTCGAACGCCTTATTCTCAGCCGGCAGGAACCACGCTCCGCCACTGGCACCGCCGCCGTACATCGGATGCGGCTTTGCCTCGTAAGCCGTCGCATCGCTGACGCTGATCGACGGGTCCTCCATGAACATGTACTCGCCACCATCCAGCCGTCCGGGATATCCCATCAGGGTGAGTTCGGTTTTCTCAGGCACCTTAGCGAGACGCAGCTGGAATTTTCCAGACGTCGATGCCTTGGTACTGCGCATGACCGCGTAATCGACTGCGGCCGCGGCAAGGCCCGGGACTTGCGGTATCTTCGTCCACGCCGTCAGGACGGACGCCATTTCGATAGGATAAGCCTCGCCCGGCGCTCCGTCATAACCCGGATAGAACACCACGTTGCTGGCCTGGTCTCCATTCAGCCACATGGCGTGTGCCGCCCCGATAATGATCTTGTCGTCGGAGACGAACTGGGCGCTGGCCGCTTGATCGATTCCGCCCAGGCTAAAGAACAGCTTGCCACCGAACTTGAACGGAGCCTCCTTGATCGGTGCCAGCTTGACCTCGGTCCCTTCGAGGGAATGTACGTCGCCACCTGGCATGCCGCTCTCCGGCAGTAGGCCGGGAGCGGGGATTGCATTGCGACGGCGCTCGTCCGTCCAGTAGTCTGCGGTAAAGGCCGCCTGCGCCGCGGTCGGCGCCCAGCAGGTGAACCGGTCATCGGCGAATGCGCCTGTCGGTGCCAGGGAAACCGACACCAAAAGTGTCAGGCATGACGCTTTCCAAAACTTCATCTCTCAACCCTCCTTGTTCGAACATCCGTCAGGGATGCTTCGGCCGAGTGGCCAGGGACGAACCTAGATGGGCGAGGTCTGGAGGGCTGTTCCCGGAGGAACAGGGGGAGATCCTTGAGAGATTGTCCCTTCGCAGCGCACAATGCCCGCAAATCGCGACGGCCGCCGTCTTGCCTTCACGCCCGGTTTCGGCCAAAACCGCGGCCATGATTACCATTACCGACCTTTCCGCCCGTATTGCCGGGCGCCTTCTCCTCGACCATGCCAGCGTGACGCTGCCCGCCGGCACCAAAGCCGGGCTTGTGGGCCGCAACGGTGCGGGCAAATCGACGCTGTTCAAGCTGATTACCGGCGAGCTCAGCTCGGAGACCGGCTCGGTCTCCTATCCGAAGAGCGCCAAGCTCGGACAGGTGGCTCAGGAAGCGCCCGGCACCGAGGATTCGCTGCTGGAAATCGTGCTCGCCGCCGACAAGGAACGCGCAGCGCTGATGGCCGAGTCGGAGACGGCCACCGATCCGGACAGGATTGCCGACATCCAGATGCGCCTCGTCGACATCGACGCCCATTCGGCGGAAGCGCGCGCCGCCAGCATTCTCGCGGGCCTTGGCTTTTCGCAGGAAGCTCAGCTTCGGCCTGCCTCGTCATTTTCCGGCGGCTGGCGAATGCGTGTGGCGCTTGCTTCGGTTCTGTTTGCCGAGCCGGACCTGCTTTTGCTCGACGAGCCGACCAACTATCTCGATCTTGAAGGCACGCTCTGGCTGGAAGATTACGTGCGCCGCTATCCGCACACGGTGATCGTCATCAGCCATGACCGCGACATGCTCAACAATGCGGTCACTTCGATTGTCCATCTCGACCAGAAGAAGCTTACCTTCTATCGCGGCGGCTATGACCAGTTCGAACGCCAGAAGGCGGAAAACGACGAGCTGCAGACCAAGGCCAAGGTGAAGAACGATGCAGCCCGCAAGCATTTGCAGACCTTCATCGACCGCTTCAAGGCCAAGGCCTCCAAGGCCAAGCAGGCGCAGAGCCGCGTCAAGGCGCTGGAGCGGATGGGAACGGTCGCCTCTGTTATCGAGGATCACGTCCAGCCGATCACCTTCCCCGAGCCCGAAAAGCAACCCGCCTCGCCGATCATCTCGGTGCAGAACGGTGCCGTCGGGTACGAGCCGGGCAAGCCGATCCTCAAGAACATCACGCTCCGGATCGACCATGACGACCGCATCGCCCTCCTCGGCTCGAACGGCAACGGCAAGTCGACCTTCGCCAAGTTCATCGCCGGCCGGCTTGCCGCCGAAAGCGGCGAACTGAAGCTCGCGCCAAGCCTGAAGATCGGCTTCTTCGCACAGCACCAGCTCGACGACCTCGTCCCGGGTGATTCTCCCGTGGAGCACGTGCGCCGCCTGATGCCGTCAGTCCCGGAAGGCAAGGTACGCGCCCGCGTCGCCCAGATGGGGCTTGCGACGGAAAAGATGTCGACGCCCGCCAAGGATCTGTCGGGCGGCGAAAAGGCGCGCCTGCTGATGGGGCTTGCCGCCTTCCACGCGCCCAACCTCCTCATCCTCGACGAGCCGACCAACCATCTGGACATCGACAGCCGAAGGGCCCTGATCGAGGCGCTCAACGACTATCAGGGCGCCGTCATCCTGATCTCCCATGACCGGCATCTGATCGAGGCGACGGTCGATCGTCTCTGGCTCGTCAACAACGGCACGGTGCAAACCTTCGAGGGAGATCTCGAAGAATACCGCGACCTGATTGTCAGTTCCGGTAAAAAAAAAGAAGAAAAACCGCAGCTGATTGACGATGCGGCATCGAAGGTCGAACAGCGCAAGGCGAGCGCGGAAAGGCGTGCCTCGCTCGCCCCCTTGCGCAAAAAGATCAACGATGCCGAGGCCTTGACGGCCAAGCTTGAGAAGCTGATCCAGGCGCTTGATAAAGAGCTTGCAGACCCGGCGCTCTATGAAAAGACGCCGGCGAAGGCTGCAACCAAGGCCAAGGAACGGGGCGAGGCCGCCGCCAAACTGTCGGCCGCCGAAGAGCAATGGCTGATGCTGTCTTCCGAATACGAAGAGGCGATGGCCGGCTGAGTTTCGAAATCCGGTTGCCCCGGCCCCGCTGCATGCCTAGCTAAGTGGCTGCAGACACAGGAGGCCTTCGATGGATCTTTATCTCGAAACCGACGACGACGCCCGCACGCTCGCCTTTATAGCCGAGCAGAACGCGATCTCGGCCGAGGCGCTCGAAACACAGCAGTTCGAGGCGGACCGCGACACGCTAAAGGCGATGTTCGAGCGCGAGGACCGGCTGATCGTGCCGGCGCGGCGCGGACGCTGGCAGTTCGACTTTCATCGCACCAAGGACAATTCGCTCGGTCTCTGGCGCCGACTGCCCGCGACGGACGAGCCGCGCCACGATGCGGCCTGGGAAACCATTTTCGATTTCGATGCCTTTTGCGTTACCGAAGGCAAGCGCTGGATCTACAGCGGCGCCGTCACCTCCCCTTACGAGCCGACCCGTGTTCTCGTCATCCTGTCCGATGGCGGATCCGACCAGATGCGTCTCCTCGAATTCGACACGGAGGCGAAGGCGGTCGTCGAGGGCGGTTTCGACACACCGGCAGCGCGAGCCCATGCAAGCTGGATCGGTCCCGACGAGATTGCCTATTTCGGCTCGATCGACGAATTCTCCGCCACCCGCTCTGGCTGGCCCCGCGTCGGACGCCGGTTGAAGCGCGCCATGGATCCGAAAGATGCGCCGATCCTCTTCGAAGCAGGCCCCGACGACGTTCAGGCGACCGGCGGGATCATCGATCCACTGTTCTGGAACGGCGGACCGGACGAGAAGCCGATCGAGTTCTTTACCGTCATCCACGAGATCGACCGGATGAGCGTCCATGTCCGCGATGGACAAGGTGCGCTCCGGCGTCTCGATCTGCCGGACAGGATCGATGTCACAGCCAACCATCGCCAACTGCTTTGGCGGGCCAAGAGTGACGAGCGCTATCCAACCGGCAGCCTCGTCCTGCAGGAATTCATCCCGTTTTCGGATGAACCTCTGGGCGCGGCCCGTGTCGTCTTCGCTCCAGAACACGGCCAGACCGTCACCCAGTTCTCGCTGTTCAAGACCTGGGGCGCATTCGTCGTCAGCGACGTGATGGTGCCGCGGTTATTCCTGATCGACCTCACGAAACCGGATGCGCAGCCGCAGGAACTGCAGCTGCCGTCCACTCTGCAGACCGTCGGATTCCGCACGCTCGATGCCGACCTCACGCGCGGCGAGGAAATCCTGACCGTCATCGGCCAGGGCTTCCTGCAGCCTTACGGGACATGGCGTCTCGACCTGACGGATCGCGCCCGCTTGCCCGATTTGGTTCCGACAGGTGTCTCTCCCGCCTATTTCGATGCGCAAGGGATGCAGTCCGAGCTTCTGCAGGCGACATCGGAAGACGGGACGAAAATCCCCTATCACATCGTCTATCCGAAGACGTGGGAGAAGGGCGAACTGCCGGTCCTGATGTATGGCTATGGTGGTTTCGGCTGGCCGCTTGCTCCCTACTACTCGGGCAATACCGGCGTCTGGCTCGAGCATGGCGGCGCCTATGTACAGGCCTATATCCGCGGCGGCGCGGAATTCGGCCCCGACTGGCACACGGTCGCCAAGGGAAAGGGCCGTCACAAGGCGTTCGGGGATTTCGTCGCAGTCTCCCGCGATCTTGTCGCACGTGGCATCACAAAACCGTCGCGCATCGCCTGCCATGGCGGCAGCAATGGCGGTCTTCTGACCGCGGTCATGGCAACCCGTTACCCGGAAGACTTCGGCGCGATCTGGACCTCGGTCCCCGTCATCGACATGTCGCGTTTCCACGTCTTCCCAGCCGGCAAGGCCTGGATGGACGAATACGGCAACCCTGACGTCGCGGAAGAGCTTGCCGCGATGCTGACCTATTCGCCGCTCCACAATATCGACCCCGCGGCTGAGGTGACCTATCCGCCGATCTACATCGAAAGCTCGACCAACGACGACCGCGTGCATCCATCGCATGCCCGCCGTTTCGCCAAGCGGCTGATCGATGCCGGGCATAGGCCTCTGTTTCACGAATACGGCTCCGGCGGTCACGGCGGCGCCGGCGATACGCTTGAACAGGCCGCGCGATTGGCGATGGGCTACAGTTTCCTGCGCGAAACGATCATGAAAGCGTGAGCGGTAGCCATCGGTTGTGCCAAATCCGCGGATACACTATCGTTCGTTCGCAACCCCGTGAGGCATGACATGACGCTTCATATCACCGACCCGGTTCTCGATGCGCTTGCCGAACGGGCGCAGAAAATTCTGAATGCTCCGAGCAAGGAGGATGCGGTCCGGCAGGCGCTGATTCGCGTGGTGGGAACGCCTTCAGGAGAGACAACTGCCGTGCCGGACGAGAATACGCGTCGGGAAAGACTTGAGGCCATTCGCAAACGCTATCTGGCAATGGGTAAGCCCAATCCTGATTTCGACGAAAAGAAATTCCTCGATGACATGTGGGAGAGCTGATGTTTCTGGAAACATCAGCTCTGGTTGAATATTTCATCGGCGGCCCCGATTACGAGCGCGTTGCAAGAGCCTTGGATCGGAGGGAAACGCCCTTCTGTACGTCGCCAACGGTGCTTTTTGAGGCCGCTACCGTGCTTGCCAGCAAGAGGAGCATCCCGGTTCAGGATGCCGCTGCGCTCGTGCACGATCTTCTTGCAGAACTGAATGTCGAGGTTCTGTCTGCCACGAGAGACACCGCTTCGATCGCCATCGACGCCTTCGCCCGTTACGGCAAGGGCCGCCATCCGGCAAAGCTCAATTTCGGGGATTGCTTTTCCTATGCCGGTGCGCGCCAGTCCGGACTGCCGCTTCTCTACGTCGGCGGAGATTTTGCGCGGACCGACCTTGCCTGATCAGGCCTTCTTCACCCAACGTCCCTCGGGTGATTGCTGCCAGTAGGTCAGCGCATGTCCATCGCCCTTCAGCTTCTTCCACTGAGCGCGCGCGCCTTCCAGCTGGAGCTGGTCGTAGCCGTCGAACATGAAGACGACGCGCTCATAGGGGTCGAGCGGCGGCGGCTCGGCGCCGTCGACGACGAAGCGCACGGTTGCGGAATTCTGGTTCTCCGGGGTCGCCGTCAGCAGGACCGGTTGTTCCTGCGGCATCGGCGCTGCATCGGTGCCGTGCGGCAAAAAACTGTCATCGCGAAACGTCCACAAATGTGCGTCGAGAAAATCCCGACGCACGTCTTCGGCTGTCTGAACGACCACCTTCCAGCCGCGCTCGACGCTCTTTTCGAGAAGCGCCGGCAGCGCATCCTCGAGCTTCGATTCGGTCAGGTGATAGAACAGAACTTCGGTCATCAGTTCTCGTAGTTCTTGCGGACGAGTTCGTCCAGCAGGCGCACGCCGTAGCCGGATGCCCAGGACTGGTTGATCTCGTTCTGCGGCGAGTTGAGCGCCGTTGCCGCGATGTCGAGATGCGCCCAGGGCGTATCGCCGACGAAACGCTTGAGGAACTGCGCCGCGGTGATCGAGCCGGCCTGCCTGCCGCCGCTGTTCTTCATGTCGGCAAAGCGGCTGTCGATCATCTTGTCGTAGTCCTTGGAAAGCGGCATGCGCCAAAGCTTCTCGCCGCTTGTCTCGCCCGCCTGTGTCAGTTCGTCCGCCAGCGCGTCATCGTTGGAAAACAGTCCGGCATGGAGGTTGCCGAGTGCGACAACGATGGCGCCGGTCAGCGTCGCGAGATCGATCATGAAGCGCGGCTTGAAGCGTTCCTTGCAGTACCAGAGCGCATCGCCCAGCACGAGACGGCCTTCCGCATCGGTATTGACGATCTCGATCGTCTGGCCGGACATCGAGGTGACGATATCGCCGGGTCTCTGGGCGTTGCCGTCAGGCATGTTTTCGACCAGGCCGATAATGCCGATGACGTTCGCCTTGGCCTTGCGGGCGGCGAGCGTGTGCATCAGGCCGGTCACGGCGGCAGCTCCGCCCATGTCGCCCTTCATGTCTTCCATGCCGAGGCTCGGCTTGATCGAGATGCCGCCGGTATCGAAAACGACACCCTTGCCGACAAAGGCGACCGGCTGATCTCCCGGCGTGCCGCCGTTCCAGGTCATGATCGCCAGCCGCGGTGGCCGGGAAGAGCCCTGGGCGACGCCGAGCAGAGCGCCCATGCCGAGTTCCGTCATCTCGGTCTCGGTCAGGATCTCTACGTCAACGCCAAGCGATTCCAGATCCTTCGCCTTCTGCGCAAACTCGATCGGGCCAAGCACGTTGGGCGGCAGATTGACCAGGTCGCGGGCAAGAACCACACCCTCGGCAATGGCCTTCGCCGAGACAAATTGCTCAGTCGCCGCATCCGCTTTTGCGGTGACGATGGTGACGGTCACCGTCTTCGGCGACTTGTCCTCATCGTCGTCCTTCTTCTTGGTCTTGTAGGTATCGAACTTGTAGGCGCGCAGCAGCATGCCGGTCGCGAAATCCGCAGCTTCAGCCGCGCCGACGTCGGCGCCGGGTGCATCGAGGAACACCGTCACCTTCTCCATCGTCTTGACCGCAGCGGCCGCGACGCCACCCGCTTTCAGCCAGTCGTAGGCTGTCAGCTTGTCGGCCTTGCCGAGACCCAGCACAATAAGCCGATCGGCCTTCGATCCGGCCGGGGCCAGAATATCCAGCGTCGACAACGCCTTGCCTTTGAACTTGGCGATGCCCGCCGCCCTTACTGCGACAGCCTGCGGATCGACTTCGGCGACACCGGCGGCTACGGCATCTCCCGAAAGCTTGAGCTGAATCGCAAGTCCTCCATCGATGACGGCGGAGGCGGAAAAGGCGATATCGAATTTCATGGACATTACAGCTCCAGGCATTGTGGTGCGGAAGAAAGGCCCGATCTTCACCCTTTCGGTCGCGAACGCAAGCGCGCAGGATCGAACTTCGTGCCTTCCTAAAGCCCGTATTGATGTCCAATCCACTGTTTCCAAATGTCACAACGCCGAAGAAAACCGGGGTTGCCAACATTTTGTGACAGGGGCCCTGTCGCAATGCCGTTCCCAATCGCTTAGATAGGCGCGGCTACCATCGATCGAATGCGGGACGAAAGCCCCTTAGGACCTGAGGCATAATGCGGGAATGAAGCTTCTCGAACTCTACATATTGCGCCGAATCCTGCAGATGTTCCTGGTGGCACTCGTTCCGGTGCTCACGATCATCTGGACGATTCAGGTGCTCGGCCGCATCAACCTGGTCACCGACACCGGCCAGTCGATGGGCTCGTTCATGCAGCTCGCAAGCTATATCCTGCCGACCATCATTCCGGTTGTCCTGCCCTTCGCCTTTGTCATCGGCATCACCCAGACGCTGACGGCGATGAACAACGATTCGGAACTGCCTGTGATCGACGCGGCCGGTGCGGCCCGCAGCATCATCTACAAGCCGGTGATCCTGCTCGCGGTCGCGCTCAGCCTCGTCTCCTTCACCATCACCAATTTCATCGAACCAAAATCACGGCTCGGCGCGCGCGAAATGGTCGCAGCTGCCTATGCTGACCTTCTATCTTCCGTAATCGAGGAAAAGACCTTTCGCAGCATCGAGGACGGGCTTTACGTCCAGATCTCCGAGCGCCATTCAGGCCGGGTGCTGAAAGGCCTGTTCATCGTCGATTACCGCGACCCGAATTTCGGCCTGATCTATTATGCCCGCGAAGGATCGGTCGATCCTGGCGGCACATCGCTTACCATGCGCGACGGCGAAGTGCATCGCAAAGGCCCGGACGGCCGGATCTCGATCGTCAAGTTCGCGTCCTATGCGTTCGATTTGTCAGCGATGACCCAATCGGATGAGGGCGGCCTTCCGCTTTATTCCGGTGACCGGCCGCTGAGCTTCCTGCTCAACCCCGACAAGACCGATCCCGCCTATCAGAAAAAGCCCGAGAGCTTCCGCAGCGAACTGCATCGTCGCCTGTCCGACTGGCTGTTCCCGATCACCTTCGCGCTGGTGTCTCTGCTTGTGGCCGGCAACACGCGGTCGCACCGGTCGGCACGGCTGCATCCGATGATCTATGTGCTGCTTTTCGCTTTCCTGCTGCGCTGGCTGGGCTTCTCGGCCACCAATCTGACGGAACGCAACGCCGCCTACGTGCCGCTGGTTTACGCGATTCCGCTGGTGACCTGCTTGGTGACGGGCTTCATGCTGGCCACCAACCGGCAGATCCAGATGCCTCGCCTGTTCAGCCGCAGCATCACGAAAGCGACAACCGTCGTGCAGAAGCGCCTTTCGCCGACGGGACGCGGAACCACGGGAGAAGCGAAATGATCTTCTCCACTCTCGGCCGCTATTTCTTCAAGCGCTATATCAGCACCGCGTTCTGGTTCCTGCTCGGTGTCAGCGCCATTATCTTTCTTGCCGATTTCAGCGAGACGAGCCGTCGCCTCTCGGGCCTCAACGGCTACAGCCTCTACGGCGCGCTGGCGATGACGGCGTTGCGCGTGCCGCAGATCCTGCAGCAGGCCATCCCGACGCTGAGCCTGTTTATCGGCATGACGGTGCTGATCGCGCTCAACCGTCGCTACGAACTGGTCGTCACCCGTGCAGCCGGAATTTCCGTCTGGCAGTTCGTCGCACCTTTCATTGTCGGATCGTTTCTGCTCGGTCTGTTCACGCTGTTCGTCGTCAACCCGATCGGCGCCTGGGGCCAGCGCGAATCAATTTCGCTCGAGACCACGTGGCGGCAGGCCAGCAACAAGTCCAAGTCGTCCAAGTTCGTACCGTGGATCCGCCAGCTGTCCGGCGACGAAGACGTGATCATCGGCGCCAAGACCTATCGCGAAAGCGGTACCGAGCTCCTCGACGTGGTGGTTTTCCACTTCGACAAGGACGACGTCATCACCATGCGGCAGGACGCCAAGACCGCTAAGTTGGAAGATGGTTACTGGCTTCTTAACGACGTTCTGGAGAATCGGCCGGGCGAAATTCCGACCCGTCTCGAGACGGCACAGGTCAAAACCAATTTGAGACGCGAGTATCTTCAGGAGAGCCTTGCTCAGCCGGAAACCGTTGCGTTTCTTGGTCTTTCCAGAAAGATCGAGATCGGCAAATCCTTTGGAATCTCGACGAAGGCGCTGGAAACCCAGTTTCACTCCCTGCTTTCACTGCCGCTGCTGCTCGTCGCCATGACGATGATTGCGGCAACAGTGTCGTTAAAATTCAGTCGCTTCGCACAGTCCAGGTCGATGATTCTGGGTGGAATAGTTTCGGGCTTCGTGCTTTATGTCGTCTCGGTGCTTGTGAAGGCATTCGGGAGCAGCGGGGCGATTCCTCCTTTCGTGGCGGTCTGGATTCCAGTCGTCGTCGCGACTGCCCTGGGCGCTACGATCTTGCTTCATCAGGAGGATGGCTAGTGGCGGTAAGTAACCGCGGAAATATCAGTCGGCTCGCCGCCGCCCTGCTGACCGGTGTGTCTGTATGTGTCTCTGGCGTCGCTGCATTGACGGGCGGCGCGTATGCGCAGGGCCTCGTGCCGGCTGCTGAAGACGGTGCGAAGATGCTTCTGCGCGCCAACGAACTGACCTACAATCAGGACAACAAGCGCGTCACCGCGACCGGTGGCGTCCAGATCTATTACAACCGTTACCGCATGGTCGCGCAGCGGGTGGAATACGATCAGAACACCGGCCGCGTCATGGCGACCGGCAATATCGAGTTCATCGAACCGTCGGGCAGCCGCGTCTACGCGGAAGAGCTCGACGTGACCGACGATTTCGGCCAGGGCTTCATCAATGCCCTACGCGTGGAAACCACTGACAATACCCGCCTTGCGGCTGAAAGCGCCGAGCGCCAGACCGGCGATATCATGGTGCTCAACAACACCGTGTACACCGCCTGCCTTCCATGCGCCGCCACACCCGGCAAGGCGCCTCTTTGGCAAGTCAAGGCGCAGCGCGTCATTCGCAACGGACAGAAGCATACGATTCGCCTCGAGAATGCACAGTTCGAGTTGTTCGGCTTTTCGCTTGGAAAACTGCCCTTCCCGATCGAGGTTCCCGACGAGACTGTCGAGCGCAAGTCCGGCGTGCTGTTTCCGAAGTTCATCGTCAGCGACAACCTCGGGTTCGGCGTCACCGTCCCCTATTACCATGTCTTCTCGCCAAGCATGGATGCGACGATCAGCCCGACCTACTATTCGAGCCAGGGACTTCTGGTCGAAGGCGAAGTGCGCAACCGGTTCGACAACGGCGACCACACGTTCCGTTTTGCCGGCATCGATCAGCGCGATCCCGGCTCGTTCGACGCTGGCACAAGCGACCGCGAGCAGAACAGCCGCTTCATGGCCGCCTCCAAGGGCGAGTTTCAGATCAACCCGCGCTGGGCCTTCGGCTGGAACGTCATGGCCCAGACGGACGCGAACTTCTCGCGGACCTACAGCCTGACCGATGTCAGCCAGGATACGTTCACCAACGACGTCTACCTGACCGGCCTTGGCAAGCGTAACTATTTCGACCTGCACGCCTACTATTTCGACGTCCAGGACAATGGCACGTCGAACACGCTCGAGCGCCAGCAGGCGATCGCCTATCCGTCGTTGGACTACCAGTATATCGCGCCCGAATCGGTGTACGGCGGTGAGCTTTCGTTCAACGCCAACCTGACCAACCTGTCGCGTCGCGAAGAGGATTCCTACTTCGAGGGCACCACATACCGCTTCCCTGGTCTCGAAGGCGATTACGCCCGCGTGACGACCGAAGCCGAATGGAAGCGCACCTACACGACATCGGGCGGCCTGCTGCTGACGCCGCTGTTTGCAGCACGCGCCGATGGCATCCGCCACGATGTGTCCAATCCGAACTTTGCCTATGACGGCAATCTGGAGCCGAACGGTACGAACGGCCGATACATGCTGACGGCTGGCCTCGAGGCCCGCTATCCGTTCCTGATCACCAGCGAAAACAGCAGCCACATCATCGAGCCGATCGCGCAGATCTATGCGCGTCCGGACGAACAGATGTCCGGCGGCCTTCCCAACGAGGATGCGCAGAGCTTCGTGTTCGATGCCACTTCGCTGTTCGAACGGGACAAGTTCTCCGGCTACGACCGTGTCGAAGGCGGCACCCGTGCCAATGTTGGCTTCCGCTATACCGGCTCGTTCAACAACGGCATCGGCGTGCGCGGCATCTTCGGCCAGTCCTACCAGATTGCCGGCGAGAATTCCTTTGCCAGCGACGATCTTGTTCAGGCCGGGGCCAATTCGGGCCTCGAAACATCGCGATCCGATTACGTCGCCATGGCGGCGATCGACCTGCCGCAGGGCTTCTCGCTTTCCAACAACGTGCGGCTCGATGAAAAGTCGCTCGATATCCGTCGCACCGATACAGCGTTCAGCTATTCCACACCGCGGGTCAGCGGCAAGCTGATCTACACTAAGGTCGATGCGCAGGACGAGTACGGCGACAGCGACGCGACGGACGTGCTGAAGAACAGCATGTCGCTCCGGGTGAACGAAAACTGGTCGCTGGCCGGTTCCGCCACGTGGGACCTGACAGACAGTTCGCTCATCCGGCGCGGCGTCGGTATCAGCTACGCCGACGAGTGCACGATCTTCACGCTTGCCTATACCGACAAGCCTTCGGAAGCCGATGCGAACGACTGGACGATCAGTGCGCGCCTGAGTTTCCGCACGCTTGGCGACGTCAATATCGGCACGACCAAGGATTACGATCAAACCTTCCGTTACTGAGACCGGTAACGGAAGAATCGTCATGGTTTTGCCGCAACGATTGTGCAATCGGACGCCAATCGGCTAGTATGGCGGCCGAAAGCGCGCAAAGTCGCGCGACAAGTGCCCGGGCGGAAAAAAGGGATTGGTTTCATGTTTGCAATGACCGCGACACGCAAGATCGTGCTGGCAGTCTCCGTGCTCGCCGCGACCACGGTCGCCACGCCGGTGATGACACCAATCGTGGCAATGGCACAGTCGACGAGCGGCGTCGCAGCCGTCGTCAACCGGTCGGCGATCACCACCGCCGACGTTGCTCGCCGTTCGGCCTTCATGCGCCTTCAGCGTCAGAAGCCGAGCAACAAGGTAGCTCTCGATCAGCTGATCGACGAAACGCTGAAGCGCCAGGAAATCTCGCGCGTCAAGATGTCCGTCAGCACCGAGGACGTCGATCGTTCGTTTGCCCGCTTCGCGCAGGGCAACAAGATGACGCCCGAGCAGTTGAGCAGCGTGCTCAATCAGGCCGGCGTCACACCGGACCATTTCAAGGCCTATATCGCTGTGCAGATGAGCTGGCCGCGCCTGGTCAACGCCCGTTACGGCGGCGGTCGTCAGCGCATGTCGACCGACCAGCTTGTCACCCGCATGATGGAAAACAAGCAAAAGCCCGTCACCACCGAATATTTCCTGAAACAGGTAATCTTCGTTGTTCCCGCGGCAAAGCGGAACGCCATCCTCAACAAGCGCAAGGCGGAAGCCGACGCGTCGCGGTCGCGGTTCCCAGGCTGCGCCGAAGCTAAAACCTTTGCAGCGACGATGCTGGACGTTTCCATCCGTGATCTGGGCCGCGTGCTTGCGCCGGATTTGCCGGAAGACTGGAAGCCTCTGATCGAGAAGTCCTCCGGCAACACGACCGGCACCCGCGTTACCGAGCGTGGCGTCGAGTTCCTGGCGATCTGCGAGCAGCGTCAGGTTTCGGACGACGTGGCGGCCGAAGCCGTGTTCCGCGCCGAGGATCTCGGCAAGGCTGAAAAGTCCGGTGAAGACCCGAATAGCAAGAAGTACATGGACGATCTGCGCGCCAAGGCCCAGATCGATTACATCCAGAAGTCGTAAAGCCCAAAGGGCCTGAACGGAGACCGCATGCCTTTTGATCGTCCGCTCGCGCTGACCCAGGGCGATCCTGCCGGCATTGGTCCAGACATCACGCTCGCCGCATGGACGGCGAGACGGACACACGGCATTCCGCCGTTTCTCTTTCTCGGCGACCCGGCGGTCCTTGCATCGCGCGCGGCCCTGCTTGGCCTCGACGTTGCGATCTGTGAAACCGACGCGGACGGCGCCGTTTCGATCTTCGAAGACGCGCTTCCCGTTCTGCCGATCCCGGCCGGAGCCGAAGTCGCCGCCGGCGAGCCGCATGTCGCCACCGCCCGTGGGACGATCGAGGCGATCGAGACCGCCGTGTCGCTGTCGTTTGCGGGAAAGACGCTCGGCGTCGTCACCAATCCGATTGCCAAGTCCGTTCTATACCAGGCCGGCTTCGGCTTTCCCGGCCATACGGAATTCCTGGCGGACCTTGCGCACAAGCATACCGGCAGGCCCGTGCGCCCCGTCATGCTGCTGGCCGGACCGAAGCTGCGCGCCATCCCCGTCACGATCCACATTCCGCTCAAGGACATTCCGGCGGCGCTCACCGAAACGCTGATCCTTGAAACCTGCCGCGTGACCCATCACGACCTGAAAGTCCGGTTCGGCATCGACCAGCCGCGCATCGCGATTGCCGGTCTCAATCCGCATGCGGGCGAAGACGGCACGCTGGGCACCGAAGAACGCGACATCATCCATCCGGCCATCGTCAAGCTGCGCGCAGAAGGGATCAACGCCTTCGGGCCGCTGCCGGCCGATACGATGTTTCATGACGAAGCCCGCGGCCGCTACGACGTGGCAATCTGCATGTATCACGATCAGGCGCTGATCCCGGCCAAGGCGCTGGGTTTTGACACATCCGTCAACGTCACGCTCGGCTTGCCCTTCATCCGGACCTCTCCCGACCACGGCACCGCCTTCGGCATCGCCGGCAAGGGTGTCGCCCGCGAGACGAGCCTGGTCGAGGCAATCCGGCTTGCAGGCGCCATGGCCGGAACAATGACACCGAGCCTTGCGGGGCGAATCTGATGGCGACGCTCGATGGGCTGCCGCCGCTGCGTGACGTCGTCCAGCGTCATGGACTGGACGCCAAGAAATCGCTTGGCCAGAACTTTCTGTTCGATCTCAACCTCACCCAGAAGATCGCCCGCGCGGCCGGACCGTTGGAGGACGTGACCGTATTTGAGGTTGGGCCGGGTCCCGGCGGCCTTACCCGCGCCATCCTGTCGCTCGGCGCCAAGAAGGTGATTGCCATCGAGCGCGACGCGCGCGCACTTCCGGTGCTCCAGGAAATCTCCGACCACTATCCCGGACGGCTTGAGGTTATCGAGGGCGATGCGCTGCAGATCGATTTCGCGGCGCTCGCAGCCGAGAAGGCTGGCGGCGGACCGGTCAAGATCATCGCCAACCTCCCCTACAATATCGGCACGCAACTGCTCCTGAACTGGCTTCTGCCCGAGGACAAGAGCTGGCCGCCGTTCTGGCAGAGCCTGACGCTGATGTTTCAGAGGGAAGTCGGTCTGCGCATCGTCGCCGACCAGGAAGACGACCACTATGGCCGCCTTGGCGTGCTCGCGGGATGGCGCACCGATCCCCACATGATGTTCGACGTGCCGCCTCAGGCCTTTTCGCCGCCACCCAAGGTGACCTCGACCGTCGTGCATCTGATCCCGCGGGCCAATCCCCTGCCCTGCGACGTCTCCAAGCTGGAACGCATCACCCACGCCGCCTTCGGCCAACGCCGCAAGATGCTGCGCCAGAGCCTGAAACCGGTCGGTGGCGAAGCTCTGCTCGCCAAAGCCGGCATCGACCCGCAACGCCGCGCCGAAACGCTGTCGGTGGAAGAGTTCGTAAGACTGGCGAACTTGCTTTAAGGGGTCGCGGCGAGCGCTAGAGCCCCGTTTACACCAGAACCTAGAGTGTCGGCTCTTCCGTCAGAAGATTGCTGACGAACTCGAACAGGCCGTGCCTGCGGTCGCGGCGGACGCGTTCGGCGTTGACGATGCAGCTGACGTTGTGGAAGGCTTCGTCGAGATCGTCGTTGACGATGACGTAGTCGTATTCGCGCCAGCGCTCGATTTCCGAGCGGGAATTGGCAAGCCGGGTGCGGATCACCTCTTCGCTGTCTTCGGCACGGCGGTGCAGACGTGACTGCAGCTCGGTCATGGTCGGCGGCAGCACGAAGATCGAGACAACGTCCGCCTTCATCTTTTCCTGCAGCTGAAGTGCGCCTTGCCAGTCGATGTCGAACAGCATGTCGCGTCCCTCGGCCATCGCCTTTTCGACCGGCTCGCGCGGCGTGCCGTAGAAATTGCCATGTACCTCGGCCCATTCCAGCAGATCGTCGGCATCGCGCATGCGCTCGAACTGCGGCACGGTGATGAAATGGTAGTGGGTGTCGGCGATCTCGCTTGGACGCTTGGCGCGGGTGGTGACACTGACCGAGATCTCGAGGCTATGGTCGCCGCGCAAGAGATTGCCGGCGATGGTGGATTTGCCAGCGCCTGACGGCGACGACAGGACCAGCATCAATCCCCGGCGCGCGATCGTCGTCTTCATCTTCGAGGGCGACGAGGTTTTCGGTGTCGAGGGGGCCGGGCTCATGGTCGTGTCACTCCAGATTCTGAACCTGTTCGCGGAACTGGTCGATCACGACTTTCAGTTCCAGTCCTGCTGCCGTTACAGCAGCGGCGTTGGATTTGGAACAGATCGTATTCGATTCCCGGTTAAATTCCTGTGCAAGGAAGTCGAGACGGCGCCCGGCAGGCCCGCCCGTCTGCAGAAGCTCGCGGGCTACGACGACATGGGCCTTCAGCCGGTCGATCTCCTCGCGCAGATCGGCGCGGGTCGCAAGCAGTGCTGCCTCGCCATAAAGCCTGTCGCGGTCGAGGGTCGGCGCCTCTGCCATCAAGGCGGCGAGCTGCGTGGAAAGCTTCTTGGCAATCTCTTCCGGCGAGCGGGACGGGTCGTTCTCCACCAGCGTCGTCAGTTCGGCGATGCGGTCCACATGGCGGCTGAGAATATCCCGCAGTGCCGACCCTTCGTGCTCGCGCATCTCTTCAAGTTTGAAAAGCGCGTCGCCGAGACAGTTGAGAATGGCGGCGTCGCGCGCCGTCACCGCCTGTTCGTCATCCTCGGCCTCGCGGATCTCGACGAGACCACGGATGCCAAGCAACGTGTCCAGACGCAGCGGTGCGGAATCGACCAGATCGCCCAGTTCAGCGCGGAGCGCCATCACGGCGGCCAGTGCATCGCGGTTCAGCACCGCTTCCACCTTCGCGTCCTCGGTCGAGAGCGACAGCGCCACCTGCAGATTGCCGCGCGAAAACCGTTCGGAAATCCGCTTGCGGACATCCTGCTCAAGACGATCAAGGCCGGAGGGCAGCCGCAATCGCATGTCGAGCCCCTTGCCGTTGACCGAGCGCAGCTCCCAGGCAAAGCGGTTGCGGCCGCTTGTTCCTTCGCTGCGAGCAAAGCCGGTCATCGACTGCAGGGATTTCGGGTTAGACGGCAGGCTCATACGCTTCTCCGGACTGCCTTCCCCAGAGGCAAGGCGTCAGTTGCTTTTCGGTGGCTTTTCGGCGTCGTCGCCATCCGGCTGGCCATCGACCACTTCTTCACCGCGGGCTGCCGCATTGCCGGTTGACCGTTCGGCCTCGATCCGGCGCCAGCGACGTACGTTGGCATTGTGCTCTTCCAGTGTGGCTGCAAACACGTGCCCGCCTGTGCCGTCTGCCACGAAATAGAGATCGTTGGTGCGCCACGGATTGGCAACCGCCTCGAGTGCGGCGCGGCCGGGGTTGGAGATCGGCGTCGGCGGCAGGCCCTTGATCTGATAGGTATTGTAGGGCGTCTGCTTGGTCAGATCGGACTTGTAGATCGGCCGATCGGACGGTTTGCCCTCACCGCCGAAGATGCCGTAGACAATGGTCGGGTCAGACTGCAGCCGCATCTCCTTGTTCAGCCGGTTGATGAAGACCGAGGCGACATGGGCGCGCTCGTCGTCCTTGCCGGTTTCCTTCTCGACGATCGAGGCCAGCACCACGAACTCTGCCTTGGTCTTGACCGGCAGGTCGGGGTCGCGCTTCTCCCAGATCTGGTCGATCGTCTTCTGCTGAGCGGCGTGCATCTGCGAGAGGATTTCCGACCTCTTGGTGCCGCGCGAGAACTTGTAGGTATCGGGCCGCAGGCTGCCTTCGGCGGGAAGCTCCGCCGGCATATCGCCTTCCAGCACCGCATCCTCGTTGAGACGCAGCATCATCTGGCGCACGGTCAGGCCTTCCGGAAAGACGACGGAATAGAGGATGGACTTGCCGGAGATCAGCGTCTCCATCACGTCCTTCATCGAAGCCTTCGCCTTGATGTCGTATTCGCCGGCCTTCAGCGTCTCGCCGCCGCGCAGATAGGTCGCGGTCACGTAGCGGAACACGCGCGCGTCGGACACGACGCCGTTGCGCTCGAGATTGTTGGCAATCTCCGCCAGGCCGTTACCGGGACGGACCATGAAGTGGGCGTTCGTTTCCAGCGGGCCCGGATCCTGAAACGTCCGGATCATGTAATACAGGCCGCCGATCACCACGATGCAGACGAGCACGACCATGGTCATGACGAAGTTCAGGAAGATCACCAGCTGGCTGCGCGCCTTCTTGGAGCGACGCGGCGGTTCCGGCACCCGTTCGGGCTTCAGGGCCTCGTTCGGCGATTTCGGAATGATCGGACCACGGTTTCCACCGGTGCCATTGCCGCCATGGCCGTTTCCACTGCCATAACCCGGCTGATCATTCGATGAATTCATGTCGCTCAACCGTTTCCCCTCGACTCTGGACTTTCAACCGGCTGTTTGGCCAAGCAATACGGCAAAAAGCAGGTTCGGAAAATGATATCGGCCGGACTGTCGAAGTCCAGCCGAGAAGCGAAGGCCGAATGTGCGTCAGGCTTCGTAGCGCTTGAGCACCAGAGACGCGTTGGTACCGCCGAAACCAAAGGAGTTCGACAGCGCCACGTTGATTTCGCGCTTGCGCGCGGTATGCGGAACAAGATCGATCACAGTGTCGACATCAGGGTTGTCGAGGTTCAGCGTCGGCGGCGCGATATTGTCACGGATCGCCAATGCCGAGAAGATGGCTTCGACAGCGCCGGCTGCACCGAGAAGGTGACCGATTGCCGACTTGGTCGACGACATGGAGACCTTGGAGGCCGCATCGCCAACCAGGCGTTCGACAGCACCGAGTTCGATCGTGTCGGCCATGGTCGATGTGCCATGCGCGTTGATGTAGTCGATGTCGGATGCGCCAAGACCAGCGCGCTTCAGGGCCGACGTCATGCAACGGAAAGCACCATCGCCGTCTTCGGAAGGAGCCGTGATGTGGAAGGCATCGCCGGACATGCCGTAACCGACGACTTCGGCGTAAATCTTGGCACCGCGCGCCTTGGCGTGTTCGAGCTCTTCCAGCACGACGATACCGGCGCCCTCGCCCATCACGAAACCGTCACGGTCGCGGTCGTAGGGGCGCGAGGCGCTTTGCGGGTCGTCGTTGCGAAGGGTCGACAGCGCCTTGCAGGCAGCAAAGCCCGCCAGCGCGATCCGGCAGATGGGCGATTCGGCGCCACCGGCCACCATGACCTCCGCGTCGCCCAGCATGATCAGCCGGGCGGCATCGCCAATCGCGTGTGCGCCGGTGGAACAGGCAGTGACGACCGAATGGTTCGGGCCGCGCAGCTTGTGCTTGATTGAGACCTGTCCGGAGACAAGGTTTATCAGGCGGCCGGGAATAAAGAACGGCGAGATGCGGCGCGGGCCTTTGTCTCGCAAAGTGTAGCCAGCCTCGACGATACCCTCGAGACCACCGATGCCGGAGCCGATCAGGACGCCGGTCTCGATCTGGTCCTGGTCGGTCTGCGGGTGCCAGCCGGCGTCGGCCAGCGCCATGTCGGCGGCGGCAACACCATAAAGAATAAATGGATCGATCTTGCGCTGTTCTTTCGGCTCCATCCAGTTGTCGGCATTGAATGTGCCGTTGGAACCGTCGCCGACCGGAATGCGGCAGGCGATTTTGGCCGGAAGATCTTCGACTTCAAATTCGGTCACGACCCGGGCGGCGTTGTCGCCGGCCAGCAGACGTTGCCAGCTGACTTCCGTTCCGCATCCCAGAGGAGATACCATGCCGGTACCGGTGATAACGACACGCCTCATCGCCAGTGCCCCACCCTGTAGTAGTATTGTCAGTTAGTTGCTGAAACGGCCCGAACAAGCGGGCCGTCATGAGAGATCGCGGCCTCGCAACGAGGCGCGCGTCCCGAATATGGTTCGATCAGGCCTGAGCCTTTTCGATGAACTTTACAGCGTCGCCGACCGTCAGGATCGAGTCAGCTGCATCGTCCGGAATTTCCACGCCGAATTCTTCTTCGAACGCCATGACCAGTTCGACCGTATCGAGCGAGTCCGCGCCGAGGTCGTCGATGAAGCTAGCGCCTTCGACAACCTTTTCGGCGTCGACGCCGAGATGATCAACAACAATTTTCTTAACGCGTTCTGCGATATCGCTCATGTCGGTTTCCTCGACCTTTTGTCTTCTCGAATGCCTGAATGGCATCCGTATCCTGTTAATACCTGCCGCCGGCACTTCATGGTGCCGATGCGGGCAAACCCCTTCGCCCCTCTTCAGGTTCCAGTCACATGCTCACGCATTATGACGCCCTGAATTTCGGGGTGACTTCGTGTAGTCAAGGCCCGCTTAACACGGTTTCCGTGCTACGCAAAGCCAGAATCTGTTCCGCCGCACAGCCGCCAACAGCCGATTTTACTCGGATTTGCTGCGCCCGTGCCCCGGATCAGATCATCGCCATACCGCCATTGATATGCAAGGTCTGTCCAGTCACATATCCCGCTTCATTCGAAGCGAGGTAAAGAACAGCGGCGGCAATGTCGGATCCGGCGCCCATCCGCTTCATCGGAATGGCACCCATGATGGCGTCTTTCTGCTTGTCGTTCAGCTTGCCGGTCATGGCGCTCTCGATAAAGCCTGGCGCGACGCAGTTAACGGTCACGTTGCGCGTGGCGATTTCCTGCGCCAGCGACTTCGAGAAGCCAATCATGCCGGCCTTGGAGGCGCAATAGTTGGCCTGGCCCGGATTGCCGGTGACGCCGACGATCGAGGTGATGTTGATAATGCGGCCGAAGCGACGGCGCATCATCGGATGGGTCAGCTCGCGGGTCAGGCGGAACACGGAGGTCAGGTTGACTTCAAGGACTGCGTCCCAGTCCTCGTCGCTCATGCGCACGAACAGTCCGTCCTTGGTGATGCCCGCATTGTTGACGAGAATGTCAACGCCGCCGAGTTCCGCTTCCGCCTTTTCACCGAGCGCCTTGACCGCGGCGCGGTCGGAAAGATTGGCCGGAAAGATGTGGACGCGATCGCCGAGTTCGGCAGCGAGTGCTTCCAGCTTCTCGACGCGAGTGCCGTGCAGGCCGACGGTTGCGCCCTGCGCATGCAGCATGCGGGCGATTTCTTCGCCGAGGCCGCCGGTGGCACCGGTGACGAGGGCCTTGCGGCCGGTCAGGTCAAACATGTTGAATTCCTTCTCTTCAGCCGAGGATGGCAGCCAGCGCCGCTTCGATATCGGCCGGGGTGTTGAGGGCTATGCCAGAGATATTCTTGTCGATGCGGCGGGCAAGACCCGTCAGCACCTTGCCGGAACCAATTTCGTAGAGCGTCGTCACGCCATTGGCGCCGAACCACTCGACGGTTTCGCGCCAGCGCACCTGTCCGGTCACCTGCGCCACCAGCAACGTCGCGATCTCGTTCGCGTCGCTGACCGGCGTTGCGCGCACATTGGCGATGACAGGCACGACCGGATCGTTTTTCTGGACGGTGTCCAGCGCGTGGCGCATGGCGTCAGCCGCCGGCGCCATCAGGTCGCTGTGGAAGGGCGCAGAGACCGGCAGCATGATCGCGCGCTTGGCGCCTTTTTCGGTTGCCAGAGCCGCTGCCTTTTCGACAGCAAGCTTGGAGCCGGAAATCACCAGCTGGCCGCCGCCATTGTCGTTGGCGATCTGACACACGCCTTCCGACTTCGCCTCCACGCAGATCGCTTCGACATCGGCATGATCGAGACCGATGATCGCAGCCATCGCGCCCTGACCGACCGGAACGGCGGACTGCATCGCGTCACCGCGAATGCGCAACAGCCGTGCTGTGTCTGCGAGAGAGAACGTGCCGGCCGCACAAAGTGCCGAATATTCGCCGAGCGAATGGCCGGCGACGAAACCGACCTTGTCGGCGAGAACGAGGCCGCGGGCTTCGAGCACGCGCATCGTCGCGATGGAAACAGCCATCAGAGCCGGCTGGGCATTGGCCGTCAGGGTCAATGTTTCTTCCGGGCCGTCCCACATGATCTGCGACAGTTTCTGGCCGAGCGCCTCGTCGACTTCGTCGAACACGGCACGGGCTTCGGGAAAGGCGTCGGCCAGTTCCTTGCCCATGCCGACGGCCTGGCTTCCCTGACCCGGGAATGTGAATGCGATACTGCTCGCCGGACTGCTCATAAGGTCGTTTCCTTTCCCTATTTTTGCCCTTTCCATTCACATTCCCGCCTTGCAAGTCAAGGGTTTCGGGCATTTACCCCGCTTTTGGCCGGTGCTTACCCCCTGTTATCAGCCCGAAATCAGGCTGATCACTTCGTTGACGCAAAGAACGACGAACAGCAGCGCTGCAGCGCCGAGCAGGCCGTTCGACAGCCAGCCATTGCGCCATTCCTTCGGGACGCGGGCAGAGTTCAGCAGCCAGATCAACGTGACCGCCAGGAACGGCATGAAGAAGGCTCCGAGCGCGCCATAGATGATGACGAGCGTGAACGGGCGGCCGAACCACAACAGCGACATCGGCGGGATCGTCAGCCAGAACAGGTAGAACTTGAAGGCCGGCGTCTTTTCCAGTCCCTGCCGCGAGCCACTGGTTTCGCCACGCACGGTGCGGACGAAATCCGCAAACAGCAGCGACACGCCATGCCAGACGCCGAGGATGGAGGAGATCGTGGTGGCAAAGAAACCGACCAGGAAGGCCTTTGCGACAAACGGACCGAACCGCTCCTGGAGCACCGCGTCGAGATCGAGCAGCCCGCGGTCACCGGTCGAGAGCGCGATCTGCGCCGTGTAGAGAAGCTCGGCGCCGACGATCAGCATGGCGATGACGAAAATGCCGGTCATGATGTAGGCGACGCGGTTGTCGAGGCGCATGACGCCCATCCAGGACGGGGTGCGCCATCCCTTGGCATTCACCCAGTAGCCGTAGGAGGCCATTGTGATGGTACCGCCGACGCCACCGATCAGGCCGAGCGTGTAGATGGCCGAGCCCTCGGGGATGGTCGGGATCAGACCGGTCAGCGCATTGCCGACATCAGGCACAACAAGAATCGCGATACCGACGACGATGGTGAACATGATGGCGATGAAGACCTTCATCACGGTCTCGAAGACTTCGTAGTTGTTGAAGGCAACGAAGGCCGCGCAGACGAGGCCTGAGATCATGGCCCAGGCCCAGAGCGGCAGGAACGGGAAGAGAGCCGCCAGCGGCAGTGCCGTCGCGCTCATGGCGGTAGCGCCGTACACGAAGCCCCAGATCATGATGTAGATGCCGAAGTACCAGCTCGTCCATTTGCCGAGCGACCGCCAGCCGTCGAGCATGGTCGAACCGGTAGCGAGGTGATAGCGGGCCGATCCCTCGGCAAGCGCAATCTTGACGATACAGCCAATGACCGCTGCCCAGAGAAGCGCATAGCCGAAACGCGAGCCGGCAATCAGCGTGGCGATCAGATCGCCTGCGCCGACGCCGGTAACGGCAACCACGATACCGGGACCGATCAGTTTCCATCGACCCGTCTTCGGCGGTTCGCCGGCGTCAGGAAACCCCTTGTCGTCGTATTGTGTCGTCTCATGCTGCGTCGCGTTATCGACCATTCAAAATGCCCTCCAAAAATTTGTTCTGCGCCAGACGCAAATCCGGCCGCAAAATTGCCGTATCGGGAACAAGTTGGAAAAAATTCTCTCCCGTCCAGCAAACTCTTGATAAATTTTACGCTACCGACGCGCGAAACCGGCACCGATCTACTCTTGCACTGCGTCAAATCCGATCTAAAGTCCGGCCACTTTTTCAGACGGGATCGATCTTTATGAAATACAATAAACTGGGCCGCACCGACCTCTCCGTTTCGGAGATCTGCCTGGGCACGATGACCTGGGGGACGCAGAATTCCGAGGCTGAAGCCCATGAACAGATGGACTATGCCTTCGACAACGGCATCAACTTCTTTGATACAGCCGAACTCTACCCGACGACGCCTCCGGGTGCCGAAACCTACGGTGACACGGAAACGATCATCGGCACCTGGCTGCAAAAGAGCGGCAAGAGACAGGACCTGATCCTCGCCTCCAAGATCGCCGGCAGCGGTCGCTCCTACATTCGCGACGGCCGCCCGATTACCCGCGAGACGATTCGGGAAGCACTCGATGCCAGCCTCTTGCGCCTCAAGACGGATTACCTCGACCTCTACCAGATCCACTGGCCGAACCGCGGCACGTTCCACTTCCGCAATTCCTGGAAATTCGATGCGTCGAAACAGGATCGCGAACAGGCACGCACGAGTTTTCTGGAAAAACTCGAAACGCTCGGCGAACTGGTGAAGGAGGGCAAGATCCGCGCGATCGGGCTTTCCAACGAAAGCACCTGGGGCACGATGCGCTATCTCGATGTGGCCGAGGAGAAGGGTCTGCCCCGCGTCGCGACGCTGCAGAACGAATACAATCTTCTCTATCGCCAGTTCGATCTGGATCTTGCGGAAATGTCCCATCATGAGGATGTCGGCCTGCTCGCCTATTCGCCGCTCGCAGCCGGGCTGCTTTCCGGCAAGTATCAGGGCGGCGCGCGTCCCGACGGTTCGCGCGGGTCGATCAACCAGGATCTCGGCGGACGTCTTCAGCCGCGGCAGGAGCCGGCGGTCAAAGCCTATCTCGACATCGCCAAGAAGCACGACCTCGATCCGTCGCAGATGGCGCTCGCCTTCTGTCTGACGCGCCCCTTCATGGCCTCCGTCATCATCGGTGCAACGACGATGGACCAGTTGACAACCAACATCGCCGCTGCCGACGTGACGCTGTCGGATGAGGTTCTGAGAGAGATCGCCGCGGTCTATCGCGACTATCCGATGCCGATCTGAGGTCGCGACGGATTGCGGATGACCGGCTGAAACACGCTGTCGTCATCCGCAAACTTGCGCTATTTCTTCCGGCGGAGGACAAGCCATGATCGACATTCCAAGGCCCGGAAGCCCGTTCCACGAGGCCTATCTGGTGGCCGCCGCGCAATGCGGTCAGCTGCCGATTACCGAGATATCCGACACGAACGAGAACTGCATCGTCAGCTCGATCGCCTGGATCGCCATGCGCGACCAGGTCAGGGCGGACCGGACCTTCGTGACGGAAGCTGGATTTCCGCTCGCCGCCCTCCTCATCGTGATTGCCGTGGTCAGATACCGGAAAAGCCGGGCGGCGCGGTAGGTCAGCATAAAGGTGGCCGGAACGATAAGTCCCGGCCGCCGGATATATCTCTGTCGCCGCTCAATCGCTCGGCTATTTTACGACAACTCAGCCGGCGGGTTTGCGATCAAGGATGGTGCCGACTGAAGGAAGCTGATCGATGGAGCGAAGAAGTACTCGCCGCCCATCAAGGTCACCGTCTGCACGAAATCCATCACGCCGACCTTTTGTGGCTGACTATGGCCATCGATCCATTCCTTTTCGGACGGATCGCCACTGTTTGCGACCTGGCTGATGATGAAATCGACACCTTTCTTCGCCGGAACCGCCGGCTGGAATGGAAACGACGTATTGTTCGCCCAGGCACTCTGGGTGAACTCGAACTGCTGATTGACGTCGGCCATGTAAGCCATGAAAATAAGACCGACTCCCTTGTCTGGCTCATCTGAAAAATCGGGTGCCCGATCGCCATAGGTTATGCCTCGGCGCGCCATGATATGCGAGCGCTCGAATTCGTCGCCCGGCGTGCGCGGATTGGTCTTCCTGACATGCGCTCGAACGGGACATTTCAGCCCGACCGGGTCGAGTGTGTAGTCGAAGTCATTGGTTGGCGCGCCCGCCACTGGACCGCTCTGCAGTGCCGGTGTTCCGTCCTCGAAGCGACCGACAACCATCGCACCCGCGCGGTCCTCATCGGGGTTCTGTGGATCCACCGACTGTCCAAGCAGACGTTCCCTCTGCTTGGACAGCTTCACGTTCTGCTCGAGCTTGCGGTAGACGAAATAGCTGCCGCATGAAAATGTCGTGGGATTGCCCGGATCCGAGACGACGAACTGCGACGCCTTGAACTCCTCGTTCCATTTGCCACGAGGTTTGGGCACTCCACTGTTGTCGAGGAAATCTTCAGTCAGAAACAGTGGCTGGCTGATACCATCGACATAACCGAAATGCTCGATGCCTTCGCCTCGAACATCGCCGCCCGCCTGCTTGCGCCTCTGCGCCAGGCCGATGTCCGAACCCAGAACCGTTGCGCCGTGCTTTGCGAAAACCTTCTGCAACGCGCTGTAGGAATTGCCCACAAGTGAGGCCTGTTCGTCTGCAATCAGAACCATGGCGTCGGGGTCGTCCTTGGCGCTGTCCCAAGCCTCACCCTTTTCCCAGTGCTCCTTTTCCGGATCATTGATTGGAGGACCGGCAAACGGAAGCGGCATCGGATTGAGCCGTCCGCGGTTCCGCATCCCGGCCCTGAATGAGGCATCAGCGGGAATGTTGGCATCCGGCAAACTAAGGGCTGCATACCCTTTTGCGCTGAGGAAGACGCTGACGACCGTTCCGCCGCCGAGTTTCGTTGCCTTGAATGCTTCTGCCTCGCGCAGTTGCGTCAGCGCGGATGTCGTCACGAACGAAAGATCCCGCAGCAGGCCGGCGACCGCATCAGACTTCATGCCAGCGAAACTGAGAAAGACATTCTTGGTATGATCTCTGCCGTGCCCCTTCAGGATATTGGCCTGCAGGTCCGACAAAAGCGAAAGAAGATCCGCATCCGACGTCCAATTTTTCCAGGTGATGGTAGTATTCAAAATAGTATCGAGCTTAGCCATGCCTCCTGCTCCTCTTGGCAAAGGGTCGAATTGACCCGAACCCAAATTACAACCCAAGGTGCTATGAAGTCCATTTAACTATTTTTGCGAGCGTCGACCCCCTCCCCCTTGCCTTATCGTCAAAAATCCGTATAAGCCGCCTTGTTCGAAACACCCGGTCTTCTGGCTGGTGGCTGAACGGAGGGTAGGTCGCGTGAGCGGCCGTAGGAACGAAAAGCGTTCCGGCCTCCCGTGTCTCCGCTCTCGACCGTCTCGATACAACAGCTTTTCTTGCCTGGGCTTGTCCCATTCCAAGAGCAGTCGTTGAGGCTTAGCCGCCGAACCCGGGTGACAAAACAACCGCAAGAAAGGCAAAGCTTACATGGCTCTTTATGAACACGTATTCCTTGCTCGACAGGATATGTCCGCACAGCAGGTTGATGCCCTCGTAGAACAGTACAAGGGTGTCCTCGAAGCAAATGGCGGCAAAGTCGGGCGCGTAGAAAACTGGGGCCTCAAGTCCCTCACATACCGCATCAAGAAGAACCGCAAGGCGCATTACGCCCTTATGGACATCGACGCACCGGCAGCTGCCGTGCACGAGATGGAACGCCAGATGCGCATCAACGAAGACGTTCTTCGCTACATGACGCTTGCCGTCGAGAAGCACGAAGAAGGTGCGTCTGCAATGATGCAGAAGCGCGATCGTGACGACCGTCCGCGCCGTGATGGCGACGACCGTGGTCCTCGCCGCGACTTCGGCGATCGTGGCCCGCGCCGCGATTTCGGCGATCGTCCCCCGCGTGAAGGTGGTTTCGAGCGCGCACCGCGCCCGCCACGTGACGCTTAATCGGTTCGAAGGAGAAAACACCAATGGCTGACTCATCCTCCTCCGCGGCACGCCGTCCGTTCCACCGCCGTCGCAAGACCTGCCCGTTCTCGGGCGCGAATGCACCGCGGATCGACTACAAGGACGTTCGTCTTCTGCAGCGCTACATTTCCGAGCGCGGCAAGATCGTACCTTCGCGTATCACGGCCGTTTCCCAGAAGAAGCAGCGCGAACTGGCCCAGGCCATCAAGCGCGCCCGCTTCCTCGGCCTGCTGCCTTACGTTCTTTCGTAATCTGATATCGGACCTGCCGGCTTTAGCGCCGGCGGGTCCATCTTCCCTTCCGCGTTGGGCGCGGATCGGCAAAACCAAAACCCCATGTTGGGGATCAAGGCCATTGCGACATCCGTCCCGGCCTATCCCCTAACTGCTTGATGTGGCAGGACAGCGAGACAAAGTGACGAACAAGTTCCAGACAGTGCTGCCGACCGGTATCCTTGCCGGTGTTATCGCCACCGTGCTTGTCATGGGTGCGAGCGCACAGTCGTCGTTTGCCTCCATTCTCTATGCCGCTTCCGCTCTTCCCATCCTGATTGCCGGCCTTGGCTGGGGCAATCGCGCCGCCATCGTCGGTGTCGTCACCGCAGGCGTACTTGGTGCACTTCTCGTGTCGCCGATGTTTGCGCTTGCCATGGCAGTGTTCACGCTGATCCCCGCCGGCTGGTTGTCGCATCTTGCCAATCTTGCCCGTCCCGCCTCCGAACTCGGCGGCCCGGACAATCTGATGGCCTGGTACCCGATTTCCGACATTCTGCTGCATCTCTGCGGCCTCGTCACGATTGCCGTGATCGCGCTCGGCTTTGCGATCGGCTATGGCCCGGAACTGATCGACCAGATGGTCGATGCGATGACGACAGCGCTTCAGGCGCAAGAGCCGACGCTCGCCCCCGATGTCGCGAGCCTTTCCCAGACCAAGTCGCTGCTGGTGCTGATGCTGCCGATGTTCCAGGGCGGCATCTGGGTAACGCTTTTGTTTGCGGCCTTCTACATCGCCGTGCGCGTCGTCTCGCGGTCGGGCCGTGCGGTTCGCCCGCGCGAGGACATGCCGTCGGCGCTGCGCATGAACCGCAATGCCATCTTCATCTTCCTCGCCGGCACCGTGATGACTTTCTTCGGCGGCGCTCCGGCGATGATCGGCGCAGTCGTCTGCGGCACGTTCGGCGCCGGCTTTCTCATGGCAGGCTATGCCTCGCTTCACTTTCGCACCCGCGACAAGGACTGGCGCCTGCCGGTTCTCGTCCTCTGCTACCTGTCGTCGATGCTTATCCTGCCGGCGATCGCCATTGTCGTGCTGGGTCTTTCCGACACACGCCGCACCATTGCCCTGACGCCTGCAAAATCCGCAGACGGCAGTGACGAACCACCTATGAATTGAAACTTGAAAGGAACCACAACATGCAAGTCATTCTGCTTGAACGCGTGGCCAAGCTTGGCCAGATGGGCGAAACGGTAAAGGTCAAGGACGGCTTTGCCCGTAACTTCCTTCTGCCGCAGGGCAAGGCGCTGCGCGCCAACGAAGCCAACAAGAAGCGCTTCGAATCCGAGCGTGCAACGCTTGAAGCCCGTAACCTGGAGCGCAAGGGCGAAGCCCAGACCGTTGCCGACGCGCTTGACGGCAAGACCTTCGTGATCGTTCGCTCGGCTGGGGAAACCGGCCAGCTCTACGGTTCGGTTGCTGCCCGCGACATCCTTGAGGCACTGGCTGCCGAAGGCTTCAACGTCGGCCGCAACCAGGTCGATCTCAACACCCCGATCAAGGCAATCGGCCTGCACAAGGTCGTTCTGCACCTGCATTCGGAAGTAGAAACCGAAATCGCCGTTAACGTTGCCCGTTCCGCTGAAGAAGCCGAGCGCCAGGCCAAGGGCGAAAGCCTTACCTCGGCTGACGCCATCTACGGCGTCGACGAAGACGCGCTTCGTCCGGAAGACTTCTTCGATCCGGACGCAGACGGCAACGCTGAAGACGACGAATAAGCCGTCATCGTCTAACCAGTTCGAGAAACGCCCGGGTCATCAGCCCGGGCGTTTTTTTGTCTTCTTGGGCTATACTGATGCGACCAATGACTGAGTCGCAGCGAAACACAGTCAACCGGATTCATCGTTTCACTGCGTTCTTTCTGGCACCGGCAAAATGGCGCTGTGGATAGCTGTGGAAAAGCCGCTGGGGCAAAAGGCCGGTTTCAGCACGGCGCATTTACCAGTAGAACCGGCAGCTTCGAACGGACAGGACGGACAGAGATCATGAACGAAGTCGCGCGCAACATCGCATCGCTGAGCAACAAGGATGCAGCGCCGCACTACCGTGAGGCTCCCAACAACATCGAAGCCGAGCAGGCGCTGCTGGGTGCGATCCTCGTCAACAACGACGCCTATTACCGCGTTTCGGACTTTCTGAAGCCGACCCATCTCTACGAGCCGCTGCACCGCAAGATCTTCGAAGTGGCGGGCGACATCATCCGCATGGGCAAGACCGCCAACCCGGTCACCATCAAGAATTTCGTGCCCGCGGACGAGAAGGTCGGCGACATGACGGTGGCGCAGTATCTCGCCCGTCTCGCCGCCGAAGCCGTGTCGATCATCAATGCCGAGGACTATGGCCGGGCGATCTACGATCTGGCACTGCGCCGGGCGCTGATCACCATCGGCGAGGACGTCGTCAACATCGCCTATGACGCGCCGCTCGACATGCCGCCGCAGAGCCAGATCGAAGATACCGAGCGGCGCCTGTTCGAGCTTGCCGAAAACGGCCGCTACGACGGCGGCTTCCAGTCGTTCAACGACGCGGTGGCCCTTGCCATCGACATGGCCGGCCAGGCCTTCGAGCGCGACGGGCATCTGTCGGGCATTTCCACCGGCATCATGTCGCTCGACGGCAAGATGGGCGGGTTGCAGCGGTCCGACTTGATCGTGCTTGCCGGTCGTCCGGGCATGGGCAAGACCTCGCTTGCCACCAACATCGCCTATAATATCGCAGCATCTTACGAGCCTGAGGTGCAGCCGGACGGATCGATGAAAGCCAAGAACGGAGGCGTCGTCGGTTTCTATTCGCTCGAAATGTCGTCCGAACAGCTGGCCACCCGTATCATCTCCGAGCAGACCGAAGTGTCCTCGTCAAAAATCCGCCGCGGCGACATTACCGAGGCCGATTTCGAAAAGCTCGTCGCCTGCAGCCAGATGATGCAGAAAGTGCCGCTGTTCATCGACCAGACCGGTGGTATCTCGATCGCCCAGCTCTCTGCCCGCGCCCGCCGCCTCAAGCGCCAACGTGGCCTCGACTGCCTCGTGGTCGACTATATCCAGCTGATGACGGGGTCGGGCAAATCCGGCGAGAACCGCGTGCAGGAAATCACCCAGATCACCACGGGCCTCAAGGCGCTCGGCAAGGAACTCAACGTGCCGATCATCGCGCTCTCCCAGCTTTCGCGCCAGGTGGAAAGCCGCGAAGACAAGCGTCCGCAGCTTTCCGACCTTCGCGAATCGGGCTCGATCGAGCAGGACGCCGACGTGGTTCTGTTCGTGTTCCGCGAAGAGTATTACGTGAAGAACTCAGAGCCGCGCGATATGGCCGATCCGAAATATCCGGAATGGGAACAGCTGATGGACAAGGTGAAGGGGACGGCCGACGTCATCATCGCCAAGCAGCGCCACGGACCAACCGGCACCGTCAAGCTCGCCTTCCAGGCGGAATTCACCCGGTTTGCCGATCTCGCGGAGCCGAGCTTCACGCAATACGAAGAGCATTGATGAGCTCATTGCGGCACAAGTCTCTGTGATAAGATGGTCAATGCCCGCCGCCGCAAAGCGGCCGGCATCGACCAGTTTAGGGTCGCTGATCGACTACTGGGTCCGGCAGCGTCCGGTCCGGGTGCTTTCCTTGTCGCCGTCATCATAGGCGATCCCGATTTTCTCGCCTGCCAGCGCGGTGATCTTGCCCGGGTACCAGTCGCCGGCGCCCTTGTAGTTGCATTCGACCTTCATGCCGATCATCCAGTCGTACGGCCGCACCGCGCTTGAAGCCACCGTCTCCCGGTCACCGTCATCGTAGCGGATGGTAACGCTGCCGCCGCCGATCTTTTCGATAACACCCGGAAACCAGTAACCGGCACCCTTATAGTTGCCGAGAACCCAGTCGCCCTTCGTCTGCGCCAAGGCTGCAGACGCGCCGGAAGCAAGAAAGCTTGCTGTCAATATGACTGAAATTACATTTTTCACATTAGTCTCCTGAAATATATTTCTGCCCTCCCCCTGCCCAATGACGCGGGGAAATTCAATTAATTGAACAGTAAATCTGATACACAATACAATCTGAACACTGAATTAATACGTTGTGGATGTGTCTGTTTTTATCGGATTGCTTGGAATGTTTGAAAAAAAGCGTGCAGCGCGCAAAATCTCGCCCGTACGTCTTTTTCCGGCCGTGGAAACGGGTAAGGATTGGCGTCGATCCGATCCATTCTGCTGAGCGCTCATGACAGATTTCGACGACGACGCCCTGCCTTTCGACGAATTCGATATCGCCCCTGCCCGGCTGACCATCGATCTCGTAGCGCTTGCCGACAACTGGCGGGAGATGGCTGATCTCTCCGGCAATGCCTCGACTGCGGCCGTGGTCAAGGCGGATGCCTATGGGCTGGGTCTTGAGGATTGCGGTACGGCCCTTTACGAGGCCGGCGCGCGCGATTTCTTTGTGGCCGTGGTTCAGGAAGGCGTGACGCTTCGAACCTATGCGCCCGATGCCCGGATCTATGTGCTGTCAGGCGTCTGGCCCGGTCAGGAACGCACGTTCTACGAACATGGACTGGTTCCAGTCCTCGTTTCGGAAGAGCAGCTGAGCTTCTGGATGGCGGTGACCGCAGAACACGGCGATCATCCTTGCGCGCTGCATATCGATACCGGGTTCAACCGGCTCGGCATTCCGCTCGAGGACGCGCTCGCCTTTGCCGACGACGTGTCGCGGCCGGCGAGTTTCTCGCCCGTCCTCGTGCTGTCGCATCTGCACAGCGGCGATACGCCCTCCTCTTCCTTCAACCGCCAGCAGCTTGAATCATTCCAGAAGGTTGCGGCGGCTTATGAAGGCATTCCGGCAAGTCTTGCCGCTTCTTCCGGCATCCTTCTCGGATCCGAGTACCATTTCGACCTCACCCGCCCGGGCATCGCCGTCTATGGCGGCGAGGCTGTCGGCGGCGTCAGCAATCCGATGCGGCCGGTCGCCAAGGCCGAGGCGCGCATCATCCAGATCCGCAGCGCCAAGACCGGCGAAACCGTCAGCTATGGCGGCACACACCGCCTGACCCGCGACAGCCGGCTGGCGATCGTCGCGGCGGGCTATGCGGATGGCTACAAGCGGTCGCTGTCCGGCTCCGGCGTTCCGATCCGCGACAGCATTCACGAAGGCGGTTTCGGTTTCATCGCCGGCCACCGCGTGCCGGTCGTCGGGCGCGTCACCATGGACCTGACGATCTTCGACATCACCGATGTGCCGGAACGCGATGTTCGCACCGGCGATTATATCGAGCTGTTCGGTCCCAACATGCCGCTCGACGACGTCGCGCGCGCGGCCGGCACGATCGGCTACGAACTCCTCACCAGCCTTGGCCTGCGATACGAGCGGCGGTATCTTTACGCCGACGAGTGAGACCGCAAGCGCATGCGGAGATCCCCTCTTTCGCGGGCGAAATCTTCGTGCTAAATGAGAACAAAAGGAGATCGAAATGACCGAGATCCATCTCAATGACGAGGCTCTGGCGTTTATCGAAGAGCAGGTGAAGACGGGCGCTTATGAAAGCGCTGAGGATGTCGTCGCGGCGGGACTAAGCCGTCTTGGAAGCGAAGACGAGCTCTTGAGGACGATGATCGCCGAGGCGGATGCCCAGCTGGAGAGAGGCGAGTTCGTGCGTTTCGACATGCTGACACACACGCGGATTCGATCATCGAACGGGGGATGCGCATATTGAACCGAAAGAGCTGATTTATTCCCCGCTGGCCGATCAGGATCTCCTCGACATATTCCTGTACATCGCCGTCGACGATCCGGTCGCGGCCGGCCACTTCGTCCGAGATCTTACTCGAAAAGCTGCGTGGATTGCCTTCACCGGTTTTCCAGGTTCGCCGCGCGATAATCTCTCACCCGGTCTCAAAGCACTCCCATACCGCAAGCGCTGGATCTACTTCCGCCGAACGGAAACGGCTGTCCGCATCGTCCGGGTCCTGCACGGCCACCAAAACCTTCATCCCGACCCCTTCAAGACTGACGAAACCTGATCTCATGGCAAAACCTAAAACTCAATTCGTGTGCCAGAACTGCGGCACGGTGCACAGCCGCTGGGCGGGCAAGTGCGAAGGCTGCGGCGAGTGGAATACGATCGTCGAGGAAGATCCGATGGGCGGCATCGGGTCCGGTCCCGGCAAGGTGCCGAAAAAGGGCCGCGCCGTGACGCTGACCGCCCTTTCCGGTGAGACCGAGGAAGCACCGCGCATCCATACCGGCATTTCCGAACTCGACCGTGCCACCGGCGGCGGATTCGTGCGTGGGTCGGCGGTGCTGATCGGCGGCGATCCGGGCATCGGCAAGTCGACGCTTCTGATGCAGGCGGCGGCCGCCCTTTCGCGTCGTGGTCATCGCATCATCTATGTATCCGGCGAAGAAGCCGTCGCTCAGGTTCGCCTTCGGGCCCAGCGGCTGGGTGCTGCCGATACGGAAGTGCTTTTGGCGGCCGAAACCAATGTCGAGGACATTCTCGCCACGGTGTCGGAAGGCAAGCGGCCGGATCTCGTCATCATCGATTCGATCCAGACGCTGTGGAGCGATACGGCCGATTCGGCGCCGGGCACCGTCACCCAGGTGCGCACCGGCGTGCAGGCAATGATCCGCTTTGCCAAGCAGACGGGTGCCGCCATGGTGCTGGTCGGCCATGTGACGAAGGAAGGCCAGATCGCCGGTCCGCGGGTGGTCGAGCACATGGTCGATGCGGTGCTTTATTTCGAGGGCGACCGCGGCCATCACTACCGCATCCTGCGCACGGTGAAAAACCGGTTCGGGCCGACCGACGAGATCGGCGTGTTCGAAATGTCCGACAAGGGCCTGCGCGAAGTCACCAACCCGTCGGAACTGTTTCTCGGCGAACGCAATGCGAAATCTCCTGGCGCCGCGGTGTTTGCCGGCATGGAAGGCACAAGGCCGGTTCTGGTGGAAGTTCAGGCGCTGGTGGCGGCAACCTCTCTCGGCACGCCGCGCCGCGCGGTGGTCGGCTGGGACTCATCCCGTCTCGCCATGATCCTTGCGGTTCTCGAAGCCCATTGCGGCTTGCGGCTCGGCCAGCACGACGTTTATTTGAACGTCGCCGGCGGTTACCGCATCTCGGAGCCGGCAGCCGATATGGCGATCGCTTCCGCGCTTGTCTCGTCGCTCGCCGGCATCGCTCTTCCGGCCGACCATGTGTTCTTCGGCGAGATCAGTCTATCCGGCGCGGTGCGGCCCGTTTCGCAGACGGCGCAGCGCCTGAAGGAAGCTGAAAAGCTCGGCTTTTCCGGTGCCATGCTGCCGGCCACATCCGCCGAGTTGCCGAAGGGTTCCAGCGCCCGCTGGACGATGATCGAGGACCTGCCGGATCTCGTCTCGCGCATCGCCGGTTCGGTCAAAAAACTGGGGAAGCAGGAGGAAGATGATTGATCTTCCGTTAACGCCACGGCTGATGTAAGACACGCGCTCGACGCTCTGGATCAGGCTGGAAACTCCGGTCGGATTCAGGCACGAAAACGGCTGGCCCACATTGGCTTCACCAAGACGGCAGGCATGCAACGGCAGGTTCTGGAGTAGAGTTTACATGCCCATCACCATCTTTGACGGTATTGTCATCGGCGTCACCCTGTTTTCGGCCGTGCTTGCCATGGTTCGCGGTTTCTCCCGCGAGGTTCTGTCGATCGCAAGCTGGGCCGGCGCCATTGCCGCCGCCTATTATCTCTACCCGCTGCTTGTCCCTTACGCGGAAAAGTACACATCCGATCACCGCATCGCCATTGCCGGTTCGGCGGGCGTCATCTTCCTAGTGGCGCTGATCATCATCTCCTTCATCACATCCAGAATTGCCGACTTCATCATCGACAGCCGCATCGGTGCGCTCGACCGCACGCTCGGCTTCCTGTTCGGAGCTGCCCGCGGCATCCTGCTTCTCGTCGTGGCCGTTGCCTTCTGGAACTGGCTGGTCGCTGAAAGTGCCCAGCCGACCTGGGTCACCAACGCCAAGTCGAAGCCGTTCCTCGATACGCTGGTCGGACGCCTCGAAGCCGTGCTGCCAGCCGATATCGAGCCGCAGATCCGCGCCCGTATCCTCGGCAAGGAAGAAGCGCCGGCCGATGGCGCTGTTGGTACCGACCAGACGCCGGCCGAAGACGCACCGGTTACAAATAATTGACGCTGTGTTGCGCTTGATGCAGCGCACACCATCACCATTTGTGGTAACATTCGAAATCTGATGATAGACGGGCTGGTCTCCGGGGGAATCTCCCCCGGCCAGCCTTTCCATTTTTCCTGAAAGGGTACGGCCAGATGCAGCAGCCGGGATCGCAAACATTCGATGTCAACCGCTCCAACGTATGGGACGAAGACACCCTTCATGAAGAATGCGGCGTCTTTGGCGTCCTCGGCCACCCGGATGCGGCAACGCTGACGGCGCTCGGCCTGCACGCCCTGCAGCATCGCGGTCAGGAAGCCGCCGGTATCGTCTCGTTCGACGGTTTGCGCTTCCATTCGGAGCGCCGGATGGGCCTGGTTGGCGATCACTATACGGACCCGGTCACGCTCGCGAAGCTTCCCGGCAATATCTCGATCGGCCACAACCGCTATTCGACGACCGGCGAAGTCGCTCTTCGCAACGTCCAGCCGCTGTTTGCGGAACTTGAAGTCGGGGGTATCGCGATTGCCCACAACGGCAATTTCACCAACGGTCTCACGCTGCGCCGGCAATTGATCGCCGGCGGCGCTATCTGTCAGTCGACATCCGATACGGAAGTCGTCCTTCACCTCATCGCGCGCTCGCGCTACTCCTCCACCGCAGACCGCTTCATTGATGCCATCAGGCAGATGGAAGGCGGTTATTCGATGCTTGCCATCACCCGCACCAAGCTGATCGCGGCGCGTGATCCGACCGGTATTCGTCCCCTCGTGATGGGCGAACTCGACGGCAAGCCTGTGTTTGCTTCTGAAACCTGCGCGCTCGACATCATCGGTGCAAAATTCATCCGCGACGTCGAAAACGGCGAAGTGATCATCTGCGAGATCCAGTCAGACGGCTCGATCTCGATCGATGCCCGCAAGGCCGGCAATGGCCAGCCGGAACGGCTCTGCCTGTTCGAATACGTCTATTTCGCTCGTCCCGATTCCGTTGTCGGCGGTCGCTCGGTCTATGTGGCGCGCAAGAACATGGGCATCAACCTCGCCAAGGAAGCGCCTGTCGAAGCTGATGTCGTCGTGCCGGTTCCCGATGGCGGCACGCCGGCAGCTCTTGGGTACGCCCAGGAGAGCGGCATTCCGTTCGAATACGGCATCATCCGCAACCATTATGTCGGTCGCACCTTCATCGAGCCCACTCAGCAGATCCGCGCTTTCGGTGTGAAGCTGAAGCATTCGGCCAACCGGGCGATGATCGAGGGCAAGCGCGTCGTGCTGGTCGACGATTCGGTCGTGCGCGGCACCACGTCGCTGAAGATCGTCCAGATGATCCGCGATGCCGGCGCCAAGGAAGTTCACCTGCGCGTCGCAAGCCCGATGATCTACTATCCCGATTTCTACGGCATCGACACGCCGGACCGGGAAAAGCTGCTGGCCAACCAGTACGACAGCCTCGAAGCGATGTGCAAATATATCGGCGCGGACTCGCTCGAATTCCTGTCGATCAACGGGCTTTACCGCGCTGTCGGCGGCGAAGACCGCAACGATGCACGGCCGCAGTTCACCGACCATTATTTCACCGGCGACTACCCGACGCGTCTACTCGACAAGGACGGTGAAGCGGTCGGCCGCAAGGTCTCGCTTCTGGCCAGTAACGGCTGAATGGTTTTCAATCGATCATGAACGTTTTAGAAGGCTGCGGGAACGCGGCCTTCTTTTTTGGTCGCGACTGGCAGGGATGGAACAATGACGATCGACTTGAAGGGTAGGATTGCGCTGGTCACCGGCGCCTCGCGCGGCATCGGTTACTTCACGGCACTGGAGCTGGCAAAGGCCGGCGCGCATGTGATCGCCACCGCACGCACCGTCGGCGGGCTGGAAGAGCTGGACGACGCGATAAAGGCTGCAGGCGGCTCGGCAACGCTCGTGCCGTTCGATCTGACCGACATGGAGGCGATCGACCGGCTGGGTGCCTCGATCTTCGAACGCTGGGGCAAGCTCGACATCCTGGTCGCCAATGCCGGCATCCTTGGTACAATTTCGCCGCTCGGGCATATCGAGGCGAAAGTGTTCGAAAAGGTGATGCTGACCAATGTCACCTCGATGTGGCGGCTGATCCGATCGGTGGAGCCGCTACTTGTGCGCTCCGATGCCGGTCGTGCCCTGCTCTTCTCGTCGGGCGCTGCTGCCAAGGCACCGGCCTTCTGGGGTGCCTACGCGATCTCGAAATCGGCCGTGGAAACCATGGGCCGCATCTGGGCTGCGGAAAACACGCACACGTCGCTCAAGGTCAACATGGTCAACCCGGGCGCCACAAGGACGGCGATGCGGGCGCAGGCCGTGCCCGGCGAAGATCCGGAGACACTGCCGCATCCTTCAGAGGTGGCGCAGAAGATCCTCTTCCTCGCCTCGCCAGAGCTTACCGACAGCGGCCGCATGTTCGTGGTGCGCGAAAACCGGTTCGTCGATTTCAGAATGCCGGAATAACCGGATACACCGACAGCCCGGACGTTTGGGGGAATCTAGTCATGAGCCTGGAACAGTTGATCGGTGAGTATGGACCGGTGGCCGTGTTTCTGGGAGCGGCTGTCGAGGGCGAGACGGCAGCGTTTCTCGGCGGCGTGATTTCCCACCGCGGCCTCATGCCCTACTGGCAGGCCGCGGCGGGTGCCTTCTTGGGATCGCTGATCGCTGACCAGGCGCTGTTTTTTGCGGGCCGCCATGCAAACCGCTTGGCAATCGTCCAGCGGATGATGCGGGTAAAGGCTGCAGAACGCGTCCGCACCCTGCTTGCGGCGCATCCGACGGGCTTCATCCTCTCGTTCCGTTTCGTCTACGGCATCCGCACCGTCAGTCCCTTGATGATCGGACTTTCCGGCATCTCGCCTCTTCGCTTCTTCTTTCTCAATCTCGTCGCCGCATTCGTCTGGGGCGTCGGGATAACGGCGATCGGGTACCTGTTCGGCAACGCGGTCGAGGCGCTGTTTGGACATTTGAGACTGCATGTTCACATGCTCGCAGCCCTCGGCGTAATCCTTGTTGCGGTTGCCGTCACCGCATTTCTGGCGCGCAAGACGTTGGCACGCGTGTGGGCGGGGACCCGGAATTAGGTCGCACGCCGTTCGGACATCTCAGTTGCTCGTGAGAGCCGAATGGGTGCTGAGCACCTTTTCGAGAAGAACATCGTCGTCGCGCACGCCGAGCTGGTAGAAGCGGATTGCCATGGCCGCCAGCCTGGCGGCGGACGGATCGTGCCTGGAGCGACCGGTCATCCAGCGCGCGACGTTGTATATTCGCGCCAGCCGTTCCAGCTCACCCGGATCAAGCGGCTTTCCCACAAAGGTCGTTCTTACGTCCATGACCCTGCCTCCCACTCTTCATCAGTGATTTCTAATATTAGGCAGAATGGACAAAACGCAAAACACAGGTTTTGGTTAAGATTAACCGGTAACTAAACGCGGGCGGTGAAAACCTCTTTTCAACAGCTTTTTCGATGGGATTTCGGACCGGGAACGCATCAGCAAATCTCTTGACCAAACAGTGGCCTCGCGCCATAAACGATGGATGAACACGGCGATTTCCATCTGCGGGATCATTATTCGCTCAGCGTAAAGCGCTGGCCTGGCCGTTTTCGTCTCTCGAAAAGCTTTGAAGACAAACGCTCTGGTCCGCTCGCCATAGATGCATGCGACGTCAGGATGTTGGGAGATTTTTCGATGAGCGTCACGCTCAAGCTATACAATACCTTGATCCGCGCGAAGACGGCGTTCGAGCCCATCGATGCCGACAACGTCCGCATGTATGTCTGCGGCCCGACGGTCTACGATTTCGCCCATATCGGTAACGCCCGGCCGGTGATCGTGTTCGATGTGCTGTTCCGGCTGCTGCGGCACGTGTATGGCGACGCCCACGTGACCTATGCGCGCAACATTACCGACGTGGATGACAAGATCAACGCCCGGGCGCTGCGCGATTTTCCGCATCTTGCGCTCAACGATGCGATCCATGCGGTGACCGAAAAGACGGCAAAGCAGTTCCACGAAGACGTCGCGGCCCTTGGCTGCCTTGAGCCCAGCATCGAGCCGCGCGCCACGGACAATATCGCGCAGATGATCGCCATCATCGAAAAGCTGATCGGCAACGGCAACGCCTATGTCGCCGAGGGCGAAGTGCTGTTCGACACCAAGTCGATGGCCGATTACGGCCAGCTTTCCAAGCGTCCGCTGGACGAGCAGCAGGCGGGTGCGCGTGTCGCTGTTGATGCGCACAAGAAGAACCCGGGCGATTTCGTGCTGTGGAAGCTTTCCTCCCACAACGAACCCGGCTGGGACAGCCCCTGGGGACGCGGTCGCCCCGGCTGGCATATCGAATGCTCGGCGATGAGCGGCCGCTATCTCGGCGAAGTCTTCGACATCCATGGCGGCGGGCTGGACCTGATCTTCCCGCACCATGAAAACGAGATTGCCCAGTCGCGCTGCGCCCATGGCACCGACGTGATGGCGAATGTCTGGATGCATAACGGCTTCGTGCAGGTCGAAGGCCGCAAGATGTCGAAGTCCGACGGCAATTTCATCACCATCAACCAGTTGCTGGATACCGATACTTTCGGCGGCCGCAAATGGCCGGGCCAGGTGCTGCGTCTCGCCATGCTCATGACGCATTACCGGGAGCCGATCGACTTTTCGATCAAGCGCATCGAGGAGGCCGAGCGGCTCCTCGCCAAATGGCCGGCCGTCGACCTCGCGGAGATCCCTGAGGGCACGGAGCCCTGCCCGATTGTTTTCGAGGCGCTGGCCGACGACCTCAATACGGTTGCCGCGATACAGCGCATCCATGCACTGGCGCAGGAAGCCAATGCCGACAGCACGCTGCTGCCGCTGTTTGCCGCCAGTGCCGCCCTTCTCGGCGTCGCGCCGGAAAAGACGGAAGTCGACGGAGCGCTTGCCGAAGCGGTGGATGCGCTCGTCGCGCTGCGGCTCGAAATGCTCAAAGCGAAGAACTTCGCCGAAGCCGACCGCATCCGTGACGAATTGTCAGCCAAGGGCATCCAGCTGAAGGATGGCAAGAACGCCGAGACCGGCGAACGGGTGACCACCTGGGAGGTAAAGCGCTAACGCTTGCCGCCTTGGTGCGGTGGTCCTATGCTTTGCGCACGGGACCACCCTGACGATGAGGGGAGGATGACATGAGTGCAGAGCGCCAACCAAATCCTGTGGGCAATAGCGGCGGGCAGACTTTCCTAAGGGGCAATGCATGACAGCTGACACTCATACCGGCGGCTGCCAGTGCGGGGCCGTGCGGTTTCGCCTCGAAGGCAAGCCGGACCATGTCTCGATCTGCCACTGCCGCATGTGCCAGAAGGCGTTCGGTGCCTATTATGCGCCCCTCGTCTCCACCCGCGGCACCGGCTTTTCGTGGACGCGCGGACAGCCGAAATATTTTCACTCTTCGAACCATGTGCGGCGCGGCTTCTGCGACAATTGCGGCACGCCGCTGACCTATGAGGCGGCGGACGGTATCGCGGTTTCGGCCGGTGCTTTCGACGATCCGTCGGCGCTACCGCCGTCGGTCCAGTACGGCACCGAAGGCAAGATACCCTTCGTGGATCATCTGCACACCCTGCCCGGGCACGATACAATGGATGATATCGACGAGGCGCCGTTCCTTTCCGATATCGTTTCCAACCAGCACCCGGATCACGATACACAGACGTGGCAACCAGTTCCCGCCGATCGCGGAATGACGAAGGAGGACGACGCATGAGTGAAACGGAAAAAGCCGGTCAGCCGAGAACCGGCGGGTGCCAGTGCGGCGCCGTGCGTTTCAGGATCAACGGACAGCTCGGTCGTGCCTCCATCTGCCATTGCCGGATGTGCCAGAAGGCGTTCGGCGGTTTCTTCGGGCCGCTTGTGGCAGCGCCGCAGGACGGTGCTGAGAGTGGGGTCGAGTGGACCCGCGGCGAGCCGAAGTATTTCCAGTCGTCGATCAATATCGACCGCGGCTTTTGCGCGGAATGCGGCACGCCGCTGACCTATCGTACGCCGACCAGCCTCGATATCGCGATCGGTGCCTTCGACGAGCGCGACGACCTGATGCCGCAGGTGCAGGTCAACCACGCTTTCCGGCTGCCCTGGGTGGAGACGATCTTCGACGCTCCCGTTCATGGCGATACAGACTACTATTCGAAGCAGGAGCAGATCATCTCCTTCCAGCACCCCGATGACGATACGGAAAACTGGCCGGCGAAAGGGCTGCATCTATGACGGAAGTGCTGCGCACGCTCTACCCGGCAACGACTGCCTTTGAGACCGGTACGCTCGATGTCGGCGACGGTCACTCGATCTATTTCGAACGGCATGGCACGAAGGGGGCAAAACCCATCGTCTTCCTGCATGGCGGCCCGGGCGGTGGCATCACGCCGATCCAGTCGCGACTGTTTGATCCTGAACTCTACGACATCCTTCTGTTCGACCAGCGCGGCTGCGGCAAGTCGACGCCGCATGCAAGCCTTGAGGCCAATACGACCTGGCATCTGGTCGCAGATATCGAGCGGCTGCGCGAGATGGTCGGCGTCGACAAGTGGCAGGTGTTTGGTGGATCCTGGGGTTCGACGCTCGGCCTCGCCTATGCTGAAACCCATCCCGAGCGGGTGAGCGAGCTGCTGCTGCGCGGCATCTACACGCTCACCAAAGCCGAGCTCGACTGGTACTACCAGTTCGGCGTCTCGGAAATGTTTCCCGAAAAATACGAGGCGTTTCTCGCGCCGATCCCCGAGGACGAGCGCCACGAGATGATGGCCGCCTATCACCGCCGCCTGACCGGCACCGACACGGCGGCGCAGCTTGAGGCAGCCAAGGCCTGGAGCATCTGGGAGGGATCGACGATCACCCTTCTTCCCGATGCGGCACTGACCGCCGGATTCGGCGAGGAGCATTACGCCATCGCATTTGCCCGCATTGAAAACCACTTCTTCATGAATGCCGGCTGGCTTGAGGAAGGCCAGCTGCTGCGTGATGCGACAAAACTCAAGGGCATTCCGGGCATCATCGTGCATGGCCGTTACGACATGCCCTGCCCGCTCAAATACGCCTACCAGTTGTCGAAAGTCTGGACCGACGCAGATTTCCACATCATCGAAGGCGCTGGACATGCCGTATCGGAACCGGGGATTACGGATCAACTGATCCGGGCGACGGATCGGTTTGCGGGGAAGGCATAAATGCGAAGCTTGCGGGGCGTCTCGCCCCGCATTCGGCTCCCGCCAATGCCTCACCCCTCCCGATCAACATCCCGTTATGCCGGTTGAGATTAACCGCCGGCCGGCACAGTTAGGGCTCCCTGCCTTATCGCATCCTCCTGAAGCCGAGCCTCATCGACGTGTTTCATCTCGCCAAAGCCCTTCTGTGCCTCTACGTCGTCCTCCGCTTCCTTCTGCCGCTGCCTTGGCCCCGCTGGGTAAAGGGAATGATCGCGGTCGTGCTGATGGTGGTGTTCCAGCACAGTCTGATCAGCCGGATCGTGTTCGGCACGATGTTTTCGCCTGAAGTGCCGCGGATGACGATGATCGTCGTCAACTGGATGGCGGGCACGATCCTGCTGCTTAGCATATTTCAGCTTGTGCTCGATCTGGTCTCCCTCGCCACGGCAGCACTTCGCCGTCGCCGGATCCGGATACCGGTCGGGCTGCGCTACGGGATCGGCGCAGCTGCCATGTCGCTTGCAGCTTTTGCCGTCAACCAGGCGATCCGGGTGCCGCCGGTCAAGGAAGTGGAGATCCGCATCCCCAACCTGCCAGCGCAGTTTGATGGCTACCGGTTGATCCAGCTGACGGATCTTCACATCAGCCGCCTGTTTCAGGCGCCCTGGGTCGAAGAGACGGTAGCCAAGGCCAATGCCCAGAATGCCGACCTCATCGTCATCACCGGCGACCTGATCGATGGCGATCTGCAGGCCCGCAATCTGGATGTTGCCCCGCTTGCCAAACTGCGCGCTCCGGACGGCGTCTTCACCATTCCGGGCAATCACGAATATTACTTCGGCCATGACGACTGGATGCGGCAATACGAGACGCTTGGCCTTCGCACCATTTCCAACGGCCACGTGGTGCTGTCGCGCGGCGGTGCGCAGATGGTGCTGGCCGGCGTCAACGATCTCAACGCCACCCGGTTCGGCCTGGAAGGCCCTGACGTCGGCAAGGCGCTATCAGGTGCGCCAGCTGATGTTCCGGTCATCCTCCTCAACCACCAGCCACGCGATGCGAAGCTTTCGGCGGATGCCGGGGCCGATCTGCAGCTGTCCGGCCATACCCATGGCGGCATGATCTGGGGGTTCGATCGCCTTATCGCCCGCTTCAACAACGGCTTCGTGTCCGGTCTCTACGACGTCGATCAGATGTCGCTCTATGTCAATAACGGTACGGCCCTGTGGATCGGTTTTGCGCTGAGGCTCGGCGTACCCTCGGAACTGACCGTGATCACGCTGAGGCCGAAGTGAGTTGCGGCATCCGGTGAGCGGGTCGGTCGGAGCGGTCGCGCCGCTGATCCATGCTTCACAGAAATGAATTGGCCGGGGGCCACGCCTTGGTGTATCCCGCCAGCCAACGATAACAAATTGCCGGAAACGCCCTGATGGCCACCGATACCGTTCCCGTCGCCGCACAACCCGCGGGAGCGAAGAACGAGGACACGCCGCGCGGCTTTGCCTTCGGCATCACCGCCTATCTCCTGTGGGGCGTCCTTCCCTTCTACCTGAAAGCGGTCGCGCATCTTCCGGCGCTGGAGGTGCTGGCGCACCGCGCCATCTGGTCGGTGCCGATCGCCGGCCTCGTGCTGATCATTCTCGGACGCACCGGGGATGTGAAGACAGCGATCCGGACGCCGCGCATGCTCGGCATGGCCTGCGTCACCGCCGCCTTCATCACCGCCAACTGGGGTATCTATGTCTGGGCGGTCTCGAACGGTCATGCGATCGATGCCGCGCTCGGCTATTTCATCAATCCGCTGTTCAGTATCCTCATGGCAGCGCTGGTGCTGAAGGAAAAGCTTTTGCCGATGCAGAAGGCGGCGATCGGGCTTGCCGTGGTCGGTGTCGCAATCCTCACCTGGGGTTCGGGCGGACTGCCGTGGGTGTCGCTGGCGCTGACATTTACCTGGGGTTTTTATGCCCTCTTCCGCAAGACGCTGCCGATCGGTCCGAACCAGGGGTTTTTCCTCGAAGTGCTGCTGATCAGCATTCCGATGCTGCCCTACCTCATCTGGCTGGAAGCGACGGGCCAGGGCCATTTCCTGAACGGTGTCGGCTATGATGCGGCCCTGCTTGCCTTTGCCGGTATAGCGACAGCCGTGCCGCTGATGATCTATGCCAATGCCACCAAGCTGCTGAAGCTGTCGACCATCGGCATCATGCAGTATATCGCACCGACAATGATCTTTCTGACCGCTGTGTTTATCTTCAAGGAGCCGTTGAGCGGCATCAAGCTCACCGCCTTCGTGTTCATCTGGTCGGCACTTGCCGTCTATACGCTGGCGATGCTGCGGGACCTTCGCAGCCGCTGACCGCCCATCAGGAGATTTCGTTCATGCAGATGTCAGATATCCCCTTCGGCACGACGGACTGGTCGCAGATCGAGCCGACCGTCCACAAGGGTGACACCGGACACTCGACCTGGCGCACCCGCCATTTCGGACCAATTCGGGTGCGGATGGTGGAGCATTCGTCGGGCTATCTCGCCGACCACTGGTGCGAGAAAGGCCATATCCTGCTGTGCCTCGAAGGCGAGATGACGACCGAACTTGCCGACGGACGCGTCTTTGTGCTGAAACCCGGCATGAGCTATCAGGTGGCCGACAGCGCCGAACCGCACCGGTCCTCGACGACACTGGGTGCCAAGCTCTTCATCGTCGACTGAGGCTTAGCTGCTCTGCAGCGCGAGATGCGCGCCGAGACCGACCAGGATGGTGCCGCCCGCTCGCTGGGCAAGCTTTTGCGCGGTCGTCGATCGGTTGAGCCGTGTCATCACCAACCCGGCAAGGGCGACGGCGAAAATGTCGGCGATGGTAAAGATGATGCTGACGGCCAGTCCCAGAACCACGAATTGAACCCAGACCGGAAAGCTGGCCGCGCTGTCGATGAACTGCGGCAGGAAGGCGAGGAAGAAGATCGCCGTCTTCGGGTTGAGAACCTCGACGACGATGCTTTCGGCAAATGCCTTTCGGGCAGATCTCGGTGTCTCCGCCTGCAGATCGCCTGAACCCGCAGCCTTCGCGCGAAACAGGGAAATGCCGAGCCAGATCAGGTAGATCGCGCCCGCAAGCTTCACCAGCGCATAAACCACCGGGACGGCATGGAAGAGAACCGAGAGCCCGGCAGCTGCCGCAACGATATGCGCGTAGGATCCGAGATGGACGCCGAGCACCGCCATCATGCCCGCCTTGCGGCCGGCAGCAATCGTGCGGGCCGCTACGTAAAGCATAGCGGGTCCCGGAATGAAGGCGAAGATGGACGTCGTCACGAGGAAGGCGAACAGGATATTCCAGTCTGGCATGCGGTGCTCCTGTTCCCTACCCTCGGCGGGAGCCTTAAACCCTAGAGTTTTGAGATGACGGCGGCTTCGCCCTTTGACGCGGCCTGCTGTTCGTCGCGGTCGAGAATGGCCGGCACGATGTCATCGACTTCAGCGATGACAAGCGGCTGCACCAGATGCGCCCGGTGGATGAAGCCTTCCTCGCGCATATGGGTGACGAGCGACAGCATCGGATCCCAGAAACCGCCGATATTGGCAAACACCATCGGCTTCTCATGACGGCCGAGCTGGCCCCAGGTCATGATCTCGACGATCTCCTCCAGCGTGCCGATGCCGCCCGGAAGGGTGACAAAGGCGTCGGAGCGTTCGAACATCTTGTGCTTGCGCTCATGCATGTCCTTGGTGACGATCAGTTCGTCGAGCTGGCCGAGCGAATGGCGGGTTGCCTCCATATCGACAAGAAAATCCGGAATGATGCCGGTGACCTTGCCGCCGTGTGCCAGAACGCCTGCGGCAACCGCACCCATGATGCCCTTGGTGCCGCCGCCATAGACCAGCCTGAGATCATGGGCTGCAATGGATTTTCCGAGCGCGCGGCCGGCCTGGATATAGGCGGGATCGCGCCCCGGCTGCGAGCCGCAGTAAACGCATATGGATCGTATTGGCACAGTTTTCTCCATCAGGCACTTCAAAGGGTTGGCACGCGACGCACCAACCACGAGATTTGGCTGGAAATACTGCGCAGAGCAAGGCTGAAACACTGGAAAAGCTTGTTATGACTAGAGGAAACGGATAATCCGGAAAGACGATGGAGGGTCCATCGGGAAAAGGCTTTGCTCATGAAAAACCGCGCCGGTTGGCTCGCTCTGGTCGTACTCGCCATCGCATCGCTGCTGATGGTCTTTTTCGTGCTGCCGCGGATCAATCATGATGCCAAACCGCTCGGCGATGCGATCAACGCTGCCGGCGATGCGGTAAAGGACGCGGTCGAGAGCACGAAGCAGGCGGTGAAGCCGACAGACGCACCGAATTCTCCGGACGCGCCGAAGCCGCAGGAGCAGGCATCCGTGCCCGCGGCAACACCGGCCGCTCCCGTATCTCCCCCGGCAAGCCCTTCCGCTCCGGCAGCGCCCTCCACTCCGGCCGCACCCGCAGTCACAGCTCCACCGAGTGCGACAAGCCCGGTCACCACCCAGCCGAACGCTGCCCAGACGCCAGCCAAGCCCGCCTTTGACGTGCTGCGCGTCGAGCCCGACGGTTCGGCCGTGATTGCCGGCCGCGCGCTGCCCAATTCGACACTCGAAATCTCCAGTGGCAACTCGGTCGTCGCCAAGATCGACGTCGGCCCGAGCGGCGATTTTGCAGCCGTTCTCGACAAACCTTTGCCGCCGGGCGATCACCAGCTGGTTCTCAAAGCCACCGGCAAGGACGGCAAGACGGTCGTCTCGGACGAGACCGCGACGGTCTCCGTACCCAGCGATCCGAAGACCGGCAAGCTGCTTGCCATGGTGACGACGCCGGGCAAAGCGAGCCGGGTCATCGCGACGCCGAACGCGTCTGCGCCTGCCGCACCGAATGCCGCGACATCACCGACACCCCCTGCCCCTGACGCTGCGCCGTCCACTGCAGGCCAGACGGCTGCGGGTCAGTCTCAGACGCCAGCCGTCACTCCGGCCTTGCCGCAGGCATCGTCGCAGATCGCATCCAGCGCGCCAAACGTCTCTGCTCCGTCCTCGACCGCGGCGCCCGACGCGACGCCTGCTCCGGCTGGAACACCGGATTTGCAGATCACCGCCGTCGAGCTTGAAGGCTCGAAAATCTTTATCGCCGGCATCGCCCGCTCGGGTGTCACGGTGCGCGGTCTTGTCGACGGCGAGCCCGTCGGCCAGTCGCGCGCAGGCGGCAACGGCCATTTCGTCATCGAGGGCAACACGCAGCTTTCGGTCGGTGATCACCGGATCAGCGTCGAGGCACTGAACGGGGCCGGCCAGCGCTCCGTCATGGTCGAGGTTCCGTTCAACCGTCCGGCCGGCGAACAGGTGGCGGCAGTCGCAGCCCCCGCAGTTTCAAGCCCGATGTCGACGATCGATGGCGGCGCCTTCGAGAAGCTTCGCAACGAAGTGGTACGCGCCTTCAACCTGCTGCAGAACCTCTACGCCGACGGCAAGGTGCCGAGCGGCGAACAGATGGCGGCGGCACGTTCGTCCACATCGATTACGCTCAAGTCTTTGACCGAATACCGCCTGCCGGCCGACGCTTCCGTTTCCGCCCGCTCCGTTGCCGACAATGCCGCCAAGGATGCAGCGTCAGCACTTGCCGCACTCGACAAGGTTCCAAACGACGTTGCCGCCGTTGGCGCAGCCCTCAAGGACCTCGGTGCCATGATCGCCCGCGCCGTCGGGCCCGCCATGGCACGGCAGATGGATGGTGGCAACGAACAGGAAATGGCCGGCACGCCGGCTGCTCCCGCCACAGGCGTCGACGGCACAAAGACGTTCCAGCAGGCGCCACTGACGCAAAGCGAACGCAACTCGGTGATCATCCGACGTGGCGATACGCTGTGGCAGATTTCGCGCCGGATGTATGGCCAGGGCGTGCGCTACACGACGATCTACCTCGCCAACGAGGATCAGATCCGCAACCCCGACATCATCCAGCCCGGCCAGATCTTCGGCGTGCCGGAGGAGTTCCGGCCGGATTCGGAAGAGCTGCACCGCGAACGGATCCAGCATCGCAAATGATGACGCGGCTCCAAGGCATCTGAAAAACGACTTAAAGCCGCAGGGCCAATGCTTCGGGCTCCCCAATCTCCACATTCCTGTGCTCTTCACGGGAATGCGGGAGGTTGAGCCTCACGTCGCGGCGGCGGCTATCGGTGCAACACTCTGCAGGAAAACAGACTTACGACCGATCGCCGATCATCAGTTGCGACGGCGTGACTGCCAGTGAATGGGCGGCAACGTGCAGTGAAAGACTGTTGCGCTCGACAAGTGCTGTGACCGTTTCCAGTATATTCAGATGCGGTACATGCTTGACCACCGTATAGGCAGTGAAAGCCGCGCCGGCCGAGGCTCCCCACAGAAGAGTGCTCAGGGCAGTCGCAACGGCAATCGTCTTGAAGCGCATGATATTCCTCCCAATGCGAGCTTCCCTCGAATAGCCAGACCTCCTCCGCCTCGCAATTCGGACTTATACACTCCGTAGTCATACCTACTTTCGACCGATGAGGCCAGATGAGGTTTCATGCGAGTTTCATTTGCAACATGGCCCTGCGCAGCCTATTTGCCGGGAAGGCGTTTCTTCGCCCTCAGATTCAGGTAAAATCCATGGCAGCAAAAAAGAAGACCGTATCTGCGGATAGCGGCAATCCCTTCAGCACACTCGTCAACCTGTGGCCCTATATGTGGCCGGTGGGACGCGCGGATCTGAAAGCGCGCGTCATCTGGGCGACGGTGTTTCTGCTCCTGGCAAAGCTGGTGCTGATCTCTGTCCCCTATTTCTTCAAGTGGGCGACGGATGCGCTAAACGGCAAGCTCGACATGGCGGGCATCCTGCCGGTCTTTCTGCTGGGCGCCGTCGTGCTGGTCGTCGCCTACAACTTTACCCGCATCCTGCAGGTGGGTCTGAACCAGCTGCGTGACGCGCTGTTTGCCTCGGTCGGCCAGCACGCGGTGCGCCAGCTTGCCTACAAGACCTTCGTGCACATGCATCAGCTTTCGCTGCGCTTCCACCTGGAACGCAAGACCGGCGGCCTGTCGCGCATCATCGAACGCGGCACGAAGGGCATCGAAACGATCGTTCGTTTCACCATCCTCAATTCGGTGCCGACGGTGATCGAATTCCTGCTGACGGCGATCATATTCTGGGCCGCCTACGGGTTCGCCTACCTCGCCGTCACGGCTGTTACGGTTGCCGCCTATATCTGGTTCACGATCAAGGCCAGCGACTGGCGCATCTCCATCCGCCGGACGATGAACGACAACGATACCGAGGCGAACACAAAAGCCATCGATTCGCTTCTGAACTTCGAGACCGTGAAATATTTCGGCAACGAGGACATGGAAGCAAAGCGCTTCGATTCCTCCATGGAGCGCTATGAAAAGGCGGCGACCGACGTCTGGACCTCGCTCGGATGGCTGAACTTCGGCCAGGGCGTGATCTTCGGGCTGGGACAGGCCGTGATCATGATCATGTCGGCGCTTGCAGTGCAGCGCGGCGACCAGACGATTGGCGATTTCGTGTTCGTCAACGCGCTGCTGATGCAGCTCGCGGTTCCGCTTAATTTCATCGGCTTCGTCTACCGCGAAATCCGCCAGGGGCTGACCGATATCGAGCAGATGTTCGACCTTCTTGAAGTCGAAGCAGAAGTCGTGGACCGGCCGGACGCGAAGGATCTTGTCATCGGACAGGGACCTCAAAAAGGCGCCATCGCCTTTCGCGACGTGCAGTTCTCCTATGATCCGGCACGACCGATCCTTAAAGGCATCTCCTTCGACGTGCCGGCCGGGAAGACGGTGGCGATCGTCGGCCCTTCGGGTGCTGGTAAATCCACCATTTCGCGCCTGCTCTACCGCTTCTACGATATCCAGGGCGGATCGATCACCATCGACGGCCAGGATGTGCGCAACGTGACGCAGAAGTCGCTGCGCTCGGCCATCGGGATGGTGCCGCAGGATACGGTGCTGTTCAACGACACGGTCGTCTACAACATCCGCTACGGCCGGCCGGGTGCCTCGGATACCGAAGTCCAGGCGGCGGCCGAGATTGCCCAGATCGACCGGTTCATCAAGGCTCTGCCGGATGGCTACGAGACAAAGGTCGGCGAACGCGGGTTGAAACTCTCGGGCGGCGAAAAGCAGCGCGTGGCGATTGCCCGCACGGTTTTGAAGAGCCCGCCGATCCTCATTCTCGACGAGGCGACCTCGGCGCTCGATACGACGACCGAGCACGAGATCCAGTCCGCACTCGATCTCGTTTCGAAGAACCGGACGACGCTTGTCATCGCCCACCGCCTCTCGACGGTTATCAATGCCGACGAGATCATCGTTCTGCGCGACGGCCAGATTGCCGAGCGCGGCACCCATTCGGGGCTGCTGCAGCAGGAAGGCCTCTACGCCTCGATGTGGAACCGTCAGCGCGAGGCGACGGAAGCGGAAGAGCAGTTGAAGAAGGTGCGCGAAAACGACGATCTCGGCATTGTCCGTCGCGGCGCACCTGCTGCTGAGTAACGGCAGCAGAATAACAGGAGAACAGCATGAGACGATATACGAACAAGCGGATGCTGGTACTCGGCGGTATCGCCATCATCTATATGCTGGTGCTGGTCTTCTACGGCTCGCCTCTGCTCGCCTTCTCGACCTGGATGGGCTGGGTAGACCCTGAGGCGGTTCGCTGAGGCGAAGATTTCTGCGGCAATGCACCGCGTCTGCGAGTGTCAGAAGACGAGGATGGGCCTTTGGGAAACTGACGCGTCAGGGATAAACCGCGTTCAAGCAGAGGTCGCTGAGCGCTTCAAACGGTGTATTCCGTCAATTATACCGGGAAGTTGTATGACGTCACGGGCGCATCGACGGAACCGGATTGCCGCAAATAGGGTTTTTCTATAGGCAGGCAGCACAGACCATTGAGGAGAACCAAGGGTTGATCAATCTTTTCGACACCATCCGCAACACGCTCGTGCCGATCCACAAGGAAGGCTACGTTTTCGTCGTCATCTTTTTCGTCGTCTCGCTGATCCTCGGCTACTTCGCCGAGCCGCTGTTCTGGATCGGCCTGGTGCTGACGCTCTGGTGCGCCTACTTCTTCCGCGATCCGGAACGGGTCGTACCGCAGGATGACGATCTCGTCATCAGCCCTGCCGACGGCCGCGTCAGCCATGTTGCTCTGGTCGTGCCGCCGGCCGAACTGGATCTCGGCATCGAGCCGATGCTGCGCATCTCGGTCTTCATGAACGTGTTCGACTGCCACATCAACCGCGCGCCTGTTCGAGGCCAGGTGACACGCATCGAGTTTCGCGAAGGGCAGTTCGTCAACGCGGAACTTGACAAGGCGTCCAGCGACAACGAGCGCAACGGGCTTGTCATCGACACCCCGCACGGCCGGGTCGGCGTTGTACAGATCGCCGGTCTCGTGGCACGCCGCATCGTCTGCTGGGTCAAGCCCAACGAGCCGGTCAGCGCCGGTGAGCGCTTCGGCCTGATCCGCTTCGGTTCGCGCCTCGACGTCTTCGTTCCGGCCGGTGGCCAGGCGCGCGTCGTGGTTGGCCAGAGAGCGGTCGGCGGCGAAACCGTATTGGCCGAATTCGGCTCCGCCAAGGGACCGACCATCGGCCGTCGTGCCTAACTAAACGCAAGGAGATCATCTGATGGAGACGCCCGTCTCGCCGCCGGAACAGAACCATACGACCGACGAGGCCCGTGGTCCGCGCCTGCGCGAGATCCCGGTCCGCCTGATGATCCCCAACCTGATCACGGTGCTGGCGATCTGCGCCGGCCTTACCGGGATCAGACTTGCCTTCGAGGGACGGTTCGAGCTAGCTGTCGCGATGGTGCTGCTGGCAGCCTTCCTCGACGGGATCGATGGTCGGATCGCACGGCTTCTGAAGGCAACGTCGAAATTCGGCGTGCAGATGGATTCGCTCGCCGACATCATCAATTTCGGCGTTGCGCCCGTCCTCGTCTCCTATGCGTTTCTGCTGGACGGAGCGAAATCCTTTGGCTGGATAGCTGCACTTCTCTATGCGATCGCGGCTGGCCTGCGGCTTGCCCGGTTCAACGTGATGGAAGACCGCGGCATCAAGGCGCCCTGGCAGTCTGAGTTCTTTGTAGGCGTTCCGGCGCCCATGGGTGCGCTTCTGGTGCTTCTGCCGGTCTATCTCGGTTTTCTCGGCGTCGAACAGACGAAGTTCTTCGTGTATGCCAGCGTTCTCTACACGCTGTTGATCGGCTTCTTGTTGGTCTCGCGTCTGCCGGTCTGGTCCGGCAAGTCGGGCCGCATCCGCCGTGACCTGATGCTGCCGATCATGCTTGTGGCCGTTCTCTATGTCGGCCTCTTGATGAGCTACACCTGGGAAATCCTGGCAATCACCGCGATTGCCTATCTCTGTGTTCTGCCGTTTTCTGCCCGTGCGTGGAAAAAGCGTTATGGCACGATCACCATCGAGGACGAGCGCACGCACGTCTGATCGTCCTGCCCTTGCGACTGATGCTGCGGCGCACATGAATTGTTGCGTCGCAGCCCCAGCTTGCGGCAAGTTGGCGCGTCCATTCTTTCTCTATCGCATCGTAAAGCCGCAGCCATGATTCCGCCCGGATTGGCGGCGAAATGCGCCGGCCCGCCCTTGAGCGGAACAGAGATTCGTGAGGAGACAGACGTGAGCAGCGAAACCAACAAAACCAACATCGAGACCAAGCCGGACCTCTCCAGCCACTACCGTCCGCTCGGCCTCAAAGCCGTTGCTGCTGCAGCGATGATGCTGAAGCGCAAGCCAACGCTCAGCCCGGCTCGCTGATCCGTCTCAGGCGCCGCGCAGGAAGCTTATGAGAAGCCCGAGCGCGAGCAACCCCATGACAACGCCGATCAGGCCATCCAGCACCCGCCACGCGGCGGGTCTGGCAAATAGCGGCGCCAAGTAGCGGGCGCCGTAGCCGAGGCCGAAGAACCAGGCGAAGGATGCGATCACCGCGCCCGCGCCATAGGCTACCCTTTCCGGGCCTTGATAGGCCGCAGACAGGCTGCCGAGCAGCACGACCGTATCCAGATAAACATGCGGGTTTAGAAAGGTGAAGGCGAGACAGGTCATCACCGCCGCCTTCAGTGCCATGCCCTCAGGCGCGCCGGCGACCATGGCACCGGGCTTTACCGCCCGCCGGAATGCCATGGCCGAATAGGTGGCGAGGAACAGCGCGCCGCCGAGCGTCACCACCGAGATCAGCAGAGGCGACTGCGACACGATCGTTCCCAGCCCGCCGACGCCAGCTGCAATCAGCAAGGCGTCGGATGCCGCACAGATTAGGCACAGCACGAAGACATGGCTGCGGATCAGCCCTTGGCGCAGGATAAACGCATTCTGAGCGCCGATCGCCACGATCAGCGAGCCGCCCAGCGCAAAGCCGGAAAAACCGGCGGATATCAGGTTCATGGGGAAATCCGTTCAGGACGTGATTCGATGGCTGGATGGTGTGACGCGGTCGGAACGGATCAAAACAGCGACATCTGGCCGCTGCTGCCGGATGCCTTTGGCGGCTTCTCCTGCGGCTGTGCCACCGCGACCGGTTTCTGCAGATCCTTGCCCATGTTGGACACCTTGTTGACCAGATCTGATACCGGAAACGCCTCGAAGAAATCGTCCTGTACCGGCCGCATCAGATCCGCCACGTGGCGTGGCTCACCGTTCTTGCAATCCAGCCAGCGCTCGAAATCCTCCGGCGCGATGACGACGGGCATGCGGTCGTGGATCGGCCGCAGGGCGTGATTGGCAGCAGTCGTGAGGATCGCCGCGGTATCGACTTCCGAGCCATCGGCAGATGCGTAGGTTTCCATCAGTCCCGCAAAGGCGATGACGCCACCATTCTTCGGGCGGATCCAGAAGGGCTGTGAGGGCAGTCCCGTCTCCTTCGGGGGCCGGCGCCATTCGTAGAAACCGGAGGCCGGAATGAGAACGCGGCGGTGACGCATGGCGGCCCGGAACGACGCCTTTTCGGCCGCCGTCTCGGAGCGCGCGTTGATCATCAGGGGAAAGTCCTTGATATCTTTGACCCAGCCCGGAATCAGGCCCCACCGGGCAAGTACGGCGCGACGCGGCGGAAGATTGCTGCCGGGCTTCACATGCTCGTTCTGCATGACGATCAGGATCGGCTGCGTCGGGGCAATATTGTAGCGGGCCGGGAAACCTTCCTCCCCCAGCGCCTGCATGACCTCCAGAATTTCCTCAGAAGTCGCCGTCAGGGCGTAGCGTCCGCACATGCGAGATTAGATGGCACTGGGGTAGGCAGACGTCAAGCGGATCAGGCGCTGCGGGGACCGAAGAGGATGATCGCGCCGCCGAGGAGGCACACGGTGGTGCCGATCAAGTCCCAGCGGTCGGGCATCCGGTTCTCGACGCCAGCGAGCCAGAGGATGGAGGCCAGAATGTAGATCGATCCATAGGCGGCGTAGGTCCGCCCGGCCGCGTCGCTTGGCACGAAGGTCAGCACCCAGGCAAACAGCGCGAGCGACACCATACCCGGCACCAGCCACAGAGCCGGCTTTTCCAGCCGCCACCAGGCCCAGAAGGCAAAGCAGCCGGCGATCTCGAACAGGGCGGCGAGCGAGTAGAGGAGATAAGTTTTCATGCTGTCCAGCCGTTGAGGTTCACCGGCATGGTTCGGGCCGTGTCATGCCGTGAGAGAGGGTTTTTGCGCGCGACATGATATGTCCTTGATGGGCGGCTATTCCCGCCTACACTATCCTGACCTTATCGCTCTTCAAAGCTTCAGCAGTCCATGACAACAGCCACGCCCTCCCCGCAAGCCGCGTCGTCGGCCATTCTCGAACGTGACGGCAAATTTCTGCTGATCCGGCGATTGAACCCGCCCTCGGCCAATCTGTTTGCCTTTCCAGGGGGTCGGGCCGAGCCCGGCGAGACGCCATCGGAGACGGCGGTGCGGGAATTCTTCGAAGAGACCGGCATCGCTGTGCGCAATCCGACCCTGTTTGCCACCTACGACCTTAAGAAGGACAAGGACGACAACCGCCATTTCTCGCTCTCGGTGTTCCGTGTCGAAGCGGACCCCGAAGGAGAAGCGATTGCCGCCGACGATGCGGCCGATCCGGGATGGTATTCGGTTGAGGAGATCCGCAATCTTCCCGTGCCTGCGAGCGTGCTGGAGTGCGCCGAAAGGCTGGCGGCGGAACTGAAACGCGGTTAGGAGTTCGTATGCACCGCCTGATGTCTTTCCTCACGTCTTCCCACCGATTCGCGATCGTTGCTGCGATCGCGCTGAGTTGTGCCGCCGCGCCGGCTGGCGCCCAGTCGCAGAAAGCATCGTCGAAGCAGGCGCCGTCTGCGACAACGGCCGCGCCACAGGCGGAAACCGAATCAAAACCGGCTCCGTATGATTCGAAGATGATGCGGCTTGCGGAAGTGCTGGGATCGGTCACTTATTTGCGGTCGCTTTGCGGTGCAACCAGTGACGATTGGCGCGGATCCATGCAGAAATTGCTGGATTCTGACACCGCCAGCGAGCCTAAACGGCGGGAACGCTTGACCGCCGCCTACAACCGCGGCTACCGCTCGTTTGCCGCGGTTCACACATCCTGCAATGAACCCGCACGCATGGCTGAGGAACTCTACCGTGCCGAAGGCGCAACACTTGCCGCCGAAATAGCCAGTCGCTACGGAAATTAGCGGTTTATTTACCTCTTTTGACCTCAAGCCGTGTCGTTTTGATAAAAGGCTGATAAAGTTCTTAATGGGTCAGTAATTAATACGGGTACCGAGGATCAAGAGTATGCAGACAGGCCGCAACGAAATCGATGACATGATCGTCCACGAGAAGATGCAGGCTGCGTTGGAATATCAGAATGAAGCCTGGGCCGATGGCCGTGCCGATGGCATCGAGGCTGAAATCATTGCTGATGTCGCGATGGCCTGCGCCATTCGCGAGACGATCCGCCTGCTGGGCGAAACCGGCGCCGAAGCGCTGCTGGATTCGCTGAAGAACCGCATGCTGGCCGGAGAGTTTTCGCCGGAACGGATCGTTCAGTAATCTCGCACATCCTTATCAGGCACAGGAAAAGCCGAGAATTCCCCTTCGGAAGGCGGCCGGAATGCATATCATGACAAATTTCAACGGTCTGCGTCTGGCGCTTGCCGCAACATGTTTTTGCGGCTTGCAGGTTATGGCACCGGCTTCCGCGCTGGCGCTGAGCACCACCGCGCAGGGTGAAACAGGCGGCAGCAAGCCATCGTCCGGCGTCATGCAGGCTTTCGAGGGTCCGCAAGTGCCGGCGACCGGGTCGGCTCAGGCCCCCGTAGCAGCGCCCGCTGCACCTGCCGCCGGCCAGCCAACGGCTGCGGCGACCGACACGATCCAGGCCGACATCATCCGCGACATGACCACGCTGCCTGAGCCTGTAAAGAAAATGCGCGCCGCCTTGATCGAGGCCGCAGCCTCCGGCGATATCGAACGGCTGAAGCCGCTGACCAATCCCGGCCCGAACCAGACCCAGGTGATGGACTATCAGGGCGACGATCCGGTCGGCGCGCTGAAGAACTTTTCCGGCGATCCAGACGGCCAGGAAATTCTGGCGATCGTCATGGACCTTCTCTCCGCCAGCGCCGTGAGGCTCGAGGCCGGGCAGCCGGAAGAGGTTTACGTCTGGCCGTATTTCGCCGGCAAGTCGATCTCTGCCCTCACCCCACCCGAGCGCGTCGAGCTGCTGCGGATCGTCACGGCTGGTGATATGATCGGCATGGAAGAAAACGACGCCTATAATTTCTACCGCATCGGCCTGTCGCCCGACGGCCAGTGGAAGTTCTTCACCGGCGGCGACTGACTCCTGCCGATCCGCTTGCGGCACCGCGACTGCACTTGTTCGCGCGGTCGGGAGGGCTTACCTGTCGGGTTCGACCTTCCGGCTCAACAATCGGACCTTCCGCCATGCCCGCCGTCCATCTTTCCTCGCGCCAGCTGATCCGGGTTTCCGGTGGCGATGCACGCGAGTTTCTCCACAGCCTGATCACGACAGATATCGAATCCCTGCCTGAACGCACGGCCCGCCCCGGTGCGCTTTTGACGCCACAGGGCAAGATCCTGTTCGATTTCATGATCTCCCGTGACGGCGACGATTTCCTGATCGAAACCGAATCGGCCCAGCGCGACGCGCTGATGCGCCGGCTCACCATGTACAAGCTGCGGGCGGCCGTGACGATTGCAGCCGACGATGCCGATGGCGTGACGGTAACCTGGGGCGACGGTTCGGTTACTGGTGCTGCGGATGCGGCGTTTGCCAAAGCCGGCGTGACTTTGTCGCGATATCCGGGAAAGCCCGAGGGCATTGCGATCGACGCGTCGGAAGCCGAGTACGAGACGCTGCGGGTCGCGTCCGGCATTCCGGCCTCCGGCTTCGACTATGCCCTGCAGGATGCCTTTCCGCACGACGTTCTCCTCGACAAGACCGACGGGCTGTCGTTCCGCAAGGGTTGCTATGTCGGGCAGGAAGTCGTCTCTCGCATGCAGCACCGTGGCACGGCACGGCGGCGTGTCGCGCTCGTCACAAGCGAGACTGCCCTGCCCGTCTCAGGCACGGACATCATGGCCGGTGGCAAGCCGGTCGGCACGCTCGGATCCGTCTTGGGTAACAAGGGGCTTGCAATCGTGCGGATTGACCGGGTCGGCGATGCGATCGCCAATGGTATTCCCCTGACGGCGAGCGATGTCACCGTCGTTCTCTCGCTGCCGGAATGGACCGACCTGTTGTTCCCGACAGCGACGCAAGAGGCCGAGCCGTGAGCGGATTGAAATCTATGCGCGCCTGGCAGCGGATGCTTTCCGGCCGCCGGCTCGACCTGCTGGACCCCTCGCCGCTCGATGTCGAGATTGCCGATATCGCCCACGGGCTTGCCCGCGTTGCGCGCTGGAACGGCCAGACCAAAGGCGACCACGCGTTTTCGGTGGCGCAGCACAGCCTGATCGTTGAGCAGATCTTCTCTCGCACCAATCCCGATGCCTCCAAGGAGGCGATGGCGATGGCGCTGTTGCATGACGCACCCGAATACGTCATCGGCGACATGATCTCGCCCTTCAAGTCGGTGGTCGGCGGCGGTTACAAGGCGGTCGAGTTGCGGCTCGAGGCTGCGATCCATATCCGCTTCGGTCTGCCGCCGCATCCGACCAAGGAGCTGAAGGTGATGATCAAGAAGGCCGACACCGTTGCCGCGTTTTTCGAAGCGACCGAGCTTGCCGGGTTTTCCGTCGCCGAAGCCCAGAAATTCTTCGGCGTGCCGCGTGGCATAACCCGAGACATGCTGGAACTGAAGCCGATGCCGGCGCTCGATGCTCAGGCGCGCTTTCTCGAGCGCTTTCATGCGCTTGAAGCCGATCGCGGTGTGACGGCATGAGCCGGATTATCGTCTGTCCGCTCGACAAGATCGCTGAACTCTCGGTCCGCCACGGCGCCCGTGAAATGGTGAGCCTGATTGCCGAAAAGCAGGATTTCCACCGGCCTGCCGTGATTGCCGCCGCGCGCCACCTGAAACTCAAGATGAACGATATCGGCTTTGCCGGCACCGGCACTCTGATTGCGCCGAGCGAGGCACATGTGGAGCAGCTGATCGCCTTCGTCAAAGACTGGGATCAGTCCGCACCGCTCGTCGTGCATTGTTGGATGGGCGTGTCCCGCTCTCCGGCAGCGGCCGTCATCGCGTCGCTGGCACTTTATCCTGAACAGGACGAGGTCGAGCTGGCGACAAGGCTGCGCAAGGTCGCGCCGCATGCAACGCCGAATACAAGGCTGATTGAGATCGGCGACCGTCTTTTGCAGCGTGACGGACGGCTTGTGCAGGCGATCAAGCGGATCGGGCGCGGCGCTGAAACGGATGGTCGGGCCTCGTTCGTGCTGCCTGTTACGGCACAGGCCGAAATCGAAAACCGCGCGTCCTGATCCCCTGCGGCGGGTGAGAAACGTCGCTCCGTTTGCCTTGACCTGACAGTCACACGCGCCAATTAGCCTCCTCTTTGCAGCAAAGGATCAGGCCCCGAATGGAACAGGCATCGGCTTTCGTCGTCGCAACTCGTACGGCACTCTCACAGCTCACAGCCCTCGGCATCCAGTATTCATTCTCGGTCATCGGCGCCATTCTTCTTCTGATCGTCGGATGGGCCGCCGCCCGCCTGCTCAGTCGCTGGGCGCATAACGGTCTGTCGCGGGTGAACGGCATCGACGCAACGCTGGCGCAGTTCTTCTCCAACATCATCCGTTACGCGGTGCTGATCATCGTCGTGGTGATGGTGCTCGGCCAGTTCGGCGTCCAGACGGCATCGGTCCTGGCGGCGCTGGGCGCGATCGGCCTTGCGGTCGGTCTTGCCCTGCAGGGCACGCTGCAGAATATCGCAGCCGGCATCATGCTTCTGGTTCTGCGCCCGTTCCGCGTCGGCGAATCGATCGAGACGGGCAATGTCAGCGGCACGATCGTCGATGTCGGCCTGTTCGCGACCGAGCTTCGCACCGCCGAAGGCGTCTATCGCCTGGCGCCGAATTCGACGCTTTGGAACGTGCCGATCACCAACTATTCGCGCCTGCACACGCGCCGGCACGAGATCTCGGTGACGCTGTCGGCCGACCAGAGCCTCGACGAGGCCGAAGCCAAGCTCAAGTCGATCGCCAAGGCGGAAACGCGGGTGGAGAGCAACCCGGCACCGACCACCTATCTTGCGGATTTCGATGCCGGCAGCGCCAAGCTGACACTGCGCTACTGGATCAAGAGCGCCCAGTGGTGGGCGGTCAGCCGCGACATGACCAAGGCCGTCAAGCTTGCCTTTGACAAGGTGGTCGAGGAAGAGGTGCCGGCCGATGCGCAGGACGACGGTCCGGCTTCATACACCCCATAACGGTATCGACGGGGAGATCGGCTTTTCTTTGCGGACCAATGGTATAACGTCCGCTGACCTTCTCAACCGAGCCCGCTAGCATATGATCCTCCAGCTTCTGCTGATCGTTCTCATTCTCTCCCTCGTCGTCTCGCAGCGAAAGCTGTCGGGCCGGGTCGCTTCGCTGGAGAAAGAACTTTCGGATGTCCGGGCGCGCCTGCTGACCGGCGTTCCCGTCACTTCCGAGGCGCTCGTGTCGCCCGAGACGGCGCTTGCCGAGATCCGCACCGAAGCCGCGGCTGAGATGGCCGCCGACACGGGCTTTGCAAAGGCTTCGGCAGAACCGTCGAAGACCGAAGTTCTGGCAGAGATCACGGCGCCCGAGGAGAGGACGTCCAATCAGGCAGCCGAAACACCTCCGCTCCCCGCGCCCGCTCCGCGCTTCCGCCGTGAAAATCTGGAAAGCTATCTTGGTGCTCGCTGGCCGGTCTGGGTGGGTGGCGTGGCACTCGCCTTTGGCGGCATCTTCCTTGTCCGCTATTCGATCGAAGCCGGTCTGCTCGGCCCCGGTGCCCGTCTGTCGCTGGCAGCGATGTTCGGCCTCGTGCTGATTGCCGCCAGCGAGCTGGTGCGCCGTCGGGCAATGCCCAAGATGTCGGAGCTCTTTGCCAATGCGATGATCCCCGGTGCGCTGACGGCCGCCGGCAGCATCACGCTGCTGGGCGCGTCCTTCGCGGCCTACGCCTTTTACGACTTCATCGGCTCCGGCACCGCCTCCATGCTGATGGCCCTGATTTCGTTTGCAACAATCGCGCTCTCGCTGCTGCACGGGCAGACGCTGGCCGGGCTTGGCCTGCTTGGCTCGCTGATCACGCCGCTTCTGGTGACGACCGACGACCCAGACGTCAACGCGTTGTTCCTGTTTCTCGGCGTGAGCTGGCTGGCGTTGAACGCCGCCTCGCGCATCCGCCGCTGGACCGTGGTGCCAATGATCGCCAATTTCGGGATCGGCCTCTGGGTTCTCGCCTACACATCACAATCGCTGCCGATCGACACGATGCCGCCTTCGCTGGTGCTGCTGATGATGATTGCCGGAACGATCCTCATCTGGCCCGGCCGCGTTTATACGCGCGGCTCGACAGGGAGCGGCGGCTGGCGGGCGCTGCTGAAGAGGCCACCGCTGCGGATCACCCTGTCGTTATCAGTGACGGTCGCGATTTCGGCGCTCGCCATGCTGGTCGCCACGCCTGGGGGCTCTCTTCATCCGCTGTTCGTCTTCGTCGCCCTGATCGGCGCGCTGGCCGCCGTCGGCAGCAGTCGCAGCTACGGGGTGTGGACGGTCGTGGTTGCAGCGCTTGCCGCGCTTGCCGGTATCGCGACCGTTGCGTCGACATTGCTCGCCTATGTGATGCCCGAACCGGTGACCGGCACAACCGCGCCTGTCGTTGCCGCTTTCGGCCACGAGATTGCAGGCTTCCTGCTCCTCGGCGGCATCTTCACGCTGCTCGGGGCCGGGTTCCTCAGGCGCTTCCGGCATGAGGAACTGACGTTTTCGGTACTCTGGTCCTTTATGATGGGGGCAATGCCGGTCACGATCGGGTTCATCTCGTTTCTGAACTTCGGCAATTTTTTCCGCGACTGGACGCACGGCCTATATGGCATCGGCATCGGACTTATGATGCTCGCGGTGGCGGAGTGGCTGTTTCGCGGACGTGACGAAAGCGATGGCGACGGCATCGATTGGCCGGCGAATATCGCAGTGCTCGGCTCCTTCGCGGGCTTCACGCTGGCACTACACGCGCTTACCAACGGCATCGTCACGACGATCCTTCTTTCCGTTCTCGGCTTTGCCTATCTGATGGCGATGCGAGTGCGGAAATGGGCTGCCCTGCCCTGGATGATGGCGGCGGCAATCGCGATCGTGTTCGGTCGCATCGCCTGGCAGCCGACGCTGGTCGGGCCGGACAGTCTCGGCACGACGCCGTTCTTCAATGCGCTGCTGCCGGGCTACGGTATTCCGACCCTGCTCGCGATCATTGCGGCCTGGATGCTACGCAAATCACCCGATGTCCGTGTCCGCAACGTTTTGCAGGGACTGGCATCGCTTGCAGCCCTGCTGACACTTGCCGTGCTGATACGCCACGCGATGAATGGCGGCGTGCTCGATGCCCGTACGCCGACGCTTGGCGAGCAGTCGATCTACACGCTCTTGACGATCGGCTTCTCCGGCATTCTGATGACGCTCGACCTGAAGAGCCCGAGCCCCGTCTTCCGCTACGGCTCGATGATCGCTGGCGCGATCGCGACGGTGAACGTGCTCTCGGCGCATGTGTTTGCGCTCAATCCGTTCTTCTCCGGCGAAAGCACCGGCTCCTGGCCCGTCCTCAACCTTCTGCTGCTCGGTTATCTTCTCCCGGCGCTCGCCTATGGACTGACCTCGTACTTGGCGCGCGGCCGGCGGCCAGCGCCCTATGTGGCGATGCTCGCCGTCTCGGGCGCCCTGCTCGGCTTTCTCTGGGCGACGCTTTCGGTTCGACGCTTTTTCCAGGGCCAGAATATTGCCCAGTGGAAGGGCTTTCTCGCTTCCGAAACCTATGCCTATTCTGTCGTCTGGCTCCTGATCGGCATCGGCCTTCTGGTAGCGGGCTCGAAATGGAACGCCAAGAGCCTGCGGCTTGCTTCTGCAGTGCTGGTGCTGGTGTCCGTGGCAAAGGTTTTTCTGATCGACATGGCCAATCTCGAAGGCATTATGCGGGCCCTGTCCTTCATCGGGCTGGGGGCAGTTCTGATCGGAATTGGGCTTTTCTATCAACGGATTCTGGTCAACAAGAACGACACATCTAATACAGACGATTCTCACGAACCCTCGTAGAAACCAGCATGACCGCGTCACTCGCAGAAGCCTTTTCGCCCCACCAGGATCTGGCCAGAAGCCTCATTCCGCATGCGAGTGCTGGCGACGATGGAAGCCACGATCTGGCTCACATCGCCCGCGTCTTCAAGAATGCGATGCGCATTCATCAACACGAAGGCGGCGACGGGCGGGTGCTGGCAGCCGCGGTGCTGCTGCATGACTGCGTTGCGGTGGAAAAGAACTCGCCGCTGCGCAACCAGGCATCTCGTCTTGCCGCGGAAAAGGCGGCGGGCATTTTGGGCGAGATGGGCTGGAGCGAGACCGATATCGATGCGGTTTCCCACGCCATCCTCACCCACAGTTTTTCGGCAAACCTCGAGCCGCAGACCATCGAGGCGAAGATCCTGCAGGATGCGGACCGGCTCGATGCAATAGGCATGATCGGTGCGGCACGCTGTTTCTACATTGCCGGGCGGATGGGTTCCGCGCTTTACGATCCGGCCGATCCTCTCGCCAAGCATCGACCGCTGGACGACAGGACGTTTGCAATTGATCATTTCGAAACGAAGCTGTTCAAGCTCGCCGACGGCTTCAAGACGCAGGCCGGCAGGCAGGCGGCAAACGAACGCCACCAGCGTCTGAAAAGTGTTCTCGACCTCTTTCTCGATGAAATTTGAGGAAAACCCATGCATGTCAGCGAGATCAACTACTACCCCTTGAAGAGCGGCCGCGGCATTTCGCTCACTGAGACGCAGATGACGTCCACGGGCATACCCGGCGATCGCAGCTTGATGCTGGTCGATACCAGGGGGCATTTCGTCAACCAGCGCGATCTTCCAGAAATGGCGCAATTGCAGGTCCTGCCCGACACGGACGGGTTCCGGTTTTCGATGGAGAGCAAGGGCGAGATCACCGTCACCCGGCCGCCGGGCTACCGGCGTACCGATGTGGTCGTTTGGAATTCGATCGTCAGCGCCGCGCTGGCCGACAAGGATGTCAACTCGACCCTTTGCGACTGGCTGGGCTGCGACGTGCGGCTTGTTTTCTTCGATGAACGTTCGAAGCGGACCGCAAGCGACGACTGGGCAGGACCCGATACGCCGGTCACATTTGCCGACGGATACCAGGTCCTGGTCACGACCACCGGCTCGCTCGAGGCGATCAATGCCGACATGGAGAAGCATGGAGAAGGCGCCGTCGGGATGGACCGGTTCCGCGCCAACATCGTCATCGACGACGGGGACGCCTTTGGCGATGACCATTGGGAGGCTATCGAGATCGGCGGCCTTCGTCTCGATCTCGTCAAACCCTGCGCCCGCTGCATCATGATCACCCAGGATCAGGTGACCGGTTCGCGGGATGTCGCCAACCCGATGCCGGCACTCGGTCGCCTGCGCATGTCGGCCGACCGGCGCGTTCCCGGCCCGCTGTTCGGATGGAACGCAGTGCCGCGCGGCGGCGGCATGATCGCAATTGGTGACGACGTGAAAGTGGTCTCAACACGCGGCGCCTGGGCCATCAAGCAGCGGTAAAGAACAGCGGCCATGTTGTTGTCTGGCCGCGTCCCCTTACCGGACTTGAGAACTGTCGTGAGCTTACCGAGCCAAGCGCATTGCCTGGCCCTGGCAGTCCAGCACCTCGTCGATGGCGTGACCAATTTTTTCGATCAGTTCCTGCAGGTTCGGGTTTTCCGGATCGAGAAAATCGCCAACGAAGGCGACAACATTATCCGCCGTCAAAGGAAAACCGCTGATGCTACACTTCAGGATTGCCTGGTTTGCAATCGTGGTCGCGGTGATGCGCTCCAGAAATTCGTTTCGCTGGTCTTCCGTCATCCCAGTGAGCATCGTTTCTCCTGATTTGCTTGCCCAAGTCTAACTCAACCTTGAGAACATATGTTCCAGTCGCCAGTACGGGGAAGACCTCAAGTGGAGGTCTCCAGAACTATTTGCAGTTTCTCATATACCTTTTTCGGGTCTGAAGGTTCCCTCTGACGGCACCGCATGGCAGACATGTCCAATCGGCGTTTGTTGACAAAGGTCAAAACCGGTCAAGAACACCAATCTCACAAACGTAGGGCGTCACGGCGGCGCTTGCGCGCTCCGCACTGGAATCGATCACCATCATGACATCTCGGTCTACGGGACTTCTCTTCGCGTTGACTGCTGTCATTATCTTCGCGGTTCAGGACGGCATCTCGAAACACCTGGGCGGCGCCTATCCTCCCATTTTCGTGGCGATGATCCGCTACTGGGCCTTCGCAGGTTTTGTGCTCATCGTGGCCGGTCGCTCGTCCGGCGGTGTCAAAGGTGCAGCGTCCGCGAACAGGTTGTGGCTGCAGATTGCCCGCGGGGTCATTCTGGTTTTCCAGATCGCGCTGTCGATCTTCTCCTTTGCCGAGGTCGGTCTTGCGGCCACCCATACGATCTTTGCGGCGACGCCGCTGCTCGTTGCCTGCCTTTCGGTGCCCTTGCTTGGCGAGAAGGTCGGCTGGCGGCGGTGGACCGCGATCGGCGTCGGCTTTGCCGGCATCCTGATGATCATCAATCCGCTGCATGCGACATTCGATTTCCGGATCGTCATCCCGCTGATCGGCACCACGATGTTTGCGCTCTACTCGGTGCTGACCCGGCTCGCGAGCCGCACCGACACGGCCGATACCGCGTTTTTCTACACGGGTATTGCCGGTGCTGCGGCGATCACGCTGGTCGGTCCGTTTTACTGGTCGCACATCACGCTTTCCGACTGGTTCTGGATGTTGACGCTTTGCGTTACCGGCATGACCGGGCACTATCTGCTGATCCGCGCCTACTCGCTCGTCGACGCCGTCGCGGTACAGCCGATGTTCTACGTACAGTCGGTGCTCGTCTGCCTGATCGGTGTGATGCTGTTCGGCGAGATGATGACCATCAACATGGTGGCCGGGTGTGCGATCGTCATCAGCGCCGGCGCCTTCACGCTCTGGCGCGAATCGCGGCTTGGCAAAGTCCCACCGCCCCCGATCGAGCCGCCCGGCGCGCTGTAGAAGAGGCTTGTCGCATCAGCTGTTGTGATGCATCGCGTCAGGAAAAGTCGTTTCCCATTTCAAACCCGCGCGGCTATGGATAATGCCTCAATTCAGGAGGCAAGCATGTCCAACCCCGCGCGCGCATCGATGCCCTGGCTGATCATCACGGCCGGTGCCTTGGTTGCGATGCTGACCTTCGGCCCGCGTTCGGCAATGGGCTTCTTCCAACTGCCGATGTTGTCCGATCGGGGCTGGGATCGCACCACGTTCGGGCTCGCGATGGCGATCCAGAACCTCGCCTGGGGCCTTGGCCAGCCGATATTCGGAGCGATAGCGGACAAATACGGTACCGGCCGCGTGCTCGCCCTGTCGGGTCTCCTCTATGCGGGCGGACTGTTCCTTATGTCGTCCGCGCAATCAATTCCCATGCTGCACCTGTCCGGCGGTCTGATGGTGGGGCTTGCCGTCGGCGCCGGTTCGTTCGGCACGATCCTGTCAGCCTTTGCCCGCAACGTGACGCCCGAACAGCGCTCCTTAGCGTTCGGGATCGGCACTGCCGCCGGATCTGCCGGGATGTTTCTGTTTGCGCCGCTCAGCCAGGCGCTGATCACGGCCTACGGCTGGTCGGACAGTCTGATGATCATGTCGGCGATGATGCTTGCTGTTCCGCTGCTTGCCATCCCGCTCCGGGGCAATGCCAGCTCCGGCACGCAGAACCAGACGGAGTTCAAGCAGACCGCGGCGCAGGCACTGCGGGAAGCCTTCGGGCACAAGTCGTACCTGTTGCTGACCTCGGGCTTTTTCGTCTGCGGTTTTCAGGTAGCTTTCATCACCGCGCATTTTCCGGCCTATCTTCGCGATATCGGCATCGAGGCTCGGTATGCGGTGATCGCCATGGCCCTGATCGGTTTCTTCAACATCATCGGCTCGCTTGGCGCCGGCGTGATCGGGCAGCGCTACTCGAAACCCTATCTGCTCGCCTATATCTATATCGGCCGCTCGATCGCCGTCACGGCCTTCCTGCTTCTGCCGCAGTCTCCGACCTCGGTCATCATCTTTGCCGCCGTGATGGGTCTCTTGTGGCTGTCCACGGTGCCGCCGACCAACGGACTGGTGGCGATCATGTTCGGCACGCGGCATCTGGGCCTGCTTGGCGGTTTCGTGTTCCTGTCGCACCAAGTAGGGTCGTTCCTCGGCGTCTGGATGGGCGGCGCGCTTTACGACAGGCTCGGTTCCTATGACATGGTCTGGTGGTTCGGCGTTGTGTTCGGCCTGTTTGCCGCGGCCGTACACTGGCCCATTCGCGAAAAGACGGTGAACCGCCAACCGGTCATGCAGCCGGCGGAATGATACCTGATCCTTGCGGCGTCTGATCCTCAGGGGCTCTCGACAGCGCCTTCAGCGCCGCCTGAACGAACCCGTCGCGGGCGGTACTCTGGGTCATTCCTCGCGGTTCATAGACATGCCGGGATAGGAAATGGCCGGTCAGACGGAAGGCCGCGGCCATGCCGTCGCGGTCGGCAGTCCTGGATGCCCCCTCTCCCAGAAAATCCGGCAGGGCCAGCATGCGGTCCGCATAGGGAGCGCCGGCATCGCGGCTCACGGCGCGACCGGATTTCGGCGACACATAGACAAGATCGCTGCGTGTACCTGTCGCTGCACATTCCGAAAGATCCAGTCCGAAACCAAGATCGTTCAGCACCGCGAGTTCGAACCGGACGAAGAGTTCGCCCGCATCGGACGGATCATCCATCGCATCGAGAATGATATCGAGGGCCTCAAACAGGTGCGGATGCGGATCACGCTCGGGAAGCAGCCGAAGCAAAGCCCCCATCGCCTGGACACCGTAGACCGCCGTTGCGGTTTCCATCAGCTTCGCTGCACGCAGTTGCAGCGGTTCGAGCTTGAATTCGCCGAGATGCTCGTCGAGACGCGCGCGCCAGACCACCTCCACGCGGTTTCCCGGCTGCAGCACCGGTTGCATCGAGCGCGAGCGGCCGGACCGGACGATGCCGAGATGGCGGCCGCGTTCGCGCGTCATCAGTTCGGCGATGACACTCGTCTCGCCGTGGCGTTTCACGCCGATGATGATTGCCTCGTCCTGCCACTGCATCGATAGGTGAACTTCCTGTCTGCGTTGATCAGTTCTACCGTATAACCTCTTGGGACTGAATCGGTTTCTGCGTCTTTCCGGCACGGTTTGCGGGCTCTGTCGGTGTCTAGGTGTGGCTGTCGCGCCTCCCTCGATTTATCTCTCGATCGGGCTGGAACAAATTGCCTTCGCCGCGGATTTCTCCGCCGAACAGCCAAGAGCAATACGCTGCCGGAGATCACATGAAAAACGCCCTGCTCGCTACCGCTATCATTGCCGCGATGCCCTTTGGCCTCGCCTTGCCAACGCCTGCGGCCGCGCAGTCGCCGCAGCTTGAACAGGCCTGCGTCGCGGTTGCCAAGAACTTCCTGCTCATTCCAGACGTCAAGACCGGCATTGTGCAGTCCTTCCCGGAACTCGATCCGCCGGGCGCACGTCTGACCTATTCGACCCGCCAGGACGCCAAGCCGACCGATTTCACCAACGAGATCGATTGCGAGTTCGGCAAGGGTGGACCTCCATTCACGCTGCTGCGCTTCTGCATCTCGAAGACATGCTACGGCCCGGGTGAGCAGGAGCCCGAAAATCGTCGTCGCTTCGAAGAGGTCAAGGCGCTGATGGAGCGCAAGAAGTAAGATCTCCGTCTCAGCCGAGATCCGGCGTCAGCATGTTCAGTGCTGAAGACAGATATCGCGCGGCCAGAGCATGGCCGCGCGCTGAAGCGAGATCCAGCGCTGCCCGGCAGTGGCTCTCGAGTGGATCACTGATCTGGATCGGTTCGGCGAGCGCTGGCTGCACGATGACAGTGCCGCTGTAGATCGAAGGCAGCCCATCGACATCGCGTAGACAGCGCCCGTTCGCGCGAACGCTAACCTTACGGCCATCCGGATGGGTCAGGCTGTATTCGGCATTGTATGCTGCACCATCGACGATCGCCATGTGGATAGCCTTGGCCACACGCTGCTTGTCGCCTTCGTCGATGTAGCGCACCAGGACGTCGATCGGCATTCCGATCGACAGGTCCTCGATCGAGAGACCAAACACATGGGCGATGACCTCGTCACCATAGACGCGGTTTTCTGCAACATTCCAGCTGTAGAACCCCACCGCGTTGATGAAATCCTGATCCGCTTCGTCAGAAGCGATCGTTCCGCGTGCCATGTCCGCTCCCTATGCCAATACGACGCGTAGTTGTACCATCACCATCGCGTTAGCAATCGCGTACATTGATAGATGACAAGTTGCTACGGGGTTCTACGTAACGAATCACGAGCGCCCTTTGGCTGACAGGAATGTCCAAGGGAGCGATTCTGCAGCCATCGTGCACGACCGGAGGATGCAGCCGCAATTTGCACGAACCATGGATGCTTTACGCTTTTTTGCCGCCATCCAGCACGTTGAGTGCGGAGGACAGGTAGCGGGCCGCAAGCGCGTGGCGGCGGCTGTTGGCGATTTTCAAAGCCTCGAGACAATGGGTCTTGAGTGGATCGCCAGAGTGAGCACCACTGCCCACTTCGACAGCGGTAACGGAGCCTGTGTAGATCGACGGCAGGCCGAGCTTGTCGCGAAGGCATCGTCCCTGCCCTGTCACCGTGACGCGGCGACCGTCCACATGGGTGATCCCATAACTCTGGTGGCACTTTTTGCCAGAAATGATGGACTCGTGCAGGGCTTTTGCGACGCGCTGCTTGTCGCCATCGTCGACGTTGACAATGACCTGTTCGATCGGCGCGCCGCTCTCGAGGTCCCTGTAGGGGACCCCGTAGATGAATGCGAAGACCTGATCGCCGTAGACCTTGTTCTCCTGAACGTTCCAGCTGAAGAACCCAACCGCATCGCTGAGATCCATACCACTGAAGGCATCAAAACGTCTTATATCGCTCATGCCTGGCACCACCTCCACGATTTGCCGAGATCGCCTCAGTCCTTTAATACAACCAGCGTAACCCGTCGGCGTATTTTAGGAAATAACAATTAAGCATTTCCGAATTTACTAACATACGAAATTAGACAGCAGTTCCTTCTCCCGATATCAAGCTAACGCATCGGAAGGAGTCGGCAAGCCAAAAACGGTTAAACATTCAGTTTTTCGGGAATTCCAGGCCCATTTCGCGGAAACGTTGTGGATCGTCTCCCCAATTTTCCCTGACCTTCACAAAAAGGAACAGGTGAACGGGCTGTTCAAGGATCTCGGTCAGTTCCTTGCGCGACGCTGTCGAAATTGCCTTGATGGCGTCGCCGTTCTTGCCGAGAGCGATCTTCTTCTGGCTTTCGCGCTCGACATAGATGACCTGTTCGATCCTGACGGAGCCATCCTTTCGCTCTTCCCACTTCTCCGTCTCGACATGCGAGGCGTAGGGAAGCTCTTGGTGGAGCCTTAGAAAGAGCTTCTCGCGGGTTATTTCGGCAGCAAGCTGGCGCATCGGCAGATCGGAAATCTGATCCTCCGGATAGTACCAGGGGCCTTCCGGCAGGGTCGTGGAGAAATAGTCCATCAGATCGTCGCAACCGGAACCGGTCGTCGCCGATATCATGAACGTGCGCACGAAGTCGATCTTTTCGTTGGCCGCAGCAGCAAGCGCCAGAAGATCCTCGCGCTTGACCTGATCGATCTTGTTCAGAAGCAGCAGTTTCGGCTGATGCACATCCTTCAGACCCTCGAGGATCGCGTCGGCATCGCCGCGCAGGCCGCGTTCGCTGTCGATCAGGAGCGCGATCATGTCGGCATCCTTGGCGCCGCCCCAGGCGGTGGTCACCATGGCGCGGTCCAGCCTGCGGCGCGGCTTGAAGATGCCGGGCGTATCCATGAAGACGATCTGGGCGTTGTTGTGGATCGCGATGCCACGAACGATGGCGCGGGTCGTCTGCACCTTGTGGCTGACGATCGACACCTTGGCGCCGACGAGACGGTTGACCAGCGTCGACTTGCCGGCATTGGTCGCTCCGATCAGCGCCACGAAACCGGAATGGGTCGGGCCGGCTTCAACCGGAGCCGCGGGGGTCTCATCGGCTGCGGTTTCCGGCTGCGCGGCGTTTGCCTGGTCGTCTTTGCCTTCGGTGGTGTTGTCTTCGATCATGATGTCCAATCAGTCTTCAGCAGAGGTCTTCTGCCAGACGCCTTCGCGTTCGAGTATCCGGGTGGCAGCCACCTGTTCGGCTGCACGTTTCGACCGGTCGGCGCCCGTTTCGGGCGAAACACCGGGAATCTCGACCGTCACGGTAAAGCGCGGGTCGTGATCCGGGCCGGAGCGGTCGTCAATGCGGTAGGACGGGGTCACACCGAATTTGGCATGTGCCCATTCCTGCAATTCCGTCTTGGCGTCGCGGCGGGCGCCATCGGCGCGGGTCGCACGCGCCTTCCAATGACGCAGAATGAAACCGCGGGCAGCTTCCAGTCCGCCATCCAGATAAAGGGCGGCAATCAAGCTCTCCACCACATCGGCGCGGACGTTCATCATCCGCTTGCCGGTGATCTTCTTGACGTCGGCGCCGGTTCGGATGAAACGGTGCAGTTCCATCTCGTCTGCAACAATGGCACAGCTTTCGGCGCTGACCAACTGATTAAGGCGCACAGACAGCTCACCTTCCGGTGCGGACCGGAAGGTGGTGAACAGAAGTTCGGCAACGCAGAGCCCGAGCACACGGTCGCCCAGAAACTCCAGACGCTCGTAATTGGCATCCTTGGCAAGACCGACGCTGGCATGGGTCAGCGCCCGGTCAAGCCACTGCTTCTCGGAAAAGACATGGCCGATTATCGTCTCGAGACGGCCGCGTTCTTCTTCCGAGAGTGAGAGCGGTTTCATCAATGAACGCCCTTGAAGAGACGGTCCCAACGCATGTTGGACGGCCATTTCCAGATCTCGCGGAAGGACGTGTCGTTGCCGAGCGAGAAGAAGATGACGCTGGCGCGACCGACGAGGTTTTCGGCAGGAACCATGCCCGGACCTTCATCGAAGCGGCTGTCGAGCGAGTTGTCGCGGTTGTCGCCCATGAAGAAGTAGTGTTCGGCCGGCACGACGAACTCGCGGGTGTTGTCGCCGCGCGAGCTTGGGGACTGGTCGAGCGTGTCAAAGGTCACGCCGTTGTCGAGCGTCTCGCGGAAGACTGGAACGTTGGTGCCGGGATCGGAGCGGTAGTCGGATGTGAAAGCGCCGTCGCCCTGCTTGGGTACAGCGGCTCCGTTGACGAAGAGCACGCCGTCGCGAACCTGGATGCGGTCACCGGGAAGGCCGATCAGGCGCTTGATGTAATCGATCTCGGGCTGCTGCGGCAGGCGGAACACGATCACGTCGCCGCGCTTCGGCTCGCTGAACTGAAGGACACGGCCTTCAAACAGGTCCGGCGAAAACGGCATCGAATATTTTGAGAACCCGTAGGCGAACTTGTTGACGAAGATATAGTCGCCGACCAGGAGCGTCGGCATCATCGAGCCGGACGGAATCGTGAAGGGCTGGAACAGGACGGTGCGGATCACCATAGCCAGCAGCAAGGCCTGGATGATGACCTTGATGTTTTCCCAAAGGGCATTCTGCGGCTTCGTCTCGGCGTTATCGGACACGTATTTCAATCTCTCTCTTCACGGCGGATGGCTACCTGTGTGAAACGTGCCGCAATCTTCGAGAGATCACGCCCGCCGTTCAGGTCATTCCTGCGTGGCACCTTGTAGCTACAAAACCGCTGCGCGCTTTTGCGGGACATGCTTTAGCGTCTTCACAGAGCGGCGGCAATGGGCCACCGCTTCGCCAAATTCGGGTACGCTCACGGAGCGGCCACCGGTCGCGCCTCAATGATCACGAAGGCCTGCGCATAGGGATACTCGTCGGTGATCGTGACGTGGATGAAAGGCTCCTGACCGGCGGGCATCAGTTCCGCCAGCCGCTCGCCCGCGCCACCCGTCAACACCATGGTCGGCTTGCCGCCCGGCAGGTTGACAACGCCCATGTCTTTCCAGAACACGCCGTTTGCAAGGCCGGTGCCGAGAGCCTTGGAGCAGGCTTCCTTGGCGGCGAACCGCTTGGCATAGGATTCTGCGCGGTTCTTCCGACGATCGGACTTTGCGCGCTCGATCTCGGTGAAACAACGATGGGTGAACCGTTCCCCGAAACGTTCGATGGATTTTTCAACTCGACGGATGTCGATGAGGTCACTGCCCATGCCGATAATCATCAAAGTCCCTCTTTCTCAAGCATCGACTGACTTGCGGTCTGCCGGCTGCGCCGTCAAGTTCCCCGGCTGATATTCCCGCTCATAGGCCTGCTGATATTCGCTGCGGCGGGCAAGGCGACGCTCCGTCTGGCTGTTGCGAAAACTGCGGATCCCGAAATAGGTCGCGACATAGACAAGCAGTCCGCAGAACAGTCCGGGAGGCAGCGAGCCGATCAGCATCGGCTCCAGGATCGGGTCCCAGAGTTCCGATAGCTTGAGCTGGGAAAACAGCGCCGCTAGATCGACCGGCCGCGCTTCGCCGCCGCCAGCGCGGCCAAGGATGAACTGGCCGATTTCCCACGTAAGGGGCCAGATGATGGGACAAGTAACGGGATTGGCGAAGGCCGTGCCAAGCGCCGCAGCGACCATGCTGCCGCCCAGCACCCAGGCAAAAGGAATCGCAAAAAGGATGTGGAAGCCGAGAAAGGGTGTCCAGGCGCTGACCATGCCGATCGCAAGACCGGCAGCAACCGCATGCGGCGAACCGCCGATGCGCAAGATCTTGAGCCGGTAATATCCGAGCACACGGCGGAACCCCTTCGGGGGGAATATTGCGCGATGCAGCTTTTCTCGGAAGGTCGGGGCTTTGCGGCGCCGAAAGGGCATGAAGCAGCTTCTTTCTGGTTCGGTCCGGTCAAGGATCCGAGAACCATCATCTCAGTTCGGAACGGTCTTCGTAGCGGAAGCCCAAGATGATGGCGAAAATTGGCCGCTGGCATCGGGCCGCTTCGCGCACGGCCCCCGGGATAGATCTACTGCACGACAGACGGCCGAGCCGCTGTCATGTCATTGAATTCAGATGGACTTGCGGAACATGCCACGGTCGATCTGGCGAACGCGGTGCTCGAGATCGAGGCGATCGCAGGCTTCGTTGAGGTATGCCATTTCGCGTTCCTGGACGGAAGGGCCGCGCAGGACGCGGGCGAACTTGCGGACGGAGGTAAACATCTGACGTCTCTTTCGGTAAATGTTGCGGTGCAGCAGATATAGGCTGAACCAGCGGGCTTTACCAACGCAAGGGTTACCTCCCAGCCCTGCATTGAATGCATACCCTCTCAAAGGGAGCGCACTCAAAACAGGCAGTCCGCGTCGACGATCGGCTGGGGTCTAGTCGTAGACACGCTTCAGGTTGGAAACGCAGTCCAGTTCCTTCAGCTGCGTCAGGAGCTGATTGAGCTGGCGCACGTCCCAGACTTCGACTTCCATGGCGATCTCGGAGAAATCGGCGGCGCGATTGCTGGCCATCGACAAGGATCGGATGTTGATGTCGAGACCGCCGATTGTCTTCGCGACCGTCGCAAGGGTGCCTGGCTCGTTGATCGTGTTGACGTCGATCCGGGCCAGAAAACGAGACTTGTTGGCCTCGTCGAGATCCCAGCGCACATCGATCCAGCGCTCCGGTTCCTCATCGAAGTGCTGCAGGATCGGCGCCTGGATCGGATAGATGGTGATCGCCTCGCCCTTGTCCATGATCCCGACGATACGGTCTCCGGGCACAGCGCCGCTCGGTGCGAAACGCACCTGCATATTGCCGGCAAGACCGCGGATCGGAACCGGTTCCGGGCTCAACGCAACGACATCGCCGGCATTGACGGCCGCCTGGGCATCCTCCAGCGGTGCCTTTGGCTGGTTCGGCAGCTTGAACATCATGCCGGACGCACTGCGCATGTTGAACCAGCCGTCATCGGCCGACGGCTTCACGGTAACGCGTTCGTCCTTGAAATCAGGGAAGACGGCGCGCAGCACGTCGAGCGACGACAGCTCCCCTCGCCCGACGGCAGCGATCGCATCCTCGACATCCTTGTGGGCAAGCCGATGCAGAGCAGGCTTCAGCGCCTCGCGGGTAAAGGTCTTTGCGGCGCGATCGAAGGTGCGCTCCAGAATGCGATAGCCGAGGCCGGCATACTGTTTGCGGATCGCCATGCGGGTAGCGCGGCGGATGGCCGAGCGGGCCTTGCCGGTGACGACGATTTCTTCCCAGGCGGCCGGCGGAACCTGCACGCCCGAGCGGATGATCTCCACCTCGTCACCGTTGTTCAGCCGGGTGACAAGCGGCATGATACGGCCGTTGATCTTGGCGCCAACCGTGGTGTCGCCGATATTGGTATGAACCGCATAGGCAAAGTCGATCGGCGTGGCACCGCGCGGCAGCGCGATCAGCTTGCCCTTGGGCGTGAAGCAGAAGACCTGATCCTGGAACAGTTCGAGCTTGGTATGCTCCAGAAATTCTTCCGGATTGTCGCCTTCGGCAAGCGACTCGATCGTATGGCGCAGCCAGGAATAGGCGCTCGATTCCTTGGGCAGAAGATCGTCGCCCTTGGCACCACCCGACTGGCCGTCCTTATAGAGCGCATGCGCGGCGATCCCGTATTCGGCAATCTCCTGCATCATCTCGGTACGGATCTGCAATTCGATGCGCTGCCTCGAGGGGCCGACGATCGTCGAGTGGATCGAGCGATAGTCGTTCTGCTTCGGGTTGGAGATGTAGTCCTTGAAGCGGCCCGGCACGACGCGCCAGCGGGTATGAACGATGCCGAGCGCCTTGTAGCAGCAGGCGACGTCGTCGACGACGATGCGGAAACCGTAGAGGTCGGAAAGCTGCTCGAAGGACAGCGACTTCGACTGCATCTTGCGGAAGATGGAATAGGGCTTCTTCTGGCGTCCCTTGACGGCGGCGTCCGGCAGGCCGTTGGCGACGAGAAGATCGCGCAGCTCGTCCTCGATCTTCTTGATCAGCCCTTCGTTGCGGGCCGAAAGATCGGCCAGCCGCTGGGTGACAGTCGCATAGGCTTCCGGGTTGATGTAGCGGAAGGACAGGTCCTCGAGTTCGTCGCGCATGTCCTGCATGCCCATGCGGCCGGCCAGCGGCGCATAGATATCCATCGTCTCTTCGGAAATGCGTGCCTTCTGCTCGGCCTTCATATGGTCGAGCGTGCGCATGTTGTGCAGCCGGTCGGCAAGCTTGACCAGGAGCACGCGCACGTCGTCGGAGATCGCCAGCAGTAGCTTGCGCAGATTCTCGGCCTGCTTGGCCTTTTTCGAGACGAGATCGAGACGCTTGAGTTTGGTCAGACCTTCGACGAGACGACCGATATCCTCGCCGAACAGCTCGTCGATCTCGGCGCGGGTCGCCGTCGTGTCCTCGATCGTGTCGTGCAGCAACGCGACGGCGATCGTCGACTCGTCGAGATGCATGTCGGTGAGGATGGCAGCCACTTCGAGCGGATGCGAGATATAGGGATCGCCAGAGGCGCGTTTTTGCTGGCCATGCTTTTGCATGGCGTAGACATAGGCCTTGTTGAGAAGAGCTTCGTTGGCCTCGGGCTTGTACTTCTGTACCCGCTCAACAAGCTCGTACTGCCTCATCATCCCGTGAAATGCCCTCGATACCGGGTCCAACAAAATAAAAATGGCGCGCCAACCATCAGATCAGCGCGGCCATCATAGATATCAAGACAGATTAGGGCGAGAGAATGAACTGTCCCTTGCCCAAACAATGCATCAATCAGTAATCGTCGCTCTTTTCCGGCGGCACAAGGCCTTCGATACCGGCGAGAAGGTCTTCTTCCGACATCTGGTCGAAATTGACGGTTTCCGCGGCGCCGTCTTCCTCGTCGTTGCCAGAGGCTGTCGACGTGCTGCCGGCAGCAATCAGGGTTGCCGGATCGGGCTCGGGCTCGTCGATCTCGACATGCTTCTGCAGCGAATGGATCAGGTCTTCCTTCAGGTCGTCGGGAGACAGCGTTTCGTCGGCGATTTCGCGCAGTGCGACGACCGGGTTCTTGTCATTGTCGCGATCGATGGTGATCGCTGCGCCCTGCGAGATCTGGCGGGCACGGTGGCTGGCGAGAAGCACCAGCTCAAAACGATTATCGACTTTGTCAATGCAATCTTCTACTGTGACACGGGCCATTGCCTGTCCTTTGCGGTCGTTATTTTCGGAATTGCTACGCCCGATACAGCCATTGCCGGCGAAATTCAAGTTTATTCATGCCGACTGCCGCATGCCGCCGACCGTGGTGGCGATGACTCTGGCCAGATTCAACGAAAGGTTGCTTGGATAAAAGCGAATCCTACCATAAATGACATTTATATGATTAGCTGGTAATTTAACCGATAAATACCTAAGCGATCGGCTCAACTTTTCATTTGACGGGTCCTTGGTCAAGCAGCTTGAAGGGGATGGAGACATATGTTTGACCCAAGAGAGAAGATAGCTCTCTTTATCGACGGTGCTAATCTTTACGCGGCCTCGAAAAGCCTTGGTTTCGATATTGATTACCGTAAGCTTCTGAAGGCTTTTCAGAAGCGCGGCTATCTGTTGCGTGCCTATTACTATACGGCGCTGATCGAGGATCAGGAATATTCGTCGATCAGGCCGCTGATCGACTGGCTGGATTACAACGGCTACAAGGTTGTGACAAAGCCCGCCAAGGAATTCACGGATTCGCTTGGCCGCCGCAAAATCAAGGGCAACATGGATATCGAGCTCGCGATCGATGCGATGGAACAGGCCGAGACCGTTGATCATCTCGTGCTATTTTCGGGCGATGGCGACTTCACCAATCTTGTCGAAGCGCTGCAGCGCCGCGGTCGCAAGGTCTCGGTCGTTTCGACGATGCAGACGCAGCCGCCGATGATCGCCGACGACCTGCGCCGGCAGGCCGATCATTTCATCGATCTGATGACACTGAAAGCCGAAGTGGGCCGCGATCCATCGGAACGCGCACCACGGCCGACGGAGCCTGCTCCCGAACCGGCCGAAGGCTGAGATCATCCCTGGAATGAGAAAGGCGCCGTTCGACGGCGCCTTTTTTGTTGGGGAAAACGACTAGGCCGAATGCGGCTCCGGCGTCACCGAAGATGACGCCCCCTGCCCGGCGCTGCGCTTTCGTGCACGAAACACGCCCTCGACGATCAGGGCCAGGGGAAGCCCGATAAAGAACGGAATGAAGAAGTAGATCACTCGGAACGCGACAAGCGAACCAATCGACGCCTGGTCGCCCATTACATGACGAACCGTTGCCTCGAGGACTCCGAGGCCACCGGGCGCATGGGTAATGAGGATTGCAAGATTGGCGAGCACGAACGCGGTCGCGGCCTTCAGGTAGCTGACATCGGCGCTCGCTGCCATGACTTCGCGCAGACAGGCGGATACGAGCGCGAAATTGATCGTGCCGATTACCACCTGTGCGATGGCGATCCTGAGCGTCGGCATTTCAAAGCTCCAGGAGCGGATCTTCAAAGGCGCGCGCACCGTTGCCGCGAGGATGAGATATACACCCGTCACGGCGAGGCAGGCAAAACCGATCCCCATGACCATCGCCTCCGACAGCCGCAGGACTGTTGCGGCATCCTTCGGATTGATAATCATCACGATGCCCGACAGAACGGCCATGCCGATGCCGACAGTGACACCGGAAAACAGAACGATCTTGGCAACGTCCTCGGTGCTCATGCCCCAGTGATGATAGTAGCGATAGCGCAGCGCGCCGCTGCTGAGACCCGACAGGCCGACACTCTGGCCGATCGACAGCGCGATGAAGGAGGCAAGGCCGATCTTGGGATAGGAGAGGTCGTTCTTCACGTAGCGCACGCCAGCCCAATCAAAGCCGGACAGGCAGACATAGGACCCGGCGGCAAACAGGCCCGCCATGACGAGATTGTAGGTCGGGATATCCCGGACGGACTGGACTATGTCGCTGAGCGAGTATTCGCGGAACGTGTGGTACAGAAGGTAGCCGGCGGCGCCGAAGCCGATGACAATCGTGATGTAGGTAAAGATCTGCTTTTTCGTCATCGCCCACTTGCCCCAAAATAACGAGCTGAAACGGGCGATGTATGGTTTTGTTCCGCAGTGAGGGTTCTCAAGCTCGCTCGAGCACGCGCTTAACGCGACGACCGACGGGTCAGCCTCAACCGGCCTTGAAAAGCCGCGACTTCTCGCGGTTCCAGTCGCGTTCCTTCTCGGTCTCGCGCTTGTCGTGCAGCTTCTTGCCCTTGGCGAGCGCCAGTTCGAGTTTCGCGCGACCCTTTTCATTGAAGTAGATCTTCAACGGCACCAGCGTCATGCCTTCACGGTTGATACCGACACGCAGGCGGGAGATCTCGCGCTTCGACAAAAGCAGCTTCCGGCGACGGCGCGGCTCGTGGTTGAAGCGGTTGGCCTGCAGATATTCCGGAAGATGGCTGTTGATCAGCCAGATTTCATTGCCTTCGTCGGAGGCGTAGGACTCGGCGATATTTGCCTTGCCGTCACGCAGCGACTTGACCTCGGTGCCGGTCAGCATGATGCCGGCTTCGTAGGTATCGAGGATCTCGTAATTGAAGCGGGCCTTGCGGTTTTCCGCGACAATCTTGTTCACCGTGCGCTGGCTGCCTTTGGGGGCCATTGAAATCTTCCGTCGCCCTTCATCTGAAACACAATCCCCGCCCATGGGCGATGAGCGGGGTTCGATTTCTATGTAATGCGCCAGGCAGCAAAAGTGAAGCGCTGCGGCTTCAGTTCAGGATACCCGCATGACGCAGTGCTGCATCAATGGCAGCTTCCGTCGCCGGTTCCAGCGTCGACATCAGTGGAGAGCGGACGGCGCGGTTCAGACCGCGGACCTTGTAAAGCCCGTATTTCGAACCGCAGACGCCGGGCTCCATGAAGATCGCCTTGTGCAGCGGCATCAGGCGATCCTGATACTCGAGTGCCTTGGCATAATCGCCGGCAAGCGTGGCGGCCTGGAACTCGGCACAAAGCCGCGGCGCGACATTGGCCGTCACCGAGATGCAGCCGACGCCACCATGGGCGTTGAAGCCAAGTGCCGTCGCATCCTCGCCGGACAGCTGCACAAATTCCGACCCGCAGGTGATGCGCTGTTCGGAGACGCGCTCGATCTTGCCGGTCGCATCCTTGACGCCGACGATGTTCTTGTAGGCCTTGGTAAGGAAACCCATCGTTTCCGGGGTCATGTCGATGACCGACCGGCCGGGAATGTTGTAGATGATGATCGGCAGATCGGTTGCTTCGGCGACCGCGGAAAAATGCGCGATCAGGCCCTTCTGGGTCGGCTTGTTGTAATAGGGTGTGACCACCAGAAGCGCATCGGCGCCCGCGGTCTGCGCATGCTGGGCAAGCTCGATCGCTTCGCGGGTGTTGTTGGACCCGGCGCCGGCGATGACAGGGACGCGGCCGCGGGCGGCCTCGACGCACAGTTCAACGACCCGCTTGTGTTCGTCGTGCGAGAGCGTCGGAGATTCGCCGGTCGTGCCGACCGGGACCAGACCGGAACTGCCTTCCGAGATCGTCCACTCCACATGCGCGGCGAAAGCATCCTCGTCCACCGCGCCGTCGGTGGAGAAGGGGGTGACGAGAGCGGGGATCGATCCCTTGAACATGCAAAACTCCCAAAGGCCGAAGGGCATGGTACAATCCATGCTTCGGCCGTAATCCGCGACTATAAGGCTGGGCACCATAAATCGGCGACCGGGCGGCGACAAGCGGAAGTACATGGGTTTTCAGCGTAAATCCCACTTAAGAATTCGCGCGATCGTGACCGCTGTGGTAAGGTTTTGTTAAGCTTGTCAGCAGCTAATAAGGGGTCTGAAACATCGTTGTCGCGAGTTGCCGGATGAGCAAACCCGTTGTAATCCTCAAGACGCTCTGGGCAGCGCTGTCAATCAGCGTCGCGGTCCTGCCGGCTTACGCTGCACCTCCAGGTTCCAATGCAGGCGTCGCACCGCTGCCATTCGTGAGGCCGGACGCTCCCGCTGCAATCCAGGGCTTCACCACCGTTCCGACGCCCGTCCCTGCGCCACCGACAACACCACCGGCCACTCCGGCGCTGGTTCCCGTGCCGGACATTACCGGCGCAATCCCCAGGATGAACCGGCCGCTTGCGACGCCCGCTCCCGCCCCTGCTCTCAAGGCCGGTCTCGATGCACTCTCCGACAACGATGCCTCACAGGCGATCGCCATGCGCGACAGCCTGCCGGAAGGCTCGCTCGACGAAAAGATCCTGACCTGGGCGATTGCCACCTCGGGCGCCCGCGGTATTCCTTCGAGCGAAATTGCCGCTGCGCAGCGCAGGCTCGTCGGATGGCCTGGGCTTTCCACCCTGCGGGCGCAGTCCGAACGCGCGCTCTACCGCGAAAACCCGACGCCGGCCCAGGTGCTTGCCGCTTTCGGCACGACGAAACCGGAAACGCCGGAAGGTGCCGTCATTCTATCGAGGGCGTTGGTGGCAAGCGGCAAACATGCCGATGCCGGGCGCATCCTGAAAAACATCTGGGCATCCGAGCCGCTGGACAAGCCGATGGAAGACCGGATCCTTGCCGAGTTTTCTGCGCTTCTTTCGCCTGCGGATCACCGGGCGCGGATGGATTACCTGATGTACCGCAGCCGCGGCGCGCAGGCGAAGCGCTTTGCCGAGCTCGGCGGTTCGCAATCGCTCTACAAGGCGTGGAACGCCGTCATCGTCAACGCAAAGACGGCAGGACCGGCGATCGAGGCAATTGACCGTTCGCTGGCAAGCGATCCGGCTACCCTGTTCGTGCGGATCGAATATCTGCGCCGCCAGGACAAGTACCAGGAGGCCGCAGCGCTTCTTGCAAAGGCTCCGCGCGAAGCGGGCCGTCTGATCAACACCAGCGAATGGTGGAACGAGCAGCGAATCGTTGCCCGCGGGCTCGCCGATCTCGGCGATGTCAGGCTGGCCTACCGGACGGTGTCCGACCCAATTGCGGCTCTCTCCACCGACAAGGTGGATGCGGAATTCCATGCGGGCTGGTACGCGCTGCGGGCGCTCAACGATCCGGCCACAGCCGAAAAGCATTTCTCGAGGATTCTTGCCGCCTCGAGCCGTCCGCTCTCGGCATCGCGCGCGCTCTACTGGCTCGGACGCGCCGCGGAAGCTGGCGGACCGGGTTCCTCATCGGAATTCTACAGCCGCGCTGCCCGGTTCCCCGGCACATTCTATGGCCAGCTCGCCGCCGCAAGGCTGGGCACGCGGACGCTCGATGTCAGTTATCCGACGCCATCGGCAGCCGACCGGCAGATGTTCGAAAACCGCGAGGCCGTTCGGGCTATCGCAAGACTGGACGCCGCCGGCCACGATCGCCGGTCGGCAGCGCTTTACAAGGCACTTGGCGAAGAGCTGACAAGCCCCGGTGAACTCGCGCTGCTTTCGTCACGCGCGGAAGCGCAGGGCGACCATGCGCTGTCGCTCTCGATCGGCAAGAGTGCCTTTTCGCGCGGCATCGACGTTGCAGCGCTTGCCTATCCGCTCGGCGTCATTCCAACGGCTGCCAATATCGAGGGGTCCGGCAAGGCGCTTGCCTACGCGATCGCCCGTCAGGAAAGCGCGTTCAATCCGACAGCCGTGTCACCGGCCAACGCCCGCGGGCTGCTACAGATCCTGACGACGACCGCCCAGGGCGTGGCGAGGCGCCACGGGCTGGCCTTCAAGGCAGACCGATTGACCAGCGATGCCGGCTATAACGCGACGCTCGGTGCCCATTATCTGGGGGAGCAGATCGAGACGTTCGGCGGCTCCTACATCATGACATTTATCGCCTACAATGCGGGGCCGAAACGGGTGAACGAGTGGATTGCCCGCTATGGCGATCCTCGCGGCAAGCCGATCGATGAAGTCGTCGACTGGATCGAGCGCATCCCCTTCCCCGAAACGCGCAACTATGTGCAGCGGGTAATGGAGAACTACCAAGTCTACAAGGTCAGGCTCGGACAGACGTCGGATATCGTGACAGACCTGCGGTTGGGGCGCCGATAATCTTATCTTCCAACGCCCGGTTCGTCTGATCACACCCCAAAATGCAAAAAGGCCCGGCAATGCCGGGCCTTTCGCGTTTGATCGCAGAAATCAGAATGTGCGCTGGAAGCGCAAGAGACCCGACCATGCTTCGTCGTCGAGCGTGGCGTTGTTCCACTTGGTGTAGGCAATTTCCGGCTGGATCAGGAAGCCCTGGATCGGCGTCCACTGCAGGTTGGCGACAGCCGAAAGGACGTCGCTATCAGAGTAGGAAACCTGCATGTTGGCAGCAAGGTCTTCGTTGAACTCGTAACCGGCACCACCCCAGACGGCCCAATCACCCCAGCCGAAGCCATCAATGATTTCAGGTGCATAGGAGTTGAAGCTATCGCCGTCGCTGTTCCAGCCACCCATCAGGAAGGCGGTGAAAGCGCCGAACTTGCCGCCGACACGTGCCTTGACGGCACCTTCTTCAGCCGATTCGTCGTAACCACCGGTTACGCCGACCATGAAATTGCCTGTGTCGTATTTCAGACCAGCGGCAACATTCGGCCAGTCGCTGGCGCCACCGGCGGTGTCGTTGTCGTTCTGGCCGTCGTCTTCGAGAGCGGCGAATGCCGAGAAGCCGTTGCCACCCTTGTAGGTGTAAGCAACCATGTTGACTTCGCTCGGGCCGTAATTGATGACGTCGTCGCTGTCGACGTTACCAGCGTAATCGATGAAGGATTCATAGAGCGAATCCTGCAGGCCGACCGCAAAGCCGCCGAGTTCGATCGTCGCAACCATCAGGCGCGTACGGGTATTTTCTTCGTAGCCGTAAGACGGGTTATGCGGATCGTAGTCGAAGCGCGCCGTGAGGTTGGTCTTCAGCGTGCCCATTTCGGTGTCCGAAGCGGTGCTGAGATAGAGCTCTGCGCGGCTGTTGGTGTAGAGACCATCGGCATCCGGGCTGTAAGCGCTGCCATAAGCGGCATCAAAACGGACGCGACCGCCGACCTTGAGGCAGGTTTCGGTGCCTGGAATGTAGAAGTAGCCGGTGCCGAACGCGTCGCAGACGCGGACGTATTCCATGGGTTCCGGTTCGGCGGCGACGATGGCGTCGGCGGCCTGAGCGCCGGAGACTGCTGCGAGCGCAGCAGCGGAGCCAAGAAGAAGGCTCTTAATGTTCATTTTGTAATCTCCAAACAAACGCAGATGAAACAATGCATGTCGTAAAACAAGGTCGTCCATGGAAGCAGGAATCACCCCGAGTCGCGTGGTCGGCTGCCGAGACGCTAGTCGTCGATCAACTTTGCGGCAACGAAATCGGCACTGTTGTGTCCATTAGCGCCTCAATCGAACCGGTCGGTGTTGCAAGCATTCATCAGTTTGTTCGTGTGTTCTAAATCGCTGAAGAGCGGACGATGCTGCGTTGCAGCGAATCATCCAGCGGCCGGCCGAATCAAACGCCGAAACGCAAAAGGCCCGGCAGAAGCCGGGCCTTTCGTAAAACCAAATCCTTTTAAAGGATCAGAACGTGCGCTGAAGGCGAACCATACCAGCGAACTGGTCTTCGTCGATTGCATCCCAGCTCGTGTAGGAGATTTCTGGCTGGATCAGGAGGCCGGAAACCGGGGTCCACTGAACGTTACCAGTTGCTGCGAAGGTTTCGTTGTCCGTGTAGGAAAGCTGTACGTTTGCAGCAACCTTGTCGGTGAACTTGTAGCCTGCGCCACCCCAAACAGCCCAGTCACCCCAGCTCGTGCCGACGCTGTCGCCAGGCGCGTACTTGTTGGTGGTGTCGCCGTCTGTGTTCCAGCCGCCGAGAAGGAAGGCCGAGAATGCGCCGAAGGTGCCGGAGATGCGCGCCTTGATTGCGCCTTCTTCCTGCGACTCGTCGTAACCACCGACGAGCGAAGCAGCGAACGTGCCGCTGTCGTACTTGATACCGGCAACAGCATCCGGCCAATCGCTTGCGCCGCCTGGGATGTCGTTGTCGTTGGTGCCGTCGTCTTCGAGCGAGACTACAGCCTTGAAGCCGTTGCCACCGTCAAAGGTGTAGGTAACCTGGTTCAGTTCGAACGGGCCGTAGGAGATCACGTCATCGTTGATGACGTCGCCAGCGTAGCCGGAGAACGACGAATACTGCGAGTCAGCAAGACCAACCAGGAAGCCACCCCAAGTGATGTTGGCTTCGATCAGACGCGTGCGCGTGTTTTCTTCGAAACCAGCGGCCGAGTTGTGCGGGTTGTAGTCGAAACGAGCTACGATACGGGTCTTCAGTGCACCCCATTCGGTGTCGGAAGCTGTGTCGAGCGAGATGTGCGCGCGGCTGTTGGTGTACAGGCCATCGCTGTTTGGCGTGTAGGCATCAGCATAGCCTGCGTCGAAACGAACGTAACCGCCGATCTTGAGGCAGGTTTCCGTGCCTGGGATGTAGAAGTAACCCGTGCCGAAAGCGTCGCAAACGCGAACGTATTCCATTGGCTCCGGCTCAGCAGCGACGATAGCGTCAGCGGCCTGGGCACCGGAAACTGCTGCGAGAGCTGCAGCGGAGCCGAGAAGAAGGCTCTTGATGTTCATATTTGACCTCCAGTCAAAGTTTCAAAAGGGGTGAGTAGCTTGCTGGAGCCAGCACATCTGCCCCTCCCCGCGACTCAAGAAACGGCGACGAACCGACGCGCTTCATGTCCCGAAGCTACGAGACCTTCCCAATTGTGACAAGTAAATCACAAGCTTCGATGCGCGTTTTTGGTGTTTATTTGCAAAAGTGTTGCAACGTTTCATCGCATTGGTTTCGAGCGTTAACCAACACTTAATAAACGGGCCGGGAATCAGCGTTCCGCGACGCGTCGAGGAACTGGTGACCACCTCAGTTGCGGGAGAGAATCACCAGACGGCCGTGACCGATGGCGACAGAAACAGCCGGCAGTTTCGTCGCCCCAAACGACAAAAGGCCCGGCGTGAGCCGGGCCTTCCGTCAAACAATCCTTGGGTAAGGATTAGAACGTGCGCTGAAGGCGAACCATACCGGTCCACTGATCGTCGTCCATCTGCGCGTTGTCGACGCTCGTGTACGAAACTTCTGGCTGGATCAGGAGGCCCGAAACTGGGGTCCACTTGACGTTTGCCGTAGCAGCAAGAACTTCGGAGTCGGTGTAGCCAACCTGTACGTTAGCAGCAACCTTGTCGGTGAACTTGTAGCCAGCGCCACCCCAAACAGCCCAGTCACCCCAACCAACGACTGCGTCGCCGTAGTTCGTGCCTGGTGCGTACTTGTTGGTGCCGTCGCCGTCCGAGTTCCAGCCGCCCATGAGGAAGGCCGAGAATGCGCCGAACTTGCCGGAGATACGGCCCTTTACAGCGCCTTCTTCCTGCGATTCGTCGTAACCGCCGACGAGCGAAGCAGCGAACGTGCCGTTGTCGTACTTAGCGCCGAGAACTGCATCCGGCCAGTCGCTTGCGCCGCCTGGGATGTCGTTGTCGTTGGTGCCGTCGTCTTCAAGCGAAGCAACAACCTTGAAGCCGTTGCCAGCGTCGAAGGTGTAGGAAACCTGGTTGAGTTCGAAAGGACCGTAGGAGATCACGTCATCGTTGATGACGTCGCCAGCGTAACCCGAGAACTGCGAGTACTGCGAGTCAGCGAGACCGACCAGGAAGCCGCCCCAGGTGATGTAAGCCTGGTTCAGACGTGTACGAGTGTTTTCTTCGTAGCCGAACTGCGGATGATGTGGGTTGTAGTCGAAACGAGCTACGATCTTGGTCTTCAGAGCGCCCCATTCGGTGTCCGAAGCGGTGTCGAGCGAGATGTGAGCGCGAGTGTTGGTGTACGAACCTTCGCGGTCGAGGCGGTATGCGTCGTTGTACTTAGCGTCGAAACGAACGTAACCACCAACCTTGAGGCAGGTTTCCGTGCCCGGGATGTAGAAGTAACCTGTGCCGAAAGCGTCGCAAACGCGAACGTATTCCATTGGCTCCGGCTCAGCAGCGACGATCGCGTCAGCAGCCTGGGCGCCGGAAACTGCTGCGAGAGCTGCAGCGGAGCCGAGAAGAAGGCTCTTGATGTTCATATTTGACCTCCAGTCAAAGTTTCATATGGGGATGGGTCTTTTGCTAAAGGCCAGCGTTCCCTGCCCGTCCCCGGGACTTTGAAAACGGACGAACCACCGCCGCGCTTCCGTGGTTCAAATTACAAATGCAGGCCGCGCATGCAATCGCGAACTGGCCATCCGCACCTTCTACCCACCTGCTTCACAAACCCGTGTTGCCGAAAGAGCACAAAAGCACCTCGGGCGACCGTTAAAAGTTTACACATCGTTAAGAAACACATTGGAAAGCAGCCACTTAGGCTTCGCGCAAGGTTCAGCGAACTACGCGCGCAACAGCGATTCTAGGATCGCAAATCGATTGGGATTTTGAAGTTTGGGAATGGCGGAGAGGATGGGATTCGAACCCACGATACGGTTTTGCCGTATACTCCCTTAGCAGGGGAGCGCCTTCGACCACTCGGCCACCTCTCCGGTCCGGCCTGATTATTTCGGAACGTTGCCGATTGCAAGGTCTTTCGCAGGCCGATCCCGATTCGAGACCGGAATAGGCGTGGAATCAGTAGCTGGCAGGCCCTGCTCCGCCCGAACCGCGTCCATAGCGACCGGCGAGCGTCTTCAGCGCAGAGGTATAGAGTGCGACATCGGCACCGACGGCCACGAACGTAGCGCCGAGATCGAGATAGCGGCGGTTGAGTTCTTCGTCGAAGGTCAAGATGCCGGCCGGTTTGCCGGCGGCGACGATTCGGCGAATCGCGTTCTCGATCACGTCCTGCACTTGCGGTGCACCGATCTGGCCGCGAAAACCCATGTCGGCAGAGAGATCGGCCGGACCGATGAAGATGCCGTCAACGCCTTCGACCTCCGCGATTCGCTCGATGTCATCGATCGCCGCCATGGTTTCGACCTGCACCAGAAGGCAGATCTCGTCTGCAGCCGTGTCTGTATAGTCTGCGATCGCGTTGAAGGCGGACGCGCGGGCAACGGCTGCACCCACGCCGCGCTTTCCCTCCGGCGGATAGCGGACGGCATCAACCAGTGCTTTCGCCTGCTCGGCGGAATCGACCATCGGCACCAGAAGCGTGCGGGCGCCGATGTCGAGCAGTTGCTTGATCATCCAGGTTTCGCCCATCGGCGGGCGAACAACGGCTTCCGATGAGGAGGAGGACAGGGCCTGCAACTGCGCCATGATGCTGCGCAGGTCGTTCGGTCCGTGTTCGCCATCGATGACCAGCCAGTCGAAGCCCGCATGGCCGGCAATTTCCGCCGGCAACGGCTCGGCCATGTTGAGCCAGAGGCCGATTTGCGGCAGGCCGGCTTGCAAACGAGCCTTGAAGGCGTTTTTCGGTGCCGGCATGGTATCTCCTTTTAAAAAATGCTGTCTTTATTACGCGAGCAACTGCTTGAGGTCGGTCGCCGGATCGGCGATCAGCGCCTTGTCTGCCGTCAGGCCGTTGTCCAGCAGCTTCTTGCCGGTCACATAGGCCTTGGCGTCGTTGATCGCATCCACCGCGATCAGGCGGCCCTCGCGGAAATACCAGATCGAGACGCTGCCTTCCCGGCTGCCCGGCCGCATCACTGTCTCGTCGTAGCCGAGGTTGAACCCGGCGATCTGCAGCTTCACGTCATACTGGTCGGACCAGAACCACGGCTTTGCCTCGTAGGGCTCGGCTGACCCGGTCAGGGTCGCGGCAACCGATTCGGCCTGGTCGACTGCGTTCTGCACCGACTCGAGACGGATATTGTTGCCCTTCCAGGGCAGCATGGCGCAATCGCCCATGGCAAAGATTGCCGGATCGGACGTGCGGGCATGGTCGTCGACGAGGATGCCATTGCCGACATCGAGGCCGCATTGCTGGGCCAGCCGGTCGTTCGGCGTGACGCCGATACCGACGATGACGAAATCGATATCGATGACCGTGCCATCGGACAACTCGGCCCCGCGAACCCGGCCGTCCTCGCCGATCAGGCGGGTAAGGCCTGTCTTTTCCCGGATGACGACACCATGCTCGGCGTGAATGGCCCGCATCACGTCGGCGGTTTCCTTCGACGCGACTCGCTGGAGAATGCGGTCAGCCATCTCGATGAGCGTCACTTCAAGCCCGAGATGGCGGGCGACGGCTGCGGCTTCGAGGCCGATATAGCCACCGCCGATGATCAGAAGCCGGCGACCTGCCTTCATCTCGTCGGCGAGGAGATCGGCGTTGCGCTTGTCACGGACGGTAAAGACACCCGTGAGATCACCGCCGATGCTGGCTGGAAGGGTGCGCGGCGTCGAGCCGGTAGTCAGCGCCAGATGTTCATATTCGAGGACAGACCCGTCCTGCATTCGGATCGTCTTTGCATCCCGGTCGATTTCTTCGACAAAGGTCGAGAGCCGGAGCTCGACATCGTGTTCCGCAAACCAGGTTTCCGGGCGAAACGTCAGGCGGTCGAAACTCATCTCGCCCATCAGGTACTTCTTGGACAGTGGCGGCCGCTGATAGGGAATGACATCTTCGGAGCCAATCATCGTGATCGGCCGCTCATCCTTCAGCGCTCTCAGCTTGGCGGCGAGCGCGAACCCGGCCTGCCCTGCCCCGACGATCACCAATCTACCTGCTGCCACGCCCTGCTCCCATCGCGAAAAACTCGCGGCTGAAGGGGTAGCGCCGCCCCGGCGACCCGTCAACAGCCCGATTTCGGCACACTAACGGTGCAACTTGCGCAACGCGTGATCATGACGCGACGAAAACGCGCAGATCAGCGGCATTTTACCCATCTGTTTCAGAATGATTCATAAAAAGAGGAATAAAGTCATAGTCGAGGACGAGAACGAGGGAGGCGATCTGCCGGGTACGATGATGAAGGATACCGCACACGACCATGCTCATACGGGCGATCGGGCATTTGAAAAGTTTACGATAGACCGGCCTGGCCGGATCATCTTTGTCGGACACCATCTCTCGACCAATACCGCCTTCCGCTGCCTGATCCGGACAATCTCTCTTTATGGCGCCGAACTGGACGTCAGTCCCAGCCTGCCGGTACCGGCCAACTTCTTCCTGGAAATCCTCGGCATTCACGACGAAATCGGCTGCACCGTGATGCGCCGCGAAGAGGAGAAGGTCACGGTCGCCTTCAACATGCTGATCGATGCGGAATTCCTGCATCACGTCATCCGGCTTTCGTTCGAAACGAGCCACTAAGCCGGGTCGTCGTCAGGGGCATAGTTTTGCTTCATGCGCGCTATCAGCGGCCTTGTCCGCCCTTGCACGCCGTTCAAAGCCCCCTATTGTGTGCGGACTTTTTGAACCGGATCCTGATATCATGTCTTCATTCTCGCGCTTCATGCCGCTCATTGGCGCTCTTCCCGCGACCGTTCCCTTTGTCGGCCCCGAGGCCATTGAGCGCGCCAGAGGGCGTGCCGTGCAAGCCCGGATTGGCGCCAACGAGAACGGGTTCGGCCCTGCCCCGTCAGTCATCGAAGCCATGAAGTCCGCAGCCGCAGACAGCTGGAAATATTCGGACCCGGAGAATTACCAGCTGAAGCAGGCGCTTGCCGCGCATCTTGGCTGCAACGCCGAAAACATTGCGATCGGCGAAGGCGTGGACGGGCTGCTCGGGCAGATCGTCCGGATGGTGATCGAGCCCGGAATGCCTGTCGTCTCCTCCTACGGCGCCTATCCGACCTTCAACTTCCACGTCGCCGGCCATGGCGGCACGCTGGTAACGGCGCCCTATCGCGATGATCGCGAAGATCTCGACGCCCTGATGGATACGGTCATCCGCGAAAATGCGCCGCTCGTCTATTTCGCCAATCCCGACAATCCGATGGGCAGTTGGAACGATGCCGAAAAGATCGTGTCCTTCGCGCGGGGCCTGCCGGAAAGCTGCCTGATGGTGCTGGACGAGGCCTATTGCGAAACGGCGCCCGATGGCGCAACGCCGAAGCTTTCGGCATTGATCGACCTGCCGAACATCATCCGCACCCGGACCTTCTCCAAGGCCTATGGTCTGGCGGGCGCGCGGGTCGGCTACACCATCTCGACGCCCGACAACGCCACCGCGTTCGACAAGATCCGCAACCATTTCGGCATGAACCGGGTCGGCGTGGCGGCGGCACTCGCGGCGCTGAAAGACCAGGAGTATCTGGCTGAGGTGATCGACAAGATCAAAGCGTCTCGCGACCGGATCTCGGCGATCGCCCGGGCCAACGGGCTCGAGCCGCTGCCATCGGCGACCAATTTCGTGGCGATCGACTGCGGCCGCGATGGTACCCATGCGCGGGCGATCGTCGACGGTCTGATGGAGCACGGCGTCTTCATTCGTATGCCGGGCGTGGCACCTCTCAACCGCTGCATCCGCATCAGCGCAGGACCGGAGCAGGATCTGGCATTGCTGGAAGAGGCACTGCCGAAAGTTCTGAAGGGTCTCTAGAACAGAAAAAGACCGCGCCGGCCTTGTTTCTGCCGGTCGCGGTCTTTGATCTTCAGCGGCTGCGATTTTTTGCCGGGAACAGCTCCGGTTCGCGCCGCGTCTTCATCCCGTTTTCTCTCTGGTAGGCCCGTGTTCTTGATCGCCGGCCTTCTTGTGGGCCGGTCGCATGATTGCGTGGGCGCTTCACGTCGTTAGTGGATGGTCATCCATTCGCGGGCTGCGCGCAGGGCTTCTGCCAGCTGCATCTTGCTCATCGTTGCGGCGAGATCAGCGCGCAATTCGGCGGCGCGGTCGCAGCCCTTGATCGCGGCAATGTTCAGCCACTTGTGGGCAGAGACCAGATCGACCGGGCAACCCCGACCGGTCGCATACATCAGACCCATGTCGCAGAGAACGTCTGCGCGAGCCTCGCCACCCATGGTGGCCATTTCGGAAGCATTCATTTCAAAGCGTGCCATCGGTTCGTATCCCTGTTTCGAGAACGTTGTTCTTGTCGTCTGCCCTGTTTTCCGTCGGGACCGTCGCTGTCTTGTGCAGCTTGTTATCGGCCCTTCCGGGTGGCGGTTTTTGCCGCTCTTTGATGATTTGAGTATCGGCCAAAGCTTGCAAAAAGCGCCTAAAAAGCATGATTAATTTGCTGAAAACAAAGTGCAAACGCTTGGTAAACTTGGTTTTTTGTTAAACATCGCGGCCCTTGGCTATTAAGGGTTTTGCGGACATTTTTACGAAAAATTCAGATCTGGATTTCAACCCTTTCTTCACCACGAATTCGGGTCGCGTTTTCATCGCGTCGAAATAAACGCGCGTCGCTCGGCAAAAACGGCGGCAGATATCGGCTGATATTCCGCCCCATGCGCAGGCTCAGGATATTTACCTTTACGTGTGCGTAAGCTAGATTTTCCGCTGTTCGCGCGAGGAGGTGCGAACGCTCAGACATATGACCGGTGCGGAAGCGCCGGCTCCGGGAGGGAAAACCATCATGAAACGCATATCGATACTTGCAGCCGCCGTTTCGCTTGCCGTATTCGGCATTGCTGGCACCAGCCATGCGGCAGAAGCGATCGAGGGGAACTGGAAGACCGCGAGCGGCGAGACGGCCGAGATCGGCAAATGCGGCGGCGCCTTCTGCGTGACGCTGAAGACCGGCAAGCATGCGGGACGGCAGATCGGCAAGCTTTCGCCCAAGGGCAGCGACTATACCGGCGAGATCACCGATCCCGAGGCGGACAAGACCTATAGCGGCTCCGGCTCGGTCAGCGGCAATTCGCTCAAGATGAAGGGCTGCGTGATGAAGATCCTGTGCAAGTCGCAGACCTGGACTCGTCTCTGACGCTATCGTCGCGAAAGCAGCAGCAGCGTCTGCCCCAGCGATCCCGTCATTCACCTCGATATCGGTGGGCCGGGATCGCAGTCTTAACTTCGCAGTCGCATCGCGCCGGCGCGTTTCAGGCTGTTATCCTCGGCAGGTGTCGTTTGATTGTCGAAAACTTCCCATTATAATAGCGCATGAACACACGAATCTCTTCACTCCCCGCCCTTGCTTTCATCAGCCCGAGCCCTGTCGCGGCGCAGGCTTTCGACAATGCGGAAGCAGCCGTCGACGCGCTGACAGCGCTTTACGAGCGCAACACGTCCTTCCTGATCGATGCCTTCGGCGCACTTGCGAAGGGTGCGGCCGTGACTGGTCGATACCGCGCCTGCTATCCGCAGGTGATGATCGAGACCACGTCGTTCGGCCATGCGGATTCGCGTCTCTCCTATGGCCACGTGACGTCCCCCGGCGTCTACACGACAACGGTGACCCGGCCGAAACTGTTTCGCCATTACCTGATCGAGCAGCTGGATCTGCTCATTCGCAACCACGGCGTTCCCGTGATCGTGTCGGAATCGACGACACCGATCCCGCTGCATTTTGCATTCGGCGAAGGCGCGCATATCGAGTCGTCCGTCAGCAACGCGATGGCCGACATCCCGATGCGCGACCTGTTCGACACGCCGGATCTCAACAATACCGACGACCTCATCGCCAATGGCGAATACGAGGCCCCGTTCGGCGAGCCTGCGCCGCTTGCGCCGTTTACTGCGCAGCGCATCGATTATTCGCTGGCAAGGCTCAGCCATTATACCGCGACCGGGGCGGAGCATTTCCAGAATTACGTGCTGTTCACGAACTACCAGTTCTACATCGACGAGTTCGCCGCTTGGGCGCGTAAGCTGATGGCGGAAGGTGGCGACGGGTATACGGAGTTCGTGGAGCCGGGCAACATCCTCACCACCGCCGGCAAAGACCGGCCGGAGAACCCGGGCACGATCCGGATGCCGCAAATGCCGGCCTATCACCTGAAGAAGGGCGATCATTCCGGCATTACCCTTGTCAATATCGGCGTCGGGCCTTCCAATGCGAAGACGATTACAGACCATGTCGCCGTGCTGCGTCCGCATGCTTGGCTGATGGTGGGCCACTGCGCGGGCCTGCGCAACAGCCAGCGGCTGGGTGATTACGTGCTTGCCCACGCCTATGTCCGCGAAGATCACGTGCTCGATGACGACCTGCCCGTCTGGATCCCGATCCCGGCGCTTGCCGAAGTGCAGCAAGCGCTCGAAAGCGCCGTCGAGGAAGTGACCGGTTACGAGGGTTTCGAGCTGAAGCGGATCATGCGCACCGGCACAGTGGCGACGATCGACAACCGCAACTGGGAACTGCGCGACCAGCGCGGGCCGGTAAAGCGGCTTTCGCAGTCGAGAGCGATCGCGCTCGACATGGAATCGGCAACGATTGCCGCAAACGGCTTCCGGTTCCGTGTGCCCTATGGAACGCTGCTCTGCGTCTCCGACCGGCCGCTGCATGGCGAACTGAAGCTGCCCGGCATGGCGACGGCGTTCTACCGGACCCAGGTCAGCCAGCATCTGCAGATCGGCATCCGCGCAGTGCAGAAACTGGCGGCGATGCCCACTGAGACGCTGCATTCGCGCAAGCTGCGAAGCTTCTACGAGACGGCTTTCCAGTGACAGCGGGTTAAATCGCGTATACACTCCTGCGTGCATGGAGGTTGCAATGCGCGCGACATCGACAGTCAATGACGACCTACTGATTGAGGCGAAGGAGATCAGCGGTCTGCCGGAAACGGCAACCGTCGAGGACGTTCTTCGCCACTTCGTGGAAGGCGAGCGCCGGCTGCGTTCCCTGAACGATGTGGAGGGAACGGGATGGGACGGACCCCGCCACAGCCGTCCAACCTTCGAGACGCTGGCGGAAGAATTTCGCAGGCTGACGGCAGACCGTGACCACACGCCATCGGAAATGCTGCAGCGCGAGGGACGCAACGAGCGATGACCCTTTACGTGGTCGATGCGAGCGTCGCCGTCAAATGGGTCGTCGAAGAACCCGGCACCCAGCAGGCTATGGCCCTTTTGAACCGACACGAGTTGGCGGCGCCTGATCTCATTCTCGCGGAGTGCGCCAACATATTCTGGAAAAAGGTGCGGCGCCGGGAGTTGTCACTGCCGGAGGCACGGTTTGCCGCTCTGATGATCGAGGGATCGGATCTGCAACTTCGGGAAATGCTGCCGATCTGGCTGTCGGCGATCGAGCTTGCCGCGCAGATAGACCATCCCGCCTACGATTGCCTGTATCTGGCCCTTGCCCAACGTGAAGGGCTGCAATTCGTGACGGCCGATGAAAGCCTTGTGCGCAAGCTGGGTCAGAGTACCGATCGGGCGGTAAGGAAGCTGGCTGTTCCTCTTTCGTCTTTCGCCTGATCAATCCCCCCTCTTCGGCCGTGCCGCCAGCAGCGACAGTGCGGTGCCGACCAGTGACGAGACGATGACGAGGATGTGGGTGTTGACGGCGGCTTGGCCGAGTTCCTCCAATGCCATCCCACCCGCATCGGCTCCGAATGCAAGTGCGCCGGCAGTGATGCCGGCCGGATAGGTGCCGACGCCGGCCGGAGCGTGGACGGGCAGCACCGATGACAGCTCGCCGCCCAGCGCGCCGCCGAAGCCTGCGCCTAACGAGAGCCCGCCAAGCAGGCCGAGAACCCAGGCGAGAACCGCAATCTTGGTGAACCAGTTGACCAGCGTTGCGCCCCAGGCCCGCGCAAAAGCGTTTGCATCGAGCGGCAGTCCGGCCTTGATCTCGTCGAGCAGCGTCTTCCCCTTCGCCGGCAGCAGCTTTTCCGCGAGCTTGAAGGCATGGCCGCGTAAGGCAAAGGCTAGCGCCGGCAGGATGAGAAACGCGGCCCACAACGCCCACGCCCAGATTGCACCCGTCGTACCACCCGTCTGCAGCACGAGCCCGACGCCGGCAGCGGCCAACAGGGCGTGCAGATCGAACAGCCGCATGACGAGAAGCGCTGCCGTTGCGCGGGTGAGAGAAACGCCGAACTCGCGCCGCATCAGAAGCGGGAAGCTTGCTTCGCCCGAGCGGAATGGCAGCATGATGTTGAGAAGGTTGTGGACCTGCACGAGCCGCAGCAACGTGCCGAAGCGGCCGCCGGTTTCGTGCGGGAAATAATCATAGATCCGCCAGGTGCGCAGCACATAGGTCGCAAGCAATAACACGAGCGCTAAAGCAGCCGTTCCCCACCCGGCGGCGCTCCATAATGAAACGACCCTGCCCCAGCCCCAGACATAGTGGATGAAGGCGGCGTAGAGGGCCACGATCGCAACTGTGCCAAGCGTCATGGCGTGGCGAATTATCCACGGTCTGCGGCTGGAAACCGGAGAATTCTTCATATATCAGGGGGCCCAATACGAGGTTTCGGGTCAAGCATTAAGACCAAGGCGCAGAGACTGCGGCCGCCATGCCGGCGGACCGTCACGCCCGAGGTTTCCCGAGTTTCTAGGAGAAACACAAGGTGCGTACAACAGCAAGTTCGGCGGCCGGTACGATCGATGGCACGCTTGATGGTACGATCGGCACCGTTTCACCGGTCGAACTCTCCCTCGTCGTGCCGCTCTTCAACGAAGAGGAAAGCGTCGGTCCGCTGATCGAGCGGATCTGCGCCGCCATGGCCACCTATCCCTCGGCATGGGAACTGATCCTGGTCGACGACGGAAGCACCGACGCGACGATCGCCAATGCGAAGCTTTCGCTGTCGCGTTCGGGTCTCATCCTGCGGATCATCGAGCTGCAGCGCAATTTCGGCCAGACGGCCGCCATGCAGGCCGGCATTACGGAAGCACGCGGCCGGCTGATCGCGACGCTCGACGGCGACCTGCAGAACGACCCCAAAGACATTCCTTCGATGGTCGCCGAACTCGAGCGACGCGAACTCGACCTGCTGGTCGGCTGGCGCAAGAACCGCCAGGACGGGCTGTTCCTGCGCAAGGTGCCTTCCTTTATCGCCAACCGGCTGATCGGGCGCATTACCGGCGTCCGCCTGCATGACTACGGCTGCTCGCTGAAGATCTATCGCTCGGCTGTCATCAAGCAGGTCCAGTTGATGGGCGAGATGCACCGCTTTATCCCGGCCTGGGTTGCGGGCGTCGTGCCGAGCTCGCGGATCGGCGAAATGCCCGTCACCCACCACGCCCGCCAGCACGGCGTTTCGAAATACGGGATATCGCGCACCTTCCGCGTCATCCTCGATCTTCTGTCGGTGATGTTCTTCATGCGCTTCAAGGCGCGGCCGGGGCATTTCTTTGGATCGCTCGGCCTTGGCCTCGGTGCGCTTTCGGCGCTGATCCTGTTTTACCTGTTCATCGACAAATTCATTCTGGGCAACGATATCGGGACACGTCCGCTCTTCATGATCGGGGTGATGCTGTTCCTGTCCTCGGTGCAGATGATCACCACCGGCATCCTCGCCGAAATGATCGCCCGCATCTACTACCGTGACGGCGCGTCGCTTTCCTATATCGTCAGGGCTGTCCATGAGGGTGTCGATTCGAGTGACGCTACGCCGCAGCCGTGACACACCAAGCGATATTCTGAAAAATCGTGTCAAAAGGGCCGCCGGCACGCTGGCTTGCCGCTTGATCTGCAGGCACGGCATGATACGCCAGACAGACAATCGCGCCTGAATTATTCAGTCTTCGTCACCGGCGGACCTGGAGAAAACCTTTTGCATAGCCTTGAGGGTTCACATTTCTCCACTGTCAGGGTCTCCGCGGACCGGCTTTCCCGCGCCCGCACGTTTTTCACGGTCCTGGCGGTCTATTTTCTGGTGAATATCGGGGTCCGTCTAATTCTGCCGCATGCGCTGGAACTAGACGAAGGCGAACAGGCCTATCTGTCGCAATGGCTGCTGGCCGGATACGGCACCCAGCCGCCGATCTACAACTGGCTGCAATACCTCGCGGTTCATCTCTTTGGCATGTCGATGCCGACCTTGTCGGGACTGAAGAACCTGCTTCTGTTCGGTGCTTACGGCTTCTATTTCCTCGCTGCCCGACAGGTCTTGAAGGACAAGCGCCTCGCGGTGGTGGCGGTGCTCGGTCTTTTGACCATCCCGCAGGTCTCGTTCGAGGCGCAACGGGACCTCAGCCACACCGTGGCGGCGATCTTCGGCAGTTCGCTCTTCCTGTTTGCGCTGTTCAGGCTTTTATCCGTTCCGACGCTTGCCTCGTTCCTTCTGTTCGGGCTCGCCACGGGAATCGGGGGAATGACCAAGTACAACTTTGTCCTTCTTCCGCTCTGCGCGATGCTTGCGGTGCTGATGGAAAGCAGGTTTCGAGACCGGGTGCTGGACTGGCGCATCCTTCTGAGCGGCCTGGTGGCGCTGCTTGTCGTTGCCCCGCACGCCGTCTGGCTGCTCGACAATTTCGAGGCGGCCAGCAGCCGGTCGGTGGACAAACTCATCAGCGCTGACGCCGGTACGCTCGCAGCGATCTCCCGCGGACTGCGATCTCTGCTCCTGTCATCGACCGGGTTCATGGCCCTCACCGCAGCGGTGTTCGCCATCTCGCTGCGTGAAAAGCTTTCGACGGTCATGAGGGCCGACGACGACTGGAGCCGGCTTGCCGGTCGCATCCTGGCATTCGTGATGGCCGTCCTTTTGGGCATGGTCCTGTTCGGCGGCGTGGATGACGTGCGCGACCGCTGGCTCACGCCGTTGCTATTGATTCTGCCGCTTTACCTGACGCTGAAGATCGACGCAGCCGGGATCGACATATCGATGCCGCTCAAGCGCCTCTGGGTGACTGCTGCGGCGATCATGGTGATTGTTCCCCTGATCCTGTTTGGAAGAGTGGCGATCGACCCCTTCACGCGCAACTACGGTTACGTCAACATTCCCTTCGACAAGTTGGCGAAGCAGATCGAGCCGGAACTCGCAAGCGACGGTTCCGAGCCGCGCCCGGTGCTGATCATTGCCGCCGATGGGCATCTGGCCGGAAATATGCGTTTCAACCTGCCAGATACGACCGTTGTCGTCTCGCACCAGCCGGCCGGCATGGTGACCACGGCAGTCTCCGCCTACCGCAAGGCAGTCTTTGTCTGGCGCCGCTCGGATGGCACAATGCCGGACGGGTTTCAAACCGTCTTTGGCCGCTATTTGAAGACGCAGGGGCTCGAAGGGCTTTCGGCTAACCCGGTCATCCTGCGCTTTCCCTACTCCTGGGGACACGAAGGCGACCAGTACCCATTCGCCATGGCAGTTGTCGATCTGCCGGACTGACCCTATTCCGTCACGGTTTCTGCGAGGTGATCCAGAGCCTTTGACAGCGTTCCGACCATTTCGTCGACTTCCCCGCGGGTGATGGTGAAGGCCGGCGATGCCAGCATGCGGTCTGCCGTAGCGCGCATGATCAGCCCGTTTTCGAGGCAGTGGTTGCGCACAAGCGACCCGATATCGTCGGGTTTGGCATAGCGCCGCCGGGTCGCCTTGTCGGCTGCAAGCTGAAGGCCGCCGATCAACCCGACGCTATCGGCCTGTCCGACGACCGGATGCGCCTCAAGGCTTTTCCAGCCTTTCGCAAAATAGGGTCCGATATCGTCGCGGATCCGTTCGACCAGACCTTCGTCTTCGATGATCCGCAGGTTTTCGAGCGCGGCTGCTGCGGCCACCGGGTGGCCCGAATAGGTGTAGCCGTGGAAGAAGTCGCCGACCTCGTTGACCATCACATCCGCGACCCGGTCGGAGACCAGCACGCCGCCGATCGGCAGATAGCCGGAGGACAGGCCTTTCGCGATCGGCGCGAGATCGGGCTCAAAGCCGTAATGCTGGTAGCCGAACCAGGAGCCGAGCCGGCCGAAGCCGCAGATGACTTCATCGGACACGAGCAGAATGTTGCGCGCCTTGCAGATGCGCGAGATCTCCGGCCAGTAGGTATCCGGCGGAATGATCACGCCGCCGGCGCCCTGGATCGGCTCAGCGACGAAGGCGGCAACCTTGTCTTCGCCCAGTTCATCAATCTTGGCTTCAAGCTCGCGCGCTGCTTGCAGGCCGAATTCCTCCGGCGAAAGATCGCCACCCTCGGCATACCAGTAGGGCTGGCCGATATGGTGGATGCCGTCGATCGGCAGGTTGCCCTGTTCATGCATCAGCTTCATGCCACCCAGCGAGGCGCCGGCGACCGTCGAGCCGTGGTAGCCGTTTCGCCGCGCGATCACGAGCGTCTTTTCCGGCATGCCGAGCGCTTTCCAGTAGACGCGAGCCATGCGGAACCAGGTGTCGGTGGCCTCTGATCCGGAATTGGTGAAGAACACGCGGTTCATGTGCGGCCCCGCATGCGACGCGATCTTCTGGGCAAGCAGAATGGCGGGCGGCGTCGTGGTGCCGAAGAAGCTGTTGTAATAGGGCAATTCCTGCATCTGCCTGTAGGCAGCGTCCGCGATGGACTTTCGGCCATAGCCGACATTGACGCACCAGAGGCCCGCAAAACCGTCGAGATATTTCTTGCCCGTCGAATCCCAGATATGGCGCCCCTCGGCCCGTTCGATGATTCGCGTGCCCTTGGCGTTCAGCTCTTTCATGTCCGAAAACGGATGAATGTGGTGGGCGGCATCGATCGCGGCGAGATTGGAGATCGTCGGCTTCTCGTTCATGCGGTTTCCCTCAGGGCTTAGACGCGGCTCAGATTGTGCGACCAATTCTTATCGGCTACCAACGAGGCAGCGCAACCATCGAGATGATGCTTCATGACCGAGACCGCAGCCGAGCCCCATATCGAAATCATGCTGGTCGGCATGAACGGCGACCTGCGCGGTAAACGCATTCCGATGACGGCCGAAAAGAAGATCTGGGACGGAACGGTACGGCTGCCCTCCTCCACCCAGTCGCTCGATATCTGGGGCTGCGACAATGACGAGCTGACCGGGCTTTCGATCTCGATCGGCGATCCCGATGGGCTCTGCATTCCCGACCGCCGCACCCTTGCGCCGATGCCCTGGGGGCCGCCGGGCTCGAAGCAGGTGCTTGCGACCATGCACGAGATGGATGGGCAGCCGAGCTTCATGGATCCGCGTGCGACTCTGGCCAACCTGCTGCAGCGCTTTGCCAAGCTCGGCCTGACACCGGTCGTGGCGACGGAGCTCGAATTCTATGTGGTCGAAGATGACTGGCGCGAGACCGGACGTCCGCGGCCGCCGGCAAAACTTGCCTATCGCGGCGAGCCGAACGGGTTCCAGCTCTACGACATGGGCGCAGTCGATGCTCTCGACGGTTACCTGCAGACAGTGCGCACATGGGCGCATGCTCAGGACCTGCCGGCGGATGCGACGACGGCCGAATTCGGGCCCGGCCAGTTCGAGATCAATCTCCTGCACCGGGCGGACGCATTGGCGGCGGCCGACGACTGCATCTGCCTCAAACGCATTGTCGAGCAGGCGGCCAGAAAGCACGGGTTGAAATCCACCTGCATGGCGAAACCCTATTCGGATCATGCCGGGTCCGGCCTGCATGTGCATGCCAGCATCATCGATGCCGACGGCAACAACATTCTCGACGCCAAGGGCGGCGATCCTGCAAAACTGCGATCCGTCACCGCCGGCCTGCTCAACACAATGCGTGATGCGCAGCTCGTGTTTGCGCCCTTTGCGAACTCCTACAGGCGTTTTCAGCCCGATTCGTTTGCGCCCGTCGATATCGACTGGGGCTTCGGCCATCGCGGAACGGCAGTCCGCATTCCGGACGCGAACGGTCCCGCCGCGCGCATCGAGCACCGCGTTGCCGGTGCCGATGCCAATCCATACCTGCTGCTGACCGCCATTCTTGGCGGCATGTTCCTAGGGCTCGAAGCGGATCTCGATCCCGGTCCGGCAACGGAGCCCGGCCAAAAACCCCCAGCTGACGCGAAACGCCTCACCCATGATTTCCTAACCGCGGTCGAGGATTTTGCTGCCTCGCCTTTCATCCGGGACGTGTTCGGAAAGCGATACCAGACGCTCTTCGGCGACACGAAGCGCAAGGAGGCGATCACCTTCCTGCGGACCGTCAGCGACTTCGACTACCAGACCTATCTGCCTCGGATCTAGGATCAAGCATCCATCGGCGGGCGACTGGCGGAACGACGATCTTCGCCATATGATGGGAACCTGCCTGCGAGCCTGCAGGGGTTGCAAAAGGACGTCAGGCGCCACGCGCGGCGCGGACGGGCAAGGGCCGCTTGGCCGATGGAGACGCTGATGCCGTTCTGCCGAGCTGCCGCAGCAGCCTTTCTCGGCCTTCTCCTGACCGCATCTCCGATGTGGTCGCAGGACGCGCCGCTGACCGTCGTCCTGAAGCCCGGTCAGACCGCTGCCGACGTGCAGCAGGTGCTGGATCTTGCGGCCCGCACGGGCCGACCGCTGACGGTGCAGGTGGAGACCGCGACCACCGGCGCCGCTGCACACCCCGCGACCTCCGCATCGGACACGACCTCTGGCACTGCCACCGCAACCAGCGCCGACACGATGCAGATGACGCCGGAAATGGAAGCGGCCAACATGGGCATGGCCAGCTGGGAACGGTTCTCGGATGCCTCGTCCCACGGTTTCACGACGGCGATTGCGGGGCTGCAGGCCCTGTCCACCATGGTGGGCATGACGACCACGCATCTGGATGCCGAGGGCATTGCGAACGGCCGGATCGCGATGGTGGCGCTGCTTTCGCTTTTGGCGGGCGGCGCCGCGGCGCTCAGCGTGCGGCTCCTGTTTGCGCAGTTGCTGCGACACAGCCATTTGCGGGCCCGTCACATCGCCGGCAAGTTCCGCCGCTTCTTCAAGCGCCTGGTCGGCGATCTGCTGTCGATCGCGATTTTTCTCGGTGTCGCCCGGTGGGTCCTGCTGACGATGCTCGCGGATACCACGGCTGCCTTCCAGGTCTGCCAGGCCGCCATTGCCTTCACCCTGATCCTGCTTGTCTACATGGCGGTGGGACGGTTCCTGTTTCGGCCCGATGAGAGCGGCGAAACACTGTTCGCGATCAGCAATTCGCAATGGCATTTCCATATGCTCACCGCCTATGGGGTGATCACCGCCCTGTTTGGTGAGACCATGCGGCTGTGGAACTGGCTAGGCCTGGACCGGGCCTCGCTCGACGGGTGGTTCCTGATCGGCGGCACCCTGCTGACGCTGCTCAAGCTAACCTGGTTCTGGGGCGGCCGCGCCGGCATCCGCGCTGCGTTCAAGGGCTCAAGCCCGGGCCCCGTCCGGCGCGTCATCGGCAACCTGCTTCCGGATTTCTATGTCGTTTCGGCCATCTTCATCTGGTTCTTCGGGTCGGTCATCATCGGCTCGCCGGACAGTGCGCGCTGGAGCTTCGCAGCCGGCTCGACTCAGGTCATCCTGCTGCTCCTGCCGGTGTTCGCACTCGGTGCCCACCACGTGGTGGACGAGTTCGCGCGGCACTGGGAAACCACCCACGGGGCGGGCCTGTGGTCTTCTGTACTCGCCAGCCTTCGTGTGGTTTGCTCGGGCGCTGTGTGGATCGGCGGCCTGCACCTGATCACCGCGCTCTGGTGGCCGCTGATGACCAGCGGCGGCGACATTGCGACCGGCTGGATCCTCTGGCTGGAGCGGCTGAGCTTTGCCGTGGTCGCAAGCTGGGCCGTCTACACGCTGGTGTGGAAATACGCCGAGACGATCGCCCCACCGCAGACCGTGATGCTGCCCGGCCAGGAAGACGAGCAAGCGGACAAGAAGCAGACAAGCCGCCTGACGACGGCGTTGCCGGTGATCCGCAACCTCGTTCTCGGTGCGGTTCTCGCGGTCGGCTCGCTGATCGTCCTCAGTTCGCTTGGCATCAACGTGGCGCCGCTGCTGGCCGGGTTCGGAGTGCTCGGGCTTGCGCTTTCGTTCGGGTCTCAGGCGTTGGTGAAGGACGTCGTTTCCGGCATCTTCTTTATTGTCGACGATGCCTTCCGGATTGGCGAGTACATCGATACGGGCAAGCTGCAGGGGACCGTGGAGCAGATCACCGTGCGCTCCGTGCGGCTGCGCCATCACAACGGACCCATCCACACCATTCCCTTCGGGCAGATCAGCTCCGTCACCAATTTCAGCCGCGACTGGGGAACGATCAAGTTCCAGCTCCGCTTCGAGCGCGACAGCGATGCCGAGATCATCCGCCGTGCCGCCAAGAAGGTGGGGCTGGGCATGCTGGAGGATCCGGAATTCGGGCCGCAGTTCCTCATTCCGCTGAAGATGCAGGGTATCCAGGACATCACCGAGACGGCGATGATCGTGCGCTTCAAGTTTACCTGCCTACCCGGCAATCCGGGCATCCTGAAGCGCGAAGCGATGACGCGGCTGCTGGCCGCCTGCAAGGCCGCCGGCGTGCAGCTCGCATCCAATGCGGTGACGGTGCGCTCGAACGGAGCCAATTCCGTCGATATCGAAGCCGCCGCCGCCGGCACGCCGCCACCGCTGACGTCGATCGCTGTCTGAGCGTTCGACATTGCCGCGTTCAGCGCCGATCAGACCGTAGACGGTTCCGGCGACATATTCGCAGCGGCATTTTCGCGTCCTGCGGCCGTATTCTGTCCGGGAACCAGAACCTTCAGTTCGCCGGCATGGATCTTCAGTGTCACGTCCCGCTTCATCGGCAGGAGTTCGCCATCGATGACACAGCTGACGTCGCGGCGGTGGCGAGGAAAGTGCAGTTCGAGTTCTGTTGCCGTCATCGCCGTGACCGCGGCGTTTTCCTTGAGCTTGCCGCGCAGGATGTCGAAGGTGAGTTTTGCGACCCCGGACGGTTTCATCGGTTCGGCGAGGTAGAACCCCAGATGGCCGCTGGTCAGGTCATCGGCAAACATCAGAGGATCGGTGCCGAACTCGTTGTTTGAGACCGAGATGGCCGACACCTTGCGCGAAGTGCGCTTACCATCGACGACATATTCCATCTCGAATTCCGGCGGGTTGAACATGACGCCGATCGCAGCCCTTGCGCTTGCCCGCATCTTGCCGAGCCTCGAGGCAAAATTCATCGAGTTGCGGTAGCGCACCATCCGGGCATGCAGGCCTGCGGAAAACTGGTGCACGAAGCTTTTTCCGTTGGCGCTGGCGATATCGATCGCTTCGGGCGTCCCCTCTGCCAACGTGTCGAGGACTTCCCAGATGTCAAGCGGCAGTTTCAGCGAACGGGCAAACAGGTTCATCGTGCCGGCCGGCACCACGCCGAGAACGATACCGCTTTTCCAGGCAATGCCCGCCGCCGCGGAAATCGTGCCGTCGCCACCGCCGGCGATCAGTCCTTCGACGCCGGGCATCGAGGCTGCCTTTTCCATCGTCTCGACGACCTTGTCGCCGGCAACAACTTCGCACTCGATCTCGTGGCCGGCAGCCCGGAAGGTCTTCAGGGCGTGGTCGCAGTAAGCGTCCATATCCGTGGTTCGGAAAGTCCCGCCATCGCGGTTGAAAACGGCATGTAGTTTCATCGACAAGGGACCAGGTGCTCGAGGGCGGCGGATAACGACAGGGTGGAAAATGGTGAGGCCGCGGCAGATATCAACGGCACCGCATGGCGATTGCACGATTGTGGTACAGTTGGTTTTTGTCAAAAGCCTACCGCGCTGCACAATCACGTGCTAATCTGCTGTCAATTCAACTGCCTCAAAGCCCCATCATTTGCTCCCGGACGCGCTCGCTTCGAGCCGTACCCGTCCGCTTTTTCAACAGATGCGATACCATGACAGACACCGCAGTCCGACACGTGCCCGATGCCAAGGCCAACACCAGACCTGACGACAGCATCCCGAAAACCAGCCTTTCCCCCCTCGCCGTCCTTCTGATCGAATTCGCGCTTGCCGTCGGCGGCTTCGGGATCGGTACCGGCGAGTTCGTCATCATGGGCCTGCTGCCGAATGTGGCGGAGACGTATCAGGTCAGCATCCCAACGGCGGGCTATGTGATCAGCGCCTATGCGCTGGGTGTGGTGATCGGCGCGCCGATCATCGCAATTCTATCGGCCCGGCTGCCGCGCCGCACGCTGCTTCTGGCTCTGATGGGTGTCTTTGCGGTCGGCAACATCCTGTCGGCGATGGCGCCAAGTTTCTGGAGCTTTACCGCGCTGCGCTTCGTCACCGGCCTGCCGCACGGGGCCTATTTCGGGGTAGCCTCGCTGGTGGCCGCCTCCATGGTGCCGCCCAACAAGCGCGCCCGCGCCGTCGGCCGCGTCATGCTGGGTCTGACGATCGCGACGCTGCTCGGCACGCCGCTTGCCACCTTCATGGGCCAGATGCTGTCCTGGCGCTCCGCCTTCTACCTTGTCGGCTTCATCGGTCTCCTGACCGTGGCACTCGTCTGGTTTTTCCAGCCGAGGGACAAGGTGCAGGAAGGCGCCAGCATTCGCCGCGAACTCAGCGCATTCGGCAAGACCCAGGTCTGGCTGACGCTCGGCATTGCCTCGGTCGGTTTCGGCGGCATGTTTTCGGTGTTCAGCTACATCGCCTCCACCACGACGCAAACGGCCGGGCTTCCGGTCACCATGGTGTCGATCGTCATCGCCCTGTTCGGCATCGGCATGAATGTCGGCAATATTGTCGGCTCGAGGCTTGCCGACATTTCGCTGAAGGGCACGATCGGCGGAACGATGGTGTTCTACGTGGCCGTGATGCTGGCCTTTGCGACCTTCGCGCACATCCCTGTCATGCTCTATATCACCGTCTTCCTGGTCGGCTGCGGATTTGCCTGCGGCCCGGCGCTGCAGACGCGGCTGATGGATGTGGCGGCCGACGCCCAGACGCTGGCGGCCGCTTCCAACCATTCGGCCTTCAACATCGCCAACGCACTCGGTGCCTGGCTCGGCGGGCTCGTCATCGCCTGGGGCTGGGGTTTTCAGGCAACCGGTTATGTCGGTGCGGTACTTTCGCTGATCGGGCTCTGCGTCTTCAGCGTGTCGGTCGCTCTGGAACGTAAGGCAAAGCCCTCGGCCTGAGCCAGGAAAGTGCTGGCTCGGTAAAGCGTACCGGCGCTCGTCTGCGCCGACTTGCCGTTGCCGTCGTTACGCGCGATGTATCGTCCTCGATGCCCTGAGCTTGACGAGGAGATTCCATGCGCGCTGTCGGTTTTAGCGAAAACTTGCCGATCACATCCGAAAACGCCCTTCTCGACATCGAGCGGCCGGAGCCCGAGGCCAAGGGGCGCGACCTGCTGGTCGAGATCAAGGCCGTGTCGGTCAATCCTGTCGATACCAAGCAGCGCCGGTTGCAGCCTGTCGAAGCTGGCCAGTACCGGATCCTCGGCTTCGATGCGGCGGGCGTGGTCAGAGCGGTCGGGCCGGATGTGAAACTCTTCAAGCCGGGTGACGAGGTGTTTTACGCGGGCGCGGTCAACCGTCCCGGCACCAATGCGGAACTGCATCTGGTCGACGAGCGGATCGTCGGCAAGAAGCCGGCAAGCCTGTCCTTCGAGGAGGCGGCCGCGCTGCCCCTGACGGCAATCACCGCCTACGAGACGCTGTTTCACCGGATGAAGGTGCAGGACAAGGTGGCGAGCGCCTGGAATGCGGTTCTGGTCATTGGCGGCGCCGGTGGCGTCGGCTCCATCGCCATCCAGTTGCTGCGAGAACTGACCGACGCGACGGTGATCGGCACCGGCTCGCGGCCGGAAACACAGGACTGGATCCGCACGCTCGGCGCTCACCATGTTCTCGACCATTCCAAGCCGCTGGCAAAACAGATCGCCGGGATGGCGATCGGCAACCCCGCCTTCGTGTTCTCGACGACGGAAACCTCCGATCACATCAACGACATCCTCGAGATGATCGCGCCGCAGGGACGACTAGGGCTGATCGACGACCCGAAGGAGCCGATCGATATCCGCCAGTTCAAGCGCAAGGCTTTGTCGATCCATTGGGAGACGATGTTCGTTCGGCCGGTGTTCCAGACCGCCGACATGATTGAACAGTACAAGCTGCTCAATCATGTGTCCGAACTGGTTGATGCCGGCAAGATCCGCACGACGCTGTCCGACGTGATCGGCCCGATCAATGCGGCAAACCTCAAGAAGGCCCACGCTAGGATCGAAAGCGGCACGACGCGAGGCAAGCTGGTTCTGTCCGGCTTCTGACCACGCAGCAACACACCCCATAAGGTGTATCGATAAAAACTTACACCTTATCACGTTTGCCGTTTGGAGCTATGTTCCAGACGGGTACGCGCAAAGGGGGTTCTTATGGCGACATCGCAATCCAATACATTCGGAAATCCGCTGGATATCGTGACCGGGTCCACATGGTTCGGGTATCTGGCCCGAGCCGTCCTGACGTTCATGTTCTGGGGAAGCGGGCTTTCCAAGCTCATCGATTTTCCGGCCGGCGTCGCGGAGATGACGCAGTTCGGGCTGGAACCGGCATTCGCCTTCAACGTGGCCGTCATCATCACCCAGCTGGTGGGTTCGGCGCTTATCATCCTCAACCGCTGGACCTGGCTCGGTGCCGGCGCGCTCGGCGTGTTCACGGCGCTGACGATTCCGATCGTACACCATTTCTGGACGATGGAAGAGCCGTTCAAGACGCTCGAGTTCTACGTGGTGATGGAGCATATCACCGTGATCGGCGGCCTGATGGTCGTCGCCTGGAAATCACGCTGAAGGGTGTTCAAGTCCACCCATAACATCCACATGCGAAAAGGCCCGCCGCCACGACAGTGACGGCAGGCTTCTTACGGATGGCTGCGGCTTGGATCAGGCACTCGCCTGGATGACGACGACCTTTGCGCCGACCTGGACGCGCTGGAAAAGATCGATGACGTCGTGGTTCATCATGCGGATGCAACCGCTCGACATCGCGTGACCGATCGAATCCGGCTGGTTGGTGCCGTGGATGCGGAAATGCGTATCGTTGCCGCCGCGGTAAAGATACATCGCACGGGCGCCGAGCGGGTTGTTGGGTCCACCAGGCATGCCGCCTGCGAGCGCCCGGTAGCGCGGTTCGCGGCGCTGCATGTTGGCCGTCGGCGTCCAGGTCGGCCATTCGGCCTTGCGGCCCACATAGGCGTTTCCGGAGAGTGCAAGACCGGCGCGGCCGACACCGACGCCGTAACGGATCGCCCGGCCATTGCCGAGGATGTAATAGGCCCGGCGCGCAGGCGTATCAACGACGACGGTACCTGCCTCGTAGGAGCTGACATAGTCGACTTCGGTCCGGCGCAGTTCAGGCCTGATCCGATCGATTGGCACCGGCGACAAGGGGAAAGCCTCGCCTGGGAGCGCTGCATAATTGCGCTGTTCTGGATACGTGGATGCGCAGCCGGCCAGCAGAAGCGGCAAACCGACCAGCAGGCCGCGACGGGAAATCGACATGAATGTGTCCTTGGCGAGTCGAGAAGATGACCAAGAATTACGGATATTATGGTTAATGAAGTGATAAGGCGGGTGCGGATCGAGCGAGTTCCATGGCGTATTTGCACCGACAACACCGTGCACGCCCACAGGCGCACGCGACGTTGTTAAGCGCATCATCTGGATGTTATTTTTCATGCGAAGGGAGACTGACCATGCGAACGACGATCACCATCGATGATGAACTGCTTATCGATGCAAAGGAAATGACCGGTCTTCAGGAGACATCGGCGATCGTCAAGAAGGCGCTTACGCTTCTCGTTCAAAATGAAGCTGCACGGCGCCTTGCTCTTCTGGGCGGAACGGAACCAGACTTCAGATCAGCGCCCCGCTGGCGGCCGGACGAGCAGTGATTCTGGTCGATACAGTCATCTGGGCCGACCATCTCGGCAAACCAGACCCGAGGCTGATTGCTCTGCTGGAGAATGGACAGGTCTGCACTCATCCGCATGTGATCGGGGAACTGGCGCTGGGGAACATGCGCTAATACGATGTGATCATCGGCTATCTGCATCGGCTGCCGAAATCCGTAACAGCGTCAGATGCGGAGGTTCTGGCAATGATACGGACACAGAAACTGTCCGGCTCAGGCATCGGCTATTGTGACTCGCATCTCGTGGCGTCTCTGTTGTTGACGCCGGATCTGTTGCTTTGGACACGGGACAAGCGGCTGAACGCTGTCGCCCACCGGTTCGGCCGTGGCTGGACCTCAGTCTGAAGCGCTCCCAGCAAACCAGTGCAGCGATTTGCATCCGGGACTGTGCGGAGGCGCCTCTCTAGATCGCTGTGCGTCCAATCGAACGCACAGCGGTTGCTCTGGTCTCCCTCGGCACCTCAAGGATCACATATTCTGATACACCGGCCCCTCGCCGCCCTGTGGCGGGACCCACACGATGTTCTGGTTGGGGTCCTTGATGTCGCAGGTCTTGCAGTGGACGCAGTTCTGGGCGTTGATGACGAAGACTTCTTCGCCGTCCTTCTCCACCCATTCATAGACCCCGGCGGGACAGTAGCGGGTCGAGGGGCCCGCATAGACTTTGAGCTCGGAGCGCTTCTGCAGGTCCATGTCCTTGACCTTGAGATGGACCGGCTGGTCTTCCTCGTGGTTGGTGTTGGAGAGAAACACCGAGGACAAACGGTCGAAGGTCAGCACGCCATCGGGCTTGGGATAGTCGATCTTTTTGTGCTGTGCCGCCGGCTCCAGGCTTTGCGCATCGGTCTTGCCGTGCTTCAGCGTGCCGAAGAACGAGAAGCCGAACAGCTGGTTGGTCCACATGTCGAGACCGCCGAGCGCGACGCCGAGACCGGTTCCGAGCTTCGACCAGAGCGGCTTGACGTTGCGCACGCGCCTGAGATCGGTGCCGATCGCCGTCTGGCGCCATTCGTTCTCGATCTCGACCGGCTCGTCATTGGCGCGGCCGGCAGCGATCGCGGCGGCCAGCTTGTCGGCGGCGAGCATGCCGGAGATGACCGCGTTGTGCGATCCCTTGATGCGGGGCACGTTGACGAAGCCGGCGGAACAGCCGATCAGCGCGCCACCCGGGAAGGACAGTTTCGGCACCGACTGGTAGCCACCCTCGGTGATCGCGCGCGCGCCGTAGGACAGGCGTTTGCCGCCTTCGAACGTGCCCCGGATGGCCGGATGCGTCTTGAACCGCTGGAATTCCTCGAACGGGTAGAGATAGGGGTTCTTGTAGTTGAGGTGGACGACGAAGCCGACCGCGACCGTGTTATCCTCCAGGTGGTAGAGGAAGGAGCCGCCGCCGGTCTTCATGCCGAGCGGCCAGCCGAACGAGTGCTGGACGAGGCCTTGTCTGTGGTTCTCCGGCTTGACCTGCCAAAGTTCCTTGATGCCGATGCCGTATTTCTGCGGTTCGCGATCCTTGGCGAGATCGAATTTCGCGATCAGCTGCTTGGCTAGCGAGCCACGCACGCCTTCGCCGATCAGCGTGTACTTGCCGAGCAGTTCCATGCCGCGGGTATAGGCAGGACCCGGCTCGCCGTTCTTCTCGATCCCCATGTCGCCGGTTGCGACACCGATTACGGCACCCTGGTCATTGTAGAGCACTTCGGCGGCAGCAAAGCCGGGATAGATCTCGACGCCCAGCGCTTCGGCCTTTTCGGCAAGCCAGCGACAGACGTTGCCGAGCGAGACGATGTAATTGCCGTGATTGTTCATGAGCGGCGGCATGGCGAAGTTCGGCAGGCGGATCGAGCCGGCGGGACCGAGCAGCAGGAACTGGTCGTCGGTTACTTCGGTCTTGAAGGGATGGCCCTCTTCCTCCCGCCAGCCGGGCAGGAGCGCATCAATGCCCGACGGATCGACCACGGCGCCTGAAAGAATATGCGCACCGACTTCGCCGCCTTTTTCCAGAACGACCACCGTCAGATCCGGATTGACCTGCTTCAAGCGGATCGCAGCCGACAGGCCTGCCGGGCCAGCGCCAACGATCACGACGTCGAACTCCATGCTTTCACGTTCGGGAAGCGGGTTGGCGGAAAGGTCTTGGGCGTCCATTGCAAACTCCGATGCCGGCCCCTCGCCGGCGCAGTAGGTCTGTTTCTGTCTTGTCAAAAGCGATCCCGCTTGTCGAGGCGCGAAAACGTCTTCCGGCTTGTCATTCGCGCAAACCACGCTTCCGTTTTCTCAACTTACGTTGACGTACACGTAAATAACGGTTCTGGCGCCAAAGGCAAGTTCCGGCTTTCACCATTGTTATACCAAAGCTATAAAGCCCCGGCATTCAAATGACCGGTCCAGCGTCGCAACCTGTCGTCGCGCCGTAAGGCCCGTCATGAACCTCGTGCAGAGAAGGAAAGCTTCATGGATCTCGGTATTGCCGGCAAACGCGCGCTCGTACTCGCCTCCTCCCGCGGCCTTGGGCTGGGGATAGCCAAGGCTCTGGCGGCGGAAGGTGCAAACGTCCTTCTGGTCGGTCGGTCGGGCGATCAGCTCGCCGAAAACTGCAAGGCGATCAATGCGCTCGGCAAAGGCAAGGCAGACTGGGTCCGGGGCGACCTCGGCGAAGAGAATTTCGTCGCTTCGATGGTGACGGCCGTTGAGGAAAAGCTCGGCGGCATCGACATTCTCGTCAACAATACCGGCGGTCCAACGCCCGGAACGACTGAGGACATGAGCGCCGACAAGCTCGACACGTTCTTCCAGTCGATGGTGTTGCGCGTCATCACGCTCACCAACACGTTGCTGCCGCAGATGAAGGCGCAAGGCTGGGGTCGCGTTCTGACGGTCGCCTCCTCCGGCGTGGTCGAGCCGATCGCGAACCTCGCGCTGTCGAATACGCTGCGCGGCGCTCTGGTCGGCTGGAACAAGACGCTTGCGACAGAAGTCGCCGGTTCCGGCATTACCGCCAACATGCTGCTGCCTGGCCGCATCCTCACCGACCGGATCGAGGAGCTTGATACGGCCAATGCGAAGAAGCAGGGCAAGACGATTGACGAAGTCCGCGCCGCATCGGTCAAGACGATCCCCGCCGGCCGGCTCGGCACGGTCGAGGAATTCGGCGCTGCCGGTGCCTTCCTCTGCTCGGAAGCCGCAAGCTACATCACCGGATCGATGCTGCGCGTCGATGGCGGAGCGGCCCGCTCGTTCTAACCTGACAAGACCACTTTGAAGACGACACGGATCGCGCTAGGCTCTGATTCTGGCGCGGTCCACGCCTCCCCCCTCCGAACGGGAAAGTAAACCTCATACCGGACGTCTGATCATCGAACCGACTGTTCGAGCATCCGCACAAGGAGGGATTGCGAAACACGCTCGCGATAGGAGGTTTGACCATGAAAACGACAGTTCCGATCTACCAGCTGAAACGCAAGGCGAAGCTTCTCGCCCGGCAGACATCCACTCCCCTTCACGCCGCGCTCGACCGCATCGCCGTCGAGCAAGGGTACCGGAGCTGGAGCCTGCTATCGGCCAAACATACCGAAACATCGCCCGCCGAAATCTTGTACCGAAGCCTGAAACAGGGCGACATGCTGCTGGTCGGTGCAAGGCCGCGACAGGGCAAGACGCTGATGGCGCTCAGCCTTGCCATCGAGGCCATGAAAGCCGGCAATAGCGCCTTTTTCTTCAGCCTCGATTATACGCCTGCCGACATTCTCGGGCGCTTTCGCGCGCTTGAGGTCGAGCCTCAGCGCTTCGGAGACCAGTTTTCGTTCGACTGCTCCGATGCGATCAATGCCGGTTACATGATCGAGGCGCTGGAAACCGCTGCAGCCGGTACGCTGGTCGTGGTGGACTGTCTTCAACTGCTCGACCAGCGCCGCGAAAACCCGCCGCTGGCCGACCAAGTTTCCACACTCGAGTCTTTCGCCCGTAAGCGCGGTCTGATCATCGTCTTCGTGTCGCAGATCGACCGCGCTTACGACGCGGCCGCGAAGCCCCTCCCCGACATCGCGGATGTCAGGCTTCCCAACCCGCTCGACCTGTCCAAGTTCAGCCGGACCTGCTTCCTGCAGAGCGGCAGCGTGGCGTTCCAGCCGAACGGGTAAGCGACGGTCAGAGATCGGCGGCAAGCTTCGGCAGGTCGGCGATCAGGCTGTCACGCACAACATAGCTGATCGGCGTGTCGGGATAGCGCTTCACGTCGACCAGCAACCTCGCGAAGATCACGCGGCGGTCGTTCTGCTCGGCCCAGCCGACGAACCAGCCGATCGGGCGGGCATAGTCCGGCTTGCCGTCCTTTCCGCGCAGCCAACCGGCACCGGTCTTACCCTGCACGTCCCAGCCGTCGCCGGCTGCAAAATGCGGCAGGATGGCCTGCGTCATGTCGGAAGCCTTTTCCGAGATCGGCAGCTTGCCGGTGAGGAAGCGGCGAGTGAACGCCACCTGCTGGTCCGGCGAAATCTTCAGCGACGACATCAGCCATGCTTCCGTCAAGCCATCGGTGCCAGCGGGTCCGCCGGAGACATTGCCATTGCCGTAACCGAAGGCCTTCACATAGGCCGCGAACCGTTCCTTGCCGAGCTCGCGCGTGATCTCCTGCGAATACCAGACGATCGAATCGCGTTCCCAGATGGTCGGGTCGACATCCTTTTGCTCACGCTGCGAGCGGTTGAATTTTGCCTGGTATTTCCAGAGCGGCGTCGTCTCGTCGCTGAGGATGCCGGCGTCGTAGCCCATCATCGCGAGCGGCAGCTTGAAGGTGGATTGCGGATAGAAAGCCTGATCGCAGGCGCCTTCCCGGTGCACTTGTTCACCTGTCTTTTCCTCGATCACGACCGTGCAGGCGATGGGCTCGGCAGCATGGGAGGCCACGCCGGAAAACAAGCACGCAACCGTGATCAACGACAGAAACTTCATTTTCTTCAACACTCTAGCAGTCCTCCTTGTGCGACGCCGGGAAGATCCTCCATGAATGTGTAAACATTGAGTTAACTTGTCATGCCGGTTTTGACCCCTCGTCAAGGCGACGCTGTTACAGGCCGAGCTTGATTAGAACCCAAGGGGCATACCGTGTTAATTGACAGCCTTTTCAGAGGCGGATCGAGTTCATCCTCGCCGAGCCAGACGTCCAGCCCAAGCACCCAACCGGCAAGCACCACATCCGGCAATTCGTCCACAGCCAAGCCTGCCAGCAACGAGCCGGTTTCCGCCGAACCGGTGAAAAGCGACGAGCCCGACACGCAGGTCGACAACAGCGATGACGGGATCTACGCCCCGACGCCGGTCGCTTCGAACGACGAGCCCGCGACGTCCGAGCCGACCGCGGTCGACAACGACGAAGCGGACGGTCGCTTAGAAAAGGAAGACGCGGCCGGGACACCGGTATGGACTGCGCCGGAGACAGCGGAAACCGATCATGCCGAACCGACCGGCGCTGAGGCTGGAGAAGCAGGAAGCACCGACAGCACCCCCAGAGTGACGGACGACGATGCGGTGGCTGAGACGGGTTCGACCGACATGGCTGGCGCTTCGCCATCGAACAGCGCAAGTTCCGGCACCGCGTCTGGCCCCTCGTCGGCGGGCCCCGTCCAGGCTGGCACGGCATCCACGACACCGGCGACTGGCGCAAGTGCGGGAACGACCGCGTCGGCTTCCAACGCTCCTACAACGGCGTCGACCTCTGTCTCGAAAACAGCCTCTGCCGATCACGTCGCCAACTTCCTCGACCAGATCGCAAGGATTCAGACGCGTTTCGGAACGACCGGCTCCGACGAGGAACAGCAGGTCCGCGAACGGGCTTCGGAAGTCCTTCAGAGCCTGATGGTCAGCCAGATGCTGGACAATATCGTTTCCAAGAAAACCCAGACGATCGGCACCCTGTTCGGCTCCGGCGATACGTCCAAGACGCTGGATATGGGAAAGATCTACAGCGAGGCCTGAGGACGACCGGAGGGGGTTCAGTCCCTTTCCGCTCTTGCCTTCGCCTGCACCTTGTGCCATCACGCGCCCTCTTGAAAAACAGGGCGCGTTTTCGCGTTCGGTTGCCCTCGGAAGCGGCGCTTCCGGTTCATCATATTCGACGTAGATCTTTAAGGAGCACGGCCATGGCACGGGCGCTCGGGCTTGATTTCGGCACGACCAATACGGTTCTGGCATTGGCGGACAGTGGCGCCACCACGCATTCGCTGGAGTTCTCCAGCAGCGCCGGCACCACGGATTCGATGCGCACGGCGCTGTCCTTCATGAAGGATGCGAAGCTTGGCGCGCAGGCGCTGAAGATCGAGGCCGGTCAGGCCGCCATCCGCCAGTTCATCGACAATCCCGGTGATGTTCGCTTCCTGCAGTCGATCAAGACCTTTGCTGCAAGCCCCCTGTTTCAGGGTACGCTGGTGTTTGCCCGCCGGCACATGTTCGAAGACCTGATGGAAATCTTCCTGAAGCGGCTGCAGGCCTACGCGGAAGGCAACTGGCCGGGCGAAGTCTCGCGTCTCGTCGCAGGACGTCCGGTGCATTTTGCCGGCGCCAGCCCGGATGAGAAACTCGCCACCGATCGCTACAACGAAGCGCTGACGCGGCTGGGCTTTCCGGAAATCCACTATGTCTACGAGCCTGTCGCAGCCGCCTATTACTTCGCGCAGAGCCTGAAGAGCGATGCCACCGTTCTGGTGGCCGACTTTGGCGGCGGCACGACGGACTACTCGCTCATCCGCTTCGAGCGTGTCGCCGGCAAGCTCGTCGCAACTCCGATCGGCCATTCGGGCGTCGGCATCGCCGGCGATCACTTCGACGCGCGGATGGTGGAGCATCTGGTGGCGCCCGAGATCGGCAAGGGCACGCATTTCAAGAGCTTCGACAAGCTTCTCGAAGTGCCCTCCATCTATTATGCGAATTTCTCTCGCTGGAACCAGTTGTCTATCTTCAAGACGACCCGCGAGTTCACGGATCTGAAATCGCTGGTGCGCTCGGCAACCGATCCCGACAAGCTGGAACTGTTTATCGATCTCGTCGATCACGACGAAGGCTATCCGCTCTATCAGTCGATCTCGGCCACCAAGATGGCGCTTTCTGCGTCCGACGAGGCGGAGTTCAATTTCTCGCCGCTCGGCCGGGGTGGCAAGAAGATGGTGAAGCGGACCGATTTCGAAACCTGGATCGCCGACGACCTCGCCCGGATCGAAGGTGCGCTGGACGACGTGCTGACCAAGACAAACACGGCACCTGATGAGGTCGACAAGGTGTTCTTGACCGGCGGCACGTCCTTCGTGCCGGCGGTGCGGCAGATCTTCAACCGGCGCTTCGATGCCGGCAAGATCGAGAGCGGCGGCGAACTGTTGTCGATCGCCCACGGTCTGGCCCTGATCGGCGAAAGCGGCGATGTGGAGCAGTGGGCGGCGTAAGCACTCCACGAGGTTCTCCACAGCCGCGGACGGAATCCCATTCCAACCCGAGCCCGACATGCTATAGGGTGCGCATATGAGCCCCACCGCCTCCGAACTCGATCCTGCCGAACTTGCAGCGCTGCTGCATTTCTATGCGGATTCGGGTGTCGACTGGCTGGTCGAGGACGAACCGGTCGATCGCTTCGCGCAGTTTGCCGAGCAGAAGGCGGCAAAGGCGCAAGGCCGAGCAGCACCGAACGCGTCGTCACCGCCGCAGGGCGAGCGTGAGGCCTATGCTGGCGGTGGCGATACACCACAGCCGCAGCGTCCCGCACCCCCGGCTCCGCGTCTTACCCCGTCCTCCATGCAGCAGGTCGCCATTCCCGACGGCGGCGCGGTCAATGCCGCGCGTCTTGCGGCAGACGGTGCCGGCACGCTTTCCGAACTGAAGACGGCGCTGGAAACCTTCGGCGGCTGCAACCTGAAACACGGCGCCCGCTCAACGGTGTTCATGACCGGCGATCCGCAATCGCGCATCATGGTGATCGGCCCGATGCCGAATGCCGAAGATGATCGCGACGGCACACCGTTTTCCGGGCGGCAGGGCCAATTGCTCGATCGGATGCTGTCGGCGATCGGCCTGTCGCGCGAGACGGTGCTGCTCACCAACATCATCCCCTGGCGTCCGCCGGGAAGCCGGATGCCGTCCGACGCCGAACTTGAAATCTGCAGACCGTTCCTCGACCGTCAGATCGCGCTTGCCGAGCCACGCCATCTGCTGCTGCTCGGCAACTTTCCCGCGCGTCTGTTCCTCGGCGACACCGGCACGATCCATTCCATGCGCGGTGAATGGCGCGAGGTCACGGCAGCGGGACTTGCGGTTTCCGCGCTCGCGACGCTTCACCCGCAGGATCTGCTTGCGGCACCGGCCAACAAGGCTCTCGCCTGGCAGGATATGCTGCTGTTCAAAAGCCGCATTTCCGGCACTTGAATGCCCAGAATCTAGGCAGCGGACCGGCGATTCGCGTTAATATTACCAATTTGTGAATATCGTTATGCGTGCGCTGCATGTCAGCGCCGCGTTTGCCGCCATTGTTGAATCAATGCTGCGCTGCAATATATCATCCTGTCTTGGGAGGACACGGTTTAAGGAACCAAGGCAATGACCACACGCTTTCGTCCGATCCATTCGGGCTTTGAAACCCTCCGCGTTGCCGGCCTCGCGCCGCGCTCCTCGAACGGGTACCACCATTTCGGATCTGCCACGCACGAGCAGATCACGTCGCGCTCGATGAGCCGTCCGGTCGGGATAACCCGTCCGTCCGCCGTCTTCGCAGACTTCCGTGAACGCTGAGGGTATGACGACAATGAAAACCGTTCTGCACCCGATCCGTACGATCCGCGACAGCATTCTCCAGATCAGCTGCGCGGTATCTGCATCCGTCGAGTTTTCCCGTTCAGCGGTAAAGCGCTCCGACGCGGAAACTGCAATTCCGCTGTAAAGCGTCATCCACGTTGGATTGAACTGTCGAGGGCTGCGTCACGCGGCCCTTTTGCGTTTAGGGCATGTTCCTGCAGCACGGGTTCAGTTGGCGGTGCTTGACGCCCGGCGTGCCGCCTTGCGCTCGAGACCCAACCGATGCTCGCGGTAGATAATGAAGATACCGGCGGAAACCGTAATCGCGGTACCGATCAGCGTCGTTGCCGTCGGCACGTCCGCAAACAGCAGATATGACACGGCAATGCCCAGAATGATCGACGTATAGTCGAAGGGTGCGACTGTCGAGACATCGGCAAATCGATAGCTTTCGGTCAGGAAGATCTGCGCTACGCCACCGCATAGCCCGGCCGCGATCAGAAGCAGAAAACTGCTCCAGGGCAGCGACACCCAGCCGAACGGCAGGCTGGCCAGCGACAGAAGCGCGCCGGTCAGCGAAAAATACAGCACGATCGTCGCCGTCTTTTCGGTCTGCACCAGCTGGCGCACCTGCACCATGGCAAGACCGGCCAGCACGGCGGCACAGAGAACCGCGATCGCCCCGAGCGCCTGTTCGGAGGCAAACCCGCCGTCGCGGAGCAGTGTCAGCTTTGGCCAGGAGACGACGAGAACGCCAACGATTCCGATCAACACCGCCGTCCAGCGATAGACGCGCACTGTTTCCTTGAGGATGAGCGCTGCAAACACGACGGCCATCAGCGGTCCCGCGTAGCCGATGGCGATCGCTTCTGGCAGCGGCAGGTGGATCAGGCCGTAAAAGCCGAAGGCCATCGACATGATGCCCAGCACACCGCGCTTGAAATGTCCAAAAATGCTCGACGTGTGGAATGCCGGCCATAACTGTCCGAGAACCGACAGGTAGAGCACGATCGGCACGATCCCGAAGGCCGAGCGGTAAAAGGTGATCTGCCCTGCAGGGATCCCCGTTCCGGCGGACTTGATGCAGACCTGCATGGCCACGAAGATGACGACGGAGATGACCTTGAAAAGAATGCCCCGCAAGGGGTTCTGCGCGTCGGCCACCATCATGCACTCTGCAAAAATCACGGTGACGGGACCGTAATCGCAGCACCGTCAAAGAAAAGGATTCGAATACAAATCACAATAACCACATTTCCCGGGGCCGCGACAGGAAATTGACAAAGCACAATCACGAAGCATGATGGCAAGTCAGCTTCCGCGAGGCTGCTCAAGACTGGAACAAAATCGCGTTATCTTAAAGGTGGCTTCAACAATCGTTTAGTATTGCGTGCAATGATCCGCGGCGGCGATGGGGATTGTCGAAAGCTCAATGCGCGCAACCGCGCAGATCCTCGACGCGTTCAATTTGAAGAGCCGGTTCAGGAAAAGTCATGCGAACAGATACGGGCCAGATCGTACATCTGGCAGATTACCGCCCCACTGATTTCGTTCTGGAACGTGTCGACCTCACCTTCGAGCTCGACCCGACGAACACGAAAGTGGATGCCCGGCTGATCTTCCATCGCCGCGAAGGCGTGGATCCGTCCGCTCCTCTGGTGCTCGATGGCGACGAGCTTGCTCTTTCCGGCCTGCTGTTTGACCAAAAGGACGTGCCGGCCAGTCAGTACGATGCCACGCCGGAAAGCCTCATCATCCGTGATCTGCCGGCCGAGGCGCCGTTTGAGATCACCATCACGACCCATATCAATCCGGAAGCCAATACGCAGCTGATGGGGCTTTACCGCACCAACGGCATCTATTGCACGCAGTGCGAGGCCGAAGGCTTCCGCCGGATCACATACTTCCCTGACCGTCCCGACGTTCTGGCGCCCTACACGATCACCATCATCGGTGACAAGGCCGCCAACCCGGTCATGCTGTCGAACGGCAATTTCCTGGGCGGTGCCGGATATGACGAAGGCCGCGCCTTTGCCGCCTGGTTCGATCCGCATCCGAAGCCATCCTACCTGTTTGCTCTCGTCGCCGGCGATCTTGCGGTCGTCGAAGACACGTTCGTGACGATGTCCGAGCGTGAAGTCACGCTGAAGATCTATGTCGAGCACGGCAACGAGTCGCGCACCGCCTATGCCATGGACGCTCTGAAGCGTTCGATGAAGTGGGACGAGGAGCGGTTCGGCCGCGAATACGATCTCGACATCTTCATGATCGTCGCCGTCTCAGACTTCAACATGGGCGCCATGGAGAACAAGGGGCTCAACGTCTTCAACGACAAGTACGTGCTGGCCGATCCAGAGACTGCAACGGATCAGGACTACGCCAATATCGAGGCGATCATCGCCCACGAATACTTCCACAACTGGACCGGCAACCGCATCACCTGCCGCGACTGGTTCCAGCTGTGCCTGAAGGAAGGCCTCACGGTCTATCGCGACCACGAATTCTCGGCCGACCAGCGCTCGCGCCCGGTCAAGCGCATCGCCGAGGTGCGCCATCTGCGCTCGGACCAGTTCCCGGAGGATGGCGGCCCGCTCGCCCACCCGGTCCGCCCGACGACCTATCGCGAGATCAACAATTTCTACACGACGACGGTCTACCAGAAGGGGTCCGAAGTCACCGGCATGATCGCCACGCTGCTCGGCAAGGACGATTTCAAGGCCGGCATGGATCTCTATTTCGAACGGCATGACGGCCAGGCCGTCACCGTCGAGGACTATGTGAAATGCTTCGAGGACGTGAGCGGCCGCGATCTCGCCCAGTTCTCGCTCTGGTATTCGCAGGCCGGCACGCCGCTCGTCAACGTCTCGACCGAATACGACCAGGCATCCGCCACGTTCAAGCTGTCGCTCGAACAGATGGTGCCGGCAACGCCGGGCCAGCCGGACAAGCAGCCGATGCACATTCCGTTGTCCTTCGCGCTGATCCTCGACAATGGCACCATTGCCGACGCGACATCCGTCAAGGGCGGTGAAGTGACCGGTGACGTGCTGCATCTGACCGATCGCCGCCAGACCTTCACCTTCACCGGAATCGCGTCGCGGCCGGTCCTGTCGCTCAACCGTTCGTTCTCGGCGCCGGTCAACATCGCCTTTACCCAGACGCCGGCCGATCTCGCCCATATCGCGCGTCACGATACGGATCTGTTTTCGCGCTGGCAGGCCCTGACGGATCTCGCCATCCCCAACCTCACCAAGGCGGCCCGCGACGCGCGGGAAGGTCATGAGGTCACCTGCGACCCGGCGCTGATTGCGGCACTTCTGGAAGCGGCCGGTGACGACACGCTGGAGCCGGCCTTCCGCGCGCAGGTTCTGGCACTTCCGAGCGAAGCCGACATCGGTCGCGAGCTTGGTGGCAACAACGATCCGGAAGCCATTCACACGGGCCGCAATGCGGTCTTGAAGCTCATCGCAGATGCTGGTGAAGACCTGTTCAAGCGTCTGTTCAGTGACATGAAGGCAGATAGTGCCTATTCGCCGGATGCCGAAAGCGCCGGCAAGCGGGCTCTCAAGGCTGCGGCATTGACCTACCTCGCCTATGGCGAGAACAGCCCGCAGCGCGCGGCCGAAGCCTTCGGTGCAGCCGACAACATGACGGAACTGTCGCAGGCGCTCACCCTGCTTGCCCATCGCTTCCCGGAAGCGTCGGAAACAACAGGTGCGCTCGCAAGCTTCCTGACACGGTTCGGCGAAAACCCGCTCGTCATCGACAAGTGGTTCTCGCTGCAGGCGACCATGCCCGGCGAAGATGCACTGGCGCGGGTCAAAGCGTTGATCGACCATCCGCGCTACAATGCCGGCAATCCGAACCGTGTTCGCGCACTGGTCGGCATGTATGCCTTCTCGAACCCGACCGGCTTCAACCGTCGCGACGGCGAAGGCTACCGGTTCCTGGCCGGACAGATCCTCGAGATCGATCCGAAGAACCCGCAACTTGCCGCCCGCATCCTCACCTCGATGCGCTCATGGCGCTCGCTGGAGCCGACCCGCGCCGACCAGGCCCGCGACGCTTTGATGACGATTGAACGTAGCCCGTCCCTTTCGACTGACGTGCGCGACATCGTTGAGCGTATGCTGAAGGGCTGAGACAATCTTCGTGCAAAATGACATCCGCGTCGGCTGCCTGCCGGCGCGGATATTTTTTGCGCCGATTTGGCACATTTTGGTACATCTTGCTTGACGGGGCTTGATAACTCGCATCCTGAAAAGCGTTACCCAGACACCTGATTTGCGGATCCTCTCAGGCGTAAATGCGTCGACTATCATATGGTTAACGAAATGTTACCAACCCTCTGGACACAGAGAATCACTCTGTGATTCATTAGGTCAGATTCGAGCGGCGGCGCAGCGAATCACGACGAGGGATCGGATGACGATGATATCGGGCGTGCAGCGGGAAACCGAGGCCGGGGGATGGTTGCGCTTCAAGTTTCCAGGCTTCAGCAGCCTTGGACGGACGGCTCCGGAGGAAGCTCAGCTTTCCGTCCGGCCGATCGCACAGCAGACGCCGCGCGTCGAGCTGGTGCTGAAGCGTTCCATTCCAATTCTGATCCTTATCTTTCTTGCCGTCGTTGCCGCATCGCGCATTATGGGGATCGTGGGCGAGCATGGCCGGATGGAAGATGCCGCGCGCCAGTCCGCGTCGCTGATGTCCGCGACCGCATCCGCCGCTTTCTCCGGTCAGGAATCGCTGTTTGCTGCAGCCGACCGCCAGACTGCCCAAGCGCGTCTCTCGACATTCCTCGGCCAGGACAAGCTGGAGCGCGGCGCTGTCGTGCTCTTTACCGATACCACCGGCCGGATCTTCGGCGGCATCGGCGATGCCGGCAGCTATCTCGGCAAGCGTCTTTCCTCGGTTCTTCCCGAAACCGCAGCCATGCGCCGCGTCGGCGGGTCGGGCACGGTCATCGAGACCTTTTTCGGTGATGTCCCCTACTATGCGTCGATCAAGCCAATCGGCAACGACGGTGCGCTGATCGTAGCGGCCCATTCGCTGGAGACGACGAACGAATTCGTACGTGGCGAAGTCTCGCTCAGCGTCACGATCTTTGCCGGCATTTCGGCCATCCTGCTCGTCATCCTCTATGCCTATTACGCTCAGGTGAAGCGCGCCCGCGACGCCGACGAGACGTTCGTGCAATCGAACCTGCGCATCGAGACGGCGCTGTCGCGCGGTCGCTGCGGCCTGTGGGATTTCGACGTTACTAACCGGCGCCTGTTCTGGTCGGGCTCGATGTACGAGATGCTCGGCTTCCCCCCGGTTGGCAACGTCGTGTCCTTTACCGATGCGGCGCGGATGATGCACCCGACCGATGGCAATCTTTACGCTCTCGCCCGCGCCATCAGCCGCGGCAATGCCAAGCAGGTGGACCAAGTCTTCCGCATGCGCCACGCCGCCGGCCACTATGTGTGGATGCGCGCCCGCGCCCAGGTCGTGCGGATGGCAAACGGTCGCACCCATGTGATCGGCATCGCCATGGATGTGACCGAGCAGCACCGGCTTGCCGAACGCTATGCAGAAGCCGACCAGCGCCTTGCAGACGCCATCGAGTGCACGTCGGAAGCCTTCGTTCTCTGGGACAAGAACGACCGCCTGGTGATGTGCAACACCCACTTCCAGCAGGCCCATGGTCTCCCGGATTCGGTTCTCGTGCCTGGCACCGAACGCAGCACCGTGCTTGGCGCCTCTGCCCGTCCGGTGATCGAACGCCGCGTCGCCGATCCCGATCGCAGCGGCCTGTCGCGCACCACCGAAGTGCAGCTTGCCGACGAACGCTGGTTGCAGATCAACGAACGCCGCACCCGCGATGGCGGCACGGTATCCGTCGGCACCGACATCACCCTGCTCAAGCGTCACCAGGAACGTCTGCGCGATTCCGAGCGGCGCCTGATGGCAACGATCGGCGATCTCTCCGCCTCGCAGAAGAAGCTCGAGCGCCAGAAGGAAGAGCTTTCGACCGCCAATGCCAATTACCAGGCGGAAAAGGAACGCGCTGAGGCCGCCAACAAGGCGAAGTCGGAATTCCTCGCCAACATGTCCCACGAACTCAGAACGCCGCTCAACGCCATCCTCGGCTTTTCCGAAATCCTCGTGAACGGCATGTTCGGCCCGCTCGGATCCGCCAAATACAGCGAATACTCCCGCGATATCCACGACAGCGGCAAGCATCTCCTCAACGTCATCAACGATATCCTCGACATGTCGAAGATCGGGGCCGGCCACATGCTGATCCAGTCGGAGCCCGTCAACCTGACGCCGCTGATCGAGGAAAGCCTGAGGCTGACGGCCGTGGTAGCACAGGAAAAGCAGATCGCCATCCGCCAGTGCCTGTCGCCTTCCCTCGACATGATCGGCGATCGCCGGGCGCTGAAACAGGTGATGCTGAACCTCCTCTCCAACGCCGTGAAATTCACCGACGAAGGCGGCCGCATCGAACTGCGCGCAAAGCCGATCAGCGGCGGCATCGTGCTCACCATCGCCGACACCGGCATCGGCATCCCCAAGGCATCGCTGTCGAAGATCGGCCAGCCCTTCGAACAGGTGCAGAGCCAGTATGCCAAGAGCAAAGGCGGCTCCGGCCTCGGCCTCGCCATCTCCCGCTCGCTGATCACCCTGCACGGCGGCACGATGCGGATCCGGTCCGTCATGGGCAAGGGAACCGTGGTTTCGATCCACATCCCCCAGAGCGACATGGTCCAGTTTGCGGCAAAGAAGGTAGCTTGAAGCAAGCCGCGCAATCAATTTTCGATTGCAATTGACTTCCGCTTACTCGTTTGCAACCCTGTGCAGGTATTGAGGGAGATCACCTGTGAGCAGCGCTGCAGACGCCTTTCCGCCAAGGAAGCAGAACACATTGAAATCCGGCGACGGCAACGGTATATTCGATGCCATGGAAGCCCGTATCACCAAGCTCGAAGAGATTGCTGACGACACGCGGGCAGCGCTTGCGATGATCAACGTCAAGCTGGATTCGAAGCCGGATCAGGGTTGGATCATCAATATCATCTGTGTGATCTTCGGGCTGGTGCTGGCAGCAATCGCTGCGACAGCCGGGATATTCACTCTGATCAGATGATCATCTCGGTCAGAACCGGCAGACGGAGCTCAGGCTCTCACCACCTTCTCGAAAACCTTCCGCACCGCCTTGGATAGCCGCTTTACCTCGCCCTCGAGCGTTGCCAGGTCCGGACAGTCCCCGGCCCTGCAGATGCGCTCCACGAGGCCGGATGGCGCGTCTGCAGGCTCGAACGGGCCGTCGACACAGAGCCTGATGATCTGCGACAGTTCGCTGAACAGTCTGATTGCCTCTTGGCAGGTATCGAGGTCGCCGGGCGTGATCATTTCCTCGCCAAGGCGTTCCAGCAATTCGCCGGTCGTCGAGCCGTAGGTCGGGACGGTGATGTTCTTCACGGGTGCGACAAGCCGCAGGTACTGGGCCAGAAACTCGATATCGATCAACCCACCCGGGATGAGCTTCAGATCCCAGATATCGCGCGGCGGCTTTTCCTTGCCGATCAGCACCCGCATTTCGGAAACATCCTTGGCGATCTTGCCGATATCGGGCCGAGCCGACAGAACGTCGTCGATCACGTCCCTGACCTCGTCCTGAAGGCTTGCGTCACCGCAGACGAGCCGCGCCCGCGTCAGCGCCATGTGCTCCCAGGTCCAGGCTTCCTCGCGCTGATATTTGCCGAAGGCACCGATGCGGGTGGCGACCGGGCCCTTGTTGCCGGAGGGCCGCAGCCGCAGATCCACCTCGAAGATCACGCCCTCCGCCATCGGCGCCGAAAGCGCTGCGACCAGCCGCTGGGTCAGGCGCGTGAAATAACGTTGCGCATCGAGCGGCCGCGGGCCATCGCTTTCCGCGACCGCGCTGTCATAGTCGTAGAGAAGGATGAGATCGACATCGGAGCCGGCGGTCAGCTCGAACGAACCGAGCTTGCCCATGCCGAGCACGGCCAACCGACCGCCCGGATAGGCGCCGTGCGCCGTCTCGATTTCGGCTGTTACCGCAACCAGGGCCGCCTCAATCAGGAGATCGGCGAGATGGGTGAAGGCGCGACCGGCCTCCTCTCCGGAAATCGACCCGGTCAGGAGCCGGATCCCGATCAGGAAACGATGCTCGGCGGCAAAGATCCGCAGCCGGTCCAGCCGGTCCTCGTAGTGCCGCGAGCTTGCCAGAAACGCCGTCAGCCGCGAGGCGAGAAAGTCGCGGGTGGGGATCTCCGCCATCAGCCCCGGGTCCAGCATGCCGTCGAACACATGCGGTTTGGAGGCGACGATATCGGCCAGCCGCGGCGCAGAGGCCATGATCGTCACGATCAGCGACAGAAGGAGCGGATTGTTGCCGATCAGCGAGAACAGCTGGATGCCGGCCGGCAGGCCTTTGAGAAAACTGTCGAACCGTAGCAGGGCCTCGTCGGCGCGGCGGCTCTCGCCGATTGCCTTCAAGAGCGCCGGCATCATCTCCGTCAGCCGCTCGCGCGCTTCCGATGACTGCGTCGCCCGGTAGCGACCGGAATGCCAGGTCCGGATGACCCGGCTCATGTCGGCCGGACGCTCAAAGCCGAGCCGCCCAAGCGTCTCAAGCGTATCGGGATCGTCCTTCTGGCCGGTAAAGACGAGATTGCCTTCGTGGTTTCCGCCCTGGGAAGAAAGCTTTTCCTCCTGCTCGAACAGCCGCGAGTAGCGCTTCTCGACCGTCCTCAGAATGGCTTCGAGCCGCGTCGAAAATGCCGCGACGCTGTCGAAACCGAGCATGAAGGCAATGCGCTTCAGCTCCGCCTCGGTGGTTGGCAGCCGGTGCGTCTGCTCGTCATGCACCATCTGGATGCGGTGCTCCACATCGCGCAGAAACCAGTAGGCATCGGTCAGCGCCGCCGCGATCTCGGGCCTGATCCATTTCGCCTCGGCCAGCGCCTTCAGCGCTGCTTCCGTCTCGCGCGTGCGCAAGGCCGGCATGCGGCCGCCGGCGATCAGCTGCTGGGTCTGCGCAAAGAACTCGATCTCGCGAATGCCGCCGCGACCAAGCTTGATATCGTGGCCTTTGACGGCAATCGCACCGTGGCCCTTGTGAACATGGATCTGCCGCTTGATCGAATGGATATCGGCAATTGCCGCATAATCGAGATATTTGCGAAACACGAAGGGCGTCAGCAGTTTCAGAAAGCCCTCGCCCGCCGCGATATCGCCAGCCACCGGACGGGCCTTGATGAAGGCTGCCCGTTCCCAGTTCTGCCCCCTGCCCTCGTAATAGATCAGCGCCGCATCCATGGACACGGCAAGCGGCGTCGAGCCGGGATCGGGCCTCAGCCGCAGATCGGTACGGAACACATAGCCGTCTGCGGTGCGCTCCTGCAGAATGCGGATCAGCCGCCGCATCATCCGCCCATAGGTTTCCGAGGCATCCAGCGGGTCGGCCAGAATGCCGGCGTCGGGATCATAGAAGACGACGATGTCGATATCGGAAGAGTAGTTCAGCTCGCGGCCACCGAGCTTGCCCATGCCGAGCACGATCAGGCCCGATCCGCGGCTCGGCTCCGTTCGATCGACGAGCCGGAGCTTGCCGCTCTCATGGGCTGCCAGAAGCAGATGATCGATCGTGGCCGCCGTAGACGCCTGCGCGAACTCGCTCAGCCAGCGCGTCGTATCCCGTGCCGAGAAGATGCGGGCAAGATCTGCGAGCGCCAGCAGAAAGCCGAACGCGCGTTTGGCACTGCGCAGCGCCGTCATCACCTCGTTCTCGGACGGGATCCTTGCATCCACCGGTCGCCAGGCGTCTCGCGCTGCGTCAACCAGCGCGGCCAGCGCATCCTCGACCTGCCCGTCGATCGCACCGGCCAGAAGCTTAGGCCTGATCGAAGCCACATCGCGGAGAAACGGTGACAGCGAGAACGCTGCGACAAAAAAGGCCTTGAGCGGCCCATCGGCCTTGACGAGTTCAGCCACGGAAGGCTCGGTCTTGCCGATCTCCTTCAACAGGGAAAGCGCAAGCTTGGCCTCCGCCTGGTTCAGCGGCCGGATCACACCAGCCGCTACGTCGTCGAGCCGGTTTCCGGTCTCCATTCTTTTCCTTCCGCGCTCCGCCAGCCTAGCCCTTCACCACCGGAAACACCATGGTCACCGTCAAGCCGGGAGCCTCATTGCTCGCCTCGTCGGTCGCGGAGAGCTCCAGCCTTCCGCCATGCAGCCCCATCACTGCCTCGACCAGAGACAGGCCGAGACCCGTTCCGGGCTTGGAACGACTGGCATCCAGCCGGAAGAACCGCTTCGTCACCTCTTCGCGCTTGTCCGCTGGCACGCCCGGACCGTTGTCGCACACGGAAAGCCGGATCAGCCCCGCCGTCGACGAGAGCTTCACCCGGATCTCGGGGACACCGCCGGCTTCGGCGGCATATTTGATCGCATTGTCCAGCAGGTTGAAGATCGCCTGGCCGATCAGTTCGCGGTTGCCGTTCACGGAAAGGCCGGGCTCGATCTCCGTCACCAGCGCCAGTCCGACCTCGTCGGCCACCGGTTCGTAAAGCTCGGCACAGTCGGCAGAGGCGGCAGAGAGATCAACGTCGGACATTTCCGCCGCCATCGAGCCCGCCTCGACACGCGAGATCATCAGGAGCGCGTTGAAGGTTCGGATCAGCTGGTCGCTTTCGCCGATGATCCCCTCCAGCGCATGACGGCGCACATCCTCGCGGTCTTCGGAAAGCGCATCGGCCGCCTTGTTGCGCAGCCGTGTCAGCGGCGTCTTCAGATCGTGGGCGATGTTATCGGAAACCTGCCGCAGTCCCTCGTTGAGTTTCTCGATGCGGCCGAGCATGGCGTTGAGCGATTCCGACAGCCTGTCGAACTCGTCGCCGGAGCGGCCAACCGGCAGCCGCTGCGACAGGTCGCCCGCCATGATCTTCTGGCTTGCGGCCGACATCCGGTCGATCCGTTTCAGCGCATTGCGGCCGATGCCGAACCAGATCACGAGAGCACCGAGCCCCATGATCGCCAGCGCCACCATCAGCGCCTGGCGCACGATATAGCGGAAACGGCTGGGATCTCCGAGATCGCGGCCGATCATGATCCGAAGACCGTTGTCGAAGCGCAGCACGTTGGCGATCGCAAGATGCCGCCGCGCGCCCTGGTTCTCGGAGTATGGGGTGTAGCCGAACGGCATGTCCGTCCAGCCTTCCTTGTCGAGAACGCCCGGCTGCACGGAGGCGACATTGCCGGCCAGAATATCGCCGCTCGGGCCCGCAATCACATAGAGATTGGCGCCCGGCTGGCGGGCGCGACGCTCCATGATGCGCAGCAGAAGGTTGATACCGCCGCGATCATAGGCGCGCTGAATGTCCTGGATTTCCTCCTGAATCGTCTGGCGCGTCTGCTGCACCAGCGTCTTTTCGGAAAGCGCTGTAACGTAGAACACCAGAAACGCGGCGCAGAGTGCAAACAGCAGGATGTAGAGTGCCGAAAGCCTGACCGCCGTGGAGCGGAACATCAGCCTGGCGCGGTTGACGATACGGGCAAACACGAAGGCTTACCCCTCGTCCTTGATCATGTAGCCGGCACCGCGAATAGTCTTCAGCAACGGCTTGTCGAAATCCTTCTCGATCTTCGAGCGCAGCCGCGACACATGCACGTCGATCACATTGGTCTGCGGGTCGAAGTGGTAGTCCCAGACGTTTTCGAGAAGCATCGTGCGGGTCACCACCTGGCCGGCATTCTTCATCAGGTATTCGAGAAGACGGAATTCGCGCGGCTGCAGCAGGATCTCCTTGCCGGCGCGCTTCACCTCGTGGGACAGCCGGTCGAGTTCCAGATCGCCGACCCGGTAGGCCATATCCTGTTCCGGCGTGCCCTTGCGCCGGCCGAGAACCTCGACACGCGCCAGAAGCTCGGAGAATGCATAGGGTTTTGGCAGATAGTCGTCCCCGCCGGCGCGCAACCCGGTCACCCGGTCGTCCACCTGGCCGAGCGCTGAGAGGATCAGCACCGGCGCATTGACGCCGCGCTTGCGCAGTTCCGAGATCACCGACAAACCGTCGCGCCGCGGCAGCATGCGGTCGATCACCATGACGTCGTAGGAATTCTCCGTCCCCATGAACAGGCCGCTTTCGCCGTCGCTTGCATGGTCGGCCACAATGCCGGCCTCGCGAAACGCCTTCGTCATGTAGGCCGCAGCCTCGAGATCGTCTTCAATCACCAGAATCTTCATGTGCGGGACAATAGCGTCGCTTGCGATTTTTGCACCAGCGGAATCATCGGGACTGCCGGATTGTGGGATGATCGTCTGCATCTTGAAACTCCATGAACGGTGAAGGGCGCCGACCGTTGCCGGTGGCGCCCTTCATGAGGTCGTCTGGGAGGACCAACCTATTGGGAACCGGAGGCTTAAATCAGCCTTCGTCGATCGGCAGCGCCACGAAGCGGCTGGTACCGTCGGCCTCGACCTGGAACAGCGCACGGGTGCGGCCGTCCTTGCGGGCCTGTTCAATCACCTTGCCGATGTCATCGGCGGTAGCGACCTTGCGGTTGTTCACCGACAAGATCTTCTCGCCGTTCTTCAGACCACGGGCCGCTGCTTCGCTGTCCGGATCGACTTCGGTCACGGCAAGGCCGGAACCGTCTTCGGCGGGAGCAACGGTGATGCCGAGCGAGGCGAGCGCCTTGCTGGTCGAGGGAACCGGCGCATCCGGCTGCTTCGGTTCGGCCGAAGCCGCCTCGTCGCTTGCCATGTTGCCGAGCGTCACGGTGACGTTCTGCGACTTGCCTTCACGCCACAGATCGATCTTCACCTTGGCATCAGGGCCGAAGCCTGCGATGCGGCGCGACAGTTCGCGGGCATCCTTGATAGCCTGGCCGTTGACGGCGGTGATGATGTCACCTTCCTTGATGCCGGCCTTCTGGCCTGGCGATCCTTCCTGCGGAGCAACGACAAGCGCGCCGGCCGCTTCCTTCAGACCGAGCGAGTCGGCGATATCCTGCGTCACCGGCTGGATCTGCACGCCGAGCCAACCGCGCGCAACCTTGCCGTCCTTCATCAGGTCGTTGATCACGTCCTTGGCGGTGGAGGCCGGGATCGCGAAGGCGATGCCGACATTGCCGCCCGACGGCGAGAAGATCGCGGTGTTGATGCCGACAACCTGGCCGGAAAGGTCAAAGGTCGGGCCGCCGGAATTGCCGCGGTTCACGGCCGCATCCACCTGGATGTAGTCGTCGTAAGGACCGGAGCCGATGTCGCGGCCACGGGCCGAAACGATGCCGGCAGTCACGGTGCCGCCAAGGCCGAACGGGTTGCCGACAGCCACGACCCAGTCGCCGACGCGGGTCTTGGTGTCGTCGGCAAAGGACACGTAGGTGAACTTGCGGCTGGTGGCATCGACCTTCAGCAGCGCCAGATCGGTGCGGCTGTCGCGGCCGACCAGCTTGGCTTCGAGCTCGGTGCCGTCGTTGAGGACGACCGTATAGGCCTGACCGTCCGAAACGACGTGGTTGTTGGTGACAACGTAGCCGTCTTCGGAGATGAAGAAGCCGGAGCCCTGTGCGGTCGGACGCAGGTGATGCGGACGGTTCGCGCCGGGGCCACCACGCTCGGCGCGGTCACGCGGACCGGCACCGGGGCCGCCGTTCGGGCCGCCGGGAGCGCCTGGGCCGCCCTGGCCGCCGAATTCCTTGAAGAAGCGCTTCAAGGGATGGTCATCGGGCAGCTGGTCGAAACCGCGACCGCCGAAGTTGAAGTTGAAGTTGTTGCCACCTTCATCGGCGGTCTCCTGCGGCTCGTCCGACTGGACGCGAACGGAGACGACGGCGGGCGATACGGCGGAGACCACATCGGCAAAGCTCGGAGCCTGGGGCGCGGTCACGCTGACGGGGGCCGCGAAGGATGCGGTCACCTGGGCCGGAATGCCGGTCGACAGCATGACGGCCGCAAGGCCGGCTACGGTGGAAGTCTTGAGAACCGTCTTCAGGGAGGGACGTTTAATGGTGCGCATCTGAGCTACCTTCTTCTTCTCGTCAGTCTTGGTGTTGCCGGAGGTCCGGCGGCGGTGGTTGAGAAGAGATATAGGAGCCTGCACCTTAACTGCACGTGTCGGCGGCATGAATTGTTGGTAATGTTCAAAATTCTTGCAGCCTTGAGAAACGGCAGGCCTTACCGCTTCAACAGCTCGTCGATCCGCTTCTTTTCGGCATCTGTCAGAGCCGCGATGGAGCGTGTGTTTGGCCGGGTGCGGATAAAAACGAACAGCGCGACGATCCCGATCACCAGCGCCCCGATCGGCAGCGCCCAGAGAATGATCGTCCTTGCGCTCACACGCGGATTGAGCAGCACGAACTCGCCGTAGCGGGAAACGACATAATCGATCACCTGCCCGTCCGTATCCCCATCCGTCAACCGCTCGCGCACCAGCACGCGAAGATCGCGAGCCAGCTCGGCATTGCTGTCGTCGATCGACTGGTTCTGGCAGACCATGCAGCGCAACTGCGTGGAAATCTGCCGCGCCCGCTGCTCCAGCGCCGGATCCTTGAGGATCTCATCGGGATTGACGGCAAAGGCGGGAAGCGGAGCCAACAGGAGGAACAGCGCAAGCAGGAATCGACCCACTAGACCAGAAACGCTTTCTTCCCTCATTCCTTTGCTCGTCACAGGAATCCAGCCACGGCGCGTCCGCGCCGTGAAAGAACCTGCTGTTTTCAATAGATCTTCCGCGCCCAAAGACTTGGGCGCACTGGATTCCTGTGACAAGCACAGGAATGAGGGAAGCCGTGAATGTTTCATTCCGCCGGCTCCAGCCCACCCTTGGGCGCCACCACCACCTTCGGCCGCTTGGCCGGCGCGCCGACCCGCAGTCTGCGATCGGACAGCGACACGAACCCGCCCACCATCATGATCAGGCATCCGCCCCAGATGCACAGGATGAACGGCTTCCACCAGATCCGCACGACAATCCCGCCGCTATCCATGGGGTCGCCGAGCGACACATAGAGCTGGCTCAAACCGAAGGTGAGGATCCCTGCTTCCGTCGTCGGCATGCGCCGCGCCGTATAGAGCCGCTTCGAAGACCAGACGTCGGCGACTGCAGCGCCGCCCTTGCGGGCCGTGAAATGCCCGCGGCTTTCGGTGAAGTTCGGGCCGACGGCATCGCGGAACCCGTCGAAGGTCAGCGAATAGCCACCGGCCTCTACCGTCTGCCCCTGCTTCATCTCGACAACAGTCTCGGTGCCGAACGTCGTCGCCGCAAAAATCCCGAGCACGGTTACGCCCAGGCCGAAATGGGCGAATGCCGTTCCGAACGCCGAGCGCGGCAGGCCCCGGACGCGCCGAAGGCCTGTCGCGAAGCCGACCTTGCCGAAATTGCCGCGATACCAGAGATCGGCAATCGCGCCGAACATGCCCCAGAAACCGAGCGCCAGCCCGAAGATCGACAGGACCGGCCCTCCGCCCTGGAAATACGCAAAGGCGAGACCGGCCGCGAGCGACAGTCCGGCAAACACGTAGAGCCGCTGCAGAGCGCCCAGCAGATCTCCGCGCTTCCAGGCCAGCACCGGGCCGAACGGCACGGCGATCAGAAGCGGCAGCATCAGCAGCCCGAAGGTCATGTTGAAGAACGGCGCACCGACAGAGATCTTTTCGCCGGTCAGCGTCTCCAGCACCAGCGGATAGAGCGTGCCGGTCAGAACCGTTGCGGTTGCCACGGTCAGGATCAGGTTGTTCAGCACCAGCGCGCCCTCGCGCGAGATCGGCGCAAACAGTCCGCCCGCCTTCAGGCTCGGCGCCCGCCAGGCAAACAGCGAAAACGCACCACCGATGAAGACGGCGAGGATGCAGAGGATGAAGATGCCGCGGGTCGGGTCGGACGCAAACGAATGCACCGAGGTCAGCACGCCCGACCGCACCAGGAAGGTTCCGAGCAGCGACAGCGAAAAGGTCATGATCGCCAGAAGCACCGTCCAGATCTTCAGGGCCTCACGCTTTTCCATCACCAGTGCCGAATGCAGCATCGCGGTGCCCGCAAGCCAGGGCATGAAGGAAGCGTTCTCGACCGGATCCCAGAACCACCAGCCGCCCCAGCCCAGTTCGTAATAGGCCCAGTAGGAGCCCATCGCGATCCCTGCCGTGAGGAATGTCCAGGCCGCCAGCGTCCACGGCCGCACCCAGCGCGCCCAGGCGGCATCGATGCGCCCTTCGATCAGCGCCGCGACGGCAAACGAGAAGCAGACGGAAAAGCCGACATAGCCGAGGTAGAGCAGCGGCGGATGGATGGCGAGGCCGAGATCCTGCAGAACCGGGTTGAGGTCCTGCCCTTCCGCAGGTGCGGGGTCGAGCCTCAGAAACGGGTTGGACGAGAGCAGGATGAACAATAGGAAGGCCGAAGAGATCCAGGCCTGCACGGCCAGAACATTGGCCTTCAGCGTATCCGGCAGATTGCCGCCGAACCCTGCCACCAGCGCCGAAAACAAGGCGAGGATCAGCAGCCAGAGCAGCATCGATCCTTCGTGATTGCCCCAGACGCCGGAGAATTTGTAGAGCATCGGCATCATCGAATGGGAGTTCTCCCAGACGTTTTTGACCGAGAAGTCCGACACCATATAGGCCCAGGTGAGCGCCGCAAACGAGATGACCACCAGAGCGAACAACGTCAGCGACCCGGTCGTTGCCAGCGCCATCATCGCGGGATCGCGACGCCTGGCACCGATCATCGGCAGGGTGGATACGATCAGCGCGGTGGCAAGCGCCAGAACCAGCGCGTAATGGCCGATCTCGACGATCATTGTCTGGTCACTCCCTCGGCGGACGTCCCTGGCATCTGCAGCATCACCTGCGGCTTGCCGTCGATTTTGACTTCAGGCTGAGCCGCATCCTTTTTCGGCGCCATGCCCTTGCCGGTGCCGTCTTCCCAGACACCGTCCTTCTTCAGACGGTCGGCCACTTCCTTCGGCATGTAATTCTCGTCATGCTTGGCCAGCACGCTGTCGGCGGTAAACCGGGTGCCGCCGTCAAACACGCCTTCGGTCACCACGCCCTGCCCCTCGCGAAACAGGTCGGGCAGAATGCCGGTATAGCTGACATCGACCTTGCCGGTGCCGTCGGTCACGGTAAAGCTCACCGTCGATCCCTGGCCGCGCCTGACCGATCCCTCTTCCACCAGCCCGCCGAGCCGGATGCGCGTTCCCGGCTGGATATCAGTCTTGGCCAGATCGCCCGGCATGAAGAAATACGCGACCGACTGCGAGAAGGCGAACATGACCAGCAGCACCGCGATCGTGACGAAGCTCATGCCGCCGAGGATCACCGCCATGCGTTTCTGCTTGCGTGTCATGGTCTTGCTCCTCCAGGCGCTGGCGATGCATCCGCATCGAGCCCGATATCCTTGCCAAGCGCCAGCAGACGCTTGCCATCATTGCCGTCAGGCGGAAACTGCGCCAGTCCGGTCGAAAGTGCGTCGCGGGCCTTTGCCTCGTCGCCCAGCACCGCATAGGAGCGCACCAGCCGCAGCCAGCCCTCGATATTGTCGGGCTCGTCCTTGAGCTTTGCGGCGAGACTGTCGACCATGCCGGCAATCATCGCCTTGCGATCACCCTGCGACAAGTCCTGCGCTGCCGCAACATCTTCCTGTGTCGGCCCTCCGAGCGAAGGGGCCACCGGCTTTGCCGCAACAGGCACCCCGCCATTCTTGACGATATGTTCGTCGAGCAGACCCTTCCATGGCGCATCCGCGGGCGTTGCGCTTGCAAGCTCCTCGAAGGCTGCGCGTGCCTCGTCCTTCCTGCCGCCCTGCTCAAGCCCGAGCGCCGCATAAAAGCGCGAGCGCGGATCATTCGGATCGAGCTTCACCGCCTGCTCGAACGCCTGACGCGCCGCTTCCGTGACGATCCCGTCATTGGCGACAACAAGCGTCTCGCCGAGGCCCGAATAGCGGGCATTGCTCGGCCCGATGAAACGGATCGCATTGCGATAGGCAAGTTCGGCGTCACCAGCGCGGTCCAGCCGCAGATAGATCGGCGCCAGAATATCCCAGCCCGCGCCATCAGTCGGATTTTCGGCCAGATGCCGCTCCACCTTGGTGACGAGCAGCGCGATATTGTTGCCGGGGTTTTCAAGACGCGCCTGTAGCGGCTGGTCCGGGATGCCGGGATTTCCGAGGCTCAAGTAAAGACAGAGCCCCAATGCCGGCGGAACGATCGTGACGAGTGCCGTCGCGATCCGGTGCTTGTTTGTAGCAGCACCGCCGGTTTTGTCCTGATCGTTTTCGGCCGCAGCGGCAATCAGCCGGCGTCCAACCTCGGCGCGGGCGTTCTCCGCCTCCTCAGTGCTGATCAACCCGCCTTCGCGGTCGCGGTCGATTTCCCGCAGCTGGTCGCGATAGACTTCGACCTCTCCGGCCCTCGTGGAATTGCTCCGACGAGCATTCGATACGCCGGAGGCAGCCGCCGAAGCGCTGCGCGCAAACGGCAGGAGAAGGGCGGCTGCGACGGCAGCCGTCAGCAGCGCGAGAACGATCCACAAATACATCATCGCCCATTACCGCAATCGGTGACGCTTTCCAATGGCCGGCCAGTGGTCTAGCGCGCGTTGACGCGAATTTGACGGGTATTGGCGCAGCCGGCAAGCGTTCCCTTAGCAGCAAAGATCGAGACCGCCCCCGACAGCATCGGCAACGTTTTTTTATTTTCCGCGTCTTATCGGGATTGTCAGGTCAACGGCGTCCATGTGCCGCTGGCGTTGCGGCAGGCTGCCCCCCGCGACATCAGTTCCTTGCCGGCGGCCGTGACGGTGTGGCGATACTGGCGGCAGTTCTGCGAGCCGACCTGGAACGGCGCGTTGGCGATCACTTCGCCGCTCGCATCGTCACCCTTCCACTTGATCGTCTGGCCGACGGCACTGCCTTCAAGCGCGCGGTATTCCGCCTCAAGCGCCCGCGTCCGATCGCTGCTGGAGAGCTCAGCGCCGGTCCGCCCGACGATCCCGCCCTGCAGCGCCGTGATATAGGCAGCCGAACTTGACGGCCGTTGCGACAGCAAGCCTTTCGGGGCACCCGCCGCGGTGGAACTGGTGTTGCACCCTGCCAGCAGGCCGGCAATCGTCATGAATGTTGCTGCAGTGAGGAGATGTGACAACCGCATCGTGTCGGGAACCGCGCTCGTTTCGTTTTCGGGATCGGAACCGGCATCATTCGGTTTCCGGCTTGGCGTCATTATGACGCTATTGGGTCGGAACTGAAATGCTGCGATTGTCGCCTCTCCCTTTTGTGCGCAGTTCTTGTTGTCGCCGTGTCTTCACGGCATGATGTGGCCATTGGCTGTAGACAAGATATAGCAGGCGATCCGTCCGTCCAGAACCGTCGGAAGCAAGTGCGGCGTCGTTGCCCATCGGCCACAGTTTTCTTCCCTCAACCGGCCTTGTGCTCAGCCGGCGACTTCCTTGATCATGCCCGGCAGCAGCAACTGGGTCCGAAGGCCACCGCGCACCCCGCGCGTCATCTCCAGCTCGCCCTGATATTCGCTGACGATCTCGCTTACAATCGACAGTCCCAGCCCGGCGCCCGGCTTGCTCTCGTCCAGCCGCCTGCCGCGCTTGACCGCTTCGGTGATCTGGTCGGGATTGAGACCCGGCCCGTCGTCTTCGACGGCCATCTCGATCCAGGGACGCTTGGCCGCCTCTCCCTCTGCCTTTTCCGGTGGCGCTGTTGCAAGCGCTGCCGTCACCCAGACGCCGGTACGACAGAACCGTGCGGAGTTTTCCAACAGGTTTCCGATCGTCTCCTCGACATCCTGTTGCTCCAGCGCAAGCGCTGCGCCCGGCGGATAGACGGAAAGGTGGAATTCCTTGTCGGGGTTGAGGCGGCGCATGACCCGCACCAGCCGTTCCAGCACCGGCTCGATATCCGTGCGCGCCAGAAGCGAGTTGCGCTGTGCCGCGATCCGGGCGCGATTCAGATAGGATTGCACCTGCGCCTGCATCGTCTCGGCCTGCGAGCGGACGAGATCGGACTGGACCTTGTCGAGCATGCGCGATTCGTTGAGCAGAACCGCGATCGGCGTCTTCAGCGAATGCGCGAGATTGCCGACCTGCATGCGGGCCCGCTCGACGATGCGGCGGTTGCTTTCGATCAAAGCATTGATGTCGTTTGCCAAGGGCATGATTTCGCGGGGAAATTCTCCCTCCAGATGCTCCGCCTCACTGCGCCTCACCCGCTCCAGCGAGCGGCGCGCCGCATCAAGCGGCTGCAATCCGTAGAGGATGGCGAGGCCGTTGACGATCAGGCTGCCGATCCCGAACACGCCGAGCGCGATATAGAGGCTGCGCGAAAAGCTGCGGATATCGTCTTCCACGGCATCGAGATTGCCCGAGACGCGAAACCGCGCCGCGCGTCCCTCGCCGTCCAGAACCACCTCGGTTTCTGCCACCAGAACATGGTTCCCGAAAGCGTCGCGGGTCGGATAGAAACGCTCGTAGCGATTGTTGAACGGCGCCTGCAGGATCGACGGCACTGTGATGTTGGAGGTCCCGAGCGACGAGGACGAGATCGCCGTCGCGGCAAACGTGCCGAGCGGTTCGATGATCCAGTACCATCCGGTCTCCGGCTGCGAGAAACGCAGGTCGCCCAGTTGGGGGTTGCCGATCAGCTTGTTGTCCTCGCCGATCGTCACGGAATTGATGACGTTATAGAGCTGCGCCCGCAAAAGGTCGGTAAACGAGCGTTCGGCGGACTGGCGGTAGAGCTGCGAAATGACGATCGAGATCACCACCAGCGCCACCGCCGACCACGTGGTTGCCAGAAGCAGAACGCGAGCGGTGAGCGAGCGAGGCCCTATCCGCTTAATGCGCATCGTTGGGCGCTTGCATGCGGTAGCCGAGGCCCCGCACGGTTTCGATCAGGTCGACACCGATCTTCTTGCGCAGGCGCCCGACAAACACTTCGATCGTGTTGGAATCGCGGTCGAAATCCTGGTCGTACATGTGCTCCACAAGCTCGGTGCGCGACACGACCTGGCCCATGTGATGCATCAGGTAGGAGAGAAGCCGGAACTCGTGCGAGGTCAGCTTCAACTGTATCCCATCGACGCTTGCCTTCGATGCCTTGGTATCGAGACGAACCGGACCGCAGATGATCTCGGACGACGAATGCCCCGCAGCACGCCGGATAAGCGCACGCACGCGCGCAAGCACTTCTTCCACATGGAAGGGTTTTGCCACATAATCGTCGGCGCCGGCATCGATACCCGACACCTTGTCGCTCCACCGGTCACGCGCCGTCAGCATCAGCACCGGCATGCCCTTGCCCGCCTCACGCCACTTCTCAACAACGGTGATGCCGTCCATCTGCGGCAGTCCGATGTCGAGGATCACGGCGTCGTAGGGCTCGGTCTCGCCGAGATAATGCCCTTCTTCTCCGTCGAAGGCCTGATCGACCACATAGCCGGATTCCTTCAACGCGTCGGAAAGCTGGCGGTTGAGGTTGACGTCGTCTTCGACCACAAGAATACGCATGAAACTGTCCTGAAAATCACTGCGGGCCCCGCCGCGGTATGAAGCTTACAAGCCGGTTTACAGGCAACCGGCCTACATGGGAACCCGGACCGTCACCTTGCGCGGACGTTCGCCATTGCCCTGCACCAGGACGGTGACGATGCAGGTCTGTCCGTCCGAGGATGGCTGGGCGGACAAAAGCTGACCTCCCGTGTCGCGCAAGACCTTGTTTGCCGCCGTGCCGCAGTCGCCTGCAACCAGGATCAGATAGTCGCGCGCCGGCGCGTTTGCCGGCACAAAGGCCGCCAATCCCGCTATTGTCGCGGCGATGATCGCAATGATCGGCAGTCGCGCCATGGCTTTCGGTTTCCACTCATAAGACGACAGGTGTCACGCCCCGGGATCACGGTCTTGAATCACGTCCCCGAAATCATGTCCAAAGCATTCGATGGAGTATGTATCCAATACCAACTGAATGGCAAATGAATGGTCTGTAATGCTGACCCTCGTGGCGCCGTCATCCCTTGCCCGTCGGATGGATCGGCGCGCTCGCGACGATCCGCCCGTAGAGCGCCAGCAATCCGCCGAAAGCACCGGCAAAGGTGACCAGAATGTCGGCAAGCTCCCCTTGCGCATCAGCGTTAATCTCCACTCCCGCCACATGCGCAAGCGGGGCGGCAACGGCAATCAGCGCGCCCCAGATCGTCTTCGATTGATACCAGGCTTTTGTCCCGTCCATAGCTGTCTCCCATCACGATATTGTCAGAAATCGGCACGCAAAAATCGGCACTCAAACTCGGCTGTCAGAACTCGATCGTCGCAAGCGCCGCAATGCCCAGCGGCACGGCTTGCCCGATCTGGCGGATGCGCAGGGTGAGGCTCGGCTGCTGAGAGCCGAAATCGGCAAGCTCGTCGCTCGCCGGATAAAGGAACAGCGGAGCCTCGACATCCACCCGCCGCACCACGACGCCACTGGTCCCGAGGATCTCGACGCGGTAGCCTTCGTCCGGCTCGTCTCGCGGAATATCGCGCCCGTCCCAGCCGTCGGCATCGACGCGCCCGCGCCGGATCCAGTGGAACTGGGCAGCGCCATCGGCCAACCGGACGCCGCGGATATGCACCGGCGAAAGCGGCGTCTGCGCCCTTTCTCCACCGGCAAACACATGCGGTCCGGATCGGCCTCCGACGGCGCCCAGGCTTTCGGCCAGGAAATTCAGCCTCCGTCCCTGCTCGTCACCGGTCAGCCCCAGCGGCTTCACGGCATCGTCCAGCACCACGCAGGCCGCACCGACAGCGCTCCCCGCCGCCATCGCATCCTCGGTTCCCGCCAGTCCCCGCAGCAATCCAGACAGCCGCCATCGCCCCGCCGCGATCTCCTGCGCCTTGGCAAACCCGACGATTTCCCAGATGCCGTTTGACGCGCGGATGGCTAGCCGGTTGTCGCCGCTCAACACCGCCAGCGTCTGCGCCGACGAGAGACCGCCGAAATAAAGCTCGAGATCGAGCACCTTTGAGCGGTCGAACCGTCCCGTTACACCGGGATCGAGCGCCGAAACCAGCAAGCCGAGCCTTGCTGGGCGATCGACCATCACCCGCCTGCGATATCCATCGGTCGTTGCCGAGGACGAAACGGCGATCCGCCGCCAGGGCCTGCAATAGGCCGCGACCACCGCAAACCCTTCATCATCGGACGAGGTCAGCCGCGGCAGGTCGAGAAAATGGAGGACCGGCGCAAAGGCGTCGCTCGCCGAACGACCGCTCTCACGCCGCGTCGTCACTGCGTCATAGCGACCAGGGGGAAGCGGCGCATGGTTCTGTGCCTCGATCCGCCGCACCGTCCCGTCCTCGACCCGCTGGACGACGAAGATACCGTCGGGGCCATCGGTGAGGTGCACCGCATCGCCGGGTTCGAGCGCCAGATCCTGCGGCGGCAGTGTGAAGGAGATCGAGCGCCGTGCCACGCGCTGCGCCCGCAGGACCGATTCTACCGCCCCGAGCGCCGTTTCCTCGCAAAGCGTCGCCGGAAGGTCGTAGCTTGCCACCCGCTCGCTTTCGGCCTTCGCACGGCGCGACCTTGCGCTCGCCTGCTCATAGTCCAGAACCGGATTGTAGAAGCCGAGCACCGCTTCTGCCGGAAAATCGCTGTCGTGCCCCCGGCTTTCCGACCAGAGAGGTTCGCCTTCGACATCCGCCACGATCCCGATCTCGCGCGAGGCAAGGCTCGCACCCTGCCTCGAGCGGAACCGCAAACGTCCCGCATCCTCGCTGACGTCGATCTGGAACACGCTTAGCAAGGGCTCCAGCAGCGAGCGCGCCGAGGTAACATCGGCCTGCACGTAGCCGGTCAGATCGCCGGTCACGCCGGACACGTCGAAATCGTCAAAACCGTGATCGGTGAGGATGGCCGCGATCGCGTCGGCAAGCGTCGTTCCGCCCAGCCTGCCATTCAGCCAATGTCCCGTGCGCCAGTTCTCGCCGTCGCTCCAGATCGTCAGGTCGTCGGGAAACGCCGGAGACGGTCGCGCGTCCCACGTCCAGACGAACACATGATCGGGATCGACCATGCCGGCGGGTGCCGCCTCGCCCTGCCACCAGCCATGATGCGCTTCGAGAAACCGTCGCTGCTGGCTATCGGACCGCCCGCCGGACGAGAAATACGGCAGGCTGCTTTCCACCGATTTCGGATCGACAAACACATTCGGCTGGTTGGCGCCCTTGTCGACAGCCGGGCAACCCAGTTCGGTAAACCAGATCGGCTTCATCCCGGGCAACCAGGCCGTCGCGGTGCCAGCCTCCGCGCCGCCCACCCGGTTATAGTGACGGTTGCCCCACCATCCCTGGAGATCCTTGGCCCGAAACACCCAGGGCTTGCCCGCCAGCCCGTCGGTGATCGGCGAGCGCAACCGGTTCGCCCGGTCGGCCTCGCTTGCGTAATACCAGTCGAACCCCTCGCCCGCCGCAATCTGCGCCGCCATCGCCGCCCGGTCGTCGCAGGACCGGAACCCATCCGGATTTGCCGCTGCCAGATCCTCGTCGCGCCAGTCGGCGAGCGGCATGTAATTGTCGATCCCGACCGCATCGATATGAGGCGAGGCCCAGAGCGGATCGAGATGGAACAACACATCACCGGAACCGTCCTGCGGATGGTAGCCGAAATATTCGCTCCAGTCGGCGCCATAGGTCAACGCCGTCGCCGGTCCGACAAGCGCCCGCACATCCGATGCCAGCGTCACCAGCGCCTCGACGAACGGAAACGCACCGGTCTGATCGCGGATCTGCGTCAGCCCCCGCAGTTCCGATCCGATCACCAGCCCCTCGACGCCACCGGCCGTATTGGAGAGCCCCGCATAGTGCAGCACCATCCGCCGATAGCCTTCCGCCCCGCTGGCAAAAGCCTCGACCTGCGTCCTCGCAAGAGCCGTCCTGTCGGCACTTCCAGCCAATCCCGCTGCCGGATGACAGGTGATCCGCCCGCGCCACGGGTAGCTTGCCTGCTCCGCCTTGCCATAGGGATCGGCCAGACCATTGCCCGGCGCGATGTCCATCATCACGAACGGATAGAGAAACACCTTCAGCCCGCGCGCCTTGAGATCGGCAATCGCCGCGAGCACGCTCGCATCCCCAGGCGTGCCGCCATAGGCCGGCCCGCCTCCCGACGAACTGACGCGATGCGCCGCGCTCCTGACCACGCCTGCAACCGACCATGGCGTGCTTTCGTCGCGCCGCGTCTCGACCTCGACGCCCGGCAGAATGCGGCATTGCCCGGCGCGCAGATCCGTCCCGAACCAGGCAACGACCAGCGCCACACTCTCGATATTGGGGCAAAGCGCCTGCAATTCGTCGAGCGAAGCCTGCCAGTCCGTCTCAGCCACCATCGTGTTTCGGTTGAGAATGCGGGCGCTGCCCTCCGCCGTCTTCTCGGTCACCTGGACCGTGTGATAGCCATGCTCCGTCGCACCGGGAATGATCGTCACCGCCCGGATCTGCCTCTCCAGCGTCCCGACCGGCCGCACCACCTCGAACTGCAGCAGCGGAATGCGGTTGCCAAACGCTTCGAGCGGCAACCGGTCGAACACGACATAGGCAAGCCCGCGATAGGCCGGCGCCTTCCCTTCGCCCTGCTTTGCCTCGATCAGCGGATCCGGCAACTGTGTCTCGTCGCCCACATGCACCCGCATCTCGATCGCCGTCAGGTCCACTTCCTGGCCATCGGCCCAGACGCGCCGCACGCAGGCGATCGGTCCCTCGCATAGCCCGACGGCAAAGTTGGCGAAATACTGAAACGTTTCCGTCTGAGACCTGCCCGTCGCCTTGGCGCCGTTCCGCTCCCGCGTCGCCTCCTCCTCGAACCGCGTCGCCCAGATCAGCGTGCCCCCGATCCTCGCGGTCCCATAAACCCGGCTGACCGGCGCCCCTTCGTCCGCCCCCGGAATGCGCGCCGTCGCAAGTCTTGCTCCCGAGACGGTCGAGGAACCGCCGAGCAACGCCCGATCAACAACGCTCCCCGCCAACGCCCCCGCCGCCCGCCCAAGGATCGCCCCGACAGGACCGAACACCCCACCAAGTGCCGCACCCGCCGCCTGAAACAGGATCGTCGCCATGGAACCCCCTCACGCCGACCCAGTCGTGAACTGGATGCGCGCTCATGTTGTGAAGTTATTGGATTGCGGGAGGGAGGTGGCTGCCTCCTCGGTGGCGGCCCCTCACCCTAACCCGCTCGCGGGGAGAAGGGACCGCAGGACGCAGCCGGATGAGAGGCACGTAAGCCCACACATCCACCACCTAGATACCCGCTACAATTGTGATACCGTATCGGCGTTTGGAAACAGAATGCAGCACGCGCCGCGCCAGCCGGCGCACTGGCGGAGATGGGCTCCGCCAGCTTAGGCAGGGAGCCTTGTTTCCAACCATGGAGGTGATGTCATGAGGCTTTGGCCAATTGGCATGACGCTTATCGTGAGAGTGACCCGGACGGGCTGGTCAGTGTCCGTCCGGATCTCATTCGCAAGCTAAGCAATCCGATGGGTGGGGTTACAGCCCCATCCATCACTCCATCACCATACGCTGAGCCTTCCCAACTTTCAACCATCCCTTGCCGGCGGAAACCGGTGCACGGCAGCGATTTTGCAGCGCCAGGAGGGCACCAGAACCGAGCGTGTCACCGCCATCTGCTCGTAGGCATGAATGAAATGAGACGGCCCGGCAAGAATGCCCGCATGCTTCACCATCGTGTCCGGTCGCCAACGAAACAGCAGCAGATCACCGGGTTGCATCTGCCCGAGGTGATGTGCCGTGCCGAACAGCCGGATGCCAGCCTCCGCCATCCGATCTTCGCCGCCCCGTTCCGCCCAATCTGGCGCATAAGGCGCCACCAGTTCCGGCTCTTCGCCATAAAGCTCCCGCCAGATGCCGCGGATCAGGCCGATGCAATCGCAGCCGATGCCGCGCGTTGCCCCCTGATGCCGATAGGGCGTGCCGATCCAGGTCTCAGCCACCGCGACGATCCGCTCTCCGGCGGCGCTCATTCGAACAGCGCTCCGCCATCATGCAGCCGCTCGCCATCCACATAGGAATAGGCAAAATCGGAGCCCGGCACATGCGGAAAGCCGCGGAAATTGAGAAGGTTCGCGAACCGCCCGCCGCACGTCGAAACCGTCTTGTCGCAACCGGCCGTCAGCGTCACCGCCTGCCCGGGAACGACCGCCTGCTCCAGCGGCAACCAGAATGTCAGCCCCGCCTTGCCGTCGGCGCGTCGTTCATGAACCTCGATATTCACCTGCGATCCGCCCGCAAATTCCGCGATGCCCCGGCCGAAAAATCCCTCGGCAAAACCGGACAGACCCGACACGACGATGCGGCTTTTATCAACGACCGCATCCACCACGCCATTCCCGCGCCAGGCCGAGAGGTCGACCCGGCAGCTGTTATCGCCAAGGCTAGCGTCGCAGCGCCTGCCATAGACACGGCCCTGCGGCTGGCCCAGCCGGTGCGCAAGGCTCCGCAGCTCTGCCTTGAACGCCCCGCCCGATCGCGAAACCTCGCCGATCTCGCGGATATTGAGCAGCATGTGCTGAGCCGGATCCGCCCAGTTGACCACGAACAGCTCGACCCGCGCACCGTCATAGCGCCCGCTTGCAAGATCCGCCTCGTCGATCGCAGCGCTGGAGAGCCCGCCTTCCACCTCTTCCACGCTGGCAGCCATGCCGAGCGCCTGTTCCGCCTCGCTCGCCGCAAAACCGCTCGCCGCCAGAAATGTCGTGCCGTCGAATACCAGATCGCGGTCATGCTCGGTAAACCCAAGCACCACCGCGTCGCGTCGCGTCACGCGCCAGCAATAGCAGATCGTCGTTGCCTCGCCGCTCAGATGGCCCGCCAGACCCGCCGGGATCGCCCTCATGCCAAAACCTCCGTCAATGGAATGGCCGGAATCCGCCCGGCGTCGAAATGCGCCAGATTGATCTCGATCCGGTCGGTATCGAAGCGCACGGCCACGTCGAATTCGAACCCGGCCCGCACGATCTGGCCGGCTGCCGGCACATGCCCGGCCGCAAACGTCACGATGCCGATCGCCGTATCGACAGTGAACGAGCTCGCTGCCTTCGCCACGCCGCCGACCGACAGGACCACCGTTCCCGCCACCGGCTTGGTGACCCGCCCCGATAATGCGGATCATGTCGGCTGCCTTCATCCGCCCGGAGGAAAACCGCCCCGCGAGCTCCGTCAGATCGCTCGCCGCAAAGGCCGTTTCCAGTTCTGCCAGCGCGCCCAGCGTCAGGCACAGGATCCGCCGCTCGCCGTCCATTTCGGCCTCCACCTCGCCGCGTCGGCGGTTGGCCCGTCCATGCATGCCCATGAAATCCCCCTTTCATGCTCCTACAATGCTGTGAAACTCACGACGCCGGCGGATTCGAGCGCAATCTCGAACCGGATTTCGCCATTGTGCTCGCCGGAATATTCGAGCGCCGTCACCTGGAACGCCCCCGCGAGCGTCGCGAAACTGGGGATGATGATCTGCCAGGAGAGGATCGTGCCGCCAAAGAATATGCTGCGCACCAGCGCGTCGCTTGTGCCGTCCTTGAAGATGCCCGAACCGCTCAGCGATGCCCGCTGCACCCCCGCTCCGCCCAGCAGTTCGCGCCAACGCCCAGTGCTTTCGGCATCGGTAATGTCGACCGTTTCCGCGTTGAAGGTGATCCGCCTGGAGCGCAGTCCCGCCACGGTCAGAAACGTCCCGCTATTGTCCACCTTCAGGAGAAGGTCCTTGCCCTTCTGTGCCACCATGTCCCGATCCTTTTCCAACCGCTTTCAAGCATTGATGCTTTCGGCGTCGCAGCCGACCTGCTACAGCCGCGGGACAGATTTCCTTGCCCGCTTCCCATCGCGATATCGCATTGACCAAGTCCCCCCTCCGGTCCGCCCGGACCATTGGCGTTCTCGCCATCACGCAACTCATCGGCTGGGGCACCACGTTCGAAAGTCTCGGCGTTCTCGGTCGCTCGATCGCGCCCGATCTCGGCCTTGCCAACGAAATGGTGTTTGCCGGATTATCGGTGATGATGCTCGCCAGCGCGTTTTGCGGCCCGCTTGTGGGACGGCTGCTCGGCCGCCACGGGGCGGCAAAGGTTCTGGCCGCCGGTTCCGTATTCTTCTGCGTCGGATTGCTCGTGCTATCGCTTGCGAACGGCCTGCCGCTTTATGCGGTCGCCTGGATCCTGCTCGGTGCCGGCGGCGCCTTTTGCCTGTCGGCGCCGGCCTATGCCGCGGTGGTCGAGCGTGAAGGCACGAAGGGCCGTCGCAGCATCACCATCCTGATGCTGTTTACCGGCCTCTCCGCCACCATCTTCTGGCCGCTGCTCAGTCTCGGCAACGATCTCATCGGCTGGCGCACCACGCTGATGATCTGCGCTTTCCTGCATCTGTTCGTCTGCGTGCCGCTCTATCTGTTTGCCCTGCCGAAGCCGATCGCCTGGGACACCGCAGATGCCGGCGTCGATGCGCCGCCGGTTGCCTTCACCGCCCGGCAAGGCAAGCTCGCCTTCCTTCTGGTCGCCACCGCCACCACCATTGCCTCCTTCGCATCCTACGGCGTGTCGCCGTCGCTTTTGGAACTGTTGCGGCAATCCGGTGCGACGCCTGAATTTGCCCTGCAGCTTGCCGCAGCGCGTGGCGTCATCGGCATTTCGGCGCGTGCATTCGATATGCTGCTCGGCAAGCGCGGCAATCCGTTCATTACGGCCGTGACCGGCAATAGCTTCATGATCCTCGGCTTTCTCAGCCTCATCGTCCTGCCGTCGTCGACCGCAACGCTGTGGATCTTCATCGGGCTTTACGGCATCGGCTCGGCCGTCCTGCAGGTCGCAAAGGCGCTGCTGCCGCTCGCCCTGTTTTCACCACGCGACTACGGCCGCCAGGCCGCACGGCTGTCCATGCCGCAGAACCTTGCCAATGCGCTCGCCCCCGTCGTGTTCACAGCACTGCTCGATCGATCGGGCGCGCTGACGGTTCTCGTCGTCACCGTCCTTCTGGCCGGCTCGGCGCTTACCGGCATCCTCTTCCTCATGCATCTCGTGCGGCAGAGTAACCGCATGGCGACCTCTCACTCAGTCACCGCACGGTAACGCAGCTCGACCTGAAGATATCGCGTGTTCGGCTCACGCCTGGTGCGCGACCCAGTCCGCAACAGGCTCACCAGCACAAACCCTTCCAGCGTCAGCGCCGCATCGTGCAGCAGCGTGTCCACCCGGCTTGCGATCTCCTGCGCCTGCCGACGCCCCTCGGCCTGCGACCAGACGGTGATCGTCAGCGTATGCACCTCTCCCGGTTCTGTCCCGGTCGAATAGTCGCGCGTCTCCCACTCTCCGAAGGCGATCGCCGGCAGCTTCGGCTTCGGCATCAGCCGGTCGTGCACACCCCCTTGGCCCAACAGCGCCGTCAGTGCCGCATCGCCGGTCAGCCGCGCATGCACCGCCTTCATCAAGGCGTTGGAGGCTGAGGTCATGGGGCCTGCTCCTCGCATTGGCAGACCAGATAGCGACCGGTCTCGTCAGGGTCGCGCACCAGTTTCAGCAGGAAGATCCGCGCGCCCTTGGTCAGCCTCTGCCCGGCTGCGACATCGCCGCGATACCGGATCCAGATCCGGTGACTGACCGTGCCCACCTCGGCGCTTGCCGCTTCCGTCACAACGAAGGAAACCGGCTCGATCTTCGCCCAAACGGCCGCCACCGGCTGCCAGATTACGGTCGCACCGCCCTGACCATCGGATACGGAAACTGGTGCCTCCAGCTCCAGTCGGGCAGTCATCTGGCCCGGATCGAGAAACACCACCATCACAGCCTCCGCATGCGAAAGGGCGCGATCAGCCGCTCGTAGCCATCGGGAATCCCGGCGGGCTGCTGGTCCGGCGACAGCACGCCGCGAAAGGCGAACATGTGGCCGATATGGATCAGCATCGCCCGCTTCAGCGTATCGGGCACATCGGTCCCGGCCTCGCCATAGCCGGCGGAAAAGTCGATCTCGATCCCGTTCAACGCTTGGCCGGGATCGATCGTCGAGCGCAGCCAAAGCCGCGCCGGTCGCCCCTTGCCGTCGAGCAGATGGTCTTCAAGCGACACATCAACCGCAGTGCCTGCAGCATCGTAAATCGTAACGCTCTGAATCGCTTGCACGGGAGACTTGAGGATGCGGATCACGCCGTCGCAGGGCCAGCGGTCGAGATAGAGCCGCCAGGACTGCGCCATCAGGCATAGGCCCGTCTCACGCTCCAGATGCTCGCGGGCAGTCGCAATCAGCGATCCGATCAGCGCATCCTCATCGGCGCCGTCAAGACGCAGATGCGCCTTTGCCTCGGCAAGCGTCAGCGGTTCCGCCAGGGGCGGATTGGTCTGGGCATAGGTCATGGGGATCCTCGTCGAAGATGATATCCGGCCCTGCCCCACCCTCTCCCCGCCGCTGCGGGAAGAAGGTGGCGATGGCCGGATGACGGGCAGTTCCGGCAAGCGTCGGTACGCTTGGCCGATCAGCTCACGGCGAACCGCACCAGCTTGATCGCCTCGAAGTTCTGCACCCCGCCGCCGACCCGCTTGGTGGTGTAGAACAGCACATAGGGCTTGGCGGAATACGGATCGCGCAGGATGCGCACGCCGGCCCGATCGACCACGAGATAGCCCGAGCGGAAGTCTCCGAAGGCAAGCGACGTCGAGCTTGCGGCAATGTCAGGCATTTCCTCGGCTTCTGCGATCGGAAAGCCCATCAGCGAGGCGGCCTGGCCCGCACTTGCCGGCGGCCGCCACAGGTAGTTGCCGTCGACATCCTTGAACTTGCGGATATCGGCCTGCACCTTGCGGTTCATCATGAACGTGCCGTTCTGACGATGACCGGCCTTGAGCGCGTAGATCACCTCGATCAGCGTGTCGGAGGGATTGGTCGCCTTCCAGCCGCCGGCAACGCCGGTTGCGATATAGCCGAGACTGCCCCAGGCCCAGCTCGAATCGGCAACAGCCGTATAGGCAAGAAAGCCCTTCGGCTTGTTTACCCCGTCACCGCGCACGAAGGCATCGCCCTCCTGCTCGGCAAACACGATATCCACCTCGCCGGCGATCCACGCCTCCATGTCCACAGCCGCGTCGTCCAGCAGCGCCTGGGTTGCGGCCGGCATGGCGTAGAGCTCCATGGTCGGGAAGGCGAGTTCTGCCAGAAGCGGCGTATTGGTCTGCGGCCGCGCCGCCGTTTCCGCAACCCAGCCGGTGGTCAGCCCCGTCGTCGAGAACGGTTTCTTCAGGACAGAAGTCGAGACGGTGCGCACGGTCGAAAGCGCCCGCATCGGCGACACGACGGACACGCGGCGGCCGATTTCCGTGTCGGTCTCCGGCGGCACGAGATAGCCGCCATCGGCGCCGACCCCAACGGAGAACGCCTTCGCCTCCAGCTCGCGCAGTCCATTGTCCTCGCCGCGACGGATATAGGCGTCGAACCCCGCCTTGTGCTCCATCGCCTCAGGCGAAAGATCGGCACTCTGGCCATACCCACCCCGGCCACCGAGCGGCAGCCGCGCCTTCTTCAGCGCCAGCTGGTCCAGCACCCGTTTCTGGTCGTCCATGGCGCGGTTGATGCGGTCCACCTTGTCGCGGGTCACCACGTCGGCGGTCAGCTTCTGCTCGATCTCGCCGAGCCTTCGGTCGTTGACGTCCTTGAAGGCCTCGAACGCCTCCATGAATTCGTCGAGCGCCGCCGTCACCGTTTCCGGCACGGCTTTCACTTCCGGCGCAACAGCGCCCTGACCATGCACATGTCCCTGTCCCGTCATCATGTCCTGTCCTTCTCCATTAAGCCTTGTTCTGCCTGAACGACGATCTCCACATCATCTTCGCCGCCCGCCGCATGTGGCGAACGAGCTCCGTCTCGCGGTCGCGGAAGAAGCGCTGATGCTTGACGTCGGACACCCGTGCCGATGGCAGCATCGGAAAGGTCACGACGGAGATTTCCCAAAGATCCGCCTCGAGAATGCGCCGCACCCCCGTCTTCGCGTCGGTGCGGGCCCGCACGGTTCGAAAGCCGATCGAAAGCCCGTCCAGCGCACCGGATTTCATCAGCGCCAGCACTTCGCGCGATCGTGCGACGCCGGGCGAAAGCACGCCCTCGACGAACAGCCCGCGACCATCCTCGCGGATCGTCTTCCAGGCGCCGATCGGCTCGTTCGGGTCGTGCTGGTAAAGCATGCGCACACCGGTTGCGCCGCGTTCGACAAGCGAGGAGAGAAACGCTCCTCGCTCGATCCGGTCGCGACCGAGATCGACCTCGCCGAACACGCTGGCATAACCGGAAAACGTGCCGTCGCCGGCAATGCCGGCTAGTTCCAGATTGGCGAATTTGCGCACATTCGGGCGCATGGGCGGGCGTTGCCCGCGGTCAGCGTGCATCGGGATCTCCTGCAATGTCATTGGAATTGCTGCACCCCATCCGCTCGCGGCGACTGCCGCTTGCAGCAGAGGAGGTTCGCCGTCGGGGAGCGCCTTACTCCCTGCGGCGCCCGTATCGCTCGGCTAGGCGCGACAGCGCGCCCAGCACCCACCAGGCCGAAAGGCTGGCGGCAGCCGATCCCGCCAGCAAGGTCTCCGGCTCGGGAAGCTCACCGCTGATCCCCAGCCGTGCCATCAGCCAAAGCCCGGCCGGACCGCCGAAGATCAGCCCGCAGGCCACCCCGGTCAGAAATCGGCTCGCCGCCTCGTGCCCGCTTTTCGGCAGGAGATAGACCAGCGAAACGCCCGCACCCGCCACCGCACCTGCGGTCCGCGCAGCCCAAACGCCAAGCGTTCCCGGATCGTGCCCAAGGTCAGCCATCGTTAAACTTTCTGGTCTATGTTGAGAGTGTCAGCCGGCAAGCGGATCCTCATCCGCAACCGCCAAGGCCTCGCGCATCTTCACGCGCCACATGAGGCCGGCCAGTATTCGTCAATCCCCTGAGTCGCTTGAGAGACTGCGTTGACGAGTTGAGTCAGGGGTTTGAGAAGTTGAGTCTCTCAGTTTCCTTCGTCTGCCGGTGCATCCGCTAAGAGATCGGGCGGCAGCTGACGGCCGTGTCGGATGTGGGAAACGGATAAGATCCCCTTCTCCATCCTGTAGTCGATGACATATTCGCCGGACACGAAACGGCGCCTTCCTTCCAGCGCCTCAATCGGGCTCCCGGCCTGCGGATAGTCCAGCAAGAGCCGCATCGATCCCCGCAATTGCCGCAGCACCGCTTCGGCGGCGCGCGGATTGAAACGCTCCAGATAACGTTGCTCGCTTCTCAGAAAGAGCGCCGCATCCTTGGAGAGCCTGATCCGCACCAGGCTGCGTCGCTCTTCTTCTCGTCGAGCACCTCCGCGAAGAACTTTTCCGCATCGACGAATTCGCCGCGCGCAATCTGTTCCTCGCCCTTGCGGATCTGCAGGATGTCATTCCCCTCCGCCATCAGATAATATTTCAACGCCCGGACAATCACCCAGCTTCTGCTGCGATCGGATGTCTCGGCGATCTTCTCGATATCGTCGAGAATGTCCTGCGGCACGCGCAAGGTGATCGGGTCCGAGAGAACGGGCTTTTCGGCCTTCTTGTCAGAGTTGGCGTCTGCCATGACGATCTCCATCTGTAATACACCGTATTACAAATTACACCTTGCGCCGCGATCGGGCAATCACGCCGAATAACCCACCGCCTCGCGCTTCTCGTCCTCCGTCAGGAAGGCTGCAGCACCGATCCGCGCCCACAGCGCCTCACGCTCGGCCGACAGCCCGGCCACCCGGTCGAGATCCGGTTCCAGCCGAAGTCCCTCCCCGAGCGTATCCGAAAGCCAGGCGGAAAAGCTTGCGGCCGTTCGGGCAATCAACGGCAGCACCGTGAGCCGGTAAAGGGCGCGGTTGGCCTCCTGGTAGTTGGCATAGGTATTGTCACCGGGAATGCCGATCAGCATCGGCGGCACGCCGAGCGCCAGCGCGATGTCGCGGGCAGCACCGTTCTTTGCCTCGATGAAATCCATGTCCTTCGGCGAAAGCCCCATCGCCTTCCAGTCCAGCCCGCCTTCCAGAAGCTGAAATCCGACATATACCTTCGAACGGCTACGGACCAAAAATCAATCACTTAGTGGGCGTGTACGACGCATCGAAACTGAAATATCGACAAATACCCCTGAACAACTTCAACGGAAACGACACATCCATCTGAACGCCATTGCAAGATATTGAAAACAAATGGATATCAGGTCGCCTTAACGCGTCCGTGAGCGTGGCGCGCAGTTTAGATTGCGAAGATGGAATGTGGCTTTCGCTGTGTCTGAGGCAATCTCAGTCGATTTTTATGCGCCATTAACATTTGCGAGGCTATCTCCATGCGAAATCGCCTGGAGCCTGTAGCCATGATTGTACTTGATCTTTCCAAGACAAATGTCATCTCGATCCGTCCGAGAAACGAATCTGACGAACTCCGCGATCCATCTGATGTTTCTGTGTATTGGTTGCGGACACCTTATGGCAATATTCTCACCGCATTCGGACCTGAGGGGCTTGGCTCACTGCTGGCCATGAAGGAACACATGGATGACGAACTGCGCACCGAGTTGCGCATGTTGCTGAACTCTCTGTTCGACGAGGGGGTTAAGGGTCTCGAGATCACGATCACATACAAAAAGCGGATCGAATTAATGAGTTTGTCTGCTCCGTCTGAAAAGCCAACAAAATTTTATAAGAAATCAGATTTGCTAGACGAAGTTGCTAGAATTTCGGCACCGCAGCCAAGATACTAGCCCTTTCGGATGCTGGAGCCGCGCGCGCGTTGGCGATTTCGACGGGGTCGTAAAGTTCAGGTCTGGCGCATGCCCTTGCGGCAGTTATTGGGTCGTCAATCGTGATGCAACTCCCAGCTCCGTAACGCTTCTCGAAAGCTTTCATCTTATCGACAGTTGCTAGAAGTGACGTAAATTCTTCCTTTGTGTCCGCATGCATGAGCGAGGCGTTTTGCTCATCGATTAAGCGAAGCACTCGCGCGGTGTGACCAACAGCGATAAATGCTTTCAGCTTGAACAGCGCCACGGCGTGATCCATCGGCTTATCGACCCTTCTGTTTCTCTTTATTTTTCGTTGTTTAGCTGGCCGGCGCAATTGCTGAACAGTGCAAGCTTGCGAATGCTCATCCCCTCCGGCTAGTGTTGCGGAGTAGGGTTAGTTGGGAGCGGGTGGTTGACGGTCAACTCGAATGAAAACGTGGCACAAACCAGGCCGTCAACAACCGCGATCGGCGATGCCTTGCGCGACCAAGTCATCGAGCTTCTCGAAGCTGAAGGTCACAAGGTTACCCGGGAAGTGCGTGTAAGCAGTAAGAAGGTCGATGTCCTGTTGGAGATCGATGAGGAGTTCCGCCCGCAGACGATCGCCGTCGAATGCAAGAACCTCGGCAAGAACATGTCGCAAGCCGAGCTCAATGCCATCTATGCGGACTACTTGTCGCTTCTGGACGAGGGCGAGATCACGAGCATATTCGTGATTACACGCCTCGATTTTTCACCTGAGGCGAAGCTGTACGCCAATAAAAAGCGCGGACAGCTGGAAATCTTCACGATCAAGGAGTTCGAGGATAGCCTTCTGGGCTACCGAAAATACTGCCGCAACGTCCGCGATCTTTTCAGCGAGGCAGGCCTCGAAAACTATTATATCAAGTCATCCATTGAGGGCGGCGGTACGCTTCACGATCAGATCGTCGAGTGGATTGCCTCGCCAACGACCACGCCTGTCGCCATTCTCGGCGGCTATGGAATGGGAAAGACCTCTGATCTCCTCCCTGATGCGTCGAAAGTCTTCCGATAGAGCATCGATCTGGCGGACGTATTCCCGCATCTGGTTCCATTTTCGGAATGTTGCCACCTGCTTCTGGAAATCATCGAGCCTGCCGATAATGTTTAGGCTACGGCTGATGTTATAGCCTTTCATAGCCGCGATGCTTATGAAAGATCGTTCAGCGGCACCCTCGTATATGCCTTCTCCAAGCCAATCCACAAAGCCTTCGGTATATGATGTCGCCTGACTGGCGATGATGTCGTCCCGTGCGTCCCGCAATGGAGCGGCGCGCTCGATGTTATCCTGCAACCAGAGTTGATGTTGATCGATTTCCAGATTATTCGCTGTGATCTGGCAATCAAGTTCCTTCAGCTCCTTCTCAGCTTCGTTCTGAGTGGATGCATCGACAGGCGATACTGCCCCAATGCGCCCGGATTTCTGGGCCAGAGCTGGCGCGCTGAGATTGACAGATAGTATCAATACAACAATCAAACGCAACATCCGCCTACCCCAGTTGGTTCCACGCAATTAGACAAAGCAATACCGTCGCTGTATTTCCAGTCAACGGTGTTTAATCATGGTCACCAGAGGGATTTTTTACTTCGAAGCGGGAGACAATCTGGTCGAACGTCGGCGCAAGACTGGACAACCGCACCATCAAGCTAACTCAAGTCACCTTGGCTCAGCTCGCGCAGCCTCCTTATCTCGCCAGCGAGCATCAGCATCCCCGCCCCCACCAGCACCTCGACAGCAATTTCCTTGCCAGCCATTTCGGCTAGTGTCGGCATATCCGACATGAATCCTGGCTCAAGCGGCAACACGGTTTTCTTCGATAGAAGATGCGCTCGCTCGGATTTCGCGCTCTCGGTTCCATCCAGTATCAGACGGCGGCGTTCCTCGGGGTTGGGATTTCGTGGATTGTATTCGCCGCGGCTTCAAGGGACGGCACAATATCGGACATCTGCCCCTCCCCGTATTCAGTTGCACCAGGGCCGTGGCATTTTAGGGCATTGTGTACGCCCACATTGAAACGACACGGCCAGGCCCTCCGCGATAAGGGTCTGGGCAACGTCGTTCCCGTCTACGCGTAAGATTCCACAGCTTCGGCCGAAGTTACATTTACTGGTCCCCTCGGTTCCTGGCGAGCACGCGCAGGCCACTTTGGTGACGGCACTCTTCCCCGAAGCAACAAGTTGCCTGAGCCTATCGCTTGCGCGGTTTGCCAGTTCAGCCTCACGAGCGCACATCGGTTCGAACTTTTCCGGCGTATTGAAACCCACCAGGCGGACTGGAGTGCCGTCAGCCATTCGGATCGTGTCGCCATCCGTGACAGTAAATCCCTGCGAACGAAACGATGATGGCGAAGGCGCTTTCACTTCGGTATCTACCGCCGACGGGGTGCCGCCACCTGTGAACAGTTGAGCCACGCCCATGAAAACGAAAACCGCCAAAACAACGGCCCACTTCATCTCCCTGTATCGCCAGCGCCTGCTCGGTGCGCGCCAAGTGTTGGATCGTGGCTGCCTGCGAGCGTGCCGATGACGAGGCTGAGGTGGAGAAAACTCGACGACTGACGTGCCTTCGAGTTTGGTCAGCCGCTTCAACATGACCAGTTGTTTTTCGGATAACTTGGTCTTCGTTCCGTACCGATCGATCTTCGCTCGGATGTCGGCGAGAAATTGCCGTTGCCACTCGGTCGGCTGGCCTTCGCGCAGCACATCGTCAATTCGACTCCGATAGTAGGTGATCTCGATATCGCTAAGCATGGCTCCCCCATGCTGGGATGATAGCGCTCCGTAAATAAGATTGCATAAATCACGCTTGCACAATTTTATAGGGTGCCCAAGGCTAAGCTTGCCATCGAATGCCACGCTGCGAAGGCCTGACGATAACTGGATACTACGCAAGGAAAGCTTGCCGGATATCGCATTCGGGCTCAGGGTGCCCAGCGGTCGGTCGTAGGAGTGCGAAATGTCGAAATCGAAGAAAGCCAAGCCAAACCGAGGCAAAGCGCGCCCGGGTTCGCTTGGTGCAGTGCTTGACGAGATCGGTGCCAGGCCTCTCGGTCGTCGAAAGGTGAAGGCGGGTGTCAACCAGTCTCGGCTCCGCCGCTCCTCACCACGAAGCCAAGTTTCGGAGGGAGACCTCGCGTAAAAATCGCGATCACGCTCCGAACGGAATCTTGGTTTTAATCGTCCCCCAGGCCTGGATGGCCTTCTTTCCGGCGGACTTGGCCTTGGATGGCTCGGAACCGAGCGTTTCCAGGAGTCCAGTAAGTTCTGCCTCGACCGCCAACGGGTGGACCTTGGCGGCATCCATTGCCGCGAGGCAGGCCCTTGCCTTCGCAGGCTGCCTAAGTGTCGGAATGGCCGATTCAAGATCGTAGGCAACCTCGCCAAGCGATACGATATCATCGGCGAACCGCGCGCCGATCCAATCATCGATCTCCGGAGTACTCCTCGGGACGCGATCCCGTTTCGCTTCCAACATCGCGATCTTCTTTCGTACCGTGCGAAGGACCGCATCTCTGAAACTCTCAGTCGATGCGTCGAGATCGGCAAACCATTCAGAGGACAGCAATCTGCTGGCCTGCTCACTGGTCCACCCTGCCCCCACGAGAGCGCCAACTCCACCTACGCCGCCGAGAACCAATGCACCCGCAGGACCGAACGCCAGAAGCCCAATGGCTTTCCCCGACAAGGCCCCGAGCGCCGAAAGCCCGCCTTTTACGCTGGCATCCATGACGACAGAGAACGGCAGGTCCGACAGGGGCATACGGCCTCGCCAGACCCGATGCAGGTTACGTGCCGATGAAACTGCCATGGCGAAGTAAGGAACGTTCAATTCCCCGAGAGCTTCGCCTGCCTCCATCGAGGTCGTCATGATCAGATCGGCGATCTCTCTGTCAAAGCCGTTGACGTAGAACACAAGCTTTGCCCATGCGGCTCCGCTATTCACGACTGCCTCGGCCAGTTCCGCGTTCGCATAGACGGGCATGTCGGGGTATTTCGAGAAGTGTTCTCGTAATCCGTCCAGGCTCTGCAGGCATTTCACCTGGAACGGCACGCCATCCACAAGGAGATCGAAGCCCGCATTGTTCGAGGTCTCGGGAAAGCTGACTACGTGTCCCACCTCTGTCAGGCGAGCGGCAACCAGCTGCTCGGAAACATACCCACGAAGATTGTTTCCCGCTCCAGCGGCGGCGGCCGAGGTCATGGAGCTAATACGCTCCGCAAACGCTCCGAACTGGAAGATGTCGCCGATGTCTTCCGAGCGCGAGAAATCAGCCGCGGCGAGGACCATAGGATCAATGGACACGGCGTTGTAGAGAATGTCGTCGGCCGTAAGACCAGCGACGGCTGCCATTTCCGCCGCGTCTCCGCGGTGTTTCGATAAGACACCGTCAAGGAGCACACCCCTACGATCCGACACCCGGGGTCCGCTATTGAGTTCACCCATCGCCGTGGGCAACCGTCTACCCGTCGTTCGGGCAATTTCCGCGGAGCGTGACAATATCTCCATTCTCAGTGCTGCGGACAGTGATCCTAAATCGATCTCTGTGGCATGCCTGAAATCATTCAACACAACTGCGAAACCGTTCCGTTCGGCCGTCAGACCACGCAACGACAGCTGAACCGCGACGATGGCAGCTAGCTTTGCAGCCTGTCCGCCGTTCACATGTCGGTTTGCCAGATAGCCGATGGTGACGACGGCAGGAACGCTCAAAAGCGGATTTGCGAGCATGAACAGCGTGGATACGACGGCAGGTCCGCTCATGAATGGAATTAAGGCAGATGCCTGCGCCGCGAGGATGTATGCGCTGAACCCCGCCAGGTTTACGCCAACCCCAATCGAGAATGCCGTGGTCCCTGTTGCAAGGAGCGCCAACGCCGCTTTGTCTCCCGAAGCCAACGCATTACGCATCGCCTCGTCTCGAAGTTCGGGCGGCAAGCTTTTAATATGTTCGCGGATGCGTTCGTCGAGTTCCCGTTGCTGTTTCTCAGATAGTTCGCCAGACCCGGCAGCGTCAGCTACGGCCTTGGCGACGGTTTCCGCCTGTGTGGCGACGAGGAAGGCGAAATCTTGATGCTGACGACCAGTGATGGACTTCACTGTTCGCCAAGCCTTCTGAAAGGCCGTTGGCGTACCTTCGGTGTCGTCATCAACGGGAGCTGCTAGGATGGCCGCCGCTTTGAACGCGACACCTGCGCCGATCGAGTTGGCTCTCCTCGTAGACAGCGGAAATACCGGGTCCAGATCGAGGGCTTCGGTCATCCTAGCCCAAAGACGAATACGCAGCGCCCGTTCAGAGATGCCGGAATCGAACAATTCGTCAGCCGCTTCTTTCAAGCGCCGAGCGAAAGCATTCATCTCGCCGTCGCGGCCGTCTTTCTGGAAGCGGGCGACGACGTCGCTCACCCTGTCGATCGACATCGACAGCAACGTCGTGGCTTCGAAGTTGGCGACTAGATTGCAGAGTTCACGCCGTTCAAGCACGCCTAATCCAGCGAAGATTGTCCACGGCGGTACGTACGAGTCTGCCCCCATAAAATGCGCCAGTCTCCATGCCGGATTGCCTGATGGTTGTCGAACGTTTTCCGGGTCTTGCCACAACACCCTGAGATCGTGGGTCTTATAAGTCGGTCAGCGCCGTTTCAGCTTCACCGTGACCACCTTGTTCTGCTCGCCAGTGCGTTCCACATCTAGGATTCCGGAGGCCTCCGCTAGATCGCTCAACCTGGCGTACCCATAATTTCGCGCGTCGAAGTCGGACGACTGTTTGGACAGGAGGGAGCCAACCCGAGCGAGGCTGGCTCGACCATCCTCTTCCGCCGAAGCCTCGACGGCCTTCCGGAGTATCTCAAGGGCCGCGTGGTCCAGTTTGCCGCTGGATGCAACGCCCTGCGATGGGCCGCTCTTTTCCCCTCCGGGCTTCAAAGCATCGACGGCTGCCTTGGGCTTGGGAGCCGCCTTCTCTTGTGTATTTGACTGGGCATCGGCCGACGTCCCGTTGAGGACATCTACATAGACAAACTTGTCGCAGGCAGTGATAAAAGGCCGTGGGGTCTTCCGCTCCCCGAAGCCATAGACGGTGATACCCTGCTCTCGGATACGTGCCGCCAGCCTTGCGAAATCGCTATCGCTGGAGACGATGCAGAAGCCAGCGAAGCGACCCGTGTAGAGCAGGTCCATGGCATCGATGATCATCGCACCATCGGTCGCGTTCTTGCCCGTCGTGTAGGCGAATTGCTGGACAGGCTGAATCGAGTGCTCGAGAAGGCATTCCTTCCAGCCATTGAGGTTCGGTTTCGTCCAGTCTCCGTAAATGCGCTTGACGCTGGCGGTCCCGTAGTTGGCAATTTCTGCCAAGAGGCCCGAGATGATTTTGGGGGAAGCATTGTCGCCGTCGATCAGAAGGGCCAGAGTGTCTGTGCTCATATCCGGAAATCTCCCCAATTGCTCAGGCTTCTAGGGGCGGACACTATCACCAAGCCGGAGATTTGCCACCCGCCGGCTTGCGCGTAAATCCTCCTGATGCTCAAACGGAAGCAATCGGGGGTGATCGATGCGATACGATATTCTGATAGCGGCAATTCTCTTCACGCTCCCGGCGCAGGCAGCGGACATTCAGCGCGAAAACGGTTCCGACGGGGTTGATCTGATTTCCATTAGCGGCACCTTCTCCGAAGGGGACGATGTGGCGTTCCGCAAACTTGCCGCCACCAGCGACCGTGCAATCGTCGTCCTGAACAGCGGTGGCGGAAACCTTCAAGCCGGGCTGGAAATCGGGAAAGCTATTCGCCTTAGAGGCTTCGCCACCGCAGTACCGCCCGATGCTTTATGCGCCTCCGCCTGCGCGCTTACATGGCTGGCAGGATCACCAAGGCTACTGGATGCGACATCGAAACTTGGTTTCCATGCAGCATATCGTCTCGTCAACGGGAAGGCTTCCGAGTCCGGGGCGGGCAATGCCCTGGTAGGCGCCTATCTCAATCAACTCGGCCTGAACGACAGGGCTGTAGTCTATATCACGTCTGCGCCCCCTGAAGGCGTTGAATGGCTGACTTCCCAGACGGCAGCAGCCGTCGGGATCGGTTATGAGGCGATCTCGGTCAGCGCGCCGGAGGTGGCGAAACAGGACAAACCCTCAGCGCATGACCCCATGTCAGCAACCACCGCCTTCTACACCGCACTGTCTGCCGCCGACGGAGAGACTGCCGCAGCGTTGGTAGTGCCGGAAAAGCGCGGCAAAGGCCCGTTCAACGAACAGTCGATCAAAGCGTTTTACGGCGCGATGTCGGTGCCTTTGAAGCTTACAGGGACATCGCTGTCAGGGAGGGATTCAGTTCGGGTGTCATACGAATACAAGACCAACCAGGGGCGGCAGTGCCGCGGTCGCGCGGACGTGCAGACGATCTACGCATATGGCCGCACACTGATCTCACGGATCAAGGCGCTGGATGGATGCTGATAAACTAGAGGGACTTCTTCATGCCGCCGATCATGTTGCGTGACATCTGGAAAATTGAAAACCCAACCGCCTTCAAGCTGCACTTCGCTCGAGATAACGGCGAGAACCACCCGCTGGACGTATGGACCCGTAACCCCGACGAGTGGCGGAACTGGCAGGAATATCGCCCTACGAAGAATGAGTTCAATCGCGCCTACGTCTTTTCGCTCATGAGGTTCTACCACGAGCCGGATATCTGGCTGTTTGGCGGCATCTGGAAAATTAGAGAGCGTTTGCCCGACAGGTACGATGTCGAGATGACGGACGACGGCATCTCATTCCTCGGCAGGCTCAAGCTCAAACTACGTTACGGCGATCGGGGAGCAAGGGTACGGTTCGAAAACCATTACGATGCATTCGAAGTGCAAGAGGTTCTCCGAGAGCCCTACTCCGGTAGGGTATTTCCAGGATTTGACAGCATTGATATCAGCTTCGAGGAACTCGAAACACTCGTGCGGCATGCTCGCCCAGACTGGCTTTCGGCGCTGACGAGCGTAAAGGGCATCTATATGATTTCCGATGTCCTGACGGGCAAAAGGTACATCGGCTCCGCTTATGGCACCCACGGCATCTGGTCTCGGTGGAAGAGCTATGTAGCGTCGGGGCATGGCGGCAACGTGGAACTCAGAACCCTCGTTGCCGATCCAACGTTGTCGTATTGCAGGCAGGCTTTCAGGTTCACCCTCTTAGAATACCGTCCAGCGGCCACTCCGGATGACATCGTGTTGAAGCGTGAGGGTTTTTGGAAAAACGTACTCCTCTCAAGAAAACATGGGTTGAACCTTAACTGAAGATCAGCCCGCTTCCGCCAACAAATCATTCCGTGCCAGCCTCGCGCCCTCAACGTGATGAAGGCGCTGATGGCGAGGGCACGACACTCACGGACCTGACTTCTTGCGAAGATGGCATGGTGCTCGTCGCGAATGTCCCGTCGATGGGTTTCGCGACCATATCTCGCAGGTTGCGAACGGCCTGTGTCGCGGCGGCGTATGGATGCGGGCGAGCCCCGGCAATAAAAAGTATATCTCGTTGATCTGGTTATCGGCACGCGCCAGCATTCCTTGTAGTTGACGACAAAATAAGTTCCGACATCCAAGACAAAACACACAATCGGTTAACCGTAAGAAGTGATGATCGTCGCAGTTTCCGGTTGCCACCAGTCGCGTGATTCCGATAAGGGACCGCTCGGATGTTGACCCTGGCATCGCCGAGTGGGACCCTCCGCTAATGATCCGCCCCCTGAAGAAAATGGCAAGTCATGAACACGGATGACAGAATTATCCGCGAGGCCGTTAGATCGCGGCTAACAGCGCTTCACGCTGGCCAAGACGCGGTCATCATCGATGAGCTCAAGGTATCTCGCGGAAGTTCCCGAATGGATGTAGCCGTGGTCAACGGCCGGATTGAAGGCTACGAGATCAAGAGCGACAGGGACACTCTGAATCGACTGTCCCGGCAAGCGGGCATGTTCGGACTGGTGGCGGACAGGATGACACTCGTCGTCGGTCGGCGTCACCTCGAAAAGGCGACAGCGCTGGTACCGGAGTGGTGGTCGATCTTGTCTCCGGAATCGAAATCAGATCAGCCTTTGTCCCTGCATCTGGTTCGTCGCGGTCGGCTCAACCCTGCCCGAAACAAACAAGCGCTGGCGGAAGCCATGGAGCGTGACGAACTGGTCGCGCTCCTTTCTCGGCACGCGATCGACAAGGGGCTGCGGTCCGCAGGCTACGCGACGCTGGTTCAACATGCGGTGGCGGAACTCTCGAGAGCCCAGATCGGCGAACATCTCAAGGCGATGCTGAAACTGCGGGCACGCTTCGCTTCACGCTATGGGTCTTCCGCTTTCGGCCGGAACGCTATCTTTTGCTCGCCGCAAACTGATTGAGGTGCTGGTTCGCCCGTACCGACAGCCACGAAGTAGGTGTTGTGAACCGTTTGCCGTCGACCACAAGAGTGCCATCTGTGGCGACCTGTTCGATTACCCGTGCCCCCCAGCAATCTGCACGCTGCCTCCAGAGAAGGCCACCATGCAGTTCCTTTGCCGCATCGACATACTTCGTTTCGTCGCTGTTGTTTTCGAAGAGGCAGATGTGCCAGTGTTCCCTCGAAACCAGGTCTACATGTGGGAACCATCCGTTGGCGGAAATTCCGCTACCCCGGCGCGGAGGAATGGACATATAGTCACCGTATCGTGTCGGGAAGGTGTTGGCGACCTCACGGTGGAAGGACAGGTCCTCGATCGGAAGCTTCCTGGAAACATCGCGCAGCGGCGGTCCTGGAAAGCTGTTTGAGAGCAAGACGGTCTGGATGACGTCGGCTTCCTCGCCAAACCCTTCGTACATCTGGGCGTAGAATAGCTTTGCCGTTTCTAGAGAGGTGCTAACGCGCCCGCGGATGTCCTCGAAGTCGACGATGATTAAGACCGCGTCCGCGTGGTCTCGGATACGGGCGATATTGTCGAAGAACACTTTCGTCTGTCCGGGATCACGTGCCTTGATACGAAGCGCGCCCCTGGTACCCCTTCGCCGCAGAATATCGAGTTGTTGTTCGACCTGACCATGGACGGTCTGCAGGATCGGCACCAGGTCAGGGAGTTCCGAGATCATTTCGACCCAGTGCACCCCTCCGCCGTTCGGATCGATCAATCCCTCGACGTGCTTGTTGAAGACGTCAGTGCGGCGCCTGTTTTCCGCGTCCAAGGCAAGCTGTTTCTCAGTCCGTGGTCTGCCGGGACTTCCGCCTTTTGCAATCCGCGCTTCCTCTTTTCGCTTTCTCCGCTCCGTCGCCTCCTCTGCCGACGTTGTGGGGCGCGGCTCTGGATCGAAGTCGACGATTGCGTTCCGTCCGTCGAGGTCTGCGAGCAGTACCTCGGCTGTTTCGAGCAAGGTCTCACTTTTCCCATATCGAGTAAGTGTCACGATCGGAACCATCCGATCCTTTACGTCAGCAGAGCATTTAGAATAGGCGAGCTGCTCGTGGACACGGGTACTCATAGCAGGAAAATACAGATCACGATCGAACATGCGGAGGCATTCCTCAAGGACGAATCAGTTCTCTAATTCAACTAACACGAGATGGCCTGGAGGCCGTCAAATCAAGGCGCTGATCGAAGTAATCCCCATGTTTTGTCATCACCGTCCATCCGCGCATCTTACGTCGCGAAATTGCAGACTTTGGCTGGGCTAGCGATGGCCTGCGTTCGCAAGATCAAGCCCATCGATTACTACGTCAATAAGACTTAACTGGCGCGGTGCTCTGAGGTCCCCGAAGAGTTCGTGGCGGAGAGCGTACAGAGGTAGCGATTGTGATGTGTTCGCGTGGACTCGACGATATCAACGAGTAACATAAAACGTAAAGCTGACGTGATTTCGTGAAAAACAATTAGTTAATAAAGCCACCGCCCCGCTCGCGACCGCGGGGCGGCGGCCACTGACCCGCTAGCCGTCATGGGGCGACGGATGCGGTATTCCTAGACTCTACCTTGCAGAGCGCCCTCACCTCTTCGCCGCCGACATGTCCTCTGACGAACAACTGGGCAGCAAGGAGATCGAGTTCGGTCCGCCGCTTCGAGAGCAGCGCAAATGCGCGTTCGAACTGCGCCCTCAGCCGCACGTCCACGAGGCGGCGAAGATCGGGGTCTCTGTCTCTGAGGTATTCGAGCGGGCGATCCCCCTTTCCCAAATCGACGGACAGCGCCTCCCCGAATCCATAGTGCCGCTCGAGCCGGGTGGCGAGATCGCTCGCCAGCATGAGGTCCGAGGACATCGCGCCCCCGGCTCCGTCCGCATGGGCTCCGTAGACGATCCTCTCCGCCGCGATGCCTCCCAGCAACATGGCCAGCCTATCGTTGTAGTAATTGACGGTCTTAACCCTGCCCCTCTGACTTTCGAACGCTGTAGACCCGACGGACTGCACTGCGACCCCGAGCCTCGCCTCTCGTGCGATACAGACATATTCCAGGACATCGGTCGCCAGCACCACGCCTACGATCGCATGGCCTGCCTCGTGGACCGCCGAGTGCCGCAGCTCTTCGTCCGTGAGGACATATTTCGCGGGCATAGCCTCCAGAAGCAGATCGACGGTAACATCGCATCGGCGAAGACGTGACAATCGCCTGGCATCACGCGCGACCTTCTCGATGTCCGCGCCGGACCATCCGACCGTCGCAGACGCAAATCGCGCGAGGTCACCCTGGACATTGCCACGAAGGTGATGCTGGAGGATCGCCAGTCGGGCGGCTGCGTCCGGCAACGGAATTTCGATGATCGTCTCCAGCCGGCCGGCCCTCAGGAGCGCACGGTCAATGCCTGTCGGATTGTTGGTCGCCCCGACGACGACGACACCTTCGCGACCCTCGGCGGGGTCTAGGCATTCAAGCAATCCGTTAATCGCCTGTCGGCGATAATCTCGATTGTCGTCACCGCCCGCGTCCCTGTCTCCAAAGCTATCGAACTCGTCGACGAAGAGGATGGACGGAGCGAGCTTCTTCGCCTCGGCAAAAGACGAGCGCATTGCCTTGAGGAAGTCTCCGAGGTGACCGGCCGCCTGCCACCGCGCCGCTGATGCGACCACGAGACTGACCCCACAGGAGTTCGCCAAAGCTTTGGCGTAAGTCGTCTTGCCTGTTCCGGGCGGGCCATGAAGCAACATTCCGCGATCAACGTCCTCCCATGCGATTTCCGCAGCCTTCCACGCCCTCAGGTCTTGAGCGAGCTGGAGTCCCCAGGTCTTAGCGTCGCCGTATCCCGCCATGACTTCAAGACCCGGCCCACTGGACTTCGTCGGGAGTGGTGCAGCCTTCTGCTCCTCGGTCGCCGCTCGTCTCAGGGTGCGGACGGCGGTGGAAAGCGGTCTGGTGGACATCATGACCGCCGAGAGGACTTCGAACGTAAACGCCGACATCAGCGTTGCGATTTCCGACGTCATCCCCCTCAACCCGATCTCTCGGGCCGCGACCTCGTAATGTTTGGCGGTCGGCGGCGCGACGACCCTTACAACGTCGGCAGCGGCCCTCATGGCGGCAGGGATATGTTCAAGGCGCTCGGTCAAAAGGACGATCTGCCGCCCGTGGCGGTAACGCTTGAACAACGTGCCAGGCTCGACCGCGATGTCGTGCAGTGCAAGCACGACGACCAGTTCATTGCAGTCCTCGTCGACAGGCATGGGGTCTGCGATCAGCGCGTCGGTCGCTCGCTTGTAATACTCACACGTACCCTCGGGGACATGGAGAACGGCGACGAAGGCGATATCGGGACGGCGGTAAAATGACCGCAGTGCATTGCGAACCCCGCATTTCGCCGCGGCAACGACGAAGTTGGTCTGACGCTTGCGCTTGTGGATTGTGTAGGACGACATCTTGAATTTCTCTCGTGATCAGGAACGGCGGGATTCAGATCACCGCGCTATTCGTCTGACCGTCGTCTCAGGCCCCAGCGGCGCGTCATCGAGATCGACTTCGAGATATCTGTTGAGGATCAGCGAGGCTAGGCCAGCGACGGGTTTCACCTCCTGGAAAGCGCTGAGGCATTCGAAGATCGACATCGAACCGTTCGCGTCGAGAGCGCCGAGTAGTCTCAGGCGGTCGCCAAGCGGAACGACATAGTTGCCATACCTGAGGAGGTCCTTGGCGTTCTTGAGGCGGGAGCCGTCGTGGACATCGTCTTGAGACATCTGCCTGTAGGTCGCGTCGCGGCGGCGTGCAGCGTCTTCAAGGCTGACAACATCAGTCGGAAGTTGGCGGTCGTGGGCATCCACGAGCACCGTGGTGCCATCGTCATAGACGACCTCGAAGTCTGGCGAGTGATCTAGGTCATCCATCGCTGGCGGCCTGCATCTCCACAAGACGACCGAGGGATCAAGATCAAGAAGGCAACCGACATCACGGGCTGCCTGTGAGCGGAACACCCTGTTGCCCTCGCAACGCATCGTCGTCGACGGATAGAATGATCGAGTGGACCCGGGATTCCTGGCGGCCGTGTTCGGCAACGCCTGCATGCTCATATCCATGACAACCTCATACGCAAACATGGTTGTTCGCCGCCGCGTTCATCGCGACGGTATCTTCAACGTATTCGTATGAGCCGGCTCGTTTTCATGGAAAGAACAAATATAGAACGCGCATGAATAGTCAACCGGGCCCCCGCGTTTTTCTTTGGGGTGGTGGAGCAGGGTGTTTTCTCTGACCTAGCTCTTTATGTCATAGTAGGGAAAGTCTGAGAGGCCATCAGCTGTTCACGCTTTGGCGCTATGACACCGCACACCGGACTTCGACCTCGATTGGTATTAATATGCGTTGTTGCGGGACGAGTAAGGCGCGAGGACCAATCGCCAATGCTGACAGATATTGAACAGATGATCCAGGACTTGGCTGGCGGGGAGACCCGCGCAGTTGAGTTTAAGGAATGGATGAACATCTCCAAAGGTGCAGAAGCCACTAAGATTGCCAGAAGCATTTCGGCACTGTCGAACACGGGCGGAGGGAGGCTCTACTTCGGTGTCGATGATCAGGGAAGGGCGCTTGCCCACGTTCCCGAGTTTCCACTCGACATGTTTTCGTCCGAGGTGATCCACGTCCTCCTAAGAAGGCATGTCGGCGAACTAGAATGCCGCGTCCGAATAACTGAATACAACGGCATCCTTTACCCCGTTGTACATGTGCCGCGTCATGGCGATGTCCCATGGCTTGCACCCGACGTGAACGGTCAGAAGAGCGTCTTCATTCGCAGCATCAAACCGGAGGTCGTCCCGCCAAGAGAATCCGAGCAGTGGGAGGAACTTCTCTCCCGTGTGATGGAGGTGCGAGAACAACGTAACGTGCGTAGGCTCGAAGATGGTCTGGTAGCGCGAACGCAGGAGCTGGCGCGTCTGATCGCGGCCGAAGTCAAAGAAGGTGTGGCGCTCGCCGCTCCTCGACCAACGCGGCCCGACTGGAAAATCATGAAGGCCTTAGCAGATGATACCAGGGCGGACTTTGTGAAGCAGATGGACGAGATTACGTTTGATGGCGACTTCTCCGACCTAGAAGCCGTCAAAGCTCAGATCGGTCTAATGAGAAGCAATAATGTCGTTGAAGGTTACGGACTACTCGATCAACAAAACGAGCTTGTACCGCTGACCAACCTGCTCGCCATTGCGCAAACTGCAAACAGGCAGATGCATTCCATCAGCTATCGCGGTTGGTCCGATTTTATCACTCTTACCGATCCGAAGGTTTCACCAAAAGCGAAATATTGGGATATCGACGGCAATCAAGTCACGGGAATTGAAGGAATCCGCCATCCAGACCGCACGGTCTTCTTCGACGACCTCGACTATTGGAGGGCCTACGCAGTCGGAGTATTCACAATCTGCCGGAGCTTCGACGAGGACGAACCGAACAACAAGTCTATTCGCCATAACTACCTGACAACGAATATGACCGTAATACGCACTCACGGCATTCTCGCGCACGCCGCCCTTATTTCGAGAATGGTACCAACGGCAAGCCGAATAGCTTATTTCTCCTACCCACTCGGTATCCAGAATAGGCCTCTTCTAAATGGCGTTCACGGTGACTTCCATCGCATTGGCAACGGCGTTGCGAGCAATGAGTATCCTTTTCAAACGATCGTAGAGACTACCGCGCTCGAGGCGGACTACATGGGAACACTCTCAAAAGTCCTTTGCGATCTCGCCGCTCCGTTCTCCGACAGATATCCGGACTACTTTACGAAAGAGCGAGTGATCCGCATATTCGATGAACTTCGGGATCGCGGGGTTATAATCAATCCGCTGCCTATGCAATAGACGTCCTTTGGCCACATCGTTAATCGATGTTCAATCCAGTCGGCCTCCCAACGCTGTGGAACGTTGCGGCCGCCGTCGCAAACAGTCCTGCCTACGCTGGCTCAGCTAACACCAGCCGATTGCCATCCATGTCCTCGAAGATCGCGACCTCGAACTTCCCCGAACTCCGCTCCTTCGGCTGATGTCCCAGTTCCGCAAGGCGGGCTAACTCAGCGTCGAGGTCGTCCGGGACAAGCGTTGCGCTGGAACTCCCTGCCCTATCCTCGTCTTTGAAGACTTGGACTGTCGATCCTCCTGGGAAATCCCATTCCATGTCCGTTGCCATGGGAACGCGGTCGGGCTCACGATCAAAGAAGGCCGAATACCAGACCCTGGCCCGCTGCATGTCGGCAACCGCAATCCCTGCCAGAATACTCTCGAACGCCATGACCTTTCCTCCCTGTTGCCGGCCGAGTCCGGGCTGACCGTGGACGGTGCTTGATGTCGGCAGCGGACTCGGTTCCCCGTCGTCTTTAGCTACCGCTGACGAAGCTTGGGGCTCACAGCGACATGGACGAGGACAGCCGTCGACAGCAAGATGGAAGAAACGAGCACCGCGACCGACAGAAGTCCGCCGTTGGTGATTTGCGCTTCCGCTCGCAGACCGCTGTTCTTGGTTACCATCAGCGACACTTCGGCCCGCTGTACGTCCCCCAAAGGCGATAGAATCGCGTTCTGTGGCTTTTCGCGTCGGGCAAGGCTGTCTGGATCGCCGTCTCTCATTTCTTCAACTTGTCCTCGACCTTATCACGGCTGTTGCCAGCTGACTTGACGGCATCTTTGACCTCGGTCTTGGACACGCCCTCTTTCTTCGCCTCATATGCGACTTCGTGGTCCTGCCCTGCGGCGACCCGTGCCCTGTCTTGATTGCGCCCGCGTGTTGTCGTTGCCATCTGAGCCTCCATGGTCTGAATTCCCTGATAACTCTGCCGGATTCGGGAAGTTCCTTGACGGGCGAAGCGCGAGCCGGCCGTTCTTTAACGTTTCCATGTTTTCCTTGCGGTCATGGCAAAGAAAACCTCGGATCGCCCTAGACCTCAGAGCCTGAAGATCGAGCCCGACGCGCCTTTACGCGGGGGCCGAAAGAAGCTACGCGATCATGCTCAGCCACAGCTGCCTCTCGATCCCATGCCGTCCCGGATCGAGCCTTGCCTCGCCCTCCTGGCGAGCAAACCGCCGGAGGGCCCGGCGTGGGGCTACGAGGTGAAGTGGGACGGCTACCGCGTCGCTGTACACGCCGAACTTGGCGGCAAGGTCCGCATCCTGACGCGCGGCGGACACGACTGGGCCGACCGTTTTCGGACAATCGCAAAGGCTGTTAGGGAGCTCGGCCCGGGGACGATGATACTGGACGGCGTGGCCGTTATCCTCGACGAACAGGGGCAAAGCGACTTCAACTTGCTCGTGGCATCTCTCGGCGGACGAGGAGGCAAGAAAGTGTCATCGGACACGGTGCAACTCGACGCGATAGGGAAGAAACGACCAACCGTCCGCGTAAAGGCAAAGTCGGCCGTCTATGTCGAGCCTGTCATCGCCGCCGAAATTGAATACCGCGCGTGGACGGGCGACGGAAAACTCCGGCACGCCTCATTCAAAGGCATAAGGGATGTCGCCGACGAAATCGCGGTCTATGAAGTCGAAGGCTGATCGGTCGGCGCCGCGGTCCAGTCATTGGTTGGTTCTCCCACGGCGGCGGCATCCAGTTCGCGTTCCTTTTCCAAGGGGACAGTATATCAGTTCGTTTGTGATCTGAGGCCAGCGACAACGATAGCCCGTTTCGGGCCGACGGCTGACTTTAGGCAGATTTGCACCATTAGCGGCCGTTGTTGTCGCTTGTAGCTTATTTGTTCAAAGCTGCTTGCAGGTATTGCGCCATGCTCTGAAGACGCGGCACGGGTCGCCGTCACCCTCCTGTAAGCCTTCATCCGTCATGCCGATCTTCAGAGCGACCTGGATCGATCCGAGGTTCTCATGATCAATGTTTGCGACGACACCATCGAGATCAAGGGTTTCCATCGCGTAACCCAATATGGCCTTGGCGGCTTCAGTTGCATAACCCTTTCCCCATGCACTTCGATTAAATCTCCAGCCGATTTCAATTTCGGATTTCGTCTTGTCGGTGGGAGTAAGCAAAATCCACCCGAGAAAGAGTTCAGGGTGATTGTGCTGGAAAACAGACCAGTAACCGAGGCCATTTCCGAAGTCGGTGACGATCCGCTCTCTAACGAATGCGTGATGACGCTCCGGGTCTGACCAGGGGCCGGGAATGAACTTCGTCACTTCCGGGTCACGATCCATTGCCAAGCAGGCTGGCAGGTCTGCCAGGTTACGCGGCTTGAGCAAGAGACGAGCGGTTGTGAATGTAGGAAGTTTCGACATATCTTTGACATTAGCTGTTAGAAACACCCAGTCTCTCTAGCAACATGCGCATCATTTTGACAGCTCCCCGACGCCCACTACAGGCCCAATCCAGTAATGCCGCGGAAGCGCCACCTCCCTCTAGATACGAGTTCGTCGTTTTGCGATGCCGGTTCGATCAACTACTTCAGGATGTCGGTTGCCTGGTGGGCTTCGTCGACACCCTGGATCAAGAAGACATCTCCTTCGGCTCCCTGGGTCCTGAAGCCAATCAGCGCCTGATAGGCGGGCGAAGCATACCAGGAACGCGCAGCCTCCATAGTCGGGAAGCCGATGACGATCAGGTCACCGGATGGCGCTCCTTCCAGCACTTCCTTTCTTCCACCGTGGATGATGAAGCGCCCGCCAAACGGTTCCAGTGTTGCGTCTATACCGCACAGGTAAGCCACGATCCCATCGTTCAGGCGCACGTTGCGGAGTAATCCGACGGCATAGGCGGTCATCGAAGGCGCGATCAGCGTGCCGCTTTTTGGTTTGACGTGAGGGGACGGAACCGCTTTTCCAATCGATTCTGTTGTCAGATTCGGTATTGTCATCCCACTATCTCCGTTTTGATGCTGTGCCGAGTATCGGACACGGACACAGCTGGGTCGATTACCTGTGAGGTAATCAAACTGATCCATCGAGAGGTCATTTGGATATGGACGCTCATTCTCCCTCGATTGGTGATTTGCTTCGGATGTGGCGCAAGCGTCGCCGCCTTAGCCAACTGGAACTTTCGCTGGATGCTGGCGTCTCGCAGCGTCACCTCAGCTTCATCGAGTCAGGACGCTCGCGGCCGAGCCGGGAGACCATTCTGCGGCTCGCCGAACCGTTGAAAATACCGCTTCGCGAGCGAAACGCGATGCTGGTAGCGTCGGGCCTCGCGCCGGAATTTTCCGAGAGGCCCCTGTCTTCTCCTGACATGAAGCACATTCGGGAGATGGTCGACCGGATACTGTGCGCACATCAACCGCATCCAGCTCTGGCATTGGACGGCGGCTGGAATATTCTGGCGCGGAACCGCACTGTCGCCGTCCTGACAGAGGGTGTTGACCCATCGCTGCTGGAGGGTGAGGTCAACGCTCTGCGGCTAACGTTTCATCCAGGCGGCCTAGCGTCGCGCATCGTCAACTTCCATAACTGGCGTGACCACGTTCTGTGCAGGATTTCGCACGACATCGATGTAACTGGCGATAACCGACTGATGAGGCTTCTTGAAGAACTGAAGTCTTACCCTGTCCCTTTTCGAAGAACTACGTCGTCGACCCCTGAGGTGCCCGCCATTGCAATCCCTCTCATTCTTGACAGTCGGTATGGACAACTGACCTTCATTAGCGCGACGACCGTTTTCGGTACGGCCGTTGACATCGCCGTGTCCGATCTTGTGATAGAAACTTTTCTGCCAGCCGATGAGCAGACCACATCTGCATTGCAATGCCAGCTCAACAAGTGACGTCCAGATGCGGCGTTAAGAGCTCGTGTTACCGGGATATTGTTCGCGAGCTTTGCGCCAACAGCAGTCATTGTCTATTTCTTTATCTGACCGCCACACGTCGCATCTGGAACCCAGTCTTCGACTGTTCAAACCCTGCGCCGAGATAAAAATTTAGTACATCGCGCTCTTTTGAGCCAGTCATAAGCATGACTTTGTAACAGCCCGCCGCCCAAGCTAATTCAACGGCCTGCAGAAGAACACGTTTGCCGATGCCTCTTTTGCGAAAATCACGGTGAGTGACGACATTCTCGATAAGTCCATATGGCTTTGCGCCACGCGTAAGGTTCGGAACAACCACAATTGCGCAAGATGCCACTAGGATACCAGCCGTTTCGGCCACCACGATTGCGCTGCCCTCGTACGCTTTGAACCGCTCGAAGACGTCCTCAGCCATTTCAAGGCTTGGCTGTTCGTCCCCCTCAACGAGATGCTGGTACAGTTCTATCAGTGCGGGGAGATCGCGGTGAGTGGCTTCACGAATGTCCAAATTTGCGGTGCTCATACCCGGAGATTGCATAATGCCTAAAATTTCGCAATGGCGGCTCTGGGCTGATAGCCGACCTCGGCAGCTTTGCGCCAATAGCGGTCATCTCGGGTCCGACTTATGTGTAATCCGTTAGGTGTTTTTTAGGACGGGCATCTGGCTTGGGAATTGGCAAAATTACAGGAACCGATGCCCCCTCGATTGCCATTCAGCAGCACTGTGCAACATCACTTGCATCGCTTAAATTCATAACGAACATTCGGAAAATTCGATTGTTGGACTGGACGAATTCAAGACTGCGATCCCATGACCCTAGACCAGTTGCGCATTTTCGCCGAAGTGGCCCGCCATCAGCACATCACCAAAGCCGCCAAGGCGATGCACATGACGCAGTCGGCCGTCAGTGCGGCAATTATCGCGCTGGAGGAACGTCATGGAGTAGCGCTGTTCGACAGGATCGGACGCTCGATCGTTCTCAACCAGGCGGGAACGATCTTTCTCGAACACGCGCTTCAGGTGCTCGCGGAGGCGAAGGCGGCCGAAACCGCGCTAAAGGATTTGACGGGTTTGTTACGCGGTGATCTGTCGGTCATGGCCAGCCAGACCGTCGGTGCCTATTGGCTGCCGTCACGGCTTGCGAGGTTTCATGCGTTTTATCCGGGTCTCGGTATTGATGTCTCAATCGGCAATACGGAGGCGGTGGCGGATGCTGTCGAGACCGGGCGGGTCGAGCTCGGTTTGGCCGAGGGCGTGATCGATCGCTCGACCTTGTCTTCACGCGTGATCGCCACGGACGAGATGATCATCGTCGTTTCACCAACCCATCCCTGGGCCAAAGGCAAAAAGCTGGGCAAGGCGGATTTTGCAGATGCGACATGGGTGCTGCGCGAACCCGGGTCGGGCACGCGTCTCGCCTTCGAGGCGATGATGGCCAAAGAGAAGCTGAAGCTCCAGGCCTTAGATGTTGCGATTGTTCTGCCGGGGAATGAGGCTGTGCTCGGCGCAGTCGAAGCGGGCATGGGGGTAACGCTGACCTCGCGAAGTGCCGCCCAGACAGAACTCAACAGCAACATGCTGGTCGAGGCCAACCATCCTCCGCTTCCACGTCCGTTCTTCCTGATCCGGCACAAGGAACGATATCGCTCGAAGGCAGCCGATGCGTTTGAGACGCTGCTATCAGAGCAGGTCTGATGACCTATCGCGGGCCTGAGACACTCTGGCACGAGCACCGTCGCGACGAGCGGTTGGCCGCACTCGACAGACCGCATACGCGAGCACTGAATGACTACCGAGACCGCCTTCAGCTTGCATCCGGCAGGGATGTGCCGAACTTCGATCCATTCGATGGCGGCGTCCATGCGAGACTGCTGATCCTCCTCGAGACACCCGGGCCAAGTGAGGTCGAATGCCACCGCCGCTTCGTCTCAATCGATAACCCGACCGGCACGGCGAAGAACCTGCGACAGGCGCTGGCTGAGACCGGGATATCGAGAGATAACATCGTTCTGTGGAATGCGGTCCCGTGGGTCCGTGCGACGAGAAAGTCGATCACGGCCAGCGAGCGGCGCGACGGCAAGGAGAAATTTTCTGGCCTCTTACCGCTGCTGCCGGACGTCGAGGTTGCCATTCTCGCGGGATCGGTGGCGAGTGCAGCGATGGAACTGCTCGAGAGTTTCGGTATCAAGGCGATCCTGTCGCCTCATCCGAGCCCGACGCTGATCAATACCTCGATAACGCAGCGTCACCGTCTGCATGAGGCCTTCGAAACGTCGTCCACAATCCTCAATCAATCGAAAATGTCGATTGAAACATCCTGAACTATGCGTTGGAACTGATTGACGTGGTCGCGTATTTTCTCCTCAATAATCAGGAGAGAAGCCATGCAACAGGTTGTTGCCACCACTAAGCCCATCACACACGTCGCAGATGTGCCTATGCAGGGCAATATCATCCGCAACTTTACCCCGAACTGGTTCGCCACCACGATGGGCACCGGTATCCTGTCTGTTGCTCTCGCCCAGTTCCCGGGGCATTTGTGGCTGTTCGCCATGGGCGAGGCGCTCTGGCTGTTCAACATCGTGCTGTTCGCCACCTGCACGGCGCTCTACGCTGCAAGGTGGACGCTCTATTTCCATGAGGCAAGCCGGGTCTTTTCCCATTCGGTCGTATCGATGTTCTTCGGCTGCATCCCTATGGGCCTCGCCACGATCATCAATGGCTTTCTGATTTACGGCATCCCGCATATCGGCGACACGGCGGTAGCAATCGCAACGACGCTGTGGTGGATTGACGTCTCGATGTCGCTTGCCTGCGGCCTCGCCATCCCGTTCATGATGTTCACCCGCCAGTCGCATTCGATCGACCAGATGACCGCAGTCTGGCTGCTGCCGATCGTGGCCAGCGAGGTGGCGGCCGTCAGCGGTGGTCTGCTTCTGCCCCATATCGCCGACGCCCAGACACAGTTGACGGTGCTGATGACCAGCCTGGTTCTGTGGGCCTGTTCGGTCCCGCTTGCCATGAGCGTCCTGGTCATCCTGTTCCTGCGCATGGCCGTCCACAAGCTTCCGCATGTCAACATGGCCGCCTCGAGCTGGCTGGCGCTTGGCCCGATCGGAACCGGAGCCCTCGGCCTTCTCGTGATGAGCCAGACCGGCCCCGCTGTGCTCGCGGCCAATGGATTGGCCAGCGTTGCTCCGGCCTTCGGCGGAGCCAGTTTCCTGGGCGCGATACTTCTGTGGGGCTACGGCATCTGGTGGCTGGCCACTGCCGTCTTGATCACCCTGCGCTACCTTCGCGAGGGCCTGCCCTTCAACATCGGCTGGTGGGGCTACACCTTCCCGCTCGGCGTGTTTTCCGTGGCCACGCTTCGTCTGTCGACGATGGTGCCAATGTCGGCCATCGCAGTCTTCGGAGCGGTTCTGGTCACTGCCCTTGCCTGCATGTGGCTGCTGGTTGCGGCCAAGACGATCAAGGGTGCACTCGACCGCTCCCTCTTTATCGCGCCCTGCCTCAAGGCAGACTGATGATCGAAACACTTCGGCGTCTGCCCATGTCGGAGTGTTTTCTCGAACCGAGCAGGAGAAGATATGACGCTTCGTATTATGGCCGTGATTGTCGGCGGCATTGCGTTGGGATGTGTAGGGTCCGCCAAGGCCGACCCCGTGCAGGGCTTGATGAATCCGGCTGTGCTCCAGGACAGTATCGTTGGAGTGAAGACGGCCCCGGTCACGCTGGTCGTCTATTCCTCCCCGACTTGCAGTCACTGCATCGCCTTCCATGAAAAAGACTTGCCGAAGCTGCAGGAGACGTATGTGGCACCGGGCAAGCTGAAGATCGCCTACCGGCCCTTCGTGCGAAATTCGGCGGATGCCGTCATCTTCATGCTGGCGAATACGCGGGGCCAGGACAGATTCGATGAGACGGTATCGACCTTCATGTCGAAGTCCGATGAGATTGCTTCGGCCTCAAACGCCGAGGATGTGCTGCGCGAGATCGCCGCTAGCATGGGCATCGACCGTGCGGGCTTCGATCGCGCTGTTGCCGATCAGGCCTATCTGGACAAGCTCAATGCCGTGACGACCGAGGCCAGTCAGAAGTTCGGTGTGGCCGGCACGCCATCGTTCTTTGTCAACGGCGAGCGGGTCGAAGTGAAGCGCAGTTTCGACGAGGTCTCCGATGCTATCGCCGCCGCACAAGCCGACTGATCAGAAAGGCCCGATGCAGAGCACCCGGAGCCCAGTCACGGGAACGTGAGCACGGATTGTCCGTCACGTGGGAATGAATCCCGCCTCGGGGGGTTCTTACCCACTCTTGTCGAAAGGAAGACCTCATGCGCGCCAAAGTCACAGTTCTTATCGCAACGGCGGTCGGCATAGGCCTCTGTTCCCTCAGCCCCGCCTTGTCAGAACAGCAGCACCAGCATCATCAGCCCGAACCGGCGGGCGAGAATGAAGCAGCAGATGCGTTCTCGGCAAGCATGAAGGCTGCAATGGAAAAGATGCATGCCGGCATGATGTCGGTTCCTGAGACCGGAAATCCGGACAGGGATTTCCTGGCGCAAATGATCCCGCATCATCAGGGCGCTGTCGATATGGCCAAGGCGGTTCTGGTCAGCACGAAAGACCCGCAAATTCGAAACCTCGCTCAATCGATCATCACCGAGCAGACCTATGAGATTCAACTGATGCACACGATGCTCGATCAGTCGGGCAATCAACCTGCCGCAACTCTGGAGACCGTAAAATGAAACGTTCCATCCTGGTTCTGATGTCCGCACTCGCAGCATCTCCCGCCCTGGCTCTTCCGGACGCCAAGGATCGAGTCTATGCCGCCGACCAGAACAGCAACACGGTTTCCGTCATCGATCCCTCGACGAACACGCTTCTGGGTCTGATCAAGCTAGGTGATCCAAGGCCGAACGTCCTGAGCCCTCTCTACAAGGGCGAGGTCAATGTTCACGGTCTCGGCTTCTCGCCGGACCATAAAACAATCGTTGCTGTCTCCACCGTTACCAATTCGGTGACCTTCATCGATACCGCGACCAACAAGGTGAAGGGTGTGACCTATATCGGCCGCAACCCGCACGAAGCCTTCTTCACACCCGATGGCAAGCATGTCTGGGTGACGGTTCGTGGAGAAGACTACCTGTCGGTCATCGACGCCAAGACGTTCAAGGAGACCGATCGGATCAAGACGGAGAGTGGCCCCGGCATGACGATCTTCGCGCCCGACGGCAAGCGCGCCTTCGTCGCAAACAGCTTCAACCCCGTCGTCCAGGTCTTCGACGTGGCGTCGAAAAAGCTGCTAGCTGCCATCCCGGTCGTGTCGCCCTTCTCGCCGTTCATACAGGTCACGCCCGACGGCAAGGAAGCCTGGCTGACCCACAAGGACGTCGGCAAGGTAACGCGGATCGATACCAAAACCCTCGAGGTCAAGGGTGTTATCGATACCGGCCCGATCACAAACCATCTGGCCTTTGCCAAGACACCCGCTGGCACCCTCGCTTACGTGACCATTGGCGGCGAGAATGTCGTGAAAGTCTACACACTCGACGATGACGCCAAACTGGTCTCCACCATACCGGTCGGTGCGCTTCCGCATGGCATCTGGGGCTCCGGAGACGGCAGCCGTATCTATGTCGGACTGGAGAATGGCGATGCGATCGATGTCATCGACACCGAAAAGCAGACGAAGATCGCCCACATCCCCTCCGGCCAAGCTCCGCAGGCCCTGATCTATGTTCCCGACGCAGTTGTGGGCGGTGATGGCCGTCAAAACTTGGAGCCGCGAAAGGATATGCCCGAGAACATCACCCTCAGGCTCAAGCCCGCAGAGAATATGGAGGGCAGCGGCATGATCGTTTCGCGCAATCTCGGTTTGATCGATATCGTCGACGTCAGCGTTTCCAAGCTGAAGCCGGACACCACTTACACGCTGCTCTTCGAAGGCCAGCCGGAACCGATCGTCGCCTTCAAGACCGATGCCAAGGGAGCCGCGATGGCATCCGCAACCAGCCCCACACGTGCGATCGTCAATGCGGGCGAAGCGTCAACATCTCCCAACGTGATCCTGGTCGAAGGTGCCAAACCATCTAAGGATGCCGTTTTGAAGTCTCGATAGGATTGTCGGTTGGATAGCCGCAGGCGTAGTGCTATTTCGTTAGGCGGCGTGCGCCTGCCGCTATTAAAGCAAGCAGATGACCTGTTTGGGCCAACAGCGGTCATTGGTATTTGCGATCGCATAGTACCCGAGCATGCAGAGCTTCCGCCGACGAACTCTGTACCTACTGCACGACCGAAACCTTCTCACGAACCTGCCTGACAGCATTGAAGACCTCTCCAGGCATGCCGAATCCTGGAGCACCATAGAGTAAACGGAGCTCTTCCCTATGACGGTCCGGGTCGAGCAGAACCTCCGCCAAATGATCGAAGCGTCGTAGTTCCTCGGTGCTGATCTCCGCGTCTGGGGCTGGCATCGCCCCCCAGTCGTCCCACGGCAGCATCTCGATCTTGTTCAGGCTGGCGAGGTCACGGATCATATTTGAGGCGATGAACCAGAAGCCGCCTTCATCGAAGATGCCAAAGCGATTGGGGTCGTCCTCGCCACGCCGGCAGAGTTGCCAGGCCTGGGCGGCCAGCAGGAACTCACCCGACGGCAAGTCGAGAGTGTCGAAGACCAGCCCCAATTCTGCGCGCTGAAAGTCATCGATCTGAAAATCGACCATCCGCCAGCGATCACCATTCCAGACCTCCACCACCCAGTGGTCGATCGCCTTGTCGGGAGCGAAATAAGTGCCGAACCCGCACCGCGACCTGGCCGCACGGCCGCTCGCTCGCAAGGCCGACACCGCGAGCAGCGAGAAATGGCTGCAGACACCAACCGCTCGACCCGCAGCAGGACGTGGTGAATTGCCCCCCGCAAGGAGGCCGTCCAGCACGGCGTCCACCGATCTCCTTTGCGAGAGTTCACGGCGCTCCGGGGTCAGCTCTTCGCCATATCTCGATGCCCAGTGTTCGTGAAGCATTCTTCCCTGAATCCAGGCGGCTAGGTCGGCGATGTCCGTTGGAGCGCCTGCCAGCCCGACCTTGTTCTTCTTTGCCGTGGAATGCGGTCCCGGCTCTCGGAAGTAGTCCAGCGTAACCATGTCCATGAGTATCCTCCAAGGCCGGATGATCCGGCGAGGGCTTATTGGTGTCAAGCGCACGGCGAACGCCCGCTTTGGGCCGCTGCAGGCCGAAGGCCGACTTCAGCGGGTTATCCGATCACGCTCAGTTCTTGTTGGTAAGAAGCGCTCACTTCAGCCCAAGAACGTGTGGTCGATCCGTGTTCGACTGGAAATGAGCGGAGCGATCAGAGAGCTGGCGCTCTTCAATCTCGCCATAGACAGCAAGCTTCGCGCTTGCGACCATGTAAGACTGAGGGGCGAAGACCTATGGTCTGGTAGCTCGGTCAGGGATCGAGCCACCATCATACAAAAAAAGACAAAGCGGCCCGTACAGTTCGAAGTGACCGAGCAAACGAAAGCTACACTTGTAGCATGGCTCCCATTCGTCCGACGTAGCGGCGGCAGCTATCTCTTCCCAAGCCGGCGCAAGACGTCGCAGCATTTGTCGACGAGGCAGTACGCCCGGATTGTCCAGCGATGGGTAACGTCCATCGGACTTGAAGCCAGCGCCTATGGGACCCACTCCCTGAGAAGAACTAAGGCGGCACAGATTTACAAGAAGACTGGCAACCTCCGAGCCGTGCAGATTCTGCTCGGTCACACCAAGCTTGAAAGCACCGTCCGATACCTGAGTGTCGAGGTGGACGATGCTCTGCGGATCGCTGAGCAGATTGAACTGTAAGTTCGGGACCATCGGCGGATTGCCGATGGTCCCTCTCGCGCCATCAGCGGACATTGCTTCCCGTACGCCTGGTCGTTTCTCCTTCGCCTTGCTTCAAGCTGCGACTCCGCTTCTTTCGCTACGCAGCATCAAGATGATCGTCGCGGGCTACTAAGTTGCGCCGATTAAGCCACCCGTGACCCCAGTCCCGCAGCCCGAGCAGAATGGGCGCGAGCGTTCTTCCCTCCTCGGTGATGGAATACTCAACCTTGGGAGGGATGACCGCGAACACCTTTCGTGCCACCAACCCGTCTTCCTCAAGTTCTCGAAGCTGCTTGATCAGAAGACGCTGAGAGCAGTCTCCCAGCTCTCGCTTCAGGGCGTTGAACCTGAGAGTTCCCTTCAGGAGATGGTACAGGATCATGCCCTTCCATTTGCCGCTGATTAGATTGAGCGCCGCATACATCGTGCAGCCGGGGACCTCGTCGTAGTTCCGATCTTTGTTCATTCCAGCCTCGTTGACGGTATACTTTTGGACACTATGTGCGTTTGATTACCGTATTTTCAATTTCGCTTCCAGTTGCGAAATGCGTCTGATGATACGCGCTGTATTTACGGCGCGCGGAAGAAGCTAAAAGGAATTTCAGCATGACGAGAGTTGTCCGCTTTCATGAATACGGGGAACCCGATGTTCTCCAGATCGACAACATCGATGTCTCCGCTCCGGCGAGTGACGAGGTGCAGATCGCAGTCAAGGCCATCGGTCTTAATCGCGCCGAGGTGATGTTCCGCCGCCATGCGTATCTGCAGGAGGCTGAGTTCCCCTCGATGCTCGGTTATGAAGCGTCGGGCACGATTACTGCGATGGGGGACGCGTTTACGGGGTTCGCCAAAGGCGATGCGGTTAGCGTTATTCCAACGCTCGACATGGCGCGATGGGGCACCTACGGCGAACTCATCAACGTCCCTGGCCGTCACGTCGTAAAGCATCCGGAGAACCTGTCGTTCGAACAGGCGGCGGCATCGTGGATGCAGTATGTCACGGCCTGGGGCGCGCTGATTGAACAGGCAAAACTTACGAGGAACGAGTTCGTGATCGTATCCGCGGCATCGAGCAGTGTCGGCGTTGCCGCAATCCAGATCGCTCGCAGCGTCGGCGCGAAGGTGATTGCCACGACGCGGACCGGGTCGAAGGTGGAAGCCTTGATCAAGGCAGGCGCGCATCATGTCATCGCGACGGAAGAAAACGATTTTGCAGCCCGCGTTACGGAGATCACAGGGGGCAAGGGTGCGCGGGTTGTGTTCGATCCCATTGGCGGCCCGGCTATCGCGCAGCTTGCGGAATGCATGGCAGTCGGCGGCATCTTGCTTGAATACGGGGCTCTCAGCCCGGACGAAGGCCCGTTCCCCCAGTTCGCCGTCCTCGGCAAGAGCCTGACATTGAAGGGCTATCTCTATACGGAGATTGTCTCCGACGACTCGATCCTTTCCCGCGCGAAGACTTTCATCAATGACGGGCTGCGCTCGGGGTCTCTCGATCCATTGATCGCGCGCACGTTTACCTTCGATAACATTGGCGAGGCGACCCGCTTCCTGGAAAGCAACGAGCAGATCGGCAAGATCGTCGTCACTGTCTAACCCGCCACGCCTATGGCGGAGTTTCTCCCGCCATAGGCGTGAAACAACAGGATGGAAACACGATTATGAAAATAGGAATTCTTGGCGTCGGCCACATCGGAAAAACCTTGGTTAAGACGCTCAGCGCTGCGGGGCATGACGTGAAGGTCGCAAATTCGCGCGGGCCGGAGACAATCCCTTCCGAGGTGCTTGCCTCTGGCGGTCAAGCAGTCACTGCCGAGGAAGCTGTAAAAGACGCAGATGCGATTATCCTCTCGATCCCGTTGAACCGCATACCGGGCATCGCGCCGTTGCTGGCGGCCGTTCCGGAAGACACGGTGGTGATCGATACGTCTAACTACTATCCGATGCGCGACGAGAAGATCGCCGAGATCGAAGAAGGGAAGGTCGAAAGCGTCTGGGTCTCCGAGCAGCTAGGCAGCCCCATCGTCAAGGCTTGGAACGCAATCGGTTCGGACTCCTTCGCGCGGAAGGGCAAACCCGCAGGTAGCGCCGGGCGAATTTCGATACCTGTTGCGGCCGACCGTGACCGCGATCGCGAGGTAGGGCTGAGACTCGTCGAAGACTCAGGTCTCGATGCAGTCTACTCTGGCACGATCGCCGAATCCTGGCGGCAGCAGCCTGGCGCTCCCGGCTACTGCACGGACCTTATCCGTAAAGAGATGCCCGATGCGCTGGCGAAGGCCGAGAAAGCTCGACTGCCAAGGCGGCGTGATCTAGTTGTCGCGGCCATTCAGGAAGGGTCGGCGACGCAACAAATCCGGACGCCGACTTTGGTGTCCGCCTGGCTCGAGCTATCTGCATGTGACGCCATGGCTGGCCGCTTTTCAGCCGCCAGCCATGCAGTCCCCAATATCGCCATGTAGGCTTTGAGCCGACAGAGGTCATTGCAGGAATGCACTACAAGCGGCCTTCCTTGACGGTTTAGTCACGGGGAGGTAGCTTGGTCAGGTCTGAAACAGGTTAGGCTCGGGAAGGTTGGCCCGGCCCCCACTAGGTGGGTCCTTCCGCTCATATCAAGCGGCCCAAGACTACGATGGCATGAGCATAGTGCGCGTGCAGAGAGTAGGAGTATGGGCATGAAAGCTAGAGTATCAGTACTGACGCTGGGCGTTTCTGACCTGCAAAAATCGGTTTCATTCTATCGCGATGGTCTGGGGCTGCCAACTGAAGGTATCATCGGACAGGAGTTTGAGCACGGAGCGGTCGCGTTCTTCGATCTGGCTGGAGGTCTAAAGCTAGCAGTTTGGTCGCAGCGTGACATTGCTCATGACACGGGGCTGCCGTTACAGCCACCTAGCTCCACGTCCTTCACCATTGCCCACAATGTCACCACGATGAAAGAGGTTGATGAGGTGATGGATACCGCAGAGCGGGCCGGAGCCGAGATCGTGAAATCCCCCGTATCTACCTTCTACGGCGGCTACGCTGGCTATTTCCGTGATCCCGATGGGCATTTGTGGGATGTGGTTTGGAACCCTCATTTGCTCCCTCCAGCAGATTGACGTTGTGGACGGAGCGCCAACACAAACGCTGGACGCGTGAACCTGCCTTAGGCCCGTCCGCTTCGGGCCGAGACGAGGTAAGAAATGAGGTCTTCGATCTACCATGGGCACGCATCAACGCACCCATTGCGCCGCCATCGTTCAGAAAGGCTGCATAACGGCTCAAATGACCATGATCGTACTGGAGAAAACGGCTTACCATTAGGCTGAAAGGGGAGCGCTTTCAATGAGCGTTCAGTGTAGCGCTGGAAATGCTTTTAGACGTGACCCCATCTAATACGCTCAGCTCGTACGTGGCATTCCATGTTTGACCAAAACCTCGTGCACGAGCTGGGCAGACACTGGCTTGCTGATGAATGTCGCGTCTCCCGACACATCCCCCTGCCGGGGAACCGCCGCGCCTGAGGCTATGACAATACAAATATGCGGCCAACGATCCGCGACGGCGCGCGCAAGGGCGAACCCGTCCAGCTTGCCTGGCATCTGGACATCCGTGAACAGAAGCTGGAGCGAGGAATGCCTGTCGAGAAACGCGTACGCCTCGTCGGCGGTCCTGGCCTCAACGACGGCGTAGCCTTCGTCGGATATCATGTCCGCCGTGTCCATCAGGACTAGCGGTTCGTCGTCGACGACGAGGGCGATCGGTTCAGAGAGTTTTGCGAATTCAGAGGTTTCCATACGGCCTAAAGCGCCGGAACCGCGTTTGGTTCCTGTAGGTCGTCCTGAGGGCGTTACTGGAATACTCGATCTCTCTGAAAAGAACTTTCAAAGTAGAGCGGGTCTTGTCCAATGGAGACGTGACCGACAGGGTGCCACGGTGGGTCGGCACGATCTGGGAGGGGAGCTAGATCGCTTGCGGACCCTCTCCGCAGGGTATCCTGAGGAGGAAGGTTGTGCGCTCGGGTGACGATGACACGTCAAGCGTTCCACCGTGAGCTTCCGCGATCTCTGACGAGATATGAAGGCCGAGACCGAGACCCTGCGTACCTGCCGAGTCGTTGCCGCGGAAGAAGGGCTGGAAGAGCCTTGGTAGGGTCTCGCTAGGGATCGGGTCTCCGCCGTTCGAAACTTCGACTTCAAGACAACCTTCCCGGATAACCGCCGAGACCTCTATGGGCTGGTCCGCCGCGCCATGGGAAATGGCATTCCCTAGAAGGTTCGAGAGTAGCTGCATTATCCGAGCGCTGTCCACGTACAGGGGACCCGGCAAGTCCAGCCGCGTCGCAATCGATCGTCCCGCTCCGACCTCTACCTCCGATACGACCTGTCCGATCTCGTGGGCCAGATTCGGTTCGGCGCGCCTGACGACAGTAAGACCGCCCCCAAGACGCGCCTTGCTCAGGTCGAGGATGTCGTCGATCAGGCCGGACATGCGTTGCACGCTGCCCTCGACCAGTTCCACCACCTTCCTGCCCTTTGGCGTAAGTTCCTCCTTGTAGAGGACCCGCATCCCGCTTCCGATCGCCGCGACCGGATTTCGCAGGTCGTGTCCGAGGATCGCCACGAACTCGTCGCGAAGTTTGGCCGTCTGAGTGAGCGAAGCGTTGGCGGCCGCCAGTTCCGCACGCGCGTCGGACAGTTCACGCTCGTATTTCCGGCGGCTGGTTGCCTGGAAAATCGCGATCCTCGTGACTGTCTCCTCGCCCTCCGTCCTCTGCGTTGCATTGGCGAGCACTGCCAGTCTCGACTTGTCCCCTTTCACGAGGTCGATCGCGACTTCGTGGAAAAAGCCCTGCATGCGGAGCATTGGCGAGAAGTGGGTCTCGTAGAACATGCGCCCCGATACGGGCATCAGGTCGAGAAACCGTTTTCCCGTCAGTGCCGCCGCTTCGAGATCGAGCCACGTCGCGAGCGTTCGGTTCGCCATCAGTATGCTGCCGCGGCTGTCGGTCACGACATATCCACAGGGAGCGTTGTCGAAAAGGTCTTCGTGGTCAGGAACGTATGACATAGGGTTCGACTAGACGAATTCGCGGATCGCGGCGACAACTTCGCCCGGGGCCGAGAGATTGGGACAATGCCCGGTCGCGTCGAGCAGTACCATTCTGCTTCCGGGGATGTGGTCTCTGACATACTCGCCTACCTCTTCCGAAGCGATGATGTCGTCGCGGCACTGGAGGATAAGGGTCCTCGCCTTCACGTGGGGGAGATCGCTTCGGTTGTCGGAAGTGAAGGTCACCTTGGCGAACCTTCTCGCGATGTCGGGGTCGGTGCGGCAGAAGCTGTCGACGAGTTCCTCGCCGAGCTCCGGTCGGTCGGCATTGCCCATGATCACGGGTGCCATGGCCGATGACCATCCCATGTGATTGTCGCCGAGAGAGGCGAGCAGCTCATCGATGTCGTCCTGCGCGAAACCGCCGTGATAGCCGTCGTCATCGATATAGCGCGCCGACGGGCCGACCAGCACGAGATCGCCAAAGAGGCTCGGAGCCTTCACCGATGCCAGAACGCCGATCATCGCGCTGACGGAGTGTCCCACGAAGACCGCGTTCTGCAGGCCGAGTTCCTCGCCGATTTCCGCGAGGTCGTCGGCATATCCTGCAAGGCTGGAATACTTGTCAGCATCGTACGCGTTCAAGTCCGACTTACCCGCGCCGACATGGTCGAACAGGACGGTCGTGAAGTCATCTTCGAACGACGGCGAAACGAGCCGCCACATGGCCTGATCGCAACCGAAACCGTGGGAAAATACGATCGCGCGTTTCCCGTTACCTTTGACGACGACGTTGTTGCGACGAATGACCGACATGATACTTCCCGTTTCGCGGCACACTAGCAATGTTCCAGAGCGATTGCCATGCGCCACAGGCGTCCTATCGGTCCTTGGCCCTCCTCCACCTGACCAGGTAGCCGAAGCCTGGTCCTATCAGGACCCCAGCGATCACCCACTCGATCAGGGTGAGCGGGCTCTCGTCAGGATCGTGTCCCGTGAGATAGAGGAAGAGGAAAAAGGCCAGGATACCGCCGACTATCATCGCCAGGGCAAAGATCAAGGTGATGTTCGTGACTGGCTACGCCGAAACCGCAGTCCTTAGTAACGGTCATCTCGACCTAGGCATGCAGATCGTCACCAAGCCGTTCGAGATGAACGCATTCGCGAAACGCGTGCAGGAATTCATCAAGTCCTGATCGCGTTGAACGACTGTAGGCCAACTCGAACGGTCTACATCTCCAAGGCTCGGACATGGTCAGTCCAAATGGCTCTGCAGGAAACGAGCGGCCTCCCTCGCCTCTTCGGAAGAGATCGTGTGGCCTACGTCAGGGAACAGTTTGAGCGTAACATCGTACCCCGCTGCCTCGAGTTGTCCTTTGGCCGCGACGGAAGCTGCAGACGGTATCGTTCTGTCCGCGCCGCCGTGCATGAGCAAAATCCGGGTCTCCGTCGAAGACGATGTCGGCGGCAGTGGCAACAGACCTGCGAAGCTGACCAAAGCGCCTACCTTCCAGCGCCCTGTCGCCACAGCGTCGAGAGCCATGATCGCGCCCTGCGACACCCCGACGAAGGCGACTTTGTCCAGCGCATCTGCGAACCCCTCGCCTTCGACGATCTCTGAGACGAGGTCGTCGAAGGCTTTTCTAGCGGCCTGAATGCGGTCGGGGCGCATGACTTGGTCGTCGACGGCAAACCACTGCCTACCTCCTGACCTGTGCGCGTACGGCGCGTCCGGTGCCACGAATTCCGTGTCCGGCAACGTCCCCTTCCAGGAGTCGCCGATGGCGGCCATCACTGACCCGCGACCCCGGATACCGTGGAAAAGGATGACCAGCTGATCTTGGCGCTCAGAACGGACCGCGGCGACCTGACGAGTATCCGGTAAGGATCGGAACGATGTGCCGGAAGCCATGGACAAGTTCGGTAAGGCGACGGCGGACACGGCAAGGAAGGCGAGAGTCGATGCGGAAAACAAGACGGCGACGCTCGATGTAGTCATGACTGTTCCTAGTTGTCCCGGCCAAACTTTTGTGCCGCCGTCTTCGTTCCGCCTTCCGGTCACGCCGTTACTGACAACCTCGTTACTCGCCCTACATATCGCAAACCCATCAACGTTCACGGATGCCAATGCCCGTTTTCCTCGACTTCGAAGCCTCATCCCTCGGCAAGCACAGCTATCCCGTCGAGGTGGCCTGGGTGTTCGAAGACGGGCGCTCGCGGTCGTTCCAGATCAAGCGTATACCGGGATGGACCGACTGGTCGGCGGAAGCTGAGGCCCTTCACGGTATATCCCGTGAACAACTCGACAACGAGGGCATTGACGTGTCCGTCATCGTGGACGAGATGGTCACGACACTCGCAGACCAAGAGCTGTATGCCAGCGCGCCGTCGTGGGACGGGAAATGGCTGAGCGCGTTGCTACGTGCAGCTGGACATCCGCGTCATGAACTGCGTCTTCGGAAGTCCGACGAGGCGTTCATGTCGGTCGCCGGAGCGGTTCTAGGGTCTTCGGTTTCGGAACAGGAACTCGCAGACCTGGTGAACGACGTCATAGCGCGGAGCGAGCCGGCCGCATCACCGCATCGTGCGCTGCCTGATGCCCTGCTGGAACTCGAGCGATGGAATCTGGTGAGAGCGGAAGCGGTGGCTCGTCGAGGCATCAAGGGACACCCTTTTAGCTGAGGACATGTGAGATGCTGTTACGGCATGGCTGACCCACCTCGTTCACTGATGTCCGTGGTATCTCCTTGGTTTTCGGGTATCTTCACGCAAGCTCGACAGATGGAGGCGCCTGATGTTCATCAAGACGGTCGAACCAAGCGAGGCGACAGGCGAAATCGCCGCGGTTTACGAAGCGGAAATCAGCTCCATGGGCCAGGTCATGCAGGCCACCCAATGCTGGTCCGCTCGCCCGGATATCATCGCACCTATCGAGAACCTGCTCCACCGGATACGCGACGGCTTTTCCCTCGGCCTCCTCAATTTTCGCCTGATCACGTTCGTCGTGGCGGGAGACGTGCCATCGAGCTATTGCTCGCACGTCTATTTCCGCAGCCTTTCGGGCGAGCTCGGCCGTGATCAGGTTCTGGCGATCAGGACGGACTACCGCAACGCCGGGCTAAGCGAGCAGCAGGTCGAGATGCTGGCCTATGCACAGCAGATCACACGTGACGCGTCCAAGATCACGGAAGCCGACATACAGCGGTTGCGGGATGAGGGTCTCACTGATGTCAACATCGCCGACATCGCGCTGGCTGCCTCGTTTAGAAATTTCATGAGCCGTTACTTCGACGCGGTCGGCGCGACCGTCGAGCCGGAATTCCTTGATGACGACCCCGATGTCAGGGAGATGATGGCGGTCGGACGGAAATAGGACCATTTCGGCTGGGGCCCTTCTCCGCCGACGAGGGTCGGACGGCTGCACCGTCGGCATCAAAGGGAGATGGCTACGGTCATACGAGAAGGACACAAGGATCAATCCGGGGCGTCATCACGGTTACGCGTCGTTTCCCGCGGGTGACGCTCACCCTCAGGTTCTGTCGAACCTGATCGTCCACCTCGTCCTTCGAATTGAAACGGACGATCCGGTCGCCGTTGTAGATGATCTTTCCCATTTTCTTAATCGGCCAACCCTCGAACACGATCACTTCATCGAATTGCTTTCCCTTGGCCTTGTGCATGTTCATCACGACTATGCCTCGCTCCGGTTTTCCGCCGGTGGAGAAGTGTTCCCGAACGAACGCCTGGCGAGTTATCTTGAGGCTATTGTGGTAAGAACCGTTCTGCCTCCAGTCTTCCGACAGGGCATGGCGAAGTTCCGTGCCGCGTTCAAGGATGCGTAGGTTGCGGACCTCCGTAGCGATTTCCTTCAGTCTGCTACAAGCACAATCGGCCAGCGCGCTTCTCACGAGCTGCCAATCTGTATCTGGGTTGCCCGTGAATACCACTCCGCGCGCACTCTCGTACGCGGCAAGGGTGGCGTTGATAATACTGGTCTTCCTAAGGGGCCTTTGCGCGCGCAGACTATCCTTTAGCTCCTGGTGCGCCTTATGTAGTCTGGCTGCCATCTCAAGCGCGCTTTTTGTGGGGTCATTGCCGCCTTTGCCCTGATAGTAGTTGCACACGAGTTCTACGAAGTCCTCGAACTGGTGGAAACCCGGGCGCTGCATCAGAAAGGCAACAACTTCCGAGCCAAGGATGGCAGCTTCCATGTCGATGACGGGCGTGTGCCGGATGGCCGCCATGCCTCCCGGCGGTTCACGCAGGATGTCAGAGACCAACCGGGTCATCTTTTTCGTCGGCACCAGGATCGCCAGTGACCAGTCCTTCACGCCAGCATGTATAAGTCTCTGGCGCGCGCCATATATTGTCGTTACCAGCTTCGACATCGCCAAATTCGAGAGAGCTTCGAAGACTTCGAATTCAACTCCTGCATAGGTTTGTTGGAAGACGCCCTTCAGGACGTCGTTGCCGAACTTAGCGATTTCCGTGCCCGGACTTCGATGGTTGTCGGTGCTGAGATCGACTTCCGTAGGCGCAAATTCGCCACGGAAATCATCAAGCCGCTTAGGATCAGCTCCGATAAAATCAAAAATGCGCTGCTCTGGATCGGCTAGCGCGATCAGGCGGCAATCACGTCCAAGGGCTTGCACGACTCTCCATTGCCCTTTGTTCGTGTCCTGAAATTCATCGAGGATGACGCAAGGGTACATCGTAGACACCAGTTGCCGCACGCGGCTGCTCTGCTGAAGTAGGTCTCCAACGAGATCAGCATAGAAGTCAAAGCAAACGCGACCTTCCACTTTTGCCAACCGCCACCGTTCCTTCTCCTCGGCTACCTTACGCGCCGCCTTTCCGCCGTCGGAGGAACCCGGATGGCTATGCCTGACTTCCGAGAGGGCGATCGCCTCGGCAGGAGGGGTTAGGATGGTGAGCCGCCGAGGCAAACCGAGCAGATATCCGTGCGCTTTTAATATCCGCCAGAAAAACGAATGGTATGTCTCGACATCGATACGCCGCTTGATCTCCGGGGCGATATCCTTCTCTGCATCGATGGCTTCCATTACCCGCGATACTGTCGCCCGGGCGAAACTCAGAAAAAGCACCTTGTGGCCCGATGGCAGAGCGTCGATGAGCTGACCGGCCTTCAATATCGATATCGTAGTTTTCCCGGAGCCAGGCCCCCCGGTTACGAGGAGGTGGCCTTTCGAGGCCATGATATCCAGCTGCCCTTTACTCAGCTGCATCTTCAGGCACCTCGGGGAGTGGCTGTCCCCAAATTAAGTCGAAGATATCGGGGTCCGTGCAGAAGTCTTTGAGCTTAGAGCAGGCGGTCTTCAGCCATTCGGGCATTTCGGCTTCAGAGCACTGAGCCACGAAATCCGCGATGCTCCCGTTGCCTTTTCCCCAGATGAAGTAATCTTCCAGGGCGGCCTTGGCATCGTCCTCGGGCTTGCTGTATTTCTGCTTTAGATGTTGCGGCCAGTCTAATGACACCGCGAAGCGCTTCATGGCCGCGTGGTTCGCTCCGTTAAGGACCATTGCCTCGAAACCCTTTTCATCGTGCATCAGGAGGAGCTGCACGTCTTTGACGATGAGCGAAAGGTTCGTATCATTCTGCTTGTCACAGATCGCATATGTCGCCTTGCCCAGGCCACGATAAAGCTGCGCCATTCCTGGAATCGCAGTTTCCCCTCCGGCATCGACGACACAGATGCCAAGCGCTTCCACGGACGAATATCGTTTCGGGTTTAACTCCGACAGCCGACGGCATGCCGCAGGAAACGCGGTTGTCTCCGTCGCACCTTCGGCGATGAGTATCCGACGGGCGAGCAGGCCCTCGCAAAACCGCGTCCTGAACTCCTGCCTATAGCGCTTCGGCTTGACGTTGTCGGGTAGAGCGACGGTGTTCCTAATCAGCTCCCCCGTCTTCGATCGACTGAGCACGATTGTGTCCTCGAGTGGAAACTCCTCGAGGACGTAGGGCGAATGCGAGGTGAAAAGCGCCTGCGACGCCAGCGTTCGGACCTCATGCACGATCCTCTTCTGCGCATAGGGTGGGATAGCCGTCTCCGGCTCCTCCATTGCAAAAATGACGTTCAGCTTCCCTTCGGCAATCTGTGACAGCATCGCGAGGACGAGCATATTTATCGTCCCGGTTCCCTGCCGATAGAACGGCGCGGCATGACTTCCGTCGCCCGTGGCTATGAAGGCGGTTATGACCTTTCTGAGGTGCTCGCGTGTCAGTGTCGAAACCTTCAGGTGAGGCTCGACACCCCACTCTTTTGGAACGTATTTCTTCAGGGCATTATTGATGCTCTCCAGGACCGGCGAGATGCCCAATGCCGGATCGCTCGCGACGGGCAGGTCGGCTAGGGTTGAAAGGGTGTCTTCCCACATCCGGGGACGCACTTCTTTCAGCCGTAGGATGATGTCGAGCAGGCTACCTCGCTCCAGGCTAAGTGCCCTTGCGCCCGTGCGGAGGGTCCTCAGATATAGAAAGCCACAGAGCTGCTTGTCTTTCTTTGAGAACGGGACGCCTCGATCGGACTCTGCAAGGCTCCGCGAAAAGAAGGTCTTGCCCTCGAAGTCGTCTTCTTCCGGATCATAGTATCCAAGGAACGTCACGCGGATCGCCTCAATGATCGACGAGGTGTCGACCCCTTGGGGATTGGGGACGTCGTAGAAGGTGTTGCTGGCGTTATCCCAGAATTCGACGTAGTCGCCGAAACGGGCCTTCTGCTCGGGAGAAAGATCGGCGACCGAGACTTCGATCTCGATACGCGGAGGAGTTTCCTCGGGATCGCTAGGCGTATCGGACCCGGGTGTCGCCTGTGGAGCAAGATAGATTCCTCGATAGAAATCGTGTTCGTCGATCGGCGGCTGTCTGTTGAGCCGGTCCGGCCCCAGTACGAGGTCCAGCGCCTCCAATATGGTGGTCTTTCCGGTGTTGTTGTCGCCAATGAAAACACCGTGGCGGGGCAGGAGGAGCATTGCTTCTCGGACCCCGCGAAAGTTGCGAATAGATAGACGAGTGACCCGCATGCTGAACCTCTTCGATACATCCGCTTATCACGCATCGGTTGAGTCTCCGAGCCCCGATGCAGCTTCCGAAGAGAAGAGTTGAGGATTGACAAGCGATATCGACATGGATGGTCGACCTTGCAATTGAACACTTGGTTCATTTCGTTGACCTTAGCGGACCAGCGAAAGTCGGTGGACAGTACATCGACATGCTGAACTCCGACAAATTCGAAAAGTTGGAGTTCTCGGAGGGGTTCGACGCGCGTTCGCGCGTTCTCCCCGCTGTCCTGCAGGACGCCAGCGAAGGCCGACTGTTCGGGTTCAGGTTCGGGTAGGCTGGATTCTCCTAATCTGGAGACCGTTTCAGGCCATCGAGGACGCGTGCGGCGAAGCCCTCTGCATTCTGCCTGTTGCGCGAGGTTTGTTCCTCAAAATTGACGTTCAATCCCTCGACGGCCAGGGACGACAGCGCCGCGGCCTTCTTGGCCAGCTCGAGTAGCATCGTCAGGTCCGAATATCTGGGATACTCGTCTGGTTCCTTGTTGAACAGCGAATGGGCGAGCCTACGGTTTCGAAAAGCCCTGACCCGAGCCAGCGCCAGACCCTCTTCGGAGCCGACATCTGACACGCGGTCGTTGACGACAAGAAAATCGTTTATCGCCGACCGACACGCATCCCCGTCAGCTAGACGATGATCTTCCTCGAGTTCGAGCGCGATATCCTGGAGGTCAGCGGTTCTATCGCCGTCCTCGGCTCCGGCCCACTCGACGCCAGACAGCCATTGCGAGGCGTTCTCGACGAGCGTTTCCTTCACGGACCCGGTCCGAAAGAGCATGGCAAGGACGGGTATCGAAGCCATGTCTTGCCGCTCGATAGGCCGCCCCACGCTGAAATCGAAGACGCGGGCCACGTCCATCGCCAGCTTGAGGACCAGTGCGTTCTGTATAGCGCCATAGGTGTTGACGAAATCCGTGCGATGCCCTTTCAGCCCCGGAGGAATGACGGCGTTTTGCGCCTCCATGACTTCATGGGAGAGGACTGCGGTTTCCACGTCCTGCCGCAGCATCGGGACGATCAACTTGACCCACCTAGTGGCTTGTCCGACGTCCATGTTTTCCCTTCGCTGCGGAGCGACGTATATAATGTCTCGATTGCCGGCCGTTCGGAAGATTCGCCGGCGACCGTTGTAGCGTATCACGGCCTCGCCGCTTTCGCTGGCCCTGCCTTGGTGTTCCGATAGGTCGCCCTTCGAGACGCGTTCAGTTTCTTGATACCTTGGTCCACCGCCACGCTGATCGCATCGACCAGCATAATTGCTGAAATTTCATCTTCCTCCTTCCCGAGATCGACGAAGACCCTGGTTTTTGGCGCCTTGAGCGCCGAAATCACGCATGAGATTTCAGCGCTTCCGGTTTTATGGCGTAACGTAACGCGGATTGAGCGCCGTGCGTCGCGTAGGAACAACTCATGTGGCGGCAGCCGCGGCGGAAGGATCAGGGAGGGGCATCTGTGGGCCGCCACCACGGAAAAGGCCGTCCAGAACCGCACGATGCGGGGATCGTCAAACACCGTCGGGTCTACGTCGAGGTCCAGAAGCCTCAAGATATCCGCGCGTTTGAATAGCGCCCTGCCGGACTTACCGTCTCGACCCAGTGCGACAATCGGCTTGGCGCCAAGATGGACAAGCCTGTCTCCCAGCAGTTTGGGATCAATCATCAGACACGTCGCGTAGTCTGCCGCTGTCGCGTGCGCTGATCCGAAGGCTAGAACCTGATCGCGCTTGAGAAGGGTGATTTTCGAATGCTGTTTGACGGCCACCAGATGTCCGCTTCTAACGAGCCGCCTCACCGCCGCGCCTGTCAGGTTGAGCAGCGCCTCAGCCTCGAAGAGTGATACCGTTCCCGGGTCGCGGATAATGGGGATGGCGGACGGCTTTCGCGGAGGATCGCCCTCCGGCCGACCTTCGAGGACGAGGCGCATGAAGCCCCGCCCTTTCCTCCGAGCGATAACCGTCATTTCTCCACGAAGACATGCGCATGCCAGTTCGCCCGGCTTCATGTTGTAAGCGAGATGGTATCCGTTAAACTTGCATGGCCGATCCCCTTTGCCCGTGATTGGCAAGGCTTCGATCATGCGGAGGAGACCGTCGATCTCGTGCGGAGAGAACCTGCCGCCTGTCCGTTTGCCGACGTTCGCGGCGGCGAACATCGTCAGGAATCCTGCCCGCACGAGATGGTTGATCGTACCCTTTGGGAGGCCCAGACGCTTGTACGCTTCCCACCTCGTAATCAGGCCGTCCCTGAAGTCGCCGATGGCGGCGATCGCGCTCGCTGCAATAGTGCCGAGGTCCCGGGAACCGTGGTACACGCCCAAGGCAGCCGCGATCTTGCGCGCTGTCTGCGGCCCCATACCGAGTCTCTTGCCGACCTCGATGGTGGTGATGAACTCGACATCGAGGTCGCTGTCGACGATCCGGCGCGCCAGGCCTTCCTTTTCGAAGACGTAGGCCTCCCGGAAGGCGCGCCGGACAAGTCCCTGCGACTTCCGTGTCAGCTCGTTCAGCCGTACGTACGGAGCCTGGAAATACGACATGATGTTCTCTCGGTCGGGGATGTCGTCATACGTCTGCAGCCTTCTCCTCAAAGCCTCCGCGAGGTCGCCTCTGTCGCCGGAGAGTGCTTTAAACCCAATCTCGGCGGTGTGTTTGCCCTTCGGTGACGTCTCCCGTCGCAAGGGCGACTCTAGGGTCTGTCCCACGAACTCGCAGGCTTCGATCACGTCGCTGATATCAAGACCGTCGAGCAACGGTGCGCAGAAAGGCTCGGCCCAGCCGAACCTCCCCAGGAGGTAGCGCGCGTAGGGCGAGGCTCCTTCGATGCGATCCATTTGCTTGCCGAAGTCGATACCATAGCTGGTGTGGGTGAAGTCGAGCCACTTCCAGGTGACCGATCCGGCTCCTTCGATGGTCGTTTCAAGTTCTCCGCCGTGGAACGGGCAGAAATGGATCGATTCGATATCCCACCACGAACGATGGTACGCTTCTTCGTGCAGGCAACCGCGGCACCAGCGTCGTGGCTGTAGCCGCACCTGGAGAAAGTTGAGTCTGTGTCCTCGGAGATGATGAAATGTGCCCTGCCTGATCGGGGTATTGGCACGAAGTCTCGACAGCCACTCCTCCGGAATGGGGTGGGCCTCGAGGTCCCTCATCATCCTGTTGGGCTTTGGGTGTTCGGTTTCGATCTGGTTCCAGATGTTGAAATTGCGTAGGCTGGTTTCTCCCTGCGCCTTGACGAGACGCAGGGAGTATCCGTGAGCGGGTTCCGTTTCAGCTGGCGGGAACGGCCAATACGAGTAGAGTCTGCGGGGTGCATTCGACATCAGTTCAACCCCTCGAACGGGATGCTCTTCTGCCTTGGCTTCGCACGCTTGAAGCACGCCTGGTAAAGATGGCGGCCGGACACGTGCGTGGCACGATCGTCGAGGGCGTAGCAACCCGCATCGATCACGATATCCATCGTTGCCCCTCGCAAGCCTCCCGTCTGCTCCAGGAACGCCCCGAAGTAACCCTGTTGCTCGAGTCTGGACTCCATCTCGAAAGGCAGCATTTTCGAAACCACCTTTAGAAAGCCGTTGTAGTCGACTTTTGCCGTGACGCTCTCGTCGAAAGCGTCGATGCGCTGCGCCGGAAAATGTCCGCGCCGATAGAGCTGGACGAATTGCATCAGGCCGCTGTCGATGTCGTCCATTCCGACGAGGAGGATGTTGCACAGACGGCGGTCGAGAAGGTTCTTCAGGATGTCGAGAACGCCTTCCCTCATGTCCCGTCTGCTTTGGAAAATGAAATGGGCGTCGTCGACGACGAGTAATTTGACCCCTGACATCTGGACCCGCCAAGCACCCAGCTTCTTGGCGGCCTCACGGGTGAGCCTCGGGACGGAAGTTGCCTCCGTAGCTTCGAAGATTTCCCCGACGAGGTCCGCTCTGTTCATGTCGGCGCGGCCGGGAATATACGCCATCGGATAATGGATGGTGCCGTCCGCGAGGTGTACGGGCTTGTGTTCCGGCATCTTGCTAAGCGCACTGAGGATGGCCGTCTTGCCGCTGCGGGAGTCGCCCATCAGGCCTCCAGCATAGCCGCACTGTGCGTGACCGCCTTCGACCGGATTGTGGAACTTCGCTAGGTTATGGACGATCTCGTCGAACTTCGGGTAGCGGAAGACCAGATGCTCGATCATGGTCTGCCGCTGGTCCCGCGACTTGTTCTCAACGACGAACCGCCGTTGCTCGGCGGTCTCGAATACCTCGGTGTGGAAGTCAAAAAAATAGCTCATTTGTCGTATCCCATTTCTTTCAGCATCGCGGCGAGCGCGTCCGGGTTTTTGAAGATGTCGTCGTTGGAGGTGGTCACCGCGGGGGCGTTGCGCTTCGGCCCCGACCTCGGTTTGTTGGGCTTGGGCGCGTTCGCGCGCTCCTCCACCGCCGCGGCCTGAGGATCGCTCTCGACGATACCGAGGTCCGGGTCGGCGGTGACGTGGCGCTCGGGGTTGCCTTGGTAGCTTTCGGGGTTTCGAGGTGACTTTGCCCCGGCGCGACCGACCTTCTGCGGGTTGTCGAGATCGAATTGTTCGCCGCTGACAGCCTCGCTGTCCGGGATCGCGACGATCTGGCTCTTGCGCAGCTTCTTGGTCATCTGGCCGTGAAAGGCCAGAATGTTGGCGGTTGCCGTCTTGCCGCGACCGCGGTCCTCTTCGAGTTCTCGCAGCTTCCTGGTCAGGCCGCGCTTGGCGTTCCTGAGGTCATCGGCGCTCTTGACGGGCCGCTTGGAGGTCGTGTTGTAATACTTGACGATTGCCTGGTGCTGGAAAAGCGTCAGGCCATCGGCGTATTTAGCCCAGGTTCCTACCGCAGGGACCTCGATGCTGATTTTACGATATGGGTCGCGAACCCAGATGCGTCCGAGGTCCGAGGGGTCGCGGGTGACCTTGTATCTGGTCGAGGTGAAGCCCCTCTTTCTCCGCTTGTTTCTGGGGTGTGCGTGAAGTGCCAGAAGATCGGCCGAGCAGTATTTGATGTGGTCCCAGGTGATCCCGTCCGACTGGATCGTAAGCTCGTCGGTGTTGCCTGCGAGCGACACGAACAGGTGCGGATCAATCGGAAGCCGTGGCCGCAGGTCGGGCATGCATTCGAGCCAGGCCTGGTTCGGCGTCTTCTTGACCCTGGGGTTGTTGCCGATTCCTAGCCGCGGCGTGTCGTGATACTCGGCGATGAAGAGCGTCACGAACTGGATGAGCGCGGACAGAAGGATCACGGGCTTGCCAAGACCCTTGGAGTCGGGAAACTTCTTCAATTTTTCCACGTTCGACATGGTCGTGCCCGGCAGGCGATGGAAAACCTTCTGGTTTAGCTGATGGAACATCTGCTCGACACCGCCCTTGCCGTAAGGCTCGCCTGGGCGGTTTTCAAGAAGGTCGATGCCCAGGGTGACGCAGGCGTGGCGCATGTCGTCGCCTACGAAGAACTTCGCGTTGTCGACGACAAGGACAAGCATGGGCCCATACTGGTGCCATGTGATGCCCGGGTACTCCGACATGTCCTTCGGGTACATCGCCTGCCTGAGCGTGGCCAAAAAGGTCTGGTAGGACTCGTTCTCGAAATGGATTCCGAATCCGATCACCGACCCTGTCTTCTTGTCCTTCAGGAAGATGACATGTGGACGACCGAACAGGATCGGCAGATAGTCGTCGTACACGCTGATGTCGGCGGAGGTGTAATCCACCTCGACGACGCCGAGCGCGTGATCGGGGAGTGACCTGCCCGTAAAGAAGCCGTTGTTCCTGGCCGCTGTCTCCTCGTCGTAGCGCCAGCAATCCCTTACATACAGGTCCACGCCGTAAAAGCGCCGCTCGAGCGTCCGGCTACTGGGAACGCGTGTCACGCCTTTCTCGATAAGATCGAGAACGGCCGCGTTTTCATCCTGCGCAAGCGCGTCCTCGAGCCTCTGGAGAACGTCGGTGCCTTTGCCGTTGGTGTCTTGCCAAGTCTCCTTGACCATGTCGGCGATGAGCGCTTCCATGAGATGGTGAAACCGAGGCGCGGTATTGCCTCTGGACGTGCCGTTCACGAGCGCGAGGAGCCTGTTCCACGGCTGCTTCTTGTACTTTTTCAGCCAGCCGTCGAGGGTGGTGTTGCAAGGGACCTTCTTATCGCCGACCTTCTGCGCGACTTCTGCGGCGACCTTCCTCTTGAGGCTCGCGACGAGCGGCACTTTGCCGCCGTCGGTCGCTTCGATGAGGGCCAGGCAGTAATCCCGCTTTTTCCGGGCTTCCGCTTCCTCCACGTCGTCAACGCTGAGAATGTCCTCCGGCCTTCTCGCCTCGCTCTTCTCCTTGCCGTTCTCCAACGGACGAATGCGGCGCTGCCCCTCCATGACGGCGATCTGCCAGTGGCTGAGATAGACGCGTCCGCCTCCGAGCGTACTCTGGAAGGTCCATTTCTCGGTCCCGCCATGCTTGTCGAGCGAAATGGCCTGGAAATAGCCCATTTTGCCCTTGGAATTGTTGTAGAGGGCGACGATCTGGTTCGCGACGAAGAGAAACCGCTGGACGGGAACAGGTGACCGTTCCTTGCGGGTAGGCTCGACCGGAAGCTCGAGGTCCGCCTCGTCGAGTGCGTACATAAGGTTTTCGGCGTTGAGAAACGAACCCATTTTTCCATGGATGGACATCAGACGTCTCCTCCCATGCCGTAGAGGTAACGTTCCGTGACTTTTACGCGGGTCGCGTCAGGAAGGTTGGGTCTGGACATGTCCAGTCTCACCTCGCCTGCGGCGGCCAGATTCATCAGTGCCGTGAACGCGTCGTCGATGGCGAGGCGTTCCGTGTGAACGATGACCCCGTCTTCGTCGAAGACCTGGTTCTCCAGGACTGGCAGTCCCGCCCCCGCTGTCACGTGACCGATCGTCGTGACCGGTCCGAGTTGCTGGAGGACCTGGCGTACGCGCACGATGGCATGTTCCTTGGCGTGCCGGGCGTGGTAGCGGACGATCCGAAGGTTGCGAAGGCGTGGCTGAATAAGGATGCTCTCCTCGTCCAGTACGTTGTAGTGGGCGTTGAAATCCGCCAGCGCGTTGCGGATTCGCTCTGTCTGCCTTGGCATCCAAGGACGCTGGTCTTCGAGCCGGATGACGTCGTAGTAGATCGCGCGCTGGTCGCGGGTCCATACGCCGAATTCTGGGATGTGCTCGACAGAGCCGGTCGGTCCGTACCGATCCGCCTCCATGTACGAAACCTTGATCGGGAAGGCATGGATGCAGACCACGTCCGGATGAACGTCAAACGCCACGAGCCCGTCCATCGTCAGCGGCTGCAAAGTCCGGATGGCGCCTTCGTTCGACTTCTGCGTGGAGAAAATCCCGCGCATGTACTGCCCGCGCTTGCCGGGCCCGATGACCCGGAGAGGCTCGTGATCCTCTCCGAATCCCATGAATTCCTTATCGCTTTGCATGTCAGTTCCTTTCGGCATAGCTCCGCCCTCGCCCGTCGCGGGGTCGCGACGGAGCTGGTTCCAGATCGGATTTGCGACGGTCTTAGATGTCGAAGAGGCCTTCCCATTCCTCGCGCAGCTCGCGGAGGGTCTGGAAATCGCCGCCAAGGCTGTCGATGTCGGCGACAGCGAGGAGACGGGCGTTCAGGAATGAGCTATCGTGGATGTACATAATGCATTTCTCCTTTTCCGATGGCGCTCGCGGCGCGTCGGTACGATGAACTGAAAGAAGAGGACACGCGGTGGTGGTCGCGTATCTATCAATCGATATCCGGAGAGGTGCGGGACCGTACCCTTTGGAGGCTTCCGGAATGCAGGCGAACGACAATGAGCGGCGCTAGGCCGTCATATTCGCAGGTCGTTCGCTATGTGCAGTCCGTGGGTCATTCGAGGGTTCCCCCTGAGGTTACGGCAAGGAAAGCCGTCTGTTCCCGTTTTGTTTACCGGGCACATTCTCAAAGTCAACCGGGCCCCACCCACGAAATACACTGTTAACCTTGCCGGTCGCCGGGCATAGGAAATCCGTTGACAGCTTCGCGGCAACCGGCAAAGCTATCTTCGTCAAACAATGTTGGTACATGTTTTGATTTTCGTGTCCGAACACGCCTAATGTTCGTATACGTTTCCTATATCCGGCGGGCCATCCTTAATGGGTGGCCCGTTGTTCTTTATGGGCATGTCGGTTGCTCCCTCGTTTCGCACTCACGAAAGCAATGAACGCGTTCCGGGTCGTTTTTGCAAAAGAAAACGACCTTCCAAGATGGCTGGATGGTGGCCCCAGGCACCTACGGCGAAAAGGTCTCTGAAACAGTTTTTCTCGCCGCGCCGCACTTCGTTAACGGGTTCCGCCGAGACAACCAGTCCGCTCCCGAATGCCCCGCGCTTTCAACATCCCTAACCCGCGCAATGTCGTCGTCGACGAGGGGCGCCTCACTCTCGTCCGTCCTCCCATGGCGGGGTCGGCCGCGATGCGCAGCACCGCCAGTGGCCGACCACGCCGATAAAAGAAGACTTTGATATCGTGACCCCGACGCCGACGGGCGCACCGACGTAGACTCGTTGATCTCGGCATGGTCTGGTCCCTACCCTCGTCGTTTCGCGGAGCGAGGACGCGATCCAAGACGCACGTATCGTGAGACTGTTTTCGTCGGCCGAGAGCGTCATACCGAGTTCTTGAGATACCAGACGGCGTCTTCGTGCGAAGACTTCAGAACCGCTAGCGGGAGACCCCACGAAGAAACTCGAGCATGGCGTTCGAGCGCCGGCGACCGTTCGGGCGACTGGCGGGGTCGTCGATCGCGGCCGCCGCAGCGCTCCTATTCGAAAGTTCTTATGTGAAGTCGACGTGATACTAGGGTCTATAACGACGAAGACCTTGACGAGGTTCTTCACTACGCGGGCGCCAGCGTAAAACTGCCGATTACCCGTGCCTGAACGAGCGGATACATGCTGAATTCAATAAAGGAATGAGAGACTTCGTTGGCAAGTCGCTCCAGCGCCCTTTGGCCGTACGACGCTTGCCGAAAAGGGGCTTGCGGGTGACATGCCTAACGCAAAACCCTTCGATACACAGCAATCGGCTACGCTTTACCTACTGCAATCGGAAATTCATCTTTTAGCCTGCAAGGCAAGCTGGACAGGAGAAAAGGGCGGAAAAATCGACCAGATTGGATGTTAATTCCTGTTAACCATAACTTCGGGAATGGACTCGCTGATTCGGCCCAATGCCTCTTCAGTCACCTTAAAACGCCCGGAAAGCCGTCTGGAGCCGTTTTTTGGGCTGCCTATGGATATCTAAATTGACGCCCTGGTGGCCCGGCGCTACGAATCGAGCTACGGCATCCGATTACCGACGATGAAAGATTGATTTCATTGAGGAATTTGGAACTTCTGAGTAGCGAATGTTCAGAACCAATGTCGAATTTCCAGAGGTATGTGTCGGATTTCAGAAGCAGCGGCCGCCCGGCATTGACCGCGCCCGAATAGCCCGCCTCCAGTTCGTCCTTCAGCCGCTGATACTGATCCGCGGAAAGATTGCCGCCGTCCTTCGGCTGGTAGACCAGCGCGCCCGAGGGCCGTGCGGAATTGTCGAGCAGTGCCTTGTTCCAGCCCGCCGCCGCATTGGAAAGATCGAGCGCCGCCCCTGCTGCCACCAACGGCGACAGACCGCTATGGTCGTCGAGCGGATGAAACAGCTTTAGATGCAGCAGCCCCGGCCCGTCGCGATCGACGGCAAGCCGCCGCGTCACCTGCCCGGCGCGATAATCATAGGCCGCAATCCAGCCGTCGCGTCCCTCGACGACGCTCACCCGGTCCGGCCGCAGCAAATGCAGTTCCCGCAGGTCTCCGCCAAGCGCCAGCGGCTCCACATAGGCATTGCCGGACAAAAGCAGATGCCCGTACAGCGCCTCGAAGAAATCCGGCCCGCTCTGGCGCCCGTTCGGACGTGCCAGAAGCGCCAGCGCCGGATGATCGGCTGCCTCGCTCGTCCCCCGATAGGCAAGCCACGGCACGGCGGCGGCAGCCTCCGCCACCATCCGCATGGCCCGATAGGCGATCGGGTTTTTCATGAACCCGGCCTTTGCCAGAGCCGCATAGGACCGCCCGGACCAGTGCGCCGCGCCATCGCCAGATACGATCGCAAAGCCCGACGACAGCCCCGACGCCGCCTTGGTTTCCTGAGGCGGCGCGCTGCGGGCAAGTCCGGGAAGCCGGAATGGAAATCTCATCATCGCATCCTTCACTCGATCCGGGATCACTTCACCCTCAACCAGCCCTCAACCAGCCCTCAAGCCGCAATCGCCGCATCGTCCCGCAGCGCTGCCGCGAACGCTTTCGCGTACCCCGCCACCTGCGCCGCCCGGTCATTGCCATTGATGATTTTTCGCGCCCCGACCCAGTCCGATTTCCCAGGGCCGAAATAATCGCCGAGCTTGCGGCCGGTAAAACTGCCAGCCCGCATGCCCTCGATCAGAATCTTCACCGCCACATCCATCTCCATGGCGCGATGAGGTGCCGCGATGAGATCGATGCCGGTCAGCTCCGCCATCTTCTGGTAATTGCGCCTGTGCGTCAGCTGCACCAGCCCGCGCCCCAACCAGGTCCGGCCATCGGCATCGTACCGCCAGTACGGCGTCTTCACCGTCCGCAGCCGGCCGGCGCTGTAAGCGCTTTCCAGCCGCATTACCGCAAGCTGATCGGTCTTGGCCAGCGTTTCGCGCACCGGCTGCATCGTCGCTGCCGTCTCGTGAAACGCGGTCGCCAGCGCATAGGCAAGCGCCGCGGGGCCTTCGATGGGGTTGCGCGCCTCCCATGCCTCCAAAACAGCAGCCAACCCGGCCACCTGACCACTTGCCAACCGCCCGCTGAACGGGTTCCTGCGCACGTGATCGAAGAAAAAACTGCGCTCGTATCCCATGTTAATCCTACCCCTTTACCGCGTTCGAAGGTTTCAATCGGTTTAGAAAAAACTAAATCGTTTTAGTCTGTTAGTGACGATTTACTTCGGAGTAAGGATGTGGAACCAATCCAACCATGCGACGTTCATAGGGGCGCACCACCATGATGGTGCAGCGCACAATCCGGAGATCATGATGATGCAGCAGACCGCCCAGACAGCCGCCACGAAATCGGTGCCGCAGCACGTCCTCGAGCGCATGGAATCCGAATGGAAGCAGATGCGCGACAGCGCTCCGGCTGTGCCGGCTAAAAGCTGAATTGCAACTGTTGGCAGTAGCCAACTGTCAGATATAGAACGCTTGAGCGGCCCTGTCCGGGCCGCTTTTCGTTGCGCGGTTCACCAGAAGCGCCACACCGGGCCTAGGCTCAAATCCCCCTCACCCGCGGCTCGCCCTGGCCGTCCAAAACAAGCGCCGTCAGCGCCCAGACCAGCGCATCCAGCCGGTCCGGCGAGCGTCCCGATGACAGGCCGTTGGGTCCGAAATCGCACATCTGGTCTTCCAGCTCCGCAAACCGTCCCGCATGCACGACGCGTCCCTGCTCGTAGAGGGCTGCGACCGGTTCTGCGCGGGCAAACTTTCCGCGGGATGCATGCACCACCGTCACCGGCAGGTTGGCGTCGATGCTTTTGAGCATCGCCGGCACCATGTCGCCGCCCTGGTTTCCCTCGGCCACGACCCTGTCCGCCGAAAACCGCGAATACGCCTTCACCACGGCCTTCGCCCAGCCGCCCGGCGTCTGGCCGGTCACCGAACAATCAGCCAGCACCACCGCCCGGCCCGCAGATCCCTCAGCGGCCTCAACACCCGCCACGACGATGCCGCAGCAGGAGTTTTCGCCGGATCCCGAGGGCGGATCGACCGCCACCACGATGCGCCGCAAGACCCCGGTAAACCGCGTGACGCAGGCTTCGAGATCGGCCCGCTTCCACAGTGCATCGTCGCGATCCTCGATCAGCTCGCCGCCGAGTTCCTGGCGACCCAGCCGCGTGCCGCCATAGCGTCGCTCCAGCGCCGCGATAAAACCCGGCGCCAGATTGCCGGCGTTACCGGCGGTGGAAATCTTGACCAGTCGCGTGCCCGGGTCGGCGATCAGCTGTTTCAGCACCGGCACAGGTCTCGGCGTCGTCGTCACCAGTTGGCGCGGATCGAGTCCCAGCCGCAGGCCGAACTGCAGCATGTCGAACGTTTCCTGCGCATGCTTCCATTTGCCGATCTCGTCGCACCAGGCGTAATGAAACTGCGGCCCTCGCAGGGCTTCCGGATCCTCGGAGGAAAAGATCTGCGCCACCGTGCCGTTCGGCCAGACCAGCCGTTTGCGTGAAATCTCGAATTCGGGCCAGTGCCGTGCCGCAATCCGGCAGATGCCGGACACACCGTCCACCATCACCTCGCGGGCATCGCCCAGCGTTTCCGCCACGAGCGCGATGCGAAGATCGGACCGCTCTCCAGCCGCACACGCCAGCGCATGCACCCATTCGGCGCCCGCCCGCGTCTTGCCGGATCCGCGCCCGCCCATGATCAGCCACGTCCGCCAGTCGCCCTCTGGCGGCCTCTGTCCGGGAAGCGCCGTAAACGCCCAATCCCGGTCGAGACCGGCCACAAACCCGTCAAACGCGCTCTCTCCCGGACCAGGCTCGTCACAGCTCTCCGCCGGCACCGAGTCCGGAGCGCGGGGCACGCCCATCGCACCGGCCAAAACCATTCCGGCCTCCAGATCCCGTGCACTCTTCTCCCTGACATCAGCGATGCCAGACATGCCCGCCCTAAATGACCCGGACGCCTTCACCGCCTCACCCGTGATCTTCTCTGCGGCCCGCCGCATCTTGCGCTGGCTGGGTTCCTCTCGCTGGAAGCCTTTGCGCCACCCATCCCGGTGGGCCATCGCGTTTCCAGGCTTCGAAATACCCAAACGCTGTTTCATTGGCGCGATCCTCGATCATCCGGACGAAGCGGGCCTTCGCCTCTTCGTATCCGCCGGCATCGGCCAGCCTGTCGGCCTCCACCTGCCGGTCGCGGTAAAGCTGACGCTGCAGCGCATCGACCTTTTCCAGCGTGCGCACGATCAGGCTCATCGCATCGGTCGCCGCCTTCACATCGGCCCGCGCCAGTTTCTGCGCCGCGTCACTGCCGTCAGCTGACACCGTGTCTCCGGCCTCGCCGGACAGCAGCCCGGAGGCTGCTTCGCGCATCATCCGAAACGTGCCGAACTGCTGGCGCATCTCAGCCGTCATCTCGTTCAAAAGCTGCCGCAGTTCATCTGCGGGCTTCAGCTCGGTTTCCGCAGACTTGAGCTCCAGCAGAACGTTTCGAACCGTCTCTTCGAGTTCGGCATCCTGAGTCACGTCGTCATCCGCGTCGTAAAGCGGTTCGTCCGTCCACAGGCCGAACAGGTCTGGATCAAAACCGGCGAGAGTATCGGAACGGTTCATGGCAGATCTCCACAGCCGAAAACCCGCCGCGCCGGCTTGCCGTCGCACGTTCGGTTTCGATATCGATGTCCTGGAAAAAAAGAGGGCCCGGAGGTCAATCCGAGCCCTGACTGGAAGCCTTGCGGCGGTCGGGGCGTGAAGCCTCTCCCGACGCAACTCTTCGACTATGCCTAAACACTACCCGACAACCGTCACGCCGTCAAGGATTAAATTCCTATCTCGAAAATTTTACCGGAACCGCTTCTCCCTCACGTCCCGCAGAAGGTGCGCGCAACCTTCTGTTCCGCCGTCGGCGCAATCGCGTAGTCGGCAAATTCCGGCCGCTCTTCGAACGGTTTTTCGAGCGCCTCCACCAGCTTTTCAAAGAAGCTGAAATCACCGTAATTGGCAGCCGCGATTGCTTCCTCGATCCGGTGGTTGCGGGCGATCAGCCACGGATTGACGCCGCGCATCTCTGTTGCCACGTCCGCCGGGCTGCGGCCTTCCTCGGCCAGGCGCTCGTTCCATTTCGGCAACCATTCCCGCAGCTTGGATGGATCCGCGAAACAGGCGAGCAGGTCGTCGTCGTGTCCTTCCGCGGCGTTGCAAAGCGCTCGGAACGTCCGCGTGAAATCCGCTTCGTTTTCCTCCATCGCAGAAAGCAGTCCCTGCACGAGATCGCCATCACCGTCGCGCGCGGTGACCAGACCGAGCTTTGCGCGGAACACCTCGATCCAGTGCGCCTGGAACGTGTCGCCGAATGCCTTCAGGACAGAATTGGCGGCTCCCACCGCCTTTTCTTCGTCGGCATCGATCAGCGGCACCAGCGCCTCGGCAAGCCTTGCGATGTTCCACTGGCCGATGCCCGGCTGGTTGCGATAGGCGTAGCGTCCCTGCCGATCAATCGAGGAAAACACCTTCATCGGGTTGTATTCGTCGAGAAAGGCGCAAGGACCGAAATCGATCGTCTCGCCTGAAATCGTCATGTTGTCGGTGTTCATCACACCATGGATGAAACCGACGCCGAGCCAGCGGGCAATCAGCTCCGCCTGCCGGTCCGCCACGGCCTGCAACAGCGCCAGATACGGGTTCTGCGCCCCCATCAGGTCAGGGTAATGCCGCTCGATCACGTAGTTCGCCAGCGTCCGCACGCCCTCGGTATCGCCGCGGGCGGCAAAGAACTGGAACGTGCCCACTCGCACATGGCTTGCCGCGACCCGCACGAACACTGCGCCCTGCTGCTCCTGCTCGCGCTGAACGAGCTCACCGGTCGAAACCGCCGCCAGGGCCCGCGTCGCCGGTATGCCCAGCGCATGCATGGCCTCGGACACGACATATTCGCGGATGACCGGCCCAAGCGCTGCCCGCCCGTCACCACGGCGCGAAAACGGCGTCGGCCCCGCGCCCTTCCACTGGATGTCGCGGCGCTGTCCGGCACGGTCCATGACCTCGCCGATCAGGATCGCCCGCCCATCGCCGAGCTGCGGTACAAAATTGCCGAACTGGTGCCCAGCATAGGCCATGGCGAGAGGCGATGCCCCCTGCGGCACGACATTGCCGGAAAGCACGGATGCCAGACGATCAGGATCCGAAAGATCCGCCTCGACGCCCAGTTCCGCTGCCAGCTTCTGGTTGAACCTCAGAAGCTTCGGCCCCTCCACCGGCTCCGGGTAGACGGAAGCGAAGAACCGATCCGGCAGGCGGGCATAGGAATTGTCGAACTGGAACACGGGATCTCTCCTTCGGCCCTTTCAGGGGCTTGGTCTCGGGTATGTGCTTGAGTCTGGTCTGTGGCGCATCCCCAATATGGGGTCTCGCGCCTGCGGAACAAGCAAGATCAGCCCTTATTGCCCGCCGTCAAACGCACCCCGAACCCGAGCAGAAACGTCACCAGGGCCGCGGCTGCGGACGTCCCGTAAAGCCAGTAGGCGACCTGCCCGGGATCGCCTTGCGACAACTGCCGTGTCAGCCCGGTCGCTGCCGCGATCATGCCGGCCAGCGCCGATCCGACGGCGTAGCCGGCCGTCGACATGGTCGGCAAAAGCGCGCTCGCCCGGTCGCGCTCCTCGTCGCCAGCGGCTTCCATCGAGGCCTGGTTGATCGTCGCCCAGGACAGGCCGAAACCGGTGCCGATCGCCATCTGGCTCAGGACCACGAGCAGGATCTCCCGGACGTCGATCGATATCGCGATCATCAGGAAGCCCGCGAGCTGGAACAGCGGCCCGGCCCGCATCGCAAAGTGTCGTCCTTTCAGAGACTTGATCCGGCTGGAGGCCATCGCGACCGCGCTCCAGGTCAGTGCCATCGCCACCACGATATAGCCGACCGCCGCCGGTCCGATGCCCCAGACGTCGCGGATGATCAGAGCAAGATAGGTGGCACCAGACGCATGGCCCGCCGACATCAGGAACAGCATCCAGAACCCGTGGCCGAGCACCGATCCCAGCCTGAAAGCGCCAGCCGGAAACAACCGCGGCCCGAGCTTTCCATCCGTCGTCACGGTCAGCGCCAGCGCCAGTGATCCCAGCACCAGACAGGCGACCTGCCAGCCGATCACCCCCGTTGCGGACGACAGTGCGAAAATGAAGGATGCAGTCACGCAGAGCGCTACGGCCAGAGGCGCAAACGCGGCCTTTGCCGCGCTGCCGGTCTCGGGCGTCGTCAACAGCGTGAAAAGACCAAGCAGGATGAGAAACGGCGTCACCGCCAGAAACGCGGCATGCCACGAAAACGCCTCTGCGAGCAGCCCCCCGATCAGCGGCCCGAGCAGAGCCGCGACCGCCCAGACGGTTGCCTCCACCGCAAATACCTTCGCCGTCACCGCGGACGAGAAATTGGCCGGGATGAGGCTGTAGCAGATTGCCACGATCAGACCGTCGGCAATCCCCTGCAACAGTCTGCCCGCAACGATAAAGAAAAAGCTTGGTGCCAGAACCGCCATCAGACCGCCCAGCGAAAACAGCGCCATGGACCAGAACAGGCTGGATTTCACGCCCAACCGATCGTGGAGATAGGCAGCACTGGTGCCGCCGGCGATCGAACCGATGAAATAGAGGCTGTAGACCCAGCTGAACCAGTCGCGCCCGCCAAGTTCGGCGGCGGCCAGCGGCATGGCGGCAACAATCGCGAACTGGTTGAAGGCATGCAACCCGATCCCGGCGGAAATCAGCCCCAGCATCAGGCCGTTCCGGCCGGACAAAAGCGTTTTCCATCCGGTGTCTGTTCTTGTCAGCACGGCATGCTCCTCGGTTCATCCGCAAGGCTTTCCCGACCGCAGCAGTGGCGGCGCAAAGTCCCCCGGTCAACGGTCAAGGATCGATTTTGGCGCGCGTGACATTTTAGCTACAGCTTTCCAAGCCGAACGCACTACATTGATCCTCATAACAAGCAGTCGTTGAAAACACGGAGAAATCATCATGAGGAACACACTCGTTCTCGCCGCAGCTCTTGCAGCCGGCCTCTCGTCCGCAGCTCTCGCCGCCGATGCGGTTGAGACCATTCCGAGCGCGCCAGTCGCCTACGAAACAGCTCCGGCATTTTCCTGGTCCGGTCCTTACCTCGGTATCCACGGCGGATACGGCTGGGGCGATGCTGATATCGAAGGCGCTGGTTCCCAGAACTTCGACGGCGCCCGCATGGGTGGCTTCGTCGGCTACAACTGGCAGTTCTCCAACGGTTTCGTTGCCGGTGTTGAAGGCGACGTCAACTACGACTGGAACAACGACGATGTCGCCGCTGGCGTCGATGCCGAAAGCGGCTTCTCCGGTTCGGCCCGTGCACGTCTCGGTTACGCCATGGACCGCACCCTGATCTACGCAGCAGGCGGCTGGACAGCCACCAATGTTGAAGTCGACACGCCGGTTGGCGACGACGACGACACGCTGCACGGCTGGACCATCGGCGCTGGCGTCGATCACGCCTTCACCGACAACCTGTTCGGCCGCGTTGAGTATCGCTACAACGACTACGGCAACGGCAACCTCGCCGGCGCTGATGTCGACTTCAACCAGCACGTCGTGCAGGTTGGCCTCGGCGTGAAGTTCTGATCGCGTCAAGCATCTGATTGTATAAGGAGAAGGCTGCCGCTCGCGCGGTGGCCTTTTTCTTTGGAACTTGCTCTTCAGGGATTTCGACCACTGTCCCGGCCATCATCACGGCAGGATTAGGCTCCCGTTGCGAGAGGTTCGCTTAACTTTCCTGTATTAGACGGGACTTGTCGGCTCTTTGCCCGTGGTCCTGCCGATGACGTCGCGCGCGACGTAAATCAGCCGGGTTGCAGTTTCGTGTTTTGACTATTTTCGGAAGTTTCTGCGCATGCCGTTTTCCCCATCGTCTCGCGGGGCAGACCCCGAGAACCGCAAAGGGCTAGGCCGCCGCACCAGACACGGCCTTGGCCCAGCTCTGGCGACACCTGCGGCGGTATTGGGCTTCGGTGCGTTTCTGGCACTTTTCGGCTGGGCGGAATATTCCAACTGGAAGACACAGGTCGCACGGGTCGAAGCGGCACTGGAACAGACGGCCGAAGCAATTACCCAGCATGCCGACGACGTGGTGGAAATGTCGCGGCTGCCGCTCGCAAGCCTGATCTCCAAGATCGAGGAGAAAGACGGCGAGGCCGATCTCGCCCAGGCGATCGACGCGCTGATGAAGCGCCAGCTCAGTGCGTCGCCCACACTCGATACGCTCTCCTATCTCAATGCCGATGGCCAGATGGTTGCGACCTCGTCGGCAACACGCCCCGCCGGGGTCTCCTATCAGGACCGCGACTATTTCAAATTCCACAAGGCCAGCCCCTTCCCGCTCCCGGTCCTCGGAAAGCCCATCCTCAGCCGGCTGACCCAGACCTGGGTCCTGCCGATCTCGCAGAAGGTGATTTTACCGGACGGCACGTTCGGCGGGGTTGTGGTCTCCACCATCAAGGTCAACCATTTCGTCAATTTCTTCAGCCGCTACGATATCGGGTCCGATGCCTCTTTCCTGCTCGTTCGCGGAGATGGCGTGGTTCTCGCCCGCGCGCCGATGGCCGACAGCATTCTCGGCCAGGACATGTCCAAGAGCGACCTGTTTGCCCATGTCCGCCAGACCCGCGTCGGCGCCTTTCATTACCAGTCACCGATCGACCAGACGGCGCGGGCGGGTGGCTTTCACCAGAGCCAGTTGACCGGCTTGGTGGCGCTCGCGGCCGCATCGGAATGGCAGGTGCTGATCTCCTGGGCGTCGACCGCGAGGACGCGCTGGATCTATGCGGCGATCCTTCTCATCGCGGCCGGGTTCGCCACGGTCTACTGGCGCCGCCAGATGCAGTTGCGCCAGGAGCGCGAAGCGCTGGTCGCCGCGCGCGAAGCGGAGTTCCGCCTGCTCGCTGAATCCTCCAGCGACCTCATCACCCGGTTCGATGAACACGGCATCCGCGAATATGTCTCGCCCTCCTCGATCGGCATCCTCGGGCTCGAGCCAGAGGACCTGATCGGCCGCAGCATCTTTGCCGGCATGGCCGAAGATACCGAAGTCCTGGTGCGCCAGGCAACGGAGCGGCTCGGCAGTGGGCCTGGTCATGAGAAATTCCTGATCCGCCACGTCAAACCCGACGGCGAGGAAGTATGGCTGGAAACGGCGATGAGCCGTCTGCCGGCCTCGCATCCGGCCCAGGCGCCGCGGGTTGTGGCGATCACTCGCGATGTCAGCCGCCACAAGCGCGCACAGGACGAGCTCGATCTTCTCGCCAATACCGACGACCTGACAAGGCTTGCCAACCGGCGCTTCTTCAACGCGCGGTTCGAAGCGATGGTTACTGCGGCGAACCGTTCGATGATGCCGCTGTCGCTGCTGATGATCGACGCCGACCGTTTCAAGCTTTTCAATGACACCTATGGCCACGCGGCCGGTGACGAATGCCTGCGCGCGATCGCACAGGTGGTACGGTCAACCGTCATCCGTCCCGGCGATGTCTGCGCCCGCTATGGCGGCGAGGAAGTGGCGGTGCTGCTCGCCGCAACCGACGCGAAGGCCGCGCATGCCATCGCCGAAAGCATCCGCGTGGGCGTCGAAGAGATCGGTCTGGAACACGGCAGAAACCCACCCTCCAACCGCGCCACGATCAGCGTCGGCCTCGCCACGCTCACCCCCGGCCAGGACCTCGTGACGACCTCGCAAGCCCTCTTCAAGCGCGCCGACGAAGCCCTCTACAACGCCAAGGCCGCAGGCCGAAACCGGGTGGAGGTGGCGGGGAGCTAAGCCCCGCCCAATCCGCGACGCCCCTTACGCCGGCAGTCCCTGCCAGCCGTGGATGCCGACATAGAGGCCGACGGCGATGATGAGGAGGCTGGAGACATAAGGCGCGCGACGGGCAACCGTCGAAAACCAGCTCCAGCGCGACGTGGCGTGACGCACGCTCAGCGCAGCAACGGCCCCGACGGTCACCAGCGTGATTGCAAGGCCGATGGAAAAGCACATGACCAGAACGAAGCCGAGCGTGAACTCCTTGAGTTGCAGGCAGAGAAGCAGAACCGTGATGGCGGCCGGGCACGGGATGAGACCTCCGGTCAGACCGAACAGAACGATCTGCCATGTGGTCACCTTGCGGTCGGCGAACCGGCGACGAATGTCGTTGGCATGCGCCATTTCATGGGCATCCTGATACCCGTCCGTCGCCACGTCTAGCCCCTGCATCTCGGCGTGGTCATGGTCGTGGCCTTCCGTGAAGGACAGGTCGTAGTCATGGGTATGGTTGCCGTGGCCAAGGCTCAGGCGTGCGACGAACGCATGCGGCTCGGGAATGTCCGTGGTCGACTGCAGATATCCGCCCTGATCGGCAAAGACGAAGGCCTGCCGCGATCCATCCGGGCGCTGTGTCGTGACGACGACATCGGACGCCGTCCAGCCGTGGCCGCGCTCGGTGCGAAAACGCCAGACCGGCGCAACGCCGTCTTCGAAGATTTCGAGCGTGACGATGCCGTGCCCGGTATCGACCCGCCTGATGTCACCGTGGCCTGCGGCATGCCCCTGTGCTGAACCGTGGTCATGGGCGCCGTGATGGGCGCCGTGATGGCCGTCGTGGCCATGGCCACCGTGGTGGCCGTGATGACCGTCATGCCCATGCGAGCCATCATGCCCGTGGGCGGCAGCGGCCTTTCCCATCTGCTGATCCTGCCATGTTCGCCACAGCATCCAGAGTGCGATCGCAATGATGACCGCCGCGGAAACAAGCTGGAAATAGGGTTCGGAAGCTTCGGCATCCATGCCCTGCCAGAGATACATGCCCGCAAAGGCGATGCCCCAGACGACGATCGTGTGCGAGATCGTCGCGGCAAGACCGAGCAGCACCGCCTGCGTGACCGTCCCCCTCACCGCAACGATAAAGGCTGCCATCATCGTCTTCGAATGGCCCGGCTCCAAGCCGTGCAAGGCCCCAAGCAGGATGGCGCTTGGAACAAACAGCCAGGCATGGGCAGATCCCTGCTGCAGGAGGTCGGCAAAATCAGGCATGGAAATATCTCACGGGTATTTAGGTCTCAAAGGTATTTGGTGATCGACTTGAACTCGTCGATGGAGTGGCGCTTCTCCCGATCGAGCGCGCCGATCGTGTCTTCGAGACAGTGGTCCAGATGGTCCTGGATCAGGGTGCGCTTGGCATTGGTGATCGCCTTTTCCACCGCATGCAGCTGCTGGGCGATGTCGAGACACGGCCTGCCGCCCTCGATCATGGCGATCACACTTTTGAGATGTCCCTCAGCCCGTTTCAGCCGCTTGACGATTTCGGGATGACTTTCGTGGACGTGATCGTGTTCTGTCATGCGATAATCCTATCCCCCCGGAGGGGATAAGGCAAGTATCTTCAGAACTGCTTTCATACGAGTTCCTCCAGCTCTCTGGGTGGAGGCTGCGAGCGTTGTGCCGTTAGCCTGGCTTACGACCGCCGGGCTTCCAGACGTCTTTTGTCACGCTGGATATATTCGAAACCCATCTCTGTCAGTCGGAACTGGCGTTTCTGGAACTCGCCGCGGATGGTGATGAAGCCCTGCTCTTCGGCTTCGCTCAGCGTCTTCAAGCTGGTGCCCTTGGGCGGAGACTGCCATTCGAGGCCGTTGGCGCTGTGAAGCAATACCATGATCTTGATGATTGTCGTGTCTCCCGGCCAATGCGTTCAGGCCAGACGAATAGCTTTTCGCACGATCCCCTGCAATGACCGATGTTCATGCAGGAATGTCGGGCCCGTGTTGCCAAATTTGCAATGGACTTGACGGCTGCGGTCTGCCAAAAGCGCGAAAGGACGCGACTGCCGTTATCTTTAGAACGGGGTCGGGTGGCCGATTGACGTCACGTCGCTGCCGCGAGATCACGCTGGCCGTCCTTTTGATTTCCCAGTTTTCCCAGCATTCAATCTACGACCTTGGTTGTGACTGCGAACCTTTTGTCATGAAAAAAGGTCCTGCGGCTTTCACCGAGGACCTCTGATCAGGCTCGATCAGACGGGGGTAAGACCCGTCCAACCGCTACCGTCATTGTTTAATCAGCAACCGGTACCCTGGGCAGTTTCGCCCGTCAGGTTCGGCAGGTTGCCGGAGTTTGCAGCATCGCCTGGCTCACCGCCCGGTGCGCAGCCTGCGCGGCTACCGTAGGCGCCGGTCGAACCGACTGCCGAGCCCGGGGTAACGCTGCCTGTCGAATAGGGGTCTACAGTACCCGATGCGGCTGGCTTCGGCGGGATGTTGCCGCCGGCACCGCTCATGTTCTGCTGGACGTCCGCGCGGTTGGCCGAACCGTTCATATCATAGCTCGTCTGCGCAAATGCTGCAGAGGATAGGCCAAACGAAAGTGCGGCAACAACTGTCAACGTCTTGATCATTTTTGAATTCCTTTTCGTATCCCTACAGGGTGTTAACCGGCCGGGCACAAATTGGTTTCATCTCAAATTCCCGTGAGGAACCGCGCTTTTATGGAACCCGTTTGTCGATGAGCGACTGCGCATTGCGCGCTTCGCGTCGCAGCCAGCGCCGGTTGGCGACCTCGGGCAGATCGTGCGCTTTGGGAATGCGCTTGGTCTTCCAGCGGCGCAGGATCAAAAATCCGAGCGTGCCAATACCGGCAAGCAAGACAACGGCCAGCAGGATCATCGGGGTCTGGTCGACCATGGCGGGGTTCTCCGTAGCAAAGGTTTCATCTTTCTGACCGAACCAACTCGACGCCGGCTCGAGAGTTCCCTTGCTTGGTTGCAACTACAACCAGCCGGACTTCCGGAACCGGTAGAAAAGGATGCTGCAGAGAAGGACGATCGCAACCAGCACGGCGGGATAGCCGTATTCGGTCTTCAATTCCGGCATGTTCTCGAAATTCATGCCGTAGATGCCGGCGATGGCCGTCGGCACCGCAAGAATGGCGGCCCAGGCAGCGAGCTGCCTGGTGATGACGCCCTGGCGCTGCTGTTCCAGAAGGTTCGAGGCTTCAAAGACCGAGGTGATGACTTCGCGAAGTCCGCCCACCATGCCTTCGACCCTTCGGATATGATCGAGCACGTCACGGAAGAACGGCTTGGCGTCCCGGTCGAGGCAGGGAAGGTCGAGATTGACGAGCTTGCCCGCCACTTCCGACATCGGGCCCAGGATACGCCCGAACAGGATCAGCTGACGGCGCAGGCGGAAGAGACGGCGGATCTGCTCGCGTTCGAGAAAGTTCGCGAGCATCTTCTGCTCCATTTCCAGCACCTTGTCCTCGATCGTTTGCACCAGCGGCAGATAGCCGTCGGCGATGAAATCGATGATCCCGTGCAGGACGTAGTCAGGCCCCTTGGAGAGAAGCTGCGGCGAGGCTTCGAGCTGTGCCCGGATGGCGGCATGGTTGCGGGCCGAGCCGTGCCGGACGGTGATGATGTGGCGCCTTCCGACGAAGATCGCCGTCTCGCCATACTTGAATTTCTCGCCTTCCAGATGGGCGGTCTTTGCCACCACGAACAGCTGTTCGCCATAGGCTTCCACCTTGGGCACCTGATGGGCGTTGATGGCGTCTTCGACCGCAAGAGGGTGCAGCTCATAGGTTTCGGCCAGCGCATGCAGCTCGTCCGGTGACGGCTCGTGCAGGCCGATCCAGACGAAATCCTGACCGGACAGTCTCGGCGCCGGCCCATCGACAGGCACCGCCTCGGCACGTTTTCCGTTGCGGTACACATAGGAAGCGACAACTGTCATGGTATCCTCTGCGATGGAGTATGGTCTGCGATGCCGATAACGTACTAGGCCTTGGCCCGTTCCGGCGAATAACCCGCGTCACGGATCGCTTGCGCGGCCTTTGCCTCGTCGCCACCCACCATCACCGTATGCGTGACAAGATCGATCGACACGGGTGCATCCGGCAGCGCTTCGGCGAGAGCGTTTCGCAGGGTCTTTTCGCAGTGGCCGCAGGTCATGTCCGGCACGGTGAAGATCACGGTCATCTCAGGTCTCCTTCTTCAATCTGTATGCGCCGGTGACGCGGAACCGGCAAGGTCGTCAAGGATCGGGCAGTCGGGACGGTCGTTTCCGCCGCAGCAATGAGCAAGGTGCTTCAACGTCTTGACCATGCCCTGCATCTCCGCGATGCGCCGCTCAAGATCGTCGATATGGGTGGTGGCGATGTCCTTGACGGCGGCGCTCTCGCGGCTGCGGTCCTGCCACAGTTTGAGTAGCGCCTGCGTTTCCTCCAGCGAAAAACCTAGCGAGCGGGCGCGCTTGATGAAGCGCAGCACATGCACCTGATCGCCGCCATAGGTCCGGTAATTGTTGCCGGTGCGGGCGGCCGGCGTAATCAGGCCGATCTCCTCGTAATAGCGGATCATCTTGGCCGAAACGCCGGATGCCTGTGCGGCCTCGCCGATATTCACGCTTTCTCTCCCAGTGCGACGGTTTTCAATCGCAGCGCATTGCCAAGCACGAACGTGCTCGACAGCGCCATGGCGGCAGCGCCCAGCATCGGCGAAAGCGTCAATCCGAGCAAGGGATAGAACAGACCGGTGGCGAGCGGGATCAGCGCCACGTTATAGCCGAACGCCCAGAACAGGTTCTGCCTGATATTGCGCATCGTTTCCCGGCTGATGGCAATCGCCGACACCACGCCGGTCAGATCGCCGCCGACCAGCACCACATCGGCGCTCTCGATCGCCACATCCGTACCGGTGCCGATGGCAATGCCGACATCCGCATGCGCCAGCGCCGGCGCATCGTTGATGCCGTCGCCGACAAAGGCGATCCGGCGTGCCCGGGGTGAAGTCGCCTGTGGCGAGGACACGGCGGCGGAACCGCTCCCCTTCCGCAGGTCATCCAGCGCCTTCACCTTGCCCTCGGGCAGAACCTCGGCAACGACCGTATCGATCCCCACCTTTGCGGCAATCGCTTGTGCGGTGCGACGGTTGTCGCCGGTCACCATGGCAACCTCGATGCCCATCGCCCGCAGCGCCTTGATGGCCTGAACGCTCGACGGCTTCAGCGGATCGGCAACGGCAATCACCGCCGCCAGACGACCGTCGATCGCCGTATAGAGCGGCGACTTGCCCTCGCCGGCCAACCGGGCGGCCGTCTGTTCCAGGGGTGCGACCGAAACGCCGAGCTTGTCCATGAACCTGTCGGCGCCGACCGAAACGTCCCGGCCATCGACGCGGGCACTGATGCCGTAGCCGGTGACGGAGCGGAAATCCTCGGTCTCGGCCAAGACCAGACCCTTCGCCTCCGCCGCCTTGACGATCGCATCCGCAATCGGGTGTTCGGAGCGACGCTCGACGGCTGCGGTGAGGCGCAGAACCTCGTCTTCCGAAAACCCGTCCACAACATCCAGATCCGTCAGTTGCGGCCGTCCCATCGTCATAGTGCCCGTCTTGTCGAACACGACGAGATCCACATCCGACAGCGCCTGCAGCGCATCGCCCTTGCGGAAGAGCACGCCGAGCCCTGCGGCCCTGCCCGCGCCGACGACGATCGAGACCGGGACGGCGAGACCCATGGCGCAGGGGCAGGCAATGATCAGCACCGCCACCGCCGCCACCAGCGCATGCGACAGCCGCGGCTCCGGTCCCACCAGGAACCAGACGACGAATGTAACGACCGCCAGAAGCATCACGGCCGGCACGAACCACGCAGTCACCTTGTCCACCAGCGTCTGAATCGGCAGCTTGGCGCCCTGCGCCTGTTCCACCAGCCGGATGATGCCGGCAAGCGCCGTATCGCGGCCGACCTTTTCGGCGCGGAAACGGAAGGAGCCGGTGCGGTTGACCGTTCCGGCGGTGACAAATGCACCCGCCATCTTCTCGACCGGCAGCGGCTCGCCTGTGATCATCGATTCATCAACATTCGATTGCCCGTCGATCACGGTGCCATCAACCGGCAGACGTTCGCCGGGACGGATCACGACGATATCGCCGACCACGACCTCGCCTGCGGGAATATCGACGACCGCCCCGCTCCTTTCGACCCGCGCGGTTTTCGCCTGCAGACCGGCCAGTTTCTCGATTGCCTCGCCGGTTCGGCCTGTGGCACGCGCCTCCAGCAGGCGGCCGAACAGGATCAGCGTCACGATGACGGCGGCCGCTTCATAATAGACAAAACGCGCGCTTTGCGGCAGCAGGCCAGGCGCGAAGGTCGCAAACACCGAATAGCCATAGGCGGCAAGAACGCCCACTGCGACCAGCGAATTCATCTCCGGATGGCCCCGCAACAGGGCCGGCAGACCAAGCTTCAGGAACCGCAGACCCGGCGCGAAAATCACCACCGTTGCCAGCACGAAGTAGAGGTAGTGCAGGTTCTGCGTGTCGACGACTCCCATCAGCCAGTGATGAAACGGCGCGTAGACGTGGCCCGTCATCTCCAGCACGAACAGCGGCAACGTCAGCACTGCCGCAATGGCGAGATCACGCTTCAGGACACCCGCTTCACCGCCATGCATGTGGGCATGGTCGTGGGCGGCGTTTTCATGCGTTGGATGCGGATGCTCGGCTTGGGAATGGGCGGCCCCGGTATGATCAGCATGGGTATGATCACCCTGCGCGCTCGTCTCCGCAGGCTTCAACGCCGGGTGATGATCAGAGCCCGCGTCAAAACCCGCTTCCCGCAGCGCAAGATCCATCGCGCCGTCGGGGATCTCGTAGCCCATCTTGCGGACAGCCGCCTCCAGCGTCTCCGGATCAAACCCCACACCCGTCTCGACCGTGAGCTTCTTCGTTGCAAAGTTGACAGCGCTTTTCTCGACGCCCGCCACTTTTGCAGCCGCGGTTTCCACCCGGCGCACGCAGGAGGCACAGGTCATGCCCTCGACGGGCACGGTGATCGGTTCGGGGCGATGGATGGGGCGAATAATCTGGTTCATGGGTCGCGATCCTCTTCGCATCACCATGTAGGGCTTCCCATCATGGGAAGGTCAAGGGCCGGGCTGTTTTTTCACGAGGGTTGTTCTTCGCGTCTTCTACCTAGCCCCGCTGTGCCTCGCCGACATGCAGGGGCCAGTCGATCAGATAGTCCTCGAAATCCTCGACATCGACCTCTTCTTCGCTGATCGTGCGGCCGCGGGCCGAGATGCCGGCCTGGTGAACCGTTTCCGGATCGCCTGAGATCAGCGGGTGCCACCAGTAAAGATCATGGCCGTCGCGCACCAGCCGGTAGCCGCAGGTCGGCGGCAGCCAGGGGATTTCGTCCACCTGGGCCGGCGTCAGCTGGATGCATTCCGGAACGGTCGCCTGGCGGTTGGGATAGTCCTTGCACTGGCAGCTCGTGCCGTCGAGAAGCCGGCAGGCAACCGAGGTGAAAGCCACCTCGCCCGTGTCGTAATCCTCGAGCTTGTTGAGACAGCAGAGCCCGCAGCCATCGCACAGGCTTTCCCACTCCTGCTGGGACAGATCCTCAAGCGTCTTGGTTTTCCAGAATGCGTCTTCCATCATCATATCTGTCGCGGATGGGGACCAATTTTCCCCTGCCGCCTTTACCCTGTTGCGGATTCTCTATCGCGCATAAACCTTTTGTCAGCTAATGCTGAATAACGGTGAGACGCTCATGCCTTTGATCCCTCCGGGGGGTCGGCGTCAAGCGTTTCTCATCGGGCGATGGGGGAAATGGGGCAGGAACTTCCAGTGCAGGACCATCCGAAATCACCGGTTAAGCAAGAGCGCTCCGGCTCCTCGCGCAAGAAGCGCCACATCCTCCTGCGGATCGACAGCTGGATCGATTCTACTGTCTGGAACCTCGGTTTCCGGGCCGGCGAAGTCTGGGAAGAGATCACCATCTTCTTCCGACGGTTCCGCGTTACAGGCTTGAAAAAGCTTGGTTTCGAGCTTGCCGGCGAGGCTATGACGCTCGGCACGGTCGGTTGCGTTGCGCTTCTGGCGCTTGCCCAGCCAGCCTTTGAAGAAACCAAGGAAGACTGGCGCAACCGGGGCGATTTCGCCGTCACCTTTCTCGACCGCTACGGCAACGTCATCGGCCATCGCGGCATCATCCATGAAGGCTCGGTTCCGATCGAGCAACTGCCCGACCACCTGATCAAGGCTGTTCTGGCGACCGAGGACCGTCGCTTCTTCGATCACTACGGGATCGACTTCATCGGCCTCGGCCGCGCGCTTTCCGAAAACGCCAAGGCCGGCGGTGTCGTCCAGGGCGGATCGACGCTCACCCAGCAGCTGGCGAAGAACCTGTTCCTCACCAACGAACGGTCGATCGAGCGCAAGATCAAGGAAGCGTTTCTGGCCATGTGGCTGGAGGCGAACCTTTCGAAGAAAGAGATCCTGTCGCTCTATCTAGACCGCGCCTATATGGGCGGCGGCACGTTCGGGGCAGCCGCGGCAAGCCAGTTCTATTTCGGCAAGAACATCACCGAAGTCAGCCTTGCGGAAAGCGCGATGCTGGCCGGCCTGTTCAAGGCACCGGCGAAATATGCGCCGCATGTGAACCTGCCGGCTGCGCGCGCCCGCGCCAACGACGTTCTGTCCAACCTTGTACAGTCAGGCCTGATGTCGGAGGGCCAGGTGATCGCGGCCCGCCGCACGCCGGCAACCGCGATCGACCGCGCCGAGGTCAAGTCGCCAGACTATTTCCTCGACTGGGCCTTTGACGAGGTGCAGCGGCTGGCCAAGGCCGGCAAGATCCGCGAGCATTCGATGGTGGTCAGGACCACGATCGACATGGGCCTGCAGCAGGCAGCCGATGCCGCGATGGAAACCAGCCTTCGCGAATACGGCGACAGCTTCAAGGTGAAGCAGGGCGCCATGGTGATGATCGAAAACGGCGGCGGCGTGCGCGCCATGGTCGGCGGCCGCGACTATGGCGAGAGCCAGTTCAACCGTGCCACCAAGGCGCTGAGACAACCGGGCTCGTCATTCAAGCTCTATACCTACTCCGCCGCGATGGAGCACGGCTACAAGCCGGAGTCGGTGATCTCCGACGCTCCGATCACCTGGCGGGGCTGGTCGCCGCAGAATTACGGTCGCTCCTACAAGGGCAAGGTGACCCTGATGAGCGCCATGCAGCAATCGCTCAATACGGTGCCTGTCCGGCTTGCCAAGGATGTACTCGGCACCGACGTCATCGTCAACACCGCAAAGGCTTTTGGTGTCGAGACGCCGCTCAGAAGCGACAAGACGATCCCGCTCGGCACGTCCGAGGTAACGGTACTCGACCAGGCCACCGCCTATGCGGTGATGCCGGCCGGCGGCGTGCAATCGCATCGCCACGGGATCGAGCAGGTTCTCGGTTACGGCGGCAACATTCTCTACGATTTCGGCCGCGACGAGGCGCCGGCAAAGCGGGTTCTGTCCGAACAGGCGACCTCATCGATGAACCGCATCCTGACGACGATCCCCTATCAGGGCACGGCGCGGCGCGCGGCACTCGATGGCGGCATCGTCACCGGCGGCAAGACCGGCACGTCGCAGAGCTATCGCGACGCCTGGTTTATCGGCTTTACCGGCAATTACACGACGGCGGTGTGGTTCGGAAACGACGACTTCACCTCGATGAACAACATGACCGGCGGCTCGCTTCCGGCGATGACCTTCAAGGTGCTGATGGACTACGCCCATCAGGGGATCGAGCTGAAACCCATTCCCGGCATCGAAAACCCACTGCCGAACGGCGACCACAAGAGCGACAAGAAGAGCCAGGAAATTGCGAAAGCGAAGGAAGGCGAGAATGCCCTGCCGCCGCTGCAGAGACCGCGCTCGCTTTCGGCCGAAGCCACCAGAACGCTCAAGCAGATCGGCAAGGCGCTGTCCGAGGCTCCACCGCTTGCAGCGGGCGGCCCCAAGGTCGCCGATGCCGGCAAGCCAGCTGTCGACGGACAGGCAACCTCTGTTCAGGGTGACAAGGTCCAGGGCGCCGCTACCCAAAGCGACAAGGCGTCGGTGCCGGAAGCCGGTCCCGTGACGGGCTCGATATCGACCCGGCATCAGCCGAAACAGTCGACGGCAAAGGTGACGCCGATCAATCTGGAAGTGCGGCGCTAGCTCGGTTGGCCTCAGACAGCGCGCGGGGTGATCCGCTCGAGCTCATCTCCGAGTTCGCGGCGGCGGCGAAGAAGCTCGTAATCAGCCTGCAGGCCGAGAAAGACGCCTTCCGACATGCCGAAATAGCGTGCCAGACGGAGATCCGTATCGGCTGTGATCGCGCGCTTGCCAAGCACGATCTCGTTGATGCGCCGGGGTGGAACGCCGACGGCACAGGCAAGCCCGTTCTGGCTAAGCTGCATCGGCTTCAAGAAATCCTCCAGAAGAATCTCGCCGGGATGCGGGTTCGGCAGCCATTCAGCATCAGCCTTGGTAATTGACGATTTCGACATGCTCGGGCCTCCATCAGTTCAGACGAAATCTATTCACTATTTCCGTTCGATGGGGATCGTTACTTCCATCTCGACACTGCAGGCCGGGCCGGATCGATCGGCATAGATTTCAATATGCCACGCGAGGCCCTTCCCCCTTCCCGCCAAACAATGCTAACCCTTCGCGAACGCTCCAAAAAGACACAAAGCCAATCCCGTGTTCCGTATTCCCTTCCTCATCGCCGTTGCACTTGCCATCGCATTCGGCGGCGGGATCTGGTCGACCCGGCTGGCGCTTGATGCGACGACCGGGTTCGGGGTGCTCCGGATCGGGCCTTGGGAGGCGTTTCCGCAGGCGCAGACGGCCGATGCAGACCCTTATGCCAAATCGCACCGGGCCAATGCCGGCAAGCTTCTCTATGCCAGCGCCGAGGGCCTGACCTTTACCGCGACGACCGACATGAGCGGCGAGCGGCTTGTGGCAAGCTGCTCCTACAGGATCCGGGGTCACACGCCGCAGGCACGGTTCTGGACGCTGTTTGCGCAGGCGCCCGGGGCTGCTGCACCCTCGCTGTCGTCGGATTTGCCGCAGGCGCTCAATTCGCGCATCACGCTGCGCCAGCCGAATGGCGAGTTCGAAATCACCGCATCGCCGACGGCCAAGTCCGGCAACTGGCTGGCTCTCACACAAAGCGGGGACTTCAGGCTCGTCCTCACCCTGTTCGACACGCCGACCGCGGGCAGTTCCGGACTGATCGACCTTGCCATGCCGCTCATTGAAAAGATCGGATGCGGCCCATGATCCGGCGGTTTTTCACAGGTCTGGCATTTGCTGTCGCGGCGGGACTTGTCGGGGCAGCACTGCTGCATTTGATCATCGTGCTCGCACTGCCGCATTTTTCGGAAAACGATGCCTATACGCGGGTGCTGAAGGAAGGCGAAACGCAACGGTTCTACCGACTGACCGAAACGGCGGACCGGGCCGGTCTTTCCAAGGACGATCCCTTCGTGGAGACCGCTGTCTGCGGTTTTGACGTATCGGAAGGCCCGGTCAGGCTGACGGCTGAAAATACCGGCCTGCCGTTCTGGTCGCTCGGGATCTATGACGGGGCGTCCAACGAGGTGTTCAGCATCAACGACCGAACGTCGCCGGGCGGCATGCTGGATGTGGTGATCGCGACGCCGACGCAGATGACGATGCTGCGCAAAAGCCTGCCCACCGGGATCAGCCAGTCGATCCTTGTCGAGAGCCAGTCGGGCGAAGGCTATGCAGTGCTGCGGGCGCTGACGCCGCAGGCGAGTTTTTCTGAGGCAGCCACACAGTTTCTGAAGGACGCGGATTGTGGCGCGTTCCAGTGGCGCGGCAGAAGCCGCTTCTAGGTCCGTTTCGTACCGGCCTACTCGGCGCGGACGGCGTGGTTTTCGGCCTTGCGGTCCATCCGGTCGTCGAAACGCTCGTAGCGCACGCCGGTAAACAGCACCACTTCGCCGGGATCGGCTTCGCCGATGCGGATCTGCGGCTTGCGGCCATGCTGGTCACGCCATTTGTTCAGTATCACGATCTCTGCCATGCTCGTCTCCGTGACTTTACGAATTCGAGACGGATGAAGACGAAGATATCTCACCCTGCCCTTTCGGGGCTGACGCGACCTGCCTGATACGGCAGGAACATCCGCGTCCTTCTCGTCAGAGCGCCCAATCGCGGCGCAGCGACATTACCTTAGAAAAGCGACCTCACGGTCGTTATGCGAGCCTTCGGGCCATCTACCCCGTTTTACGGGCTTTCAGGGTGCCCCGACGCTTATCAAACCGGATGCTACGGCCCGGTTACAGACCAATACAGCCAGACGTGGATTAACAGTGAGTTAATTCTAATATGGCAGTTGATATCGACGTATGCTGGTATCAGGCTGATGAACGCCAAAACGGCATCTTTGTTCACCGCGTCATACAAACTTCACAGTCTTCGAACGGCACGATTTTGTCGTTTTCGAACGGTCATCGGTGCGCCAAAACGAGCCGCTTTCACTGACCGTTAACCCTCAAAGCGTTAGCATCTGGTAAACCAAGGCGAAACCGACGGGCGCGGCGCGAGAGACAGCTGCATCCGGCGGAATATGCTCCGGGGAGTTCCCCAGGCACAGGTAGACGAGATGCACCGGGGCGCGTGTTTACCCCGGCGGCATCACGCGTTTCGGACATGTATTGCGTAGATGAGAGTTGCCCGTGACCAACGAGTTTCGAGACCTTGAGAGGCCACAAGCCATGCGAAAAAAGGATGTGGTGTTGATGGCCACCGTCACGAGCTTCGAAAGCCTGTCGCGTCCTTCCCGCTCCGAACTGAGACAGTTCGCCGAGCTGTTCGCACCGCTGTTTGCCGCCTCTTCGGAAGAAGCCCGCCGCGATGCGGTGGCAGCCCTTTCGCAATCACCCGCCATTCCGCCGGCCGTCGCCTTTTTCATCGGAAGCCAGCCGATCGCGGTCGCCGCACCCTTCCTGATTGCCTCGCCCTGCCTTTCCAACGATGCGCTGATCACCATCGCCCGCAGCCAGGGCGTCAACCACGCCCGCGCGATCGCCAAGCGCGAAAGCCTGTCGCCGATCGTCATCGATGCGCTGGTCGGCATGCGCTATGATACGATCGCAAGGCCGATCACCGAACGGCGCGAGCTTCCCGCTGCCGCGATCGAGGCCATGTCGACCGTGGTCGAATCCCCGGCAGACACGCCGGTCGAGACCGCAAAGGCCGAAGACGACTTTCTGCTGCCCGAGGAAGCCCGGGCTGCGCGCGAAGAGGAGCTGCGCCGCCGCATCAAGCTTCTGGCCGGCCATATGGAACGCCAGAGCGACGACCGGCAGGGTCTGCGGCAGCTCAGCGAAACGCATGCCGCCCTTCTGGTCCGATTTGCCCGTGCCCGCGAGGCGACGCTGTTTGCCGGCGTTCTGGCAGACGCGCTGTCGGCCAGCCGCTGGCTCGCACAACGGATCATGCTCGATATCTCCGGCCAGCAGCTGGCGACGACGCTCAAGGGTCTGTTCATGGACGAAGCGGAAGCCGTCTTCGTCCTGGAAAGGTTCTACGGTCACCTCGCACACGAACAGCTTGACGGTGCAAGCCGGGCGACGGCCATGTGGCTGGTTCTCGATATCGACGAATGCGGACGAAGGCTCGAAGCCTGGCGCCGGGCCGACGGCTATACCTATGCGGAGCGACCGGTTGCGCAACCCGTCGAGGCCCCTGCCCCCCACGCGACCGAAGAGGCCGAGCGGCCATTCCGTACATCGGCCAGCATGAGACGCGCCGGCCGCGGCCGGTAAGGCCTATCGAGCATCGGCGCTGACGACCTCGATCAGGTCGCCGATCTCGTCCACCTCGATCTCGACCACCCAGAGATCCGGGTCGAAGCGCTTTTCGCGATCGATCGTCTCGCGCACCGTATCGGGCTCTGCCCGCACCAGACGCCGTTCGAACTTGCGCCCGCCATCGTCCTCGTCGTCAAAGAAGTTTTGCGGTGCCGGCGCATAAAGCGTTTCGGTGCCATCGCGAAAGCGTTGGCGGATGAAGATGGCACCAGCCTCCTCGGCACCCTTTTTCTCAACCGCTGCGTAGTCGCCCATGGCAAAGACGCGGCGGGTCAGGGCGGAGACAAATATGTGGGTTTTAAGGCGCATTACAGCGTCATAGCGGCTGCGGACGGCATCGTTAAGCGAAAATAATCAAAAGAAAGTGAGGGTAAAGGCTTGGCAACCCTTTCCTTTTGGCACCGCTGTCATATTTCCCACCCCACTACCGCATTTTTGCCAAAAAGGAGTGGGCCTTGAGCGTTCTTATCAGCATTCTGATCACCTTCCTCGTGATCGTCCTCGTACTTTATCTTGTCGCGCGCCTGCCGCTCGAAGCACGGATCAAGCAGATCATCCAGGTTATCGTTCTGATCATCGGCATCATAGCGCTGCTGAAGTATCTGGCCGTATTCTAACAACCGACCCGGCGCGCTTGCGGCTTCAGGCTTAGAGCGCGCCGATCGCCTTCAGTTTCTTCAAAACCGCTTCGCTTGGTTCACCGGTCTCCGGCAAGCGGTAATGCTTTTCGAAACGGCGTATCGCCGCCTTCGTCTGTGCACCGGCAACCCCATCCACTTCGACATCCGAATAGGCAATGTTCTGCAGCCCACGCTGGATCTGCAGCACGAGCTTCGGCGCCGGGATATCCGCCGTCATGACGGCGTTCGACTTCGCAACCGCAGGCGACGGACGCAATCCGCCAGTCGGAATATCCGCGGGCGGGATGCGGATCTGGCCCGACCGCGAACCTCCGGTTTCGGACGAGCGGATCGCCGCCGCCACCGGGTCTTCACTCTTCAGACTGATATTTTCGGCCGGCCGGTTCGCAGGCACCGTCTTCGGCTGCGCCATCGGCTTTGGCTGCACGCGGGCCGTCTCGTCAGCCGCGGGTTTTGCAACGACCGATGGCTGGGGTACGGGGACATGCACGGCAGCGCTCGAGGGCGAGCCGGTCGAGGGCTTGCGTTCCGCCTTCAGCGCCGCCAGCAGATCGCTGCCGGCCTCTCCGGATTGCGGCAGCCCCATGCGCTGCTGATACAGCACGATGGCCGACTGGGTGCGCGGACCGGTAACGCCGTCATCGGCCCCGTCATAGAGACCGCGCTTCGTCAGCTCACGCTGGATTTCGGCAACCAGCTCACGATCCTCATCGGAACCGGGGACCGGCGGTGCTGCGGTGATGAGCGTCGTGATCGGATCGACAGCGGGAGCCTGCATGGGTGCCGGCATTGGAGCCGGTTGGACAGCGGTCTGCTCGGCAGGCTGTTCGACCGGTTCGATGACGGGCTTGGCATCGCCGGACCGTTCGATGCGGAATGTGGTGACGTCTTCTGCCGGCATGCGCTTGTAGGGCCGGTAGCCGGCGATGGCGTTCGGGTCTTTCGGATCGCGTGTGGCAAGGAAGGGCGACGGATGTCCGCCCGGCTGATACCAGAGCGCATTGGCGGCGACGAAACTGAACAGAACGACAAAGCCTGCCGCGCCCAACACAGGACGCGGATGGCGTGTCAGGACGCCGCCCACGACGCCACCAACAAGCCCCCCCGTCGCGGTCACCGCGCGAAGGGCAAGCGCCGGCCGTTTTGCCGGTTTGCGCCTCTCAGGCGATTTTCGCTTTCGCGGGGCCATCGGTAAAATCCTCTTCGTCCATCATGGTCGTAAGTATTTCGGGGGCGATGTGGGCTTGCTGCCTATTCGTGCCTGGCTTGTTGGATATCATGAGGCGCGGCGGAAATTCCACCCTCTCCTCACCGTCATCCACGGCTGCGCCTTCGATGCCGGACCCATCGGCTGGCAGGGCGATCGTGACGACGGTCCCCTCGCCGAGACGGCTTTCGATCGTGAAGCGGCCGCCGTGCAGGGCGATCAGGCCCTTGACCAGCGACAGGCCGAGGCCCGTGCCTTCATACTGGCGGCTCAAATCGTTTTCGATTTGCGTAAACGGCTGGCCAATCGTCGCAAGCTTGTCTGCGGCAATGCCGATACCGGTATCGCTGACCGTGATCACCAGCTTGCCGGCCACAACGGTGGCATCGATCGAGACGACGCCGCCAGCCGGCGTGAACTTGATGGCGTTGCCGGCAAGGTTGATCAGGACCTGCTGCAGCGCGCGACGGTCGGCCACCACTTCGGCAAGGTTGCGGTTGGTGCGCGCCGTCAGCGTGACGCCCTTTTCGCGAGCCGAGTGATCGAGCATCGCACGGCAGGCTTCGACCGCTTCGCTGATATGGAAGGGTTCGGCGAGCAGCTCGTAACGGCCGGCCTCGATCTTCGACATGTCGAGCATGGTGGTGACGACCGACAGGAGGTGGCCGCCCGACTGGCGGATGAGGCCGACATATTCACGCTGGCGGTCATTGGCGAGCTTGCCGAAATATTCGCCGGCCAGAACATCGGAAAAGCCGAGGATCGCATTGAGCGGGGTGCGCAGCTCGTGGCTGACGGCGGCGAGGAAGCGCGACTTCGCCTCATGGGCCGACTGCGCCTCGATCGTGCGATTTTCGGCTTCGACCCGCAGGCGCTCTTCGGCACTGCGATCGAGCGCCTGGACGAAGATCTGGACCAGATCGCCTTCGCCGTCGCGGATGGCCGACATGTCGAACGACATATGCAGGAACTGCCGGCCGCCGACGGCGCTGAAGGGACGTTCGACACGGATGTCGACGATTGCGTTGCGGCCACCCTGGCGCAGCGTATCGACGGCCTGAAGAAGCGCCAGACGATCGGACACATGGACGATTTCGGCCAGCATTTCGCCAAGGCCGGCTTTCAGCTTGTCCGGGAATGCGGCGTGGTCGCGACCGCCAAGCTTGACCACCCGTCCCTGCGGATCGACGATGAGGGCGAGGCCGGGGCAGGCATGAAAGGCGATATCATCGACGGCTGGCGCGTTGGCGACCGGCCGGACGACATTGCGCGGCCATGCAAAGGCAAGCGCTGCGAGAATCAGGAAGAGCGCCGAAACGACGGTTGCGCCAAGCGGCAGAGCCAGTGCCGGCTTCATAAAGACGGAGAGAAGAGCCGGCACGGCAACGAAGGCGACGCCACCGCAAAAGGCAAGCCGGCGCAGCGACGCGACGGCCGCGGCAGAGACGGTTTCGCCCTCGCCGATGCGTCGCAGCCAACGGGATGCAGCCCCGTCAACCAGCAGAACCGCCCTCTCGGCAATGTCACTCAATACGCGCACGCAAAACCTACTCAGTCTCATATTCGAGGCTTCACAATAGGGCTCGTGCGCTTAAGGAAACTATAAAGACAGGCTTCCGCAGCCCCGTCCAGGGCCCCGTTTTCCGGCTTTGGCACACATCCACGGCTTGTTTTCTGATTGTGGTTAACAGGGCGTAAGCGTCGGAATTGGTTTGATTTTTCCTGATACATTAACCATTGGGGCAGATCGGCGGACCGACAACCCTTGGCGCGTGGGCGGGCCGCCCCATTTATGCTTAATCCGGTTTGTTAAAATTGTCCGGAAGCATCCGTCCACCCCGCCGCCCGAGCAAGGAAAGGTCGCATTTTAATCGAATTTGCCGAAAACCCGAGCGAACCCGTCAAAGCGATGTTCGCTCCCCGCGGCTAGATTGACGCCAAGACCGGAACAGGCAAGCCAGACGACTGGAGCTTAGCCGGCACGCCCGAAAACGGGCAAAACAGGTGGACCAAGACGATGTGGTTTCTGATCAAGGGAAGTGTGTTCTTCGCAGCCGTGCTGGTGGTGCTGTCCTATTTCAGTGCCGAACCGGCCTCCGATGACGCCAACATTTCGCCGCTCCAGGTGGCCGATGCGGTGTCTGCCGCAAGCGGCGCCTATCAGTATATCAGTGCGATCTGCAGCGAACGTCCCGAAGTCTGCGAAAAGGGCGCCGACACGCTTGCCGTGCTTGGTGTCCGCGCCAAGGAAGGTGCCCGTGTCGCCTACGAGCTTCTCGACAAGCAGTTCGGCGACGGCCAGCCGAAGCTTGCCATGAAGGCCGACCCAGAAGCCACCCCGATGCCATCAGGTTCGCTTTCCGACATCAGCATCGAGACCCCCCGCGGCGAGCAGGTTGCGACCGGCACGATCCCCCGCAACATTCCGGTGCCGCTCAAGCGCCCGACGCTCTGACCGCTTCTCCAACGAATTTCAAAGCTTGCACCGGGTCTCGTGCCACGGTTCCCGGTGCCGGACTGCCTTAACTCTCATCAGCCTGTTGCTGACGCCGTGAGGACCAACATCCTCACGGCGATTTTTTTGCTTTAATCGAGGCTGTGACCGCCTATATGAAGGCGCAAACGGGACCGCACGCCATGGCCAGCATCGAACAGATCATCGACGATTTCGCCTATCTCGAAGAGTGGGAGGATCGCTATCGCTATGTGATCGAGCTCGGCAAGGCCATGCCCGACCTTCCCGACGACAAGAAGACTGCGGAGAACAAGGTACAGGGCTGTGCCAGCCAGGTCTGGGTCGTCAGCCACGGCAGCGATGACAGCGCCGACCCCGTGATGACGTTCGAGGGCGACAGCGATGCGCATATCGTGCGCGGGCTCGTCGCAATCGTGCTGTCGGTCTATTCCGGCAAGCATGCGTCTGAAATCGCCTCCACGGATGCCATCGAGGTGTTCGACAAGATTGGCCTTGTGGAGCATCTTTCGGCACAGCGCGCGAATGGCCTGCGCTCGATGGTCAAGCGCATCCGTCAGGAAGCGGTGATCATGCAGGCCGCCTGATCAAGACACGGATTTCCGGTATTAACCCTGTCGCGCGATAGTAGTCCCGCTCACCCGGACGTGAAGGACTGCCGATCCTCGTTGTAATACTGATGCTCTACTCGCTTGTTTAAAAGCAACCACAGGGCAGCAGGATGCAGGACCAGGCAAACCGTATCGCATACCTGGACGGATGGCGCGGCATCGCGATCCTGTTCGTGATCGCCGACCATTTCTCAGGCGGGCTTCTGCCCTTCGGTTCACTCGGCGTCGAACTCTTCTTCGTCTTGAGCGGACGGCTGATGGCCGATATTCTGCTCGTCCGCAAAACCGACATTCCGACCTTCTTCCAGCGTCGGTTCTCCCGCATCTATCCAGCGCTCCTGGTGTTTGCCACGGCGATGCTCGCCGTCTCCGTCGTTGGCGGGCTTGCTGGCGCGCCGTCGCATCTCCTGCTGGAGCCTTCCGCCTATCTCGCGGCGATCACCTTCACCACGAACTATTACGAGGCCTGGACCCACACGTCGTCGGTGCTGGGGCATGTCTGGTCGCTGTCGGTCGAGGAACACAGTTATGTTCTGCTCGCCCTTCTCGTCGTCATCGTCATCCGCAATGCGAGGGCTGCGGCTTTCGTCAGCCTGGCAATTGCCATCGCCGCAATGGCAAACGGTGCGATCCGAACCAGTCATGCCGAACCGGGCGCCATGAGCGTGTACTGGCTGAGCGATGTGCGGATGGCCTCGATCTTTGCGTCGGTGGCGCTGTTCGTGCTCATCGACAAGGTTCGCGTCCCGGCTGCGGCTCCCATTGTCGCCGCCATCCTCGGCCTGTCGCTGTGGATCCTGCCGGCGCCGGATATGGCCCGCTATACGGTCGGGACGCTGCTTCTCGCCTTTGCCATCAACACGATCGATTTGGCGCCGAAGGCAGCCCTCGGCGCCCTGTCGTTCCAGCCGCTCGCCATGATCGGCATCTGGTCCTATTCGCTCTATCTGTGGAAGCAGCCCTTTTACAAGGTGGCAGAGATCGCTCCCTGGTGGGCGACGCCTATCCTTGTCGCCGCGATGTTTGTGGCAACGCTTGTGAGCTTCTACGGGGTGGAGCAGCCGGCCCGGAAATACATCAACGGCCTCAACCTGTTTCGCAGGCGCCAGGCCATAGCTGCGGTCTGACGTCGTCAGAGGATCGGCCGGTAATCGTCTGCTCCCCAACTGTGGCTGCGGCGGCGCGGATCGGGCCGCGGCGGATCGTAGTGCCGGCCGAGAGCAAGAAGTGCGGTGCGCAGCATCAGCTTGGCGGAGCGTGCCGGCCATTGCCGCTCCCGTTCGACCAGTTCCAGCCCTTTCGAAAAGCAGCAGACATCGACGGCGACGCCCGACAGTTCCGGTCCCATCGCCTCCACAGCCGCACCAAACCGGCGTCGTGCGTCGATGGCGCTGCCGGCCACATCCGCCTGTCCGCCGCGGCCGCCATCGGCACGGCTGGACAGGCGCGGCTCCCACGAGGCGGTGATCTTCGGCTGCAACTGACTGCGCGTGAAATCGGCAAGCAGCCGCTCGCCCGCCTCGACGGCGGCTGATGGCAGGAAGGCCGACCCGTCCCTGTCCTTCAGCCTTGCGACAGTGCCGAGCGGCGATTCGGCGAGATTGCGGCGGACCGTCTGGCGTGTGCCCTCCACCACCAGCCCGACCTGTTCGATCTCGCCATGCTGAGCGGCAAACCCCTCCTCCTCCCGCTCCACCATCACCCGGCGCAGATAGGACATGGCCTCAGCCGACGCCGAAAGCCGGCCATCCTGCTGGACAGCAAGGCCGAGCGACACGGCCTGGTGCACGAGGTCGCGACCATGCGCCGTCTCGACATCCGAGATCGCGCCGTCGTTTTTCAAAAGCTGGCGCAGCAAGCGCACAAGACGCAGACGCTCTTTGCTCTTTTCATCCTTCATCGACCCGTCTCCTCTTTCAGCCTCAGCCCTCATCCGCTTCACCGAAGACGGAGGTGACCATCCGTTCGACGGCGGAAACGAAATCGTCAAAGGCCGGGTTGTCGCGACGGTCCTCGACCAGATGGCAGGCATGGGCGACGGTCGAGCGCTCCCGGCCGAAGCTTGCGGCGATGTCATCGACCGAGATCGACAGCGCCACGTGGCAGACATACATGGCGATCTGGCGGGAATGGGCGGCAAGCCTTCGGCGGTCGCGCCGGACCATGACCCGGTCTCCGAAGAGGAACACCATTTCCGAGACGAGCTGAAACACGATCAGGCATGTGGGTTTCGGCTTTCGACCGATTCGAAGCGTTACCCCGGAAGGCGCGGATGCGCCGGCGGCCATCCGTGCGGTGGAACGGCCGGAAACGCTGAGGCTGGGCGAAACGGGTATTGCCCCGGCGGACGGTTCGGCAGGCATGACAGCTCCTCCACTTCTAGGAATTAATTCACATACGGTAGCGGAGGAAGAGACGGATGGAAATACGAAATGCACCCTAGCGGCCGCCATCCGAGCTAAGCATCAGGAATCTAATTATGATTTTTTTCCTATCTCTAGACAACAAAAAACCGGGCATGCGCCCGGTTCTCTTGATTGGCAGTGTTACAACTGCCGTCTGTCAGAGGCTGATCAAGCCTTGGCGCGCTTGCGGCGCTGGCCGAGGCCCATTTCCTTTGCAAGACGCGAGCGGGCTTCCGCATAGGCGGGAGCGACCATCGGATAGTCGGACGGCAGGCCCCACTTTTCGCGGTATTCTTCCGGCGTCATGTTGTAATGGGTCATGAGGTGTCGCTTCAGCGACTTGAACTTCATGCCGTCTTCCAGGCAGATCAGGTAATCGTCCTCGATGGACTTCTTGATCGGGACCGGCGGCTTCGGCTTTTCAACCACGGCCACGACGGGCGTCGGCGATGCCGTGCCACTCAGTGCCGTATGAACGTCGGCAATCAGTCCTGAAAGGTCGCCGACCGGAACGACGTGGTTGCTCACATAGGCAGCCACGATATCTGCTGTCAGTTCCACCAGCAGGTCCGGGCCTTTGCCCAATGCGATTTCTGTCATTTTCGTCTCCTGTTCGTAATTCGCGGACGGTTGCGAGAGCCGACCAACACCCGCATCCTGCAGAACCACGATGGCATTCCACTGCCCGCACACTGTCCGAAGACTGAAACCTACCCCTAAGTTTCGCGCGCAAAGCCGATCATGAATACCACCGGACATTGTTTACTTCGGACAATTCCCGCATAGGCACACAATTCTGAGACGTATTGTGCGTTTTACACGAGAAATAATCCGCAAGAGAACAATTTCAGGGTTCTACTGCACCTGAATTAGCATCCGGACCCCCAAAATCCAACTGCGAAATCTAGTAATGCCGATCGAATTCTGATGGTAAAGCCGGGGGAAGACCTGATAACTGATAGTGTATCGAAAAAAGACGCCTTTATGACGGGCTTATAGCTCGAATTGCGGCCTCTATATTGATTCTTCGTGCGCTTTCATCTCATCGTGGAGCGAATGTTCGCTCATCGGATAGCCGGCGCGGCGGGCAGCGACGGCCAGAAGATGCGCCGAAACCGGGGCCGTCAGGACGAAGAACAGAAAGCCTGCAATTGCGCGGGCAAGGACCGGCAGATCCCCGGCATAGACCCCGACAGCGAGCAGCAGCAGACCCGAACCGACCGTGCCAGCCTTCGAGGCTGCATGCATGCGGGTATAGAGATCCGGCAGCCGGTTGATGCCGATTGCGGCAATCAGCGAAAAGCAGGCGCCGGCAAGGACGAGGACGGAGACGACAAGCGCGACGACGAGATCCATCAGCGTTTCCTCCTTTGCACGCGTGTCTTGCCGGATGTCGCTGGATCTTTCGCGGCATCGGTGACGCGCGGCATGATGAAGCGGGCAAAGGCGACGGTCGACAGGAAGCCGACGAGGCCGAGCGCGATGGCAATATCGATATAGAGGTTGAAGCCGGTTCGGATGGCAATCAGCGCGATAAAGCCGATGACGATGCCGACCAGCATGTCGAGCGCAAGCACACGGTCCGGCAGCGTCGGTCCCGCCACCACCCGCCGGATGGTCAACAGGAACGCGACCGACAGGACCGCCATGGCAATCCAGGTGGAGACAGACAGGATCGTCGCGGCCAGCGACGGATCGGACACGGTCATTCGAATGCCTCCAGGATCTTGCGCTCGAAGCCATCCGCGATTTCCCGCTTGGTCGCGTCGATATCGGAGGCGTCAAGCGCGTGCACGAAGAGGAACTTGCGGTCGGCCGAGACATCCACCGACAGCGTGCCCGGCGTGAGCGTGATGAGGTTGGCAAGCAGCGTGATCTCGAAATCGCGGCTGACCGTCAACGGAAAGGCGAAAATTCCGGGTTTGACGTCGAGCCTCGGTCTCGTGACAAGGACCGCAACCTTCCAGGCCGACATCGCCAGTTCCCTGATAAACAGGACGAGGAGCGAGAGCATCCGGCCTATCCGCATCTTACGGCTGGCGCGGTCGATCTCGCCACGCACGACCCAGAGCGCGAGCGCTGCGACGGCAAAGCCGAACACAAGGTTGAGGATGGTGGCGCTGCCCGTGATCGCCACCCAGATGACGGCAAAGACGCAAGCGCGGATGAATGACGTCATCTTATGCCTCCCGACGGCAGGGCGTCCGGAAAGACCGAACGGATATAGGCGGACGGGCCGGCAAGTCCCTCGGCGGCCGATTGCGTCAGCGACAGAAGATGTTCCGGAAACAGGCCGAACCCGGCGGCCAGCAGAACGAGGGCGCACAGCGGCAGCGGCAGCGACAGCCGCCAGTCACCGCGAACTGCGGTCTGTCGCTCAAGGCCGGCCGCGGATTCAGGCCCCTGCCGCCAGTAGGCGAGAAGCACGATCCGGCCAAGCGTGAGGGTGACGAGAAAGGAAGAGACGAGAATGGCGGCGGCAAGCCACCATGCGTTGATGTCCATCGCGGCTTTCAGAAGCATGATCTTCGGCCACAGACCCGACAGCGGCGGCAGGCCGGCGACGGCGAGGAACACAAGAAGCGACACCGCCGTGAAACCCGGCGACGACCGGTAGAGCCCGCCGAGCGTATGCAGCGACCAGCGGTTTGCTTGGTTTTCGTCCCCGGAAAGCAGGCTTGCGCGGCGGGCCGCCTCGCCGACCACGAGATAGAGCGCCGTCATCGCCACCATCGAATGCAGCGCATAAAAGATAGCGCCGGAAATGGCGGCCGGAGACCCGATCGCCACGCCCGCCAGCATGTTGCCGATGCCGGCGATGACAAGGAAGCCGGCAAGTTTGCGGATATCGCTCTGCGCCAGCGCACCCAGGGCACCCGTTATCAGTGTCAGAATGGCGAGTGTGGCGATGGCGGGGCTCAGCACCTCTCGCTCCACCGGCAGAAGCATGACCGTGACGCGGATCAGCGCGTAGATGCCAACCTTGGTGAGGAGCGCGCCGAACAGCGCCGACACGACGATGCGCGGCGTGTGATAGGAGGCGGGCAGCCAGAAGTTGAGCGGAAAGGCCGCCGCCTTCATGGCAAAGGCAAAGGTAAACAGCGCCGTCAGCGTGACGAGCGGTGCCGTGCCCGAGAGGTCGCCGGCCTTGAGTGCGATATCGGCCATATTGAGCGTGCCGAACAGCGAATAGAGATACCCGACTGAGATCAGGAACAGCGTCGTGGCGATAAGGTTCAGGACCGCGTATTTGAGAGCGCCATCGATCTGTTCGGGTCGTGATCCCAGGATCAGAAGGCCGAACGAGGAAATCAGCAGGACCTCGAACCAGACATAGAGGTTGAAGATGTCGCCGGTGAGGAAGGCACCCGAGACGCCCGCCATCAGCAGCATCAGGAAGGGATAAAAACCGTAGCGCCGTCCGGAGCCATCGATATCCTTGAGCGCGAAGATGCCGGCGGCGAGTGCCACAAGCGAGGCCGTCAGTGCCATCGTGGCACCGAACAGATCGGCCGTGAAGGCGATGCCGAACGGTGGCAGCCAGCGGCCCATGACCATCGTCACCGGGCCGTTTTCGATCACCCGCAAAAGCAGGCTTCCATTGACGAGGACGAGCAGAAGCAGCGCTGCAATGGCGATCCCGCCGTGGAGGCGGACGGACTTGCGCACCATCAGGAGGACTGCGCCGGCGCCGATCATCAGCACGACGGGCAGGATCACCAGCCAGTCGCCGAGCGGCGGCGGTGTGAGGACCAGGGCGGCTGCGAGATCAACGGGGGATGTTGCGGGGGATGCCATCAAACGTCCTCAATATCCCATCGGCGGCGATGGTTCGTCGCGGGGTTCCGCCAGTCGCATCTCGTCGGAATTGTCGCTGCCGAGATCCTGAAAAGCGCGGTAGGTGAGCACGAGGAGAAAAGCGAAGAACGAAAACGAAATCACGATAGCCGTCAGGATCAGCGCCTGCGGCAGCGGGTTGGCGGCGGTATGGGACAGCGTGTCTGCGCCCGCCGGAATGATCGCCGGGACCGAACGCGTCAGGCCGCCGGCGGTAAACAGCAGCAGGTTGACGCCATTGCCGAGCAGCACGACGCCAAGGAGAATACGGACGGTGAATTTCGACAGCATGAGATAGATCGCGGCCGAAAAGAAGAGGCCGATCAGGATCGCGAGCGGCGTTTCCATCAGCGTTTTCCTCCCGATTTGCGGCGCTTCTTCTTCGTTACCGGATCTGGCGCGCCCTCTCTTGCGGACGCAGCCGTTTCGGCGCGCCGCGACGTCGTGCCGCGCAATGCCGGAGCGGGAAACTCAGGACCGGGTTCCTGTTCCAGCGCCAGCACGATCGAGGTGATGGCGCCGAGCACGACGAGGTAAACGCCGAGATCGAAGGATATGACCGTCGACAGCGGAATGTCCGTGCCGAACAGGCTCGGCGTGATCCACAGCCCGGTCATGAAGGGCACGCCGGCAAAGATCGACACGAGGCCCGACAGCATGGCGATCAGAAGGCCCGCCCCGGCGATTGCCATCGGATGAAAGCGCAAGGCCCGGCGCACCGCACCGGTGCCGAATGCAATCCCGTAGATCGCCAGACCCGACACAGCGATCAGACCGCCGATAAATCCGCCGCCCGGCTCGTTATGGCCGCGCAACAGAACAAAGACCGAAAAGAGCAGCGTCAGTGCAGTGACGACCGGGGCGACGGTGCGAAGAATGATGGTGTTCATGGCAGGGCCACCTGTTCGAAGCTTTCTGTCACCCGCCGGTCGTTCCTGTGGTTCAGCCTTGCCGTATTCCCGTGGCCCAGCCGTCCAGCACGACTGCGCTCCACCCTGCCAGCGCGACGTTGCTCCACACTCCCCTCATTCCTGTGCCTGTCACAGAAATCGAGCGCTCCCAAGTCCTTGGGTGCGGGAGAGGTGGTCGCGCGAGACGCGTCATTCACGACGCGGACGCGCCGGGGCTGAATTCCTGTGACAAGCACAGGAATGAGGGACGTTGGGGGAAGTGTCCGGGCTTTGATCATCGGTCTGGTCTCCCGGTCGATGGTTTGGCCTGCGGGGCTTTGGTGGTTGGGGCTTTGGCCGCTGTCTTTCCAATGGGGATAGCTGTCGCCGTCCGTTTCGCGGTCCCTGCTCCAAGTTCCGTCTTCGTCCCCGCCCGGACCCGGACGAGCGCCAGAACCGCGAGCCCGGTGATCATGACGACGGCGATTTCGCCCAGCGTGTCGACGCCGCGGAAGTCGACGATGATGACGTTCACGACGTTGGCACCGTGGGCGATGACCTTGGAATAGGCGTTGAAGAAGTCCGTCAGCGCGTTGTCGAACGGCGTCTCCACGGATTTTAGCAGCAGCAGCGTAAAGCCGGTGCCGCAGGCGAGCGCTATCGTGCCGTCGAACAGGCGCTGGAGGAGCGGCCGGTGATCGGACGGCGTCAGACGGAGGCGCGTCATGACCAGCGCCAGGATGACGACCGAGAGCGTTTCGACCATGAACTGGGTGAACGACAGATCCGGCGCGCCAAACAGGAGGAAGAGAACGGCGATGGCAAAGCCCTGGATGCCGAGCGCGACGATTGCCGTCAGCCGGTCGGCCGCGCGCAGGACCGCCGCAACACCGATCACGGCAATGCCGAGAAACACCCATTCGTGCAGGGCAACGGTCTGCGGGAACGCCGGCATGGCCGGGAATTCATTGAACAGGAAGGGCGGCACCAGCAGGGTAAGCGCCAAAAGGATGAAGGTGGCGGTGACATAGATTTCCAGCCGGCCGGGCTGGAGAATGCGGGTCAAGACGACTGACAGGCGGATCAGGCCTTGAACCGCATGGTCGAAACCGCGATCGGGCCCGGGACCGAGCGCATCGAACAGTCTTCGCATCAGCCCGCGTGCCGTCTCCAATTGCCACAGGACCAGACCCGCAAGAATCAGGGTGAGGACCGAGAGGAGAAGCGGCAGACCGAGATGCGGCACGGTGGAGATGTCGATGACCGTGTTTTCATGCAGCACGGCGCTTGCCATGGGTGTTGAAAAATACTGGTGCGCGGTGCCCGAGAAAACGCCCGCTAAAAGTCCGAGCAGCGCGAGAACGACGGGGCCGAGCCACAGGCCCCATGGCCCTTCATGGACGGGCCCAAGATCCGGGCGGTTTGGACCGAGAAAAGGTTTGAAACCGATCGCCAGCGCCAGCGCTCCCATCAGCGCGTTGCCGATGACGGCGAGGCAGAGAAAGAAGATCGCTCGCGGATTGCCGTCGACGAGCGCCAGATAGATCTCTTCCTTGGCGAGGAATCCGAAGAACAGCGGCAGGCCGGCCATGGAGAGGGCCGCAAGCGCTGCCGCTGCAAAGGTGACGGGCATCGCCTTGCGCAGGCCGCCGAGTTTCGAGATCTCGCGCGTGCCCGTCTCGTGGTCGATGGCGCCGGCCACCATGAACAGCGCGCCTTTGAACAGCGAATGGGCGATGAGATAAAGCACCGCGGCCTCGATCGCATGGTCGGAGCCGAACCCGGTCAGCATCACCATGAGGCCGAGCGAGGCCATCGTCGTGTAGGCGAGCATCATCTTGAGGTCGGTCTGCCTCAACCCGAGAAGCGCGCCGGAGATCAGCGTGATGCCGCCGAAGAAGGGAAGCAGGATTTCCCAGGCGGGCGTATCGCCGAGAACCGGCTGCAGCCGCATCAGGAGATAGACGCCGGCCTTTACCATGGTTGCGGAATGCAGGTAGGCCGAGACGGGCGTCGGCGCCTGCATGGCGTTGGGCAGCCAGAAATGGAACGGAAACTGAGCCGACTTGGTAAAGCAGCCGGCGAGAACCAGAAGAAGAATGGCGAAATACTGGGGGCTGGCGCTGAGCGGTAGGCCCGAATGCAGAAGCAGCGACAGCTGGGTGATGCCGGTGACGTTCCAGAGGAGAACAAGGCCGGCAAGAAGCGCCAACCCGCCGCCGCCGGTGACGACCAGCGCCTGCAGCGCAGCCCTTCGTGCCTCTGCCCGGTCGTGATCGAAGCCGATCAGCAGGAAGGAGGCGATCGAGGTCAGTTCCCAATAGACGAACAGCATGAGAAAACTGTCGGAGACGACCAATCCCAGCATGGCACCCATAAAGAACAGGATGAAGGCGAGGAAGCGGCCCTGCTGTGGGTGGCCCTTCATGTAGGCGCCAGAATACAGCACGATCAGCGTGCCGATGCCGGTGATCAGCAGCGCGAAGGTGAGCGACAGGCCGTCGAGAAACCAGGAGAAGGACAGGTTGAAACTCGGCACCCAGACATAGCCGCCCGTGGCAGATTCTCCGGCGGCAATTTCCGGAAGGAAGCTCAGGAAATGCAGGCATGCCAAGGCGGGTGCAAGTGCGAGAACAAGCGCTGCGCGATGGCCCATCAGGCGCGAGAGCATGGGGGCAAGAAGTGCTGCAAGAAACGGCAGCATGAGTGCCGCGAAGGTCAATGCCGGCGTGGTGGCGGCCATGGTCCCCTCCCGTTGAGTATCCTCGCAAATCCCTGCCGAGCGGCAGCGCCCCACGGTTTCTAAGGGAAACCCGTCTGTCCCTCAAGCATTGACGGGCAAGAAACACGGCACCGTGACCTTTATCGACAGGCTGAACGCACCTATCTATGGCTTACAACGAAAGGATGGTTCAGATGTCCGACGTCATCACCAAGAAAGTCCAGAAGACAGATGCAGAATGGCGCGAAGAGCTGACGCCCGAGCAGTATCAGATCTTGCGCCAGGCGGGCACGGAGCGTCCCTTTACCGGGCCGTACTGGAACGCCAGGGATAAAGGCATCTACAGCTGCGCCGGTTGCGGCACGGATCTGTTCGTGTCGGATACCAAGTTCGACGCCGGCTGCGGCTGGCCGAGCTACTTTGAGGCTGTCAGCCCCGATGCGGTGACCGAACTGCGTGATACCACGCACGGCATGGTGCGCACCGAAGTCCGCTGCGCCACCTGCAACGGCCATCTCGGCCACGTCTTCCCAGACGGCCCGCCACCGACCGGCCTGCGCTACTGCATCAACGGCCACTCGATGAATTTCCGCCCGGCAGATTAGTCAGCGGGACGGATGTCACCAAAGTACCGACTTGAAATTGACAGCGGCCCCATCCGGGCCGCTGTTTTCGTTTGGCTTACCCCGGCAACTCGACCGTAAACGCAAATTGCGCGGTTTGCCCGGCGGGCAGCGTGACGGTGTAGGGACGCGATTCGAGATCGGCACTGGTCCCGTTCTGGGCAGCCGTTCCGTGCCAGGGCTCGATGCAGAGGAAAGGGCCGTTGAGCTTTTGCCAGAGCGCGAGGTTTGGCAGGTTGTCGAACGAAAATTTCAGCTCCGGGCCGCCTTCCGCCGCATAGGTCAGGCCCGTTCCGGCGCCCTCTGCAAAGATCATCGCGTCTTCATCGAACATGTCGTGCGACAGCGTCAGCTTGCCGGACGTGAACGGCGAGGCAAGTGGGCTCGGGTCGATCAGCCCGCCGGACAGGCGCGTCATCGCCGGTTCGCCACCGTTGTCGAGCACGATCGTATGGGCCTGGCCTTCTCCACCCGGCAGCGGCCAGAGGAAGGCGGTGTGGAAACCGAGGCCGAAGGGCATGGGCCGGTCGCTGCGGTTTTCCACCTCCGCCGAAATCGTGAGTTTCGAACCGTCGACCGAATGGGTGACGGCGAGGCGGAAATCGAACGGGTAGACGCTGCGGGTGGTATCGGATGATGCAAGCTCGAAGCGGCAGCTGGTCTCCTCGGACGCGGCGAGCGTGAAGGTCGAGCGGCGGGCAAAACCGTGCTGCGCCATCGGATAGGGTTTGCCTTCGATCATCACGGTATCGGAGGGCGCCTTGCCGACGATCGGGAAGAGGATCGGCGAGCGGCCGGCCCAGAAGGCGGCGTCGCCGTTCCAGAGAAAGTTGCGCCCATCCGCCGTCTTCAGCGACTGCATTTCCGCACCGAGGGGGGAGATTTCAACGGAGATACGATCGTTGGCGATGCGGGTCACGGTATCATCTGATGCAGCGGACATGCGGCTCTCCTGGCAGATTTTAGGCTTGAGGCGCAGGATTGCCTGCCCTGCGCGTCGGTTAGATGACGATCAGACCGTTTCCGGGGGAATCGCATATTGATCGTCGCTGACAGCCTCCATCCAGTCGGCGGTCTTGCCGTCGAGCGCTTCCCCGATGGCAATATGGGTCATGGCCGTCTGCGACGATGCGCCGTGCCAGTGCTTTTCGCCCGGCGAAAACCAGACGACATCACCGGCGCGGATTACCCGGACCGGACCGCCCCAGGTCTGGGTGAGGCCGGAACCCGAGGTAACAACCAGCGTCTGGCCGAGCGGATGGGTGTGCCAGTTGGTGCGGGCGCCGGGTTCGAACGTGACCGATGCTGCAACAACGCGGGCCGGTGCCGGTGCGGAATTCAGCGGATCGAGGCGGACTGTGCCGGTGAAATACTCTGCCGGCTGCTTCTTGGAGGCCTGCGAGCCAACACGCTTGATATCCATGGAAAAGATCCTTCGTCGTCATGCGATTGATGCGAATGCGATGTCAGCCAGCATATAGGCCGTTCGGACGGAAGTGCCACGAGAAAGCGAAGAACGTCAGCCCGCGACCCTGAGCTCCATGCAGGCAAGATCGAGCCAGCGGCCGAATTTGATGCCGACTTCGGAAAACGTGCCGGTCAGGCGGAAACCGAGCCTTTCATGCAGACGGATGGAGGCGGCGTTGCCCGCTTCGACGCAGGCGATCATCACATGAATGCCGTTCGACGCGGCGCGGGTGATCAGCTCGCGCATCAGCAGACGGCCGATGCCCTCGCCGCGGGCCTCGCGGTGCACATAGACGGAATGTTCCACCGTGTGCCGGAAGCCCTCGAAGGCGCGCCAGTCGCCGTAGGATGCGTAGCCTTTGACGACCCCGTCCTCGTCGGCGACCAGAACCGGAAATCCTCTCGCCTGGCGTGCCGCAAACCAGTCGCGACGGTTGGCGAGATCGACCAGCGTCTCGTTCCAGATCGCCGTCGTATTGGCTACGGCGTCGTTATAGATCTCGAGGATCGCAGGCAGGTCGGCTTCGGTGGCATCGCGGATCAAAGGGGGCACTGGCTATCGTCCATTATAGTGATTGCCCGTCCACTTTATCAGACGGCCGCAGTGTGTAAAGCGGGCTGGCGTCTTGCGCACACGATCGGTCAGGCGCTGGCCGACAGGCTAAAGCAGGTCATGACTGCACTATAGTGGACGGCAGCCGCCGCGACGACGAAGGAATGCCAGATGGCATTCTGGAAGCGCAGTCTTTCCCACACGTGGAAGATGACGCCGAGCGAATAGATCAGGCCGCCGATAACGATCAGCAATGCGGAAATCGGCGGCAGATAGGCCGAGACAGGTTCCGCAACCATCAACCCGCTCCAGCCCATGGCCAGATAGAGAAGGATGGTGAGCCGGTCGAACCGGCCGGGGAAAAAGCATTTGATCAGAATGCCGAAAATCGCTGTCGCCCAGATCGCGATCAGCATCCCGAAGATCCAAGGGTCGGAGGCGCCGCGCTGGAGGAATGGCGTATAGGTGGCGGCGATCAGGATGAAGATCGCCGAATGGTCGAACCGCCGCAGCAGCCATTTGGTGGGCGAGTGCGGCCATATGTTGTATGTAAACGAGATCGACAGGCAGAGGATCAGCCCGATCCCGTAAATCCAGGCGGCAACGATTTCGCCATGGCTCGACCACATGGTGGCGTAAAAGATCAGGGACGTGGCACCGATCAGGGCGAAGACCAGTCCGATGCCATGGACAATCCCATCCGCGACGATCTCGTGAAAATCGTAGTTTCTGCCAAATTTGAAGAGATCGCTCATTACCCACCTTCCATACCGGTCCCAAGAATGGGGCCGAGCGGAAAGCTTGGCAAGACTGCGCGATTCACAATAAATTTCCGATGGTTTCAACTCTTGGTCATGAGCTGAAAACTGTGGCCGCACGAGCCGGTTCCGGATGGTGTGGGAACGGCGGCAATCAAGCCTGCACGGCTAGAGGCGGCCGCCCGAGCGTCAATAAATCGAGAACAATCTATCGCCGAACTGCTCACTATCGTGAACGATCGAGGGCGCGCATAACTGTGGAAAGATTGCGCATGGCGCGTCGTCATTTCGATCCCGTTGAAAGCTAGAGGACAGATCATGACAGAACAGCAGCAGCCGTTTGCACTCAGCCGCCCGCTGCATGTCGGGCGGGCGCATCTGGTGGTCAACGATCTTGCTCGCGTCTCCGGTTTCTACCAGACAATCATCGGGCTTTCGGTGCTTGAAAAGACGCCGAGCGGCGAGGTTCTGGGCGTCGCCGGCGTGCCGCTCCTGACGCTGACGACGGGCGGCAACGTGGCCCGCGCGCCGCGCAATGCGGCCGGCCTCTTTCACACGGCCTTTCTGGTGCCGGGCCGCCTTGAGCTTGCCCAATGGCTGGCCCATGCAGCGCATAACAATATCCAGCTTGAAGGCGCATCGGATCATCTGGTGAGCGAGGCGCTCTATCTTTCCGATCCCGAAGGCAACGGCATCGAGATCTACCGCGACCGCACGCCCACGGAATGGACCTACCATCAGGACGGCACCGTGGCGATGGCGACCGACCGGCTGAACCTTCAGGAGCTTTATAACAGCGCGCCCCAGGCGGCATTTGCCGGAATGGCTGAGGGAACAGCGCTCGGTCATATCCATCTTCAGGTCGGCGACATTCCGCAGGCGGACGCCTTTTACCGCGACGTGCTGGGCCTGAAGATCATGGCGCGGTATCCCGGTGCGAGCTTTTTCGCGACCGGCGACTACCATCACCATATCGCTGCCAACGTTTGGAACAGCCGCGGCGCGACGACCCGGCTTGAAAACATGACCGGGCTTTCCGATTACACCGTGAAGTTCAACGATCAGTCGGCCCTGGCGAATGCTCTTTCCGCACTGGAAAAGCACGAAATCGCGACAACCAAAACCGCCGAGGGCTGGGCTCTCAGAGACCCGTGGGGCATCGGCCTGACGCTTGCTGCGTAACGCCCGCTGAATTCCCGATCGTGGCGATCGTAAACCTGAGCAGTATTCCGGAACCGGAACACTGTTTTTGCGTTGATCGCGACAACGAGGACATCAGACAATTCATGGCCATGACGAGCACGCGCGCAGCCAATCCTAAAAAACGGCTGATCGACTTTGCCGCCAACCGGTCTGCGCATCGCAAGGATGCCGTCATTTCCGGCCTGGAGAGCGAAGACGCCGATGAGAGCCTCGTGCTGGGGCGCGAGGCGCTGGAAGTCGCCAAGGCCTGGGCCGTGATCGGCATCTTTGCGATCGTTTTCTTCGCCATCGTCCACATGATGTCGCTGGTGCTTATCCCTGTCACGCTTGCCGTCGTCGTCGGACTGATTCTCGGTCTGGTCGCGGATAAGCTTGGCCGCCTGGGCGTACCCAAATTCGGCATTGCGATCATCCTCTCCAGCGCTGTGTTCGCCGCGGTCTTTCTGGTCGTCAACGCGCTGGCCGAACCGTTTGCGATGATGATCCAGGAAGGTCCGAGCTTTCTGCAACGCATGATCGACCGGATGATGCCATTTCTGCAGCGCCAGGAATGGCTGAACATCTCGCCGGCCACGTTCGAAACCGGGCCGATGTCGATGCAGGCGCTGTTGGAGAATTCCGGCAACATCCTCAGCGTCGTTACCGCCAATCTGACGCCGGCCGTCGTGCAGGGTATGATCTTCTTTGCGGCGCTGCTTCTGTTTCTCTACGGCAGGCTTAGACTTCGCCGTACCCTCATCCTCGCCTTCCCGCGGCGTCACCAGAGGCTTATTGCGATCCGTGTGCTGAACGCAATCGATCAGGTTCTCGGTTATTATTTTGCGACTGCGAGCGTGCTCTATCTCGGTCTCGGCATCGTGATGATCGCAATCGCCTATTTCGGCGGCCTCAGCATGCCGCTTCTCTGGGGTCTGTTCGCATTCCTATCGAGCTTCATCCCGTTTCTCGGGATCACGATCATGACCCTCGCAGTTGCAGCAGGTGGCATCATCACGCACGATACCCTTCTCCTTGGACTGCTGCCCGCGATCGTGTTCTTCTCGGTGCACTTGCTGATGGAAAACCTGATCTTCCCCGCGATCATGGGCCGGCAATGGGAGATCAATCCCTTTGTCGTGTTCGTCGCCATCCTTTTCTGGACATGGATGTGGGGCGCCGTTGGCGCCATGCTGGCGCTGCCCCTGTCGCTGATCATGATGACCGTGCTGTCGGAACTGTTTCCAGAAAAGAAGACCGTTCCGCATCTGCCGGGCTAAAGCCCGGCGATGTCTGCGACCCGTCAATCGTAAAGGTAGTACTTGTCCCATTCCTCGCGCGGGATCTTGGACCCGACCTTGTAGTCGAAGGCGGTGACGCTGAGCCCTTCAGCGTTGGTCTCGCACTTGAATTTTAGCTTGAACCAGTCACCGCCGCTGCGGAACGCTGCGCCGGTTGCCTTGAGGCCGTTGTCGTTTCCGACCGGATCTGAAAACGTGTAGGCGATCACCTTGTCGGGGCGGAAGTCGCCTTCCTTGCGCAGGCGATCCATCGCCTCGAGATCGCAGCGCTGTTCGACTCTTTCTTCCGGTGCAAGGGCGTTCAGCTGGCGAACAATGCGGCCGTCGAGCGCGTGGGCAGGCAGGGTGGAGGCGGCGCAAATCAGGAGAGCGCCTGTCATGGATGCCCGGGCGGGCAGCAGTATCGTCATGGAATCCTATCCAAAGTGACTCGGACGGGGCGGAAACTAAAAGACGGATTCGTCGTTGACCACCTACCAGAGCGGGAATTATCCTGGCGCATATTCTTTAGGTGGTCGGGACCGGAATCGGCATCATGCAAAGCGGACTGAACAGATGACAGCCGAACTGGCGATGGTATTCCTGATGAGTGGCAATGGGCTATCATTGGTCGTCGCCTTCATATTCTGGCAGCAGCACCGTGACCTCGCACCTCTCGCCAAGTCCCGCGAGCGCGAGAAGAAGTAGGCTCACGCGGCTCGCCCGCTTGCCTCACGGTCCGGCCGCCCCTATCTCTGGCACTCCTTTCATGACTTCGGAGTGCTTCCTTGGCCCCCTCCCCGAAAATGCCGTTCGAAAATCTGCCGACGCCTCCGGTCGCGGCGAAGAAGCCGGTGACGGATACCCGTCACGGCATTACCCGCACCGACGACTATGCCTGGTTCCGGGCCGACAACTGGCAGCAGATGTTCAAGGATCCGTCGATCCTCGATCCAGAGATCCGCACCCATCTGGAGGGTGAGAACGCCTATATGGAAGCGGCGATGGGCGACACGGCCGCGTTGCAGAAGACGCTGTTTGCCGAAATGCGCGGTCGCATCAAGGAAGACGATTCCTCCGTGCCGATGAAGGACGGACCGTTTGCCTACGGATCGCTGTTCGTCACCGGCGGCGAGCAGCCAAAGTATTTCCGCACCCCGCGCGACGGCGGCGATCAGACGATCCTGCTTGACGGCGACAAGGAAGCGACGGGTAAGGACTATTTCCGTCTGGCCGGTATCGACCATGCGACGGATCATTCCAAGGGCATCTGGGGTTACGACGACAAGGGTTCGGAATATTTCACCCTGCGGGTGCGCGATCTTTCGACCGGCGAGGACATGTCAGACCTCCTGGAAAACACCGCCGGTGGCGGCGTCTGGGCGCCTGATGGCAAGAGCTTCTTCTATACGCTGCAGGACGAGAACCATCGTCCCTCCAAGGTCTTCCACCACATTCTCGGCACGCCGCAGACGGACGACCGGCTGGTGTTTGAGGAAAAGGATCCGGGCTTTTTCATGGGCGTCGGCGGATCGCTGCTGGACGACGTGATCTATCTCGATATCCATGATCACGAGACCTCGGAATACCGCCTCATCCCGACCTCGGACCTGACCGCCGAGCCGAAGCTGGTGGCGGCGCGCGAAGAGGGCATCGAGTATTCGATGACCGAAGGCGGCGATGTCTTCTACATCCTGACCAATGACGGCGATGCCAAGGACTTCAAGATCGTCGAGGCGCCGTTTGCGGCACCGGGGAAGGAAAACTGGAAAGAGATCGTACCGCACGAGCCCGGCCGGCTGATCATTTCGCACATGGCCTATGAGCAGCACCTGATCTGGCTGCAGCGCAACCAGGGTCTGCCGGAGATCATCATCCGCGACCGCCGGACCGGCGAGGAACATTCGATCGCGTTTGCCGAGGAAGCCTATTCGCTGGGGCTTTCCGGCGCTGCGGAATATGACAGCACCGTCATCCGCTTTTCCTATTCGTCGATGACGACGCCGACCCAGCTCTACGACTACGATATGGTGAGCCGGACGCGCACGCTTTTGAAGACGCAGGAGATCCCCTCCGGCCACAATGCCGCAGATTACGTGACCCGCCGCGTGATGGCTCCGTCCCATGACGGCGAGCTGGTGCCGGTGTCGCTGCTTTACCGCAAGGACACGCCGCTTGATGGCACGGCGCCTTGCCTGCTCTACGGCTACGGCGCCTATGGGATGACCATCCCCGCATCGTTCTCCACCAACAACCTTTCACTGGCAGATCGCGGCTTCATCTATGCCATCGCCCATATCCGTGGCGGCAAGGACAAGGGTTTTGCCTGGTACGAAGACGGCAAGATGGAAGCCAAGGAAAACACGTTCAAGGATTTCATCGCCGCTGCCGACCACCTCGTGGCCGAGGGCTTCACGTCCTATGAGAACATCATTGCCGAAGGAGGTTCGGCCGGCGGTATGCTGATGGGCGCGATCGCCAACATGGCGCCGGAAAAGTTCGCGGGCATTATCGCGGCCGTTCCGTTCGTCGATGTGCTCAACACCATGCTCGACGATACGCTGCCGCTGACGCCGCCGGAATGGCCGGAATGGGGCAACCCGATCGAGAGCCTGGAAGAGTACCAGTGGATCGCCGCCTACTCGCCTTATGACAACGTGGGTGCAAAACCCTATCCGCCGATCCTTGCCATTTCCGGCCTCACCGATCCACGCGTGACCTACTGGGAACCGACCAAGTGGGTGGCGAAGCTTCGCGAATTCTCGACCGGCTCGGCACCGATCCTGCTCAAGACCAACATGGCTGCCGGCCATGGCGGAAAGTCGGGGCGTTTCCAGCGTCTGGAAGAGATCGCCTTCGAATATGCATTCGCGATCAAGGTGGCCGGGAAAGCCTGACCGGGCGGATCGCCGCAGAATCGGTCACCTCGAATGACAATCGCCGCAGTGCCTCTATCGGGTGCTGCGGCTTTTTTTGTGGGAAAAATCGTTTTGGATATGCGGAAACGCGCATATGCCCTGGCGGCGTTCGGTTTTCCCGTCAGATCGCTGATTTTTCGACAGAAATGGCGGCGGCGCGAATAAGTCCCAGGCGCGCTGTCAAGCCCCAAAACCGGCCGGATATCTCCCGGCGCAAGCTTCGCGCAAGCTTCAGGCGTTAACTCTTACTTAACCCAAGCGAGATCGAGGCGGTGCCATGAAGATCGATAGTGGCCTCAGCGGCTACAACTACCCCCAGCGGGCGGTCGACATCGATCGCAAGCAGGACGAAACCCAGCAGCGCGACACACCTGCGTCTACCCGTTCCAGCGCTTCGCTGACCGGCAGCAGCACACTGTTTGCAAGCTCGCTAGTGAGCGCCCTGTGGGCCCTCGATGCCGGCGACGACAGCGCTTCGACCTTTGCCACAAGCGGCGCGACCGCTCCCGTGCAGCAGGCCTGGGTTCAGGACATCTACCAGGAATTCTCCTGATCAACGTCTGATCGATCATGGCCCGTCACCGCGGTGACAATCCCCGTTCAGGGTTAACATTCCCTGAAGCCGCCCTTCAAGCCAACACGCTGATCCTTGTCCCTGCGGTTAATGCGTCCTATCTCAACCTCCAGACATTAGAGGTTTGAGCCTGCCATGCTATCGATCGGCGATCTTTCCAAACGAACCGGCGTCAAAGTGCCAACCATCCGCTATTACGAGCAGATGGGATTGCTGGCGGCTGCCACGCGATCTGAAGGGAACCAGCGGCGCTACGAGCGCAGCGATCTCGATCGGCTGGCCTTCATCCGCCACGCCCGCGATCTCGGCCTCGACATTTCCGCCATCCGTGAGCTGATCGCGCTCGGTTCGCATCCGCAACAGCCCTGCGGCGATATCGACCGGATCGCAGCGGAGCATCTTTCCGGCGTGCGCGAAAAGATCGCCAAGCTGAAGAAGCTCGAGGAGGAACTCGAGCGCATCGTGTCCCACTGCGACGGCAACCACGCGATCAAGGACTGCTACGTGATCCGCTCACTCTCGGATCACGGGCTCTGCGAGGGGGAGCATTGAGGGGTTAGAGGCGTCAGTCGCGTCAGGCTGCGGCTGCGATATCGAACTCCAGATGGATGCGGTCGTAAGGAAACACGACGCCGCCGGGCGCCTTTTCGATGACGCCTGCGTTCAGAAGCGTGGTGACATCTCCATGCACGCCCTTGAAGTCGCGACCCACCCGCCGGGCAACCTCGCGGATCGTCATCGGCGCCTGCGCCGTCAGGACCTGCACGATCTCCAGTCTTTTGGGCGCCAGCACGCGGTGAAGCATGTCCCAGGTGGGGAACGACAGAATATGCTCTGCCTGAAAAGCTGGATCTGATTCAGCCGCCTTGGCCGCATCGAGAACCGCGCTGAGCGAACTGTCAAAATTCTGGATCTTCACTTTAAGGGTTGTCATTGAGCCATCCTTCTACATCCGACCGAAAATCCACAAGCAAGGTTTCGACGCTTTCGAACAGATACGCCTCCTCCTGCGAATGGACGTGTCTATGGTCACCCTTCCCCGCTTCATTGTCGTAGCGCAGGACGCATTCCCCGGACGCCACGAGAGCCATGCGATATTTGAAATGGTGCACACTTCCCCGCAAAGGTGAAGGGACGCTCCAGATCACGATCTCTGCGAAGACGTCCTCGCGCAGATAACTCCGCGTCCTGCTGATCAGCGTCGCCTTGGCCATGGAGTTCGCCTTCCGGGTTGATGGAATATACACCATCACCTGCAGTGAACAAGAACCTGTCGACCCGCTTGACAAGCAATTTATTCCGGCGCAAAAAGTTGTCATGATGATTACGTGCACCACCACCGCCGCAACGTATTTTTGGGCCTACCTGTAAAGGGCGGCTCGACAGTTCATCATGTCAACAAGCCGCCGTCAGGCGGCTTGGTTGTTTCTAAGGGCACCTGACGGCACGACGAGACCGAAAAGGAATGCCGGAATGCCCCCGATTTCGATCGAAGACAGCGAGATCTCACTACCGCGCCCGGCCGTGGTGACGATCCGCGCCGCCAAACGCCATGATCTGCCGCAGTTGAAAGAGATGATCGCAGCCCTTGCCGCGCATCACAACGATCTGGCCGACATTACCCCGGAAATGCTGGAACGCGACCTGTTCGGCGACCTGCCCTGGATCACCGCACTGGTTGCGGATGCGGGCGACGCCCTGATCGGCTACGCCATTCTGGTGCCGCTCTACCGCGCGCAGGAGGGGAGCCGCGGCATGGACCTGCACCACCTGTTCGTGCGCGACGGTCACCGTGGCCACGGCATCGGCCAGCATCTCGTCTCGCGCGCCCGCGACATGGCCCGCAATGCAGGCTGCGGCTATCTCTCGGTCAGCGCCGCCACCGGCAACTTTGCCGCCCACAAGTTCTACGAACAGATGGATTTCAAGCCACGCCCGGTGACGGGCATGCGGTATATGCAGACGTTGGTGTGAGGCTGGGACACGGCAATACCGTCCGAATGAGCGGGACAGACCATACTGCCAGTGCAGCGCAACCACGTTATTCCGACGCGGGATCGATCGCGCTGACCACACGAGCGACGATGTCATCCATCGTCGCCTCGTCCAATGTCTCGATGTATTTCGCGGTCTTGGCCAGTATTCTGGCCGGTATATCGAAGCTGCGAACCTGATTACAGACGGCGATCCCCGTCGTATCGTGGCCGGTGACAGCGACGGCCAGACCGACGTCCCGGGTCAAGGCGCCACCGGTGGTGATCGGCACCGTCATGCTGACTCCCAATGCGTTGATCGCCCGCGGGGTGATCACGACGAACCGATGCCTGTTCTTCATCTCCCGGCCCGCGACAGGGTTGGGATCGATCCAGAAAACATCGCCGCGATTGGGGACGTTGCTGCGGACCATCATGAAATTTCGTGCCCGACGGGGTCTCCCTCCATCACCCAGGCCATGTCCGCATTCAGGCTGGAGACGACCTCGCCGCCTTCGAGCAACTCGCTAAGCTTATAGCGCCGCTGGGTCTTTCTGATCGGCTTTACGACGAGTTCACCGTCGTGCATTTCCAGCGACAGCTGATCGCCGACCTGCAGTTCCATCGTCTTGAGAATGGCAGGCGGAATTGTCACGACGGCTGCCCCGCCCTGCCGCCTGATCTTGGTAATGATGGTCATGTCTCACCTCGTATGTGCTATAAATATAGCACAACAACGTCGTGCGGCAAGCACGCCAGCCTTACCTTGCCGGCACCGCCTTCAGATAGGCGGCGATGGCCTGCAGGTCGCTTTTCGGCAGGTGCGCGATGTTCTTTTGCACCTCCACCATTGATCCGCCGACGCTGTCGAAATCGGGGGTGAAGCCGGTCGAGAGGTACTCGGTTATTTCCTCCTCGCTCCAGGCGCCGATGTCCTTGGAGCCGGGGGTGATGTTGGGAATGCTGCCCTGCCCTTCCGGGTTGGGACCGCCGGCCAGCCACTGGCCTTTTTCGAAGCCGCCGAGCGCGTTGCGGGGCGTGTGGCACTCGCCGCAATGGCCGGGACCTTCGACCAGGAACTGGCCGCGTTTGACCTTGTCGTCGGCGGAAGCGAGTTCGACGCGCGGGCCGTCGTCGAAATAGAGGAGCTTCCAGCCGCCGACCGCGAGCCGCTGGTTGAACGGAAAGCCCAATTCGTGCGGCGGCGCGACATTGCTGCTGTGCGGCAGGGTCTTCGTGTAGCCGTAGAGGTCATTGACGTCGGCTGCCGACAGGCGGGCGTAGGAGCCGTAGGGAAAGGACGGATAGAGATGCTCGCCGCCCGGGCCGACGCCCCGTGTCATCGCATCGCCGAATTGGGCAAGTGTCCAGGAACCGATGCCGGCCTTGGGATCCGGCGAGATGTTGGGGACGTGGAAGGTGCCGAACGGGCTTTTCAGCGCCAGTCCGCCGGACAGGATTTTTGCCGCGTCGCCTTCTGCACCTTCTGCGGCGTGACAACCGGCACAGCCGCCCGCCCAGAACAGTTGCTCGCCCTTGGCAAGATCGGGCTGACCGACGCCCGCCCAGTAGCTCGCGTCATGCGGCTGGGGCTTTGTCAGCGCCCAGGCGGCAACGGCACCGGCGGCGACAACGACGACGCCGATGCCCAACACTTTTGCCCATCTTACGGCCATCGCCCGATCCTTCTCCGACATTGATGCGGAACGGAACGGCTGCCTTTGCGACAGCCGTTCAAGCATGCAGGCGTGCGCTACTTCTTCAGGCGGTAGGTCTCGTGGCAGGAGCCGCAATTGGCGCCGAGCGTCCCAACAGCCTTCTGGACGCCTGCGGCATCGGTCGGCATCGAAGCAAGGATCATATCGGCATCGGAGGCAAGCTTGTTCGCTTTGGCGCGGAAATCGGCTTCGTTCTTCCAGATCGCCGGCGATGCTTCCGAATTGGCTTCGGATCCGACAGGGAACTGGTCCGGGAAGGCCTTCATGTTGGTGCTGATCGTGGTCAGCGCTGTCTTGATGGCATCGGCGTCGTAGGGTTTGTCGCCTTTGGCGATGTTGCGCATGGCTGCCGTGGAGGCGGCCACCTGCTTCATCATCTGTTCGCGCTTCTCGACCACCGCATCCTGCGCAAGGACAGCGGTGAAGCCGAGACAGAGTGCCGCGGTCGTCATGGCGATAGTTCTGAATTTCATTTCCGGCTCCGATCCCTAAAACGATGTGATGTCTGCGTCTCACATCATCAACGCATTCGCGTGATGATGATGGCAAGCTTACATGACCGAAAGAAGTCACGATTTCGTAATTTAGCGCTCGATTCTAGAAGCCGTCAAACCCAATGCAAAGTCATGTTTTTCAAGCGCTTCAGATCGACCGCGCGTGGGCGGACAGCGGCGCCTGACGATCGCCAGGCTGGATCAGACATCGGGTGATCAGAAACGCAAACACCCGGCGCCTTGCGGCACCGGGTGTCTGGTAAATCAGCAATTGATTGCGCTTACTTGGACGCGGCTTCGTAGCGTTCCAGCACGTAATCCCAGTTGATCAGGCTATCGACGAACGCCTCGAGATACTTCGGGCGGGCGTTGCGATAGTCGATGTAATAGGAATGTTCCCAGACGTCGACGCCGAGGATCGGCTCTGCGCCGTGGACCAGCGGGTTTTCGCCGTTCGGGGTCTTGGAGATGACGAGCTTGCCATCCTTCACCGAAAGCCAGGCCCAGCCGGAGCCGAACTGCGTGGTGCCGGCTGCAATGAAATCAGCCTTGAACTTGTCGTAGCCGCCGAGATCGGATGCGATCGCGGTTTCGAGCTTGCCCGGCAGCTTGTTTCCGCCGCCGTCCCTCTTCATCCACTTCCAGAAATGGACGTGGTTGTAATGCTGGGCAGCATTGTTGAAGAGGCCCTGGTTGGTGCCAAAGGACTTCTTGACGACGTCCTCGACCGACAGGTCAGCCATGCCGGCTTCGGCCGCAAGCTTGTTGCCGTTGTCGACATAGGCCTTGTGGTGCTTGTCGTGGTGGTATTCCAGTGTTTCCTTCGACATGAAGGGTGCAAGGGCTTCGTAATCGTATGGAAGTTCGGGAAGTTCGAAAGCCATTGGTATACTCCTTTTGGCAAACACCGTGGGTGAAGGTCGTGCTGGAACATAGGAGCGCGATGGGGAAGAGGCAACGGTGAACCTTCCAAAAACAACCGCTCAATCGACAAGAAATTGCTGAATTTTCCAAGCATTAGCGAGAGGAATCAATCGCTTTCGCACCGAATGCAGAAACCGGAGAAAATTGACGATGAAAAACTTTGTGGCACTGATCCTCCTCGTTTGCGCAACCAGCGCCGTGACGGCCCAGGCCGCTTCCGACGATGCGTGGACGACGTTTCAGGCTGACGTCGGCAAGGCTTGCGTGGCGGCTTCGAAAGACCTGATCGAGAACGGAAGGGCCGTGGTCGATCCGTTCGGAAGCCAGTCCTATGGGCTTGCGGTCGTCACCGGCAAAGCCAAAGGCGCCAAGGTCAGGATCAGCACGATCTGCGCCTACGACAAGAAGACCAAAAAGGCCGAAGTGGGTGGCGAGATCTCCGCCGACATGCTGAGGGCAAAACCTGGCAAGTAACATCCGCGACCGCGCGGGCGGCAGCGTTTGGGAACTTTTCCACCACGGCAGACTTTTCCGGGCATGAAACACTGCCGGGAGGGCTGCCGTGTTTGATTTCTTGACCTTCGACTTTCTGACGTCCGATTTCGTGATCTTCGTGGCAATCGGCTTTTTCGCGCAGATCATCGATGGCGCGCTCGGCATGGCTTTCGGCGTTCTCACCACCACTAGTCTGCTTGCTTTCGGCGTGCCGCCGGCAGTCGCCAGCGCCATGACGCATGTGACCGAGTGTTTCACGACGGCTGCATCCGGCGCCTCGCATCTCTACCATCGCAACGTCGACTGGCGGCTGGTCAAACGGCTGGCGCCGGCCGGCATGGCTGGCGGCGCGATCGGCGCCTATCTTCTGTCCAGTATCGATGGCAAGGCGATCGAGCCGTTCGTCTCGGTCTATCTGATGCTGGTCGGATGTTACATTCTCTACAAGGCCTTCCGCCCGGCCTTCAGGCGCGACATGCATGACCGGATCGTGCCCTATGTGGGCGGTGCGGGCGGCGTGCTCGATGCCATGGGCGGCGGCGGATGGGGGCCGATCGTCACCAGCTCGCTTCTCGGCCGCGGCCATGAACCAAAGAAGGTGATCGGCTCCACGAACCTCACCGAATTTGCGGTAACGACGGTGATCTCGGCGACCTTCATCGCCACGCTCGGCTGGTCCGAACTGTCGTCGGCGCTCGGCCTCATCCTCGGTGGCGTGCTGGCGGCCCCGTTCGGAGCGCTGATCGTCAAGCGACTGCCGACCAAACCGCTGATGGTCGCCGTCTCCCTGATCATCATCGGTACGGCTGCGGTGCGGATCATCTGAGGGCGATGCTCCTCTAACCTTCCAGCCCATCGCAACATCCCACATCCGCTGCCCTGCACCTGTCCCTTTGGCGGCTGGCGCGCTAGATAACGGGTATCGCGGTTTCCTCCGGGGGCCGTAGCGGAGTGTTCTCCGACGTCTGATCCTCATCTGCAAAGGTATGTCTTCCATGGCCGAAACGAACAGCCCGAACCTTCTCGTCATCCTCTTGCACGGTGTCGGCTCCAGTGGCGACAATCTGGCGCCGCTTGGGGAGGAATGGGCGGGGACGCTTGGCGATGCCGTCTTCGTTTCGCCCGATGCGCCGGAGCCTTCAAGCTTTGGTGCCGGGTACCAGTGGTTCAGTGTTGCGGGCGTCACGCCGGAAAATCGCGGCGCGCGGATTGCGGCGGCACGGCCGGGGTTCGATGCCTTGATCAACGGTATCATCGCGGACAACGGCTTTGCCGGCAGGCTTGATCGGGTCGCGCTGGTGGGGTTCTCGCAAGGAACGATCATGGCGCTCGACGCGATCGCAAACGGACGGTTTGGCGTGGGTGCGGTGGTCGGTTTTTCCGGCCGGCTGTCTTCGCCCGAGCCGCTGTCGCCCTCCACGAAGATGCCAGTGTTTCTGGTGCATGGCACCGCCGACGACGTCATCCCGTCATGGGAAAGCGAACAGGCGGCCGACACGTTGGCGAAGCATGGTTTCGACGTGGAGACATCGATCGAGCCCGGGCTCGGACACACGATTTCCGGCGCCGGTGCCGGCCGCGCCGTGGAATTTCTGGCGAAAGTGTTCGGATACGAAGCGCTTTAACGCTGCAAAGAATGGTTGAGGGACGGCGCCTGGATCGGGTGCCGTCCCTCGTCAATCAGACGTCTTCGCCCTTGGTCGAGCGTGCCCAGTCCATATAAAGTTCGAGCGCCTTGCGGGCGACAGGACCTTCCTGCAGGGAGCGGTCCTCGAAACGGTTCACCGGGGCGATCTTGGAATAGTTGCCGGACGTGAAGATCTCGTCGGCATTGGCGAAATCGGCAGCAGTCAGAGTGACTTCGCGCACGTCGAAGCCGGCACCGCGCAACAGGGTCAGCACGCGCGACCGGGTGATGCCGGCCAGAAACGTGCCGTTGGCGATCGGCGTCATGACCACGCCGTCCTTGACCATGAAGATGTTCGAGGATGCGGTTTCGGCGACATTGCCGTTCATGTCGAGCGCGAGCGCATTGTCGAAGCCGCGGCTTTGCGCCTCGACGATCATGCGGCCGCTGTTGGGATAAAGGCTACCGGTCTTGGCGGCCGTCATGGCGACTTCGGCGCTCGGGCGGCGGAAGGGCGACACGGTGAGCGACGAAGCCTTTGCCGTGTGCATCGGAGCTTCGAACAGGCAGAGCGCAAAGCGGGTCGATTCCGGATCGGCGGCAACCACGCTGGTGGGAAGACCGTGTTCGGCCCAGTACATCGGCTTGATGTAGATCGCCGTCTTGCCGTCGAACTTCTTGACGCCTTCCAGCGCCAGCCGCTCGATCTCTTCTGCGGCCATGACCGGCTTCATGCCCATATTGATGGCCGAGCGGTTGACGCGCTGGCAGTGCATGTTGAGATCCGGCGAGATGCCGTCGAACCAGCGGGCGCCGTCGAACACGGTCGTGCCCAGCCACATGGCGTGCGAGGTGGGTCCGATCAGCTTCGGATTGCCTTCCACCCACTCACCATCCACGTAAGTCCAGGTGGTGGAGCGAGGGGATGTGTCGACGGCCATGATATTCTCCTTCGGGTCTTCAAAGCTTGGCGGGGGTCGCTAAAATTTGGCGTGAATGAAATCCCCGAAGCCCTCAAGGTCAAGCGACAATCCGAGATGATTCATCACAAATATTGATGGCACGCCGAATTGCCGCCGTCCGATGGTCAGGGCGCTCGCTGCGGTGCGGGTGCCGGAAGAAGCGGCGAGTCCGATGGCTGGCGCGGACTGCCCGGCGCTCCCTGCAACAGGTTATCGCTACCCAGCTGACGACTGTCGTTCTGCATCAGGGTGATTGACAAAATGACGGCCACCAGCAGGCCAAGGACAATGAGAAACAACCAGCGCATGTATCGAAAACTCCCTCTCACGCAGAATAACGCGAACATTTCCGTCTGAAACGTTGCGTGATCCCTTCGACCAGAACAGTGGGGCCACTCTGCGGCAACGCAGCAAATCCTTCACAAACGCGGCCCAAAAACGTTGACAGCAGCCGTTCAGGCTTGCAGTCTTGCGCCTCACCTCCCGTTTACGCACTCATTTTTTTACAACGCAGAGGCCATGTCCAGCTCAGGCGCCCTCACCTCAACGGCTCTCAAGTCATCGTCCATGTCGCTGACGCAGGACCTGGTCGACCTGTGTTTTCGCGACGAGATGGATCCCGGCGCACCGCCGACCTGGGAGCCGCTGACGGATGCCGACTACGCCGAGATTACCGAGCGGCTGGTGGAGGATATCGGCGATGAGCCTTTGTGGATCTTTGCCTATGGCTCGCTGATCTGGAAGCCGGGCTTCGATTCGATCGCCTGCCAGCGGGCGACGGCCTATGGCTGGCATCGGTCGTTTTCGCTCCATATCGAACGGGGCCGCGGTTCGCCCGACCAGCCGGGGCTGATGATGATGCTGTCGCGCGGCGGTCGTTGCGACGGCGTGATTTACCGGGTGGCCGATACGGAAAAGCGCGAGCAGATCGACAAGGCGCTGCGCCGCGAGGTGAGCCACAAGGACAGTCTCTCGACCTTCCGTTTTCTCCCCGTGCGGACGCAAGGCGGCGAGACGATCCGGGCACTGACTTTCTGGGCTGGAGGCAAAAGCCCGCGGATCATCCGGCCGCTTCCGCCGCTGCAGGATGTAGCGCCGGTTCTGGCGCGTGCCTGCGGCCATCGCGGTTCCTGCGCCGAATATCTCTATAATACGGTCGTGCATCTGGCCGAATTCGGCATCCGCGACCGCAATCTCTGGCGGCTGCAGGAGATGGTAGCACGCGAAATCGAAGCGATTCACGCTTAAAAGCGTGATGCCGCCCGTCGGGGCCGGCAGTGCGAAATCTGGCACTCTCTCATAAAAGTTGAGGACGGCGGGCTCGATCCGTGTTTGAACGCTCATGGGGCGCGTGCGACCCCCATCGTGATGACCGGCACCGTGCCAGCGAGACCCATGACGACTGTAGCCACCATAGTGTACCTGACCGTAGCGACCGCGTTCTTCGGGATGACGTTGGCCGAGGGTGTGATACGACGGCTTCCCTGGAGCTTCGACAGGATCATGGGACTTTTGCTGTCGTGCCTGTGGCCGCTGATCCTGATTGCGATCGCGGTCAGCAGTCATCGCGATCGCAGAAATGCAGGATGACGCGGCTGCGCATTGCTCGACCGATCCTTGTATATTTCCCGTAGAAGCAGCGCGGTGCTGCCCTATATCCTCGATAACCGAAAAGACGAAGACTGGGGCGACTGGATCGATGCAAAGCATCCTCAACGAAGGCGACACGTGCTGGCGGATTGCCAAGGCGGACAGACTTTCCATCATCATCGATGCAGCCGATTTCTTTCGCTTCGCCAAGCGCACGATGACGAAGGCGAAAAAGTCGATCTACCTGATCGGCTGGGATTTCGACACACGCATCCAGCTGGAGCCGGGCAAGAAGGATGGCAAGGCTGACAAGAGCGCGAAGGAGGAATGGCCCGACGAGCTTGGCAAGTTTCTGAACGCGCTCGCCGAGCGAAACAACGGGCTCGATATTCGCATTCTCAAATGGGATATCGGGCTGATCAATTCGATCACTCGCGGTGAAACGCCGTTTTATATTCTCAAATGGATGTTCGACAAGCGCATCCATCTGAAGCTCGACGGCGCGCATCCGGCGCTGTCGGCGCATCACATGAAGCTTCTCGTCATCGACGACGAAGTGGCGTTCTGCGGCGGGATCGACATGACCGTAGGGCGCTGGGACAGTCGCGACCATTCGGAAGACGAGCCGTTGCGCAAGTCGCCGATGGGGTTTGCGCAAGGTCCCTGGCACGATGCCACCACCTGCCTTTCCGGCGAGGCCGCACGGGCGCTCGGCGAGGTCGCACGGCGGCGCTGGAAACTGGCAACCGACGAGACGCTCGATCCGCCCGACGAGAATACCGCCACGGAGAACGATCCCTGGCCGGACGAGCTGGAGGTCGGGTTTCGCGACATCTCGATCGGCATCGCCCGCACCGCGCCTGAATACGGGGGGCGCAGCCAGATCGTCGAGATCGAGACGGCCAAGCTTGCGATCATCGGTTCGGTGAAAAAGACGCTTTATGTCGAGAGCCAGTATTTCGCCTCGCGCCGTATTGCAGAGGCCATGGCGGAACGGCTGAAGGAGCCCGACGGACCGGAAATCGTGCTGATCAATCCGGAGGGCTGCGAAGGCTGGCTGGAAGCCAAGGCGATGGACAGCGCCCGCATTCGGCTGATGAAGATGGTGAAGGACGCCGATGTTCATGATCGCTTCCGGATCTACTACCCTGTCAACGAAGCCCGCACGTCGATCTATGTGCATGCCAAGATGATGTTTGCCGACGACCGGATCGTGAAAATCGGCTCGGCCAATCTTAACAACCGCTCGATGGGCTACGATACGGAATGCGACCTCATCCTCGAGGCGCAGCCGGGTGAGGACACGCTGAGCGAAAAGATCGTCAGCACCCGCGACGATCTCATCGCCGAACATCTTGGGCGCGAACCGCAGGAAGTGCGTGACGCGGTTGCAGCGCATGACGGGTCGATTATCGCGGCCATCGAGGCGTTGAACCGACAGAGCGGCCGAGGTCTGCTGCCGGTCAGGATGCGGGAGCTGAGTGCCGACGAGGAATTGCTGGCGGAATCCGATATTGCCGATCCCGAGCGGCCAAGCGGCGTGCGCTACCGGACATCAAACTTTCTGAAACAGCGGTTCGGTCGAGTCGCGAGACGGGCGAAACGGGCGCGCAAACAGGCCTGACGAGGCGGATTGCGCGGCCTCCAGGGCCTTCTTTCAAGCCGATTTGTCGCATCCGGTGGAGTGATCATGGGCCGGTCTCTGCTTGATCGCCGGATTTCACGGCCCATCTAGAGTGTGCCTCTTCTTTGCCCGGCTCCCCGTCGGGCCCCCTTTTCCAAGGAGCACATGATGCAAACCGTCAACGCCAACGGCGCCCATATCCCAGCTCTCGGTTTCGGCACGTTCCGCATGCCCGATGCGGATGTTCATCGCATTCTGCCGCAAGCCCTCAAACTCGGCTTCCGCCATGTGGACACTGCGCAGATCTACAAGAACGAGCAGGCCGTCGGCGACGTTCTTCGCCAGTCGGGCATTCCGCGCGACGATATCTTTCTGACCACAAAGGTCTGGGTCGACCGCGTCGGTCACGATGCCTTTATCGCCTCGGTGGACGAAAGCCTTGCCAAGCTGAAGACGGATCACGTCGACCTTCTGCTGCTACACTGGCCGCAGAGCGAAATGCCGCTGGCCGACCGGATCGGCGCGCTGAACGAGCTGAGAACCGCAGGCAAGGTCAAGAATATCGGCGTTTCCAACTTTTCGACCGCGCTGATGGCTGAAGCGATCAAGCTGTCCGATGCGCCTATCGTCAACAACCAGGTGGAATATCACCCCTATCTCGACCAGACCAAGGTGCTGATGGAAGCGCGCAAGACCGGCATGTCGGTGACCGCCTATTACCTGATGGCCGATGGCGCGGTGCCGAAGGACGAGGTGTTGAAGGAGATCGGCGCGAAGTACAAAAAGACCGCCGCTCAGGTCGTGCTGCGCTGGGCCGTGCAGCAGGAGGACGTGATCGCGCTGTCGAAGACCGCGACCGAAAGCCGGCTGCCGGAGAATTACGACATCTTCGACTTCTCGCTGTCGCCGCAGGAAATGGAAGCGGTGTTTGCGCTGTCGCGGACAGACGGACGCATCGTATCGCCGGTGCATCTCGCGCCAGAGTGGGACTGATCCGGTCCGAGGCTTCGGTCTCGGACAATGGTCCGTTTGGGTCGCTTCCCACACACTCCCGCCGTGGTTTGTGTGGGATCCCGCCCAATTGCCCGGCGAGCCTCCCCCACGCGGCAGCCGAGGCCACGTCTTCTCTTGCCTCTCCCAGCCAGAACCATAGGTCTTGTCACGGGCTGGAAGAGGAGGAGTTTTCATGCATTTTAGAACGATATTGATGTCCGCGGCGGCTGTGGTTGTTACCGCCCTGACCGCCAGCGCGCAGCAAAAGCCTGCGGACCCGGCGCCCAAGGACTGCCCGAGTTCAATGCCTGTAGGGACCGAGTGCTTTGCGGGTCAGGATCTGCACGGCGCCTATTACTGGATCGCCAAACCGAAGGACTGGAACGGCACGCTCGTCGTTCATGCCCATGGAGGGCCACGCACCGCAAAGCCTACGCCGGACGATCCGGTCGAGGATCTCGAGCGTTTCGCGGTCACCGTTCAGGAGGGCTATGCCTGGGCCGGTTCCAACTATCGCCGCGAAGGCTATGGCGTGCGGATGGCGGCGGCCGATACCGACGCTCTGCGACAGATCGCGATCGCGCTTCTCGGTGAGCCGAAGCATGTCCTGCTGCACGGCCAGTCCTGGGGCGGCAATGTGGCGGCGAAGACGGCCGAACTCTACGCGCTCGACTGGCGCGGCCGCAAAAATTACGACGGCGTGGTGCTGACCAGCGGCTTGCTGGCCGGTGGCGGCCATGGCTATGACTTCCGCGCCGATCTGCGGGCCGTCTACCAATATTACTGCAAGAACCATCCGCGCGCCGACGAAGTGCAGTATCCGGTCTGGCAGGGCCTGCCCAAGGGCGCGAAGATGTCGCGCGACGAGCTGCAGCAGCGGGTCGACGAATGCACCGGCATCTCGCTTGCGAAGGACAAGCGGTCGCCAGAGCAAGCGAAGAACCTCGCCAATATCCTCGCCGTCACCAAGGTGCCGGAAAAGACGCTGGTGGCGCATTTGAGCTGGGCGACCGGATTGTTTTCCGACATCGTCTGGCGGCGCATGGACGGAAAGAATCCGTTCGACAATTCCAACGTTCAGTACAAGGGATCGGATGACGACGCGGCGCTGAACAAGGGTGTCGAGCGGTTCAAGGCGGACCCGCGAGCGGCTCGGCTGATGGCCTATGATGCCGATCTCACCGGCCAGATCGTCGCGCCGACCATCACCCTGCACGCCAAGAACGATCCGACCGTGTTTGTCGATCACGAGGCGATCTATCGCCAAACGGTGGACAAGGCCGGCAATGGCGAGCTGCTGGTGCAGAACTTTTCGGACGAGGCGGAGCATTCCAAGCTCTCGACGCCGCAATATGCAGCGCTGTTTTCCGCCATGCTGAGCTGGATCGACAAGGGCGAGAAACCGACGCCGCCGACTGTGGCAGCCTTGTGTGCGGAGAAAGCCGAGATCTACAAGGAGCCCTGCAAGCTTCTGCCGGATTTCATGCCGCAGATCCAGGAACGCTAGAGCGCGTCTTGCCGCCTAGATCAGTCAAGGACGGGCGGAGCGCATGCTTCGCCCGTCTTCGTTTGCGATTACAGCCAGCCCTTGCGGCGGAAGTAGAGATACGGCAGCGCCATCGAGACGATCATCAGGCAGAGCGCCAGCTGATAGCCGTAATGCCACTGCAGTTCCGGCTGGTTGGCGAAGTTCATGCCGTAGACCGATGCGACGAGCGTCGGCGGCAGAAACACGACGGACGCAACCGAGAAGATCTTGATGATCTGGTTCTGCTCCAGATTGATCAGCCCCAGCGTCGCGTCGAGCAGGAAGTTGATCTTGCCGGACATGAAGGCCGAGTGATCGCCAAGCGAGGTGGCATCGCGCTGCAGCAGTTTCAGGCGCTGGCGCATTTCCTTGGGCAGCTTGCGATCGACACCATCGAGGGCTGCATAATAGGCGACGACGCGCGAGACGCTGACGAGGCTTTCGCGCACGACGGTGATGAACTCGCCCTTCTGGCCGATCGCCCGGATCAGTTCCTGCAGGTCGCGCGTCTTCTTGTTGGCCTTGGAGGCCTTCGCCTCGAAGATGTCGCGCGAGATCTGGTCGATATCGTTGCCGAGACGCTCCAGCGTGTCTGCCATGCGGTCGATGATCGCCTCGACCAGACCGGTCAGGATCAGTTCGCCGGTTGCCGAATGGAGGCCGAGCCCGTTGCCCTTGCGGGCACGCGCCATGAACGCATCGAAGGGACGCGGCTCGGAATAGCGCACGGTGACGAGAACCTGGCCCTTGACGATGAAGGTGACGGGAACCTTGTGCGGCGTGCCGGCATCCGGGCGTGTCAGCACGGTCATGGTCATGAACTCGGCGCCGTCTTCCTGGTAGAGACGGGAGGAGAGTTCGATATCCTCCATCTCGTCCTGGGTGGGAATGGTAACCCCGAGGCGGGAGCCGACATCGCGCTCTTCCTTGGCCGTCGGGTTGATCAGGTCGTACCAGATCACAGGCGGCTGCGGAGCAACAGACGTCGCATCGGCGGCTGCACTGGCAATTACGGCGTCGGCCGCGACAAGGCGGTCGTGATCATAGGCATGGATACGCAGCATGACGGCTCCTATTCCGGACCATTGAGGTCCCCGGAGCGCATCACCGATATGAACGGTTCAGAGCCCCGAAGCGGCAGGTCTATCTGTTGACGTCGAACTTCGACTGTCGGGGTTCATCTCGGTTTGTCCTTTGAAAGAGCGGCACCCGAACGGGTAGCGCTTTGCGCGTGAAATGGAGCGAATACGGTGGAAAGTCAACTCCCCGGAGCGCAGCATTGACCCGTCCTTTGCGCTTCTGTAGCAAAGCCGCTCCGACCAAGAGGTATCCCCCCATGCTGCCCTGGATCCAGCTCGACCGCGCAACCATTCCCGGCGCCCTGCCCGGCGAGGAAGGCGAGCTGCGTCTGAAGCAGCGCGGCCAGGAATTCTCGATCATGCTCGGCACCAACGAGCTGATGAACAGCCGCCTCAGCGGTTCGGAAGAAGCGCTTGCGACACTCGCACACGAGAAGATCGGCAAGAGGGCCAAGCCGTCGATGCTGATCGGCGGGCTCGGCATGGGGTTCACGCTGAGGGCAGCGCTTGCAGTTCTGCCCGAGGATGCGCAGGTGACCGTGGCCGAGCTGGTGCCGGCCGTGGTCGGCTGGGCGCGCGGGCCGATGGCGCCGGTCTTCAAGGGCTGCCTCGACGATCCGCGCGTGACGATTTTCGAGGGCGATGTCAGCGAGTTGATCCGCTCCTCCACCACTGCCTTCGATGCGATCCTGCTCGATGTCGACAATGGGCCGGACGGGTTGACGCGGGCCTCGAACGACCGGCTCTACAACATGAGTGGCCTCTACGCTGCGCGTTCGGCGCTGCGGCCCGGCGGCGTTCTCGCCGTCTGGTCGTCAGGGCCCGACGCGGGCTTCACCCGGCGGCTGAAGGAAGTGGGATTTCAGGCTGACGTGGTGAACACGCGCGCCAATGGCAAGCGCGGGGCAAAACACGTGATCTGGCTGGCAGCCAAGGGCTGACGTTCGGCCGGCTTTGTTTTGTTCAGACGCCCGGTGGTGGGCTGCCGGCGAACTGGAAATAGAGGAATGCCAGGACCAGGCCCGCGATAATGGCGACCCAGAACAGCATGCGCTTCACACCGGGCGCCATGTTTTTGAACGGCGACTTGCGCGGTGGCTTGACCGGTTTCGGACGCTGGAACTTGATGATGTTGTCGCTCATCGCCGACCTATAGCATAGCTGATCATTTAGAAAAGCCGCCGGCAGTTGTGCCAGCGGCTTTCGGATTGCGTTTCGAAATCAGACGAACTGGCTGAGGCCAGGCACCGATGCGATGACCGTATCGACGGTTTCGTCGCCGGCGTGTTCGCGTGCGACAGCCATGGTTTCCTTGGCGAGTGCTGTGATCTCGCCCATGCCGAGGCCCTGCGACATCAGCTGCTGGCCGAGCGTCATGATGCCGCCGCCGCCGAAGCTCGACATCAGGCCGCCGAGCAGACCGCCGCCACCGGCACCTTCGCCGTTGAATTTGCCGACCAGTTCCGGTGCGCCGGGAATGGCTTCGATCATCCGCGCCACGGCAGCGTCATCCGCCTCGCGCTGCAGGAATCCCAGCATCATGCCGATCGCCTTTTCGGCCGCATCAGGTGCAAGACCGACGCGGTCGGCAACGCGGGTAACCATCTCGTTCATCAATATCTCCTCAGTTTTGACGTTCACGTCAAGGTCATACATAGACTCGTGCCGGATGCCAACAGGCGTGTTCCAACTGGTGCCACGCAGCCCGGGTTGGCGCAACCGGCGGCTTATCAATCCTCGGCCGCAGCACCCACCGTATCGGCCATTTCAGCGCCGCGTGCCCCCATCGGCTTCGGATGGCCGGTGGTGGAATCGACCGCGGTCTGGTGCTCAAGCTCGGCGTTGATCTCGGCTCCGACAACCACGATGATGACGGATACCCATGTCCAGACCATGAAGCCGATCAGCGCGCCGAGCGTGCCATAGGTGGCATTGTAATCGGCGACGTTGGCCAGATAGTAGGACACGCCGAGCGAGGCGAGAAGCCAGAAAATGGTGGAAAAGGCAGCACCCCAGGTCAGCCACTGGATCTTCGCCGGCTCGCGGCTGGGGCCGAACCGGTACAGCGCCATGATGCCGAGCGTGACGAACACCATCATCAACGGCCAGCGAGCGATGCGGATGATCATTTCCGACCACTGGTCGAGCCAGAAATATTTGAGCAATGCCGGCACCACGCCCATGGCAAACAGGATGACGATGGCAATCAGCATCGCGCCGAGCGTGAAGAGCAGCGACATCAGGTTGAGCTTGACGATGCCGCGCTTTTCCTGCTCGCCGTAAGCGACATTCATGGCCTCGAACAGCGCCTTCATGCCGTTGTTGGCGCTCCAGAGCGCCAGCGCCAGACCCGCGATCAGGCCGATCGACAGCGTTGCGCCGCGTTCGCTTGAGAGGGCCCGGACCTGATCGAGGAAGATGTTCAGCCCTTCGGCGGGCATGATCGTGCTCAGAAACGCGATCCGATCGGCAATCGTCACTGGATCGGCGACGAAACCGTAGATCGACACGAGCGCGCTTGCGGCGGGAAACAGCGCCAGCAGCAGGTAATAGGTGACGCCGGCGGCGATCAGCGTGATGCGATCTTCGGTTACGCCGGCATAGACGCGCCAGAACACGTCTTTGAGGCCGCGGGCTGGAATGCCCATCGGGCCATCCGCATGGCGACCCCTCTGCGCATCGCGCACGCCTTGCGCATCGAGTGTCCGAGTTCCCGCCGGTCCGGCTGTGTCCGTCATCGTCACGTATTCACCCCTCTTCTGCCGCCTCTCGCGCCAGTTTTCACTTGGCCGATTTTCAGCCGTTGCCCGGCTCTTCAGCGCATCCTATAAAAGCCACAGATTGAACGCGTTTAGGGAGCGCATAGTTGCATGGCGAATATTGATGCGGACGATCAGGCGAAACTCTTTATCGGCGGCAGTCGCAACCCTGACGACACGTTGAACAAGGCCGAATTCCTCGACATGAAGTTCGGCAACCGCCACGGGCTGGTGACCGGAGCGACCGGCACCGGCAAGACCGTGACGCTGCAGGTTCTGGCCGAGGGCTTTTCGCGGGCCGGCGTTCCCGTGTTTGCATCCGACATCAAGGGCGATCTCTCCGGGGTCGCCGCCAAGGGCGAGCCCAAGGATTTCCTCGCCAAGCGCGCCGAGCAGATCGGCTTTGCCGATTACGAGTTCGAGCAGTTCCCGGTGATCTTCTGGGATCTCTACGGCACCAAGGGACATAGGGTCCGCACCACGATCGCCGAGATGGGGCCGCTTTTGCTGGCTCGTCTGATGGATGCCTCCGAACCGCAGGAAGGCGTTCTCAACATCGCCTTCAAGCTGGCCGACAAGGCCGGGCTGCCGCTGCTCGATCTCAAGGACCTGACCTCGCTTCTCAACTACATGGCCGAGAACGCGTCGGAACTATCCAAGGAATTCGGCCTCATTTCCAAGGCTTCGGTCGGCTCGATCCAGCGGGCGCTGCTGGTGCTGGAACAGCAGGGTGCCGAGCATTTCTTCGGTGAGCCGGCACTGAAGATTACCGACATCATGCGGGTAAACCCGAATTCCGGTTACGGCCAGATCTCGATCCTTGCCGCCGACAAGCTGATGATGAACCCGCGGCTCTACGCGACATTCCTTCTATGGCTGCTGTCGGAACTGTTCGAGGAACTGCCCGAAGTGGGCGATCCGGACAAGCCGAAGCTGGTGTTCTTCTTCGACGAGGCGCATCTTTTGTTCGACGAAGCGCCGAAGGTTCTGCTCGACCGCGTGGAGCAGGTGGTGCGGCTGATCCGCTCCAAGGGCGTCGGCGTCTATTTCGTCACCCAGAACCCGCTCGACGTGCCGGAAAGCGTTCTCGCCCAGCTCGGCAACCGGGTGCAACATGCGCTGCGCGCCTATACGCCGCGCGAGCAGAAGGCAGTGAAGACCGCGGCCGACACGTTCCGGCCGAACCCGGCCTTCGATTGCGCCACCGCGATCACCCAGCTCGGTACCGGCGAGGCGCTGGTCTCGACGCTTGAGGGCAAGGGTGCACCATCGATGGTGGAACGGACGCTGGTCCGCCCACCCTCGGGACGGATCGGTCCTCTGACCGATGCGGAGCGGCAGTCGGTGATGGATCGCAGCCCGGTTCTCGGGATCTATGATGAGGATCTCGACCGCGAAAGCGCCTTTGAAATGCTGGGCGCCAGGGCAAAGCAGGCCGCCGATGCCGCCGCTGCCCGCAAGGCAGAGGATGAACTCGATCCCGCGCCGCCCGCAGGCTCCGGCGAAACCACCGGCTGGACCCTGCCCGGCTTCGGCAACAAGGACGAAGACGAACCCAAGGGCCGCAGGACCGTCGGCCGCTCCGGCTACCAGCGCGAGACGATCATCGAAGCGGCGATGAAAAGCGTGACCCGCACCGTCGCCACCCAGGTGGGCCGGGCGATCGTGCGCGGCATTCTGGGCAGTCTGAAACGGTGACCGGGCGGATGCACGAAGCGGCAAGGACTGGGCTCTGCGCCCTCGCCCTTGTCGCGCTCGCCTCTTCGGCGCAGGCGGCGGATGCCGGCAACGGCAAGCGGGTGTACCAGAAATGCGTCGCCTGTCATGTGGCCGACCGGGAGACCAACCGGTTCGGCCCGCATCTCAAAGGCGTCGTCGGGCGACCCGCAGCGCAAGTTCCCGACTACAAGTATTCGCAGGCGATGAAGGATGCGGCCGCTGCCGGTCTTGTCTGGGACGACGCGGCACTGTCGGCCTTTCTCTCGAGCCCCAAGAAGAAAGTGCCGGGAACCAGCATGCGTTTCTTCGGACTGTGGACCCAGGCCGAGATCGACGACGTGATCGCTTACCTGAAGACGACCGCGCAAACAGAGTGACGGCCGGGAACGGTCGTCAGCCGTTCGGGTAAGCAGCCGAGACGGGCACGAATTCGTCGTCGCGGACGGATGCGACAGGGGCTGCTTGCGAGCCTGCAAGCGCCGTTTCGCGCCAGGTTTCCAGGAGCCAGGCGAGCTGGGCGAAATCGAGCCCATAGGCATCATGCAGACCGGAATTGCGGCCGGTCGCATCGCGGCTCATGCGGATCAGGGCGGTTTCCGGAAGCGTGACATCGTCGAACACGACCATCTTCATCTCCAGCTTGGGCAGAAAGCGCACCGAAATCGGCGTCATCGCGCCGGCCTTGAAGCCCTCGACATCCTGCCAGCGCCAGACTTTGCGACGCCCGAGCGTGACCATGGTCAAGCTCTCGCCATCCAGTTCCAGCCGCTGGCCGACGAGGACGCCGGCCATCATGACAAAGGCGCAGAGCGACAGGAAGCCGACGCCCAGCCAGAGAATGGCCTGCCGCAGTGCCGGCATTGGCGGTTCGGCCGGGTCGATATCCAGCAGCAGAACCAGAAGCAGGACGGCGAAGGCTGCGCAGCCGACGGCCAGCGAAAAATAGCGGACGCGGCTGGAATAGAGGGTGACTGGTCCCGGAAAGCGGGCGATCAGCGTTGCCGCATCCTGCCGCCTACGGTGGAAGAAATGCGGCCAGAGCATATGCGCAAAAACGAAGGCGCCTGCCCCGAACAGGGCCAGCACCGGCCAGCCGCCCCTGAAAGCCGTCAGGATCATGACGATGCCGGACAGGGCCAGGAACGTGCTGATACTAAAGAAAACAAGGCTCAGCGGACGGGGCAATGGATGCATGAGTGGGTCCTCCGGCCTTATGCGTGAAGGTGCAATTAGGCCTGACGAGGACAGGTTCAAGGTTTCGGGGATCAAGAGCGCTTCGGAGCGACGAGGCAGAAGAAGGCGCCCTGAGGATCGGTGGCCTGGACGATCCAGCTTCCGCCGGGCACTTGCATCGGCCCGAACACGACACTACCGCCGCCGGCCGTGATGCGCTCGATGGCCGCGTCAATCGCCTCGACGTTGAAGTAATAGGACCAGCACGGCGCAGGCACCGTGTCCGGTTTCGTCATCATGCCACCGATCGCCTGGCCGGGATGGCCGTCATAGGCAAAGATGCGGTAGACGCCCATCTCGCCCATGTCCATGTCATGGTCCTTCGCCCAACCGAACACGCTTCCATAGAATTCGAAAGCCTCCTCGCCGTTGCCCGCCATCAGCTCGCACCAGCCGAGATTGCCGGGATCGGCGGGGCCGAGCTGGCGGCGCGGGTTTGCCGGCCGGATCGGCGTCATGATGCAGAGAACCGCCCCATGCGGATCGGCCACAACAGCAAACCGGCCGACGCCCGGGATATCCTCCGGGTCGCGCTGGATGCGTCCGCCAAGCGAAACGAAGTCCCTCGCCGTTTCATCGACATCGTCGACGGCGACATAGCCGGTCCAGTTCGGCGGCATCTTGCCTTCAAGCTCCGGCGGAAAGTGCATCATGCCGCCGATGCCGGGGCAATTGTCGCCCTCGCCCATTTCGAAGAGGAAATAGGACGGCATGTCGGCCATGCCGAGTTCGCGGACATTCCAGCCGATGACAGAGGCGTAGAACTTGCCCGCAGCTGACGTGTCTGACGTGATCAGCTCGCACCAGATGAATTTTCCATGCGTGTCCGAACGGGATTTCGAAACGGTCTGCAGCATGCCCATCTCCTCCTGTGTATGTTGAACGGACCCGGCGACATGCGCTCAATGGCAGCAGGATGACGCCGGTTGCTCGGGCTTTTCCGCATACTCGTCGTGGCGCTTGAGGAAGCTCATCGTCTTGTCCTCGTTGCGGCCGAGCGGCGCGCGGTCGAGCAGCATCAGCGTGCCGATCACCTCTTCCGGGCCGCGGGCATAGGTCGAATAGGTATGGAAGATCTCGCCGGCCTCATTCCTGTAGAAGGCGGACAGGCCCGGAAGCTCCTCGAAGCCTTCGCTCACGGGCATGTCGCGGAAATTGTAGTTGATCGTCTCGCCCTGCATCTCTTCTTGCGTGAAGGAAACGCGATAGTCGTGGTTGAAATCCGTGGCGTAGGACGAGACCCAGGGAAACTGCCAGTTCATGCGGGCCTTGTACGCCTCGATTTGCCCCAACGTGCCGCGCGAGACGGCGACGAGCGTGACGTCGTGATGGTTGAGATGGACGAGCGTTCCGTCGAAATGGTCGGCCATGAAGGAGCAGCCGACACAGCCTTCGCTCCAGTCGGGTCCGAACATGAAGTGATAGATCAGCAGCTGGCTGCGTCCGGCAAAGAGATCGGACAAGGTCTTGCCGCCCTGCGGCGTGTCGAAGACGTAGTCCTTGTCCACCCGCACCCAGGGCAAGGCGCGGCGGGCGGCGCGGACCTTGTCACGCAACCGCGTTTCCTCCTTCTCGAGCGCCAGAAGCTCGAGCCGCGCCTTTAGCCACTCGTCTTTCGACAGGACGGCATTTGTCGGGAATGCGCTGACATCCATAAGAACCTCCCCTTTCTTGACAGAATAGGTTGATATCAACATAATATTTCCATGCTGTCAAATCCCGATTCGGTTCCGTTTTCCACCACGCTTCATGTCCGCGACACCTGTCTTTGCCTGCATGTGCAACGGGCAGCGCGGGCCTTAGCGCGGACCTTCGATACGGCGCTGAAGCCGGTTGGATTGAACAATGGCCAGTTCTCACTGATGATGTCGCTCAACCGACCACAGCCGGCGACGATGAAATCCGTCTGCGACCTGCTTGCCATGGACCGCACGACGCTGACTGCGGCCCTCAAGGTGCTGCAGGCACGCGGCTGGATCGGCAGCGCCGTTGACCCGAAGGACAAACGCGGACGGCTTTTGACGCTGACGGAGGATGGCCGCGCGGTTCTGGCGAAAGCCCTGCCGATCTGGGAAGCGACGCATGCGGCGCTGGATGCCGCGCTGCCCGGCGGCAATGCCGATGAATTGCGGAGCGCGCTGCAGGCTGTGAGCTGAACCAAATCGGCTGAATTTCGCGCAAACAAAAAGCGGCCGAAGCCGCTTTTTGCCGTCCCTTGGCGGGACAAAGTCGCGTCGTGTTACTCGACGGTAACCTGGACTTCGGTCGAGGTGCGCATCGCGTGGCTGTAAGGGCAGACGATATGGGCCTTGGCGACCAGGTCTTCGAGCTGGGCGCGTTCGATGCCGGGGGCGTTGACCGACAGCGAGACTTCGATGCCGAAGCCGCCGCCATCTTCGCGCGGGCCGATGCCCACCGTTGCGGTGACCTTGGCCTCGTCAGGGATCTTCACCTTTTCCTTGGCAGCGACGGCTTTCAGCGCGCCGAGGAAGCAGGCGGAATAGCCGACCGCAAACAGCTGTTCCGGATTGGTGCCGGTGGCGCCATCGCCGCCGAGTTCCTTCGGAACCGTCAGCGTGACGTCGAGCACGCCGTTGTCGGAAGCACCGTGGCCGGAGCGGCCACCGGTTGCGGAACCCTTGGTCGTGTAGAGAATGGGCATGGAGTAACTCCCTTGGTGATAGGTATTGCCGGCTCATCGCGCGCACATTCGATGGCACGAAACTTGAACCGGCATCAGTCCAGCGACATGGTCGCTAGGCAGGAGATAGGGCACGATGGCCCGAAGTCAGGGTCGGGGCGGGAGATAGTGAACGGGGAACGGGGAGAGAAGTCAGCCGATGGCGCCATTGCCGAGGGATGGATGGTTACCGGATGCAAAAAAGGCTGCGGTCTCCCGCAGCCTTTTCGTCGTAGATCAAGAAGATGCTTACTGCCAGACGACGACGCGGGCCTTGTTGGGGACGCGCTCATAGAGGTCGATGATGTCCTGGTTCATCAGGCGGACGCAGCCTGAGGAGACGGCTTTGCCGATCGAGTTCCATTCCGGCGAACCGTGCAGGCGGTAGAGCGTGTCCTGCCCGTTCTGGAAGATGTAGAGCGCGCGGGCGCCGAGCGGGTTTGTGAGGCCCGGAGGCATGCCGCCGTTTGCGATTGAATACTTGACCAGTTGCGGCTGGCGCGCGACCATTTCGTCCGGCGGGGTCCATTTCGGCCACTTCTGACGCCACTGGATGACGCCCTCGCCGCTCCAGGCAAAGCCATCGCGACCGATGCCGACGCCGTAGCGCATGGCCGAACCGCCGGGCTCGACCAGATAGAGGAAGCGCGACGGGGTGTCGACGACGATCGTGCCCGGGCGTTCGCCTGTCGGATCGACAACGCGCTGGCGATAGTAGCGCGGATTGATCCGCTCATAGGGAATTGCGGGGATGAGATAGCCACCATCTTCGACGGCGCCGTACATCATTGCGGCTTCGGGATCGCCGCCAACCGGCGGAAGGCCGTCGTTGCGGAGGGCGACGCCGTCACGGTAGGTGACGATGTTGCCGGAAGGGCCCGGCGCAGTGGAAGCGCAGCTCGCGAGCGTCGAGGCAGCGCCGACACCCAGCATGGACAGGAAGCCCCGTCGGGAGAAAGAAGAGTTGGAAATCATGTTCGGAAAGTCACCCTAGAGGAACGCGTCACTGCAAAAGCAAATTTTAACGGCAATCGAACCGATTGGTTCCCTGCCTGATGTTTTGCTCCACTATCACATAACGCGGCCAGCTTCATCGACCATTCACGAGGTTGACACACACCATCACAGGGATGCGACACAGCCTGTGTCCCCTGCGCAACAGCGTAATCACTTCACTGTGTGTGAGGGCAGATACGAGACATGAGGGATTGACGCGCGACATGCAAGCTTGCCGTGGGCAGTTTTGCCACGCGTCAACGGTCAGAGTACGACGATCGGAGTGCCGTTCGGGACGCGGTCGAACAGGTCGATGACATCCTGGTTGAGCATGCGGACGCAGCCGGATGAGGTTGCCCTGCCGACGGACTGCCAGTCCGGCGTGCCGTGAACGCGATAGAGCGTGTCCTTGCCGTCCTTGTAGATATAGAGCGCGCGGGCGCCGAGCGGGTTGTTCAGGCCGGGATCGGCGCCGCCGGATGCTGCTGCGAACTGGCGCAGTTCCGGCTGGCGCGAGACCATTTCGCCTGATGGCGTCCAGCGCGGCCATTTCGCCTTGCGCTGAATGACGCCGCGGCCGGACCAGGCAAAGCCCGCCTTGCCGAGACCGACGCCGTAGCGGATCGCCTTGCCGCCGGGCTGCACGAGATAGAGGAAGTTGGCACGGGTATCGACCACCAGCGTGCCGGGTGCTTCATTGGTCTGGTAGGACACATCCTGGCGTAGAAAACGGTTGTCGATGCGCGAATAGGGAATGGCCGGCAGCGTGTGGCCGTCGTCGCGGATCACCTCGTACATCACCCGGTGCACGGGGTTGGAGACCGGCATGCCGTAGGTCTGGTGGAACTGCGTCTGATAAAGCTGACGCTTTTGCGGAATAGCCTCCTTCTGGGGAAGAGGCTGCGGCTGGACCGGCTCGTTATAGGCCGGCTGATAGAAGACCGGCGTGGTTTCGCGGGCAAACACGGCCGGGTCCATGCGGGTCGTATCGGTGACGAACGGCACCTGGCAACCGCTGAGCGCCGTCGTCGCCACAAGAACGGCCGCAAGACCGGAGGTCCGGCTGAGCGATAAGGCTTTGTTTTGCATGGCAGACCCGCTTCGGCATTGATGACGTCGGCGGCAATCTGTCAGGCAGCGCTTTCGCGAGGCTGGAGCGGTGGCGACTGGATAAGGCGGATCAGGTGAACTGATTGAAGAAGCGGATGCTTTCGACCACGGCTCCCGGCACCACGCCGCTGTGATTGCCCGGCAGAAGCTTCTTGTCGATCGCAACGCCGGCAGAGCGGGCACGATCGATCAGCAGCTGGTGGTCGGCATCGAAAGGGCGTTCTTCCGAGCCGCGCAAAAGCAGTGTCGGGCATTTGAGGCTCGGCCCGAAACAGGCGGATGACCGCATCACGAACTCTTTCGGATCGGCCGCATCGAAGGGGACTTCGTTCGAGTATCGGGTAAAGAAGCGCCAGGAATTGACGCCGGCGGAAATCGGCACTGCGGCTCTGAACCGGCGCGTCATGCCTGAAAGAAGCGACAGCGTGCCGCCATTGCTGTGGCCGGCGATAAAAAGCCGGCTGCGATCGATGCCGGGCAGGTTTTCCAGATAGGTGGCGGCTGCCAGCGCATCGGAGGTTTCGTCGTAGAAACCGGAGAAATTGCCGGCCTGGCCGTTTTCGCCGCGAAAGGATGGATGCAGGACCACGAAGCCCGCTTCCCAGTAAGCTTTCATCAGTTCCCAGTGGCCGTCGCCTGTGGCATTGCCGCCGTGCAGGAAAAGCACCGCCGGCTTCGACTTGCCCGAGGCTTCGTAATGGGAAAGCCAGGCGATCAGTTCGAGCGAGCCATCCGGACCGCCGTGATAGAGGACCTTTTGCGCACCCGGCGGGGTCCCAAGCGGTGGCGAGGCTTCGGGCGCCGGACCGTGCTTCAGAAGATGCGTGCGGAAGCGACGCCTGGCTTCGGCATAATCTTCCTTTTCCAGCGGCAGGGTTTCGGGGACGGGAAAGGGCGCGGCCAGGGCCTGGGGTGCAGCAAGGGAACCAAGTGCACCGAGTGCCAGACCGGTCATCAGCATGCGGCGGGTGATTGACATGGAACGACCGTCTATAAGGATATGAGTAGTCTCAGATATCGGGGTTGAGCGTAAACCCGACGGTTCAGAACGCAAGCGGGCCGGCGGTCACATCTTCGCGTCCGCCGTTTTGGCATCGATCATCGCGGTCAGTGTTTCCAGCCGGTCGGCATCGCGCGGCAGCTTGTCCATCCGCAGCCTTGCGATGCGGGGAAAGCGCATGGCGACGCCGGACTTGTGGCGCGTCGAGCGGTTGATGCCCTCGAAGGCCACTTCCAGCACGAAGCCGAAATCCTTGTCGGCGCGCACCGCCCTTACCGGGCCGAAACGCTCGACCGTGTTGTCGCGCACGAACTTGTCCAGCACTTCCAGTTCCGCATCGGTAAAGCCGAAATAGGCTTTGCCGACGGGCACGAGATGATCGCCATCCGGGCCATCCGTCCACACGCCGAAGGTGAAATCGGAGTAGTAGCTGGAGCGCTTGCCATGGCCGCGCTGGGCATAGAGCATGACCGCATCGACATTATAGGGATCGCGTTTCCACTTGAACCATGGGCCTTTTAGCCGGCCGGCCTGATAGACGCTGTCGCGGCGCTTGATCATGACGCCTTCGATGACCGGATCCGGCGGATCACGGCGCAGGGCTTCGAGCTCATCCCAGGTGGTGAAAGGCACGAGATCGGACAGGTCGAACCGGTCATGCGGGGCGTGGCCGATTACCTCGGACAGGCGCTCGCGGCGCTCGAGGAATCCTTTTGCACGCACATCCGCCTCGCCGTCGAACAGGATATCGTAGGCGCGTACGAAGGCGGGGTAATCCTCCAGCATCTTCGCGTTCACAGTCTTGCGGTTGAGGCGCTGCTGCAGGTCGGAAAAGGTGCGGGTGGGATTGTTGGATCGCATCGTGCCGCCGACGAGAAGCTCGCCGTCGATGACGCCATCGAAATTGATCTGCTCGACGATATCGGGAAAGGCACCGGTGATATCATCGCCGGAGCGGGAATAGAGTTTCTTCGTGCCGCCATGGGCCGACATCTGGACGCGGATGCCATCCCATTTCCACTCGGCGGCATAATCGGCGGGATCTAGCTTTTCGAGATCGCCGCTTTCGACCGGATTGGCGAGCATGACCGAATGGAAGATCGCCGGCGTCGCCAGAACCGGCTTGTCGGCATGGCCTTCCAGCCAGGCAAACAGCGACACATAGGGCGGCTCCAGCCCGTGCCAGAGCGTTTCGATCTCGGTCACATCCTTGCCCGACATTTCCGACAGCGCCTGCTTTGCAAGCCGCGCCGAAACGCCGATCCGCAGCGACCCGGTGACGAGTTTGAGGAAGGCGAAACGGCCGGAGGGATCGAGATGATCGAGCAGATCGCGGACGGCTGCTCGCACTTCGGTGCGGCCGAGCGAATTCATCCGGGCGACGACTTCGGACAGAAGCGGCTGCTCGGCGTCGGTCGTGTCGTCCTTTTCGAGGCCATCCCAGACGAGCGCAATGGTTTCGGCGAGATCGCCGACATAGTCGTAGGAATACTGAAACAGAACCGCATCCATGCGCTCCAGCACCAGCTCGCGCAGCATGGCGGGCTTGACGCTTTTGAGATCGAGCGCGCTCGCCAGCGCTGCCAGCCCATAGCCGCGATCGGGATCGGGCGTGGTGCGGAAGTAATCGACCAGCAGGGTGATTTTGCCGTTGCGCGAGGGGGTGAGAACGAGGCGATCGAGGAGTGTGGCGAAGGGTTTCATGGGCGCAGCACTCTTCGAAAAACCCCCTCTGGCCTGCCGGCCATCTCCCCCACAAGGGGGGAGAAAACCAGCGGCACGGAACTGGTCCTGTTGTGCGACAGCGGCGCGACGAGCTCTAGCCCTCCCCCTTGTGGGGAGGGTGGGGAGGGTTGGGAGGGGCCTTTTTTCAGCAGCAAATGCATCATCGATCCCCCTCTGGCCTGCCGGCCATCTCCCCCGCAAGGGGGGAGAAAACCAGCGGCACGGAACTGGTCCTGTTGTGCGACAGCGGCGCGACGGGCTCTAGCCCTCCCCCTTGTGGGGAGGGTTGGGAGGGGTCTTTCTTCAACAATCCACGCATCATTCATTCCCCTCTGGCCTGCCGGCCATCTCCCCCGCAAGGGGGGAGAAAACCAGCGGCACGGAACTGGCCCTTGGTGGGGACCACGGCGCGGACGGCTCTAGCCCTCCCCCTTGTGGGGAGGGTTGGGAGGGGTCTTTTTGCAGCAATCCACGCATCATCAATCCCCCTCGTCCTCATAGCCGACCAGGTGCAGCGGCCGCGCTGGAATGCCCTTCAGTTCGCACCAGCGTACCAGCGCTTCTTCGCGGCCGTGGGTGACCCAGACTTCTGAGGGAGCGACCTCGTTGATGGTTTCCAGGAGTTCGGGCCAGTCGCAGTGGTCGGAAATCACCAGCGGCAGCTCAACGCCGCTTTGTTTGGCGCGTTGGCGCACCATCATCCAGCCGGAGGCAAAGGCGATCAGGGGTTCGTTGAAGCGTCGGGCCCAGCGATCCTGGAAGGCCGAGGGCGGGCCGACGACGACGGCGCCCTTGAACAGGTCGGGGCTGCTCTTGTCGATCGTGGCGGGGCGGATTTCGCCGAGCGCGATGCCCTGGCTTTCGTAATAGTCGCAGAGTTTTGCGAGCGCGCCGTGGATATAGATCGGTTCGTCATAGCCGCTGTCGCGGATCAGGCGGATGACCCGCTGCGCCTTTCCAAGCGCGTAGGCGCCGACCATGTGGCTGCGGTCGGGAAATTGCTTGAGCGAGGTCAAGAGCTTGCCGATTTCCTCGCGCGGGTGGGGATGGTGGAAGACCGGCAGGCCGAAGGTTGCCTCGGTGATGAAGACATCGCAGGAGACGGGCACGAAGGGTGCGCAGGTCGGGTCGACGCCACGCTTGTAATCGCCTGAGACGACGATGCGCAGATCCTTATGCTCGAGCGCGATCTGGGCGGAGCCGAGCACGTGGCCGGCCGGATGGAAGCTGACATTGACGCCGCCGACATCGATCACCTCGCCCCATGCAGCCTCCTGTTCGGAGGTGCAGAAGTCGTCGCCGTAGCGGATCTTCATGATGTCGAGCGTCTGGCGGGTGGCGAGCACATGGGTGTGGCCGGCGCGGGCATGATCGGAATGGCCATGGGTGATCAGCGCCCGCTCGACGGGGCGCACCGGATCGACATGGAAGCCGCCGACGGGGCAGAACAGGCCGGCCGGTGTGGGATGAAGCAGTGCCTCGGGTTTCATAGGACGAGAGATAGGCGGGGAAAGCCCGCTTGGAAGAGCCTTACGGGGCGGGCAGCTTGTTTTGTTGTGCGGCGGCCTGGACTTGCGCAGTCGGCAGGCGTTTGGGCATGAGGAAAAGGGCGGCGACAAGGCCGATGGCGGCGATCACGGCGGCGGCGAAGAAGAGCGGCGTGAAGGCAGAGAAGTAGACGGATGCCACCGCCTCGCGCGAGGCTTGCGGCAGCTGGTCGAGCACTTTCGGGGTGAGTGCGCCGATATCGGCAACGCCTGGAATAACCACGCCGCTGCCCTTGACCGACGAGCCGATGATGGCGCCGTAGAGCGAAATGGCGATCGACGCGCCGCCCATCCGCATCAGCGTCACGGCACCGGTGGCAGCTCCCATATCTTCCCGCGGTGCGGAATTCTGGACGCCGATGATCGGGGCCTGCTGGCCGAAGCCGACGGCAAGTCCCTGCAACATGAGAAGTATGGCGACGAGCCAGAGCGGCGTAGCCGACGTCACCTGCGACAGAAGCAGAAGAGCGCCGATGCTCATGACCAGTCCCAGGACCGCGAACGGCTTGTAGCGGCCGGTGATGGAAATCAGCCTTCCCGCCGACATGGAACCGACGACGATGCCGCCGGTGAGGCCAATGAAGAACAGGCCGGCCTGCGATGGTGACAGGCCCGTCGTCGTCTGCAGGAAGAGCGCGTAGTAGTTGACCATGCCGATGCCGACCGCACCCGAGCAGAGCGTGATGATGAGAAACAGCGAGAAGGTGCTGTCCCTGAACAGTTTGAGCGGCACGATCGGTTCGGGAACCCGGCTTTCGACGAAGACCCAAAGACCGGCGCAGGCCATGCCGAAACCGAGAAGGACAAGCGACTCGAATGCCATCAGCGAGCCGAACAGCTGGTGGCTATCGGCAAAGGTGACGAGGCTTGCGATCGTCAGCGCCAGGACGACGGCACCGGCATAATCGATCTTCGGCTTGCGCTGCGGCCGGCGATAGGGAAGCAGCAAGGCGAGGCCTGTCACGACGATGACGCCGAGCGGCAGGTTGATCAGGAAGATCGAGCGCCAGCCGAACAGATCGCTGAGCGTGCCGCCGAGAACCGGGCCGATGCTGCCGGCCGCCATGATCATCAGGCTGGAATAGCTCTGGTATTTCGCCCGCTCGCGCGGCTCGAACAGATCGGCATTGATCGAGAAGATCGACACCATGATGCCGCCGCCGCCAAGCCCCTGGAAGACGCGCGCCGCAATCAGCGAATTCATCGACCAGGCAAAGCCGCACAGAACCGAGCCGAGCGTGAAGAGCACGATGGCAAACAGCATCACATATTTGCGGCCGAACAGATCCCCCAGCTTGCCGTAGATCGGCATGACCGAGCTCATGGCCAGAAGAAAGGCCGAGGACACCCAGCCGAAACTCTCCATCTGGCCGAACTCGCCGACGATGGTGGGAAGTGCCGTGGAGACGATGTGATTGTCGAGCGCCGCCATGAACAGCGCCGCCATCAGGAACCAGAAAACGAACAGACGTTGTCGTTTGTCGGCAACAAGCGGGGTCTGGGCCGGGCGTGACATATCCATGGCATACTTCCTGAGGGGGTCGGCGAATTTATGTGACTTCAGCATATAATTGTCAACAGCAGGCAGATGCACCCAGCAACAATTTCGTTGAAACAACCCGGCACCTGCTGATAAGTTGCAGCGATGACGACCAAGATTTCTGCATCAGTCCCACAGCCCTCGACCGAAACCGCCGCTTTTGCGGAGGGGCTTTTGCGTGTCAGCGACAACCTGACCCGAATGCGGCATCTGATGGGCCGCCGGATGATCGCGCGCACCGCGATCGCCAACACGGTTCCGGGGCTGGAAACTGCGCATCTCGACGTGCTCGATGTGATGGGCCGGATCGAGGGCGAAATCACCGTGGGCGCGATTGCCGAGACGATGCGGATAGACCCCTCGCGCGGCAGCCGTCTGGTGACCGATCTCGTGTCGAGCGGCGTTCTCAGGCGTGATGCTTCGCAGGAAGACGGGCGGCGCTCGCTGCTGGTGCGCACCGAGATTGGCGATGCGCTGCTGACCGAGCTACAGGCGGTCAAGCGTTCGGTGCTGGTGAATGTGCTTGGCGACTGGCCGGAGGAAGAGCTTTCGGCGTTTTCGCATCTGTTTGAGAAGTTCATTTCCGGCTTCGAAGCGGTCTATCCGGGCGGCGCGGGCCGCAGCCCGCATTCCTGACCGGGCCTTCACCCGTCCCGAAACCACACACTTCCGCTGGCACGATAAATGCTTGGTTTAGGAGATGATGGAGACGGGCTGAATGATTTCGAGACGCAAAATGCTGGGCTGGGGCATGACAGGCGCTGCGGTTGCCGCATTGCCGCTGCCAGCGCTTGCAGCACCCGCCAGCGTTTCGACCGTTGATCTGCGCGGCTCGATCGATGCACGCGACCATGGCGTGGCGCCTGATGGCGGCGATGTTTCCAGCCGCAAGTTGCTGGCGCTGATCGAACAGGCGGCACGGCAGAACAAGCCGGTCTACCTGCCGCCCGGCGACTACCGGGTTTCCGGCCTCGACCTTCCCGACAACACCCGGCTGGTCGGCGTATCAGGCGCTTCCAGGCTCGTCTATTCCGGCGACGGATCGCTTATCCGTGCAACCGCGGCAAGGCGGATCGAGCTGTCCAATCTGGTGATCGACGGTGGAAATCGCTGGCTGGATGATCAGACCCCTGCCCTTATCCATTTCTCCGGCATTCCCGACGTTTCCATCGACAATTGCGAAATCCTCGGCGCGCGCAAATCCGCGATCCAGCTGGAGCGATGCGGCGGGCGCATCGAGCGCTCGAAAATATCCGGCGCTACCGATTACGCGCTCTATGCGGTCGAAAGCACCGGTCTTTCGGTGACCGGCAACAGCGTGTTCGATTGCGGCAATGGCGGCATCCTCATCCATCGCTGGGAAAAGGGCGTCGATGGCAGCATCGTCACGGCTAACCGCATCTTCCGGATCGGTGCCAAAAACGGCGGTACCGGGCAATATGGCAACGCGATCAACCTGTTTCGCGCCGCCAACGTGATGGTGAGCGGAAACCACATTACCGACTCTGCCTTTTCCGCCATTCGCGCCAACAGCTCCTCCAACGCGCAGATTACCGGCAACCAGTGTTTCGGCTCCGGCGAGACGGCGATTTATGCGGAATTCTCGTTCGAGGGCGCGGTCATCTCGGGCAATACGGTGGACGGCGCGGCAAACGGCATTTCCGTCGTCAATTTCAACGAAGGTGGCAGGCTTTCGACCATTTCCAGCAATATTGTCCGCAACCTTTCGGCAACCGGCCCCTACAAACTCGACGGCGCCATCTTCGGCGTCGGCATCAGCGCCGAGGCCGACACGGCGATCACTGGCAACGTGGTGGAAAATGCCGCCTTCTGGGGCCTGGCGCTGGGCTTCGGCCCCTATCTCCGCAACGTCGTCGCGGCCAACAATATCGTGCGCGGCGCCAAGGTCGGTTGCGCCGTGAGCGTTGCCGAAGGTGCCGGATCGACTGTCATCAGCGGCAATGTGTTTCAGGACGTGAAGGATGGCGGCGTGATTGGCTTTCGGTGGACGGAGGCGGCGACGGAAGAGCTGGGCGGGACGGGTGATGCGGCGGCGGCGTTTCCGCATCTGACGGTTATGGGGAACCGGGTGGGTTAGGTTTCGGGGTCGGCAGCTTCGGGGCTGGGGCCGAAATCGATGTTGCGGCCGTTGTGGAAGACGCGGGCAATCTGCACGACGTCGTCCCTGACGCGGAAGGCGATCGTTGCCTTGTACCGATAACCGACGAGCCGCAGCCCAGAGTAAACGTCATCGCGCCGCATGCCGCGGTGTGGAAATGTCGAAAAATCAAGGCAGTAGTTTTCGATGCGGCGAACATAGGCCAATGCGGGGTCTACACCCATGCGGGGTGCCAGATATGTCAGGATATCGGCAAGATCATCTCTCGCCGCAGGATCGAAGACGACCCTGTACTTCATTCCTTCGTCATCTGCTCGGTAAGTTTTGCCGCCAGCTCGTCCAGATATCGATCCACCTCGTCGCCGGTTAATCCTCGTTCCGGGTGCGCATCCATTTCCTGAAGCGTCGGCACGACCTCGTCCCTCAGCCATCTCTCGATCGCGGCGTCATGCGCTGCCATCGGGCGCAGGCCCTCGGCGATCACGTCGCTTTCCGAGGCGTATTCGCCGGAGGCGACCTTGGCTTCGACCATGTCGGCGATCTCGACCGGCAGGGTGATGCTGAGCGAACGGGTGGCGCGCATGGGGTTGGCCCTTGGAAAGATCAGAATGCTGATGACTATACCGAAAACTGAAGCGGACGTCCAACCGGTCGATTTGAGGGGGCTGCATCTTCCGTTCGGGGCCGAAGCACTCTAGCGTCGCCCGCGACACACAATGGGAGATACGCATGCTGAAAATCTATGGCGTCTATCGTTCGCGCGCGACGCGGCCGCTTTGGTTGATCGAGGAACTGGGATTGCCGTTCGAGCATATTCCGGTCATCCAGGCCTATCGGCTGGACGATGCTTCGGTTGACGGCGCGCCTGTCAACACGCGGTCCCCGGAGTTTTTGAGCGTCAATCCGATGGGCTCGATCCCCTCGATGGACGACGACGGGTTTGTGCTGCACGAGTCGCTTGCGATCACGCTGTACCTTGCCCGCAAGCATGGCGGCGAGATTGCTCCGAAGACGATCGAGGAAGAAGCGCAGATGGTGCAGTGGTCGCTGTTTGCGGCAACCAGCATCGAGACCGCGGCCCTGACGATCCAGTCGTCCAGTGCGTCGACCGATGAAGGCAAGGCCGCGATCGAGGCTGCTGCACGGACGCTTTCGCGGCCGTTCGACGTGCTTGAAAAGCATCTTGCCGAAGATGGGTTCATGGTAGGCAAGCGGTTTACGGTTGCCGATATCAACGTGACGGAAATCGTGCGTTACTCCCGCAGCCATGCCGCCCTGTTCGACGGTCGCCCGGCGCTGAAAGCTTGGTATGACGGCTGCGTCGCCCGGCCCGCCTATCAGGCGATGTGGGCAAAGCGCAACGCCGAGCCGGCCTGAGGATCAGGTAGCGGGTTTCGCTGCGGCTTCAGGCTGCGGACAAAGGCATTCCTAAACAACCCGTGGGGTCACTTGGGAAACTAAGCCGGTTTCCAAACTCCCCTCATCCTCGCCCTTGTGGCGGGGATCCAGTCAGCTCAAGTCCTTGAGCTGAAGGAGTCTTTGACCCGACGGACGTCGGGTCGCTGGATCCCCGCCACAGGGGCGAGGATGACGGAGACTGGGGTATCGCTCTCGCCAAATAGGCTTCTTCAGGGTTTGTCATCAGTCTGCAGCCTGACGATCACGCAGCAGGTTTTGCTGCCGCCTCTTCCGCCAGCACCCTTTGCACAGCCGGCCGCATTTCGATGCGGCGGTAGTGGGCGGCGACCTTGGGGAATTCCGCCATGTCGACATGGTCGCTTTCCAGCCAGCCGGTCATGACGAAGAGATAGGCGTCGGCCACCGAAAACGTTTCGCCGAGTACGTAGGCGCCTTCGACAAGATCGTTCTCGATCAGAGCAAAGCTGTCGCGCATGGTCTGCGGCACTTTGGCGATCATGTCCGCGTGCGAGGCGGCACTATCGGCCCAGCGCGCGCCACGGCGGCCATGGGCGTGGTTGATGTGGACGGTGGAGGACAGATAGGCGTTGAAGGCCTGCATCCTGGCAAATAGGAAGGGATCATCCAGCGGTGCGAGGTTCTTTTCCGGCACGAGCTGGGCAATGTAGGGGAGCAGTGCGACGGTTTCCGTCAGCACGCCCTGGTCCGTTACCAGCGCCGGCACCCGGCCCTTCGGGTTGACCTTCAGATAGGCTGGCGATCGCTGCTCGCCCTCGGCAAAGCGGATCAGCGAGACCTGATAATCGAGCCCCGACTCGGCCAGCGCGATATGGCTGGCGCGTGAGCAGGTGCCGGGCGTTATGTAGAGCGTCAGCATCGATCCCATGTCCTTATCTTGGTGTCAGGCAAACAGCGCGTCGGTAACCCGAACTTCGCCGACGGTGAGGCCGTTCCAGTTCTTCATCGTGCGGTTGGCCATGGCCATCAGCTTTTCCTGCGTTTCGCCGCCCTTTTCGAAATAGCGGGCAATGAGCGCAAAGATCATCGCTTCGGCGGCGCGGGTCGTACCGTCTTCGCATTTCACCGCCATGGCAATGCCCTGTTCGGGAAGTGCCGCCACGAAGACGCCTTCGGCACCGGTCTTGGCAAAGATCTTGCCCGGCGCCAGTTCCATCAGCTTCGTGCAGGCGCGGCCGGTGCCGGCGACATAGAAGGGTTCGGCCATGCAGGCGTCCATCAGCCGGCGCGAGGCTTTCGCCCGCTCGTTGGACAGGCCGGAGCCGGTCAGCATTTTCGCAAAGCCGTGGGCGAGACCCTTGAGCGGCACGGCATAGGTCGGGATCGAGCAACCGTCGATGCCGCAATTGTCTTCGGCGAGAACCGCGCCGGTGAGGCTGCCCATCACGTCGCGGATTTCCTTCTGCAGCGGATGATCGTAGTCGACATAGCCCTTCAGCTGGGTGCCGGAATGGACGCAGGTGCAGACGAAGCCGGAGTGCTTGCCCGAGCAGTTGTTATGCAGGGCCGTCGGATATTCGATGGTGCGGGCCTGGTGGATGAGCGAGGCCTGTTCGGATGCCCAGTGGGCGCCGCATTCCATGTCTTCGACACTCTTGCCGGCCTTGGCGAGCATCGAGGCGGCCATTGCCACATGCGCATCCTCACCGGAATGGGAGGCGCAGGAAAACGCCAGTTCCTTGTTGCCGAAGCCATAGGCATCGGCTGCACCGCTTTCGATCAACGGCAGCGCCTGCATGGCCTTGCAGGAGGACCGCGGAAAGACGCCGGCTTCCGCATCACCGAAGGAAAACAGCGTCTTGCCTTCGCCATCCACGACGACACCGAGGCCGCGATGGCGGCTTTCGACGAGAGAGCCGCGGGTCACTTCAACGGTCACGGGATTTTGCATCGGTCAGTCCTGAATTTGCCGGCTTCTATTGCTCAATCGGCTTAAGCGCTATTTTGGCGGCGTTGATAGCCGTTTTGGCGATTTGTTGCACGGGAATGTTTATGAAATCGGTAAAGCGATTGCTGCTCCTTATCTTCGTCGTCTACCTGCTGCCAACCTTTGCTTCGGCGGGGCTGTGGGCCATGCGCGAGCACCCGTCCGGCTGGAGCGCCGCGCGCTGGTCGTCCGCCGGCATCCTGCCCAAGGCGAACGAGAGCAACGATGCGGCGATCTATATATTCTCAGCAATGACGGGCGGTCTCAAGGGTTCGGTTGCAAGCCATGCCTGGATCGTCACCAAGGCAAAGGGTGCGGCCACCTATACCCGCTATGACAAGGTGGGCTGGGGCAACCCGATCCGCCGCAACCACCGCGATCCGGATGCCTTCTGGTATTCCAACCCGCCGCAGCTGGTGGCATCGGTGACGGGATCAAAGGCGGAACTGCTGATCCCCAAGATCGAAGGCGCGATTGCCGCCTACCCTTACGCCGAGCCCGGCGGCTACACGATCTGGCCGGGACCGAATTCCAATACTTTTGTCGCCTATGTGCTGCGCACCGTACCTGAGATCGGCGCGGTGCTTCCGCCGCATGCGGTGGGACGCGACTATCTGCCCGACGGGGAATTCGTGCATCTGGACGACGACAGCCGCGATCTGCATGTGACGCTGCGCGGTCTGTTAGGCTTTTCGGTGGGGGTGCGGAGCGGCATCGAGGTTCATTTCCTCGGTCTCGTGGCGGGTCTGGATCTCGCCCGGCCGGGCGTCAAGGTGCCGGCGCTTGGACGGATCGGCATCTAAAGCCGAGATGCATGGGAGCCATGCATGAAACGCAAAACGCCCGCAGACTTGCGAGCGTTTCCAAACATTCGGATGATGTGATCAGAAACCGATCAGAAGCCGACGGCGGTGCGTGCGACGCGCTGGATATCGTTACGGTCGATACCGAGGTCGTTGAGTTCGCGCGAGGTCATACGGCCCAGTTCGGTGACCGTCTGACGATACTTGCGCCAGTTGTTGATGGTGCGTGCTACGTTCATGATGATCCCCTTTCCTGAGGCTTTCGAAGCTTCAGCTGCCAGATGCTGGCGCTTTCTCTTGCTTCGATGACCACTTTATACGCTGCCCAAGGATGAAGCAGAAGCACTGAAGCATCAGGCCACCCATGCGCCGCATGCATGTCTTTCAAGGGTCGATGTCAAGGAATTGGTCATCATTGCCAGTCAGGATGGAAGACCATCGAAATTTGCGACTGGCAGACATGGAAAAGGGCCGCTTGAGCGGCCCTTCCATGAGTTTGGTCCGGTTGAACGAACCCGGGCTGCAATCATGCAGTCCGAAGGAAGATGTCATTCAGGCCGAGGGCTGCCCCGTCAAGACCAACAACTTTCCATTGCCCGCTACACAGACCGAAATCTCATTAGACATTGGACCACCTTCCTTTCATTACGTTGATGATGATCAGAAGGTAGGTGCGATCGGCTGACGTTGCAAGGCAAGTTATGTAAACAATAGAAGATATTATTGAGTTGCGATGAGGCGGCGGTTCGGCCACTATTCGCGCAGCCGGCGGCGGGGCGCTTCCCGGGCATGTCCCAGGCCACCCCTGCCCCCCGCATTTCTCAGCTCAGCTTCAGCACGATCTTGCCGATATGGCTGCTGGTTTCCATCAGCCGGTGCGCCTCGACCACGTCGTCGAACGGCACCACGGAATGGATGACGGGACCCACCTTGCCCTCTTCCAGAAGCGGCCAGACCTCGCTCAACAGTTCGTCGCGGATTGCCCGCTTCTCGTCGGCGGTGCGGGGCCGCATCGTCGATCCTGTCACCGTCAGGCGCTTGACCATGATCGGCGACAGATTGACCTTTTCCGCCATGTTGCCACCGAGAAACGCGATGATCGACAGGCAGCCGTCCTTGGCAAGGACCGACAGGTTCTTTTCGAAATAGGATGCGCCGATCATGTCGAGCACCACATCGACGCCCTTGCCATCGGTCTCGGCCTTGATCACTTCGGCAAAGTCTTCGGTCTTGTAATTGATCGCCTTGGCTGCACCGAGCTTCTCGCAGGCATCGCTTTTCTCCTTGGAGCCGACAGTCGCATAGGCCGTCGCGCCGAATGCCTTGGCGAGCTGGATCGCGGTCGTGCCGATGCCGCTTGAGCCGCCATGGATCAGCACGCTCTCGCCTTCGGTCAGGCCCGCCATCTGGAACAGGTTGGCCCAGACGGTGAAAAAGGTTTCCGGAACGGCTGCGGCCTTCACCGCATCATAGCCTTTGGGCCATGGCAGCGCCTGGCCAGCCGGCACGACGCAATACTCCGCATAGCCGCCGCCATTCGACAGGCCGCAGACCTTGTCGCCGATTGCAAATTCGGTCACGCCCTCGCCGAGCGCCACCACTTCACCGGCGACTTCGAGGCCAAGGATCGGGCTTGCATCCTTCGGCGCCGGGTAGTTCCCCTGGCGCTGGGCGACGTCGGGCCGGTTGACGCCGGCGGCTTCCACCTTGATCAGAATTTCGCCTGATCGGGCCGACGGGCACGGGCCGGTGGCATGGGTCATCACATCGGGCGCGCCGAAGGACGGCAGGTCGACGAAACGCATCTGGGACGGCATGAACATGGGTCTACTCCTGTCAGTATCTGACGACTGACTTAGGACAGTGCCCCTTGCTTGGAAAGGCGGAGGTTGGATGCATGCGTCCGGTTGAGCCGGTGTGGCGCTACTCTGCCGCATCACCATAGCTTGCGAAAACAAGGCCGCGGTCGCTTTCCTTGGCGGCCACCTTGACCGTTGCGATCTCCGTTCCGATCCGGGCGATATCGTCGAGGATCAGGCCCTGCGGCAGATGGACAACGCCGATCGAGCAGCGCAGCAACGGGAAATCGCGCTCCACGCCGGTGCGGTCATGGCCACGGATCCGGCCTGCCGCCCTCTCCTCTTCCGAATAGAGCGCGACGGCGTCATCGTGGAAATCCGATAGAAGGCGCTCGAGGATTTCCTCCAACTCGTCGCGGGACCAGTCGCGAATGCCGATAAAGAAATCGTCGCCGCCGACATGGCCCAGAAAATGTTCGTCGGAGAAGAAGTAGCGCTTCATCAGCGCCGCAAACAGCGAGATTGCGTGGTCGCCCATCTGGAAGCCGTAATGATCGTTGAACGGCTTGAAATGGTCGAAGTCGCAATAGCAGAAGAAGCGCTGCTCGTCGTCATCGCGGCCGGCCTGGTACATGAAGTCGCGGATGGCCCGGTTGCCGGGAAGCCCCGTCAGCGGGTTCTGGTCCTGGGCGATCTTCAGCTGCTTTTCGTTGACCACCTTGATCAGCGATGCGGCCGAGACGACGCCCGCATAGCGCATGTTTTCGGTAAGGATAACGCAGGCGCTGTTTTCCATGTTGGCAAACAGGCTCATCAGTTCTTCCGCCTCGGCATCCAGCCCGATGATCGGCGCGCGCTCGACGAAATGGGCGATGGTGCGCTCGTAGACCTTGTTCTTCAGGAGATCGCGGCCGAAGGGCTGATAGATGAATTCCTTGAGGTGATATTCGTTGATGACGCCACGCGGTTCGCCATTGGCGTTCAGCACCGGAAAGAATGCCTGGCGCGGATTGCGGCGAAACAGTTCAAAGACGCTGTCGATGCTTTCGTTCTCATACACCGTCGGCAGTTTTTCGATCTGCTTTCGGATGAGGATTTCGTCGAGCGACTGGCTGGATCGGCGCGACAGACCGATTGCGGCCAGATGCGGATAGGCCGGCTGCAACTCCGTGACGAAGCTGGTGGGTCTTGCGATGAAATAGCCCTGTACCAGATCGACGCCGTATTCACGGCAGGCCAGAAATTCGGCCTCGGTCTCGATGCCTTCGGCAATCACGCGGATGCCGAGCACATGGGCAATATTGACGATGTTCTTGACGAGATGCCGTTTGCGTGGATTGACATCGATATCCGAAATGAAGTGCCGGTCGATCTTCAGGTAGTCGACCGGGTAGTCGCAGAGCAGCTTCATCTCGCCATGGCCGACGCCGAAATCGTCAATCGCCAGCTTGAAGCCTGCCTTGCGCATCTCGCTCATCAACTCGGCAAATTCCGGCACCGAGGTGTTGTCGAACCGCTCGGACAGCTCGAAGCAGACCGAGGACGGTGCGACGCCTGCCTGGCGCAGGTGCTGGACGATCTTTTCAAGGAAAAGCTGGCCGTCGCGGATCATCCGGACATCGAGATTGAGAAACAGCGTCTGGCTGGAGAAATCCGGAAGGCCAGCGAATTTGGCAAGTGCCCGGTGGGCGACCATCTGTTCGAGCGCCAGAAGCTGGCCGCCGTCATGGGCCTGGTCGATCAGTTCGAGCGGCGAGGCAAAGCCGAGACGGTCATGGCCGCGCAGCAGCGATTCATAGCCGAACACGGACCCGGTGGCGACCTCCACGATCGGCTGGAAGGCGTTCTCAATGACAAGCTTTGCCAGCGGCAAAAGCTGATCGCTGGCATAGCGACGGAAAACGCCCGGTTCCAGAACGGCCGCAGACGACATGCAATTCACCCCATTTACTGCGTGGGCGAGATCCGCCCGGCGCCTTATTCACGGGCGCCACCTTTGCCTCCATTGGTCAAAAATACCTTTCCGGCAAATGACAGTTCGATGAAACTTCCATGACAGTAATTTATGTTTCTAATACAATGAGTTGTAAATATTACATCGTCTGGCTCGGGCAGGTGCGGTCCCGCCTCAACGCCACGAGCCAAGCTTAAGCTTCCACAGGGATTTCCCCCACAGTCCCCGGCCGTGCGTTTTTGAGACAGCGCTGTTCGCAATCCCTGCTTGATTGCGCGGCCAATCGAAAATAACTCATTCTGGCGGTCTTCCTCATCTCCAAGAAAAGCAGCCCGGTTATGTCCCGTCCGAACATTCTCATCATCATGGTCGACCAGATGAACGGCACGCTGTTTCCGGATGGGCCGGCGGACTGGCTGCATGTGCCGCACCTGAAGGCGCTGGCTGCACGTTCGGCCCGCTTCCAGAACAACTACACCTCGTCGCCGCTTTGCGCGCCGGCCCGCGCCTCGTTCATGGCGGGGCAGCTGCCGAGCAGGACCGGGGTCTATGACAATGCCGCCGAATATGTCTCGTCGATCCCGACCTATGCGCATCACCTGCGCCGCGCCGGCTATTACACGGCGCTGTCGGGAAAGATGCATTTCGTCGGGCCGGACCAGATGCACGGGTTCGAGGAACGGCTGACCACCGACATCTACCCGGCCGATTTCGGCTGGACGCCGGATTACCGCAAGCCGGGCGAGCGGATCGACTGGTGGTATCACAACATGGGTTCCGTCACCGGTGCCGGCGTTGCCGAGATTTCCAACCAGATGGAATATGACGACGAGGTGGCCTTCCTCGCCAACCAGAAGCTCTATCATCTCAGCCGCGACAACGACGACGAAGACCGCAGGCCCTGGGCATTAACGGTGTCGTTCACGCATCCGCACGACCCCTATGTGGCACGCCGGAAGTTCTGGGACCTGTATAACGACTGCGAACACCTGATGCCCGAGGTCGGCATGCTCGCAGAGCAGGATCCGCATTCGGCGCGTATTCTGAAGTCGTGCGACTATCCGGCCTTCGAGATCACCGACGAGCATGTGCGGCGGGCGCGTCAGGGCTATTTCGCCAACATCTCCTATATCGACGAGAAAGTCGGCGAGCTGATCGACACGCTGACCCGGACGCGGATGCTGGATAACACGTTCATCCTGTTCTGTTCCGATCACGGCGACATGCTGGGCGAGCGGGGATTGTGGTTCAAGATGAACTTCTTCGAGGGGTCATCCAGGGTGCCGCTGATGATCGCCGGTCCTCAGATCACGCCGTCGCTAAACTCCGCGCCGGTTTCCAATCTCGACATCACGCCGACGCTTTGCGATCTTGCCGGCATCTCGATGGACGAGATCATGCCCTGGACCGATGGCGAGAGCCTGAAGCCGGTGATCGATGGCGGCACCCGCACCGCGCCGGTGCTGATGGAATATGCCGCCGAAGCCTCGCATGCGCCGCTGGTGGGCATTCGCGAGGGCAAGTGGAAATACGTTCACTGCGAGCTCGATCCCGAACAGCTCTACGATCTCGACGCCGATCCGAACGAGCTCACAAATCTGGCGCATGACCCGGCGCATGCCGCTGTCATGGACGGGTTTCGCGCCAAGCGGGCACAAAAGTGGGACATGGCGAAATTCGACGCGGCCGTGCGCGAAAGCCAGGCGCGGCGCTGGGTGGTCTATGAAGCGCTGCGCAACGGTGCCTATTACCCCTGGGACCACCAGCCCTTGCAGAAAGCCTCGGAGCGCTACATGCGCAACCATATGAACCTCGACAATCTGGAAGAGTCCAAGCGCTACCCCCGCGGGCAATAGGCGCCAAGGAACGGAGAAGACCCATGAAAGCACAACCAGTCGCCAGCCATTTCATCGACGGCGAATATGTCGAGGATACCGACGGCAGCGTCATCGAAAGCCTTTACCCGGCGACGGGCGAAGTGATCGCAAGGCTGCATGCGGCAACGCCTGCGATTGTCGAGAAGGCGATTGCGGCGGCCAAGCGCGCCCAGCCGGAATGGGCGGCAATGAGCCCGACCGCACGCGGCCGGATCCTGAAGCGGGCAGCCGAGATCATGCGGACCCGCAACCGCGAACTTTCCGAGCTGGAGACGCTCGATACCGGCAAGCCGATCCAGGAGACGATCGTTGCCGACCCGACATCGGGCGCCGACAGTTTCGAGTTCTTCGGCGGCGTGATCGCGGCCGGCATGAATGGCCAGTATATTCCGCTCGGCGGCGATTTTGCCTATACGAAGCGGGTGCCGCTTGGCGTCTGCGTCGGCATCGGCGCCTGGAACTATCCGCAGCAGATCGCCTGCTGGAAGGGCGCACCGGCGCTTGCCGCCGGCAATGCGATGGTGTTCAAGCCGTCGGAAAACACGCCGCTCGGCGCGCTCAAGATCGCCGAGATCCTGATCGAGGCCGGCCTGCCGAAGGGGCTCTTCAACGTCATCCAGGGCGACCGCACGACCGGGCCGCTTCTGGTCGAACATCCTGATGTCGCCAAGGTGTCGCTGACCGGCTCGGTGCCGACTGGCCGCAAGGTGGCGGCTAGCGCTGCCGGCAATCTCAAGCATGTGACGATGGAACTCGGCGGCAAGTCGCCGCTGATCGTGTTCGACGATGCGGATATCGACAGTGCCATCGGCGGGGCGATGCTCGGCAATTTCTATTCGACCGGACAGGTCTGCTCCAACGGCACCCGCGTGTTCGTGCAGAAGGCGATCCGGGACGAATTCCTGTCGCGGCTGAAGGCCCGCACCGAAAAGATGGTGATCGGCGATCCGATGGACGAGGCAACCCAGGTGGGCCCGATGGTCTCCTACGATCAGCGCCAGAAGGTGATGTCCTATATCGAAAAAGGCATCTCGGAAGGCGCGACGCTCGTCACCGGCGGCGGCATTCCCAACAATGTCTCGGGCGAAGGCTACTACATCCAGCCGACGGTGTTTGCCGACGTCACCGACGACATGACCATCGCGCGTGAAGAGATCTTCGGACCTGTGATGTGCGTGCTCGACTTCGATAACGAGGAAGAGGTGATCGCGCGTGCAAACGCCACCGAATTCGGCTTGTCCGCCGGAGTCTTTACCGCCGATCTGACACGCGGCCATCGCGTCGTGGATCTTCTGGAAGCAGGCACGCTGTGGATCAACACCTACAATCTCTGCCCGGTGGAAATCCCTTTCGGCGGGTCAAAGCAGTCCGGTTTCGGCCGTGAAAACTCGCTTGCGGCACTGGAGCATTATTCGGAGCTGAAGACGGTGTATGTGGGAATGGCACCAGTCGAGGCGCCGTATTGAACTTCACCTCCCCCCTGAGGGGGAGGTCGCAGCAAAGCTGCGGGTGGGGGTGACCTTTCTACCCCACCCAATTCACCCCACCCCGGCGCAATGCGCCGACCCTCCCCCTCAAGGGGAGGGTAAGTATCGCCATGGGCTTCTGCTCAAGATGAGAGCTCGGATATGAAAAGTGCAGATTTCGTCATCATCGGCTCGGGTTCGGCGGGTTCGGCCATGGCCTATCGGCTGTCCGAGGACGGGAAGCATTCGGTGATCGTCATCGAGGCGGGCGGTACCGATTATGGGCCGTTTATCCAGATGCCGGCAGCACTTGCCTGGCCGATGAGCATGAAGCGCTACAACTGGGGTTACCATTCCGAGCCGGAACCGAACCTTGGCAACCGCAGGATTACCGCGCCGCGGGGCAAGGTGCTGGGCGGGTCTTCCTCGATCAATGGTCTCGTCTATGTGCGCGGGCACGCGGAAGACTACAACCGCTGGGAGAATCTCGGCGCGAGCGGCTGGTCCTATGCGGATGTGCTGCCCTATTTCAAGCGGATGGAAACGGCGCATGGCGGCGAAGAGGGATGGCGCGGCACCGACGGGCCGATGCATGTGCAGCGCGGGCCGATGACCAATCCGCTGTTCCATGCCTTTATCCGCGCGGGTGCAGAGGCCGGTTTCGAGACGACCGACGATTACAACGGTTCGAAGCAGGAAGGCTTCGGGCTGATGGAGCAGACGATCCATGACGGTCGCCGCTGGTCCGCCGCCAACGCCTATCTGCGGCCGGCGATGAAGCGGAAGAATGTCGAAGTTGTCTATGGGCTGGCGCAGAAGGTCGTGATCGAAAACGGCCGTGCGATCGGCGTCGAAGTTCTCCGGCGGGGCGTGCCGGAGGTGGTGAAGGCAAACCGCGAGGTGATCATTGCCGCGTCCTCCTTCAATTCGCCGAAACTCTTGATGTTGTCGGGGATCGGGCCGGCGGCGCATCTGAAGGAGATGGGGATCGAGGTCGTGGCCGACCGGCCGGGCGTCGGTGCCAACCTGCAGGATCACATGGAGTTCTATTTCCAGCAGATCTCGACCAAGCCGGTGTCGCTCTATTCTTGGCTGCCCTGGTTCTGGCAGGGGGTGGCGGGTGCCCAGTGGCTGATGACCAAGGGTGGCCTCGGCGCCTCCAATCAGTTCGAGGCCTGCGCCTTCTTGCGCTCGGAACCGGGACTGAAGCAGCCGGATATCCAGTATCACTTTCTGCCTGTCGCGATTTCATACGACGGCAAGGCGGCGGCGAAGAGCCACGGGTTCCAGGTGCATGTGGGCTACAACCTGTCGAAGTCACGCGGCGCGGTGACGCTGCGATCCTCCGATCCGAAAGACGATCCTGTCATCCGCTTCAACTACATGAGCCACGAGGAAGACTGGATCAAGTTCCGCTACTGCGTGCGCTTGACGCGCGAGATCTTCAGCCAGAAGGCGTTCGACGACTATCGCGGACCGGAGATCCAGCCGGGCGAACAGGTTGAGAGCGACGAGGAAATCGATGCCTTTCTGCGCGAGCATCTGGAAAGCGCCTATCACCCCTGCGGTACCTGCCGGATGGGCAGGGCCGACGATCTGATGGCGGTGGTCGATCCGGAATGCCGGGTGATCGGCGTCGAAGGGCTGCGGGTGGCCGACAGTTCGATCTTCCCGCATGTCACCTATGGCAATCTCAACGGCCCGTCGATCATGACCGGCGAGAAGGCAGCGGATCACATTCTTGGCAGACAGCCCCTGCCCCGCAGCAATCAGGAGCCCTGGGTCAATCCGAGAGCGGCGATGAGCGACCGCTAAGGTCGTGCGGTGTCAGTGGTAGTCGTCCTCGCGCTGGTGGCGGATGGCGAGGATGGTGACGGACGTCTCGCTGTCTATTCTGAACAGCACGACATAGCCAGACGAACCGAATGGAACGAGCATTTCTCGAAGGAGTGCATTGCCGCCTAAGGCCTTGCGGCAACTGAATGGGAAGTCTTCGAGCAATACCACCGACTGTGCAATGAGTTCCAGCACACGGGCCGCGGCGTCCTCGTCGCGATCCAGCAGATATGCATAGAGCCGTTTGAGATCAACTCGCGCGCGCTCCGTCCACTTCACGAGATAGCTCATTTGGAGCGCTTTTCGGCCCGCTTGGCTTCAAGCATGCCTTTCAGTTCTCCAAAAATCTCTTCAGATGAGTAGTAAACCCCGGTGCGCTCAGCTTCGGCCAGACCTGCCAGCCCCCTGGCGATAAACTCCGCCTGGGTCTTTCGGTAATCGATCTGCTTTTTCAGCGAGTCCTCGACGAAGGCGGAGAGCGTTTCGCCTTCCTTCAGCACGCTTTCGGCAGCCGCGCGGAGTTCCGGGTCGACGCGCAGCGACGGGATGGTTGCGGTTTTCATTAGCATCACCTCATGCGTTGCAAGTGCGATGCATGATGCGCCTGGAAGCTTATTCTGGCAAGTGGATCCGGATCACATCGCGGGTGGAGACAAAGCCCTGATGCGGTCCACGATCAGCCGGTTGAGGGCGCGGTAGTCGCCATCGAAATGGTGGCCGCCGGGGCGTGAATGGATGAGTGTGCCGGGGATGTCCTCAACAGCAGGACAGGCGGTGTCTTCCTCCTCCGTGCCGTAGATGCACTGGATCTTGTGCGGCTCGATCTTAGCGATGTCGTCGACGGGATCGCCCTGCTTGGCGGCCCCTGCCCAGCCGAGCCAGCCGGTGACGGCGATCTCGAAATCGGCCTGATGCGAGAGGGCCAGGAGCGAGAGGAAAGAGACGGCCTTCCTGTCTGCCTCGGGAAGCAGTCGATAGGTGGCGGGCAGGATGTTGGCGCCGAAGGAATAGCCGATCAGGACGACGTTTTTGACGTTCCAGCGCTGGCGGTAGGTGGTGATGATGCGGGAGAGATCGTCGGCCGTCTCCTGCGGCGATTTCTCGGTCCAGAAATAGCGCAGCGCATCGACGCCGACGACCGGAATGCCGTCTTCCACGAGGTAGGCCGCGAGCTTCTGGTCGATATCGCGCCAGCCGCCATCGCCGGAATAGATGATGGCCAGCGTATCATGCAGCGGCACGGCCGAGGTCGGCACGATCGGCAGGCCGAGCGGCGACGATGACTGGCGAAGGCGGGAAGGCGTGGTCGAAACGGTTTGCAGCAGCAGGGTTTCCGCGGTTTCGTCCCAGGCGGTGATCTCGATTGCCGGATGGGTCTGCTTCAGTGCATCCGCGTGGGCCTCCCCTGCGGGATCTGCCTGCGGCGTCAGCAGAATGCGCACCGGTTCCGGCAGCGGACCGGGTGTGAGCCCGTAAGTGATGCCGCCCTCGAGCACCGTCTTGGGGGCCGGCGTGCAGAGGATCTTTTCGACGGGAATGGAGGCCTGAGGATCGATGGCGATGGTTTCTGCGATGGTCGAGGCCGGGGTCTGGGCGGCAATCGCGAGCGCCAGGGCGCCACCGCCGCCGATGCCGGCGATGACCGGCGGGAGGTAGGCGGCGATTTCCTGTTCGCGGTGGATCTGGCGGCTCAGTTCCTCGATATCGGAGACGAGATAAAGGCAGGTGCGCTCTTCTTCGCGCTCCAGCGCCTCGTAGTAGTCGGGAAGATCGACGCCGACGACCACGGCGCCGTCCGCAGTCAACGCATCGGAGACCGTCTGTTCGCGGTCCGACCAGCCTTCGGTGCCGGACAAGAGGAGAACGATGCCGGATGCCTTTGCGTCGGGATAGGCGATGCGGTCGGTCGGCAGGCTTCTGATGCCGGGGCCGGCCCACCACTCGAACGCATTCACCGCGGCGGCGACCACGGTGATGCCGGCAACGATTGCGGGCAGAAGCTTCATCGGCGAAGGATGCCTCTCAGGCCGCCGGCAATCAGCTTGGTCACGTCGAACAGGGCAACGAGCGGCATGCCGCGGCCGGAGACGGCGAGATAGCGCGGCTGCCATTCCGGATCGAATTTCGACTTGAAAGCATGAACGCCGCGGAAATTGTAAAAGCGTTCGCCGTTTTCGAAAATGCGGTTGCCGATATGGTTCCAGAGCGGGGCGCGGCGGTGGGTGGCAAGGCCTGAAAGCGGCGCCATGCCGAGGTTGAGCGTGCGATACCCTTCCGCCTTGAAATGCTCCATGATGCGCACGAAGAGCAGATCCATCATGCCGCGATGGGTGTTGGGTACGTGTCGCATGAGATCGATAAAGGCATCGCCGTTGGAACTCGTCGCATGGATATTGGCGAAGGCAACGATGCGGCCTTCGAGGCGGATGACGGCGACAGGTCCGGCGGCCACATAGGCCGGCTGAAAGGTGCCGAGCGAAAATCCCTTTTCGGCCGCGTTATGGGCGGCAAGCCAGGCGCGGGAAACGCCAATAAGCTCGTCCATCACGCCGGGCACAGCTTCCGCCGGCAGCAGCGAGAATTCCAACCCGTCACGTTCGGCACGGTTGATCGAGCGGCGCAGTTTCAGCCAGGCGCCGCCTTTCAGGTCGAAATCGGTCAGGTGAACCACTGCCTGTTCGCCCAGCTTGTAGGGTTTCAGACCCGCCTCGACTGCGCAGGGCAGAAACTCGGGCGAGACCTGGTAGAACACGGCGCGGCAGCCATCGCGGCGCGCGGCGTTCATGAACTTGACGATCAGGCCCGGCCAGGCCTTGCGGCAGCCGACCGGATCAAACAGCGCAGCCCAGGACCGGCCGGAGCGGGCATACATGACGAAGGCATTGCCGCAATCGGAAAACAGCACCTTCTTGTCGCCGAGCCGCACGAGGCCGGCGCTGGCATTGGGCTGGAGCGCCAGGATATCGAGCGCTCTCTGCAGGTCTTCGCCGGATGGAATACGGGAGACAGGCCGCGGAATGCGCAAGTGCCGGCTGGCGGCGAGCGAGCCGACGAAGGCGACGGTGACGAAGCCGGCCGAGACGCGTGTCGCGACATCACCGACAATCAGACGCCACGCCACGGCAAGCAGGTTCTCCTCCAGAAACACGTAGAGTGACAGCGCCACGGTGAAGGCGATCAGCGCGAAATAGAAGGCAAGGCCGCGATTGCCGAGGACGTCCAGCAGTCGCTCGGCAAGAAATTTGCCGAACTGACCCACAGCGGAGACCGCTTCGCCCTCCGCAACGGCGGGGGCCATCGTTTCATGCGCAATATCTGCCATAGGAGACCTGTCGGACTATCGAACTGCGAGCTTCATAGAGCACTTTGATTTACCGAAGCTTACGCGCGCAGGCTGCATATCAGCTTCCGATGCCGCCGGAATTGATAGGGATCAATTTAAGGTCGAAACTCGTGCCTTACGCTTCGTCGCGGGCGACTGGAAGGCTGGTACGCGGTCGGTACCAGCCACAATGTCATCGGCCGAATATCTTCCAGCGGGTCGGACGAAACCTTGCTTCGGAGCCGAGTTCGATCGGGGCGTGCAGAGGCACCTCGATCTCCACATGGAAGGGCTGATGGTCGTTACTTCCCCCGGGGTTGGAGATATCGATCTCGGCAATGCGGGTGCCGGCGAGACGGCGTGAGGCGGTGACCTTGCCGAACAGCGCGTCGCGTTCCTGCGTCAGCTCCACATCTTCGGGACGGAAGTATAGGTCGCCGGAACTGTTCGCCTCTCCGGAAACACCGATCGGCTCACCCTGGAACAGCACGGTGCCGTCCTTTACCTCGACCGGAAGATGCGAGGATTCGCCGATGAAGGAGAACACGAAGGGCGATCCCGGCCGGTCATAGACGTCGTCGGCCGAGCCGACCTGTTCGATCTTGCCCTGGCTCATGACGACGACGCGGTCGGCGAGCTCCAGCGCTTCTTCCTGGTCGTGGGTGACGAAGACGGTGGTGTGGCCGGTGCGGTCGTGAAACTCGCGCAGCCAGCGGCGCAGTTCCTTGCGGACCTTGGCATCGAGCGCGCCGAAGGGTTCGTCGAGCAGCAGGATGCGCGGCTCGATCGCCATGGCGCGGGCAAGTGCCACACGCTGGCGCTGGCCGCCGGAAAGCTGGTTCGGATAGCGGCTCTCGAGGCCCGAAAGCTGGACCATATCGAGCAGGTCGGAGACGCGCTTTCTGATCTCGGTCTTGGACGGGCGGCTGGCGGAGGGGCGAACCTTCAGGCCGAATCCGATGTTTTCCGCCACCGTCATATGCCGGAACAGCGCGTAATGCTGGAATACGAAGCCGACATTGCGATCCTGCACGGAATGATGCGAGGCATCTTCGGCACCGAAGAAGATCTGGCCGTCGGTTGGAAAATCCAGCCCGGCGATCAGCCGCAGCAGCGTCGTCTTGCCGGAACCGGACGGACCAAGCAGCGCGATCAGTTCGCCGGACGCGATTTTCAGCGACACGTCGTTCAGCGCGGCGAAGCGGTCGAATTCCTTGCGGATATTGTTGATGCTAACTTCCATAGAGCGGGAGCCTTTAATGTCTGCCGCCGGCTGAGCCGGCACCGAACCGAAGTTCGAGAAGGGTTTTGAGGGCAAGCGTGACGAGCGCCAGAAGGGCAAGCAGCGAGGCCACCGCGAAGGCTGCAACCATGTTGTACTCATTATAGAGTATCTCGACATGCAGCGGCATCGTGTTGGTGAGCCCGCGGATGCGGCCGGATACGACCGAGACGGCACCGAATTCGCCCATGGCGCGGGCATTGCAGAGAAGCACGCCGTAAAGCAGGCCCCACTTGATATTGGGCAGCGTCACATACCAGAAGGTCTGCCAGCCGGTTGCGCCGAGAGACAGGGCCGCCTCCTCGTCGCCGGTGCCCTGGTCCTGCATCAGCGGGATGAGTTCGCGGGCGATAAAGGGAAAGGTGACGAACACGGTGGCAAGCACGATGCCGGGCACGGCAAACAGGATCTCGATGCCATAGCTTTTCAGCCAGGGCCCAAGAACGCTGGCACTGCCGAACAGCAGCACATAGACGAGACCCGAGATGACCGGCGAAATCGAGAACGGCAGGTCGATCAGGGTGATCAGGAAGGCCTTGCCCTTGAATTCGAACTTGGCGATGGCCCATGCCGCCGCAAGCCCGAAGACGAGGTTGAGCGGCACGGCGATGGCGGCGACCGTGAGCGTCAACCCGATAGCGGCCCAGGCATCGGGTTCGACCAGCGCTTCCTCATAAGCACCCCAGCCCTCGCGAAACGCCTCGACGAAGACCGAGACAAGCGGAAGGAACAGGAAGAAGCCAAGGAAGATGAGCGACACCCCGACCAGGACAAGCTTGGTGGTGATGCTTTCGTCGGCGGGGCTGCGGAAGGATGAGCGGTTATCGGACATCTGCACCTCCGTGCTGGTTTTGGTGGAGGTGTGCTTGGTGCGGCTTTTTGGCCGCTTTTGGGTGGAAATGCCCCTCATCCGCCTGCCGGCACCTTCTCCCCGCGCGCGGGGAGAAGGGCGCAAGCTGCTTGCTCCCAGCCCCGATCAGGGCACGTCCCCTCTCCCCGCCTGCGGGGAGAGGGTTAGGGTGAGGGGCAGCCGCCGAGTAGAGATTAACCATATCAAACATAGCCATACCTCCTGCGGCTCCAGGCCTGGATGAGGTTGATCACCAGCAGCATGGCAAACGAGATCAGCAGCATGATCGTGGCGATTGCGGTGGCGCCGGCGTAGTTGAACTCTTCCAGCCGGATGACGATCAGAAGCGGCGCGATTTCCGAGACGTAGGGAATGTTGCCGGCGATGAAGATGACCGAGCCGTATTCGCCAACACCGCGGGCAAAGGCGAGTGCGAAGCCGGTGAGGATGGCGGGCGCCAAGCCCGGCAGCAGAACCTGGAATATGGTCTGGAACCGGTTGGCGCCGAGCGTTGCTGCCGCCTCCTCCACCTCGCGATCGATCTCTTCCATGATCGGCTGCACGGTGCGCACGACGAAGGGAAGACCGATGAAGATGAGCGCGATGACGATGCCATAGGGCGTAAAAGCGATGCGGAACGGCATGAACAGCGAACCGATCCAGCCATTCGGCGCATAGAGCGAGGCGAATGCGATACCGGCGACGGCCGTCGGCAGGGCAAACGGCAGGTCCACCATGGCATCGATCAACCGGCGACCGGGAAACCGGTAGCGGGTCAGCACCCAGGCAAGCAGCGTGCCGAAGACGACATTGACGAGAGCGGCCGCAAAGGCCGTGCCGAAGGAAACGGTGAGAGCCCGGATCGTTCTTTGATCCGAGAGGATGGCGAAGAAGCCTGACCAGCCGAGCTCGGCCGTGCGCCAGAGCAGGCCTGCGATCGGAATGAGGATGATGAGCGACAGGTAGGCGAGCGAAAAGCCGAGCGTCAACCCGAAACCCGGGATGATGCTCGGCTGTTTTACCCGCCACCGTGCCGACGTGGCAGCGGTGGATGAGGTCATGTCGGTTCCGACTTATTTGCCCGGCTTGTAGATCTGGTCGAAGATGCCGCCATCGCCGAAATGTTCCGGCTGCGCCTTTTTCCAACCGCCGAAGATCGGGTCGTCGATGGTGACGAGCTTGATATCCGGCAGCTGTTTCAGCAATTCAGGCTTTACCACATCGCGCCTGGACGGACGATAGAAGTGCTTGGCCGCGATGTTCTGGCCTTCGTCGGAATAGAGATACTGAAGATAGGCTTCGGCGACCTTGCGGGTGCCCTTTTCATCGACCGTCGCGTCTACCACCGCAACCGGCGGCTCTGCGAGGATCGAGATCGGCGGCACAACGATGTCGAAAGCGTCCTTGCCGAATTCCTCGCCGGCGAGATAGGCCTCGTTTTCCCAGGCAAGCAGCACGTCGCCGATCTGGCGCTGTGCGAACGTCACCGTCGAGCCGCGGGCGCCGGTATCGAGGACAGGCGCGCGCTTGTAGAGATCGGCGATATAAGCCTTGATCTTGTCCTGGTCGCCCTTGAATTCTTCATTGGCCCAGGCCCAGGCTGCCAGATAGTTCCAGCGGGCGCCGCCCGACGTCTTCGGGTTCGGGGTGACGATCGAGACGTCGCCCTTGACCAGATCGCCCCAGTTCTTGATGCCCTTCGGATTGCCCTTGCGCACCAGGAAGACGATCGTCGACGTGTAGGGCGAGGAATTGTTCGGCAGGCGGGAACGCCAGTTTTCCTTGATCTTGCCGGCCTTCTGGATGGCGTTGATATCGCTTTCCAGCGCCAGCGTCACGACATCGGCACCCAGACCATCGATGACGGAGCGGGCCTGCGCGCCGGAGCCGCCATGCGACTGGCGGATGGCGACATCATCGCCACCTTCTGCCTTCCAGTGCTTGGCAAAGGCGGCGTTGAAATCCTTGTAGAGCTCGCGCGTCGGGTCATAGGACACGTTGAGGAGCTGGGTGGCTGAAAAAGCCGGCGCCACGCTGCCGGCGGCCAGCGTCACGCCGAGCGCCAGTGCCAGAAGCCGCTTCGATATCCCATCGGTAAAATTCAGCATGAATGCCTCCCCTGTGATCTTCACAAACTCTACCGAGCCGGTCGTCTTAGTCAATCGACGGCGAAACCAAGGCAAAACTGTTTCCCTTTGGTGGGCTGCGGCGACAAAGGCGCGCTCCTTCAGGGCCAAGCGGCGAAACGGCAGCGTTGGGAAAAGCGGAGGACGGGGTAAGGCAATCCGGGAAGTTGGTCGGGTTTGGCGCGTGAGAGGTAAGGCAATATTCGTTTGATTACGTCCTGAGAGCAGGAGATGATGGCTTGTCAGATGTTCGCAAAGGCCGATGCCCGGTTTGACGCGTGGCTGCAGGGAGGAATCCGATGAGCGTTGACTGGCGAGACCTGCGCGGTGAGCTTCCGGATGACGTCCGCGCAAGGCTCGATGACAGACGTGACGAACGCCGGCTGGGTCGGGCTTCTTGCGGCGATGGGGAACTGGTTCTCAAATCGCCGGACGGAAAGACGCAAGGCGTGGATTTCGATCCCCTTGTCGACGTGAAGACCCGAGGCGAGCAGCAGGGCGAAAACTAGGCTCAGGCCGACAGCAGTTCGCGCACCTGTCCGGCGTCGGCAGCGTCAGTGTCCGCTGCGGCCACTTCGACCCCTGCCCCTTCCACCGCATCGGCGATGGTGGTGCTGAACAGCACGTCGCGGGTGGCGTCAGCAACGCGGGCGAAGACGTGGCGGATTTCGCAGAGGTGTTCGCCGTCGCAATCATCGCATTTGCGGTAGGCGGTCTGGGAGAGGCAAGGCAGAGGGGCAATCGGGCCATCGACCAGACGCAGCACTTCCCCGAAGGTGATGGCGTCGGCGGGCCGCAGGAGAAGATAGCCGCCCTGCTTGCCGCGCCGCGACACGACGATCCCCGAACGTTTGAGGTCGAGCAGGATCTGCTCCAGAAACTTCTTCGGAATGCTCTGCTGAACCGCGATCTCGGAGATCAGCATCGGTTCTTCAGGATCCGCCTGCGCCAAGGCCGTCAGGGCTCTCAACGCATATTTCGCCTTCTGGGATATCATACCGCGACCACTAACAGCAGCGCCGCCGCAAGGCCGAAATCGGTCTCACGTCGCCGCTTATTTTTCCTCTGGGCATCCACGATGAAGCCGTTACCGGCATTCAGGGAGAGCGGATCGGCATGCGGCTGTACCGCGATGCAAAACCTGGTCCTGGGATAGCGCAAATGGCAAGAAATTACAAACCAATGGCCGCATTGGCGGGCAAAAAAGGCTCACATTTAGTTAAGGCGTCGGGTTTTCTGTGTAGGCGGAGCTTTGGAGAGATATTTGCTCCCGCAGTCCGAAGGTTGAAACGGCTTTTCCTGTCTTTCCGCAACGGGTCCGACAATAATCTTGCCATTGCTTACGGAAGATGACCGATGACCTTTCAGGACGTGGCAAGGCTTGACCATCAGGCACTTGCAGCAAATCTCGATACTCGCCTTGCAGGCCTCGACCTTGCCGGCCGTCTGTCGCTTGTGGCAGGGCTCGGCCGCGCCGTGTTCACCACGTCGCTCGGGATCGAGGATCAGGTGATAACAGCTGCGATCGGCACGCATCGTCTGCCGATCGAGGTATCGACGCTGGAGACCGGCCGGCTGTTTCGCGAAACCGTCGACCTGATCGCCGAGACTGAAGCGCGCTACGATCTCGAGATCATCAGGTTCTACCCTGATAAGGACGATGTCGATGCGTTTGTCGAGACCTACGGCATCAATGGTTTCTATGACAGCGTCGAAGCCCGCCACGCCTGCTGTCGTGTGAGGAAGCTGGTGCCGCTCGCGCAAGCGCTGTCCGGCGCCGAGATCTGGATCACCGGGCTTCGCCGCGGACAGTCCGGCAACCGGGCGACGACGCCGTTTGCCGAATTCGACGCCGAGCGCAACCTGATCAAGATCAATCCGCTGGCGGACTGGGACATCGACCGCATCAACGCGCATGTCGCGGCCGAACATATCCCGATCAATCCGCTGCACGCCCGCGGCTATCCGTCGATCGGCTGCGAGCCCTGTACCCGCGCCATCAAGCCGGGCGAGCCCGAACGGGCCGGCCGCTGGTGGTGGGAAAACGACGAGAAGCGAGAATGCGGTCTGCATGTTTCGGAAAGTCACGCGTCTGACGCGCAGGCCTCCGAAGACCCCGCGGCCCGCTCCTCCACCATTCAAGGGGCAAGCGCCATCGGATGATCCGTCCGGATCGCAGCGCCTGCCACCCTTGCCATCTATGTTGTGTCTTTAAGAATACCGGAGACTGAAATGCCCCTGTCAGTACAGGAAACGGAAATCAAGAACCCGCCCGTTTCCCGCCCGCCGCTTGATCCTCATCTCAAGGCACTCGAAAACGAAGCGATCCACATCTTCCGGGAGGTGGCGGCCGAATTCGAAAACCCGGTCATGCTCTATTCGATCGGCAAGGATTCCTCCGTCCTGCTGCATCTCGCCCGCAAGGCCTTCTTCCCGGGTCGCGTGCCCTTCCCGCTTCTGCACGTGGACACGACGTGGAAGTTCAAGGAAATGATCGCGTTCCGCGACAAGGTCGCAGAGGACTACGATCTCGACCTCGTGGTCCACAGCAATGTCCGCGGCAGGCAAGAAAACATCACGCCGTTCACCCATGGTTCGTCCTTCTATACCGACGTGATGAAGACCGAGGCGCTGAGGCAGGCGCTGGATGCCGGCGGTTACGACGCGGCCTTCGGCGGCGCGCGACGCGACGAGGAAGCAAGCCGCGCCAAGGAACGGATCTATTCGTTCCGCACGCCGGACCATAAATGGGATCCGCGCAACCAGCGGCCGGAACTTTGGAACGTCTATAACGGCATGATCCGCAAGGGAGAAAGCGTGCGCGCCTTCCCGCTGTCGAACTGGACCGAAGTGGATATCTGGCGCTACATCCAGGCGGAAAACATTCCGCTGGTGCCGCTCTACTATGCTGCCGAGCGCCCTTACGTGGAGCGCGACGGAATGATGATCCTTGCCGAAGACGAGCGGCTGGAACTGCTTCCCGGCGAAGAGATAAAGCATGGCTCGATCCGGTTTCGCACACTCGGCTGCTTCCCGCTGACCGGCGCGATCCGCTCAACGGCCTCCAACCTCGAAGAAGTCATCGCCGAACTGGAAATCGCCACGGTTTCCGAACGCCAGGGCCGCGCCATCGACCGCGACCAGTCCGGCTCGATGGAAAAGAAGAAGCGTGAAGGATATTTCTGAGATGAGCGTGACCGCAACATCCACCGCCGCTTCGGCCACCATTCTGCCCTTCGCGGAATCCGCTGCCAAGATCACCCGTGACGTACGGCCGCTGCGGCTGATCACCTGCGGCTCCGTCGATGACGGCAAGTCGACCCTGATCGGCCGGCTGCTGTGGGATACGAAGGCCGTCAAGGAAGACCAGGCGGCGACGCTTGCCCGCGATAGCGGCGGCCAGAACGATCTCGGCCTGCCGGACTTCGCGCTGCTTCTCGACGGTCTCCAGGCCGAGCGCGAACAGGGCATCACGATCGACGTCGCCTATCGCTATTTCTCGACCGAGAAGCGTTCGTTCATCGTGGCCGACACGCCCGGCCACGAGCAGTATACCCGCAACATGGCAACCGGCGCCTCGACGGCCGATCTCGCCATTCTGCTTGCGGACGCCCGCGTCGGGCTTCTGGAACAGACCCGTAGGCATGCGACGATCGCATCCTTGATGGGCATCCGGCAGTTCGTTCTCGCGGTCAACAAGTTCGACCTCGTGAACTACGACCGCGAGATCTTCGACCGCATCAGCCATGAATTCCGCGAATTCGCGCTGTCGCTCGGCGTTCGCCAGATCACGGCGATCCCGATGTCGGCGCTGAAGGGCGAAAACGTCGTCTATCCCGCAACGTCCACGATGCCGTGGTATGAAGGCCCGACGCTGGTCGACGCTTTGGAACTGGCAACGACACGCTCCACGCAGACCGGTGGCTTTCGCCTTCCCGTCCAGCGTGTCTCGCGTCCCGGCGAAAGCTTTCGCGGCTATCAGGGCACGGTTGCGGGCGGCTCGATCAAGCCGGGCGACAGCGTCGTCATCCTGCCGTCTGGCACGATCGCCAACGTCAAACAGATCGTCACCTTCGACCTCGTGCGGAACGCTGCCGTCGCTGGCGACGCGATCACGCTGGTGCTCGACCGACAGGTGGATGTCGCGCGCGGCGACGTGATCGCCTCGCTCGACGGCCAGCCCATGACCGGCCTCAACTTCGAGGCGCAGATGGTGGCGTTGCAGCCTGGCGGCATCGAGCCCGGCAAGCGCTACTGGCTGAAAAGCGGTTCGCGCCGCCAGCGCGTGGCGGTGGAGCCGATCTCGCAGCTCGACCTGCAGTCGGGCAGTTGGGCTCCGCATGCGTCCGGCCTAGACATGAACGCGATCGGCAAGGTGCGCCTGTCTTTCGAAGAGCAGGCGGTGTTCGACACCTATGAGCAGAACCGCTCGACCGGTGCCTTCATCCTGATCGACCCGGATACGCTGAATACGGTCGCCGGCGGCATGATCACGGCCAAGCGCGGCGAACTCGGCGGCATTCGCCGTGGCGAGCCAGTGCAGGGCGACCGCGTGATTCTCTCCCTGCCTGCCGATCTTGCCGAACTGCTGATGGCAACCGACGCGTTTGCCGCCCGCCGCGACGACGTGGAGATCCGCAGGGTGAGCGGCGCGGAAGCTGCCGAAATCCTGACATCGGGCGACAAAGACCGTTGATTTAAAACAGGAATTTTCAAACACCGAAGGGCCGGGGTGCAGAACCCGGCCCTTCGCTATCCCGGCAGGTTTGCCACACTTGGCGGCGAACCAATCGCCTAATCAAGCAGCATCGTGCACGAGACGTTTGCACAAGCGGCGGATCCACCTATATCATGCCTCCCTTCACCCTTCCGGGAGGCGCGCTGTGCAATCCAGCCTCGGGAACTGAGATCCGTTGCCGATGGAAAAACATCTACTTCGTTATATCTGGAATCATACGCGACCGCAGCAGTTATGGGTTCTCGCGATCGTTCTGATTTCGATGATTCCGTACTTCCTTGCGTTCGACCTTCCCAAGCAGATCATCAACGGGCCGATCCAGGGCGAAGGGTTCGAAATGGCGGCCGCAACCCGGCCCTTTCTCGCGTTCCAGTTCACCATTCCTTTGACGCAGTGGTCCTTCGGTTTCGAAGGCTTCGAGCTCAACCGGCTGGCGACGCTGATGGCGCTTTCGGGCGTGTTCCTGCTGCTCGTCATCGTCAACGGGTTGTTCAAGTTCTACATCAACACCTACAAGGGACGGCTGGGCGAACGGCTGCTGCGCCGTATCCGCTACGAGCTGGTGGACCGTCTTCTGCGCTTTCCGCCAAGCACGATGCGGCAGATCCGCGGTGCGGAAGTCTCCAGCATGGTCAAGGACGAGGTGGAGCCTTTCGGCGGCTTTACCGGTGACGCTTTCGTGCAGCCGGCCATGCTGGGTGGACAGGCGATCGCCGCCCTCACCTTCATTCTCTTGCAGAACCTGTGGCTCGGGCTGATCGCGGCCTTCATGGTGGCGATCCAGGTTGGCATTATTCCGAAGATGCGCCGCCGTCTGATCGATCTCGGCCGTCAGCGGCAAATCACCGCCCGGCATCTGGCGGGCAAGGTGGGCGAGATCGTCGAGGGCATGGACACGATCCACAGCTACGACACCAGCAATTACGAGCGTGCCGATATTTCCGACCGGCTGGGGCAGATCTTCCAGATCCGCTACGACCTCTATCGGTGGAAATTCATCGTCAAGTTCGTCAACAATTTCCTGTCGCAGCTGACGCCGTTTCTCTTCTATTCGATCGGCGGTTATTTTGCCTTGCGCGGCACGCTCGACGTCGGCCAGCTGGTGGCCGTCATCAACGCCTACAAGGACCTGCCGGGCCCGCTCAAGGAACTGATCGACTGGGACCAGGCGCGCCAGGACGTGCAGGTAAAATACGAACAGGTGCGCGAACAGTTCGAGCCGGGCGTGCTGATCGCGCCGACGCTGCATGCGCTCGCCCACGATGTGCCGGACCATACGCCGTCTCCGCTTGCCGCTCTGAACCTCACCATCGTCGATGGCAGCGGCGCTCATATCGCCGAAAACGTGACGCTCAAGATCGAGCCCGGCGAGCTGGTGGCGATGATCGACAATGCCGGCATCGGCGCCGAAGCGACGGCGGAAGCGTTCGGCCGCATCACCTGGCCGGCATCGGGCCGCGTGATGCTGGGCGAGGTCGACCTTCTGGAACTGCCGGAAGCGGTGACCGGGCGTCAGGTCTCCTATGCGTCGGCCGACAGCTACTTTTTCCACGGGACGCTCAAGGACAATCTTCTCTACGGTCTCAAGCACGCGCCGGCCGTGCAGGAGAATTCCGCAGACGAGCCCAAACACAAGAAGCTTCGGCGGCGCTGGAAGATGAGCGAAGCCGAACGCGCCGGAAACACGACGCACGATCCGTCCGTCGACTGGATCGACCGTCGATCCACCTCCGTATCGGAAGGCGGCGAAGACGATGTCAAGCAGTCGGTCTTGAGGGCTCTCGACGCGGTGCAGCTGACAGCCGACGTGATGGAACTGGCCTTGCATTCCTATCTCGACCCGGCCGAACACGAGGAACTGACCGGTCGTGTCGTCGAGATGCGGTTTGCCCTGCGCGAGGAACTCGCCAGTCAGGGGCTTGGCAATCTCGTCTCCTATTTCGATTTCAGCGCCTACAACACCGAAGCGACGGTGCGGGAAAACCTGCTGTTTGCGGCGACGCGCCAGTCGGCGGAACTGGATATGGAACTGGCCGAGGGAGAGTATGTCTTCGAAGTGTTGAAGACGGCCAATCTGTTCGACCTGTTCTACGACATGGGACTTTCGATCGCAGAAAACCTGTCGGAAATCTTCCAGGGCCTGCCGCCGGAACATCCGCTGTTCCAGCAGCTCGAGCATATCACCACCGACGATATCGCGTTCTACGAGCAGCTTTTGAAGCGCAAGCGCAGCCGCCGGGACTTCAAGCCCAGCGAGGACGACCGGCGCGCGGTGGTCAAGCTCAGCCTCTACTATATCGAGCCACGCTACCGCTTCGGCGTCCTGACCGCCGAGATCATGAACCAGATCGTTGCCACGCGCGACATCTTCTATGCCAACCTGCCGGCATCGCTGCGCAGCCGGATCGAGCGCTACGATCCGCACAAATACATGGGCTCGGCGACGCTTCGCGAAAACATCCTGTTCGGCAAGCTGTCGCAACGCAACGCCGACGCGCCGACCAAGATCCGCAACGTGGCAGGCAAGCTGCTGCGCGAAATGGGTCTCTATGAAAGCTTTATCGGCATCGGGCTGGACTACGACATGGGCGCCAGCGGCCGGCGACTGACACTGGTCCAGCGCCACAAGCTGAGCCTTGCCCGAGCGCTGGTGCGGCGCTCCAATTATTACATCTTCAACAAGCCCCTTCCGGGCCTCGATCGGAGGGCTCAGGAAGAAATTGTTAAGAATGTGCTTCACTTCCTCGCTCAGCAGGACAATAATCCTTCTGTGGCGTGGGTTTTGTCGAATACTGCCCTGTCACGATTGTTTCATCGTGTTATCGTATTCGACAAGGGATCCGTGGCCGAAGACGACTCTTTTGAGGCTCTGGATACAAAGAGTGGTATTTTTAAATCGTTGGTGGCATAATATCGCAGCCGCCAACAAGATGACCAAATGGTGGAAACCATGTTGCTCAACGATGAAGTGCAGTTGCTGAAGAAAGTTCCTTATTTTTGCCGGGTCGATCCGTGCAAACTTAAGCTGCTTGCCTTTACCTCCGACCGCGTTCTCTACGAACCGGGGCAGGATATTTTCTCACAGGGCGACAGCAGCGATGCTGCCTACGTAATCCTGTGCGGAAAGGTCGACATGATCAGCGGTTCGGCGAATTCCGAGACAAAGATCGGCGAGGCCGGGTGCAATTCCATTATCGGCGAGATGTGCCTTCTCTCCAATTGCTCGCAGGCCGTAACAGCACGGGCCGTGACTGAGGTCGATGTTCTGCGCATTACCAAGGATGCCTTCTTCAAGGTGATCTCCGACAATCCGCGCATGAGCATGGAAATCAGCCGGACGCTCGCCGAAACGATCCGTGGTGCCCGCATGGACGACATGCGCCGGGACCGTCAGCACGCCTGATTGCCCGTCATCGGCCGTTATCCACAGGTTATCCACAGCCTTTCCCCCGGCTCATCCGCTGGTCTTTGAGCGCGCAAACGATGCCATTTGCGCGCCTTGGACACTCGGTCAGCGATGCTGACGACAGGTTTTCTCTGACCTGATTTTGTGGCGGAACACGGGCGTGGCGCTGGTCCTCACGCCCGTTTCACGGCCTGTTTATCGCTTGCGATAATAGAAATAGCGGCCCTCCTCCACACTGGGCAGGCACGGCAGTTCTTCAAGATCGGGGTGGTCGAGCGGCAGGCCGCTGACGGCATAGGCGCCCGACGCGAGCATGCCAGCCGCCATTTGCGGCAACCACTGCAAGGTTCTCGCATCCGCATCCGGATAGCCGGTGCCGATGTCCGCATGCACGAGGGCAGCGTTCTTGCCGACATATTCCTGGCCGGTATCCTTGATCTCTCCCAGCACGACGTCGTTTTCGGACGGTGCTTCAGTGCGGTGGGCGCCGTTGGAGCGGTCGAAGGCGAGGATGCGGCGGTCGGCGAACAGCTCGCGCAGATGGCTATAGGTGCGGCCGTTGCCGATGCCGACCTCGTAGACATCACCCGAAGCCGGCAGGCCGAGATCGTTCTTGATGTGATTGAGGATGTCGCGCTGCGCGGTCATCCGGTTGATGAAGCTGTCCAGTCTGCTCATTGCTTTCCCTTTTCCGGCGATCAAGCGTTGAGATAGGGCACGGTTACGCCTTGACGATGGTTTGCGACGTGATGCCGCGATTGGCCATCGCATTGCGGGTATCGACGACCAGCGGCGCGTCATCGGCAATCGCCTGGTAGTCGAAGCTGTCATGATCGGTGGCGATGACGACGGCATCGAAATCGCCGAGTTGATCGAGCGCGACGGACTTGCGGCCCATCAGGTGACCGTATTCGCGGGTGCGCGGCACTTCGGAGACGTAAGGGTCGTGATAGGCCACGTCGGCACCGCGTTCCAGAAGCAGTTCCATCAGCCGCAGCGACGGGCTTTCGCGGATATCGGGCACGTTCTTCTTGTAGGCGAGACCGAGGATGAGAACCCGCGAACGGCTGAGCGCCTTGCCGAGCATGCGGTCGAGCGCTTCGGCCAGCCGGTCGACGACATAGCGCGGCATTGCCGTGTTGATCTCGCCGGCGAGTTCGATGAAGCGGGTCGGCTGGTCGTATTCGCGCGATTTCCAGGTGAGGTAGAACGGATCGATCGGAATGCAGTGACCGCCGAGGCCCGGGCCCGGATAGAAGGGCATGTAGCCGAACGGCTTGGTCTTGGCGGCGGCGATGACTTCCCAGACGTCGATGCCCATGCGCTCGTAGACGATCTTCAACTCGTTCACGAGCGCGATATTGACGGCGCGGAAGACGTTTTCCGTGAGCTTGACCGCTTCCGCGGTGCGGGTGCCGGAGACCGGAACGATGGTTTCGACGACGGCGCCGTAAAAGGCGGAGACCATGGCAGACGCCGCTTCGCCATCGCCGGCAACAACCTTCGGAATGGTCGAGGTCTGGAAATCGCGGTTGCCGGGGTCTTCCCGTTCCGGCGAATAGCCGAGGAAGAAATCCTCGCCCGCAACCAGCCCGGTCTTTTCGAGGATCGGCTTCATCACCTCTTCGGTCGTGCCGGGATAGGTGGTGGATTCGAGCACGACGAGCTGGCCCTTCCGCAGGGTGCCGGCGATCTGCTCGCAGGTTTTTGCGACGTAGGAGAGGTCCGGCTCGCGGTGACGGGTAAGCGGCGTCGGCACGCAGATGGCGATCACGTCGCATTCGGCAAGGCGTGCGAAATCGGTCGTCGCTGCAAAACGGCCGGCATCGCGCTCGGCGGAAAGCACGTCGTCGGGCACCGCCTCGATATAGCTCTTGCCCGCTTCGATCGCGGTCATCTTGGACGGATCAATGTCGAAACCGGTGACCTTGAAGCCGGCGCGGGCGACCGTCATGGCGAGCGGCAGGCCGACATAGCCGAGGCCGATGACGCCGATCATTGCGCGCTTGTCTTCGATGGCGGACAAAAGATCCGTCGCCTGTGGCGATTGCTGGTTCAAGGATGGCACTCCGGAGGCATTCGAACTGGGAAGCCATCAGGTGAGCCCAACGACTGGCTCTGTCAAGAGATCGGGCTTTTCACGCTGGCGTGACGGATGCTATCCCACAGCATGGACATCGCTTTCTACGCGCCGCTGAAATCGCCGAACCACCCCGTTCCCTCAGGCGACCGGCTGATGGCGCGCCAGTTGATCGAGATCCTTGGGGTCAAAGGACACAAGGTCGATCTGGTTTCGGAGTTCCGCGCGTTTCTGCCCGAGCAGACCTCGTCGACTGGGGAACGCGATGCGCAGGCGGCGCACGAGGTCGAGCGGATTTCGACTGAGTGGGAAAGACGACTGGCACTCGGCGAGAGGCTGCCGGACCTGTGGTTTACCTACCACCTTTATTACAAGGCTCCGGACCTGATCGGCCCTGCCCTTTGCCGTCGTTTCGACATTCCCTATGTGACGGCGGAGGCCTCCTATTCGCATCGGCGCAATTTGGGGCAGTGGGTGGAGGCGCAGGAGATGGTGGTCGATGCGGTCGCACTGGCGGCGACCAATATCTGTTTCACCGGTCGCGACGGCCGGGGGCTTGCAGAGGTGGTGCCGGATGTGCGGCTTTCGCGGCTGTTTCCGTTCATCGATCCCACGCCCTATCTCTCCCGCGCGCCATCGCCCGAACCGGGGCGGCTGGTGGCTGTCGGCATGATGCGGCCGGGCAACAAGTTTGCCTGTTATGCAGCGCTTGCCGAAGCGTTGAAGCAGATTGCCCATCGTGACGACTGGCACCTCATGGCGATCGGCGACGGGCCGATGCGGGCGGAGGTGGAGGCTCTCTTTGCAGGCGCGCTTGCCGGGCGGGTGGAGTGGATGGGCTTGCAAAGCGCCGAGGAGGTTGCAGCGCTGCTGTCGACCGCATCGGTGCTGACATGGCCGGGAGTTTCGGAGGCCTACGGGCTTTCCTATCTGGAGGCGCAGGCATCCGGCGTGCCGGTCGTGGCGGAAAACGGTGCCGGCGTGCCTGAAGTGGTGACGGACGGGATTGGCGGCATTCTGACGCCTGCGGGAGATGCGGCGGCCTATGCGGCGGCCATCGAGCGGTTGCTGGATGACGAGACGGAGCGGCTGCGGCTCGGCCAACGAGCGCGCGATTTCGTCGTGTCGCAACGATCGATCACCGCTGCGGCCGACAGGCTTGACGAGATCATCACCGCGATTGGCGCAAAGGAAAGAGCATGACCGAAAACGACCTGAAGCTGGCGCTCGACAAGCTTGCCGACGACGGACGGCGGATCGATTTCTGGCTGCGCGACGACGACGCTGTGGAGCCGACGGAACAGCTGGCAAAGCTTGCGACCATGACCGATGCGTTTTCTGTGCGGGCGACGCTTGCTGTTATCCCCGAGAAGACGGGCGCCGATCTCGCATTCTATCTCGACACCCAGCCGCATCTCGACGTCGCGGTGCATGGCTGGTCGCATCGCAGCTATGCGGGTGCGGGAGAAAAGAAGCAGGAACTGGGGAGCCATCGCCCCCTGCCCGATATGGTGTCCGAGCTGAAACGCGGGTTCGACAAGCTGGCGGCGCTGCACGCTTCGCGCTTCGTGCCGATGCTGGTGCCGCCGTGGAACCGGATCGCGCCCGAACTGATCGAGGCGCTGCCGGGGCTCGGTTTCAAGGCGCTTTCCACCTTCGGGCCGGAACAGGCGGCGCCGGTTGCGATGCTCAACAGCCATGTGGATATCATGGACTGGCACGGCACGCGCGGCGGACGCCCGGCTGCCGATCTCATCGCGGAAACGATCGCGCTGATCGAGGCACCGGACCGGGCGCCTGTGATCGGCGTGCTCGGCCATCATCTCGTACATGACGACAGTGCCTGGCATTTCCTCGACCTGCTGTTCGGCGTGACGGCGGATCACCCCGCTTGCCGCTGGCGCTCGGCCCGGGTCTTGCTGGGGCTCTAATCCGACGCGTTACTGATCGCTTCGAGCCTACCAGCTCTTCCAGGCGACCAGCAGGCCCTCTCCGGACGCAACCGCGTCCGCGCAGGCTTTCTCGACTTCTGCAATCGGTGCGCCGCGCTTTAGCGAGGCGGCGACGAGGCCGAAGGGGGCGAGGAACACATTGGTCTGCCGAAACAACATGGTCATGATCAGCGGACCTGTGGACCACCAGGCGGGCGCCTGCGGCAGCGCCGCCATCACGTCGGGAAACACCTCGAGCATCTTTGCAAAGGCGGGATGGCCGGGCGGTGTGGCGATGAAGGAATTGGCAAGAAGAAGGCTCCCCGCTCCGACATCGCGCGCCACGTCCTCGGCAATGGCGCCGAGGCCGATCAACGGCAGAAGATCGCCAAAACCGATATCCTCGCGGGTCGGATACCAGTCGCAGTCGAGATAGATGCCGCCATGCTCCAGCAGAATGGCATAGCGGGCGACATCGACGGCACCGGGGTAATCGCCGTCTGCGAGCATCGCGAGATAGGCCGGATGGCTTGCAATACCAAGCTGTTCGAGATCCGCCTCGCGCCACAGCCGGTATTCGAAGCCGGTCGCCTTTGCATGGCTTTCCCAGCGCGCGACGGCTGGTGGCAGCGGCAGCGAGCCGATCCAGATCTGGTGAATGATGCGCGGCACCGGCTCTCGCCCAAGCTCTGCCATCAGCCGTTTCTCATCTGCATCGAAGGTGATGAACGGCGCCATCACGGCGGGATCGGGGACGAGGCCGTGCTGCAGACCGACGCGGCCGATTGCGTCGCCCTCCGCCTTGGCAAGCTTCAGCCATGCGGAGTGAAGCTTGCGCGGCATTCCGAGAGCCGTGCGCTCGCCCAGAACATCCGTCGTCATCACCGTTTTGTCGGCGGAAAGTGCTGTTAGAGCGGCCTGCGCCTCCTCCAGTTTTCCGGCCTCGATCAGGGCGCGGGCATCGGTGATTTTGCGCTTATAGGTTTTCTGGTCAGACTTTTCGGCTGGCACGTGTAATTTCACCTCGCTGTCACGCAACGCTCCTAGGGGATATGCGTTTAACACTCGAATTTCTCGATCTCCGCCAAGAGGTCAGGCTTATTGGCGCAGATGTCAACCGACATGCAGGGGGGCGCATGATAGGGACGATCGGCAGCGGGGTTGCTGCAATGGACAGGTGCACGAGCGTGCGCTACCGTGTTTTGCAATCGATCAATCTTACCTCTCTGCTCCAATCTCCGGGAGCCGGACTTCATTGATGAACCCACCGAAGGAAGTTCTCCGCATCGAAGGATTGAACGTGTCGTTCCCGGTCTGGGGCGGCGCGATCCAGGCGGTCCGGAATCTCAGCATGCGGATACGCCCGGGCCAGGTCACGGCACTGGTGGGCGAAAGCGGTTCCGGCAAGTCGGCTCTCGGCCGCGCGATCATGGGGATCGAGACCGACGTCGCCAAGATTTCCGGGCGCGCGGTGTTCGACGATCCAGCGACCGGCCAGTCCGTCGATCTGATTGCGCTGCCCCGCGACGGGCGGCAGATCCGCGCGATCCGCGGCAGCCGCATCGGCATGATCTTTCAGGAACCGATGACCTCGTTCTCGCCGATCCACACGGTCGGCAACCAGATCGAGGAAAGCCTGAAAATCCATACGGCGATGTCGCCTGCGGAGCGGCGCGAGGCGAGTGAGGAGACGTTGTCTCTCGTCGGTTTCGACAATCCTGCCCGCGTGTTCGACATGTATCCGTTCGAGCTTTCCGGCGGCATGCGCCAGCGTGCGATGATCGCGATGGCTCTGGTCTGTCGCCCGGCGCTTCTGATCGCCGACGAGCCGACGACGGCGCTCGACGTGACGATCCAGGCGCAGATCCTCAAGCTGCTGCAGGAGCTGCAGGCCAAACTCGGCATGGCAATGCTTCTGATCACCCACGATCTCGGTGTCGTCGCCTCGATGGCCGATGAAGTGGTGGTGGTCTATCGCGGCGAGGTCATGGAGGCTGGCTCGGCCTCGGACATTTTCCGCAATCCGCAGCATCCCTATACGAAGGGGCTGATGGCAGCGGTGCCGGATTTCGACAGGCCACGCGAGGAGCGCCTGAAGCCGCTGCGCGAAATCAAGGTGGATACGGTTGGCCTGATGGGACGGCGCAAGAGCGAGAAGGTCCTCCCCGAGATACTGCTGTCGGTCAACCACGTCACCAAGAGCTTCGTCACCAAGAAGGGTGCAGGCTTCGGTTTCGGGGCAAAGCCCGAGCGGACGGTGGCAGTCAATGATGTGAGCTTCGAGATCCGCCGCGGCGAGACGCTCGGGCTCGTGGGCGAAAGCGGCTGCGGCAAGACCACGCTCAGCAAGATCCTGATGCGCGGGCTGTCGGTCGATCATGGCAGTGTCGTCTATAACGGCGAAAACGGTCCGGTCGACGTGCTCAACTGCGAAGGCGAAGTGCTGGACGATCTGCGCACCCGTCTGCAGATGGTGTTCCAGGATCCGGTCTCATCACTTTCGCCGCGCATGCCGGTCCGCAGCATCATTCGCGAACCGCTCGACATCCATGACCGCGGCCCGCTCGCCAAGCGGCAGGAAGCGGTGCGCCGGCTGATCCATGCGGTGGGCATGCCCGAAAGCGCGCTGATGCGCTATCCGCACTCGTTTTCCGGTGGCCAGCGCCAGCGCATTGGGATCGCGCGGGCGCTTGCTCTCGGGCCGGATCTGGTGATCTGCGACGAACCGGTTTCGGCGCTCGACGTGTCGATCCAGGCGCAGGTGCTGAACCTGATGAAGGACCTGAAGTCCGAACTCGGGCTGACCTATCTGTTCATCTCGCACAATCTGGCTGTCGTGAACTACATGGCAGACCGGGTGGCGGTGATGTATGCGGGGCGGATCGTGGAGATCGGCCCCTGCGAAACGATCATGCGGGCACCTGTTCATCCCTATACGAAGAAACTGCTGGCCGCCGTGCCTCTGCCGAGCCTCGACCACAAACTGGATTTCGAGACGATCGGCACGCCGACGGCATCGGCCATGAAGATCTGGGGCAAGCAGTTCCTCGACGAGAAGGATAGCGACCAGCTGACCCATGTGGATCTCGGCGGCGGGCATCTGGTTCTTGCCCGCACCAATGTCGATGCGCGGGAGCTTGTGGCAGGATGACGATTTCCAGACGGCATATGCTGGCCCTGTTGGGCTCGGTCGCGGGTGCAACCGCAATCCCGGCGCGGGTGTTTGGGGCCTTTAGCCAGTCCGACTATCTGGCGCAGATCCCGACCGAGACGCCGCTGCCGCCCATAGAGGAGCGTCTGCCGAAGACGCCGCGCGTCCTCAACCTTGCAGAGCGCGGGCTCAAACCCGGACGTTACGGCGGTTCGATGCGGATGCTGATCGGCGGTCAGCGCGACATCCGCTTCATGCCGATCAACTGCTACAGCCGGCTTGTCGGATACAATTCCGACCTGAAGCTGGAAGCCGATATTCTGGAAGCCTACGAGGTCGAGAACGACCGCGTCTTCACCTTCCATCTGCGTGAAGGCCATAAATGGTCGGACGGAAGCCCGTTCACGGCGGATGATTTCCGCTATGTCTGGGATGACGTTTTTCACGAAAAGAAGCTCGCCAAAGGCGGACCGCCGGCTGGGTTGATGATCAACGGCAAGCCGCCCCGGTTCGAGGTGATCGATGCGCGCACCGTGCGCTACAGCTGGGACGATCCCAATCCGGATTTCCTCGCCGACCAGGCCTCGCCCTCGCCGATCCGGCTGATGTTCCCCGCTGCCTACATGAAGCAGTTCCATATGCGCTACCAGACGAAGGAACTGCTGGCTCAGCATATCGCCAAGGAAAGGGTCGACGACTGGGCGGCGCTGCACCAGAAGATGTCGCGCGTGGTGCGGCCGGAAAACCCGAACCTGCCGACGCTGGATGCCTGGCGCAACCGCACCGCGCCGCCGGCCGAGCGCTTCGTGTTCGAGCGCAACCCCTATTACTACCGCGTCGACGAAAACGGCCTGCAGCTTCCCTATATCGACAAGGTGATGCTGGACGTCTCCTCCGCGGACCTGATCGCCGCAAAGACCGGCACCGGCGAGAGCGACCTGCAGGTGACCAACCTCGATTTTGCCGATTACACGTTCCTGAAGAATGCCGAGCAGCGCTACCCGTTGAAGGTGGATCTGTGGAAGCGGACGCAAGGATCGCGCATGGCGCTGTTTCCCAACCTCAACTGCAAGGATGAAGGCTGGCGCAACCTCTTCCGCGACGTGCGCTTCCGGCGTGCGATGTCTCTTGCGATCAATCGCGGCGAAATCAACAAGGCGGTGTTCTATGGTCTTGCGACCGAGAGCTCCAATTCGATCCTACCCGACAGCCCGCTGTTCAAGCCGGAATACCAGAAGGCTTGGGCGGCGTTCGATCCTGATCAGGCGAACCGGCTGCTCGACGAGATCGGTCTTGCCATGGATGATAGTGAGGGCATGCGCCGCCTGCCCGATGGCAGGCTGGCAAAGATCATCATCGAGATTACCGGCGAGAGCACGTTCGAGACCGATGCCTTGGAACTGATCGGCGACCAGTTGCTGCAGGTCGGCATCAAGATCTACCCGCATGTCGCCCAGCGTGAGCTTCTGCGCCGGCGGGTGAAGGGCGGCGATGCGATTATGTCGGTCGGCGGCGGCCTCGACAATGGCGTACCAACTGCCGACATGGCGCCGAAGGAACTGGCACCGACCAGCGACGACCAGCTGCAATGGTCGATCTGGGGACTGCATGCGCTTTCCGGCGGCAGCGATGGCAAGGCGCCTGATCTTCCCGAGGCAAAGGCGCTGCTGGACCTTTACAGTGAATGGCGTAAGGCAGAGGGCTTCGATCAGCGAACGGATGTCTGGCACAAGATGCTGGCGCTGTTTACCGACCAGGTCTTTACGATCGGCATCGTCAACGCCACGCTGCAGCCCGTCGTGCAATCGTCCAAGCTGCAAAACGTGCCGTCGAAGGCGCTCTACGGTTTCGACCCAACATCCTATCTCGGCGTCTATCTGCCGGATGCATTCTGGTATGACGAGGAAACTGCCTGATGTTCCGCTACATTATCTGGCGCATCCTCGTGATGATCCCGACGCTGGTCCTGATCTCGATGCTGATCTTCACGATCATCGAGCTGCCGCCGGGTGACTATTTCGAAAGCTATGTCGAACAGCTGAAGGCGATGGGCGAAAAGGCCGATCTTCAGGAAATCGAAGACCTGCGTGCCCGTTACGGTTTCGATCAGCCCGAGCCGATCCGCTACCTCAACTGGGTCGCCGGCATGATGACCGGTGATTTCGGCTATTCGTTCGAATACCGTATGCCTGTCACGGACGTGGTCGGTGACCGGGTGTGGCTGACGATCCTGGTGTCTACCCTGACCATCATCATCACCTGGGTTCTTGCCTTCCCGATCGGTGTCTATTCGGCCACGCACCAGTATAGCTGGGGTGATTACGGGCTGACGCTTCTTGGCCTGATCGGTCTTGCGGTTCCGAATTTCGTGCTGGCCCTCGTTCTCATGTATCTCGCCAACATCTATTTCGGCACGTCGATCGGCCATCTGATGGACGCGCAGTACATGTCGGAATCGATGAGCTGGGCGAAGTTCAAGTCGATCCTCGAGCATATCTGGATCCCGGTGCTGATCATCGGCACTGCCGGGACGGCCGGCATGGTGCGGCGGCTGCGGGCCAATCTTCTGGATGAACTGCACAAGCAGTATGTGATGACGGCGCGTGCCAAGGGGCTGCATCCGTTCAAGGTTCTGACCAAGTATCCGCTGCGGATGTCGCTTAACTTCTTCATCTCCGATATCGGCTCGATCCTGCCCTCGATCATTTCAGGGGCTGAAATCACCGCGGTGGTGCTTTCGCTCGAGACGACCGGGCCGATGCTGATCCGGGCCCTGCAGAGCCAGGACATGTATCTTGCCGGCTCGTTCCTGATGTTCCTCAGCTTCCTTACTGTTATCGGCGTGCTGATTTCAGACATTGCGCTTGCGATGTTCGACCCGCGCATCAGGCTTCGCGGCGGGAGAACCAAATGACGGTGATCGACAGCAGCGACGCGGGCAAGCTGCCGCATTACGTCCGCGAGGGGGCGTTCGACCCTTACGAGATCGAGCGCGATGCCGATGGCGGCGCGCTGAAGGTTCACGAGGCATCGCAGCTGCAGCTGATGTGGTGGCGCTTCAAGCGGCATCGGCTGGCGCTGATCTCCGGCATCCTTCTCCTCATCGCCTATCTGATGATCGTGGTCGTCGAGTTCCTGGCGCCCTACAAGGTGCATACCCGCAATATCGATTTCATCTACGCGCCGCCGCAATCGGTGCATCTGTTCCACGAGGGCAACTTCGTCGGTCCGTTCGTCTATGGCCAGAAGATGGACCTTGATATGACGACGCTGCGGCGGAACTATTCCGACGATACGGCCGATGTGCAGAAGCTGCGTTTCTTCTGCCAGGGCGATCCCTACCGGTTCTGGGGCGTGGTGGAGATGAGCACGCATCTGGTTTGCCCGGCTGAAGGCGGCCAGTTCCACCTGCTCGGCACCGACCGTCTCGGCCGCGACATGCTGTCGCGTATTCTCTACGGCGCACGGATTTCGCTGACGATCGGCCTGCTTGGCGTCGCCACAAGCTTCATCCTCGGTATCGTTATCGGCGGCATCGCCGGCTATTGGGGCGGCTGGTTCGACACTGTGACCCAGCGCATCATCGAGGTGCTGCAGTCGATCCCCAGCATTCCGCTGTGGCTGGCGCTTGCCGCCGTCATGCCGGCCGACTGGAGCCCGCTCGTCATCTATCTCGGCATCACCTTCATCCTCGGTCTGCTCGACTGGACAGGGCTTGCGCGCGCGGTGCGCTCGAAACTGCTGTCGTTGCGCGAAGAGGACTACGTGCTTGCCGCACAGCTGATGGGCGCTGGAAGTACCCGCATCATCGGGCGGCACCTGATCCCCGGTTTCATGTCTCACCTGATTGCCAGCGCGACGCTGACAATCCCGGGCATGATCCTTGGCGAGACGACGCTGAGCTTCCTCGGCCTCGGGCTTCGCCCGCCGATCACAAGCTGGGGCGTTCTTCTCACAGAAGCGCGAAGCGTCAGCGCTATCGCACTTTATCCTTGGCTGCTGCTGCCGGTCGTGCCAGTGATATTCGTCATACTTGCCTTCAATTTCCTCGGTGATGGTCTTAGAGATGCGGCAGATCCATATAAATAGTGACTGCTGCTTCAAGCCGCTTTGTCAGCCACTTCGTTGCCGGTAGGAGTTTCGGGCATGCCGCGACATTTGAATAATGCCCGCATTCTCATGTACAGCCATGACACGTTCGGGCTCGGTCACCTGCGGCGGTGCCGCACCATCGCTCATTCGCTGGTGGAGAATTACCGCGGCGTGCAGGTGCTGATCATTTCCGGCGCGACGATTGCCGGTGCCTTCGATTATCGCGCCCGGGTGGATTTCGTGAAGATCCCCAGCGTGATCAAGCTGCACAATGGCGATTACACGTCGATGGACCAGCATATCGATCTGGCCGAGACGCTGAAGATGCGCCATTCCAGCATTCGCCATACCGCCGAAAGCTTCGAGCCCGACATCTTCATCGTCGACAAGGAGCCGCTTGGCCTTCGCGGTGAAGTGGAGGACACGCTGGTCTATCTGAAGACCAAGGGCACACGTCTGGTGCTCGGCCTTCGCGACGTGATGGACGCGCCGCATCTGCTCAAGGCCGAATGGGAGCGTCACGATACGCTGCGCAAGATCGGCCAGCTCTATGACGACGTGTGGGTCTACGGCCCGCCGGAATTCCACGATCCGCTCGAAGGGCTGGATGCGCCGGCATCCGTGCGCAAGAAGATGCATTTCGTCGGCTTCCTGCAGCGTAAGGTAACGTCCGGTGCCGTGCCGGAAACCGATGCGGACGAAGATTACCTGCTGGTGACGACCGGTGGTGGCGGCGATGGCGCAGACCTGGTGCGCGACGTGATTGCAGCCTATCAGGCCGATCCGGCGCTGACCTACAAGACGGTGATCGTGCTTGGGCCCTACATGCCGGCCGAGCAGCGCGCCGTCTTTACCGAAGCCTGCAAGGACGATCCGCGCCTTGAGGTGATCGAGTTCGACAACCGCATGGAAGACCGGATCGCTGGCGCCAAGGCGGTAATCGCCATGGGCGGCTACAACACCTATTGCGAGATCCTGTCATTCGACAAGCCGGCGCTGATCGTGCCGCGCACGCAGCCGCGCGAGGAACAGCTGATCCGTGCGACACGCGGCGCGGAGCTCGGTCTCGTCGACATGCTGTCTGCCGACGACAGTGCCGATGCCACGAAATTTGCAGCCGCGATCAAGGCGCTGTGGCAGCGCGACCCGCCCTCGGTGACGGCACCCGGCTTGCAGATGGAAGGCCTGCCCCATATCGGCGAGATCGTCGAAGGGTGGATGAAGAACAAGGGACGCCACCTTGCGATTGCGCAAGGCTAACACGCCCTCTCCTGACCGGACGCAGTGCCGCCGCCAAACGGCCCGGGTGCAAACCCGCTGCGCATTTCTGCTGGAACTGCTTTGACATGACCAACAAGACCATCGTCGTGCTGCTGAAAGGTTATCCGCGGCTCTCGGAAACGTTTATCGCCCAGGAACTGCTGGGGCTGGAACGGGCAGGCTTTGCCCTGAAACTGGTGGCCATGCGTCGGCCGACCGACAAGAAGCGGCATCCCGTGCATGGCGAGATCAAGGCGCCGGTCAGCTATCTGCCGGAATACCTGCATGAGGAGCCGGTGCGGGTGGCGAAGGCGCTGATGAAGGTCGCGACGCTGCCAGGCTTCGGCTCTGCACTCAAGGCGTTCCTGCGCGACCTGCCGCGGGATTTTTCCCGCAACCGTTTCCGGCGTTTCGGGCAGGCTGCGGTTCTGGTGGCCGAATGGCCTGATGATGCCGGCTGGCTGCATGTGCATTTCATCCACACGCCGGCAGCTGTTGCCCGCTATGCAAGCCGCATGAGCGGCATTCCCTTTACCGTTTCGGCGCATGCCAAGGATATCTGGACTTCCGAGGCGTGGGATCTCTCCGACAAGCTTGATGAGGCCGATTGGACCGTGACCTGCACCAAGGCGGGCCATGAGCGGCTGCAGAGCCTTTCCGCCCGCCACAACGTCCATCTAAGCTATCACGGGCTGGATCTCGAACGGTTCCCGCATTTTGCAGGTACCCGCCCTGCCCGCGACGGCGGTGATCCTGACGATCCGGTCCGGATCGTCAGCGTCGGCCGGGCGGTGAAGAAGAAGGGCTATGACACGCTTCTCCGCGCACTGGCGCTGCTGCCGAAGGAGCTTGCCTGGCGCTTTACCCATATCGGCGGCGGCGACGAGCTTTCCCGGCTGAAGGCACTTTCCGAAGACTTAGGGATCGCATCCCGCATCACCTGGAAGGGTGCGCTGGACCAGCGCGAGGTGCTGGAGCATTACCGCGACAGCGATCTTTTCTCGCTCGCCTGCCGGATTACCGCCGACGGTGACCGCGACGGGCTGCCCAACGTGATGGTGGAGGCCGCCAGCCAGAACCTGGCCGTGGTGGCGACCAATATTTCAGGCATTACCGAACTTTTCGTCGATGGGGAAAACGGACTGCTGGTTGCGCCGGAAGATCCGGTGGCACTGGCGGCAGCGCTCGAAAAAGCGATCCGCGAACCTGACCTTCGCCAGCGCCTGGGTCAGGCCGCCGAGGCGAAGGTGCGCCACGACTTCGACCACCATACCAGCATTGCCGACCTCAAGCGGCTGTTCACCAAGAGCTTTGCAAGCCTGGAGACCCACCGATGAACAACGGTACCTCGATCGGCAAGGGCCGGCGCGTCCTGTTCTATGTGCAGCACCTGCTGGGTATCGGCCATATCGTTCGGGCAAGCCGCGTTGCCACGGCACTGCAGAGCGCCGGGTTCGACGTGACGCTGGTGACGGGTGGCACGCCGGTGAAAGGCTTTCCGCCTGCAGGCATGGCGCATGTGCAGCTGCCGCCGGTGGTCGCCTCCAATAGCGGATTTTCATCGCTTAGCGATGCCACGACCGGCGAGCCAGTGGACGAGGCTTTCCAGGCCCATCGCACCGGCCTGCTGCTCGATCTCTTTCACGACCTGAAGCCTGATGTGGTTATCACCGAGGCCTTTCCCTTCGGTCGCCGGCAGATGCGGTTCGAACTTCTGCCGCTGCTGGACGCGATCAGGTCTGCCGAGCCAAATCCGCTGCTTCTTGCCTCCGTGCGCGACATTCTGCAGGAGAACCGCAAATCCGGCCGCGACGACGAGACGATTGCCCTGATGCGCGATCATTTCGACGGCGTGCTGGTGCATGGCGATGCGGGCTTCGTGAAGCTTGAGGAGACTTTTCGCAGGGCGTCGGAATTTGCGGGCAAGATCCATTATACCGGCCTCGTCGCACCCAATACGCCCACCCCCTCGCCCGACCGGTTCGACGTGCTGGTCTCCGCCGGCGGCGGCGCCGTCGGTGCGGGGCTGATCGGCGCGGCCCTGGAAGCCGAGCGCATTCTCAACGACGGCCGCAGCTGGTGCGTCATCACCGGGCCCAATCTTCCCGCGGAGGATTTCGACCGGATCTCGGCAGAGGCCGGCTCCCGCGTGACGGTCATCCGTTTCCGCCCCGACTTCCCGTCGCTTCTGGCAAATGCCCAAATCTCCGTCTCGCAGGCCGGCTACAACACCGTCTGCGACCTGTTCCGCACCACCTGCCGGCCAGTCCTCATCCCGTTCGCGACCGGCGGCGAGACTGAGCAGACTGTGCGCGCCGAAAAGCTCAAAGCGCTCGGACTTGCGCAAGTGGTGGACGAGGCATCGCTGACCGGCCAACCACTGGCAGAGGCCATCCAAAAGGCGAGCGAGGTCACGGGCTTTCGGGAACTGCCGTTTTCTCTGGATGGTGCGGAGAGGTCGGCGGAGATTGTGGCGGGGATGCTGGATGGGCGTGGATGAAACGCGCTCTTGTGAAGTGAGATTTTTCGGGAAGGAGCCTTGCGGGACAAGGGTCAAACTGGTCGGAGTGAGAGGATTTGAACCTCCGACCCCGTCGTCCCGAACGACGTGCGCTACCAGGCTGCGCTACACTCCGTGACCAGTGGCGCCTCTATAAACCGGCATTTTCCGTTGCACAAGCGTGTGCTTTGAAAAAATATGAGGTCTCGTGCAGGCCTGATCACCGCTTCAAACACCTCGAGAACAAGGCGTTGCAAAAAAGCGGCTCGGATGAAAATTGAGAGCTGTTTGGAAAGATGATGTCGCGACAGGCAGCGGAAATCTGTTAGTGCGAGATCAAAGCTTTGCCCATCTCAAAAGCCCTGCCTGGCAGGCATTGTCTGGGGCGATCACCACATGCAAGAGGATTTGTTGAAGATTATGAGCCGCCGCCTGTTCCCCTTGACCGCCGTTCTCGCGGTAGCGCTTTCTGCATGCACCACTGTCAGCGTTGCCAGCAGCCCGATCAACACCTACTGGACCGGCCGTTCGGCTGGCGAGTTCTTCGCCAAGTTCAGCCCACCCTTGAGCGATGTCGATAGCGGCAGCTCGACGATCTACAACTGGCGCGGCGGCTATACCCGCATCAAGCTTGCAAACGGCAAATCGGTGAGCGTCAGCTGCTCGGCCAAGGTCACCGTTTCCGAAAGCTACACGATCCGTGACATCACCATCACCGCAGATCGTCCCGGCTCCACTGGCCCAAGCTATTGCGAAGAACTGCTGCTGCCGAAGAAGTAAATGGAACGGGCATCGCCGTCACTCGGCGATGCCCGCTCAACGGCTCTCCCCATCGAGGGGATAGAGGATCCGTCCGAGGCGTCTCAGCCACGGATTGGATAGCTCGCGGAAGAACAGGATCGGGTTCCGGCGGAAATCGCGCGCATCCTGCTCTGACCCCGCCAGTTTGATCAGCCAAGCAATCGGCACGGTCAGCAGATGCCGCCAGCCGAACAGGCCATAGGCGCCCCGCATCTCGAAGCCCGGCCGCGCCGGCATCGGTACTTCCCTGATTTGAGTTTCCGGCATGCCCTTTTCGCGCCACTGGAGCGCCAGCGCCAGACAGGTTTCGAAATCGATCTGGGTTCCATCGACCGGATTGAAATAGCGCGGATAGAGAAGATAGGCCGCGGCGAACAGCTGTTCGATAGTAAGCCTGCGGCCCCGCCGCGGGTTCGGCTGCCGATCGTCGGTCAGGCCCCACCCGGCATAGAACGGACATCCGGCCAGCGTCACGGGAAGGCCCCGCAGCAGCGCTTCGAAACCTGCGAGCGACGTGATGGCGTAGACATGATCGGCGCGCGCGAGAAGCTCCGGGAGCGACACCGGCGCGGAGACAATTGTTGCGAGATGGGCGACGTCGGACGGATCGGACCGCTGCGCCCGGACACCGTTCAGAACATCGGGATGCGGCTTGTAAAGGATTTCGGCATCCGGGTTTTCCGTGGCTGCCAACCGCACGAGGTCGTTGTTGGTAAACGGACGATCGCAACCGAAGCGGATCGACGCGTCGTCCTCCACCTGGCCGATAACAAGGATGCGACGTTGCGCCTGCACCACAGAATCGGCCGGTACAGCCTTTACCGCCAGGACATCTGCTCCTGCGCCTTGTCGGGAAGCGGAATTGTATTTGCTGAGGCCGGACCGGAGCAGAAGATCGATGCCGGCCCTTGCCCGCTCCATCAGATCAGGGTCGGCATCGAAATCATACCTGTTCAGGATATCTTCGAGATCGGAGGGCTGGCGGCTGTCGAAATAGGGCGTGCGGCTATCAAGTGTGAGCGAGAACGGCAGGCTCTTGCTGGCATTGCCGACCAGCGAGCGGATAAACCCGTCTTCGAGAAATACGAGCGGGATATGGTTGGAATGCGCGAATTCCAGGATGGCATCCGAGACATTCCGGCTCCAGACCAGCAGGGTCGCGCCGGGTGTTGCGAGGATTAAGTCCTGCCAGTCTCGAACAAACGTGAGATCGCTCAGGTAAAGCGGCAGATACTGAAAGCTCGAATGCGGAAAATAGGCCTCCAGCATCCCCCGCTTCCAGCGGCGGATATGCACCGCAAACACGTGTCGTCCGTCAAGACCCGGCACTCCAGCGGCAATCATCCTCGATTGGGTTCCTTCGTTGGGTGTGTTGGTTTTGGTGCGATGGGTAAGGTCTACGGGAATGGTTGGTGGAGGTCATTAGGTCAACAGGGATCGCTGGCACGCCTTTCAATCGGCATGATTCGAACCACTGGCGTATTCCCTTCAAATGACATATTTTAGGTGCAAGAACATGCCCTGCGGCGGCGTGGCAAGTCCAGTTTCAACCCGCGAGCAAATCACGAGGTCGTTTGTACTACTTTACGTCCCACTTGCGCGTCGTGACAGCTCTCGTCATCCGAGAGATGTCGACCCGGTTCGGAAAGAACCCGGGCGGATACCTGTGGGCGCTGCTTGAGCCTATCGCCTATATCGCGTTCATGTCGCTGATCTTCATGGCGATCGCGCACAAGCCTGCACTGGGAACCAGTTTTCCGCTTTTCTTTGCCAGCGGCTTTGTCTGTTTCCAGTTTTATTCGGCAATGGCTGGCTATCTGAACAGCGCCGTCAATGCCAACCGGCCGTTGCTGAGCTATCCAAATGTTGCTCCGATCGACACGATCGCGGCCCGCTTCTCGTTGCAGTTCTGCACGACCTGCGTCGTTGCGATTTGCATCATTGCACCGCTGATCATGCAGCTGAAAACGACGCCGACGATCCGGTTGTCACCGATCCTGACAGCGATTAGCCTCGGCAGCCTCATCGCGCTCGGGCTCGCGCTCGCCAACAATGTGCTGTTCCAGCGATTTCCACTGTACGACAAGATTTTCGGCATCGTCAGCCGGCCGCTGTTCCTGATCTCAGGGATTTTTTACCTACCGGATTCACTGCCACCCGTGGCGCGTGATGCCATTCTGATCAACCCGATTGCACATCTTGTCATGCTGTTTCGGACCGGACTCTATCCAGAATATCGGGCGATAGGCTTCGATCTGGACTATCTCCTCCGCGTCACGACCGTCTTGCTGTTCGCAGGCATGGCGATATTCACCATTTCGAGAGGCGTGTTGAGAGCACGATGATAAAGCTGGACAAGGCCACGAAACGTGTCCGGATGAAGGGCGTTTCGAAGACGATCATAGACAATGCGAGCATCGTGATCCCGCGTGGCAAGAGCGTGGGACTGCTCGGCCGCAACGGCGCCGGAAAATCGACCCTGCTGCAGATCATCGCCGGGACGCTGGATCTCGACTCTGGCAAGGTCACCCGGCAGGGGAAAATTTCGTGGCCGCTTGGGTTCGCGGGCAGCTTCCAGGGCAATCTCTCCGGCGAACAGAATGTCCGCTTCGTTGCGAGGATCTACGGGGTCGATACGGAAGAACTGGTGGCCTATGTCGCAGAATTCGCCGAGCTCGGCTCCTTTTTCCAGGCGCCGGTGCGCACGTATTCATCGGGCATGAAAGCCCGCCTCGCGTTCGGCGTCAGCATGGGCGTCAAATTCGATTATTATCTCGTCGACGAGATAACTGCGGTTGGAGATACGAATTTTAAACGGAAATCGAAGGAAACATTCAAGGAGCGTTTAAGCGCTTCGGATGTTATCATGGTTTCCCATAGTGCTGGCACGCTTCGTGATTACTGCGAGACTGGAATCGTGCTGGAAGACGGCAAGCTGACGTATTATGATAAACTTGAAGACGCCATCACGGTGCACGAAAACAATATGAAGAGGCATTGACGTTGGACAACGCGCAACAGAAGATCGCCGGTGCATCCGACAACAGGATCGAACCCGAGCTGCGCCAGCCGCGACCGGTGCCAAAGAACCTTGTTCTCCTTCAGGGACTGCTGGAACGCCCGTTCAAAGCTCCTGCTACCCCTGTCCCGCCACCGGAGCCGGAAGTCGTTGCACCCGAGCCGAGTTCAGATGTGGTCTCGACGAGTGCCGCTGTCGGCAAGACGCGCCTGCTGAAAACAAGACATTTCGTGATCGGCGCCAGCTTTGTTCTAGCGGTAGCTGTCCCTACGGCCTTGAGCTCGCTCTACATGGCGTTCGTCGCGGCAGACCAATATCACAGTTCATCGTCATTTTCTGTGCGCAGCATCGAGTCGGCCCAAGCTTCCGACCTGATGGGCATATTCGGACAGGCATCGAGCGGCAGCACGATCTCGGACTCCTACGTTCTGCTCGACTTCATCCTGAGCGAGCGCATGGTGCAGGCCATCGACGAGGCGTTCGGAATAGACAAGATCTTTGCGCCACGGGGATCTGACTTTTTCTACGGCATTTCGAAGGATGCGCCGATCGAGGACAAGCTCGACTACTGGCGCAATATGATCAGCGTCAATCTCGATCATACATCCGGTATCATGAACCTTCAGGTTAAGGCGTTCTCGGCCGAGGATTCGCAGCAGATTGCCAATTTCGTGATCACCCAGAGCGAGAAGCTCGTGAACGAGCTTTCCCTTTACGGCCGTACCGAAGTCCTGAAAGTGGCGCAGGAGGAAGTTAGCACGGCGGAAAACAGGCTTGCCGGCGCCAGAGAAGCCCTGCGCGACTACCGTGATTCGTCCCAGGAAGCTGATCCGGTCGAAGGTGCAAAGCTTGCTGCGCAGTTGATCGGCTCGCTTGAACAGCAACTCGTCCAGTTGCGCACGGACCTGTCCACAGCATTGACACAGTTGAGCGAAAACACGCCGCGCGTCCGAGTGCTGCGGTCGCAGATCACCAGCCTCGAATCCCAGCTTAACCGGGAACGGCAGCGTTTCGGTAGCGGTACCGCGGCCGGAAAGCAGGGCCGCAGTGCTACGGGCTCGGATGTTGCCGGTCGTATCCAGAAGTATGAGACACTGCAGACCAGTAGCGAATTTGCTGAACGTGCCTACACGTCATCGCTCGCCAGCCTCGAGAAGGCGCGGCTCGATGCAAACGCGAAGCAGCGCTACTTGGCCGTCTTCATTCGTCCAAGCCTCTCGGAAATGGCGCAGTATCCGTCCCGCGTACTGAACTCATTCCTGGTTCTGATCGGCAGCTTGCTTCTGTGGGGCGTGGTGGTGATGGGGTATTACAACATCCGCGACAGGAACTAGGCCTCGCCTATCTCCTAAATACGGCTGAAGCCGCGACGCCAATCATCGATGCCGTCTTCCCTTGGAAGGCGGCATTTTTCGTCATGGCACCGCGGAGAGCTCTCAATCGTAACCATCTGCCGACCGGCTTCTCTGCAGGCCGCAGATCGCACGGTCTGCGATCAGGCAGCGCACAACTTAGGAGGCGTTTGGCAGAGGTAGTGATGGGGAATACGGGCTCGCAGCAGCCCTTTACGGGCCAGGCACTGCCCTAGGCGTAACTCTATGAAGCAACAGCGCTCCGCCGTCGCAGTGGCCCTTGAAGATACCGTCGAAATCCCTTGGGAGGGCTCCGGCGGCTGCGGGCTACAAGTCCTCCAGCAAGCGCTGGCCCTGATACGCCGTGCTGATCGGCGCGCCGATGATGCGCAGGAACTTCGTGAAGTCGACCGAGAAATGGCGTGCCGCGTAGATGACGTCGCGGTTCTTGACCGGGAACGTCTGGCCGACGATCAGGCTGTCGGGCTTGCTCATGTCGAACCTGTAGACGATCGGGTAACGTCCGTCTCTGTTGAGCTTCATTCCCTTGCGCAACATGGCATCGAGGCGTGCAGGACCGAGCAGGCTCTGAACGACTTCCTGTTCCTCGTAGCGGAACAGGAAGTAACCGCTGCCATTGACCGACGCGTCGTCGCCGCCGCCGCCCATCGCAACTGCTTCAAGAAGGTTCAGGTCGTTCGCGCCGAATTCCTTGCGACTGTTGCCCTTGATCGCGCCCAGAAGCGTGAAGGTGCGCGAATCATGCGACAGGAAGATCTGGTCGCCCGGCTGGACGAAAATGTTCTCGTTCGGATTGTCGATGATCGATTTAAGAAGCACCGTGCCAGTGCGCTTGCCGCGCACAAGCGTGACATATGTTTCATAGGGCTGTGCCGTTGCGCCGCCGGCCTTGGCGATGACATCGGTGATATGGTCGCCACTGAGGCCGATCGGGGTCTGCGACGACTTCGCCACCGCGCCTGATACCGTCACAGAGCGTGAAGGCGTGTCTGCGCTTGTCACGATGACATCCGGCTCGACTGCCTTGCTCTGGAGCGCCGTGAGAATGGACTGGCGAGCTTCCTCAAGCGTCTTGCCTGCGAACCGCACCTGGCCGACATAAGGGATCGCGGCCTTGCCATCCGGCTGGACGACCAGCTCGATAGGGGTCTGCTTCGACTCGCGTGTCGAGAACAGGCCATCTGCACCGGCCTCGAAGATCGTCACGCGCAACTGGTCGCCGATGCCGATCACGGCACGGCCGCCGCCGCCGCCAAATCCAAATCGACGCTTCAACGCGGTCGAGACATAATCGGAGATAAGGCGTGCGGAACGGCTGTCCACGTCGACAACGTCAAAGACCTCGGCATTCGGACGATTCAACTCGGCTGCGGACTGACCGCCCTCGGTCGTGATTGCCGACGCCAAAGGCCCCTGCCCCGGAACGGCCTGACATCCCGTCAAAGCCACGCAGAACACGACTGCAGTCATTCGCAACAAATCAACTACTCCAGATTCCGAAGTCGATGGCCGACACGACGCAAGGCCGGTGTCGCGCAAGGACGCCCCTTGAAAGCACACTGCGCCTTGAACAACAAGTGGACAGCCACCTACCCTCGCCAAATTTAGGATCGGTGCGGTTTTACGGTCTCAGTTAACCACCTCAACCGTTTCCAGACGCTAGGCTTCGGCGGTTAAAGCAAGGCTAAGGAATTTGGTTAAGACATCAAGGCCGCTGCGCCTATGTGCCAGTCGAGAACATCGCGGGGCGTGGGAGCGCTCCCGCTTCCAGCAGCCGCGCACCACGGTGTCACTGCACCCATTCTTATCCGCACACCGAATGCCATTGCCATTGCCATTGCCATTGCCATTGCCGCGAAGAACTGCCTTTCCAAAATGCTGCAAGCGCCCCGAAGCGAAAGTTGACCTGCATCAATTGAGGGGGAAACTACGGAGCGTCTGGGAGCAACCTCTTAAGGCTGCACTCATATCTTCTTCATCAACGCAAGAAGAGAGGGCATCATGAGTGTAGCCAAGCTCCAGTACGGGGACCGTTTCGGTGACGACGTAAAGAAAATCTCGCGCACGGCGTTGTCCGCCTCAAGTTCTAGCGATGCTGCGCTCCCATCAGCGAAATACACACGCTGGTTTCATGGCGAAGCGGGCGAGCCGGAACCGATGGCAACCTCAGCCAAAAAGTTTCGACGGCTCGCCGCAGACATGGTTCTTTCAGAAGTCATCGCTGTCACGAAGGAGAACCTGTCGATCCTCGGCGACGATGCCAATCACCTCTTCGCCTCTTCGCTTCCGACAGGGCACCGGATGCGCAAGGCAATTCGTGCGTCGATTCTGCAGTCTGTCCCGCATCTTGGAGCCTGCAAGTTCGGGGAAGTCGTAACCGAGCACGGCCCCAACGCCATCGCCGTCACGCAGATGTTCATCGCGAATTTCGACGGCGAGATCAACACGTCCGCAGGCGGCACAGATCTTTACAAGCCGCGAAGCCAGGACTTCGACCAGATGTTCTTCGGCCTCCACGTACTCCTCGACCGCAATGGCAATTTTCTAGGCTTCAATCACCGGCTCGGCGAAAATGGTCTGGCCTTCCAGACCAAGAATATCTCCACTGCCCTCTACAATGTCGCATCGACAAGTACCGGATTGTCGCTTGAGGCTCTCCGGGAAAGAGCTGCCATCAATCGGGTTGTAAACCGGTAACCGAGAGCGTTTCCCAGCGAGAGTAAATCATCCTGCCGGCGCAGGATTTCGGACAGGCAAGGCGAAGGGCATATCTGTGGGTACGTCAAAGCCGATCGGCTTTGATCCTGGCGAAAGGCTGCCCGGCCCATCGGGTTGGCTGGATCGGGAGGCCTGAGCGCCCGGCCGACTTGACCGTCGGATGTGGCTACGACGGGCGCCGACCGGGCAACCATCTGCAATCGTTCGAGCCAACAGAATGCTTCAATCTTGCCAGGAAACGCTCTAGGGGTTCTCTCTTTCCCTATGACCAATCTGCGTGGCGACGAGCTTTGCCACCAAGTGCACAAGGTTCTTGGCTTCGAACCGACCCTTCAGCTTGTCGATGCGATGCTCGATCGTCCTTGGCGAGAGGTGAAGGTCTTCGGCGATTTCCTTGGTCGTCTGCCCCTCGATCAGCAGCTGGATGATGTTGTCATCCGTCATGTCGGTCTTTGCTTCTTTCGACGGCGGAATAAAGAACCGCCCTTCGACCAGACTGATACACCAGTTCGGCCTTCCCTCGCACTTTTGAGGAAGCAGCAGTCGCTCGTAGCCGATCCTGACCCCGAGAACCTTCGTTCTGACAAGCTCAAGCGTCGGGCGCCCGACCTGCAGACAGCGGGAATAGGTTGGGATGATGGCCTCATCGACGAAGCCTCGATCGAGATCCCGAAGGTTGGCATCGGGAAATTGCAGCCTCAATTGACCAAGCAAATGGCTCTTGAACCCGAAGTCCCTCACCCGCCGAAACCGCCAGTCATACGGGTCTTCGTCTCCCGTTGCGACAACGGACAGCGCCATCTTGATGGAGAGGCTGGAGACGAAGCTAGAATACACGCTTTCCGGGTCTGCCATCTCGCCCGACCGCAGCCAAACATCGATAAGGCTTTGAGAGATTGTATTGAATGAACTCATTAATGCGACACAAGAACCAATTTCTTCCTGTTCGCATATGCAACTCTCAAGGGTTTCAAAAGAATTACATTCGTCTAAAATAAACTACGTCGTCAGTTATGGAAAACGCGGCAGACCACAGGATCTGAGGACCATACGCGGCCAGGCGCTTCTCGGTCTTTTGTTGGAGGGTTTGCACGAAACGTGATGCATGGCTGGGGCGCCAGGATTCGAACCTGGGATGCCGGTACCAAAAACCGGAGCCTTACCGCTTGGCGACGCCCCAACAGGTCGGGGGCAAATCATTGCTGGCCCGGACCGGAAGTGGCCTTGCTCTAGCAAAGCTTTGCCGCCCTCTCAACGGCAAAATTCGGGATTGTCACGAATAAACGCGGGGTTTCGGGTTTACGGGCGTTGATCGGGTGCTAAACCTCGGGGAGATGACAACAAGCGCCCTTGGCGGCAGGACAGTTTTTGAGCATGCCGGAAGACCTTGATTTCGATCTGACCTTTTCGCCCTCCTATGGCGTGCCCGTGACGATCGCGGCAGGGGTGCAGCGGTTGACGGTGAACAATCCCTCGCCGTTTACCTTTCATGGCACCAACAGCTATATCGTCGGGACATCGTCGGTGGCCGTGATTGATCCGGGGCCGGAGGACGAGGCGCATTTTGAAGCCTTGATGGCGGCGCTTGAGGGGCGGCATGTCAGCCATATCTTTGTCAGCCATACGCATCGCGACCACTCGCCGCTGGCACGACGGCTGAAGGCGGCGACCGGGGCGTTGACGGTGGCGCAGGGGCCGCACCGGGCGTCCCGTTCCCTGCACGCGGGCGAGATCAATCCGCTCGCTGAAAGCGCTGATACCGATTTCGTGCCCGATATCGCGGCCGGTGATGGTGAGAGGATCGAGGGCGACGGGTGGGCGCTGACCGTCCTCCATACGCCCGGCCATACCGCCAACCACTGCGCCTTCGCGCTGGAAAATTCCGGCATCTTGTTTTCTGCCGACCACGTGATGGCCTGGGCGACGACGATCGTTGCGCCGCCGGACGGATCCATGGCGGACTTCATGGCGTCGGTCGAAAAGCTTCTGGCGCGCGGGGACGAAGACCGGATCTTCTTTCCAGGACACGGCGGACCGGTGACGGAGCCCGCCTCTTTTCTGCGCGGCCTGCGGACGCACCGACGGATGCGCGAGCGTGCGGTGCTGGAGCGGATCCGCGCCGGCGACCGGTTGATCCCGGATATGGTGACGGCGATCTATGCGCGCACGGATCCGCGTCTGCATGGTGCGGCCGCCCTTTCGGTGCTGGCGCACCTGGAAGACCTGATCGGCAAGGGACAGGTGGAAACCGACGGGCCGCCTTCGCTTTCCGGCGTCTATACGCTCGCCTGAAAACGCTCAGCCGCCGGTGATGCCGAGCAGTTCGGTATCGAGACGGTCGAGAAAATCCTGGGCAATCTCAGCCCCGAGGCCGAGATCATGCGGGCCGAAGCGCGAGACGACGCGCAGATCGACGGAGGTCGTCTCGGCATCTTCACGCAACCGGATCACGATATCGAAGCGCAGGCCGAGCACCAGCGTGCGGGTCTCGCCCTGAAGCAGCACATCGCCGGCGGTGCCGATCGTCGGCTCGAGCGTGAGTTCAGGCCGGCGCAGCGGCACCGGCGCCACATCCGGCACCGGCGCCTGCTCGTCGCGGGGCGCTGCACGGGTGAGGATGTCGGGCTCCACCAGCTCCAGCCCCTCTGTCTTGACGATGCCGATCCGGGCGGACCGTAGCGCCTTCTGGACGCCTTCGTAGACGCGGTCGACGGCCCCTTCGTAACGTCGTCCGGTGAGGCGCGGATAGGCGGCAAACTGCGCGCGGCGCTCAGTGGGCGTGACCATCGGCGGGCGCTGCGGCAGGAAGCGCTGGTCGGCTGTCGGTTCGAAGACGAAGGCAGGCGGATCGGCGATATCGGTGGAGATGTCGTAAAGCGGCGGCAGCGTGAGATAGGACACGGTTCCCATCACCACGACGGCAAGCGGGACGGCTGCAAACACCAGCCCGTGGGCAGCAGCAACGCCTCCTCTTGCACCGACACTCCAGAGCCGCGCGAGACCCAGCAGCGACAGCGGTACCGAGGCAGCCGCTATGGCTGCGGAACACAGAACAAGTGCCACGAAATCCGGCTCGTTCAGCGGCCCGAACCGATGCGCGACGGCTGAAACCACGAATAGAAGAAAAGCGCAGAAGCCGAGCCTGCGCCCGAAATAGGCGGCGCGGGAAACGGGCCGGACAAAGCGGACGGTCATTGTGTGAAAGCGGCTCCATGCAAAGTCTCGTTCCATCTGTAGAACAGCGCGGCGGGGAATGGAATCCTTGCAGATTATTAGTCGCGGATCACCTGGCTTTCCGTCACGTTCCCAGATTGAGACAGGCGCATCACGAGCCATTCGGAGTCTATGGACAAGAAGCCGCGTTCATCGCCGAGGTGATAGACGAGATCATAGTCCGTGAACTTGGCTGTGGGTGGTGGCTGTCCGAGTTTCGCCAGGACCTCGCCACGGCTCAAGCCTTCCAATGCGCCTGTCATCACGAGCCAGTCGGCCATGCGGTGGCGTTTGGAAAAGCGGTCGTGCGGATCGTCATCTGCAGCGTGCCACCAAGCCTGCACAAAAGGAAATGGAACGCTGGTTATCATATAGAACGCAAACAGGGCGGCGATGATCGCCCATGCAACAATGCCTACCTTCTTCATTCGGTCACACGAGTGCCGGACCAATCCAACCTCCACTGGTGACAGGCTTTGACATGTCTGGAGCATTGCGTCGTTATAGGTTTGGTGCCGAGTTGGGATCCGCGAAAGCGACATCTGGGTGCCGCAGCCATCATCTGGAGCCCGTCATGCGTCTTGCCCTTCTCGCCACACTGGCCGTCATCGGAACGGCACTGACTTCCTGCCAGACAATCACACCGGAGGAGCGGCGGGCGGCGGATCAGCAGACCTGCGCGCGCTTTGGGTTCCGTCCCGGGACCGATGCCATGGCGCGCTGCCTGCTCGACCTCGAGCTCGACCGCCGCGCCGAGCGACGCGCATGGCGGGCAGAAAGCGATGCGATGATGGGACGCCCGCCGATCGTGGTGACGCGGCCGGTTTATATTCACCGGCACTGATCAGTCAGCCCTTCGTCCGCTCGATCGCTGCCTGGGCGGCAGCCAACCTTGCGATGGGCACGCGGAAGGGGGAGCAGGAGACGTAGTCGAGATCGGCGTTTTCGCAGAAGCGGATCGAGGCCGGGTCGCCGCCGTGTTCCCCGCAAATGCCGAGTTTCAGGTCTGCCCTCGTCTTGCGGCCGCGCTCTGCTGCAAGCTGGATCAGTTCGCCGACGCCGTCGAAATCGAGCGAGATGAAGGGGTCGTGCTCGATAATGCCCTTGCGCTGATAGGTGGGAATGAAGGCCGCCGCGTCGTCGCGCGACATGCCGAAGGTGGTCTGGGTGAGGTCGTTGGTGCCGAAGGAGAAGAACTGCGCGGTTTCGGCGATCACATGGGCGCGCAGGGCGGCGCGCGGCAATTCGATCATCGTGCCCGCCAGATAGGCGATCGGCACGCCGGTTTCGCGGGCGACATCTTTCGCCACCGCATCGATGACGCCCTTCACGTAATCCAGTTCCTTGCGCAGGCTGACCAGCGGCACGAGGATTTCGAGTTCGACCGGCTCTCCGGTGGTCTTTCCGGCCTCTACAGCCGCCTCGAAGATTGCGCGTGCCTGCATTTCGGCGATTTCCGGATAGGAGATCGCAAGCCGGCAGCCGCGATGGCCGAGCATCGGGTTGAACTCGTGCAGGGCATCGATGCGTCTTGCGAGGAAAGCCGGCGGCATGCCCATGGCGCGGGCAACGTCGTCGATCTCGGCCTCGGTCTTGGGCAGGAATTCATGCAGCGGCGGATCGAGCAGGCGGATGGTTACGGGCAGGCCGTGCATGATTTCGAACAGTTCGGTGAAATCCGACCGCTGCATCGGCAGAAGCTTGCTAAGCGCTGCGCGTCGGGCCTTCTCGGTTTCTGCCAGAATCATCTCGCGCATGATGTGGATGCGGTCGCCTTCGAAGAACATGTGCTCGGTGCGGCAGAGCCCGATGCCTTCCGCCCCAAACGAGCGGGCGGCGCGGGCGTCCTGCGGCGTATCGGCATTGGTGCGCACGGTCATGCGGCGGGTCTTGTCGGCCCAGGCCATCAGCTTGCCGAAATCGCCAGACAGCGCGGGCTGGGTCATCGGCACGGAACCCTTCAGCACCTGGCCGGAGGAGCCGTCAATGGTAATGATTTCGCCGCGCCTAAGGCTGACGCCGTTTGCGGCAAGAAGAACCTCGTTGCGCAGGTCGACGCGCATGGAGCCGGCACCGACGACGCATGGAATGCCCATGCCGCGGGCAACGACGGCCGCATGGCTGGTCATGCCGCCGCGGGTGGTCAGGATCGCTTCGGCGGCGTTCATGCCGTGGATGTCTTCCGGGCTGGTCTCGATGCGCACGAGGATGACCTTGCGGCCTTCCTTGTCAGCCTCGACGGCCTCCTCGGCTGTAAACACGATCTCGCCGATAGCAGCGCCCGGCGATGCAGGCAGGCCGGAGCCGATCACGTGGCGTTCGACGCGCGGATCGATGGTCGGGTGCAGCAGCTGGTCGAGCGAGGGCGGATCGATGCGGCAGACGGCCTGGCTTTCGGTGATGACGCCTTCCTCGACCATGTCGACGGCGACTTTCATGGCGGCACGGGTGGTGCGCTTGGCGTTGCGTGTCTGCAGCATCCACAATTTGCCGCGCTCGATGGTGAATTCCACATCCTGCATGTCGCAGTAATGGGCTTCGAGCCGGTCGCAGATCGTGCGGAACTCGGCGAATGCCTGCGGCATCAGCTTTTCCATCGAGGGCTTGTCGGAACCGGAGGCGAGCCTGCCTTCCTCGGTGATCGATTGCGGTGTGCGGATGCCGGCGACCACATCCTCGCCCTGCGCATTGACGAGGAACTCGCCGTACAAGGCTTTCTCACCGGTCGACGGATTGCGGGTGAAGGCAACGCCTGTGGCCGATGTCGAGCCGAGGTTGCCGAACACCATGGCCTGGACATTGACCGCGGTTCCCCATTCCTCGGGGATCCGGTGCAGCATGCGGAAGGTTTGCGCGCGCGGGTTCATCCAGCTCGCGAACACGGCGGCGATCGCTTTCCAGAGTTGCTCGTGCGGATCCTGCGGGAAACCCGTTTCCAGTTCCTCCCCGATCAGCTGCTTGTAGAGCGAGACGAGGTGCTGCCAGTCGGCGGCGCAAAGTTCGGTATCGTATTCGTGGCCCAGCCGCGCCTTCTCGTCTTCGAGGATCTCCTCGAAGATCTCGTGGTCGAGGCCCATCACCACATCGGCATACATCTGGATGAAGCGGCGGTAACTGTCCCAGGCGAAGCGGGCATCGCCGGAATCTTCAGCGAGCGCCTGCACTGTCTGGTCGTTGAGGCCGAGATTGAGGACGGTGTCCATCATGCCGGGCATGGAGGCCCTGGCGCCGGAGCGGACGGAAAGAAGCAGCGGCTGCACGCCTGCGCCGAAACGGCGGCCGGTGATTGCTTCCATGGCGGCGATGCCATCGAGGACTTCGGCCTTCAGACCGTCGGGCAGCATGCGGGCGTTTTCGAAATAATGGGTACAGGCATCGCAGACGATCGTCAGTCCGGGCGGCACCGGCAGGCCGAGGCTTGCCATTTCCGCGAGGTTTGCGCCCTTGCCTCCAAGACGGATGCTGTCACGAGAGCCTCCTTCCGCCTTGCCATCGCCGAAGCGATAGACCCATTTCGCCATTTCGCATCTCCACCCAGTCTTCTCTAGCATTTACAGCGTTTATGATCGTTTGGGAATTATGCGTCAGGATTATGTTGCACCGCAGCAAAATCGGTGAGTTGTCATGCCTGACAGGAAAGTGACGTGCGGATGTTCTAGCGCGTCTCTATAACGCCGCCGGAACCTGCAGGGCCTTCGATGACCATCACGAGACGGAATGCTTTGAAACTGGCGGGTGTCGTGTCTGCGACGGCCGCCCTTAACGGCGCGCTGCTGGCGGAAGGAACGAGCGCGGCGGTGGCTGCACCTGCCCTGCCCTTTGCCGTGACGACGCCTGTCCATGTGGATCAGGCGGCGCTTCGGGTGCGGGACCTCAAATCCATGACCGCGTACTACCAGGGCATGCTCGGGCTCGAGATCATCGAGCAGGATGATGTTTCCGGCGATCGCGTCGTGCTGGGTGCGGGGGGATCGCCGCTTCTGCATCTCGTCCGTTCGGCAGAGGCCGCCTTCGAGACGCCGGGGTCTGCCGGTCTGTTTCACATCGCCTACCTGATGCCGGACCGCGGCGATCTCGCCCGCTGGCTGGTGCATGTGGCGCAGCGGCAATTTCCGATCACAGGATTTGCCGATCACAGCGTCAGCGAGGCGGTGTATCTGACCGATCCCGAAGGAAACGGCGTCGAGGTCTATTGGGATCGGCCGCACGAAATGTGGACATGGAACGGCAATGTGGTGGCGATGGGCACCGAGGCGCTCGACGTGGACGATATCGTCGCCAATACCGACATCAACCGCGACACCTACACAAAAGCGCCCGCCAACCTCAGGATCGGTCATATCCATCTGCGGGTCGGCGAGATCGACAAGGCGCGGGCCTTCTATGGCGATCTGATCGGCCTGTCATCGACACGCGGCAACCGGGACGACTCGGGCTTCTTCTCGTCCGGCCATTACCATCACCACCTCGCCTTCAACACCTGGCAGAGCGCCGGTGCGGGAATGCGGGAAGAGACGCAAACCGGGCTCGACTGGTTCTCGCTGGAATTTGCGGAAAAGAGCGACCTGCTTGCGCTGAAGGACAAGCTGAAACAGGCGTCGGTCAGCTTCACGAGGGCTGTCGATCATATCGACATTCTCGACCCCTGGGGGACGAATGTGCGGCTGACGGGGCTGTAAGGACGCCTGCGCGCGGATGTCGGAAAGAGATGAAAACGCTTTGCGGGGCCGGATCACATCGGCCCCGCAAAGCCTTCCGCACAGGACAGGAAAACCCGTGCGGGGGGTCTCTATATCGGCGGTACTTCGATGCTGAACTTGCGGCATCGAGGCACCACACGTCAATATGATTTTAGTTAAATTACACTACGCCGAGACGATGATGTCCCATATGAGTAAATTGACGTAGGTAGAAATACGGAGGCCGCGACCGGTTGACCGGGAAAGCGCTGGCTCAGCTGGCTTCGCGCAGCAGTTCCGCCGTCTGCAGATCGACCGAGACCAGCTGCGATACACCCTGCTCCGCCATGGTCACACCGAACAGACGGTTCATGCGGGCCATGGTGATGGGGTTGTGGGTGATGATGATAAACCGCGTCTCGGTCGACGCCGCCATCTCGTCCATCAGGTTGCAGTAGCGCTCGACATTGTGGTCGTCGAGCGGTGCATCCACTTCGTCCAGCACGCAGATCGGTGCGGGGTTGGTAAGGAAGACGGCGAAGATCAGCGCCATCGCCGTCAGTGCCTGCTCGCCACCTGACAGAAGCGTCATCGTCTGCGGCTTCTTGCCCGGCGGGCGGGCGAGGATTTCGAGGCCGGCTTCGAGCGGATCGTCGCTCTCGATCAGCTGCAGCTCTGCCGTGCCGCCATTGAAGAGATGCGTGAACAGCCGCTGGAACTGCTTGTTGACCACATCGAAGGCGGCCAGCATGCGCTCGCGTCCTTCGCGATTGAGGCTCTGGATCGCGCCACGCAGTTTGCGGATGGCGTCGATGATGTCGTCGCGCTCGTGGATCAGAGCGCTGAGCTTGTCGGAAAGCTCCTTCTGCTCTTCCTCGGCGCGCAGGTTGACGGCACCAAGCCGCTCGCGCTCCATCTTGAGCCGGTCGACCTCGCGCTCGATATCGCGGATGTCAGGCAGCGTGGCGCCGGGCGCGATGCCGGCAATGCGCATCACGTCATGCGGCTCCACGTTCAATGCCTCGCGGATGCGCAGCTCGCCCTCGTGGCGCTTTTCGGCGGCCGATACCAGACGCTCTTCGGCACGGCCGCGCTTTTCGCGGGCTTCGGCAAGTTCGGACAAGGCCGTGGCGGCGATACGGTCGGTCTCGCGCTGGCGGGTTTCCGCCTCGACCAGCCGATCGGAAGCGGCCTTGCGGGCGGTTTCGGCCTTTTGCAATTCGTTGATCAGTGCCCGGCGGCGCTCGTCGAATTCTTCAGGGGCGGCTTCGAGATCGGCGATCTCGTCGCGCGCCTCGTCCTCGCGCTGGCGCAGGCTGCCGATATGATCGGCGGCGCTGGTCATGCGGGAGACCCAGGTGGCGCGTTCCTGGGCGATGGCGGCGATGCGGCGCTTGCGCGCCTCGATCTCGCGGCTCTGGCCCTCAAAGGCCGCGCGCGCTTCGGCGAGACGACCCCGATCGGTGGCGACGACGCTTTGCTGGTTCAACAGCTTGGCATCGATGGCGGAGAGATCCGGTGCATCCTCGAGCTCGATGCGGGCGTCTTCCTCCTGCACACCGAGATCCTCGATCTGGCCGGTCAGCTGGCTGACCGCTTCAGCAACCACATCGCGGCGACGGGTGAGATCGCCGGCTGCCCGTTCGGCTGCGGCCAGCGCATCGCGCGCATCGCTCAACTGGCGGGCGGCAAAACGGCTGCGGTCGCGCGCTTCGGCGAGCCGTTTTTCCTCAATCGATATGGCGGTGCCAGCTTCTGCCAGCGCATCCTCGGTTTCCGAGAGGATATCGCGCGCCTCGTCGATCTCGCCTTCCAGCTCCGACAGACGGTTTTTCTGGGACAGGCGAAGGGCAGCCGCACCCGGCGCTTCGGAGCCCGAGATATGGCCATCCCAGCGATAGACGGCACCCTCTCGGGTCACGAGGCGCTGGCCAGGGCGCAGCAGCGGCATCAGCCTCTCGGCGTCGCCTTGCGAAATCACGCCGATCTGCCCGAGCCGGCGCGCCAGTTCCGGCGGCGCCGTGACATAGGACGACAAGGGCAGCGCTCCCTCCGGCAGGCCGGGATCAGCGGCGCCGTCGCCATTGATCGACCAGTGGGCGGAGGCGGATGCATCGACAGGTGTTTCGAGATCATCGCCGAGGGCTGCGCCGAGCGCTGCCTCATAGCCACGATCGACGCGGATCATTTCGGCGACGGGGACGAAGCCACCGGACAGGGCGCCGGCCGCCAGCATGCGCGAAATCGTGCGCTTTTCGGTTTCGAGCGCGTTCAGCGCCGAGCGGGCAGATTCCACCGGGCCGCGGGCCATGAGTTCGTTCGAGCGGGCATGGGCCAGTGCCGATTCGACCTCTTCGGCAGCGATCGTCGCGTCTTCCACGGCGATTTCGGCGGCTTCCACCGCGTCCTGCCGCTCAGCAGGGTCGTCTAGGCCGGAGAGCTTTTGTCCGATCGCGTCGAGTTCGCCAGTCGCATCGGCCATCTGCCGGTCGAGGCGCTGGCGTCGTTCGGCGAGATCGCGGATCAGCCGGTCCAGCGCGTTGCGTCCCGCCGCAGCCTCGGCACGTTCGGCGGTGACTGCTGCAAACAGCTTCTCGCTGTCGGCAAGCGTTGCTGCAGCTGCCTCGAAGGCCTCACGCAGGTCTTCGGCTTCGGCGCCTGACTCCGCCAGCGTCTCTGTCAGCTCGGCTTCTTCGCCATCCAGCTTGTCGAGGAAAGCGGTATTGTCGGCGGCAAGCTGTTCCTCGCGGCTTATGTCTTCGGCAAGCTGCGACAGTCTTCGCGTCAGTTCGTCGCGACGCCGCAGCAGGCGGCCGGCTTCTTCTTCCAGCTGGCCGCGGGCGATCTGCAGGCGCTGCAGGGCGGCACCGGCTTTCGCCTCGTCCTCGCGCAATTCCGGCAGTCTGAGGCTGGCGATCGCCTGCGCCTTTGCCGCTTCCATCTGCCCTTGCGCCTTTTCGGCGACGATGTTGGTGGCCTGGTTGAGCGCGGTTTCGGCTTCCGCCTCCGCCTCGCGGGCCTGGACGAAGCGGATATGCAAAAGCATCGCCTCGCGAGCGCGGATATCGGCCGACAGCATGCGGAAACGGTTAGCCTGGCGTGCCTGGCGCTTCAGGCTTTCGATCTGGCTTTCCAGCTGGGCGACGACGTCTTCCAACCGCTCCAGATTGGTTTCCGCGGCGCGCAGGCGAAGTTCGGCCTCATGGCGGCGCGAATGCAGGCCGGAAATGCCGGCCGCTTCTTCCAGAAGCTGGCGACGGGCCTGGGGCTTGGCATTGATCAGCTCGCCGATCCGCCCCTGCCCAACCATGGAGGGCGAGCGAGCGCCGGTCGATGCATCCGCGAACAGCAGCTGCACATCCTTGGCGCGCGCTTCCTTGCCGTTGATACGGTAGAGCGAGCCATTTTCGCGCTCGATGCGGCGCGACACCTGGATCTCGTCGGCATCGTTGAAGGCAGCGGGTGCCGTATGATCGGAATTGTCGAGATAGAGGCCGACTTCGGCGCTGTTTCGGGCCGGACGGTTGCCCGAGCCCGAAAAGATCACGTCGTCCATGCCGGACGCGCGCATGTTCTTGTAGGAGTTTTCGCCCATTACCCAGCGCAGCGCCTCGACAAGGTTGGACTTGCCGCAGCCATTGGGGCCGACCACGCCGGTCAGCCCTCGCTCGATGATGAATTCCGTCGGCTCGACGAAGGACTTGAAGCCAACGACGCGCAGCTTGTTGAATTTCATGCTGCGCCCTTTCTCCCGCCGACGGGTCCCCTACCCGCCGGGGTGGCGATCTTACAGAAGGCTGTCGAAAAGCTTCGACATGGAGTCAACCGTCATATCTCCGGAGTATTTCTTGCCGTTGATCAGGAAGGTCGGTGTGGAATTGACGCCGAATTCCTCGTTGCCCCGCTTAACGACGGTATTAATGTCGTCGAGAAGCTTCTGGTTCGTCAAGCAGGCTTCGAAACTCTGCTGTGAGTAACCTGCAAGCTTGACCGACTGCAGGAGAGCGCCGCGCACATCCTTGTCGGCAGGGGCTGCCCAGGCGCGCTGCTGCTTGAACAGCATCGACACCATCGGGTAATACTGCGCCGACGTTGCAAGTTCGGCCGGGTTCTGCGGGTTGCAGCGGGCCAGCATGAAGGCCGCGGTCGCGACCGGATCGAACGGGAATTCGCGGATGATGAAGCGAACCTTGCCAGTATCGATATAGTTCTTCTTGATCGTCTCGAACGTGGTGTTGTGGAAGTGTGCGCAATGCGGGCAGGTCATCGACATGTATTCGATGACGGTGACCTTGGCGTTTTCTTCGCCGAGCGCCATTTCCGGCAGGGTGCCAGGCTTCAGCGCCGCCGCCATATCCACATCGCCCTGCGATTCCGGAAGTGCCTGGGCAAAGGCGTCGGACATGCCGAGCGGCAGCGACAGGCAAAGCGCCGTGACCGCCACTCCGCCGAGAAGCGCGCGTCTGGTGATGGTCTTATCGTTCAACTGCATGGAACACCCGTGTTCGAGATTTGAAAAAGTTCGATATTCCGTATCGTGGCGCCTTGGCCCCGACAAGCGGTGGAGTGTTAAATCCCTTCAAAGAATTGTGACGAAATGGCGGTGAGAGGGGATAGTTCTGCTGATTGCTGCTGCTGATGTGAGTTTTCTCTACGACCAGTAGAGCAATTCTGGCGAAGCATATTCACCGCTGGAAAGAGTTATTTCAGCCCAAGGACTTGGGGCTGGATTCCTGTGACGAGCACAGGAATGAGGGTGGCGAGGGTGGGCCAGATCCCCTTACTTGCGCTTCTGCTGGAGAACGGCGGTGCCGAGCCTAGCGACGGCTTTCTTCAGCGCTTCGCTTTCGATCCCCTCCATCATGCCCTCCAGCCGTTTCGCCGCTTCGCCTTTGAGGGGCTGCAGTTTGCGCGGATGCTTGAAGGTCTGCGACACCGGTTTTTGCACGATGCGGATCTGGCGCACCGCCGGAAAGCCGAAAAAGCCGTTGATGCGGGAAATCAATTCGCCCTGGGCATGGCCTAGAAACAGTGCGCGGGACCCTTCGCAGGCGATGGTGAGGACACCCGGCTGGTGGCCACCCTCGCTATAGCCGTCGTTATAACGCGACCAGGCGATCTTTTCGGGGCGCGTACAATCAGCGAAATCCTCACCGGCGATCTCATCCCAGGAGCCGAGCAGCGCGGTGGATATGCCGGCGCGGCGCGCCAGCACCGGATCGATGATGCCGTTCGCCACTTCGGAGATCTGCAGCGCGCCTTTGCGGCGGAACGGAGGTTTCGGAGCATTCATCGCTGGATAACTGGCCGCCTGAGGTTGTGCCGTCCTTGATGCCGGCGCATTGACGCATACCTATAGGCCATTCCAGCGGCAAACGGCAAACGATGCTCCAGACGCTTCCCAAGACGACGAATTCGGCCGATGGCCCGACCCATGCGGAAAGGCTTCTCGCCTGGTACGACCGGCACCACCGCGAGCTGCCCTGGCGGATCAGCCCGACGGCTGCCAAAGCCGGGATCCGGCCCGACCCCTATCGCATATGGCTGTCGGAAGTGATGCTGCAGCAGACGACGGTGCAGGCGGTCAAACCGTATTTCGCAAAATTTCTCGAACGCTGGCCGAAGGTGACCGATCTTGCCGCAGCCCCTTCCGACGACGTGATGGCGGCCTGGGCGGGGCTTGGCTACTATGCCCGCGCCCGCAACCTGAAGAAATGCGCAGAAGCGGTTGCAGCCGATCATGGCGGGGTGTTTCCCGATACGGAAGACGGCCTGCGCGCCCTGCCCGGCATCGGCGACTATACGTCGGCCGCCGTTGCCGCGATCGCGTTCAACCGGCAATCGGCTGTGATGGACGGCAATGTCGAGCGAGTGATCTCGCGTCTCTATGCGATCGATGCGCCGCTGCCGGGGTCCAAGCCCGCCATGAAGGCCAAGGTCGTCGAACTGACGCCATCAGACCGGCCGGGCGATTTTGCCCAGGCGATGATGGATCTCGGCGCGACGATCTGCACCCCGAAACGTCCCGCCTGCGCGCTCTGTCCGTTCCGCGACGACTGTCTGGCGTTGGCCAGCGACGATCCCGAGCGGTTTCCGGTGAAGGCCGCGAAGAAGGAAAAGCCTGTTCGCCAAGGCGCTGCCTTCGTGGCGGTGACGCCCGATGGCGAGGTGCTGCTTCGAAAGCGCATCGAGACCGGTCTTCTGGGCGGCATGACGGAAGTGCCGACGACCGCATGGACGGCGCGGCTCGATGGCGGCACGACGATCGATCACGCGCCGATCCCGTCTGCCGACTGGCAGGCCTGTGGTACGGTCATTCACGTCTTCACCCATTTCGAACTGCGGCTTTCGATTTTTCGCGCGAAGGTGACCAAGGTGGCTGTGGACAATGGCTGGTGGGAACCGGTGGAAAGCCTGGAGAACCAGGCCTTGCCGACCGTCATGAAAAAAGCAATCGTCCAAGCTATACCACTCGCCTTCGCAAAAGCTCCAAACTGACAGCAGGAAACATCCTCTATGGCGGCCAAGATTGATCACATCGTTTTCGACATCGGCAAGGTTCTGATCCACTACGACCCCAACCTTCCCTATAGCCGCATCATTCCCGACGAGACCGAACGCAAGTGGTTCTTCGACAACGTCTGCACCCACGAATGGAACCTGGAACAGGACCGCGGCCGCAGCTGGAGCGAGGCCGAAGCGCTGCTGCTTGAACAGCATCCGCAACAGGAAGCCAATATCCGGGCCTTTCGCCAGCACTGGCACGAAATGGTGCCGCATGCCTATGACGGCTCGGTTGCCATCTTCGAGAGCCTGATCGAGAACGGCCGCGACGTGACCATGCTCACCAACTTCGCCGCCGACACATTCGTCGAAGCCCGCCGGAAATTCCCGTTTCTCGACAAGCCGCGCGGCGTCACGGTGTCGGGCGAGATCGGCCTGATCAAGCCGGATGTGGCCATTTACGAAAAGCACGCCCGTGATTTCGGCCTTACCCCTGAAGCCTCGATCTTCATCGACGACAGCTATCCCAACGTCGAAGGCGCCCGCGACGCCGGCTGGCACGCTGTGCATTTCACGGATCCGGAAACGCTGCGCAAGGATCTGAGGGATCACGGTATCGAGGTGTGAGGTTTGGGGGTGGTAGCCGGTATGCTGACGATATAAGTTCCCGGCCCACCCACCTCGTTTTGCAATCGACCTCACGTTAAGACGGCACCCCTCATGGCAATTCCATTCGCTCCCGTCGGCATTGATCACATCGTTCTTCTGATCGACGACATGAAACGTGCGCTTACGTTCTACACGGATGTCCTGGGGTGCCGGCCTGGCTATTCCTATCCGGCACTGGGGATGGAGCAGGTCTGGTTCGGCTCGTCATTGATCGTCTTGTGGGATGTAACTCACCCGGGCGGAACGAAAGCAGCGCCTCCGGTGACCGGTGGGCGCAATGTCGATCATGTCTGTCTTGCGACCAGCCCTTTCGACCATGACGAACTGCGTACGCATCTCGATAAGCACGGGGTCGAGATCGTCCAGGAAGCGTTTCATGGGGGTGCCCGGGGCATGGGGCACTCGTTCTACATCCATGACCCGTTTGGCAATAAGATCGAGATCAAGGGGCCTGCAGAATACCCGGATGGACGGCAGGCAACCTAGCCGGGTGATCGGCGGACGGGCCGAAACATTCTAATTCGGAGGTGTTCAGGGTTACTCTGGTCAGAGCCTGCGTCGTTGCGGCCCCGAAATCAGTCCATTTGCCCCATAAAAAAGATGACGCCCGGAGCCTTCAAACTCCGGGCGTCACATGATCCTCTTCCGGGACTAGAGGTACAAAACCGGAAGAGGAAGCTCGCGAGCTGACATGGGATCTGGTCCCGGGACTGGTGGCTCAGTCCGCTTTTGGCAGGCCGTTGCGAATGATGGTGCGAAGGTCGTCGATCGGTTTCAGGACGCCGGCCTCCTCGTAGTGCCAGAATGTCCAGCCGTTGCAGGCATCAAACCCCTGAACCTTGGCGCCGAGCCTGTGGATCGATCCGGCGTCGCCGTTCGAGGTCAGCGTGCCGTCGGCGCGGATGATGGCGCTGTGGCGGCGGCGGGCGTCGGTGAGGATCTGGCCAGGCTTGACGAGACCGCTTTCGACCAGTGAATTGAAGGCGACACGCGGTTCGGCGCGCTTGCCGGTCATGACCGTCAGTTCCGTCTTGCCGAGCGGTTCGACCGACGCGATGCGGGCGGATGCGGCGTCGATGTAATCCTGCTCGCGTTCGATGCCGACGAAATTGCGGCCGAGACGCTTGGCGACAGCACCCGTGGTGCCGGAACCGAAGAACGGGTCGAGCACGACATCGCCGGGCTTGGTGCAGGACATGATGATGCGGGCGAGCAGCGCTTCCGGCTTCTGGGTCGGATGAACCTTCTTGCCGTCGTCACCCTTCAGGCGTTCGCCGCCGGAGCAGATCGGAAACAGCCAGTCGGAGCGCATCTGCACGTCGTCGTTGGAGGCTTTGAGCGCTTCGTAGTTGAACGTGTAGCCCTTGGCCTTGGCATCGCGGCTGGCCCAGATCATCGTTTCGTGGGCGTTCTGGAACCGGCGGCCCTTGAAGTTCGGCATCGGGTTGGTCTTGCGCCAGACGATATCGTTGAGGAGCCAGAAATTGAGGTCCTGCATGATCGCGCCGACGCGGAAGATGTTGTGGTAGGAACCGATCACCCAGATCGTGCCGTTGGGCTTCAGCACGCGGCGGCAGGCAAGCAGCCAGGCGCGGGTGAAGGCATCATAGACCTGGAAGGAAGCGAACTGGTCCCAGTCGTCATCGACGGCATCGACCAGGCTCTGGTCGGGGCGATGCAGGGCGCCGCCGAGCTGCAGGTTGTATGGCGGATCGGCAAAGATCGCATCCACAGATTTATCCGGCAGCGCCTCGAGGGCTGCCACGCAATCGCCCTTGATGATGGAGTTCATCCAGGCGTGAGGACGGGCCTGTTTCTGGAGGTCGATCAAAGGAAGGACTGCGGCCATGAGACACTCGCTACGCTGTACTGAACACGAATTTACTGACTGTTATGGTTACTCATTTTGGTTACCAAAGACTGAAGCCGGTGGCCTGTTTTGGTAAAAAAGCAAAATGATGGAAGGCGGCGCGATGATGCGCTAGGCTCTCAACCATGAGAAAAGCGGAGGCGATCGAGAAGCTGAGACGGCAGGCCGACGCGATCAGGGCGCTCGGCGCGACCTCGCTTTACCTGTTCGGCTCGGTTGCCCGCGACGAAGCCGGACCCGACAGCGATCTCGATCTGTTTATCGACTACGATCCCGACAGCCGGTTCAACGCCTTCGATCTGGTCGGGATAAAGCTGTTTCTTGAGGATGAGCTTGTCGTGCCTGTAGACGTTACCACACGGGACAGCCTTCATCCGATGCTGAAGGACAGAATCGAAGCCGCGTCGGTGCAGTTATTCTGATGGCACGGGTCATCTGGGACGTCATCGCGCATGACCTGCCGCCACTCAAATCCGCGATGCTGGGCCTGCAGGAACGGCTGAGCTGGTCGTAAAGGTCGCACCACCCTTCCCGGCTCTTGCCTCATCCATTCTCATTTCCTATTCAGGCCGAAACCGGAACGGATAGGAGCGACACCATGGAAAGCATCACCATTGCCCTGGTCCTGCTTCTCGCCGTGGTTCTGAGCGGCACGCTTGCAAGGCTCTCTCCTGTTGGCATTCCGCTGCCGCTGGTGCAGATCGCGCTCGGTGCCGCGATCGCCGGCGTGACGGGGTCTGCGGTGCAGCTCGATCCGGATTTCTTCTTTCTGCTGTTTCTGCCGCCGCTGCTGTTTCTCGATGGATGGCGCATTCCGAAGGAAGGGCTGTTCCGCGACAAGGCGGTGATCCTGGAACTGGCGCTCGGGCTTGTCATCTTCACCGTAATCCTGATCGGTTTTCTGGTCCACTGGATGATCCCGGCGATACCGCTTGCGGTCGCATTCGCGCTCGCCGCCATTCTCTCGCCAACCGATCCGATCGCCGTCTCGGCGATTGCCGCGCGGGTGCCGATCCCGGGACGACTGATGCATATTCTGGAAGGCGAATCGCTCCTCAACGATGCTTCGGGCCTTGTCTGCATGCAGTTTGCGGTGGCCGCCGTGCTGACCGGTGTGTTCTCGCTGGCGGATGCGGTCGGCACGTTCCTCTGGGTGGCGATCGGCGGCATCCTGATCGGTTTTGGCACCACATTCGTGGTCATGAAGGCGAAGTATTACGTGTCGCGCAAGCTGGGCGAAGAACCCGGTGCGCAGATCCTGATCAGCCTGCTCATTCCGTTCGGCGCCTATCTTCTGGCCGAACACCTGCATTGCTCCGGCATTCTGGCAGCCGTTGCGGCCGGCATCACCATGAGCTTTGCCGAATTGCGCGGCCAGACGATGGCTGCCACCCGGATGCGGCGCTACGCGGTGTGGGATACGGTGCAGTTTGCGCTGAACGGCATTATCTTCGTGCTGCTGGGCGAACAGATGCCGGGCATCGTCTCGGGCGCCGCCAGGATCGTCACCGAGACGGGCCACCTCCACCCGATCTGGCTGATCGCCTATGTGGCGGTCATCACCACCGCACTCGCGGCCCTGCGCTTTGCCTGGGTGTGGGTATCCTTGCGCTTTACCCTGTATCGCGCCGCGCGTCGCGGAGAGGCGATCCGCAAGCCGCACTGGCGGCTTCTGGCGGCCATGTCGCTTGCCGGCGTGCGCGGGGCGATCACGCTTGCGGGTATCCTCACCCTGCCGCTTGCCATGAACGACGGCACGTCGTTTCCGGCACGCGATCTCGTGATATTCCTCGCAGCCGGCGTGATCATCCTGTCGCTGACGGCGGCCAGCATCGGCCTTCCCTATCTTCTCCAGAACCTCGAACTGCCGCCGGAGGATGATCACCACCAGGAAGAGGACAATGCCCGGATTGCTGCGGCGGAGGCTGCGATCCGGATGATCGAGAAACTGCAGCACGCGATGAGCGAAGGCCGGACCGACGCCGATCTTTACGGCGAGGTCGGCACGCGGCTGATGGAACTCTACCGGCAGCGGATCGAGGGCCGTTCCAAGCTCGGAGATGAGGCAGACCTGTTGCGCAAGATGGAGGAGGTCGACAAGCGGTTCAGGCTGGCCGCCCTTCGTGCCGAACGCGACGAGCTGTTCAGGCTCGGCCGCCGGCGCAAGATTTCCGAGGAGATCGCACGCAAGCTCGTTCGCGAGATCGATCTTGCCGAGGCGCGCTACGGTTTCTGAGGCGCGCCGTGTTGTTGCCGCTTTGGCGGTAGAGGAAATCGCCCTCCGCATTGTTTCCGGCGCTGCCCTCGTGTAGATCGCCCTCACCTTCTTTCATCAAAGAGTATCCATCATGAGCGGCTTCGACCTCATCATCTTCGATTGCGACGGCGTGCTCGTCGATTCCGAAATCATCGCGGCACAGGTCGAATCCCGGCTGCTGACGGAAGCGGGCTATCCGATCAGCGTCGAGGAAATGGGCGAGCGCTTCGCCGGCATGACCTGGAAGAACATTCTTCTGCAGGTGGAACAGGAAGCGGATATTCCGCTATCGGCCTCCCTGCTCGACAAATCGGAAAAGCTGCTCGACCAGCGGCTGGAACGCAGCGTCAAGATCATCGACGGCGTCAAGTTCGCGCTGGCGCGGCTGACCACGCAGCGCTGCATCTGCTCGAATTCTTCGAGCCAGCGGCTGGACATGATGCTGACCAAGGTCGGGCTCAAGCCCTATTTCGAAAATCATATCTATTCCGCCAAGGACCTCGGTCCCGACCGCGTCAAGCCGAAGCCGGATATCTTTCTGCATGGCGCAAAGCAGTTCGGCGTCGAGCCGGACAGGTGCCTGGTGATCGAGGATTCCACCCATGGCATCCACGGCGCACGCACGGCCGGCATGCGGGTGGTGGGCTTTACCGGCGCATCGCATACCTATCCGAGCCATGCCGACCGGCTGACGGATGCCGGCGCCGAAACGGTGATTTCGCGCATGAGCGACCTGCCGGCGGTGATCGCAGCACTCGGCGAATGGGGCGGGATCTAATCTAGAACTGCACTGCGAGGCTGGCCTTCGCGGTACGGCTCGTCAGCGAATGGGCAAACTCGCCGGAATAGGTCACCTTCAGCCGTGCGGATTTTGACACCTGCGCGGTGACGGAGGCTTCGACGACGGCAGTGTCGCGCGGCAGCGCCACGCCTTCCAGCATGAACGGACTGCCGCCGCTTGCAAAGGCAAGCCGTGACGCGGGCGTCAGGTCGCCCATTGCGTGACGCCAGCCGAGCATGCCGGAGACGGTGAGCGGCAGGTCCTCGACCGGCATTTGCGCCGACCAGCGAAGGCCGAATGTGGAAAGCGCGATATTGTCCGTTTCACCATTGCCCGTCAGAGCGGCCGCCCCGCCCCTCTCGCGGAAACCATCGGTGTCGAGATTGACATAGGCAAGGCTCGCGAAGGGCTGCAGCGTCACGGGACCGGACGTCGTCCTCCAGGACAGATCGGTGAACAGCTGGCGGGTGGCGCCTCTGTAATCCGCCTGGAGATCATCCGTGAACGTGCCGAAGTCGACGCTGCGCGACGTCGAGATGCGGTTTTCGGAATAGACGGCGCCGGATGTGAGGGTAACGTCACCCCATGTCGCTGCAGCGTAGAGCCCGGCGTGATAGCTTTCCCAGTCCGCCTCGCTGCCCGAGGAGGCATTGCTGTAGCCGAACAATCCGCCAAGCCGCCAGTGATCGGAGGCCTGCCCGTCGAAGCCTGCGATCAATCCCGCCGCGTGGCTGTCGATGCCGGCCGCGTTGCCGTCGCTGCGCAATTGCCCAGTTGCTGCGATGCCCGTCGCCCAGAAGCTCGTCGCACCATCGGCCGATGAGCGGATCGGGACGGCACCGTTCACCCGGTCGACGATGGCGTCGCGGACGAGCCGGCTGTCGCTCAAAAGCTGGGTTTTCAACGAGGCGTGGATCTCGCCGCCAAGCTGCGAGAAGGCATCGCGCGCGCCATCGGCGTTTTGCTGGAGAACGCCGAGGAAGACGTCGTTTGCGGTTCCGAGAGACTGGACCGCTGTGGCCGTTGCGCGCGTGTTGGCGGTGTTTGCGACGTCGGCGAAATCGACATCGTTCCGGTAAAGGCTCAGCGTCACCTCATCGGCGCCATAGGCAAGGATGGGCGACAGGAAAGCGAGATCGGTGGTGACGTCGTCGAAGGTACCGGCGACGCTTTCGCCTGTGATGATCGTGTAGGTCGTAGCGGGTGAATAGGTGCCGCTGCCCGCGAGAATCTCGACCGTGCCGCCTTCGATCGTAACGGACCCGGTGGCGGCAAGGCTGTCGGACGTGCCGTCTGCTTCCGTTTCCACCTGATAGGTCGAGCCGGCCTCGAAGGTGACGTCACCGTTGACGGAAAGCGTTGCGATACCGGGGCCAGGCGACAGCGTGCCGCCTGACCCGACGGTGAGGCCACCGATCTCACCGGTGCCTGACAGCATGCCGTCCGTGCCTATATCGATCGCGCCGCCGATCGTGCCGTCATTGACGAGCACTCCTCCTGTCACCGTCGCATCGCCGCTGATCTCGCCCGTGTTGGAAAAGCTGCCACCGCTGTTGGTGAGCGAGGCGATGGTGCCGTCGTTGGATGAGGTGCCGGCATTGGCGACATCGCCGGCGACCGCGCCTGAATTGTTGACGAAGCTGCCGGAAGCCGCGACATCCACGTCGGTGACGACGAAATTGTTGGTGACCGTGCCGCCTGAAACGGTGGTGCTTCCGGTGATTTCGCCGCCGTCATTGTTGGTGAATGTGCCGCCGGTATTGGTGAGCGAGGCGATCGTGCCGGCGTTCGAGGCATTGCCCGCATTGGAGACGTCGCCGGCCGTGGCACCTGAATTGTTGACGAAGATCGCAGCCGCCGCGACATCGACCGTCGTCACCACGAAATTGTTGGTGAGCGTTCCTCCCTCAAGGGTGGTTGCGCCTGAGATGATGCCGTTATTGGTAAAGCTGCCGCCGGTGTTGGCAAGCGATGCGACAGTGCCGGCATTGGACGCCGTGCCCGCGTTGGTGACGGCTCCTGCCGAAGCGCCAGAATTGTTGACGAAACTGGCGGTCTCAGCAACATCGACGTCGGTGACGACGAAGTTGTTGGTGACGGTGCCGCCTGAAACCACCGTATCGCCGGTGACCGTGCCGCCGTCATTGTTGGTGAAGGATCCGCCGGTATTGGTGAGCGAGGCGATCGTGCCGGCGTTGGAGGTGGTGCCCGCATTGGTGACGGCACCGGCCGTTGCGCCGGAATTGTTGACGAACCGGGCGGTCGCTTCGACATCGACATCGGTGACGACGAAATTGTTGGTCATCTGCGCATCACCGGACAGCGTCGTGCGGCCGTCTATCGTGCCGTCGTTGACGACTTCGCCACCCGAAGATGCAAGGTCACCGGAGAGCGTTCCCGAGTTACTGATGGAGCCGCCGGACATCGTGACGTCTGATGACAGCGTGCCGCTTTCCGAGATCTCCATGCGGCCCATGTCGAACAGGTTCGTGCCGCTCGTCGCTGTCAGGTCTGCTTCGACATGAAGCGTGCCGCCGGACACCGCGAGCGTGTCGACGGTGGCATCGGTTGCGACGGTCGGGGCGCCGGAGCCGATCGAGGCTGCGTCCGATACGCCGGGGGCATCCGGTGCCGTTGTCCAGTTCGCGCCGTTTTTGAAATTGTTGTCGGAGGCTCCGATCCAGACCGATTGCGCCGATGCGCCACCGGGCGCAAGCGCTGCCAGCGTGACGATAGCGGTGCAAAGCCGCAGACGCCGCTTCGCGTCCGCCACGATAGCTGGAGCAATCATCCCAAACCCTGTCTCGAATGGTCGCGGGCGACGCGCCCTTGACGATCTTCACATACTGGGTACGGATTTATGGTTAACCGAAGATTAAACGGGCGCCGTCAGCGCCCGACCGGAGTGGCCGCAGGCTTAGCTGCGGCGTGCGGGCTTCTTGCCGGGTGCGCCATTGTCGAAACCGACGCGGACGCGGGTGAAGCGCGATGCGCCGCCCTGCGCGTTCGGGATCTGCACATCCGCCTTCTGGAAGATGAACTGCGTGCCGCCGGCCGGAAGATCGACCGGATAGGCGACCTTTTGCGAGTAGATCGTGTTGTCGCCATCGACGACCTCGACCAGGATTGGCAGGGTCACACGGCCCGGCGCACCGACAGGTCCGTCGACGAGGCGGCCCTGGACGACGACATTGATGGTCATCGTCGTTTCGTTTGCCGTGCACTGACGCGTCGCGTCGGCCAGCGATGCCTGGTAGACGAGCTTCTGCGGATCATCCTGACCGCCGCGTGCGTATTCCTGGCGTATCGCCGTCTGTTCGCGCAGAACGACCTGCGGGCAATAGGCCTGCACCACCGCCGGGGTTTCAGCCTGTGCCGTCGGCGCTAGGCCACCCGCCGGAGAGGACGAGTTGCAGCCGGCGAGCGCCGTCAGGAGGGATACCGTTACGAGACCATGGGAAATCTTGCCAAACACAATACTCAACCTTGTTCCATCCCTTTTGACCGGCTTGCCGCGCCAAACATGCTCATGGCGTAACGCAGCGCCGTTTTCCAGTCTTTCACCGCAGATTTCAATCGTCTATACCAGCGGCGCGAATAAAAATCGATTGGGGATTATCGGTCGTGGACTACATTTCTACCCGGGGCGAAGCGCCCGCTCTCGGCTTTCGTGATGCACTGCTGGCCGGCCTTGCCCGCGATGGCGGTCTTTACCTGCCTCGCCACTGGCCGCAGCTGTCCAAGCGGGACATCCGCAATCTGCGCGGAAAGTCCTATGCGGAAGTGGCTTTCGAGATCCTCAAGCATTTCGTCGACGGGGAAATTCCGGACGACAAGCTGAAGACCATGATCAACGAGGCCTATGCGACCTTCCGTCATCCGGCGGTCGTACCGCTCGTGCAGACCGGCCCGAACGATTTCGTTCTCGAGCTTTTCCACGGCACGACGCTTGCCTTCAAGGATGTGGCGATGCAGCTGCTGGCGCGGCTGATGGATCATGTTCTGGCCGAGCGCGGCGAGCGCGCGACGATCGTCGGCGCGACATCGGGCGATACGGGCGGTGCGGCGATCGATGCCTTTGCCGGGCGCGACCGGACCGACATCTTCATCCTCTTTCCCGAAGGCAAGGTATCGCCGGTGCAGCAGCGCCAGATGACCTCGTCGACCGCATCCAACGTGCATGCGGTGGCGCTCAAGGGCAATTTCGACGACTGCCAGAACATCGTGAAAGAGATGTTCAACGATGTCGCCTTCCGCGACCGGGTGAAGCTTTCGGGCGTCAACTCGATCAACTGGGCCCGCATCATGGCGCAGGTGGTCTATTACTTTACAGCTGCTGTTTCGCTCGGCGGACCGGATCGCAAGGTATCGTTCACGGTGCCGACAGGCAATTTCGGCGATATTTTTGCAGGCTACGTGGCCAAGAAAATGGGCCTGCCGATCGACCGGCTGGTGATCGCCACCAATGACAACGACATTCTTGCCCGCACGCTGAAGACCGGGCGCTACGAGATGCAGGGGGTGATGGCGACCACGTCGCCGTCGATGGATATCCAGATCTCGTCGAATTTCGAGCGGCTTCTGTTTGAAGCCTATGGCCGCGATCCGAGCGCCGTGCGCTCATCCATGGCGAGCCTGAAGCAATCGGGTGCGTTCGAGATCAAGCCGGAAGCGCTGAAGGCGATCAAGCGCGAATTCCGCGCCGGCCGCGCCACGCAGGAGCAGGTTGCCGAGACAATCCGTGAGACGCTGGAAGCCACCGGATACCTGCTCGACCCGCATACGGCGACCGGTGTTTTCGTGGCTCAGAAGAACGCTCGACCCGGCAGCCCGATGGTGACATTGGCCACGGCGCACCCCGCCAAATTCCCGGCGGCGGTAAAATCCGCTTGCGGAATTGATCCGGCACTTCCATCATGGCTCGCTGATCTGATGCACAGGGAGGAGCGCTTCGATACGCTGGACGCCGAGCTGAAGGCCGTTGAAACATTCATCGGCGACCACGCACGGGCCAATTGAGCCAGTTATCGGCAGTGCCGGAAAGACGCGAAGACGTGAATATGAATGTTGAAATCACCCGGCTCCCCTCCGGGCTCACAGTCGTGACCGAGACCATGCCACACCTGGAGAGCGTCGCGCTCGGTGTGTGGATCAAGTCCGGAGCCCGCAACGAGACCGAGAACGAGCACGGCATCGCGCATCTTCTCGAGCACATGGCATTTAAGGGCACAGCGAGGCGCAGTGCCCGCGATATCGCCGAGCAGATCGAGGATGTCGGCGGCGAACTCAATGCCGCGACTTCGACCGAAACCACATCCTATTACGCAAGGGTGCTCAAGGACCACGTGCCGCTCGCGGTCGATATCCTTGCCGATATCCTGACGGAATCGGAATTCGACGAGGAAGAGCTGCGCCGCGAAAAGCACGTCATCCTGCAGGAAATCGGCGCGGCCAACGACACGCCCGACGACGTGGTGTTCGACCGCTTTTCCGAAGTCGCCTATCGCGGCCAGACGATCGGGCGCGCCATTCTCGGCACGCCGGAGACGGTAAAAGGGTTCACGCCGCCGCAGATCCGCGGCTATCTCTCGCGCAATTATACGACCGACCGGATGTTCATCGTCGCGGCCGGCGCTGTCGACCACCAGGTGTTCTGCAAGCAGGTCGAGGAGCGGTTCGCAAGCCTGCCGACCATGCCGAGTGCGACGCCCGTCCTCGAGCCCGCCCATTATATCGGCGGCGACACCCGCGAAGACCGCGACCTGATGGATGCCCAGCTGCTGATCGGCTTCGAGGGCAAGGCCTATCACCAGCGGGACTTCTACTGCTCGCAGATTCTCGCCAACATCCTCGGCGGCGGCATGTCCTCGCGGCTGTTCCAGGAAGTGCGCGAGCGCCGGGGCCTCTGTTACTCCGTCTACGCATTCCATTGGGGCTTTTCCGATACGGGCATTTTCGGCGTCCATGCGGCGACCAACGGCGACGAGCTGCCGAACCTCGTGCCTGTCGTCGTCGAAGAGCTGCGCAAGGCGTCCGAGACGATCCATCAGGCGGAAATCGACCGGGCACGTGCGCAGATCCGTGCCCAGCTTCTGATGGGCCAGGAAAGCCCTGCCGCCCGCGCCGGCCAGATCGCGCGCCAGATGATGCTCTACGGCAAGCCGATCCCCAATGACGAGATGATGGAGCGCCTGGAGGGGATCACGACCCAGCGGCTGACCGATCTTGCCGGACGTCTGTTCTTCGACACGGTGCCTACGCTTTCGGCGGTCGGTCCGATCGCACAACTGCCGTCGATGGAAGAGATCGCGGCGTCGCTTTCCTCACCAGGCGTGACAACCAAAAAGGCGGCCGGCTGATCAAGCCGCCTGCCCTGCCCGGAGCACACAAGCACCATGGCCAAGTCCGTGTTTCGGTTCCTATCGCGACATCCGGACACACCGGAGATCTCAGGCGAGCGCCACATCATGCGCCTGCCGCTTTATGCCGACTACAAGGCCTGGATGACGCTGCGGTCGCAAAGCCGGGCGTTCCTGCAGCCGTGGGAGCCGACCTGGCGCCCTGACGAGCTGACGGAATCGGCGTTTCGCGCTCGCGTGGTGCGCGCCACCCAGGAACATGCGTCAGGCGTTGCCATGCCGATGCTGCTTTTCCGCCGCGACACGATGGAGCTTTTGGGGGGCCTGACGATCGGCCATATCCGCCGCGGCGCGTCGCAAAGCTGCATGGTCGGCTACTGGATGGGCGAGAAACATTCGGGCCAAGGCCATATGTTGGCCGCATTGGAGATGGCTATCCCCTACATCTACGACGGACTTCAGTTGCACCGGATCGAGGCAGCCTGTATTCCGGACAATTGGAAAAGCATCCGGCTTCTCGAAAAGGCCGGATTCGAGCGGGAAGGTCTTTTGCGGAAATATCTCAAGATCAATGGCGAGTGGCGCGACCACGTGATTTTCTCCCGACTGCCAGAAGATGGTGAATTTGCGAAAATGCTGAACACATGATGCTGCGTCACATGAGTTTCTCGGCCATGCCGCGCCTGCCGTCGGTTCTTGGAATCGTTTCCGCTGTCCTGATGTTTTTTGCAGCGGCGACGTTTGCACAGGCGGCCGAGCCGGTGAAAATCTCGCGCGACGACACCGCGCTCGACCTGACCCGCACGACCGACATCTACGCCAACCAGGGCGAGGCCTTTCAGGTTTCCACCGCCGCTGCTGCCGACGGTATCCGTCGCCGCATCGAGGTTCGCGCGTCTTCGCCGTCGCACCAGGGCGACTGGGCTGTGTTTGCGCTCTCCAACGTTTCCGAGGAGCAGCTGGAGCGGGTGATCGTCGCGCCGCATTTTCGGCTGGTGAATTCCAAGGTTTTCTGGCCGGATCTTGGCTCGCAGCGCATCATCTCGATCACGCCATCCGAAGGGTTTGCGCTCGACCGTATCGCCAGCCCCGATGCCGACGTGTTCCGCATCACGCTCAATCCGGGCGCCACGATCACCTTCGTCGCCGAGCTTTCGACGCCGGCGCTGCCGCAGATCTATCTCTGGCAACCGGATGCCTACAAGGATTCGGTCAACTCGTTCACGCTCTACAAGGGCATCGTGCTCGGCATTGCCGGTCTGCTTGCGGTGTTCCTGACCATCCTGTTCGTGGTCAAGGGAACATCCATGCTGCCAGCAGCGGCAGCCCTTGCCTGGGCGGTGCTTGCCTATATCTGCGTTGACTTCGGGTTTCTCGACAAGCTCATCAGCGTGACATCGTCCGACGAGCGAATATGGCGTGCCGCAGCCGAAGTGGCGCTTGCCTCGTCGCTCGTCATCTTTTTGTTCACCTATCTCAACCTCAACCGCTGGCACGTGCATCTGGGCTATGCGACGCTTGCCTGGGTGGCCGGCCTCGTGCTCCTCGGCGGTGTGGCGATCTACGATCCGTCTGTCGCATCCGGTATCGCGCGGCTTTCGTTTGCGTTGACGGGTACTGTCGGCATCCTCCTGATCGTCTATCTCGGCTTCAACCGCTATGACCGCGCCATCCTTCTGGTGCCGACCTGGGCGCTGCTGCTGGTCTGGCTGTTCGGGGGATGGCTGACGGTGACCGGCCAGCTCGACAACGACATCGTGCAGCCGGCGCTTGGCGGCGGACTGGTTCTGATCGTGCTTCTGATCGGCTTTACCGTGATGCAGCACGCCTTTGCCGGCGGCGCCTACCAGCAGGGTCTGTTTTCCGATCTGGAGCGGCAGTCGCTGGCGCTGACCGGTTCGGGCGACACCGTGTGGGACTGGGATGTGGCGCGCGACCGCGTGGTGACTACGCCCGACATCTCGACGCGGCTCGGCCTCGAGCAAGGCTCCATGCACGGGCCGGTGCGCAACTGGCTGCCGCGGCTTCATCCCGATGACCGCGACCGGTTCCGCGCCACGCTGGACGTGCTGCTGGAACATCGCCGCGGCCGGTTGAACCACGAATTCCGGATTCGCGCGGAAGACGGGCATTTCCACTGGCTGCAGATCCGCGCACGGCCGGTGCTCGGCTCAAACGGCGAAATCATCCGCTGCGTCGGCACCGTCATCGACGTGACCGAGCAGAAGAACTCGATCGAGCGTCTGCTGCAGGACGCGATGCATGACAACCTGACCGGGTTGCCGAACCGCCAGGTGTTCCTCGACCGTCTGCAATCGGTACTGACGCTGGCACCCAGCGACGGGCATCTGCGCCCAACCGTCATGGCGATCGATATCGACCGCTACAAGCAGGTCAACGACTCGCTTGGAATTGCCGCAGGTGACAACATTCTGATCGCGCTGACGCGGCGCCTGCGTCGTCTCTTGAAGCCACAGGATACGCTGGCACGGCTTGCCGGCGACCAGTTCGGCCTCATCCTTGTGTCCGAGCGGGACCCGGGCAAGGTCGCGGATTTCGCCGATGCGGTGTCCAAGGCAATCATGGTGCCGATCAACTTTGCCAACCGCGAGATCGTGCTCACCGCCTCGATCGGCCTAGCCTCCTGGGTAGATCAGCAGGAAAGCGCCCCGGGACTTCTCGCCGATGCGGAACTGGCGATGTACCGGGCCAAGCGCGCCGGCGGCAATCGCGTCGAACCGTTCCGTCCGGCATTCCGCTCGACCGGTACAGATCGTCTGCAGATCGAAACTGACCTTCGCCGCGCCATCGAGCGACGCGAACTGACACTCGCCTATCAGCCGATCATCAGGCTTGTGGATGGCGAGATCGCCGGCTTCGAAGCGCTGATGCGTTGGGAACATCCAAAACGCGGCAGCATTCCGCCCTCCGAATTCATTCCGATCGCCGAAATGTCGGACCTGATCGGCCCTCTCGGCCTCTTTGCGATGGAACGGGCGGCCTCAGACCTCACGTCCTGGCAGGCACAAACCGGTTCGCTGCCGATCTTCGTATCCGTTAACGTCTCGAGTGCGCAGCTCCTGAACGCCGATCTCTACAATGACGTCCGGGCGCTGTTGCAGCGGACGCAGGTGGCGCCGGGCCAGCTCAAGCTGGAGCTGACGGAGTCGCTGATGATGGAGAACCCGGAACAGGCGCGTCTTGTTCTGGCCAAGCTCAAAGAGACCGGCCTCAGCCTCGCGCTCGACGACTTCGGTACCGGCTACTCTTCGCTCGGCTATCTCACGCAGTTCCCGTTCGACACTATCAAGCTCGACCAGTCGTTGGTGCGCGATGCCACCGACAAGCGTGCTGTGCTTCTGCGCTCGGTCATCGCCATGGCGCGGGCGCTCGAGATGGACGTGGTGGCTGAGGGCATCCAGACCGACGAAGACGCGGCAGAGCTTGCCAAGATGGGCTGCCATTTCGGACAGAGCTACCTGTTCGGCCCGCCGGCGACGACGGATGCGATTGGCCGACTCCTGAAAGAACGGTTTCCGCTGACGAAACGGGCTTGAGTTCCGACTTTCTCATCCTGCCCTTGTGGCGGGGATGAGGGAGACCGGCTATCGCTCTCGTCAACCAAGCCTCACCTGTGTTTCGAGCAGCCTGACAGGCCTGATGTCAGGCCCGTCCGCGTGCATAGAGCCTGATCACACAGCCGTTGCCATCGCAGCGCCGCTCATGGCTTCCCAAGTCGCGCCCGGATGCTGACGGCGGTTTTCCTGGATCATGTCGTGGATGAACTGCAGCTTGGTGGTGACCGCCGGGGCGAGGATGAACGGATAGAGATCCGGCACACCCATGGCCCTATGGATGCTGTTCAATGCCATGCTGAACGGAATCCACGCCCGAACGAGCTGCTCGGCGCTCGCTGCCTCGTAGGGCTGGAACGCAACTTCCGCTGCAAGTTCACCGTGACGTCGCGGGTCGATCGACAGGCCGTAGGCGCGCGCCATTTCGAGCGTATCGACGATATGGATGTAGTGGGCGAAGGTCTCGGCAAAATCCTCCCACGGATGCGAGCTCGCATAGGTGCTGATATAGGACTGTTGCCAGCCAACGGGCGGGCCTTCTTCGTAGTTGCGGCGCAACGCGTCGGCATAATCCATCGTCTCGTCGCCGAACACGGCACGGAATGCATCGGTCCTGCCGCCGTCGCGGATGAGCTTGTCCCAGATGTAGTGGCCGGTCTCGTGGCGGAAGTGGCCGAGCATCGTGCGATAGGGCTCGTTCATGGATATGCGGATCTGCTCGCGCGTCGCGTCGTCGGCTTCGGCAGCGCGGATGGCGATCAGGCCGTCTTCGTGGCCGGTCATGGCGGGCTTCACCGTTCCATCCGGCTGGATCTCGTCGATCAGGAAATCGAACACGAGGCCGCCCTGCGGATCTTCTTCGCGGTTGGTGCGCGGCAGGTTCCATTTCATCAGCGAGTAGAACAGATGGCGCTGCGCCTGGCTGATGCGGCGCCACTGGTCCAGCCCCTCCTCGGTCGAGGCGTCAGGCACCAGGCGGTTGTGCCGGCAAGCCGGGCAAAACGGGTTCGGGTCCTCGGCAACGACCGTCCAGTTGCAGATATCCAGGCTGCTGTTGGCACAGAGCCGCACCTTGCTGTCGAGGTCGCCGAACAGGTGCCAGGTCGGGTCCGCCACGGGAGCGTCGGGACCCGCAACCATTTCGTCCTGCTCCAGAGCCATGATGGCGAGCTTTTCCGGAACGAAAGCCAGTTTGTAACCGCAGTGGACGCAGTTGCGATTGTCGAAATAAACCGGTTGGCCGCAGTGATCGCAGTCGAAGAGGCGCATGGACAGATCCGCTAGACGAAGTGGAAGTTGGGGTGAACTGAATTCTGGATGATAAAAAACCTGCCCCGGTAGGACCGGAACAGGTTTCTGGATTTGGCGGATTCGGATCGCTTAGGCGCGATCAACGATGTCCTTGCCGGCTTCCTTGATCTTGCCCTTGGCCTGCTGGGCTTCGCCCTTGGCTTCCTGGGCAGCGCCCTTGGCTTCCAGCTCGTGGTTGTCGGTCATGTCGCCGACAGCCTGCTTGACCTTACCGGAGACTTCATTGCCCATTCCGGAAATTTTATCGCTGGTGCTACCCATAGTGTTTCTCCTTGAGCTTAGCGGCATCGTTTTCGATGTCTTGCAATAGGAGAACTCCGAGCCTTGGCAGTTCGTTCCGGCATCGCTCAAGAATTTCAGAAATTCAGGCGTGGCCGGCGTCGGAGGACAGCATTGCGGGCGTCACGCCCATCGAGGCGAGCGCGCGCTCGTACTTGTCTTCCAGCGTCGTACCGAAGATCAGATCTTCGCTGGCCGGGCAGTTCAGCCAGCCGTTGCTGGAAATCTCCCGCTCCAACTGTCCTGCACCCCAGCCTGCGTAACCGAGCAGCATGGTAGCGCGTGATGGCCCCCTGCCGTCACAGATGGCGCGGATGATATCGAGCGTGGCGGTGAGCGAGATATCGTCGCTGACGGGAATGGAGGACTCGCTCGAGAAGTCGTCGGAATGCAGCACGAAGCCGCGACCGGTTTCCACCGGACCTCCAGACAGGATCGGGAACTCACGGCATTCGTGCGGGAGGGCAATGATCTCGTGCTCGTCCAAGAGCTTGAGGTGCCGCAACACTTCCGTGAAGGAAATTTCCTGGGAGCGGTTGATGATAAACCCCATGGCGCCGGCCGGAGAATGGGCGCAGACATAGATGACCGTGCGGGAGAAATTGGTATCCTGCATGCTCGGCATCGCAATCAGGAACTGTCCGTCAAGAAAGCCGCGTTTGCGACCGCCCTTGCCGCCGTCGTCCTGAGCACCCGAGAGAAGCGAAAAAGCCATCATGCCTCCACCTGCAGCGCTTTGAAACCTATTCTAGCAAAACTGCGGCCGTTTGAAATGTCTGTACTGACTGTCTTTGAAGGCCGGGCCCGCCTGGTTGTGAGAGCGTGCCGTGGCTGCTGCTTCACAGCAGCGTTCCTGAAACATGGGGCACGAACCGTGGCGATCAACGGAAAATGATCCTGTTTTTCGAAAGCGCTGCTGGTTCGTTCAACATTTAACGGTTAATCCCTGAGCGATGAGGAGCCTGACCCCAATTCGAACCACAACCGCAAACCTGTTGCTTGGCGCTGCCATCTGCCTTGGATTGCAGACGGCTGCGGCCGATGCTCTGGCGGAAATGACGCCCTGGGCCACCAACGAGGGCGGCCGCATGCGGATCGTCACCATGCCTCCAGAGCCCGATGGAACGGTGCGCGGGGCGCTGCAGATCGAGCCGAAGGATGGCTGGATCACCTATTGGAAAGAGCCGGGTGAAGCGGGCATTCCGCCGCAACTGACATTTTCGCACGAAAGCGGGATCACCTCCCAGAAGATGTCCTATCCGGTTCCAAAGCTGATCACCAACGGTGACGTTACCGACATCGGCTATGATCGCGCCGTGGCATTTCCGTTTGCGCTGAAGCTCGACAATCCAACCAAGGCGGGGCAAGCCTCACAGGTCTTGCCGTTGGGGGCAGCAAGCATCGACGTTTCCGCGTTTATCGGCATTTGCCGCAATATCTGCATACCCTTCCAGGCCGAATTCTCTCTGCCGATGAAAGCGGTCCGGGGCACGCCGGTGGAAGAGGCAATGATCCTTAACGCCGCCAGCGCCGCACTCCCCTCGCCTCCGGCCAACGATTTTGCCGTGACTGATTATGCGATGGTGAAGGGCGGGAAGGTTCTACGGCTGACGCTGCGGCTGCCGGACAGTGCGACCGCGCCGCCGCAGGTGGTGGTGACCGGTCCCGAGGGGCATGTCCTGTTCGAAAGCGTCGATGCGAAGCGGCAGGGTCATGCCTATACGCTGGATATGCCGGTGGGCAAATTGCCTGACAATTACGACATCAGCGGCAAACGGTGGGGCATTCTGGCGACCAGCGGCAGTCGGTCCATGGAGACGTCCATCGTTTTCGACTGAGACCCCTCCCGTCTTCGCTTGCCTCTTGCCGACCGCGACCTATAGTTCCGCCGAACGGCAAACTTCAAGCAAACAGGAGATCCCATGACCATCGCCATCGGTGAAAAACTACCCAGCGCCACCTTCAAGGAAAAGACTGCTGACGGCCCGGTCGAGATCTCGACGGACGCGCTGTTTGCCGGCAAGAAGGTCGTGCTGTTTGCGGTACCTGGCGCCTTCACGCCCACCTGCACGCTGAACCACCTGCCCGGCTATCTCGACAATCGCGACGCGCTGCTTGCCAAGGGCGTCGACGACATCGCCGTCGTTGCCGTCAACGACTGGCATGTAATGGGCGCCTGGGCACAGCAGACCGGCGGCATGGACAAGATCCATTTTCTGGCCGACTGGGATGGTGCCTTTACCAAGGCGATGGGCCTTGATGCCGATCTTTCCGCCGGCGGGCTTGGCGTGCGCTCCAAGCGCTACGCGATGCTGGTCGAGGACGGCGTGGTGAAGTCACTCGACATCGAGGAAAGCCCTGGCCAGGCCACCGTCTCGGGTGCCGACGCGATGCTGGAACGCCTCTAAGTCAATTAGTATTCCATGAGATCGTTTGAGGGGCTCATGCCCCTCATTCCCATTGCGCATGAGACGCTGCGACGGGCTAGAGCCCGCCTCGAACCATCACACTGCCATATCGAAAACCATCAGGCCCGACACGCCGCCATCGGATGCGGCGACAATTCGTTCGGCGACGGTAATATGGTCGGGATGGACGAGATAGGCGTCACGGCTTTCCAGCGTGTCGAAGGTGACGATGAAGCCGTCGAGGAAGCCGCCGTTTAGCCCTTCCGATGAGGCGTTCGGGCCGGACTTCACATCGACAATGCCGGGAATGAGCGTTTTGAGGCCGTGAACGGCGTCGTAGATTTCCTGCTTCTCTGCCGGCTGCAATGCAGTCTTGAAACGCATGAAGACGCAATGAAGGATCATCGGTGGGTCCACCCTATGGCTGTTCTGTATGGCGCGAAATCGTCGTGGAGCCTGCTTCAACGCTATGCCCGACGGGAAACCGCTTCGCACCTTTGCTGCAAACCGCCCCCGAGAGCAACCGCTACTTTCTCTTGAACGGAGCCATGCCGGTGCGGGCCAGTTCGTCGGCGCGTTCGTTTTCCGGATGGCCTGCATGGCCCTTGACCCAGTGCCATTTGACCTTGTGGCGCTGGTTGGCGACATCGAGCTGCTGCCACAACTCACCGTTCTTGACGGGCTTCTTATCGGCCGTCTTCCAGCCGTTTTTCTTCCAGCCGAAGATCCACTTGGAAATGCCGTCCATCACGTATTTGCTGTCGGTGTGGAGATCGACCTCGCAAGCGTCCTTGAGCGCGTTGAGGGCGCTGATGGCCGCCATGAGTTCCATGCGGTTGTTGGTCGTTTCGGCCTCGCCGCCGGACAGTTCCTTGGTGGTTTCGCCGTAACGCAGGATAGCGCCCCAGCCGCCCGGGCCGGGATTGCCGGAACAGGCGCCGTCGGTGAAAATGTCGACCTGTTTCATGATGTCAGTCCATAATCTGCAGCAGAGGAAATGCCGCGGTGGAACCGCAGCTTGCGGAGGTATTCGAGCGGATCCTTCTTGACCACCAGCGCGCCCTCGGGCGTCGTCAGCCAATCATAGAGGCGGGTCAGAAAGAAGCGCAGGGCCGAGCCGCGGGCAAGCACCGGCAATGCGGCGATCTCCGCATCAGACAGTGGCCGGACGCTGCGATATCCTTCCAGCATCGCCATACCCTTCTCAACGTTATAGCTGCCGTCCGCTTCGAAGCACCAGGCATTGAGGCAGATGGATACGTCGTAGGCTAAGAGATCGTTGCAGGCGAAGTAGAAGTCGATGAGGCCGGAAAGTTCGTCGCCGAGGAAGAAGACGTTGTCCTGAAACAGATCCGCATGGATGACACCCGCCGGCAGATCCTTCGGCCAATGGGCGGCGAGAAATTCCAGTTCCGAGGTGATCTCGTCCTGCAGCCCCGTTTCGACCTCGTCGGCGCGGTCCGCGGATTTCTCCCACAGGACCTTCCAGCCATCGAGCGACAGCGCATTGGGGCGCTTGATCTTAAACCCTTCGCCGGCGAGATGCATCTGCGCCAGCGCCTTGCCGACCTCGCGGCAGTGCCTCGCCTCCGGCCGTCTCAGCCACATGCCCTCGAGAAACGAGATGAGGGCTGCCGGCCGTGTCGAGAGTTCGCCGAGCAACTGCCCGTCGCGGCGTGGCAACGGCAGCGGGCAGGACAGGCCGCGATCAGCCAGATGCTGCATCAGACCCAGAAAGAACGGCAGGTCGGATTTCTCGACGCGCTTTTCATACAGCGTCAGGATCAGCGGCTCGCGGGTTGTGTGCAGCAGGAAATTCGAGTTCTCGACGCCCTCGGCAATGCCCTTGTAGGACGTGAGCTCCCCGACATCATATTCGGCCAGGAACCGGTTCAGGTCGATTTCGGTGATATCGGTATAGACGGCCAAGATTTCGTCCCGCTGATGATCGTTGCGCTGGATCTCTTCCTAGAGCGTTTCCTGGCCAGATTGAAGCCTGCTGTTGGCTCAAAAGGGGTCGAATGGTCGCCTTTGCCCTGATGAAAATCTGCCCCGGCAGATCGCTTCAATCCGGGCCGTGAACTCAAAAACGGCTATCGGTACCGATGAACCCATCGATAGATGCGGTGTCAGACATTTTGCAGACATATCCCCAAATTCAGGTCGGGAAAAATTTACGCCGACAATGCTGGCGTAGACAAACAATATAGCGAACCATCGACCGGTACTGCTTAAAATCGGAAAAATTGGCGAGTGATTCGATGTTGATCCCGGGTCTGACTAACGTCTATCTTATCGGAATAGTCGGACTAGAATTTCTAACGATATGCGCTCGAGTGCTTGGCTATGGCCCCGCATTTGCTGCCTTTGGCAGCATGGCTGTTGCTGCCGTCGCATACTTTCATCTGACGCTGGTAAAGACCAAAGTCCGCCCTCTTGTCGGAAGCTTGCGTGATGAGGATCGTCGCGCGGAGATGAGATGGCTGGTCGTCATCGCTCCGATTTTCATCATGTGGATCAACTCGGTTCCTATCTCCGGAAAATTCCCGATAGATTACGCGGTCGATATCTGGAAATCGGTATTCTTTATAGCGGTAATGGTCTGGTGTCTTGTTGAGGGCGCAATCAGGATCCGCTTCTAGTGTCCACGCCGACTTGGCCGGTGCTTCGCTAGAGCCGGAAGCGGTTCATCCAGCGGAGAGAGGGCGCTCGCCGTTGACCCAGGCCATGTCTTCGATGGTGAGGGGGACGGAGCGGAGTTCGCGGTTGACGAGGAAGTTTTCGGTTTCCTCGGCGGTGATCGCAAGCTCGATTTCGGCCGAAAACCTCTGCTTGAAGGCTTCGATGATTTCGTCGACGATGACTTCCGGGGCAGAGGCGCCGGCGGATAGGCCGAGCGTCTGGATCTGGCCGATTTCGTCCCAGTTCAGTTCCGAAGCGCGCTGCACCAGGATCGAACGTCTGGCGCCGGCCCGCAGTGCGACTTCGACGAGACGCTTGGAGTTCGACGAGTTCGGTGCGCCGACCACGATGAAGAGATCGCAGCCGGGTGCTGCTTCCTTGACGGCTTCCTGGCGGTTGGTGGTGGCGTAGCAGATGCTGTCGGCTGCGGGTGCCGTCAGGTTCGGGAAGCGTTCCTGCAGCTTGGCGATGACACCGGCCGTATCATCCACTGACAGCGTCGTCTGGGTAACGTAACCGAGATTGTCAGGATCGGCGGGGATATAGGCTTCGGCATCGGCGATCGTGTCGACGAGCGAGACCGTGCCTTCCGGCAACTGGCCCATTGTGCCGATCACTTCCGGATGTCCAGCATGGCCGATCAGGACCACATGGCGGCCCAGCCGCTGGTGGCGCATCGCCTGCTTGTGGACTTTTGAGACGAGCGGGCATGTGGCATCGAGATAGAAAAGATTGCGGGCCTGGGCATCCTCGGGCACCGATTTCGGCACGCCATGAGCGGAAAATACCACCGGCTGTTGGCGATGCTCCGCCGGGATCTCATCCAGTTCCTCAACGAAGACGGCGCCCTTGGCTTCCAGTCCCTCGACGACATAGCGGTTGTGGACGATCTCGTGACGGACATAGACCGGCGCGCCATAGGCTTTCAGCGCCAGCACGACGATCTGGATTGCCCGATCGACGCCGGCGCAAAAGCCGCGCGGACCGCAGAGGCGGATCGTGAGAGCCGGTTTTGTGACCTGGATGTTCATGTCGCTTCCGTAAGCCGTTGCAGTCCCCATATAGGCGAGCCGGCTCCGCCACGCCAAGAAAAAAGTGACGGCTATGGCGTCGCAGGCTTGGCACGGCGCCACCATGCGCCGATGACGACCGCCACCAGTGCCGCTGCAAGCCCGTACCAGGTGAAGGCATATTGGAGGTGGCTGTTGGGGAGATCGAACTGGGTGACGCCGCCCTTCGGCCAGCCGCCGGGATTTTGAACCAGATCATCCACATCGACAAAGAACGGCAGGGTTTTGGCCGGATCGAGACCTGATGACGACGCCATGACGTCTAGATCCTTCCAGAAGAAGATGTTCTTGGCGATATCGTTGTCGGGCACGATGGAGGATGGCTTTTGCGCCAGACGGCTGCGGGCATAACCGGTCAGCCGTTGCTCGCCAGCAACTTCGCCGGCGGTGCGCGTCGAAACCTCCTTCATCTCGTAGGGAATGAAACCGCGATTGACGAGGATTGCGCGGCCATCGGAAAGGATCAGCGGCGTGTAGACGTAGAAACCAGTCTGGCCCTGGAACGTGGCGAAGAAATGCCGCTCTTTCGTGTGGTCGAATGTGCCAGACAGCGCGACGCGGCGGTATTCCATATCGCCGCCACTTGCGGCGAGCCGTTCGATGTCTGCAAGCGGCACAGGATCCGCGCTGCGTCGCTCGGCGATATCGGCGAGCAGGCCTTCCTTCCAGTACAGGCGTTCCATCTGCCAGGTGCCGAGAGCAAGGAGGATGGCAAGCGAGGCGAGGATGAGGGTAATTGTGGCGATGGTCTTGACCGGACGCCGCCTGCGAGCGCCCGCCATATCGACTTGATGTGTCATGTATTCAGACCCGGCCTTCTGCACGCCCTCGGCGTTTGCTCCCCGACCTGTCTACCACCGGCCCTCTCCCGCTAGGGGAAAAGGGCCGTGAGGAGGTGTAGAGAGGAAACCCCAATCAATGCGCCAGCGGTGCGCCCCAGCCGCCCCAGATGTAGATGGAGAAGAACAGGAACAGCCAGACGACGTCGACGAAGTGCCAGTACCAGGCGGCCGCTTCGAAGCCGAAGTGTTTTTCCGAGGTGAAGCCGCCGTTCATGGCTCTGATGAGGCAGACCAGCAGGAAGATGGTGCCGACCAGAACGTGGAAACCGTGGAAGCCGGTGGCCATGAAGAACGTGGCGCCATAGATCGAATTGGCGAATTCGAACGGGGCGTGGGCATATTCGTAGGCCTGCACGAACGAGAACAGCACGCCGAGTGCGACTGTCAGCGACAGGCCGGTGACGAGGCCCTTGCGATCGTTGTGCAACAGCGCGTGGTGAGCCCAGGTGACGCAGGTGCCCGACAGCAGCAGGATGATCGTGTTATAGAGCGGCAGATGCCATGGATCGAGAACCTCGATACCCTTTGGCGGCCATTGTCCCCCGAGAACCTGTGTTCTGGACGCCTGGATTGCCTCGTTGGCATAAAGGCTTGCATCGAAAAAGGCCCAGAACCAGGCGACGAAGAACATCACTTCCGACGCGATGAACATGATCATGCCATAGCGCAGATGCAGCGACACGACGCGCGTATGGGCGCCCGCATTGCCTTCCTTGATCGTATCCGACCACCAACCGATCATCACATAGATGACGATCGCCAGACCGATATAGAAGACCCATGGCGTTGCCAGGTTCATGCCGAAAATGTGGAATTCCGAACCCTTCAGGTAGCGCATGTATCCGACGCCACCGAACGCCATGACGAAGGCGCCGATCGAGGCGAGAAGCGGCCAAGGGCTGGGGTCGATAATGTGATAATCGTGGTTCTTCTGGTGCGCTTCTGCCATGCCTGCCCCTCCCAAGGGTGCTTACCGCAAGTGTTCCACCCGCCAAAAACGGCGGGCCATTTTAAAGCTTACTGCCCTTATCCTGCACTTCATTCCGCAAGGCCGCAACCGGCTTCGGCGCCGGCTCCTTGCCCGGATAGAAGGTGTAGGACAGGGTAATGGTCTTGATGTTCTTCGTCTCGTTCGCCTTGACGATCTCGGGATCGACGAAGAAGACGACCGGCATATCGATCGTCTGGCCCGGCTGCAGCGTCTGCTCGGTGAAGCAGAAGCACTGGACCTTGTTGAAATAGACCGCCGCCTCCATGGGGGTGACGTTGAAGACCGCGGTTCCAGTCGTCGCCACCGGCGAACGGTTCTTCGCGGTAAACGACACCTGCCCGGTTTCGCCGATCTTAAGCTCCACAGGTTTCGAAGGCTTGAAATCCCAGTTCAGGCCGGGCGACACATTGGCGTCGAACGTGACCTTGATGGTCTTCTCGAGGATCGTATCGGAATATTGCTCGCTGCGCTGGGTGGTGCCGTTATAGCCGGTGACCTGACAGAAGAGGCGGTAGAGCGGAACGGACGCATAGGCGGCGCCCACCATGCAGGTGACGAACACAGCGCAACCGGCAAAGATCGCGGCATTGCTGACCCGCTTTGCCTGACCATGGCCCGGCCGCTGGGCATTGCCCTGACCATTCCCGTAAACCTCTCCTCCCATGTGCCTCCTCCTCAAGCGTTCTGGGTCAGTTGCCGACGCCGCCGACTTTGACCAGCGTCATCACGTAGAAAAGGACGACCAGTCCGGCGAGGACCAGTCCCAGCGCCACATTTCTGTTGCGGCGGGACTTTTTCTGGGCGTCGTTGAGCTTGACGGTGTCAATCATAGAAGGCTTCCGATCAGGGTCGCCACACCGGCTGCCGCGTGGTCGGCAAGCAGCGCGGAAAAGATGATGAAGAGATAGAAGATCGAGTAACCGAACATCTTGCGGGCCGGCACCATCCGCTCGTCGCCTTCAGGCATGCGCAGGACAGAGATGGAACAGGCAATGAAGATGAGCCCCAGCACGCCGGCAAATAGGCCGTAGCCGATGCTGGCAAGGCCGGTGAAGCTGGGTGCGACGCCGAGAACAGCCGTCAGAACCGCATAGGCGAACATCTGGATTTTGGTGGAACGCTCGCCGGCGACGTTCGGCATCATCGGCACGCCGACCGAGCCGTAATCGCGCATCTTGTAGAGCGCCAGCGCCCAGAAGTGGGCAGGCGTCCAGAGGAAGATGATGAGGAACAGGATGACGCTGTCGAGCGAAATGCCGCCGGTGACGCAGGCCCAGCCGATCATGGGCGGGAAGGCGCCGGAGGCACCGCCGATGACGATGTTCTGCGGCGTCGAGCGCTTCAGCCACATCGTATAGACGACCGCGTAGAAGAAAATGGTGAAGGCGAGCAGGCCGGCGGCCAGCCAGTTGACGGCGAGACCGAGGATCGCCACCGAAAACACCGACAGCGTCAGGCCGAAGGCAAGCGCTTCGCTCGGCCGCACGCGACCATCAGGAATTGGGCGCTTGGCGGTGCGGGTCATGACGGCATCGATATCGGCGTCGTACCACATGTTGAGCGCGCCGGACGCACCGGCGCCCACCGCGATACAGAGAACCGAGATTGCAGCGAGAACCGGATTAAGCGTGCCGGGCGCCAGAACGAGACCTGCGAACGCCGTGAAGACGACGAGCGACATGACCCGCGGCTTCAGAAGTTCGAAGAAATCGCGCGCGCCCGCTTCAGACAGGAACAGGCCTGCGTCATTGCCGAGAGCGTCGCGATCATCGATAACTGTCATGAGACCTAAAAACCTTGCAATTTCAGGGGACAGCGCGTGTCACACGCGATGTCCCTTGTTGGAACGCTGCCTTTAGCGGATGCGCGGCAGCTGTTCCCACTGGTGGTAAGGCGGCGGCGAAGACAGCTGCCACTCGAGCGTCGTTGCACCTTCACCCCATGGATTGTCGCCGGCGACACGCTTCTTGGCGAAGGCTTCCCAGACGCCGAAGAGGAAGACCAGAACACCGGCGAAGGAGATGTAGGAACCGATCGAGGAGATGTAGTTCCAGCCCACGAAGGCATCCGGATAATCGATATAGCGACGCGGCATGCCGGCGAGACCGAGGAAATGCTGCGGGAAGAACACCAGGTTCACGCCCACGAACATCACCCAGAAATGCAGGTGTGCCACCTTCTCGCTATACATGTAGCCGAACATTTTCGGGAACCAGTAATACCAGCCGGCAAAGATTGCAAATACGGCGCCGAGCGACAGGACGTAGTGGAAGTGAGCCACCACGTAATAGGTGTCGTGCAGCGACCGGTCGAGGCCGGCATTGGCGAGCTGGACGCCGGTGACGCCGCCCACGGTAAACAGGAAGATGAAGCCGATTGCCCAGACCATCGGCGCCTTGAAGGTGATCGAGCCACCCCACATCGTCGCGATCCAGGAGAAGATCTTGATGCCGGTCGGCACCGCGATCACCATGGTTGCGAACACGAAGTAGCGCTGCGCATCGAGCGACAGGCCGACCGTGTACATGTGGTGGGCCCAGACGATGAAGCCGACCGCGCCGATTGCCACCATCGCATAGGCCATGCCGAGATAGCCGAAGACCGGCTTTTTCGAGAAGGTCGAGATGATGTGGCTGACGATGCCGAAGCCGGGCAGGATCAGGATGTAGACTTCCGGGTGACCGAAGAACCAGAACAGGTGCTGGTAGAGGATCGGATCGCCGCCGCCTTCAGGCGAGAAGAACGTGGTTCCGAAGTTGCGGTCGGTTAGCGCCATGGTGATGGCACCGGCGAGAACCGGCAGAGACAGAAGAAGCAGGAAGGCAGTGACCAGAACGGCCCAGGCAAACAACGGCATCTTGTGCAGCGTCATGCCCGGAGCGCGCATGTTGAGGATGGTGGTGATGAAGTTGATCGCGCCGAGGATCGACGAGGCACCTGCAACGTGGAGCGCAAGGATCGCCAGATCGACGGCCGGACCCGGATGGCCCGAGGTCGACAGCGGCGGATACATGGTCCAGCCGCCGCCCGCGCCATAGGCACCGGACGGTCCCTCGACGAACATTGACAGCATCAGAAGCAGGAATGCCGGAATGATCAGCCAGAAGGAGATGTTGTTGAGACGCGGGAAGGCCATGTCAGGCGCGCCGATCATGATCGGAACCATCCAGTTGGCAAACCCGCCGATCATCGCCGGCATGACCATGAAGAAGATCATGATCAGCGCGTGCGCGGTGGTGAACACATTGTACATGTGCTTGCCGCCATCGATCGCGGCATCGCCCTCGAAACCATAGACCATGGACGCCAGGCCGTGGAAGATCTGGATGCCCGGTTCCTGCAGCTCCATGCGCATCGCAACCGACAGGAGGCCGCCGAGGACGCCCGCCATGATCGCGAAGATCAGATAGAGCGTACCGATATCCTTGTGGTTGGTCGAAAACAGCCAGCGGGCGGCAAAGCCCGGTGTGTGGGAATGATGATCGCCATGCGCATGCGCATCGTCGTGAGACGCGCGGGCATGGGCATCATGAGCATGGTCGTCATGGGCGTGAGCGCCATGGGGATCCGTATGAGTGGTATGTCCGGCCATTATCGTCAGCCTCCTGATTACTTCGCAGCGACGGCAATGCCGTCAGCGGGCTTGGCCGTGCCGGCATCGGCGACCAGTCCCTTATAGGCACCGGGAAGGTCGCTGGCGGCCTGGGCAAGCCAGGTGTTGTACTTTTCCTCGGAGACGACGTGGATGGCGATCGGCATATAGGCGTGATCCTTGCCGCAAAGCTCGGAACACTGGCCGTAGTACATCCCCTCGCGATCGGCCTTGAACCAGGTCTCGTTGAGACGGCCGGGAACGGCATCGATCTTGACGCCGAAGGCCGGCATGGCGAAGGCGTGGATCACGTCGGACGGCGCTGCCGTCACCAGCATGCGTACCGTCTTGCCGACCGGAATGATCATTTCGTTGTCGACGGCAAGAAGCCGCGGATAGCGATCGATATCGGTCTTGCCGGCGGCAGCGCGATCCGGATCCTTCAGCATGTAGCTGTCGAAGGCGACGGGCGTTTCGCCGGAACCCTCATATTCGTAGTTCCACTGCCACTGGGTGGCGGTGGCCTTGACCGTCATGTCCGCATCCGGAATTTCCAGCTGTGCGTTCAGAAGGTTGAAGGACGGGATGGCGAGGAAGAACAGGATCAGCACCGGCGCCACGGTCCAGACGATCTCGATGACCGTGTTGTGGCTGGTGCGCGAGGCAACCGGATTGCGGCTGGCGCGGAACTTGACCGCAACCATGATCAGCAGCACCAGAACGAGCAATGTCACCGGCACGATGAACCAGAGCGTATAGTGCTCGAACCAGCGAATTTGGTGCATGATCGGTGACGCGGGCGCCTGCAAATCCATCTGCCATGGCCTCGGCTGGTCCGCATGAGCCAGCGAAGCCGTGAAAAGACAGATAAGCGACGCCATTGCGGCGTAAGCTCTCAACATAACGATAAACCCTCTCTCCCATGCGCCCGAGTCCCGCGATCGAACGGCATGCGGAATTCAAGCGCCTGGTTTGGTTCAATCACAGTTTGCGGGTCGTCGCAATATCTGCGCGGCATTGCTCATGCGGCATTTTGAACCTATCGGCATGCGGCCGAGTGCCTGCGCCGTCAGGAACATGCGGCATTGCTTGACCAGATGGCGCCGCACAGTCGCAAACCCCTCAAGTCCCATTTTCGCCGTACTCGGCTGAAAAGAGAGCGAGGCCTTTCATTTCGGCGTAGGACCGCCAAGAATAGTCACACTGATTCGTCCGTTTAGAGGTCTACATGGGTCGTCCCTACCGCCTTCGCGCCTGCCTTGCCTTGATGCTTGCGGGGGCCGTCGCATTACCCGCACTCGCGCAGCAGCCGGGACCTCGGCCGACTCCCAATACCCCATCGGCACCGGCTCCTTCCGCGCCGGCTCCTACCCCATCGGCCCCTGCCCCATCGACTGGTGCAGCACCGAAGACCGGGCAGAATGCACAGCAGGCGCCACAGAGCCCTGCCCCCGGTTCTCCGGCACAGCCCGGCAACGTGAAGGAAAACCACGGCGCCTGGTCGATCATCTGCGACAAGCCGGCCGGTGCCTCCGTCGAGCAGTGCGCGATGATGCAGAACGTGATCGCCGAAGATCGCCCGGAAGTCGGCCTGTCCGTCGTCGTCCTCAAGACCGCCGACCGCAAGGCGCGCATCCTGCGCATCCTTGCCCCGCTCGGCGTTCTCCTGAAGGACGGCATGGAGCTCTATGTCGACAGCAACAATATCGGCCGCGCCTATTTCACCCGCTGCTTCTCGGAAGGCTGCTATGTGGAAGTGGAAATCGACGACGAGCTGATGCGCATCCTTCGCGCCGGCAAGAACGCCGTGTTCGCGCTGCGCGAGTCCGCTGATCAGGACCGCGTCGGCATCCCGATCGAGCTCAACGGTTTTGGCCCCGGCTACGACGCGCTTCCGTAAAGACGCTTGTTTCGGCGGATTGCCGGAACTACATCGGGCTCCAGATATCTCGACTTGGGCGCGTATGCATTCGCGCCCCTCGGTCCCGAATGCACTGACGTGCGCAAGCGGAGCATAGAACAATGAACACCGACCTGATCTCCCTCTTCGATTGCGACGAGACGAAGCTGCGTTCGATCCTGAGCCAGGCGCTGTCAGGCGCTGACGATGGCGAGCTCTATCTCGAGCATGCCCAGGCGGAATCGCTTTCGTTCGACAATGGCCGCCTGAAGGGTGGTTCGTTCAACACCGATCAGGGTTTTGGCCTGCGCGCCGTTGCCGGCGAGGCTGTCGGGTATGCGCATGCGGGCGAGCTTTCGGCGTCCGCGCTTTCTCGTGCGTCGGATGCGGTTCGCGCCGTCACCGCCAACCATTCCGGCTCCTATGCAGCCGCACCCCAGCGCACAAATAAGAAATACTATGGCGACGAGAACCCGATCGGCTCTCCGAGCTTCGAGGCCAAGGCCAAGCTTCTGACCGAGATCGACGCCTATCTGCGCGCCAAGGATCCGAAGGTGCGGCAGGTTTCGGCAAGCCTTGCTGCCAGCTGGCAGGTGGTCGACATTCTGCGCGCCGATGGACACCGGGTGCAGGACATCCGGCCGATGACGCGCATCAACATTTCCGTCGTCGTGGGTGACGGCGACCGCCAGGAATCGGGTTCGTTCGGCACCGGCGGCCGGATCGGCTTCGGCGATTTCGTCGCGACCGGCAACTGGCAGGCAGGCGCCGACGAGGCGCTTCGCCAGGCACTGGTCAATCTCGAGGCGATCGACGCACCGGCCGGCACGATGGACGTGGTGCTTGGCAATGGCTGGCCGGGCGTGATGCTGCACGAGGCTGTCGGCCACGGGCTGGAAGGCGATTTCAACCGCAAGAAGACATCCGCCTTTGCCGGCCTGATGGGCGAGATGGTGGCAGCCCCCGGCGTTACCGTCGTCGACGATGGCACGATCGACAACCGCCGCGGATCGCTGACCGTCGACGACGAAGGCACGCCTTCGGCCTATAACGTCCTGATCGAGGACGGAAAGCTGGTTGGTTACATGCAGGACCGCCAGAATGCGCGGTTGATGGGTGTGGCACCCACCGGCAACGGCCGCCGCCAGGGCTATGCGCACATCCCTATGCCGCGCATGACCAACACATTCATGCTGGGCGGCGACAAGTCCCCGCAAGAGATCATCGCATCGGTCAAGAAGGGCATCTATGCCGTGTCCTTCGGCGGCGGACAGGTGGACATCACCTCCGGCAAGTTCGTGTTCGGCTGCACCGAGGCCTACATGATCGAGAACGGCAAGATCGGCGCGCCGGTCAAGGGTGCGATGCTGATCGGAAACGGACCGGACGCGATGAAGCGCATCTCGATGGTCGGCAACGACCTGAAGCTTGACACCGGCATCGGCAATTGCGGCAAGGGCGGCCAGTGGGTGCCAGTTGGCGTCGGCCAGCCGCATCTGCGGATGGATCAGGTCACGGTGGGCGGCACCAAGGCGTGACGCGGCACCGATCCAACGCGCTGGTTCCCGAGCTCTCCGTCAGCGATTGGCGCAAAAGCTGCGATTTCTACTGCGAGCTGATCGGTTTCGATATCGTCTATGACCGTCCGGACGAAGGGTTTGCATTCCTGGCGCTTGGCCAGGCGCAACTGATGATCGACCAGATCGGTATCGGCCGAGATTTTGCTCTGCCCGACGGGGCGTCCCCCGCCTATCCGTTCGGTCGCGGCTTGAACCTGCAGATCGAGGTTCCGTCGTCGGGAGCGATCCTGACGCGGCTGCAGGCAGCGGGCGTGCCCCTTCAGCTCGAACCGGAAGACAAGTGGTATCGCCGCGGCGATCATGAGGTGGGCAATCGGCAGTTCATTGTTGCCGACCCGGATGGCTATCTGCTGCGGCTGTTCGAACATCTGGGAGAGCGACCCCTGCCGCTCTGAACCCGTCGGCCTGACGGCTTGACACTTTCGGCCAAATCCCTGCAGTTGCCGGCTTTGTAACAGTGCAAGCCGATCCATGCCCTCCTCCACCCCCATTGCCGACATGTTCAGCCTCTGGCTTCCCGGCCATTCGTCGGGTGAACTCGCCTTAGTGTTCTCAGCGGCCATGATCGCCGGCCTTGCCCGCGGGTTCTCGGGATTTGGCGGCGCCCTGATCTTCGTCCCGCTGGCAGGCACGGCGATCGGTCCGAAACTCGCGGCGGCGCTGCTGCTGGTTATCGATGGCGTGATGACGCTCGGGATGGTGCCGGACGGCTGGCGAAGGGCAAACCGGCGCGAGGTGTTCACGATGATGATGGGTGCCGTCGTCGGCGTGCCCGTCGGTGCGGCGGCGCTTGCACTGCTGCCCTCCGTCACCCTGCGCTGGATCATCTCGGTCGTCGTGTTGTGCCTTCTCGTGTTCCTGATCTCGGGCTGGCGCTACCACGGACGGCCTAAGGCGCCGCTGACCATCGGTGTCGGGGCGCTTGCCGGCCTGTTCGGCGGTGCGGCGCAGATGTCGGGACCGCCGATCGTTGCCTACTGGCTTGGCGGCGCGACGGCACCTGATGTCGTCAGGGCAAACCTCGTCCTCTATTTTGCTCTCGCCAGCGTCATCTCGTCCGTGTCCTATCTGATCGGCGGCATCCTGACGTTCGAGGTGCTCTTGATCGCGCTGATCGCAGGACCGGGCTACGGGATCGGGCTTTACGCGGGTTCACGGCTGTTCGGGCGTGCGAGCGAGGTGACGTTCCGGCGTATTTGCTTTTGCCTGATCGCATCCGCCGCCCTGATCGGCCTGCCGCTGTTTGACGGCATGATTCGCTAAAACAGGTCTTCAGCAACGCTTAACGGCTGACACGGTAGGTTGCATCTCGGGGTTGAACGGGCGTGGCGACGATGGTGAATTTGAAAGCAAAGTTGCCGGCGGCATGGATCCGTGGCCTGAAACGTCAGGTCACGACGACAGGTCTAGAGGCGTCGGCAGCACTCGCGCGGGCCGGCATGCTGGCAGGTGCGCGCGGTCGTGGTTCTATCTTCACGCTTCATCACGTGCGCCCCAAACAATCGCTCGCGTTCCAGCCGAGCGGTCATCTGGAGGTTACCCCGGAATTCCTGGCCGATGCGATCGAACGGCTCTCGGCGGATGGATATGCGTTCGTGCCGCTGGAGGACGTGCCGGAGCGGCTTGCCAATCCGACCGGCCAGCCGTTTGCCGCCTTCACGCTTGACGATGGCTATCGCAACAACGCCGAACATGCGCTGCCGGTGTTCGAGAGATACGGCGTGCCCTTCACCGTTTTCGTCGCCCGCGGCTTTGCGGAGCGGACCCATTCGATGTGGTGGGAGACAATGGCGGACCTGATCGGTCGCGAGCGGGAGCTGAGTTTCGATTTCGGCAATGGACCCGAGCGGATCGAGCTCGGCTGTGAAGAGCAGAAGTTCGACGCCTTCGACCGGTTTGCCGATCTCGTGTTTCGCGATGACGAGGCAAGTGCCGTTTCCAGGATGGATGCGCTTGTGCGGTGTTACGGTATCGACCCGTTGCAGATGACCGCCGACCTGACGATGGATCCGGCCGAGCTCCGCGAACTTTCGCGGCACAAGCTCGCAACACTTGGCGCCCACACAATCAGTCATCGCGCCGTCGGGCGGCTGTCGGAAGCGCAGGCGCGGGCCGAGATGGCGAGTTCTGCCGACTATGTGGAAGAACTGACCGGGATACGGCCGACCACGATCGCCTATCCCTACGGCACGCGGAAGGCGGTGGGCGAGCGCGACTACCGCATCGCCCGCGACCTCGGCTTTTCGGTCGCCGTCACGACCCAGCCGGGCACGATCTGCGAGAAATGGCTGACCCGGCTGACGGGTCTGCCGCGGATTTCGCTGAACGGCCATTACCAGCGGGCGCGCTATGTGTCGGCGCTCGCCTCGGGCATTCCCTTCAAGCTTGCGCGCTAGGCGCAAGCTCTCATCGGTCGCTCACGGATACATCCGCACCTTTTCCCAGGCACCGTCTGGCGTATCGCGGCGGAATTCGATCCGGTCATGCAGGCGGAACGGTCGATCGTGCCAGAACTCGATCGACACGGGACGGATGCGGAAACCGGACCAGTGCGGTGGCCGCGGTATCTCGCCGATCGCAAATTTCGCGGTGTATTCGGCCACGGATTTTTCCAGCGCGAAACGGCCTTCGAGCGGCCGTGACTGTTTCGAGGCCCAGGCGCCGATTCGGCTTCCGCGTGGCCGCGTCGCATAATAGGCATCCGCTTCGGCATCGCTGACGATCTCGACAGGGCCGCGCAGACGCACCTGACGTCTCTGCGACTTCCAGTGAAAGACCATCGCAGCCTTTTTCTGGCCGAGAATTTCCTCGCCCTTCTGGCTTTCGAAATTCGTATAGAATACAAACCCATCCTCGTCGTAGCCCTTCAGCAGGACCATTCGCACATTGGGAAGCCCATGTTCATCGACGGTCGCAAGCGCGACGGCGTTCGGATCGTTGATCTCGCTGGATTCGGCATCCTTCAACCACGACCCAAATAAGGTGAAGGGTTCACTTTCCTGCGTGAAGTCACCGCTTGTTAACCCGTTTTCCGACATATTGACTAAAGTGCTCCCGATCTGATGAACATGCCCGAGACACTTGGCCGGACAGGATGCAAGGTGATTGTGATAGCAAATTCGATGTGCCGTACAAAGAGCCTGAATGGCGCCAGCCTGCGAATCATCGCGATCGTCGCACTGTGCGGTTCGCTTGGCAGCTGCACCAGCATGGATGTGTTCGGCGGCGCGGACAAGGTCGATCGTAGTATCTCGACGAGCAGCATTCCCAGCAAGCCAAAAGCGGGTGATCCGCAATCGGACGAAGCCACCGTGCGCAATGCCGTGACCTCGGCCGATCTCGCCAAGGTGGGTGCGAACCCCCTTCCCTGGGCAAATTCGGCGACCGGCAGTGCCGGTGTCGTCTCCTCGATCCACGAGGACCGGAGCGCCGGCCTACTCTGCCGCGCCTTCACCACCAGCCGCCATTCCTATGAAGGAATATCGCTGTTTTCCGGTCAGGCATGCCGGACCGAAACGGGCGACTGGTCGCTCACGGCATTTGACCGCCAGTAGTGTTAAGGCCAGCACTGTGCGGTAAACGTTTTGTTTACCGTAACATGCATCGACCTTCTCTCCGTAACCTCTGATTCAGCAATTCCTCCATACGGTTACTGCCTGTGATCCGGCCAGCCTCGGGGCATGAGGAACCGAAGGCTGCCGCGAGAGTTGTTGAGTTACGGGGGGTCCGGAATTGGATACGCGACCCACCGCCCCAAGCTTTACGGGTGGTTTCAAAATGCGCGATCCCTACTCTATTCTCGGCGTCAATCGGAGCGCCAACGCTGACGAGATCAAATCGGCGTGGCGTTCGAAGGCAAAGACCATACATCCCGATCAGAACCAGGACGACCCCGATGCCGGCGAGCGCTTCGCCGAAATGGGCCAGGCCTATGAGGTGCTGAAGGATCCCGAGCGGCGCAAGCGCTACGACCGCGCATCCGCTCTTCAACAGACATTCATGCAGCAGCGCCAGGCAGCCCGCGAAGCGGAAATGCGTGCCAAGGCTTCCCGCGAGCGCGCGGCAAAAGTGATGGAAGAGCTTGCCCGTGCCAGCGCCAAGCGGGCGCAGGCCGAAGTGCTTCAATCCCAAGCGCAGCAGCAACAGCAGAACGGCAAGGCCCGCGGCGATGCTCCGCCGGAACCGGCCGAAGACATGGTCGAGCGTATCTTCGGCGTCTCGCCAGACGGCCAGACCGCCGACTCCGGACAGAAGAAAACCGCAGACGAGGCGTCGACCGCGCAGGCCGCTCGTCCATCGTCGAAAAGCGACGCGACAGGAGCCGATGCAACGGATGAGGGTCCCGGTAGCCGCCCGGCCCCGCAGACCACCGGAATGGGTTCCGGTATTCTCAACACGCTGCTGCGGCGCATCCGCGGTGAAACCGTGACCGTTCTCGAAACGGCGCCGGATCTTCTGGCCGAAGCCGTCGTGACGATCGAAGACCTTCTCAACAGGGGTTCGGTCATCGTGCATTCCAGCGACGATCGTGACGTGCGCGTTTCGCTTTCCGCGGGCATGACCGAGGGTCATGTTGTGCGGCTGAAGGGCCAGGGTCTGAAGCTTCCCGGGATGAAGCAGGGCGATCTCGTGGTGACCCTGAAAGTGGCCAAGCATGCGGATTTCCGGGTGAGCGGTTTCGATATCCACACCATTTTGCCGATCTCTCTCGAAGACGCCGTTCTCGGCGCCGAGCCGATGCTGAAGACGCCGGAAGGCGAGCAGACGATCGCAATTCCCGCATGGTCGGGGTCCGATCAGGCAATCCGGCTGGAAGGCATGGGGCTCTACAACGATGCAGGCGGCCGCGGCGATCTGGTGGCGGAACTGCGCATTGTGCTTCTCGAAAAGCCCGACCCGAAGGTGACCGATCTGATGCGCCACATGCGCCACGGGCTGTATCTGTAAGACATCGATCCCCAACCGGCTCCGGCGACAGCTGAAACGTTGGCCTCCCCTTTCGCCAAAGAGTGGGCGTATGAGTTGGTATCCGCAAGCTTGAACCCTTGCCCTGCCTATGTCATAGGCAAGGCCAAATCGAGTTTCCAGGGGATATTCATGGTTCAGGCTTCCGGCCTCATGTCAGGCAAACGCGGCGTCGTCATGGGTGTCGCCAACAATCGCTCCATCGCATGGGGCATTGCCAAGGCCATTCACGATCAGGGTGGCGAAGTTGCTCTGACCTACCAGGGCGACGCCCTGAAGAAGCGGGTCGAACCGCTCGCTGCCGAAATCAACGCTTTCATGGCCGGCCACTGCGATGTGAGCGACGAGTCGACCATCGATGAGGTGTTCGCCAATATCGAGAAGAAGTGGGGCAAGATCGACTTCTTCGTGCATGCGATCGGCTTCTCCGACAAGGATGAGCTGACCGGCCGTTATGTCGATACGACGCCTGACAACTTCGCCAAGACGATGCAGATCTCGGTCTACTCCTTTACGTCGGCCGCACGCCGCGCCGAAAAGCTGATGACGGACGGCGGCGCCATGCTGACGCTGACCTATTACGGTGCCGAGAAGGTGATGCCGAACTATAACGTCATGGGCGTTGCCAAGGCGGCACTTGAAGCCAGCGTCAAATACCTGGCCGTTGACCTCGGACCAAAGAATATCCGCGTCAACGCGATCTCGGCCGGCCCGATCAAGACGCTTGCTGCGTCCGGCATCGGCGACTTCCGCTATATCCTCAAATGGAACGAGTATAACGCACCGCTGCGCCGCACGGTCACGATCGAGGAAGTGGGCGATGTCGGCCTTTATCTTCTGTCGAACCTGTCCCGCTCCGTCACCGGTGAAATCCACCATGCGGATAGCGGCTATCACGCCATCGGAATGAAGGCCGTCGACGCGCCTGACATTTCCGTCGTGAAGGACTGAGCGCCCCGTGCTTCTCTACGTCATCCGTCACGGCCAGACGGACTGGAACGCTGAAGGCCGGCTTCAGGGTCAGAAGGATATTCCTCTGAACGATACGGGCCGCCTTCAGGCTACCGGCAATGGTGAAGCGCTGAAAGAACTGCTCGGCGACGATGTCGCCGATTTTGACTTCGTGGCAAGCCCGCTCTCTCGCACCCGCGAGACGATGGAGCGGCTGCGCACAGCGATGGGGCTCGATCCCCTCGCCTACCGGACCGATGACCGGCTGGTGGAAGTTTCGTTCGGCGACTGGGAAGGCCAGACGCTGGCCGAAGTCAAAAAACTCGAGCCCGAGCTGCTGAAGGAAAGAAAGCGCCAGAAATGGAGCTTCATTCCGCCGGGCCAAACTGCCGAGAGCTACGAAATCCTGTCATGGCGCATCGGCGCCTGGATGCAGTCTCTGACCGGTCCGACCGTGGCGGTCGCCCATGGCGGCGTCATCAGGTCGATCTTTCGCCTGATCGGCGGCGTGGGAGAAGAAGAAGCATCGTCTATCGCCATCCATCAGGACCGTATCCTGAAAGTCGAGCCGCTCGACGGCCGGATGGAATGGCTGTAAGCCGCTGAGGCCCGGTTCCGGCCCTTACTGTACGATTTCGAGATCGTCCACGACGCGGTTGCCATCGACGACCGTGTAGAACACCAGAACCTTGACGCCTGCCTTCAGGCCCTCGAAGTTGAACTCTTCCGGCACCTTGTAGGTCTTGCCGTCGTCCAGCGTCAGGCTGAGCGACTTGGCGTCGATCGTCTTTATCGTCGCCTCGACGTCCACGCTCTGCGCCCAAGTGCTCAGCGGCGAGAAAACACCGGCGGTCGCAAGCAAGGCAGCAATGAGGATACGCATGATGAAGATCCCTGGAACAAACGGTCTGTACTAATTCGGTGCAAGATAGCCTGCCGATTGTGGCGAAAATTGCTCGCCAGCATGACATTTTCGCTACAAACAACAGTTTGATTATTAACCATATTCTTCCAAATTCAAGACGTCTCAAGACCAAATCGAACGTTTAGTGACCGCGTTTACCAACTATTTGCAATAAAACGCAGCTTCACAGCTCTAAGGCGGATGTGGAATGGGAAATTAACTGCGCCACAATACAGTTATACCCGGTCACAAGAGTTAACGAGAAGGTGTTCAGTTTTGGCGCTCTGGCGTTCCTCCATTACCGAAAGGTTTCGCCCTTTCAGCAGTGCATGCGCGCCTGCCGTCGCAGCCTTCCTCGTTTCGCTGACAGTTATCGTCACCGCGGTGGTCCTCGATCACCGATTCGTGCAGAAACATCGCGATGATATTCACGCCGCCACGACACGTGCGGCCGGCACGGCGGCCCGTCAGATCGCTTCGCGGCTGGAGCTTGATTTCGCGGTTGCCGATAGCCTGCGCAATGCGTTGATCGGTCAGGCAGGATACAAGCCCAACGATATGCAGACCTCTGCTCGTCAGGCACTCGCCGACCTGCCACACCTTTCCGCAGTGATCGCGGCACCGGGCTTCACACCAACGACCTTCTTCCGCCGCGACAGCTTGGCCGGTGAGACCGGTATCGATCTTGCTGGTCTTAAGGCGGATCTCGACCGGGCCGGCAACAAGGCGCGCCCAAGCGTGCTGACCGGATCGCAGACGGGCAGGCTTACCCTCATCATGCCGGTGCCTTCCGCCAGCGGACAGGAAGCCGGGCTCTGGGGCGCTCTGGTTCTCGTCCTCGATGTCGCCGATCTGCTTGATCCCGCGACACGCCCTCAGGTTGGCGACGCGGCACAAACGTCCGAGACGGTCTTCGACTGGCTCGATCTCGCGCTCGTCGACAACAGTCGAGCCGACCAGGCCGTGTTTTACGGCAATGAAGCGGTAAAGGGCGGCGATCCGGTCCGGTGGTCGATCACCGTCAAGGGTACGGACTGGCAGATCCTTGCGGCGCCGCGCGTCGGCTGGAATGCTTCGCCCGCCGGTCAGATGCGGTTCCGGTTGATCCTGGCGCTGGCATCGCTTGCGATCGTCTTGCCGGTGCTCATTGCGACCTCGCTGATTTCGGAACGCAACCGGCATATCGAGACGCTGCGGCTGCGCGAAAACAAGCTGTTTGCACTGTCGCGACGGTTCGGGCTTGCCATGGAAGCGTCGATGATGGGCATCTGGGAAGTGACCGATGAGGGTGTGCAGCTCTCCTGGGACGATCGCTCCGCCGCTCTCCACGCCAATCCGTCAGCCACCACCGGCAACCGGTTCGATGACTGGATGGCATCGATCGCGCCTGAGGACAGGGCTGTCGCGGAAGCGCATCTCTTTACAGTTCTCTGCACCGACAGCCCATCGACCGAGACCTATCGCCTGATCCTGCCCGGCGGCGACATCCGGCATCTTCGCTCCGCCGGCGCGAGGGTCCAGAACGAGCGCGGCATCCAGGCGACCGGCATCGTCTGGGACGTCACCGCCGACGTGACGATGGCACAGACCCTGCGCGACGCGAAAGACAATAGCGAGGTCAAGAATGCCGAGCTCGAACTGGCGCTCGACGAATTGTCGGACCGGGAGCAGGAACTGGAAGGTCTGTCGCGCAAGCTCGACCTCGCACTCGGTTCCTACGGATGCGGCGTCTGGGAATATGATCCGGCAACCGGCAGCGAGATATGGGACGCTCGCATGTGCCAGCTTTATGGCGTTGCCCCGATTGCCGGCCCCCTTCCCCACGACTTCTGGCTGTCTCTGCTGGTTCCGGAGGATCGCCAGAGTGCTCTTGACGCGGCAATGCGTTACCTTTCCGGCGACGTCGAGGAGGCTCTGATCGTTCGCGTGCCGCAATCTGACGGCAGCCTCCGCTATATCCGGTCCGTCGGTCAGCTGGTGATCGGTCGCGACGGTTCACGCAAGCTTATCGGGCTCGCCTTCGACGTGACCAAAGATGCGGTGATGACGACCGAGCTCAAGTCTGCGAAAGCGGAATCGGATGCTCGCAATGTCGAGCTTCAGATGGCCAAGACCCGCATCGAGCACAATGCGCTGCACGACCCGCTGACGATGCTTGGGAATCGCCGCAAACTGGACATGGAACTCGACCACCTCTCGCGTGCAAGCCAGGTGGAGCGGCAGAAGTTCTTCATCCTCCATCTCGACCTCGACCGGTTCAAGCAGATCAACGACACGATGGGCCATGCCGCCGGTGACGCGATGCTGGTGCATTCATCCCGGATCCTGTCGCGCAACGTGCGTGACGAGGATATCGTTGCGCGGATCGGCGGCGACGAGTTCGTCATCCTGATGAACAATTCCGCATCCATCGAGGATGTGGCCGAGCTTTCGCAGCGGATCATCGCCGAGTTTCGTCAGCCCTTCGACTTCGACGGCTTTTCCTGCCGGTGCGGCGTTTCGATCGGCATTGCGCAGGCAACCGGTCTCAATGTCGATGCACGACGCACGCTGGTCAACGCCGACATCGCGCTCTACCGAGCCAAGGGCCTCGGCCGCAACCGTTTCGAATTCTTCACGCTCGACCTGCAGGAAGAGATCGTCAGCCACAAACGGACCGCCGACGAAGTGCTCTCGGCGATCGACAACGGCGAGTTCGTGACCTGGTACCAGCCGCAGTTTTGCGCCAGAACCGGTGAACTGACCGGGGCCGAGGCGCTGCTGCGCTGGAACCATCCGCATCACGGCATCCTCGCGCCAGCGCGGTTCCTGAGGATCGCGGAAGACCTCAACGTGTCGGCGGTGCTCGACCAGATCGTGCTTGAGACGGTGCTGAAGGACAAGATGCGCTGGACCGCGCTCGGCCTCAAGGTGCCGAAGGTCTCCGTCAACGTCTCGTCGAAGCGGCTGCATGACGAAAACCTGATCGCCAACCTCGAGTCGCTGTCCATCACACCCGGCGAGATCTGTTTCGAGCTGGTGGAGTCGATTTTCCTCGACGACGGCGACGTGTCGGTATCGGGCAATATCGAACGCATCAAGGGAATGGGCATCGACATCGAGATCGACGATTTCGGGACCGGCCATACCTCGATCGTCTCGCTGCTGAAGCTGAAACCGAAGCGGCTGAAGATCGACCGGCAGCTGGTGATGCCGATCCTCGAAGCGCCGCAGGAACGGACCATGGTTCGCTCGATCGTCGACATTGCCCGCTCGCTTGGCATCGACACGGTGGCGGAAGGTGTGGAGACGATGCAGCATGCGGAATTGCTGCGCGAACTCGGCTGCGACCTTCTGCAGGGCTATGCCTTTGCCAAGGCCCTGCCCTTTGACGAATTCGTTGAGGCGGCCAGAGCCGACTGGCTCAAACAGGCGGCATGAATGGCACCGAATGGCCGGCCGTGCATCCATGTCCGGGATCGACAGCCCGATATGGGGCAAGAAGGGCTTGTCGCCCGCCGACCTTTTCCATAAGACATCCGCGTCAAAGTTTGACGTCCAAGATTGACGGAGGCGGCCCCTCCGAAGCCGGTTAGTGAAATGTCGCACAATACTTTCGGTCATCTTTTCCGTGTCACGACCTGGGGCGAAAGCCACGGGCCGGCGCTCGGCTGCATCGTGGACGGATGCCCTCCCGGCCTGCGCTTCACGCTTGCCGAAATCCAGGCCTGGATGGACAAGCGAAAGCCCGGACAGTCGCGTTTCGTGACCCAGAGGCGCGAGGACGATATCGTCAAGATCCTCTCCGGCGTGATGATGGATGCCGACGGCGAGACGATGATTTCAACCGGCACCCCGATCTCCATGCTGATCGAGAATACCGACCAGCGCTCCAAGGACTACGGCGAGATCGCCCGCAGCTATCGCCCCGGCCATGCGGATTTTGCCTACGACCTCAAATACGGCATCCGCGATTATCGCGGTGGCGGCCGCTCATCGGCCCGCGAGACGGCAGCGCGTGTCGCTGCCGGCGCGATTGCCCGCAAGGTCGTGCCGGGAATGACCGTGCGCGCAGCCCTGGTGCAGATCGGCAAGCACAAGATCAACCGTGACAACTGGGACTGGGGCCAGGTCAACGAGAACCCGTTCTTCTGCCCCGACCCTGAGATGGTGCCTGTCTGGGAAACCTATCTCGACGGCATCCGCAAGGCCGGATCGTCGATCGGCGCGATCGTCGAGGTGGTGGCGGAGGGCGTTCCCGCAGGGCTTGGCGCACCGATCTATGCCAAGCTCGACCAGGAGATTGCTTCCGGCCTGATGTCGATCAATGCCGTAAAGGCCGTCGAGATCGGCGATGGTTTTGCCGCCGCCGAGCTTTCCGGCGAGGACAATGCCGACCAGATGCGGATGGGCAACGATGGCCAGCCTATCTTCCTCTCCAATCATGCCGGCGGCATCCTCGGGGGCATTTCGACCGGCCAGCCGATCATTGCCCGCTTCGCCATCAAGCCGACCTCGTCGATCCTGAGCGAGCGCCAGTCGATCGACGCTGATGGCAACAATGTGGATGTGCGCACCAAGGGTCGCCACGATCCTTGCGTCGGCATCCGCGCCGTGCCGATCGGGGAGGCGATGATGGCCTGCACGATCGCCGACCATTTTCTCCGTGACCGGGGTCAGACCGGTAAAACCCGCTAGGAATCATCACATGCCCTACGATCAGAAGCGCGTCGTCGACGCCATCCGCGCCTTCGAAGCCGGCGAAATCGTCGTTGTTACCGATGACGACGGACGCGAAAACGAAGGCGATCTGATCGTCGCTGCGGTTCACTGCACGCCGGAAAAGATGGCCTTCATCGTGCGCCACACATCCGGTATCGTCTGCACGCCGATGCCGCGCAGCGAAGCCAAGCGCCTGAACCTCAATGCGATGGTGGCGGAAAACGACAGCGCGCATACGACCGCCTTCACCGTAACGGTGGATTTCAAGCACGGCACGACGACCGGGATCTCGGCCGACGACCGGACGCTGACGGTGCGCAACCTCGCCAACCCGAATGTCGGCCCGGCCGACTTCGTGCGTCCCGGCCACATCTTCCCGCTGATTGCCCGCGAAGGCGGCGTTCTGATGCGGTCCGGCCATACGGAAGCGGCCGTCGACCTGTGCAAGCTCGCCAACCTGCCGCCGATCGGCGTGATCTGCGAACTCGTCAACGACGACGGCACGGTGACGCGCGGTCCGCAGGTGACGGAGTTTGCGATCACCCATGGCCTGAAGCAGGTGTCCGTTGCCGATCTCATCGCCTATCGCCAGCGCAAGGAAACGTTGATCGAGCTGCACGGCACGTTCGACATCGAGACCCCGAAGGGCAAGGCCAAGGCACACGCCTACTCCCTGCCCTGGGAGACGATGCAGCACGTCGCCATCGTGTTCGGCGACATCAGGGACGGCGTCGACATTCCGGTCCGCCTTCATCTGGAAGACGTGGCGCGCGATGTGTTCGGCGCGGCGCGCTCCGTGGACCGTTACATGGCAAAGATCGCCGACGAGGGTCGCGGCGTCATCATCTATCTGCGCGAGGGTTCGGTTGGCGTCGGTGCCAGCACGACGTCGCGCAAGGTCCGCTTCGGCGAGGAATCGCACGCGGAGGCCAAGGTCCGCGACAGCGAGTGGCTGGAAATCGGCCTCGGCGCCCAGATCCTGCGCGATCTCGGCGTGTCTTCGATCAAGCTTCTGACCAGAAGCGAACGTCATTACGTCGGCCTCGAAGGGTTCGGCATCCAGATCGCCGAGACCGTGATCTGCTGAACGGCCACTGAGCGGAGCGCGTTTCCGTGCTGACCTTTTGAAATAGAGGTTGGCGCGGGAACATCGCATTTGCGCACGGGTTCAGTCTCAGGACGTTGCTGGAAAATGCCGGCGACGTCCGACAGACGCAACCGTGCAAGGATCAAGTCCGTGACCCGAAGCCTGAACATCGTTCCGCCAGCCCTCGATCCCGCCGTCTCCGCTGGAAGGACGACCGTCGAGAGCATGACGTTTCCGCCGAGCGGTTTCGTGCCCAACCACCCCCACCTTCCGGCTCTGATCTACCGCAACGCCCTTGCCATCGATCCTCTGGTCGGCGACCCGGCCAGCCTGTTCGAAGACCTTTTTGCGAAAAACGGCTGGCAGGGCATCTGGCGCGATGGCGTATTCGATTATCAGCACTACCACACGGGCGCCCACGAGGTCCTCGGCATCGCAAATGGTCGCGGCCTGCTGCTGATCGGCGGTCCGGATGGCACCGAAATCTCAGTCCATGGCGGCGATTGCATCGTGTTGCCGGCCGGCACCGGGCACATGCGGCTGGAGGCCAGCCGCGACTTCGTGGTTGTCGGCGCCTATCCGCCAGGACAGCGTGCGGATCTTCAGACCGGACCCGCGGATTCTGAGGGTCTCAGCCGAATTTCGAGCCTTCCCGTGCCGCAGACCGATCCGCTCCGTGGCCGCGACGGCCCCCTCCTTCGGCACTGGGTCCGTTAGGGTTCATTCATGTACATCTAATGCGTGCGCAAAAATCCGATAGGCACAATTTTATCGGAACAAGCACAGCAGCCTTGCAGTTACCCCGCTGATCGCCACCCGCTCTACGGCCCGGCAACCCAAGGCTATAAAGATGAACACGCGTCCTCAATTCGCCTCGTCCACCCCGCTGTCAAAGCTCCCGCCGCAAATCTACTACGTGCATCCTCTCATGCTCAAAGGCTTGCAGGATTGGCGCCAGGTTTTTGCCCATGCGAAGGATCTCGGCTTCGATACGGTCCTCAGTGCGCCGCTGTTTGCACGCGGCGCGGACACGAGCATTTTCGTCAGCGGAGACCTGGACAGGCTTGATCCGGCGCTGGGACTTGGGGAAAGCATCGACGATGGCGTGAAGGCACTGACAGGTGCCGCTAAAGAGCATGGCATCAAGCTGATGCTCGACATTGCCGTCGATCGTATCGCCGATGCGTCAAACCAAGGCAGCGCCGTCGTATTCGACCCGCGTCGCTCGCCGCAGGAAAGCGGCAGCCGCACGATCGATATCACCCATGAAACGCAGCTGCTTGATGACTGGCGCCGCCGACTGGCGCGGCTGGCCGGGCTTGGCATCGCCGGCTTTCGCTGCATCGGCATTGGCAAGGTCGCGCCCGACGTCTGGAAGGACCTGATCGCTGCGGCTCGCAGTGCCGTCTCCGACACCATCTTCCTTGCCTGGACGCCAGGCACCAGTTTTGAAGATCGCAAGGCGCTCAAGGGCGTCGGCTTCGACGGCAGCTTTTCGTCCTTTGCCTGGTGGAACATGGAGGAACGCTGGATCCTCGACGAATACGAGGTGCAGCGCGAACTCGGCTACCAGATTACCTTTCCGGAAGCCCCGTTCGGCAAGCGCATGGCGCATGGCATTGACGGAACCGAAGTGTCGGAGCGCCGAGCGGTCCGGGCCCTGAAGCTCGCGTCGACCTTCGCCAGCGGCCTCATGGTGCCGATGGGCTTCGAATACGGCTCATCCATCCCGCTCGACCCACTGACCGGCGACGGAATGGGTCTGCGTGGGCTCAAGGACCAGGGCGTGTTCGACCTGTCGAGCGACATCCGTGCCATCAATGCCGCGCCCAACAAGACATCGGCCGGGTTCGGCCGCCAGCCGCTGAGGTTGATTTCCACCAGCCAGACCCAGGCTGTGGCGCTCTTGCAGACCGACCATGAGGATATCCGCGCATCTTCGAAGATCCGCGTCGTCATGCTGAACCGCGATTTGCGCAGGGTCACCAAGGCTCCGTTCAACGTGCTGCGTGAAGCAGCCTCCCCTTTCCTGCCGCTGACGGCGCCGGGGAATGACGCCGACATTTTTGCGCCCGATCTCATGCTGAAGCCGGGCGAACTGCGCGTTTTCGAAGGCCATGCCTCGCAGCCGATCATCGAAGCTGTTGCGGTTTCCACCGCAGCAGAGGCGGCGGCCACGCCGCGGCTGGCGATCGAGAAGATCACGCCGTCGGTGGACGACGGTCGCTTCGTGGTGAAGCGCGTGGTCGGCGAGACGGTCAAGGTGGAAGCCGACGTGTTCGGCGACGGGCACGATCCGCTGTCGGCATCGGTCATGTGGCGTGCGGCCGACGAGGACCAGTGGACCGAAGTGCCGATGACGCTCGTCACCAACGATCGTTGGGCGGCAGAATTTCCGCTGAAGCGAATGGGTCGCCACGAGTTTGCAATCGAGGCCTGGAAGAACCCGTTCCAGATCTTCCGCTACGAATTCACCAAGAAGCACGAGGCGCGGCTCGATCTGCGGCTGGAGATCCAGGAAGGCATCAATCTGGTGCTTGATGCGCTGGATCATGCCACGGGTGACCTCAAGACCGAACTGAAGGTGCTGTTCGACAAGCTGACGGCGCAGGACGATCCGAAGCGGATCGAAACGCTTCTGCTGGCCGACACGGCCGAGCTGATGGTGGAAGCCGACCGCCGCCCGCATCGGGTTCGCTCGACGCTGATCCCTGTCGATGCCGAGCGGACGGCCGCAGCGTTTGCGAGCTGGTTCCAGGTGTTCCCGCGCTCCCAGAGCGGCGATGCGAACCGTCACGGCACGTTCGACGACGTGATCGCACGGCTGCCGGCGATCCGGGAGATGGGCTTTGATGTCCTCTACTTCCCGCCGGTGCACCCGATCGGTTCGACCAACCGCAAGGGAAAGAACAACACGCTGACCCCGGCCCCTGAAGATCCAGGCAGCCCATACGCGATCGGCTCGGAAGATGGCGGACATGACGCGATCCATCCGGAGCTCGGCACGTTCGAGGATTTCCGCCGGCTGGTCGATGCGGCCAAGGACCACGGGCTGGAGCTCGCTCTCGACCTCGCGATCCAGGCCTCGCCCGACCATCCGTGGCTCAAGTCCAATCCCGGCTGGTTCGACTGGCGGCCTGACGGCACGATCCGCTATGCCGAAAACCCTCCGAAGAAGTACGAAGACATCGTCAACGTCGATTTCTACGCCAAGGACGCTGTTCCTTCGCTGTGGATCGAACTGCGTGACGTCGTCCAGAAGTGGGTCGATAACGGCGTCAAGCTGTTCCGCGTCGACAATCCGCATACGAAGCCGTTTCCGTTCTGGGAATGGATGATCGCGGACATCCGTTCGCGCCATCCCGACGTCGCCTTCCTGTCGGAAGCGTTTACGAAGCCGAAGGTGATGTACCGCCTCGCCAAGGTCGGGTTCTCGCAGTCCTATACCTACTTCACCTGGCGCAACGCAAAGTGGGAGCTCGAGCAGTATATGCGCGAGATCACGACTGAAGAGCCGAAGGAATTCTTCCGTCCGCACTTCTTCGTCAACACGCACGATATCAACCCGGATTTCCTGCAGAACGCACCGCGTCCGGCCTATCTGATCCGTGCAGCGCTGGCTGCAACGCTGTCGGGCCTCTGGGGCGTCTATAACGGCTTCGAGCTTTGCGAGGGCCGCCCGGACGCCAAGCGCAAGGAATACGCGGACTCCGAGAAGTACGAGATCCGTGCCTGGGATTACGACCGTCCGGGTCACATCAAGGGCGAGATCGCGCTTCTCAACCGCATTCGCCGCGAAAACCCGGCGCTGCATTCGCATCTCGGTCTGCAGCTCCTGCCCGCCTGGAACGACAACATCATGTTCTTCGAAAAGGCCAGTGCCGGCCGCGAGAACGTGCTGCTGATCGCCGTCAATCTCGATCCGCACAACGCACAGGAAGCGGATATCGAACTGCCGCTGTGGTCGTTCGGCATTCCGGATCACGGAACCCTCGACCTCGAAGACGTCATCGGCGGCGATCGCTTCTCATTGACCGGCAAGGTGCAACGCATCCGCCTCGACCCTCACTCCGGCCTGCCATTCTCCATCTGGCGCGTCCGTTAAAGACAAGAATGGGAGGAGACATCATGGACATCACGAGCGGCAGAAACCAGGGCCAGGACCAGAATCAAGCGATGAACGACGATCCACTATGGTACAAGGATGCAGTTATCTATCAGCTGCATATCAAGTCGTTCTACGACGCCAATGGCGACGGTATCGGCGACTTCCAGGGGCTGCACGAGAAGCTTGATCACGTCGCTTCACTTGGCGCCAACACGATCTGGCTCTTACCGTTCTTTCCGTCGCCGCGTCGTGACGATGGATACGATATTGCCGATTATACCAGCGTCAGCCCGGACTATGGCACGGTGGACGAATTCAAGGCGTTCGTGGCTGCTGCCCATGCACGCAATCTGCGTGTGCTGATCGAGCTCGTCATCAACCACACGTCCGACCAGCATCCGTGGTTCCAGCGGGCACGTCATGCGCCTCCTGGTTCGCCGGAGCGGGATTTCTACGTGTGGTCGGATACGGACCAGAAATTCCCGGAAACGCGGATCATCTTTCTCGATACGGAAAAGTCCAACTGGACCTGGGATCCGGTTGCCGGCGCCTATTACTGGCACCGCTTCTATTCGCACCAGCCCGACCTTAACTTCGACAACCCAGCCGTTCTGGAAGAGCTGTTCGAAGTCATGCGTTTCTGGGCCGATACGGGCATCGACGGTTTCCGCCTCGACGCCATCCCGTATCTGATCGAGCGCGAAGGCACGATCAACGAGAACCTGCCGGAAACCCACGACATCCTGAAGAAGATCCGCGCGGCGCTCGACAGCACCCATCCCGGCAAGATGCTGCTGGCGGAAGCCAACCAGTGGCCGGAAGATACGCGCGAATATTTCGGCGATGGCGACGAGTGCAACATGGCGTTCCACTTTCCGCTGATGCCACGCATGTATATGGCGATCGCCAAGGAAGACCGCTTCCCGATCACCGATATCATGCGCCAGACGCCTGCAATTCCTGACAATTGCCAGTGGGCGATCTTCCTGCGCAACCACGACGAGCTGACACTCGAAATGGTGACCGACGAAGAGCGCGATTACCTCTGGAACATCTATGCCGCCGACCGGCGCGCCCGCATCAATCTCGGCATTCGTCGCCGTCTTGCGCCGCTGATGGAGCGCGACCGCCGCCGCATCGAGCTGATGAACGGCCTGCTGCTTTCCATGCCCGGAACGCCTGTCATCTACTACGGTGACGAGATCGGCATGGGCGACAACATCTACCTTGGCGACCGCGACGGCGTTCGCACGCCGATGCAGTGGTCTCCGGACCGCAATGGCGGTTTCTCCAAGGCCGATCCGGCACGCCTCGTGCTGCCGCCGGTCATGGATCCGCAGTATGGCTATGAGGCGGTGAATGTCGAAGCGCAGGGCGCCGACGCGCATTCGCTGCTGAACTGGATGCGCCGGATGCTGGCGCTGCGCAACAAGCATGCAGCCTTCGGCCGCGGCACGCAGCGGTTCCTGACGCCCGGAAACCGCAAGATCCTTGCCTATCTTCGTGAGTACGAAGGTGAGACAATCCTTTGCGTCGCCAACCTTTCGCGCCTGCCGCAGGCGGTGGAACTGGACCTGTCGCAATTTGCCGGCTGGGTGCCGATCGAGATGTCCGGCATGTCGCCGTTCCCGCCGATCGGTCAGCTGACCTATCTGCTGACGCTGCCGCCCTACGGCTTCTTCTGGTTCCAGCTGGTGGAAACTTCCGATGGCCCCGTATGGCGCAAGGAGCCGCCGGAGCAGATGCAGGACATGGTGACCATGGTCGTTCGCCGTGACCTGCAGGAACTCGGCGAAGACTCGCCGCTGTCGCAGATGTTTGCCAAGGATATCCTGCCGCCATACCTCTCGAAACGCCGCTGGTTCGGCTCCAAGGGCTCGATCCTCAATTCGGCGCGGCTTGCCAACGTGACGCCGATCGCGTTTGCCAACAACATCCTGCTCGGCGAGCTAGAGGTCGATGTTGCCGGCAAGTTGGATACCTATCTCCTGCCGCTTGCCGTTGCCTGGGATGAAACCCAGCCTTCGGCGCTTGCCCAGCAGCTGGCGCTTGCCCGCATCCGTCAGGGTCGCCGGGTCGGCTTCCTGACCGATGGCTTTGCCATGGAAGGTCTGGCGCGCGGCGTGATCCGCGGACTGTCCGAACGGGCGGTGATCTCTGGCGTTTCCGGTGCTCTGGAATTTGTCGGCACCGACACTCTGGACCAGCTCAACTTCGACGAGGATATGCCGATCACCTGGCTTTCGGCCGAACAGTCGAACAGCTCGCTCATCATCGGCAACCTCGCCATGGTGAAGCTGATCCGCCATATCTTCCCGGGCATCCACCCGGAAGTGGAGATGACGCGCTACCTCACCAATGTCGGCTACCGGAATACGGGACAGCTGCTCGGCGAAGTCGCCCGCACCTCGCCGGAGGGCAACCGCTACACGATGATCATCGTGCAGCGCGCGATCCGCAATCAGGGCGATGCCTGGAACTGGATGCTCGGCAACCTGCGCCGCGCAATCGACGAGATCGTGGTGACCGGGCTCGAGGGCGAAGGGATCGACGAGCACTTCAAGCCGCTCGTCAATCTTTCGGCCACCATCGGAACACGGCTTGGTGAGCTGCATGTCGCACTGGCCCAGCCGACCGATGACGAGGCATTCAGCCCGATCTGGGCTGGCGACGCCGATATCTCGAGATGGCGCGCGGGCGTAACGGCTCAGATCGACCAGAGCCTGACCATGCTCGAACTGAACAGCGAGGGACTGGAAGGTCGCGCCGCAGAAGACGCACGCATGATCCTCAGCCGTCGCGAAGACCTGTTCGGCCTTGTCGAGACGCTGTCCGGCTTTGCCATTTCGACGCTGATGACCCGTACCCACGGGGACTTCCACCTGGGCCAGATCCTGGTGGCAGAGGGCGACGCCTATATCATCGACTTCGAGGGCGAACCCGCCCGCGATCTCGAGGAACGTCGTGCGAAGTCAAACCCGCTGCGCGACGTGGCTGGCCTCCTGCGGTCGCTCAGCTATCTCGCAGCCTCGGCCGATCTCGATCGGGAGGTCGTCAGCGAAGTGGACGACGCCCGTCATCCGGAGCTCGTCAGCCGCTTCATCGACAAGGCGGAACCGGCATTCCTGCAGGCCTATTTCGATGCTGTGGAAAAGTCCGACTCGCTCAACATCCCGCACGAGAAGCGGTCGAAAATACTCGACCTCTTCCTGCTGGAAAAAGCCGCCTACGAGATCGCCTACGAAGTGCGCAGCCGGCCGAAGTGGCTGCCCCTGCCGCTCGCAGGTTTTGCGACCATCGCGGCGCGACTTCTCGACACCGACAGCAATTCCACCCCTGATGCACCCAAGGGAGAGACAGAGTGATGCGATACGAGCGCACGGACCTCATCATCGGAACCGTTGAGGAGGGCCTCCAGGCCCTCGTCGACGGCCGTCATGGCGATCCCTTTTCCATTCTCGGCCGCCATCAGTACGGCGACCTCACCGTGGTGCGGGTGCTGCTTCCCGGGGCGCTTTCGGTTGAGGTCGTCGAGCGCGATACGGCCAAGGTCGTCGCGGAGCTGGACAGCATCCACCCCGGCGGTCTGTTTGCCGGCGTGACCAATTCGACTGCGCCCTATTTCCTGCGCATCGAATGGCCGGAAGCAATCCAGGAAACCGAGGATTCCTATTCCTTTCCGCCACTGCTCGGCGATCTCGATCTGCACCTGATCGGCCAGGGCACCCATTACGATCTCGGCCGTACGCTGGGCGCGATCCCGATGGAAGTGGACGGGGTTTCCGGCGTGCGTTTCGCCGTCTGGGCACCGAACGCCACGCGCCTTTCGGTGGTCGGCGATTTCAACGCCTGGGACGGACGCCGGCATCCGATGCGGCTGCGGCCGCAGGCCGGCGTCTGGGAACTGTTTGTTCCTCGGCTGACCCATGGCGAGCGCTACAAGTTCGAAATTCTCGACGCTCACGGCAATATGCTGGCGCAGAAGGCCGACCCGATCGCACGTGCCTCGGAAGCAGCACCTTCGACTGCCTCCGTCATCGCCTCGTCCAAGCCCTTCCGCTGGACGGATGGCGACTGGATGGCGGCGCAGGCCAAGGACCGTGCCCGCGAAGGCGCGATGTCGGTCTATGAGGTGCATCTCGGTTCCTGGGTTCGGATTGCCGAAGAGGGCAACCGCACGCTCGACTGGGTGGAACTCAGCCAGCGCCTCGTGCCCTACGTCAAGAAGCTCGGCTTTACCCATATCGAGATGCTGCCTATCATGGAGCATCCGTTCGGCGGTTCATGGGGCTACCAGCCGCTCGGTCTGTTTGCGCCGACCGGACGCTACGGCACGCCGGAAGACTTCGCCTATTTTATCGATCGCTGCCATGCTGCCGGGATTGGCGTCATCCTCGACTGGGTGCCAGCGCATTTCCCGACCGACGTCTGGGGTCTGGCGCAGTTCGACGGCACGGCGCTCTACGAGCATGCCGATCCGCGCGAAGGTTTCCACAAGGACTGGAACACGCTGATCTACAATCTCGGCCGCAACGAGGTGAAAGGCTTCCTGATCGCGTCAGCGCTGGAATGGCTTGACCATTTCCACATCGATGCGCTCCGCGTCGATGCGGTGGCCTCCATGCTCTACCGCGATTACAGCCGCGAGCAGGGCGAATGGATCCCCAACAAGTATGGCGGACGTGAAAACCTTGAATCCGTTGAATTCTTCAAGCACCTGAACAGCATCATCCATGAACGGTGCCCGCATGCCTTTACGGTGGCCGAGGAATCGACCGCCTGGCCGGGTGTGACCGAAAGCGTCGAGCACGGCGGACTGGGCTTCGACTTCAAGTGGAACATGGGCTGGATGCACGACACGCTCCACTACATGGAGGAGGATCCGGTCTACCGCAAATACCAGCACGGAAGTCTGACCTTCGGCATGGTCTATGCCTATTCCGAACGCTTCATGCTGCCGCTGTCCCATGACGAAGTGGTGCACGGCAAGGGTTCGCTGTTTGGCAAGATGCCGGGCGACCACTGGCAGAAGATGGCCAATCTCCGCGCCTATTACGGTTTCATGTGGGGCCATCCCGGCAAGAAGCTGATGTTCATGGGTGGCGAAGTCGCTCAGGTGACCGAGTGGAACCACGACGCGTCCGTTGTCTGGGATCTGCTGGACAGCCCCGATCATGCGGGCATGCAGCGCTTGATCGCCGATCTCAATGCGCTCTATTCGGCCGAGCCGGCGCTTCAGTATGGCGATCTCCATCCTGAAGGCTTCGAATGGGCCGTGTCCGACGATGCGGAAAACTCCGTTACCGCGATGCTGCGCCTGTCGCAGGATCGGCAGTCGGCAATCATCGTCGCTTCCAACATGACGCCTGTGCCGCGGCATGGCTACCGGATCGGCGTGCCGTTCGAGGGACGCTGGGAAGTGGTGCTGAATACCGATGCCGCGATCTACGGCGGCACCAATTTTGGCCAGACCGAAGCCTGGACGGAAAACCAGTCGGCGCATGGCAAGACGGCATCCATCGCTCTCGACATTCCGCCACTTGCGACGGTGTATTTGCGGTGGCGGGGTTAAGTCCCCGGCATCGCCCGGATTGAGCGCTTCCAAGAGATGAAACGGCTGACGGGACCTAGTCCCGCCAGCCGTCCCGATAGACGACCTTGTCCGCGCCGGCAAACCGCCCCACCCGCTGCAGCTCGGCATCGAGCTTGGCCAGCCTGCCCGCGGATGCCCGGACACCCTTTTCCAGCCACAGCCGCTTGACATCAAGCACACCCGTTTTGCGCTCCGCCTTCATGTCGATGCGACCGATCATGCGGTCGCCTTCCAGAAGCGGAAAGACGTAATAGCCGTATTGCCGCTTCGGCTCCGGCACAAATACCTCGATACGGTAGAAGAAATCGAACAGCCGCACCGCACGGTCACGGTTGCGCAGGAGCGGATCGAAGGGGCTGAGCACCCTCACCCGAGCCGGCGGCTCTGGAATATCGCCGAGATTTTCGGGAAAGCCTGAAAACGCGAAGCAGGCGCGCGGACGGCTGCCGTCGGCGGTTTCGATCAGGACTTCGACGAGTTCATCGCGATGGGATTTCACCCAGTCCCTCGCCTCTTCCGGCGTGACGATATCCCAGAAGGCAGCCAGTTCTCCCGAAGTGGCAAAGCCGAGCTTCTCCATCGCGCTGCGGCAGGCCCAGTCGATGAAGTCCTCTTGGCTGACATCGGGTTCGTGGTGGTGGGCGGCAATGACGCGCTCGGTCAGATCGTAGATCTTCTGGAAACTCACCCGGCCTGCAATCGAAAGCTTGCCGGTGTGCCAGTAATATTCGAGCGCCGTCTTGTTCGGGTGCCAGTTCCACCAGCCGCCGGACTTGTGATCCTCCATCTTCATGTCGCGCGACATGATCGCGCCGTTTTCCGAAATGTGCCGGAACGTGTCCTCGAAGGCGGAATCGAAACTCTCGCCATGCCATTTGCGCCAGCGCTCGGCGAGGATCGGTTCGCGGCGGCGGAAGCGGTGCTTCCAGTAGCGGAACAGACGCGCCGGAATGATCGAGGCGTCGTGGGTCCAGTGTTCGAACAGCTCGCCGTCTTTTTCCAAGAGCGACGTCAGGTGTTCGCGCCGATAGGTCTGGTTGCGCGAAAACAGGATCATGTGATGGGCGCGCTCGACGGTGGCGATACTATCCACCTGCACGAAGCCCAGATCGTCGATCAGCTGCAGAAGACCGGCCTTGTTGAGCGCACGAGTCGGCGGTGCGGAAAGCTGCTGCCGTTCGATGAAAATCCGTCTTGCCCGGGCATTGTCGATCAGAATCCCCATGGCAACGAGACTAGGGCGACAGTGGACCGGATGCAATGTTCACTTTTCATTCCGCCTTCCCGCTCTGCTCCCGCCGCGATATAGACCGTTCAGCAACCGAGGACCGGCATTGGACATCCATTTCGACAAGGCCGAAGCCCGCTTCGACGGGCGTGTCACGCTGCATCCGCTGACGGTGCGGCTGACCGAGCGCCGCATCGGCGTGATCGGCCTCAACGGCTCCGGCAAGACGACGTTTGCGCGGATGATCAATGGTCTGGTTTCTCCCGCGAGCGGCAATGTTGTGGTCAACGGCTTCGATACCAAGGCCGACACCGACCGCGCCCGCGCGCAGGTTGGTTTCATCTTCCAGAACCCGCAGAACCAGATCATCCTGCCGATCCTGAAGGAAGACATCGCGCTCGGCCTGATGTCGCGCAAGCTTTCGAAAGGCGAAATCGAGGCCCGCACGACGGCGATCCTCAAGCGCTTCGGCATCGGCCATCTTGCCGACCGGCGCTCGCACGAGCTTTCCGGCGGCGAATTGCAGCTTGCGGCCTTCGCCTCGGTTCTGGTGACAGAACCGGACATTTTGATCATGGACGAGCCGACCAACCAGCTGGACCTGAAGAACCGCAACCTGGTGGCCCGCACGATCAGCGAGCTCACCGAAAACGTCATAGTGCTCACCCACGATCTCGATCTCATTGCGGGTTTCGATCGGGTTCTGCTGTTCGACAACGGCCGGCTTGCCGGCGACGGAACGGCTTCCGAGACCATCGCCCGTTACCGCGAGCTTGCGGCATGAAGACACTTTACGTGGACGGAAGCGGCTTTCTGCACCGGCTTTCGGCCCGGGCGAAGCTTGTGCTGCTGGCTACCGCAAGCCTTGCTCTGTTCCTCATCCAGTCGCCGTTAGTGCTTGGCGTCGGTGCGGTCGCCAGCGGCCTGCTTTTCGCTTCGCTGCGAATCGGATGGCGGCAAACATGGCTGCGGCTGCGGGTTCTTTTCCTCACCATCGCAGCCGTTGCGCTGTTCACGCTGGTTTTCAACAGCCCTGTCGAGGCCGTCAGCGTGTTTTTCCGGCTCTCGGCGCTGGCGCTTCTTGCGTCCGCGGTGACGGCCACGACTACTACCGGCGATTTTATTACGGAAGTGACATTTGCGGCTTTGCCGCTGGAAAAGCTCGGGCTTGTAAAAGCTGCGGATATCGGCCTGTCGATCGGCCTTGTCCTTCGCTTCATTCCGGAAATCCTGCTGCGCCATCAGGCCATCCGCGATGCCCATATCGCGCGAGGGTTGCGCCCTCGAACCCTCTCCATCATCATCCCGCTGATCATCCTCACATTGAAGAATGCCGACGAGATTGCCAGCGCAATTGACGCCCGGGCAATCCGTGCGCAGAAGTGATACAGATTCAGTCGTCAAGGAATAGCTATTTGCCTACTCGTGATCTCGTTCTGGCCGCCCTGTTTGCCGCTATCATCATCGTGCTGGGACTGGTGCCGCCGGTCATGCTCGGTTTCATTCCCGTCCCCATCACGGCGCAATCGCTCGGCGTGATGCTGGCCGGCGTCGTGCTCGGCGCCAAGCGCGGCACGATCGCGGTCCTCCTGGTCCTGGTGCTTGCAGCGATCGGTCTGCCGGTTCTGTCCGGCGGCCGCGGCGGCCTTGCCGTCTTCATGGCGCCGACGACCGGTTATCTGATCGGCTGGGTGTTTGCCGCGATGGTAACCGGATATCTGTCGCAGATCATGGTGGGTCGCGACCAGGCGGGGCTGGTGCAGGGCGTGAACTTCTTTATCGCAGCCCTGATGGGCGGCGTGATCGTGCTTTACGGGATCGGCATCACCTATCTGGCGCTGATCACCGGCATGGGCTTCGTCAAAGCGTTTCTCGGCTCGCTCGCTTTCATTCCGGGCGACGTCCTGAAGGCTGTGATTGCGGCGCTCGCCGGTCGGGCCGTGATGGCAGGCTATCCGCTGCTGCCGCAGCGCGCGTAAGCGGTCAGTCGAGGAACTGATACAGCCAGTCGCGCAGGTCTTCGGGCAGCGCGGCCGGCGTCCGGGTTTCCGGATCGCATGCGGACCAGACGATTTCGGCTTCGGCCACCTCATCGCTGCCGCGCGTGAAGCGGACGATAAAGCCTGCGGACTTGCCGCCGATCTTGCTCACTCCGACATGGGTATGGACGAGATCGCCGAGCTTCAGCGGCATGTGATAGGTGCAGGAGATCTTGCCGACCGCAAAGAACGGGTCATCCGTTGCCGGCTTGCGGCGGTGCCAGAATTCCGTGACCGCCTGTTCCGCAAGGCCGATATAGGCAGCGCGAAACATTTCGCCGTTAAGATCCACATCGCGATAGGCAACGCGAAAATCATGGGTCTTGCCGATATCCTTCGCCATTCCTGCCCGCACTCCAAAAAACGCCTAATGCGCCTACTTCACGGCAAATCCGGTGAAGAGCAAGGGGTATGCGCTTGAAAACATCGCCGTTCTGCGCCATGTCCGAGCTCAACATACCTCACGAGGCCGCCCAATGACCACGCGCCTTTACGAAAACTCCATATTTCTCGAGCATGCGACGCCGGAAGGCCATCCTGAACGGGCAGACCGGCTGCGTTCGCTCAACATCGCGCTCGAACATCCTAATTTCGACAAGCTCGACCGCAAACAGGCGCCGCAGGCCAACGAAGACACGGTGCTTCTGGCGCATCCGGAGGAACACCTGCGCTGGGTGATGCGCAAGATCCCCGAAGAAGACACGATCCTGCAGATCGAGGCCGATACGCATGTGGGGCCGAAGAGCCTGCAGGCGGCGCTGACCGGCATCGGCGGCGCGATCGCGGCCGTCGACGACGTGATGACCGGCAAGGTGGACAACGCATTCGTTGCCTCGCGTCCGCCGGGACACCATGCGGAAAAGACCAAGGCGATGGGCTTTTGCCTGTTCAACAACATCGCCATTGCCGCCCGGCATGCGCAGCAGACCTATGGCGTCGAACGGGTCGCGATCGTCGACTGGGACGTGCATCACGGCAACGGCACGCAGGACATCTTCTGGGACGATCCGTCCGTTTTGTTTTGCTCGACGCACCAGATGCCGCTTTATCCCGGCACAGGCGCCAGAGACGAGACGGGCACGAAGAACACGATCGTCAACGCGCCGCTTTCGGCCAATGACGGCAGCGACCATTTTCGCGATGCCTTCAAGAGCCGCGTCCTGCCGGCGCTCGAAAACTTCCGGCCGGATCTGGTGCTGATCTCGGCAGGCTTCGATGCGCATCACCGCGATCCGCTGGCGCAGATCAATCTGGTCGGCGACGATTTCGACTGGGCGACCGGTCGGTTGATGGAAATTGCCGGGAAATACGCCGGCAACCGGGTCGTCAGCCTGCTCGAGGGTGGCTATGATCTGGAAGGGCTGGCGGAATCGGCCGGCCTGCATATCTGCAGACTGATGAGAGGATGAAGGACATGACCGAAGCCCCAGGCGAGCCGAACGCTCCGATCGACGTCACTGGTTATTCCTTCGAAAAGGCCGTTGCCGAGCTGGAAAGCATCGTAGCGCGGTTGGAACGCGGCGACGTGGCGCTTGACGAATCCATCGCCATCTACGAGCGCGGCGAAGCGCTGAAGAAGCATTGCGAAAAGCTGCTGAACGCCGCCGAAAGCCGGATCGAAAAGATCCGCCTCGACCGCAGCGGCAAGCCGCAGGGCGTGGAGCCGCTGGACGGCGAGTGAGGCCTTCACTCGCATGAAGCCCTGAGTTGCATCTCGACTGAAATCCCGACCTGCGCTATAGTCTCCCCATGGACAAGGACCAGGTCATCGCCAAGCTTCGCGAGCACGAGGCAGAACTTCGTGCCGCAGGCGCGGAGCAGATGTCGATATTTGGCTCGGTAGCGCGTGGCGAGGCGAAGGACGAGTCAGATCTTGATGTTCTGGTGACGTTTTCAGAGCCTGTCATACAGTCTGGCTGGGGGTATTTTACCGCCGTCGAAGAGCTGCGCGCCCTGATCGTTGGCATTACTGGTGTAAGGAGTGTTGACATAGTTCCCGAACCGTTGCGCCGGAAACGTTTCAGCCGGAGCGTGGAGAGGGATAGGGCGATTGCCTACTAAGCGTCCTCTGATCCGTTTCCGAGACATTGTCGAGAACGGTCAATCCATTCTCGAATATACACACGGTATGGATTTCGACGCGTACTCAGTCAGCAAGATTACACGGGATGCGTCTGAGCGATGTCTAGCACGAATTTCCGAAGCCTCTTTCAAGCTTGGCTCGACGGCAGAAGAAATCTTTCCAAGCCACAACTGGGGCGCCATCAGGGGTTTTGGAAACATGCTCCGGCATGAATACGATGATATTCTTGATGAAACCACTTGGGCAATTGTCACCCGGCACCTCCCGCCCCTCCTTTTCGAACTCGAAACCTTCCTCGCGCGCTACCCCGAAGATCAGGAAACGCTGTAGGAAGGCCGTCGTCATTCTTCCCGGGCATCGATCCCATCCGGATGATGCATCTGCCTGCGATGCGGTCGAAACGCTGATCATGCCTTGGTCCTCCGACATCGTACCTGATGACGACCAGGAGTTCGTGCCGTTGGCGACACCCTCCCTTCCCCGAGTCCCTCCCCTTGCCCGTCAGCTGAAATCGATTAAAACCGCGGCAAGGTTGTCTCCGTGGACAACTTGAAAAAGCCGGTTTCATCCTCATGTTGGGGTGATAGTTGCTTTTGAGAACAAAAGAAGAGAAAGCCAGCCTCTGTGACACCCCTGCCCGAGACGCCGCTGCTCGACACCGTCAAGCTTCCCGCCGACCTTCGCAAGATCGATGACCGCGACCTGCCGAAGCTTGCCCGCGAATTGCGTGACGAGATGATCGACGCCGTCTCCAGGACCGGCGGACATCTGGGTGCCGGCCTCGGCGTCACGGAACTGACGATCGCCATCCACAAGGTGTTCAACACGCCGGACGATCGGCTGATCTTCGATGTGGGACACCAGTGCTATCCCCACAAGATCCTGACCGGTCGCCGCGACCGCATCCGCACGCTGCGCCAGGAAGACGGTCTCTCGGGCTTCACCCGCCGCGCGGAAAGCGAATACGATCCGTTCGGGGCAGCGCATTCCTCGACCTCGATTTCGGCCGGCCTCGGCATGGCAGTGGGTTCGGATCTCGCCGGTTCGAAGCGCAATGTGATCGCCGTGATCGGTGATGGCGCGATGTCGGCCGGCATGGCCTATGAGGCGATGAACAATGCCGGTGCGCTCGACGCGCGGCTGATCGTCATCCTCAACGACAACGACATGTCGATCGCGCCGCCGACCGGCGCCATGAGCGCCTATCTCGCCCGCCTTGCTTCCGGCCGCACCTATATGGGCATGCGCGAAGTGGGCAAGAAGCTGACCGGCTATCTCGGCAAGAATATCGACCGGGCGATTACCCGTGCCGTCGAACACGCCCGCGGTTATGTGACCGGCGGCACGATGTTCGAGGAGATGGGTTTCTATCACATCGGCCCGATCGACGGTCATTCGTTCGAGCATCTTCTGCCGGTGCTGCGCAATGTGCGCGACAATGCCAAGGGCCCGGTGCTGATCCATGTCGTGACGCAGAAGGGCAAGGGTTATCCGCCTGCCGAAGCTGCGGCCGACAAGTATCACGGCGTCAACAAGTTCGACGTCATCACCGGCGCGCAGGCCAAGGCCAAGCCAAATGCGCCATCCTATACCAGCGTGTTCGGCGACGCCCTCGTTCAGGAAGCCGGTTTTGACGACAAGATCGTCGGCGTGACTGCCGCGATGCCGAACGGTACGGGGCTGGACAAGCTGCAGCTTGCCTTCCCCAACCGCACATTCGATGTGGGCATTGCCGAACAGCATGCCGTTACCTTTGCGGCAGGCCTTGCGACGGAAGGCTTCAAGCCGTTCTGCGCGCTCTATTCCACCTTCCTGCAGCGCGGTTACGACCAGGTTGTCCACGACGTGGCGATCCAGGGTCTGCCGGTGCGCTTCCCGATCGACCGCGCCGGTTTCGTCGGTGCTGACGGGCCGACCCATGCCGGTTCGTTCGACACGACCTTTCTTGCGACTCTCCCCGGCATGGTCGTGATGGCCGCCAGCGACGAGGCCGAACTGAAGCATATGGTACGCACTGCCGCGGCCTATGACGAAGGCCCGATCTCGTTCCGCTATCCGCGCGGCGAAGGCGTCGGTATCGAACTGCCGGAACGCGGCCAGATCCTGGAGATCGGCAAGGGCCGCGTCGTCAAGCAGGGCGCGAAAGTGGCGCTTCTCTCGTTCGGCACGCGCCTCAAGGACTGTCTGCTGGCAGCCGAAGATCTCGATGCCGCCGGTCTTTCGACGACGGTTGCAGACGCTCGCTTCGCCAAGCCGCTGGACCACGACCTCATCCGCCAGCTTGCCCGCCATCACGAAGTGCTTGTCACCATCGAGGAAGGCGCCGTCGGCGGCTTCGGCAGCCATGTGCTGCAATTCCTCAGCACGGAAGGTTTGCTCGACCACGGTGTGAAAGTTCGCTCGCTGGTGCTGCCCGATGTCTGGATGGAACAGGCAAGCCCCGACGTGATGTACGCCAAAGCCGGCCTCGACCGCGCCGGCATCGTCAAGACGGTGTTCAATGCGCTGGGCAAGACCCAGGTTGGTGTTGGCGCTGCGGGGTAAAGGCCTCAGCCTCGCTCTCCTTGCCCGTCCGTCTCGTGACTTAGATGTCTTGCTAGCACTCGGCAGGGCGAGATGAAGACGTTCGTCCGGGCGAGTTTGTTCGTTACTCCCCCGCCGTCAGAAACAGCACGTGCAGGTCCTTCTCCGGCGTGAAATCCTCGGCGGTCATCTCGAAGGTGGTCGGGCCGGTTTTCTTGATGTTGGTGGCGCAGAGGCTGACGTAATCCTTGGGGTTGCCCTTGTCGATTGTCAGGCGGAATTTGCCGATGGGGCCGGACCAGTTTGCGCCGGTGGTCAGCACATAGGACAGCCATTGTTCGGTATAGTGCGGGCCGCCCTTGGTGGCTGCGGCTTGAAGCTTTGCGGCTGTCTTCATGAAGCTGTCGTCGATGCAGTAGCGTTCGACGTAGCGGGCGTACTCATAGGCCGGCTTGCCGTTTTCGATGAAGGTCATGGCCACCGTGCCGCCGACGCTCGGTTTGTAGCGGTGGCTGACCTTGACCGGTTTTTGCGCGGGAAATCTCGTCTTCCACCAATAGGCGGAGCGGAGCGTCCATGCCGGCGTGATGTCCTCTTGCCAGCCTTTTCCGGCATCGTAGCGATCGATCCGGACCAAGCCCTTGGCAATGAAGTCGGCCTTGACGTCATCGGGCAGGGTCTTGAGGGCCTCGGTGGTTCTGTCGCTATAGGGCAGAAGCGGTACCTTTTGGGCGACGAGGTCTTCGGTGCGGTCAATGCCGGTGGCAATGATGCGTTGCTGGAGCTGCGGCTTGATCTCGCGGCCGTCCTGCAGGACCGTGAAGCCGAGGAAGTTGTCGGCTTCCGGATCGCCATAGGCGATGTCGCTCTCAGCGCCGCCTGTAATATCCGGCATCGGAAAGGCGATGACGCTTTCGACATCCTTGTCGGTGTCGTTCCTGAAGATGTAGTCGACCCGGACTTCCTCTCGTGAGAGGTGAAGATGCTCTTCGGCCATCGTGATATCGGCGGTCTGGACATAGACGAGGCCGCCGGTCGTCAGTTCCGCCGTCGTATCATTGGCAAAAAGCGGCGGTGCAGCCAAAAGCAGGCCGGCCGTCAGCGTGGCCCCGAAGACGATTGTCCAGCGTCTCATCCATTCCCCTCCCGGTTGGCGCGGCAACAATAGGCAGAAGACGCGAACTATAAAAGGCCGGCTGAGGCTTGTCCGGCAGGTCGAAACGCGTTTTTGTCTTGCGTGCGGGGCTCGCCCGCGTCATGGGAAGGCATGTCAGACATTCAACAAAGACTTGACCAGCTTCTGGTCACCCTCAACCTCGTCGACAGCCGCTCGCGCGCGCGCGACGCGATTGCCCGCGGCACCGTCAAGGTCGACGGTCGCACCATCACCAAATCCGGACAGATCGTGTCCTCGACCGCGCAGATCGAGATGGACGATCCGGCGAGCGCCTATGTGTCGCGCGCGGCGCTGAAACTGGTTGCCGCACTCGATCACTTCAAGCTCGATCCGACCGGCTGCGAATGTCTTGACGTCGGCGCCTCGACGGGCGGGTTTACCGAGATCCTGCTCGCCCGCGGCGCAGCGCATGTAACGGCGCTCGATGTCGGCCACGCGCAGATGCATCCGCGGATTGCCGATGATCCGCGCGTCAGCAATATCGAGGGGGTCAACGCCCGCTATCTCGAGGCCGACGATATCGACGACCGGCCGATCGATTTCGTCGTTTCGGACGTGTCCTTCATCTCAATCAAGCTGGCCCTGCCGCCGGCGCTGGAACTGGCGCTGCCGGGCAGCTATTGCGCGCTGCTGGTCAAGCCGCAGTTCGAGGCCGGCCGCGACGCGATCGGCAAGCGGGGCCTCCTGAAGGAACCGGACACGGCACCGGCGGTGGCGGCTGAGCTGGAACGCTGGCTGGTGGAAGACATGGGCTGGGAAAGCCTTGGCCTGATCCCCTCGCCGATTGCCGGCGGTGATGGCAACGAGGAGTTTCTTCTGGCAGGACGGAAGCCGGAATGAGCACGGTTCACGTCACCATCAACCGTCTTGGCGCACAGGGCGACGGCGTCGCCAATGGCGAGGACGGGCCGGTCTATGTTCCCTATGCTCTTCCGGGCGAAACGCTGGCGATCGCCCGCAATGGCGACCACGGCACGGTCATGTCAACGGGCAACCTTTCGCCGGACCGGATCGAACCGGTCTGTCGCCACTTCGGACCCGATGGCGATGCCTGTGGCGGCTGTTCGCTGCAGCATCTCGCCAAGGCGCCGTATAATGACTTCAAGCGCCAGCTCGTCATCGACGCGCTGAAATCCAAGGGCCTGACGCCCGACGTCAAGGAGACGGTCGAGTGTCATCCGGGCGAGCGGCGGCGCACGGTGTTTTCCGCGCGCAAGACGGAGAAGGAGCTTCTGCTGGGCTACAACCGGGCAGAAACGAACCATATCATCTCCATCGTCGAATGTCCGATCGCCGCGCCCGGCATCGTGGCGCGGCTTGATGCGATCCGCGCGATCGGCATGGCGCTCGCAACCGGCTCGGAGACGTTCCGCATCTCGGTGCTGGAAAGCCTCTCCGGTCTCGATATCGCGGCCGAGGGGTTGAAGCCGCTTTCGGACAAGCAGCGCCGCAAGGTGACCGAGACGGTTCTGGCGCTGAAGGGCATCGCCCGTGTTTCGGCCAATGGCGAAATCGTGCTGGAGCCGCAAAAGCCGGTGATCGATTTCGGTGGCGTCAAAGTTTCTCCTCCGCCCGGTAGCTTCACGCAGGCGACGAAAGAGGCAGAGGAAGCCATGGCGACGCTGGTGCATGGCCATATGGGCAAGGCCAAGCGGGTGCTGGACCTGTTTGCGGGCTCTGGCACGTTTGCTTTGCGCCTTGCAAGAACGGCACGCGTGCACGCGGTGGAAAGCGACGACAAGGCACTGAAGGCGCTGGACCATGCGGCCCGCAACAGCCAGGGGCTGAAGCCCGTCAGCATCGAGAAGCGCGATCTCTTCCGCCGGCCGCTGATCCCGATGGACCTGAAGCACTTCGATGCGGTCGTCTTTGACCCGCCGCGGGCGGGTGCCGAAGTGCAGGTCAAGGAACTGGCGCGCTCGAACATCAAGACGATTGCTGCGGTCAGCTGCAATCCCCTGACGCTCGCACGCGACCTGAGGATCCTCGTCGATGCGGGATACCGGATTGTCTCGGTCACCCCGGTTGACCAGTTTCTCTGGTCGCCGCACGTCGAGGCCGTCGCGCTGCTCAGCAAAGTTTGACGCTAGTCTTGACAGAACGCAATTTGGTTGTGCAACCTTGGTTTACAACCTAGCCATAGAGGCGTAGCTTTCCCGTGTCGCATCCAAGGCGGCAAATGACTTGCCGCCAGTGCGATCTCCAAGGGGGGAAAGCATGGCACAGATCGCAATGCATGGGCATGGCGTGCGCGGCATGAAGCCGGAAACGCTGCATTCTTTCGACGGCATCGGTGATCCCGGGAAATTCGGGATCATGTTTCCCAATCTCTTACCGTTTTCGGCAAGCGACGATGCGCTTGCCGCCCTGGCCAAGTCTATGGCGGATAAACTGCTCGACGACGGCAATCCGGAACCGGGCAAGGACAACCCGAACATTCCGGCCGGCTACACCTATCTTGGCCAGTTCATCGACCATGATATCACGCTCGACACGACGCCTCTCGACCAGCAGCATGCCGACCCGAAGGCGACCACCAACTTCCGGACACCGGCGCTCGATCTCGATTCGCTCTACGGCGATGGGCCGGGTATCCATCCCTATCTTTACCAACGCGACGTCGAAACGCTGCAAACTTCCGGCAAACTGTTGATCGGACGGGCAGCGGCGTCATCGGATCAGCAAGGCGCTGCGATCCCCGATCTTCCCAACGACCTTCCACGCAACCAGGAGGGCCACGCGCTCATCTTCGACGAACGCAACGATGAGAACCTGCTGGTGGCACAGACGCATCTGCTGATGCTGAAGTTTCACAACAAGGTGTTCGACAAGGTCGCAGCGGAAAGGCCTGACCTCAAGGGTACCGCGCTCTTCAAAGAGGCTCGGCGGATCGTCACCTGGCACTACCAGTGGATTGTGCTGTTCGATTTCGTGGAACGTCTGACCGAGCCCGGCTTGATCCAGAAGATCAAGAAGGAGGGTCGGCGGTTCTACCGGTTCAAGCAGCGGCCCTATATGCCCGCCGAATTCGGCGCCGCGTGCTACCGGCTCGGCCATTCGATGGTGCGGGAAAGCTATAGCCACAACCGGGTGTTCAACCCTACAGCCGATAGTCTTGCGAACGCGACGCTCGACCTTCTGTTCCTGTTCACCGGAAAGTCCGGGAACATTACCGGCGAGCTCGCCAACGACCCGGGCGTCGGGTTTGCCGCGCTCCCGTCGAACTGGGTGGTCGACTGGCGGCGGTTCTACGATCTGGATACGCCCGAAGGCGAGAAGGAGACCAATTTCGCCATCAACCACAGCCGGCGACTGGACCCTTTCATCACACCCGCCCTGCACACCCTGCCCGGCGGACCTGGTGATGGCTCGGTTGCATCGCGGGAATTCGACCTTGCCTTCCGCAACCTGCGTCGCGGCGTACAGATCGGACTTCCCTCCGGGCAAGCAATCTGTCGCGCCATGGGTCTTCAGCCACTGACGCCCGAGCAGATTGCCACGGGTCCGGACGGCAAGGCGGCCAAGCAGCACAAGATGCTCGAGGAAACACCTCTGTGGTATTACGTTCTCAAGGAAGCGGAGGTCTTCAACAAGGGAAGACGGCTCGGGCCGATGGCATCCACCATCATCGCCGAGACATTCCTCGGCATGGTGCATGGCGACCACGAGTCGTTCCTGTGGCTGCGCTCCGACTGGAAACCGGAACTGCCGAGCGACACGCCCGGCCACTTTACGATGGCCGATCTCGTCAAGTTCGTCGGTGACGTCAATCCTCTCGGTGCGGCTGTGCCGCAACCCGCAGAAGAGAAGGTCGACGGCTGACGGGTGGAGGACATGCTCTAGTCGTCGAGGTCGAGCCTGCCGGTGCCTGTGACGCCGGAGCAGCGGCAGGTACCGCCGACCCGACCTTCATCGGCCCGGCAGACATAGGGACGGTCGCGGTCGTCGCTCTGGCGCGGCTGCACTACGCAGACATAGCGCTGACGGCGTCGGTCGCGCCGGTCCGTCTGCTCGGAAAGACTTTGCTGGCTCTGTATCAGGGTGATCGGCGCGTTCGCTGCATTGGCGGACGCGGCAAATGCCGGCCCAGCAGCGGCGGGCAGGCAGGAGAGGCCAAGAGTTGCAAGAAAAAGCAGGCCGGTCAGGGCTGTACGCATGATGTCCTCCTCGTTTGAGGAGTATCTAGCCACGCTTGCCTTGCGAATGAAGGCGCAGCGCGGCGTGGATGGAACTTTGATGCAACTCAGCGTTAACGCCGCATGAAGGCCTCGAAAGCGGCGCGAGCTTCGGCGCTTTTCAGCCGGGCGGAGAAATGCTTCAGTTCCTCGTCCATCCGGGCAAGCACGTCGTCGCGGGGGCCTCGCACCAGATCGCGGGCGATTTTTAAGGCCTGCGGTGGTTTTGCCGAAAGTTTAGCGGCGAGCGCCAGTGTTTCCGCCTCGACGGCCTGCGGCTCGACCACCTTCCACACAAGGCCTGCCTCGTGGGCGGCATCGGCAGAGAACCCCTCGCCGGCAACAAGCATCGCGAAGGCACGCTGGTGGCCCATCACCCTTGGCGCCAGAAGGCTGGAGGCTGCTTCGGGCACAAGGGCCAGATCGACGAAGGGTGTTTTGAACAGACTGCGGGAAGAGGCGATGGTCAGGTCGCAATGCAGGTTGAGCGTGGTGCCGATACCGATCGCCAGACCATCGACGCCTGATACCATCGGCTTTTCGGCAAGCGCCAGCGCGCGGATAAAGAGGGCTGCGGCCGGCGGTTCATCCGAGCCCGAGACCGCATGCGCCAGAAAATCCGCCATGTCATTGCCCGCCGAAAAGCAGCCTTCGGTGCCGAGAAAGGCGACAGCGCGGATCGTGTCGTCGGTATTGGCATCTGCGAGCGCCGCCGTCATGCGGTGATACATCGACGACGTGATGGCGTTCTTCTTTTCCGGCCGGTTGAATCGGATCGTGAGCACGCCCTCGAAATCCGTAGGGTGTTCGATCAGGACGTGGTTGTCGATTGATAGGGTGGCGTCGCTCACGGCATTCTCCTCAGGCAAGCACGATGCGTGCGGCTTCCAGGCTCTCGGCACCGCCGATGACGCGGTCCTTCAGGGCTGCAGTTTCGGCGAGCATGTTTTCCGCCGCAAACCGGCAGAGCGACACGCGCTTCTCGCCTAAGCCGTCTTCGGATGCGACGAGCGCGCCCTTGGCGAGATAGGCACCGGTCAGGACGAGGCCGAACAGGCGCTGGTAGGGCGTCGCTCCGGCAAGGGCTTCCGCCACGCGGCCAGCGGCCTGCGCCTCCAGCAGCCAGTCGGTCGAGGCTTGCAGGTCGTCGATCGATGCGTTCAGCCGTTCCGCCGTGCTGCCGAAGCCGGGGGCGTTGAGGCTTTCGACTCTCTGCGCGATGTCGCGCAGTTCACCGATGAAGGTCCGCACCTGCGCGCCCTTGGAAAGCGGCAGTTTGCGCAGCACGAGATCAATCGCCTGGATGCCGTTGGTGCCCTCATAGATCGGGGCGATGCGGGCGTCGCGCAGATAGCGCGCGGCACCGGTTTCCTCGATATAGCCCATACCGCCATGAACCTGGATGCCGAGCGAGGCGACATCGACGCCGCAATCGGTGGCGAAGGATTTGGCAATCGGCGTCAGCAGAGCGGCGCGCTCGACCCAATGGGTGGCCTGATCGCCTTCGAGGTGATGCGACATGTCGATTGCGTGGGCGCAGGCAAAGCAGATGGCGCGCGACCCTTGCGTCAGCGCCTTCATGGTCAAGAGGGTGCGGATGATATCGGGGTGCTCGATGATCGGGCTCATCTGCGGACCGGTCGAACCCGGCGCCCTGCCCTGGGTTCGATCGGACGCGTAGGCGATTGCCTTCTGGGTTGCAGCTTCCGCGATCGCGACACCCTGCATGCCGACGGCGAGACGGGCGTTGTTCATCATCGTGAACATGCAGGCGAGGCCCTGGTTTTCTTCCCCGATGAGATAGCCGATCGCGCCGGTGCCATCGCCGAATTTGCCGTCGCCATAGATCATCGTGCAGGTGGGCGAGCCGTGGATGCCCAGCTTGTGCTCAAGCGAATGACAGAACACGTCGTTGCGCTCACCGAGCGAGCCATCGTCACCGACCAGGAATTTCGGCACCAGAAACAGCGAAATGCCGCGCGTGCCGGCCGGCGCATCGGGGAGACGTGCGAGGACTAGGTGGATGATATTGTCGGCGGCGTCGTGTTCGCCCCAGGTGATATAGATCTTCTGCCCGAACACGCGGTAGCTGCCATCGGCGTGGCGTTCGGCGCGGCTCTTCAGCGCGCCGACATCGGAGCCCGCGTGCGGCTCCGTCAGGTTCATCGTGCCGGTCCATTCGCCCGAGACCATCTTTTCGAGATAGGTGGCTTTCAACGTGTCGCTGCCATGGGCAACGAGCGCCTCGATCGCACCCATCGTGAGCGTCGGCGCGAGCGCGAAGGCCATCGAGGCGGAATTCCACATTTCCAGCGTCGCGACGTTGAGCATATGCGGCAGCGCCTGACCGCCGAACGCTTCCGGTGCCGTCAGGCCGTTCCAGCCGCCTTCGCGCCACTGGCGATAAAGTTGCGGCCAGCCATCCGGCGTCTTCACCACGCCGTCCTCAAGCCGCGCGCCCTGGCGATCGCCTATATCGCCCAGCGGCGCCATTTCGTCGCTGGCAAAGCGACCGGCTTCTGCCAGGATGGCATCGACGAGATCGGGGGAGAGGTCGCCGAACCGGCCGATCTCCAGCGCGTCGGCAAGACCCGCCACATGGTTCAAGGTGAAGGCAATCTCCTCCACGGGTGCCTTGTACATGTCGCTTCTCCCAAATTGACAATTCTTCCGGACGATGCCGCAGCTGCGATCACCGAACTCCCACTGGCTTTTTACGTAAACGTAAACGCGGTTGTCAATCGGTGCATCGAGGTTCCGCGGGCAGGATACGAGAAAATCCCCGTTGCAACAGGTGTCACACATAGCGCCTAATGAGGAGCGTCATGCTTGCAGGTTTTCAGTCCATGCCTCCGATAAATTCTCCGCTGATTTCCGCCACGCCAGGTCTTGTCTGGGCCTATCATTTCCGGCCCGGCGAGGCTGGCGCCTGCTTAAGGCTTTCGCTGGAGGCGACGCCTTCGGACCTTGCGATCGAAACCGGTTTCCTGTGGCTGCATCTCAACCTTGCAGACCTGCGGGTCGGCGCCTTTCTGGAGAATTTTCCAGGCCTGCCGGCGGCCGCAGCTGTCGCGCTCACCACCCATGAAACGCATGCGTCGATCACGCTGGACGAGCAGTCCGTCTATGGCACGCTGATCGATTTCCAGCGGGAGTTCGATAGCGACACGCGCGATATCGGCTGGCTGCATTTCTTCGCCTCCGACAAGGTGATCATCACGACCCGGTTGCAGCCGTTGCGTTCGGTCGATCGGGTGCGCGGCGCGATCGAGAAGAATGCCGGTCGCTACAAAAGGCCGCTCGACCTGTTCGAGACGCTGGTGGCCGAATTCCAGCGCACGATGATTTCGATGGTGATGGAATTTACCGAAGAGCTGAACCTGATCGAAGATTTCGTCTACGACAACGTGCCGCGCGACGAGCGCCGGCGGCTTGCTCCCGTGCGGCGTATGGTGGTGCGGTTGCACCGGCACCTGCGCACGACCCTGTCGCTGATGCGGCGTGCGGCGGCGGCCGACGACGACGATATGCCGCCCGGGTTCGACGATATCGCCTCACGGCTGATCGGCCGGCTTGAAGCCGTCGATCACGATGTCTATGCGCTGCAGGAGCGGGCCCGGCTGCTGCACGAGGAAATCGATTCCAAACAGGCATCGGAAACCAACCGGCACCTCTACATACTCTCGATCATGACCGCCTTCCTGCTGCCACCATCGCTGGTCACCGGCTTCTTTGGCATGAACACGTCGTCGCTGCCGTTTGCCGAGGGTCTGCACGGCACGGCCTTCGCGCTGGGTTTCATGGTGCTTTCGGCGGCAATCGCCTGGTGGCTTCTGAAGCGGACGGGAATTTTCTGAACGATTGGCAAAACGAACTCAGCCCGCCCTGATATGCCGGACGGGCTGTCTTGTCGTGCACGGTTTCGCCGGATCAGGCGACGGCGTGAAGCTTGGTCTGATCGCCCTTGAGACGATCGGTCATGAAGTTCGCGTACCATTCCACGAACTGCATGACGCCGCCTTCATGCGCTTCCGAATAGGGACCCGGCTCGTAGGCGGGCGAGCGGATGCCGAAGGCATTTTCCTCGACGATCTGGCGGTCCTGGTCGTTGGTCATGTTCCAGACGTGGGTCAGTTCCTCGACCGTGTAGTCGACGCCTTCGACCGCATCCTTGTTCACGAGCCACGTGGTGGTGACGGCCGTCTCTTCCGGCCCGAGCGGAATGACGCGGAAGGAGATCGCGTGGTCGACCAGCATGTGGTTCCAGGTGGTCGGATAGTGGAACATCAGCATGGTGCCGATATGGGAGATCGTCACGTCCTCCGACAGCGCCTTGGCGACTGCCGGCCGGCCGTTCATCGTGTAGCTTTCGGCATCCTCGATCAGCGGCATGCGGGCGACGCGGTACTGGCCGTCCGTCGACATGTTGAACGTGCTCGGGAGGTTTGCCGCTTCGCAACGCTGCCAGTGCTCGGAAATGAACGGATCGTCGCCGGCGCCCTGCACACCAGTCGCCGTCGGCGCTTCGGGATAGGTGCGGCAGAGTTCCGGATGATTGGCGGCGCAGTGGTAGCACTCGCGATTGTTTTCCCAGACGAGCTTCCAGTTGCCCTTTTCGATGATCGTGTTCTTGGCTGCGACCTTCGTTTCGGCCAGCCGATGCGGCGCCATATAGGGTTGGATCGTCGCGCGGACGGGCGCGAAATCGGGCGCCTCGTTGGCAAGGCAGACGAAGATATAGCCAGCGACGGATTCGCAGTGAACAGGCTTCAGGCCGAACTGCTTCTTGTCGAAATCATCGCCCATATGGCGCGCCGACATCAGCGTGCCGTCGTGCTGGTAGGTCCACTGGTGATAGGGACAGACAAGACGGGTCGCAGAACCGCTATCCTTGGTGCAGACGCGGTGACCGCGGTGGCGACAGGTGTTGTGGAAGGCACGGATCTCGCCTTCGCGGGTGCGCAGGACGAGGACCGGATAGTCGCCGATCTGCAGCGTCACGTAATTGCCGGCCTTCGGGATTTCGCAATCATGGCCGACGAACAGCCAGTCGCGATACCAGATCATTTCCAGATCGAGCTTGTAATAGTCCGGATCGATGTAAAAGGGCTGTTCGAGGCTGAAGCCTTCGCGGCGATTGTTGAGCTGCCGCAGAACCTGGCTGTGAATGTCCATCGTGTCTTCCTCGTCAATTCCACTAGCGAAAGACTTGGGGGGTAATGCGGACAGACCTCCTGCCCCCAATCCTACCCCGAACGTCCACCGCGATCGGTCGTCAATCACGTCCCCAGACTGGCACCGGATCGGCCGAGGGTTCTCGTCACGCCTGCCGGCTTCCCAATTTAACGCCGTCCCTAGCCGAGGCGACTCCATGAGTTTTGCCGATTTAAGCACTCGCGCTGCCTGTCGCACAGGCGACATTGCGACATCGGAAAACGCATTGACGACGATGGCTCACATGACGGCTTCGGTTTTCCGCTGACAAGTGGGGGACAGGGTGCTTCTCGCGGTGCGTTGAGACGTAAACCGGCTGTTAAACCGCTCCGGCTAGACTTCTTTTTGCGCGAAGGGGCCAGCCGCATGCAGACGACCGGAAAACTACGCTACTACGACGCGAACCGGCCGCCACCGCCGGTGTCGGCGCAGGCACCGACGAGCGCGATCGGGCATTCCGAGTTCCTGCGCACAGGCCGTATCTCCAGGACACAACCGCTGTGGCTGCCCAAGGAGCGCCGTTATCTCACCTATGAGGAAGTCGCGGAGCGGACGGGGCTGAAGCTGGAGTCTGCCGGCGAACGCACGCATCAGCGGATCAACGGCTTCCATCACTCGATCCAGTTTCCGAAGATGGTGTTCCACCGCACGCTGGAGCAGACCCCGCATCTCGGCTATTGCCATGTTACCGCCGCAAGCACCCTGTTTTCGCCGAAGGCGAAGGTGAAATGGTCTTTCTACATCGCCAATTTCCTGGCCGAGATCGGCGATGAGGACGAGTTCTTCAAGAGGGTGAACACCCAGTATTCCCGCATGTATTTCGCGGTGGCGACCGAAAGCGATCCGGATCAATCGATGAAGATCGACCGCAGCATCCGCAAGAACGGTCTTCTGTTCCGGACCACCGACCCGAAGGAAGCGCTGAAGAACGTGCTGATGCTGGGGGCGCCTGATCATGCGGTGCGGGCCATCATCAAATCGCTTTAACGCGGTCTCAGTCCGCGCTATGCACTGCGGGACATGACGGCAAAGATTATCGACATCAGGACGGACAGGGACGGGGCGCTTGACGAAGCGTGCGCGGTGCTGTCGCAAGGCTTTCCGGTCGCCATTCCGACGGAGACGGTGTACGGGCTTGCAGCCGACGCCACCAATCCATCCGCGATTACGCGCATCTATGAAACCAAGGGGCGGCCGCGCTTCAACCCGCTGATCTGCCATATGGCCGATGTCGCGATGGCGGAGCGGTATGCATCGTTCGATCCGATCTCGCGTCGGCTGGCGGAAGCCTTCTGGCCGGGGCCGCTGACGCTGATCCTGCCGCTCATTCCAGAAAGCGGTATCCATCCGCTCGCAACTGCAGGGCTCGATACGGTCGGCATCCGCCTGCCATTGGGCTTTGCCGCCGATCTCATCCGCGCCTTCGGCAAGCCGCTGGCAGCACCGAGCGCCAACACGTCCGGCAAGGTCAGCCCGACCAGTGCCGGCCATGTCGCTGGTGATCTCGGGAGCAAGCTGAAACTGATCCTCGATGGCGGCGCGTCGTCGGTCGGCGTCGAATCGACCATTGTCCGCGTCGAGGGCGAAACGGTCCGGCTGCTGCGTCCCGGCGGCGTTGCCGCTGAAGAGATCGAGGCGCTGATTGGTCGCGCGGTCATTCGTCCGGAAGGACCGGCGGCGATCATCGAAGCGCCCGGCATGCTCGCCTCGCATTATGCGCCATCGGCAGCCGTGCGGTTGAATGCGACCCATGTGGCGCCGGGCGAGGCGTTGATCCGGCTGGGATCGGATCCGATCGAGGGCATCGAGCAGGCGAAGGCAGTGTTCGACCTCAGCCCCTCCGGCGATCTTGCCGAGGCAGCCGCCAATCTGTTCGATTATCTGAAGAAAGCCGATGCGGTGGGGGCGACGCGCATTGCAGTCACAGCCATTCCCGATACCGGGCTTGGAGAAGCCATCAACGACCGGCTGGTCCGAGCGGCCGCGCCGCGGGAATAAAACAAGCCCAGGAGAAAACGCCATGGACATGCCTCTCCCTTCCCCGGATCTACTTGCCCGGTTTACGGCGATCGTCGGCGCTGCGCATGCGGTCAGCGATCCGGTGGAGCTTGCGCCGCATCTCGTCGAAAACCGCGGGCTCTATAAGGGCGCGTCCCCTCTCCTTCTCAAGCCAGGCACGACGCAGGAAGTTTCGGCGATCCTGAAGCTTGCCAGCGAGACCGGGACGGCCGTCGTGCCGCAGACTGGCAATACGGGTCTTGTCGGTGGCCAGACGCCACGCAGCGGCGGATCCGACATCATCATATCGCTCGAACGGATGAACCGCATCCGCGAGATCGACCAGATGGCAAACGTGATCGTTGTCGATGGCGGCGTCATCCTTGCCGAGGTGCAGAAGGCGGCGGAGGAGGTCAACCGGCTGTTTCCGCTGTCGCTCGGGTCGGAAGGCTCATGCCGGATCGGCGGCAACCTTTCCACCAATGCCGGCGGCACGGCCGTGCTTGCCTATGGCAACATGCGCCAGCTCTGCCTAGGCCTGGAAGTGGTGCTTCCGACCGGCGAGATCTGGGACGGGCTGCGCAAGCTGAAAAAAGACAATACCGGCTACGACCTGCGCGACCTGTTCATCGGCGCCGAAGGCACGCTCGGGATCATCACCGGCGCGGTCTTGAAACTTTATCCGCGGCCGGTCGGACACCAGGTGGCGCTTGCCGGGCTTGCCTCGCCGGCCGATGCGCTCTTGCTGTTTCAAAAGGCATCGAACCTCTGCGGCACGGCGCTGACCGGGTTCGAGTTGATGCCACGGATCGGCATCGAGTTCACCACGCGGCATATCGAGGGCGTGCGCGACCCGCTGTCTGAGCCCTACCCATGGTATGCGCTGATCGACATCTCGACATCGGACGCTGCCGAAACCGCCGACACGATGGTGCAGGCGCTGCTCGAACAGGGGTTCGAGGCCGGACTGGTCATGGACGCGGTAATCGCCTCGTCGGTCGCGCAGCAAAAGGCGCTGTGGCACATGCGCGAAAGCATGTCGGATGCGCAAAAGCCTGAAGGCGGATCGATCAAGCATGACGTTTCGGTGCCGATCTCGAAGATCCCGCATTTCATGGAGGAAGCCGAGCAGGCTGTTCTCGCGGCCGTTCCCGGCGCCCGCATCTGCGCCTTCGGCCATCTCGGCGACGGCAACATCCATTACAACATCTCCCAGCCGCTCAGCAACGACATGGCCGGCAACAAGGCCGCCTTCATCGACCGCTGGCGGGAGGTGAATGCGATCGTCCACGGGATCGTGCTGGATGCCGGCGGCTCGATTTCCGCCGAACACGGGATCGGCCAGCTGAAGCGCGACGAGCTTGCGCATATCCGCCCGCCGATCGAGATGGAGCTGATGCGGCGCATCAAGCACGCCTTCGATCCGGCCGGTATCATGAACCCCGGCAAGGTCGTGGCATTGCCATGAGCAAGCCGGCACCGGACCGGCCGACCATGACGATCCGCGTCGATCTGGAAAACGGCGTCCGGCTGGGGCCCGGCAAGGCGCAGCTTCTGGAACTGATCGCCGAACATGGTTCGATCCGGGCCGGCGGCGCTGCGATCGGCATGTCCTACCGGCGTGCCTGGCTGCTGGCAGACGAGATCAACCGGATGTTTCTGGAGCCCTCGATCTCGACCCGGCATGGCGGCAAGTCGGGCGGCGGTGCGGGGCTGACCGAATTCGGCCAGCAGCTTCTTGGCCGCTACAGGGATATGGAAGCAAAAAGTCGGGCTGCAGTGCAACCCGACCTCGATTGGCTTGATAGTGTGACGGACCCGCAATTCCGGGCCGCCGGGAGCGACAAGGCTGAATGATCAGCCCGCCCGGCGCATCCGTTCACCCATGCCCTGCAGAGCGCCCGGCTGACGCCCGGTGCCGCTGACGCGGAAGCTGCGGATGAGGTTGAGCAGTTCTTCCGTATCGGCAGACAAAGCCTCGGCGGAGGCCGTGGTCTCTTCGGCCATCGCGGCATTGTGCTGGGTGGCCTGGTCGAGCATGTTGAGCGACGAGGAGATCGAGCGCAGCGTCGTATCCTGTTCGGCTGCGGAATGGGCGATGCGGCCGACGATGTCGCTGGCCGACTTCACCTGATCGGAAATCCGCTTCAGGGCCTGACCGGCCTCGCCGACGAGGCGGACGCCGTTTGCGACCTGGCCCGACGAGCGGGAGATCTGTTCCTTGATCTCCTTGGCGGCGGCGGCCGAACGCTGGGCCAGTTCGCGCACTTCCTGGGCGACGACGGCAAAACCCTTGCCGCTTTCGCCGGCGCGGGCCGCTTCGACACCGGCATTGAGGGCCAGAAGGTTGGTCTGGAAGGCGATCTCGTCGATGACGCCGATGATCTTGGTGATTTCCGCCGAGGACTGTTCGATGCCGCTCATGGCGCCGATTGCTTCCTCGACGACGGCGTCGCTGCGATTGGCTTCGGTGCTGACAGCCGTGACGCGCTGGGCGGCGTCGCGTGCACCGTCGGCGGTCTGGCGGACGGCGACGGTCAGTTCGTCAAGTGCGGCGGATGTTTCCTCGAGGTTGGCGGCCTGGCGTTCGGTCCGCTGCGACAGTTCGTTGGAAGCGCGGCGGATTTCCTCTTTCGAGCCGCCGATATCGATACCCTTGTCGTTGACTTTGGACATCGCAGCTTCGAGATGACCGAGCGCTTCGTCGAAGTTGTCGCGCAGACCGGCGTAGCGGGTGCCGAGATCGCCGCAGCGAACCGTCAGATCTCCCTTGGCGAGCTGTTCGAGCGCCGAGCCGATCGTCGAGACGACGCGGGCCTGAAGCGCTGCTTCGTCGCGCTGCATGTCGAGATTGTGCTGGCGTTCGCCGTCGAGCTCCTCCTGCTGGCGCTGCTGGCTTTCCTGCATGGCATGGCGCTCGCGCACCTTTTGCTGCAGCGCCTGCGTTGCACGGGCCATCAGGCCGACTTCGTTTTTCATGTCCGTGTGCGGAATCTGCATCGTCACGTCTTCGTCGGCCACGGCGTTCAGCGCCTGACGGATCGCACCGAGCGGACCGGAGATGTTGCGGATTACGACGAAGGCCAGCAGCGAGCCGAGGAGCAGGATGACGAAGCCGAAGGACAGCGCCTTGAAGACTTCGCTGCGGATCTGCGCCTGGAGATCGTCGACGTAGACGCCGGTGACGAGAACCAGCTGCCAGGGCTCGAAGGCAAGCGCGTAGGAGCTCTTCAGGAAGGTATCGCCTTCCTGACCAGGCTTGGGACCGAGAAAATCGACGGTGCCGCCACCGGCGCGGCCGATCTTGACCAGTTCGTCACGGTACATGAAGCCCTTGCTGTCCGGCTTGCCCTTGAAACTCTGGCCGAGCCGCTTGGGATCCGGATGGACACGCATGTTCACATCGTAGTCATAGGCAAAGAGGTAGCCGTCCGGGGTGAAGGTCATGGCCGACACGGCTTCGAACGCCCGCTTCTGCGCCTCTTCGCGACCCATCGCACCGGAGGCCTCGAGAGCCTGGAAACGCTTGAAGATACCGATGCCAGATTCCACCTGCGTGCGCAGCATGCCGTAACGTTCGGCGTAGATCGCCTGGGTGGACGTGCGCAGCTGCATGTATGTGGCAGCGGCAAAGCCGGCGATCAGCAAAAGCACGAGCAGCAGCAGCTGGTGGGAGATTTTGAGGTTCTTCATGGTCCGCTCACCTGTGACCGGCAGCGACCGCGCAGGCCGCACCTTGGGAAAAATGATGTTTGTGGGAGGCGGCACATTCTGCACCATGTCGTCTGCAATGATTGCAGTGCAACGACCATATGAGCGATGCATAAATAATTATTTAATCACACAATAACGCAGAAAAACGTATGGCCGCACAGTAACTGCGCGGCCTTTTATTGACTGGCTGCAATGACTTGCTGACTGTTTATTCAGCCCGTTTCAGCCTGAGGCTGAAGTCTTCGAAAGTGATCGGTTTCGCCGAGGCTTCCGCAACTTGAGGGGCTGGCGCAACAGCGCTCGTGGTGGCCTCCAGATCGATGCCATCGCGCGGCGGTGGCGCATTCTCGATCATCTCTTCGAACGAGGTGGAGGTCGGCGCCGGCACGTTCGCAATGGTTCTTCCGGCATCCATCCAGGCCGGGACTTTTCCGACGAAGACGACAGGCGATCCGCCGAACCATGCTTCGGTGCGGACAAGACGCTTTTCGCCGTTGATTTCGATGATCTCGGTCTTCTGTGTGCCGGGCTCGAGGACCGGAACCTTGTAGTTGGACAGATCGGGCTTTGCGGCCGGAGGCTCGCAGTCGCTGCAATGCCACGATACGATGCTCGAGGATTTCTGACTGCCATTGGTTGCGGTGACGGACGACGCCTGGGCGCCGCCGGCCAGCAGTGCTGCGGCTACCGTTGCTGCCGTGATCAGAACGCGATGCATCGCCGGACTCCCGAGTTTGGTCCGACAATCTATAGCAATGCTTCGTTTCCAACCCGTCAGGAGAATTGGTAAATTTTGAACGAAACCGCGGCTGCTGAACCGTCTCTAGCTGGTTTCGCGCTCGATGGCGCGCCAGCCGATGTCGCGACGGCAGAAGCCGTTTTCCCAGTCCACCGCGTCGACCAGCCGGTAGGCGTTTGCCTGGGCTTCCGCAACCGTTCTGCCTGTCGCGGTGACGTTGAGTACGCGGCCGCCGGTTGCGACCAGCGCGCCATCCTTCATCGCCGTGCCGGCATGGAAGATCTTCTCGCCCTCGCCTGCTGATGGCAGCGAGGCGATCGGCGTTCCCTTGTCATAGGCGGCCGGATAACCTTTCGAGGCCATGACGACGGTGAGCGCCACATCGTCGCTCCATTCCGCCTTTACCTCGTCGAGCGTGCCGGTGGCGGCGGCGTAAAGGATCTCCAGCAGATCGCTCTTCAGCCGCATCATCAGAACCTGGGTTTCCGGATCGCCAAAGCGGACATTGTATTCGATCAGTTCCGGCCCCTTGGCGGTGATCATCAGGCCTGCGAAGAACACGCCGGTGAACGGATAGCCGCTTTCCGCCATGCCGCGAATGGTCGGCTCGATGATCTCCTTCATCGTCCGCTCGACCATATCTTGCGTCATCACCGGGGCCGGCGAGTAGGCGCCCATGCCGCCGGTGTTGGGGCCGGTATCGCCATCGCCGACGCGCTTGTGATCCTGCGCGGTTGCCAATGCCAGCGCCGTCTTGCCGTCGGAGAGGCAGAAGAAGCTTGCTTCCTCGCCATCGAGATAGGCTTCGACCACGACCTCGGCACCGGCGGCCCCGAAGGCGCCATCGAAACAGTCGTCGATCGCCGCCAGCGCTTCTTCCACGGTCATGGCGACGGTGACGCCCTTGCCGGCCGCCAGACCATCGGCCTTGACGACGATCGGAGCGCCCTGCGCCTCGACATAGGCTTTGGCAGCAGTGCCGTCCGTAAAGCGCTGGTAGGCGCCGGTCGGGATATTGTAGCGGGCGCAGATATCCTTGGTGAAGCCCTTGGACCCTTCGAGCTGGGCGGCGGCGGCGGACGGGCCGAAGACGGCGATGCCCGCCTGCCGGATGCGATCGGCAATGCCGGCGACCAGCGGCGCTTCCGGGCCGACGACCACGAAATCGATGGCCTCGCTGCGGCAAAATGCAAGGACCGCCTCATGGTCGTCGACATCGAGCGCGACCAGTTCGGCATTTTCGGCCATGCCGGGATTGCCGGGAGCGGCAAAGAGTTTCGTCAGTTTCGGTGATTGGGCAAGCTTCCATGCCAGCGCATGTTCGCGACCGCCCGTGCCGATAAGAAGAACCTTCATCTGCCGCCCTCGATTTATCATCTGTGCTGGCGGTTAAGGCGAGGGACGGAAAAGGTCAAGTCTCGCCGGCAAAAGCGGCATTCAAGACGGCCGGTCCGGTTGCTGACGATAACTGTCGCTGCGCAATCTCAACGTTGCTTTGAATATCACTTTGTTACGAAAGGCCAGAAATGGGACAGGCTCGTTGCGCCGCGCCGCGTCCTGCAGTTTTTCGTCGAGATAGATGATCGCCGCCTCCAGTTCTTCGGAGCCAACGGCATCGTCGGACGCCAGTATATGGGCTATTTTGCTAGGCATTCATACCTCCTTACACGCCAAATCATGTGGCAGGAGCAACTATAGGATTCTGGCACAATGCGAGAAGGTGTCATCTCTTTTTCCACCGGTTCGCGGTTACCGACCGGTAAATGACGCCCCATTCCGAGACGACTGCCTGGGTAAGCTGTGAACCGTTCCGATGGTCGGTTGTCTTGCCGCAAAGTTTGACTATGGTCTCGCCTCCTATCCAACGAGGACTTGCATGGCCGTCGAAAACCGCCTTCTCGCCGCCGTGATCGCCGCGGAAATCAACGCCCGCCCGGACCAGGCCATTGCCGCAATCGGGCTCCTGGACGAGGGCGCAACCGTGCCCTTCATCGCGCGCTACCGAAAGGAAGTGACCGGCGGACTGGATGACACCCAGTTGCGCAACCTTGCCGAACGGCTGATCTATCTTCGCGAACTGGAAGCACGCCGCGCATCGATCGTCGATTCGATCAAAGGCCAGGACAAGCTGACCGACGAGCTTGCGGCCAAGATCGGCAAGGCGGTGACCAAGGCCGAACTCGAAGACCTTTATCTTCCCTTCAAGCCCAAACGCCGCACCCGCGCCGAAATCGCCCGCGAACGCGGTCTTGGTCCGCTGGCAGACGCGATCTGGGCCGACCGCACGCTCGACCCGGCCAAGCTTGCCGAGACGTTCGTTCAGGGTGAAGTGACCGACGTGAAGGTTGCGCTGGACGGCGCGCGCGATATCGTCGCCGAAGCATTCTCGGAAAATGCCGACCTGTTGAAGCGACTGCGCCAGCACATGCGCGACGGCGCCGTGCTCAAAGCCCGCGTGGTCGCCGGCAAGCAGGAGGCCGGCGCCAAGTTCTCCGACTATTTCGAGCATACGGAGCGCTGGGCCACCACGCCGGGACACCGTGCGCTTGCCATGCTGCGCGGCTGGAACGAGGAATTCCTGACGCTGACGATCGAGGTGGATGCAGACGACACCTCCCCGATCAAGCCGGCGCAGCGGATCATCGCGCTTGCTTTCCATATCAGCGACAAGGGTGCCGCCGACCGCTGGCTGATGGAGGTCGCCGGCTGGACGTGGCGGGTGAAGCTCTCCGTCTCCCTCTCGCTCGACCTGATGCGGGAAATGCGCGAACGCGCCGAGCAAGAGGCGATCCATGTGTTTGCCCGCAATCTGAAGGATCTGCTGCTGGCCGCTCCCGCCGGTTCGCGCGCGACGATGGGCCTTGATCCTGGCATCCGCACCGGCGTCAAGGTGGCGATCGTCGATGCCACCGGCAAGCTTCTCGAAACCACCACCGTCTACCCCTTCCCGCCCCGCAACGATGTGCGCGGCACCCAGGCGGAACTCGCAAGCCTGATCGCCAAACACAGAATAGAGCTCATCTCGATCGGCAACGGCACCGGCAGCCGCGAAACGGAAAAGCTGGTGGCCGACATGCTGGCCAACCTGCCGGGCAGCAAACCGACCAAGGTGATCGTGTCGGAGGCAGGCGCTTCGATCTATTCCGCATCGCAGGCGGCGGCTGACGAGTTTCCGGGTCTCGACGTGTCGCTGCGCGGCGCCGTGTCGATTGCCCGTAGGCTGCAGGATCCGCTGGCCGAACTGGTCAAGATCGAGCCGAAATCGATCGGTGTTGGCCAGTACCAGCACGATGTCGATCAGAACAAGCTGTCGCGTTCGCTCGAAGCCGTGGTCGAAGACGCGGTGAATGCCGTCGGCGTCGATCTCAACATGGCATCGGCACCGCTTCTGTCGCGCGTGTCGGGCCTCAGCAAATCGATTGCCGAGGCGATCGTTGCGCATCGCGACCAGAACGGTGCCTTTACCACGCGCCGGGAGCTCCTGAAGGTCGCAAGGCTCGGCAACCGCACGTTCGAACAGGCGGCCGGGTTCCTTCGCATTGTCAACGGCAAGGAACCGCTCGATGCGTCTTCCGTGCATCCGGAAGCCTATGGTGTCGCGAAGAAGATCGTTGCCGCCTGCGGCCGCGACCTGCGTTCCCTGATGGGTGACAGCGCAGCACTCAAATCTGTCGATCCGCGCCAGTTCATCGACGACACGTTCGGTCTGCCGACGATCAAGGACATTATCGCGGAACTGGAAAAGCCCGGTCGCGATCCGCGTCCGAGCTTCAAGACCGCGACCTTTGCGGACGGGATCGACGAGATCACCGACCTCAAGCCCGGCATGCAGCTGGAAGGCACCGTCACCAACGTGGCGGCGTTCGGCGCCTTCGTCGATATCGGCGTGCATCAGGACGGGCTGGTTCATGTCTCGCAGCTGGCGGACAAGTTCGTGAAAGACCCGCATGAGGTGGTGAAGGCCGGCGACGTGGTGAAGGTTCGCGTCGTCGAGGTGGATGTGAAGCGCAAGCGCATCGCGCTCAGCATGCGCAAGGACGGCGGCGACGCCCCACCTCCGGGCCCCCGCGGCGGTGATCGCGACAAGCCCGTCAATCCGAAGTTTGCAAAGACGGACAGCAAGCCATCTCAGGGCGCATTCGGTGCAGCGCTTGCCGAAGCTATGAAGCGCCGCTGAGCCTGCGACGCCCTGGATAACCTCGAAAGCACTCCGTTGAGCACTGGCTCGACGGAGCTACTTCCAGTTGTTTTTTTTGCGCTTGCAGTTGGATTGAAAGACGGTAGATTTTGATGATCAGCAAGGCATCCATCGTGTTCAGGAAGTGGGTCCATGACCTTGTCCCTTCACAGACTGCTTTCCAAGATCATCAGAAATGGCACTCTCATCGTCCGCGGCTCGGGCGGGGAAACCTATTACGGCAGCGGCGGCGGACGGACCGTTGCAATCCGCTTTACCGATGAAGCGGCTGAAAAGGCGCTGGTTTCCGACCCGCAACTGCAGCTCGGCGAACTCTATATGGACGGCCGGATCATCGTCGAACAGGGCGACATTTACGAGTTCCTGGCTCTCATCAAGGACAACACGCTGAAGGAAGGACTGACCTTCCAGATCCTTACGCGCAGCCTTGGCAGAATAATCGCATCGCAGTTTCGCAATCGTGTGCCGATCAACCACAACCGCCGCAACGTCGCCCACCATTACGACCTCGACGAACGGCTGTTCGCGTTGTTTCTGGACGAGGACTGGCAATATTCCTGCGCCTATTTCAACCCGCCCGATATTTCGCTGGATGAGGCCCAGATCGCCAAGAAGCGTCATATCGTGGCAAAGCTTCTGGCAGAACCCGGGCACAAAGCCCTGGAGATCGGCTCCGGATGGGGCGGCATGGCGATGTATCTGGCGGAATCGTCCGGCGTCGACGTAACCGGCATCACGCTTTCCACCGAACAGCTGAAGATTTCCAAAGAGCGTGCGGCACGACGCGGGCTTGCGGGCAGTGTGCGCTTCGAGCTGCAGGACTATTATCACCTTCCCGCCGACCAGCGCTACGACCGGATCGTCTCGGTGGGCATGTTCGAGCATGTGGGACGGCTAAACTACCGAAAGTTCTTCAACAAGGTCACCGACGTGCTGTCCGACGACGGCGTGATGGTGCTGCACTCGATCGGCCAGCCCTACCCGGCGGTCTATAACAATCCCTGGATGGACAAATACATCTTTCCGGGTGGCTACATTCCCTCGCTTTCAGAAGTTCTGCCGGCGATCGAGAAAGCGGGACTTCTGGTTTCCGACATCGAGATCCTGCCGATGCACTACGCTTATACGCTGCGGTACTGGCGCGAGCGCTTCATGGCGAACCGGGACAAGGCAATCGCGCTCTATGACGAACGCTTCGCGAGAATGTGGGAGTTCTATCTGGCCGCGTCGGAAATGGCCTTCACGCATGAGGCCTTTCACATTTTCCAGATCCAGATCGTCAAGAAGCGGACGGCCGTACCGGACAATCGCGACTATATCTATGAGCGGGAGGCCGAGCTCTACGCATTCGAACAGGGCCGCATACCGCTCGAGCAGATTGCAGGGTGAGGCTGGACGCGCTGAGCGGGGTCGATGGGGAAGATCATAGGCTGGAAGAGACGGCTCGCGGCGGGTCGCACCACCCTGTCCGGATCGTCCCGCTTGACGATTTCCACCACTGGGGGCATGACATCGGCCATGACCGAGAAACCAAATTCCGATGCTTTCGGCGGCCGCGTCTCAGACGCTCCATCCGACAATTTCGTCTATCAGGTTCTGCCGCGTGCGGCCTGGCCCTACGCGCAACTGGCGCGCTGGGACCGGCCGATCGGCTGGCAGCTGCTGATGTGGCCGTGTTTCTGGTCGGCAGCGCTTGCCGCCAATGCGGCGATGGACGAGGGCATGTTCCAGCCCTGGCAGCTGATCTCGCATCTGGTGCTGTTCTTCGTCGGCGCCGTGGCGATGCGCGGCGCCGGCTGCACCTATAACGATCTGGTCGATCACGAAATCGACAATGAGGTGGCGCGCACCCGCTCGCGGCCACTGCCCTCCGGCCGGGTGTCCCGCTTCGAGGCAAAGGTCTTTCTGGCGGTTCAGGCGCTGGTCGGCCTGATCGTGCTGTTGCAGTTCAATACGTTCTCCATCCTTCTCGGCATTGCGTCACTTCTGGTCGTCGCGATCTATCCGTTTGCCAAGCGGTTTACCGACTGGCCGCAGTTCTTTCTGGGACTGGCGTTTTCCTGGGGTGCGCTGATGGGCTGGGCCGGTGTTTTCGGCAGTCTCTCCTGGGCACCGATCTGGCTTTACGCGGCAGCCGTTGCCTGGACGATCGGTTACGACACGATCTATGCCCATCAGGACAAGGAGGACGACGCTCTGGTCGGCGTGCGCTCCACGGCAAGACTGTTCGGGGACAATACCAAGGCCTGGCTGATCGGGCTTTACGGTCTGACGCTTGTGTTTTTGCTGTTTGCCTATATCGCCGGCGACGCGGGCCTCTTTGCCTATGTCGGACTGATCGCCGCGACCGTCATGCTCGCCTGGCAGATCCTGATCATCGATATCGACAATCCCGACCAGTGTCTCAAACTGTTCAAGTTCAATACACAAGTCGGCGCCGTCCTGTTCGGCGGACTGATTTTGGGCCTCATATTGTAAACATGGAAAAGCCCGGCTGTTTGGCCGGGCTTCGCATTTTCGCGGGCGGTGGTTCTTAAGAGTACGTCTCTTAACGCCGCGCGATGATTTCCTTGCCTTCGATCTTCATGATAACACCGAGGCTGCCGGTTGCGCGGCGCACCAGGAAACGCGGGCGGCGCTCTGCGAAATAGGAATGGCGGCGGCGCGGCTTGGTCGTGGCGGTGCGAAGATCGCCGAGGTGGTTTTCCAGCGGACGGGCAATGCCATCGGCTTCGACCATCAGCATCGGAATGCGGAACGCATCCGACCAGCTGCGCCAGTCTGCAGCGATATCGCAGAGATCGTGGGCGACGAGAAGCGGGATGCAGAGATCCGGATCATCGTGATGCAGTTCAAGCGTGACAGTGACGTCGCCATCGCCATGATCGATGGCGCGGGCGGCCACACCCTTGAAGGCGCGGGCCGGGAGAGCGAAGGAAAGCGGCAGACCGCTTTCCGGCAGGATCTTGCGCAGAACAGCTCCGCGCTCGTCGATGGTGATTGTTACATCTCCTGACGTCTCGTTCATCGCATAGGTGACCTGCTGCGGAAAACGTGACGGATCGATCCTCAATGTCGACCCTGCCCAGACGGGCTTCAGAACGGTATTCGTCATCGGTTGTGCTACCCTTGTTTTACCTGAGAGCCGTTTCCGGTGTTTGCGGCTGCGTATCTCTGCGGGACTTATGTCCTCTGATAGGCTCACAATAAGCGGCTGCTGTTCGAGACTGCTTAAAAATCGCGGTTAAGGAAAACCTGCCGTTTTGAATGGTTAGCGAAACCAGATATGCTTTAAGTTTCCGAAGGATGAACGGGATGTCTCGCGTCCCCGATCGGGACGGATCCGACCCTCGCCGCGAGACGGTCGATCTCGATATGGGAAAACACCTCGATCCCTGCGGAGGCGAGCAGCGCTGCGGTGACGCCGTTGCCGGCGTGCTTTCTTCCGGAAAACGACCCGTCATAGATCAAGCCCGAACCGCAGGACGGGCTGCCGTCGATCAGCAGCGCATGGGTGCAACCGTTTTGGCTCGCAAAATCCAGCGCCCGGCGGGCACCGGCCACAAACTCCGCCGTCACGTCGCCGCCGGTGATTTCCAGCACGCGGGCGCGGCCGGCAAGCACGTCCTCGCCCGTCATGCCATTCTCGATCTCGGCTGGCGGACGCGGCACGCTCATGCCGCCCGCGAGCTCCGGACAGATCGTCACCAGACGCCCCTCCTCCCGCCACCGCTCGATCGCCGGATGAACGAGCGGCTTGCCCGTGCCATCGTAGCGGACGGCATGGCCGAGCAGGCAGGCGCTGATGAGAATCATGGGCCGCGTCATGCGGATGGATCGAGATGCCGGAGGGCGTCGCTCTTTTCGTGCAGGATGCGGATGATTTCGACCGATCCGTCCGGAACGACTGCGTAGAATACGAGGTGATGTCCGGCTCGGCGCCGGCGATAGGAATGGCGGATCCCAGACAGGTTCTGCCCCGACAGCGGATGCTCCGCTATCAGCTCGATCACGTCCATGATGTCATCGATATATCGTTCTGCCTGCTTGGCCGACCAGATGCTTCGGGTATATTTGCCGATATCGTGCAGGTCGACCTTAGCCGTTCTACGTATCCGGACATCAACCACGTTCTTGCCAGGACTTTTTTATCGATGCCATGAGCGCATCGCGATCGAAAACCTCAGCCGGACCGCTGTTTTCGCCCTCGATCAGAAGCGCGCGCAGCTTTCCATATTTGGCGAGGTCTTCCTCGAGCAGGCGCAAGCCGGCTTCGATGACGGCCTGGGGCGAGGCGAAACGGCCGCTTTCCACTTCGTTTTCGACGAAGTCTGCGAAGGGTTCGCCGAGGGTGATCTGCACGGGCTTGTTCATGGGCTTTGTCCTATCGGCTCCACGCTATGAAGATAGCACGGAGCCGATGGAGAACAAAGGTTAGGACACGATGCGGGAGAAGTCCGCAACGGTGGCTGTCGCCTCGCGGATCGCCTTCAGGAGAGCGAGGCGGTTGGCGCGGATCGCTGCATCCTCGTCATTGACGAGCACGTCCCCGAAGAACGTATCGACCGGAGCGCGCAGCTTCGACAGGGCTTCCATGGCCGAGCGGAAATCTTCCTTGGCAACCGCGTCCGACGCTTCCTTCGAGGCTTGCGAAATCGCTGCCCAGAGCGCCTTTTCGGCATCGAGCGTCAGGAGAGCTTCCGAAACGCCATCGGCAACGACGGTACCCTTCTTCTCCTCTGCGGCCAGCAGCTGGGTGGCGCGCTTGGTGCCGGCCAGAAGGTTCTTGCCGTCCTCGGAGGTGATGAAGGCCGTCAGCGCTTCGGCACGACGGGCCACCAGCAGCAGATCGTCCGCGTCCGGCGTCAGCACCGCATCGATGATGTCATGACGGGCGCCGAGATCGCGGAGATAGACTTTGAGGCGGTCGTGGAAGAAGGAGAGGAGATCTGAATCCTTGGTGACCGCAAGCAACGGCAACCGCACCTTCCGCTCCAGCAAAATCCGCACGACACCCAGCGCTGCACGGCGCAGCGCATAGGGGTCCTTGGAGCCGGTCGGCTTTTCGTCGATGGCCCAGAAGCCGACGAGCGTATCCAGCTTGTCGGCGAGTGCCAGCGTCAGGCCGACCTTGTCTTCCGGCAGGCGGTCGGAGGGGCCGTTCGGCTTCCAGTGGTCTTCGATGGCGGCGGCGACCGATGCATCCTCGCCCTGCAGCAGCGCATAGCGGCGGCCCATCAGGCCCTGGAGTTCCGGGAACTCGCCGACGGCTTCGGTGCGCAGATCCGCCTTGGCCAGCACGGCAGCACGATCGACCAGAACCGGATCGGCACCGGTGATCGGCGCCAGTTCCTTCGCCAGTGCGCGGATGCGGGTGACGCGTTCGCCCTGGCTGCCGAGCTTGGCGTGGAAGGTGACGTTGAGCGCATCGAGCTTGGCCATGCGCTGGTCGAGCGACTTCTTGAGATCGAGGCCGAATTTTTGGGCCGAGGCTTCCAACGTCGCGAGATCCGGCAGGTCGCCCTGGTCGCGGGTCCAGAAATGCCGAGCGTCGGAGAGGCGTGCGCGCACGACCTTGCCGTTGCCGTGGACGATTTCCTTGCCGCCATCCTTCGCCTCGATATTCGAGATGAGGATGAAGTGGTTGGACAGGCTGCCATCGTCAGTGCCCTGGCGACGGGTGACGAAGCATTTCTGGTTGGTCTTGATGGTAAGGCGGATGATCTCGGCCGGGATTTCCAGATAGTCTTCCTCGAACGTGCCGAGCAGGACATGCGGCCATTCCACGAGGCCGGAGACTTCCTCGAGCAGGCCTTCGTCCTCGACGAGGTCGAGACCGTTGGCAAACGCGATGTCGCGGGCATCGTGCAGGATCATGTCCTTGCGGCGGTCCGCATCGAGCATGACCTTCGCCTTTTCGAGGTTCGACACATAATCGTCGAAGCGGCGCACTGTGATGGCCTCAGGCGCGTGGAAGCGGTGGCCATAGGTGACGTTGCCGGCGGTGATGCCGTCGATCTGGAACGGGATGACCTTGGTTTCTTCATGCTCGGTGCCGAACATGCAGACGATCGACTGCAGCGGCCGCACCCAGCGCAGGCTTTCAGGCCCCTTGCCCTCGATGCCGGCAAAGCTCAAACCCTTCGGCATGGAGGCGGCACCCCAGCGCATGGATTTCGGCCAGGGGAAGGAGCGAATGATGCCGGGCATAACAGCTTCGATGATCTCTTCCGCCGCACGGCCGGACTTGGAGACGACGGCCACGTAGAAATCGCCCTTTTTCGGATCGCTGGCGACTTGGGCTTGCGCAATATCGGTGAGGCCGGCCTTGCGCAGGAAGCCGGCGATTGCCTGTTCCGGCGCCTTGGTGGATGGGCCCTTGATCTCCTCGCGCTGATCGGCCGAGCGAGCATTGAGGCCGCGGATATCCAGCGTGAGGCGCCGCGGCGTCCAGTATTCGCGAACGCCCTCATAGGTCAGGCCCGCATCCACCAGCGCATCGGTAACGAGCTTCCTCAGATCGCCGGCAGCCTTGCGCTGCATGCGGGCCGGAATTTCCTCGGAGCGGAGTTCTAGGAGCAGATCGGGCATATCATTCTTCCTCACCCTCCCCTTGAGGGGGAGGGTCGGACCGCAGGTCCGGGGTGGGGTGACAATCGTGTGCTTCTGCTAGCAAAGTTAAGCGCTGCTGCACAATGGCAAATATGGTGTCGAGAACGGCTTCGAGTTCGTCAAGCACTTCAGCATTCCAGAATCGGACGACGTGGTAACCCGACGCCTTGAGGTAAGCGGTCCGTTCGGCGTCATATCGGCGCGCAGTCTCCTGCCCATGCTGGATACCATCCAGTTCGATGACCAGGCCGATCTGGTGGCAGGCGAAATCGGCAAAATACCGACCGATCGGGACTTGCCGGCGAAAGTGCGTGCCTTCGATCGGGATCTTCCAGAGATGGCGCCAAAGCCTGGATTCGGCATCCGTCGTGGTGTTTCGCAGGCGACGCGCGTTGGCGGTTTTGAAGCGTTGGAGTTTTGCGGGTTTTTCCTCTGCCATGCGCCACCTCACCAGAGTGTTCGAAGCATGCAATCACCCCCACCCGCCGCTTCGCGGCGACCTCCCCCCTCAAGGGGGAGGTGAAGGAAGTCATGAGCCGCCGCCGGCAAAAGTCATCACTCGGGTTGGGGAAAGTCTGTCGATGCTTAGGCCGCGGTCATGACGGGGATCGCGGCGATCTCATCCTTCTTCGCGGCAATCTCGATCTTCAGGTCATAGCTGATCTGGAGGTTCATCCAGAACTCGGGCGTCGTATCAAAGAAGCGCGCGAGCCTGAGGGCCGTATCTGGCGTCACTGCCGTCTGCTCTGCGGCCAGTCGCTCAATCCGTGTGCGGGGAACGTTGAGTTTCTTAGACAGCGCACTGGCGCTCATCCGCAAGGGAACGAGATATTCCTCGCGGAGGATTTCACCCGGATGCACCGGTGGAAGGACACTTGCCATGACTGTTCTCCCTCAATGATAATCGACGATCTAGACCTGTTCGGCGCCGCCATCCGACCACGTAAAGCACACGCGCCACTGATCGTTGATGCGGATCGAATGCTGGCCCGAGCGATCTCCCCTCAAGGCTTCCAGGTGATTACCCGGTGGCGAGCGAAGGTTGATGAGTTCCACGGCGTTCTCGATCATGGTCAGCTTTCGAACAGCGCGCCGCAAGATATCTGACGGAAATCCTTTCGGCAGTTTGCCGTTGGCGACCGCTTCGGTCATCGCATTGCCGAAGGATCGTATCACGTCGCAGACCTTTCTGTATCATGCCATGATACAATCATCAACGGGTCGCGCTTACCAGCCGCCTCCCCCGCCTCCACCGCCGCCGCCACCCGAGGAGCCGCCGGTGGAGAAGCCTGAGGATGAGGAGGATGTGGGTTGTGGCAGGGTCGAGGATATGGTCGAGGCCATGGAGGAGGAGAAGCCGCCGATGCGGTCTCCGAAACTGTTGAAGCCGCCGCCGTGATACCAGGCGGCGGTGTAGGCGGCACCGAGGCCGGCTGCCGCAAGCCAGGTGTCGAATGCCTTGCTCCACGGCTTCTCGACGCCGAGCGCTACCGCATAGGGTAGAAGCTTTTCGAAATGCTGCGGCGACATTTGCGGTGCGCCGGCCATGTTCATGCGGTCCTTCTCCGCAACGGTCAGATAGAGGCGCAGGCCTTCGATCCCGTCCATCAGCTTGGCGCCGATCGGCGTCGGCGCGCCCATCAGGAAGAAGAACATGACGTTGGCGAGCACAATGCCCCCGACTGAGACGAGCAGCGGCCAGTGATCGGTGCCCGTGAGTTCGGATACGAGCGCCACCAGAACGGAGGAGACGATCGAGAGCGCGACGAGGCCGATAAAGCCGAGCACGACTACGGTCATGATGCGGCCAAACAGCGACGAGCCGCGCCGCAGCTTCTTGCCGAAGCCGACCGCGATGAAGCCGAAGAAGACAGCCACGAAGACCGGCACGATCAGCACGGCGACCATATCCGGTTCCAGATTGCCGAACACGAGCAAGGCTATGAGAAAGATGACGCTGAGGCCGATGCCGCCGAGAACATAGCCCCAGTTGGCGTTGTAATATTTGCCGCGATGCTCGCGTTCGATCGCCTGCCGGAAATTCTTGCCGACGGTCTGGACGGCGGTGCCGTTGTCCTTGTCGATGACGAAGCTTTCACCCTTGCCGCCGACGGCTGCGAGAATGACGGACTGACCGGCGGGCAGATCGCGACCGCTCCCCTTGTCGGTGCGCCTGATGACGATCTGCTTTGAGAGATCATCGAGCACGACATAGCCCTTGACGGCAAGATCGATGGCGCTCGCCGCAAAGGCGGTCCAGCCGCCACCGGAAAAGCCCTTGTTGTCGATATAGTTGACCAGCGCCGGGGACAGGCCATCGGGCGCATCCCAGCGCGGAACGACGATGCCGCGGGCCGGATCGCGGCCGACGCGTTTCCAGACGGCGAAGTAATAGGCCAGCACGATGACGAGGCCGGCGCCGGCGATCAGCGTGCCCATATGGTCACGCAGCCACCAGCTGCGTTCCTGATCCTTGGAGGGTACGGCCACGACGCCTTTCGGAAAGCCGGCAACAATCGTCAGCCCTTCCTGGGGGCCGAGCGGTCGGGTTGTTGAAAACACAGCATTGTCACCATTTGCCTGCACGCGGGCATTGCGGGCGGTCGAGCCGAGCGGGCCGGTAAAGGCGGCCGTCTGCTGCACCTGCCCGCCATCCGGCAGCGTGACCCGCGCCGAGGCCTGCGCGATGCGGAAATGCCAGCCGTTGCCGGTGACGTTCCAGTAGAGTTCGTCGTGATCGGCAAAGTAGCGGATCTGCCGGTCTGTTTTGTAGGTGAGCACGAATGTATGCTCGCCGTCGCGCAGAAAAACGTCCTGGTCTCCGGAATAGATGCGGATGCCGCCGGCGATCGTCTCGGTCCTGTACGGCTCATCGCGGCCATCGCGGGTGACGGAGACGATATCGAAGCCGACCCGAACCGTGCGACCGTTGGCATCGACCATGGTCAGCGGAAAATCGCGGAAGATGCCGCGGCGGATGCGGTTGCCTTCCGACTTGGCGACGATCGTCTCGGTCACCGTGAGCTCGCCATCTGGCTCGACTGCGATTTCGGAATGGTAGCTGCGGATATACTCTTCGGCGACGGCCGGAAGCCATGCCGCGCAGACAAGCACAACAGCAAGAAGAAGGCGGCGAACCATCAGCCCGCTCATCTTTAGAATTTCACGGTGGGAACGGCGCGATCGGCTTCGTTGGTGATCTCGAAATACTCGCGCTTGGAAAAGCCGAACTGTCCCGCCACCAGGTTGTTGGGGAAAGTTTCCACCTTGACGTTCAGTTCGCGCGCAGCACCATTGTAATAGCGGCGCGACATCTGGATCTCGCTTTCGATGGTTTCGAGCGATGCCTGCAGTTCGGAGAAATTCTGGTTGGCCTTGAGGTCCGGATAGGCTTCCGCCAGCGCAAACAGTTTTCCGAGCGCCTGGGAAAGCATGCCTTCGGCCTGGGCACGGCCCGCGACATCGCCGGCCGGCACCGCCTGCGCCTGGTTGCGCAACCGCACGACCTCTTCGAACGTGCCCTTTTCATGGGCCGCGTAGCCCTTGACGGTCTCGATCAGGTTGGGGATCAGATCGGCGCGACGCTTCAGCTGCACGTCGATGCCGGACCAGGCTTCCTCGGCCATCTGTCGCGCCTTGACGAGGCCGTTATAGATGACGACGAGATAGACAGCCACGAGGGCAAGAATGCCGAGCGCGATATACATGACGAGAACTCCCCCGGATAACAATAGCCGGGCGGAGACTAAGTCGGGTTCAATGAATTGTCACTGGAAATCGGTGGGTTAGCCCGGAAACGCTCTAGGCAGCTTCCCGGCCGAGTTTGGCGCCGCCGGCATCCGTCAGAAGGAAGGCTTCGCCGCAGGCCTTGGCCAGTGTGCGCACCCGCAGGATATAGCTCTGGCGTTCGGTGACCGAAATCACGCCGCGGGCATCCAGCAGGTTGAACACGTGGGATGCCTTGATGCACTGGTCATAGGCCGGGAAGACGCATTTGTGCAGCATCTGGTTCGCCTGATCGCCCGGCGCGCCGAAAGCAAGCAGCGCCTGGCATTCCTTTTCGGCATCGATGAAGTGACGGTGCAGCATTTCGGTGTTGGCGAATTCGAAGTTGTGGCGGGAATATTCCTGCTCTGCCTGCAGGAAGACATCCCCATAGGAGATCTTCTCTTCGCCTTCGCGGCCGTTGAAATTGAGATCATAGACATTGTCGACGCCCTGGACATACATGGCCAGTCGTTCGAGACCATAGGTGAGCTCGCCCGCGACCGGCGAGCACTCGATGCCGCAGACCTGCTGGAAGTATGTGAACTGCGACACTTCCATGCCGTCGCACCAGCATTCCCAGCCGAGACCCCAGGCGCCGAGCGTCGGGCTTTCCCAGTCGTCCTCGACGAAGCGCACATCGTGCAGAAGCGGATCAAGACCGATCGCGGCCAGCGAGCCGAGATAGAGTTCCTGCAGGTTGGACGGGTTCGGCTTCAGGATGACCTGATACTGGTAATAGTGCTGCAAGCGGTTGGGATTTTCGCCGTAGCGGCCATCGGACGGGCGACGCGACGGCTGCACATAGGCGGCTTTCCAAGGCTTCGGACCAAGCGCGCGCAGCGTTGTGGCCGGATGGAACGTGCCGGCACCGACTTCCATGTCGTATGGCTGCAGGACCGCACATCCCTTGTCAGCCCAATAGGCATGCAAGGTCAGGATCAGCGCTTGGAACGAGCGCTTCGGGTTCATGTGATCTGGCAGGGTCGTGGCGGTCATGGGACTGGTCGCTATTTGCTTATTTCCGGTGGCGTCAGGTGCCACGGGCGGGACTGGGGGTCAAGAGTTTTGCGGCATTCGCCCGCCTGCGGCCGCCGTTGCGAACCGCGACATCGCCGGGCCAAACGTCACTTGATCAATCGCAATTCACGCGGGGGCAGGTCACCGATGGTTCAAAGCACCGTTCGGATAAATCTCTGATTTTATTGCCAAGTATAGAACCAGCCAGACCGGACCGGGCGTCGGAACGTTTCATTTTTCTTAAGTAAACTATGCTAAATTTCAACAAATCCGCACAATAGGACGATTGAAATGGTAACAATTCGTACCAAGATGATCTTTACGAGCCTTGCGATGTTCGTGCTTGCGGGCGGTGCTGCCGGAGCCGGGATTTGGGGTTCGACGACGCTGACGAACAATGTCGATACCGTCGCGCGCACCGCCGAGATTTTGCGCAATCACATGCAGGCCGACATGATGCACGACGCCCTGCGCGCCGATGTTCTTTCGGCGCTGATGGCACGCAATGCCCAAGGCGAGATCTCCACCGCTGACGTCACCTCGGATCTGAAAGAGCATGTCGAGTCGTTCCGCAAGGCAATCGACGACAACAAGGCTCTGGTGACCGATCCCGAGATACAGGCTGTTCTTAAAAACCTGGATACGCCTCTGCGCGGTTACATCGACAATGCCAGCGCCATTGTCGCGCAGGCAGCGAGCAACCCGGATCAAGCACTGTTGTCGCTGCCTGCATTCCAGCAGCAATTCTCGATCCTCGAAACCGCCATGGAAAAAGCAGGCGATAGCATCTCGTCGCTGTCCGACGGCGTCAAGCTCAACAGCGACCGGCTGGCGGTTCTGATCGACACGATCCTCAAGACTGTGCTGGCCGCAACGGCCGTATCTGCGCTTGTCCTGCTGTTCGTATCGCGAAAGACCATCATTCAGCCGATCCGCTTTCTTGCAGGCGACATGCAGAAGCTGGTCGGAGGCAACACGGCGCTGTCCATCACGGGGATCAATCGCACCGACGAAATCGGCGAGATGGCGACGGCTGTCGAGGTGTTCCGGCAGGCAGCGATTACCAACAAGCGACTGGAAGCGGAGGCGATTGCCGCGCGGGAGCGCAACGAAGCCGATCGCATCCGGGTGACCAGGGAAGCAGAAGCGGCAGCCCGCGTGATGCTGCACGAGGCAACCTCCAGCCTGGCGGGCGGGCTGCGAAAGCTCGCGGCAGGCGATCTCAGCTTTCATCTCTCGGACGCTTTCGCACCTGATTTCGAAGCGCTGCGGCACGACCTGAACACAGCCGTACACCAGCTTGACCAGACGCTGACCACCGTCGCACAGGCGGCAGGCTCGATCGACACCGGCACCCGCGAAATCAGCATCAGTTCAGACGACCTGTCGAAACGCACGGAACAGCAGGCCGCCTCGCTCGAAGAAACTGCTGCGGCGCTCGACCAGATTACCATCAATGTCGCCAACGCCTCCAAGCGCGCCGACGAAGCCCGCGCGATCGCGATCCAGGCCAATGCCAGCGCCACCCAGTCCGGCATCGTCGTTGCCAGTGCGGTCGATGCGATGCAGCGGATTGAGGAGTCCTCGGGACAGATCTCCAGCATCATCGGCGTCATCGACGAGATCGCCTTCCAGACCAACCTTTTGGCCCTCAATGCGGGCGTCGAGGCCGCCCGCGCCGGCGAGGCCGGCAAGGGCTTTGCGGTGGTCGCACAGGAAGTCCGCGAGCTGGCGCAGCGCTCTGCTCGGGCCGCCAAGGAGATCAAGGAACTGATCCGGAATTCGACGACAGAGGTCGAGAGCGGTGTGAAACTGGTGCGGGAAACCGGCGGCTCCCTGAAGGTGATCGGCGACTACATCATCACTATCAACCAGCATATGGACGCGATCGCAACGTCGTCGCGCGAGCAGTCGGTCGGTCTTGCCGAGGTCAATACAGCCGTCAACCAGATGGACCAGGTGACGCAGCGCAATGCAGCGATGGTGGAGGAAACCAGCGCCGCCAGCGCCTCATTGGCCACCGAAAGCCACCGCCTGCACGAGCTGATCTCACAGTTCACACTCGGCCGGCCCGCTGCCACAAAGCATGACAAGACACGCCGGGCTGCCTGATCATCGGAGTCAGGAACTACCAACGCAAAAGCAGCGCCCGGGAACGGACGCTGCTTTTTTTCTATGTGGAGCGCCAACCTCCCTCATTCCTGTGCTTGTCAGGGAAGAGAGGGAGGCGTGGGCGGAGGAATGAACGAGAGCGCGAGTAGAGGATGGAGCAACGTGGCAAGCGGGTGACGCGGCCACGAGGGCAATATCAAAGTGTATGTCTTTAAACCGTATCGACAGCGACTACTCGCCGGCGACAGCCTGATCAGACGTCGTCGTCGCGCTTGACCCGGTATTCGCCCGTCACCGGATCCTTTTCCAGCGTTCCCATGGCACCGGTGCGTTGCTGCTCTTCCTCGCGGCGCGTGCGCGCCGTGAGCCGTTCCGCGTCCTTGATGAAGCGCTTGTAGAGCATCCATCCGCCGCCGATCAGCAGGGCCAGAAGTATGAGCTGAGCCATTTCCCGTCGAAACCTTATAAGGCGGGCATATCAGAGCCCGAAGCGGCTCCACATTGCCCGTTCTTCCAGGCCTTCGGCAAGACCTGCCGTGGCGCGTGAGGCAATTTCCCCCAGATTGGCGGATCCTAGCGCAACGCCCGGCACCCGGCGACCGAACAGGGTGCGCGTGCCGCCGATCAGCTCAAGCTTGGCATCCTTGCCGAAACGGCGCTTGATCACATCGCGCATCTCGCCCAGCCCATCGATGAGGCCGAGTTCGAGGCCACGGGTGCCAGTCCAGAAGAGCCCGGAGAAAATCGTGCTATCTTCGCCAAGCCGCGACCCGCGGCGCGATTTCACCATGTCGATGAAGACCTGGTGGATCTCGAGCTGAAGCGTCTTCAGGTACTCGATGTCGCCTTCCTTTTCCGGCTGGAAAGGATCGAGAATCACCTTGTTCTCCCCGGCCGTATAGACGCGGCGTTCGACGCCGATCTTCTTCAGCATTTCCGGGAAGCCGAAACCACCAGACACGACGCCGATCGAGCCGACGATCGAGGTCGGATCGGCAAAGATTTCGTCGCCGGCAAGGGCAATCATGTAGCCGCCGGACGCTGCCACATCTTCCACGAAGATCAGAACCTTCTTGTCCTTTTCTTCGGCAAGCGAACGGATGCGCTGGAAGATCAGGCGCGACTGGACGGGCGAGCCGCCCGGCGAATTCACCGAGATGGCAACGACAGGCGCATCCTTCTTCGCGAACGCCTTTTCCAGCATTGGCGCCACGGTTGCGATGTTGAGCGTCTGCTTGAACTGGCTTCCGCCGGCCATGATCGTGCCATGCAGTCGGACCACCGGGATCGACACTCCGGTCTTGCGGAAACGTTTCGGCAGCAGGCGATTCAAGAAGCTCATCATCCATCCCGTTCAAGCACATATCGGAAGTCTGGATGTAAGTTCTCGCGGTGCGAACACAATGGCTGAGCCCCTAAAATCGGGGTTTTATCAGCGCCGCCGGTGATAGGCCGTGCGGCCGTTGTTCAAATCATCCGCCTGCGACATGAAGGAATTGCCATCCGATCCATGCACGATCAGCGGCGCGCGAAACACCAGCCGTGCCCTCGATCCCTTGACCCCGGTCACCAGAATGCGTGTCGCATCCTCGCCGGGGCGCGGATGGACGGGGGTGAATTCGAGACCGCCGAAGCGCTTGCCGCAGGCCGCGATGATATCGACGATGGAATCCGGACGGGCGATGAGCGACAATTGCCCGCCAGGCTTCATGATGGCGGCGGCCGTGCGCAGCCAGCTTTCAAATAGGCCGGCCGTCATCGCATGCGCTTGCGCCTTCAAGGCATCGGGCGTTACGCGGTCATCGGCGTGGTTGAAGGGCGGGTTCATGATCACATGGTCGTGCACGCCGTCGTGCAGACCGGCGTCGACCCGGGCCTTGCCGGTGAGCGTCACATCGGCGCCGAGAACCGTGATGCGGTCAGAAAGGAAAGCGTTCTCAGGCAAAGCCAGGGTTCGCCTTGCATACTCCGCCATCAGCGGCAGTTTCTCGACCAGAAGGATTTTTGCGTTTTCGAGCCGGCTGGCGACAGCAAGTCCCGCGGCACCGGCGCCCGATCCGAGATCGGCGACAGAGACCGCACGAGTGTCCGCCACGAGCGAGGCCAGCAGCATGGCATCCACGCCGGAGCGATGGCCGCCGCCCTTCGGCTGGACCAGATGGAAACGGCCGCGGTGAAACGCATCGATGGTGAAGTCCGACGAGAAATCCTGCGTGATGCCGGCGTCCGAAGTCACGGGCGAAGCTCCGCCTCCAGGCCGGCATCGATCAGGATGCGGCGGGCTTCATCTCCCCTCTCCTCCTCGACAAGGAAGCGTTTCGACAGCATGCCGAGCGAGCCCTCGAGCACGCTCATGGACTGGTCGGCAACCATGAAATGAATGCCGGCATCCTTCATCAGGCTGCTCGCAACAGACAGAAGCACCGGGTCGTTGGCGCGAATGAGTTCTCGCATGCGGCAAAAATCCCCCTCAAAAACAGCAGTTCAGCGAATTGTCACTTGCCGCATCCTGCCACGCTTTCTATTGTCTAGACCGGAATTGAACCTGGGAGTCCGATCGTTGGGCGTCGTAATACCGCTTGAAGAAGGCAAAAACAAATCTGCTTCCGTGAAGCCCCTGGTGGACCTCACGAAAGGAGACATGGAGCGGGTCAACCAGCTGATCCTGTCGAAGGCAGGCTCCGACGTGCAGATGATCCCGGAAGTTGCCAACCACCTGATTTCATCGGGCGGAAAGCGGCTGCGGCCGATGCTGACGCTCGCCTCCGCGGTGCTGTTCGGCTACAAGGGCGAAGGCCACGTCAAGCTCGCGACCAGCGTTGAATTCATGCACACGGCAACGCTGCTGCATGACGACGTGGTGGACGAAAGCGACCTGCGCCGCGGCAAATCCACCGCACGGATGATCTGGGGCAACCAGGCCAGCGTTCTCGTCGGCGACTTTCTGCTTGGCCAGTCCTTCAAGATGATGGTCGAAGTTGGTTCGCTTGAAGCGCTGGACGTTCTGGCAACCGCGGCTTCCGTGATTGCGGAAGGCGAAGTGCTTCAGCTTTCCGTCGCCAAGAACATGGAAACCACCGAGGACGACTATCTCTCCGTCATTCGCGCCAAGACGGCGGCGCTGTTTGCGGCGGCCGCGGAAGTCGGCCCGATCATCGCCAATGCCGACAAGGCCGGGCGTTCCGCGATGCGCTCCTACGGCATGAACCTCGGCTACGCCTTCCAGCTGGTCGATGACGCGCTCGATTACGGCGGCACCGCTGCGGATCTCGGCAAAAACGTCGGCGACGATTTCCGCGAGGGCAAGATCACGCTTCCGGTCATCCTTGCCTACCGGCGCGGCACCGAGACGGAGCGGGCATTCTGGAAGACGGCGATCGAACAGGGCGAAAGCAGCGAGGAAAATCTTGAAAAGGCACTGGGCCTGATCAAGAAATACGACGCGCTGAACGACACGATCGGCCGGGCGCTGCATTACGGCACGATTGCCCGCGACGCACTGGCACCGTTGCCGGCATCGCCGCTCAAATCCGCGATGCTTGAGGTCATCGACTTCTCCATCCAGCGCGTGAACTGACGCCTCCTTCGTCGTGTTGACGAAGGTGTGACCGTTTCGACCGGGCGTCCGCTCTGTGCGGTGCCGGAGATTTCCTTGCGGACATGCTTCAAAAAAGCCATTCTGTCATGACTCAATTGGCGCGGGATGGTGGCGATTTGCCACCGTCAAAGCGTCGCCTGCTCAAGGCCCACCACGAAAGGCATTCTCTTCATGCGGCAGAAATACAGCCTCCGTCTGCTTTCCAGCGCAGCGCTTGCAGCCGTTCTCATGCTCGGCGGTGCAGCGCAGGCGGCGACGCCAGAGGCGAAGCCGGCCGCCACGGAAGACGTGAAATTCGATTCCAGCAAAGCGCAGTCGTTTTCGGGCGCGTTTCTCGCTGCCCGCACAGCCGATGTGGATCATGATTATGCCAACGCGATTGCGCTCTATCGCAAGGCGCTGTCCTTTGATGCGACCAACCTGGAGATCCGCGAACGGCTGATGATTTCGCTGTTCCTGAGCGGCGATTTCGAGGGTGGTTTGACCGAAGCCGAGACGCTGAAGGACGATGCCGGCGTGGAGCGCATCACCCGCATCGTGCGGGGACTGGATGCGATCCGTGACAAGCGGTTCGATGCCGCCAAAAAGACGCTTGCCTATACCGGCCCGAACGATCTTGACCGGCTGACCCACCAGATGATGATGGCCTGGGCGGATGTCGGTGCCGGCCGCGGCCGTCAGGCGATGTCGGCGATTACGGGCCTCAAGGGCCCCGCCTGGTTCAAGGTGTTTACCGATTATCATCTGGGTGCGATGGCGCTGGTTTCCGGCGACACGGCCAATGCCCGCAAATATCTGACCACCGCCATCACCAACCAGGAAGCGGTTGCGACGGCGCCGGATACGTTCATGCGCGCCATCATGGCGCTTGCCCGTCTTGAAGCGTCAACCGGCAACAAGCAGAAGGCGCTGGACGCGATTTCCGTCGGCGACCAGATGATCAGCAATTATGCGCCGCTGAAGGCGCTTCGCCAGAGCATTGAAAAGGGCGAGAAGCCCGAGCAGCAGATCACCACCGCTGCCGAAGGTGCGGCCGGCGTGCTGTTTTCGATCGGCGGCGCGCTGAACCGGCAGGGCGCCGAGGATATGGTCGGTCTCTACCTGCAGATCTCCCATGCGATGGACCCGAAGAGCGCCGATACGCTGATCCTTCTCGGCGGCATTGCCGAGAAGATGGAGCAGCCGCAGCGCGCAATCGAGCTCTACGCCAAAGTGCCGGCTGATAGCCCGATGCGCCGGATCTCCGAATTGCAGCTGGGCATCACCCTGTCCGATACCGGCAAGGTCGACGAGGCAAAGAGCCATCTGAAGGCGCTGATCGATTCGGATCCTGCCGATATCCGCAGCTATATCGCCTATGGCAGCGTGCTTTCCGAAGCCAAGGACTACAAGGCGATGGCGGCCAATTACGACAAGGCCGTCGAAATGATCGGCTCCGTGCCGAAGCCGGGCGACTGGAGCGTGTTCTTCCAGCGCGGCATTTCCTATGAGCGCCTGAAGCAGTTCGACAAGGCGGAGCCGAACTTCCGCCGGGCGCTGGAGCTCAACCCCGAGCAGCCGCAGGTGCTGAACTATCTCGGCTATTCGCTTGTCGACCTCAATCTCAACCTTGCCGAAGGCCTCGACATGATCCGCAAGGCGGTCGATGCGCGGCCTGACGATGGCTATATCGTCGATTCGCTGGGCTGGGCCTATTTCCGCCTCGGCAAGTTCGATGAAGCCGTGACAGAGCTGGAACGCGCGGTTCAGCTGCGAGCCGGCGATGCGACGATCAACGACCATCTGGGCGATGCCTACTGGCGTGTCGGCCGCAAGCTGGAAGCGGTCTACCAGTGGAACCGCACGCTGATTTCCGAAGGCGAGGACGTCAACAAGGAAATGGTCAAGGACAAGATCGCGAACGGCCTGCCGCCGCTCGATCCGAACGCGACGACGGCCGATCGCGGCCAGGCAGCACCAGTGCCGCCTGCCCCGCCGGCGCCTGCCAATCCCGACAAGAAAACCTGATAACGCGGGCTTTCCAGCATGACCATAACTGATACGCAAGACGCCACGGACGTGGTGCTGACGGAGCTTGCGCCTGCCAAGATCAATCTCGGCCTGCATGTGGTGGGGCTTCGCTATGACGGGTTTCACTTGCTGGAAAGCATCGTCACCTTTGCCGATCTGGGAGACCAGCTGACGTTCAAGCTTTCGGAAACGGATGAGTTTTCCGTTTCCGGCCGCTTTGCATCGGAGCTCGGCACAGACCAGACGGGCAATCTCGTGGTCAGGGCGCGCGATCTGTTTCGCCAGCAGCTGATCTCCAACGGCTTCCCGGCACCGCCCGTTTCAATCCACCTTGAGAAGCAACTGCCGATTTCGGCCGGGGTCGGCGGCGGATCTGCGGATGCGGCGGCCACGCTTCGCGGCCTGTTCCGGCTGTGGAATGCGGAGATACCGGAAGCCGCCCTTCTGGCGCTCGGACTTTCGCTGGGTGCGGACGTGCCCATGTGTTTGACGGGGGCTGCCATTCTGGCTGAAGGGATCGGCGAAAGGCTCGAACCCCTGCCGACCATGCCGTCGCTATTTCTCGTGCTCGCCAACCCGTTGATCAGCGTCTCGACGCCTCAGATCTACGCTCAACTGGCGGACAAGGAAAACGAGGCCCTGCCGGCACCACCGACAGAGGCCAAGGACTGGCTGACTTACCTGAAGACGCTGCGCAACGATCTGGAACCGCCAGCCCGCGCGCTGATCCCTGAAATCGCCGAGATTTCGGCAATGATTGCGGCCGAGGGTGCTGATCTGGTGCGGATGTCCGGATCCGGTGCCACCTGTTTCGGTGTGTTCCCCTCAAGGGCCGCTGCCGAGGCTGCCGTGCAGGCGCTGGCGTCCCAAAAGCCGGACTGGTATTTCGCAGCGGTCGAAACCGTAGGAGCAAAACCATGAGCAAGATCGACGAAACGCGCGACTTCATTCCGGTTTCGATCGCGGTGTTGACAGTATCGGATACCCGCACGACGGCGGACGACAAATCCGGCGACACGCTGGTTGCCCGTATCGCTGAAGCCGGCCACAGGCTTGGCGCCCGCGCCATCGTGCCTGACGACAAGGAGCGGATCGCTGGCCAGGTGCGGGAATGGACGCTCGATCCTGAGATCGACGTGGTCATCACCACCGGAGGCACCGGCTTTACCGGCCGCGACGTGACGCCGGAAGCGCTGGAGCCTTTGTTCGACAAGCGGATGGACGGGTTTTCCGAAGTGTTTCACCGGATCTCCTACGACAAGATCGGCACCTCGACGATCCAGTCGCGGGCAACCGGAGGCGTTGCCAATGCAACCTTCATCTTCGTGCTGCCCGGCTCCCCGGGTGCCTGCAAGGATGCCTGGGACGGCATTTTGAAAGCGCAGCTGGACTACCGCCACATGCCCTGCAACTTCATCGAGATCATGCCGCGGCTGGACGAGCATCTGCGGCGCGGTTCGGGCAAGTAACGGTCTGATTTATCGCGCGGACGCGGCAACCCATGCCGGAATCATCTCGCTCACCAGTCTCGACGGCTTTGCGGCTGACGTCACAGCCTTGGCGACATCCACGAGACCCATGCCGGACTTTGCGAGCGCGACGGCTTCGCGCTTCGGCAGGATCAGCCCCTGCTCGAGCGGCGGGACTGAACGGACGATCCTTGTAAGGAACGGCTTGCGGTAGGTTCGCGAAGGCGAGAACCGCACGGGCTGACGGTTGAGCGCCAGATATTCCATCACCTCGTCGATCCAGCCGGCCTGGAGACGCGCTCCGGGCTCTAGCAGAAGCAGCCATTCGGCGCGCGCCTTGTGCAGGATATCGACGATATCCCAGGCGCTGTGGAAACGGCAGCCGGCGGCATCCGCGACACGGGAGGACCCGTCGCGCGAGTTGTGATCGAGCACCACGACATCGCTGACCAGCCCCTCCACCGCGGCGGAAACAAGGACGGACAACGTCTGCGCGAGCTCGGCTTCCTGATCCCGGCATTCCAACAAAACAGTCAGCATTTTCAATGTCTAGCGCATTGCACAACGGATTGCCACAAATCCTTTGCGAGTTTGTTCTTGCATTGTTCTCAATGTCGCGATAGGAATCTTGTCATTCGAGACCGGGAATTTTTCCCGTCAGGAGTGCCCCATGAACGAGCTGTCCCATTTGCGGCAGGACGCATTCGCGCCTGCTCATACGGCTGATATTGCCGATGCATTGGTGAAGACCTCCGGCCTCCGGATCGAGGGGGATCGCCGGCGCGGTCGTGGCGCCGGACTGAACCCTTCAGGACGTTTCGAGACGGAGCGTCGCGAGGCTTTCGACGACGGCTGGCAGACGATCGAGGAACTGGAACCGTTCCGGACCGAGGTGCAGGTGGAAAAGCCACGTACCGCGATTACCCGCAACGATTCTCCCGACATTCCCTTCGACCGCTCGATCAACCCTTATCGCGGCTGCGAGCATGGCTGCATCTACTGCTTCGCGCGGCCGAGCCACAGTTTCATGGGGCTTTCGCCCGGGCTGGATTTCGAATCGAAGCTGTTTGCCAAACCCGACGTGCCGAAGCTTCTGGAGCGCGAACTGAGCAGGGCCGATTACAAGGTCCGGGCGATTGCGATCGGCACCAACACCGATCCCTACCAGCCGATTGAACGGGAATGGCGCGTCATGCGCCAGATCCTTGAAGTCCTGCAGAAGGCCAACCATCCCGTAACAATCGTCACCAAATCGTCGCTGGTCACCCGCGACATCGACATTCTTTCCGACATGGCGTCGAAGGGCCTCGCCAAGGTCGCGATATCGCTAACCACCCTCGACCGCAAGCTTGCCCGCAGCATGGAGCCGCGCGCGTCGACGCCCGCCAAACGGCTCGAGGCGATCAAAGCGCTCTCGGACGCTGGCATACCGACAGCTGTGTTCACCTCGCCGATCATTCCGGCGCTGAACGACCACGAGATCGAGCGGCTCCTGGAAGCGGGGCACGCTGCCGGCGCAACGGAGGCGAGTTACGTGCTCTTACGTCTGCCGCTGGAAGTGGCGCCGCTGTTCCGCGACTGGCTGCTGCAGCATTACCCGAACCGCTACCGGCATGTGATGTCGCTCGTTCGCTCGATGCGGGACGGCAAGGATTATGACGCGGAGTTCGGCAAGCGGATGAAGGGCACCGGTCCTTACGCCTGGCAGATCGGGCGACGCTTCGAGATGGCAACGAAGCGGCTCGGCATGACGCGTCGGGGCGTGCCGCTCAGGGACGATTTGTTTGTTCGTCCGAATGGCGCGGGCATTCAGCTTTCGCTGCTTTGAGTTTGGCCTGCAGGGGCATCCGTCGTCCCTGCGAAACGGCCTGATGACGTCGCGAGAGTTACAGCGACTTTCATTCAGGTCGATTAATTTCGAATTTCGGCACGGTTCCCGCATATCACCTGCCGAAAGACCCCCGGTTCCCACCATCATCCCGAAAGGGCGCCCCCGATGGTGGGCAACGACGCCGCACTCGTTGTCCGGGGGTTGCCGGAGGTCGGGCGGGCGTGCGAAACTGCCGCCATGTTGCTTCGCACGCCGCCCGATTCTCCGACATTGTTTGAAGAGACGCCATTCGTTCCAGATTTCAGCCTGGAGCTGATGGCGCGGGATGCCGGACATTGGCCGGTGGCTGGCACCGACGAAGCAGGCCGCGGTCCCTTGGCGGGTCCGGTTGTGGCAGCCGCCGTGATTCTCGATCCCGACAACATTCCACCCGGTCTCGACGATTCCAAGAAGCTCAGCCTGAAGCAGCGGGAAGCGCTGTTTGCGATGATCATGGCGACGGCGCATGTGTCGATTGCATCGTCTGGTCCGCGCCTCATCGACGAGCGCAACATCTTGCGCGCCAGTCTCGACGCCATGCGACGTGCGGTGATCGGGTTGAATATCAAGCCGGCCTATCTCCTCACAGACGGCCGCGACATGCCGCCTGGCCTTTCCTGCCCCGGCAAGGCGGTGATCAAGGGCGATAGCCGCTCGGTCTCCATTGCCGCAGCCTCGATCGTCGCTAAGGTCACCCGCGACCGGATGATGGGCCGCGCCTGCACCGTGTTTCCGGCGTACGGCTTTGCCAAGCATGTCGGATACGCCACCAAGCAGCATCGCGACGGTATCACCACACACGGCCCCTGCTCGCTCCACCGGATGAGCTTTCGTCCGATGCGGAAGGATGCTGCGCCTGAGGACGAGGTCGCGGATCTCCAGGCTTCGGACATCCTCACAACCCCATAACGAAAAAGGCCGAGCTTTCGCCCGGCCTTTGTCCAAGTCCTGTATCTGATGCTTAGTTCAGGCGCGTTTGAACTGTGCCGACGGCGTCCTTGAACAGGGCTTCCTGCGTTGCGGCATCAGCCTTGCGGGCAATGACGCTTTCGGCGGCAGCGATGGCGAGGTCGACGGCTGCGGCGCGAACGGCGCTCACGGCATCGGCTTCAGCCTGCTTGATCTTCTGCTCGGAAACGGCGTTGCGGCGAGCGACGAATTCTTCCGTCTTCTGGCGGGCTTCTTCCGTCAGGGCAGCGGCTTCGCGTTCGGCTGATGCCACGATACTGGCTGCGTCGGCTTCGGCCTGCTTGCGCTTCTTCTGGTATTCAGCCAGCAGCGCTTGAGCTTCTTCGCGAAGCTTCTTGGCTTCGTCGAGTTCGCTGCGGATGTTGGCGGCGCGTTCGTCGAGCGACTTCGCCATCATGCCCGGCACCTTGATGTAGATCAGGATGCCGAGGAAAATGACGAGACCAACGAGTGCGAAAAATGTTGCGTCGAATGCCATGCGATCAGGCCCCCGTCTTGGCGGCCGCGACGGCAGCCTTGATGTCATCGCCGCTTGCCTTGCCGCCGATCATAAGATCGACGATGGCGGATGCGGTGTCTTCGGCGATCTGGCCGACTTCAGCAAAAGCCTTGTCCTTGATCTCGCCGATGCGGGTTTCTGCTGCACTGAGCTTTGCGGCCAGTTCGGCTTCGATGGCGCTACGGTCGGCAGCGGCCTTGGTCTTGGCGGCTTCGCGGGCCGCTTCGGCAATGCCGTGCGACTTGGCGCGGGCGGCGGCCAGTTCCTTTTCATAGGTCTCGACGGCAGCATCGGCTTCCGCCTTGGCGCGGCCGGCTTCCTCGAGATCCTTGGCGATACGATCGTGACGATCCTCGATGATTCCGCCAACGCGCGGAACGATCACCTTCTTCATGAGAAGGTAGAAGAGACCGAACGTGATGACGAGCCAGAGAAGCTGCGACGCGAAATGGGATGAGTCGAGCGGCGGAAACGCGCCACTGTGCTCAGTGTCGTGGGCGACACCGGTTTCGGTATGCACTTCGCCAGCCGGAGCAGCATGCGGTTCGGCCGCCGGTGCGGCGCCCGGTGCTGCAGGCGTTTCAGGAGCGGCCGGCGCGGTCTGCGCATATGCCGAAGTCACGAACATCATCACCTCCGGGTGAATTCCAAATGCGAAGGATCACGGTGCGCTTTGAAACGACCGTGATCCGAAGTCCAGGTCTGGTATTAGACCACGAACAGGAGGAGGAGAGCTACGAGCAGCGAAAAGATGCCCAGAGCTTCCGTAACGGCGAAACCGAATACCAGACGGCCGAACTGGCTGTCAGCGGCAGACGGGTTGCGCAGGGCGCCCGACAGGTAGCTGCCGAAGATGTTGCCGAGGCCGAGGGCCGTGCCGGCCATGCCAAAGCAAGCCAGACCTGCGCCGATGAACTTTGCTGCTTCCGCTTCCATGATGAACTCCTTGAATGGGTTTGCGGCTGATGACTGACGCCTCAGGACGCCAATTTGGTAGTTATTCTTAGTGCCCGCCGGGATGGACCGCGTCGTTCAGGTACATGCATGTGAGTACCGCGAAGACATAGGCCTGGAGGAAGGCAACGAGGAATTCGAGACCGGTCAGGGCGACCGTCATGGCGAGCGGCAGGATGGCGCCGCCGATGCCGAGTGCGCCAAGTGCTCCAAGCGAGCTGACAAAGCCCGCGAACACTTTCAGCGTGATGTGGCCGGCCAGCATGTTCGCGAAAAGACGAACGGAGAGCGAAATCGGCCGGGACAGGAAGGAGATGACTTCGATGACGACGACCAGCGGCAGAAGCGCGCCGGGAACACCGCTTGGCACGAACAGCTGCAGGAAGCCGAGGCCGTGCTTGTAGAAGCCGTAGACGATGACCGTGCCGACCACCAGAAGCGCAAGCGCAAAGGTGACGATGATCTGGCTGGTGACGGTAAAGAAGTACGGGAACATCCCGAGCAGGTTTGCCGTCAAGACGAACATGAACAGCGAGAAGACCAGCGGGAAGAACTTCATGCCATGGCTGCCGGCGCCTTCGCGCAGCATGTTGGCAATGAACTGGTAGGACATTTCGGCGACCGACTGCGCACGGCCCGGGATCAGGCTGCGGGCGGACGATGCGAAATATAGGAAGCCGGCTGCGCAGGCGACCGTAGCAGTCATGAACAGCGATGCATTGGTAAAGGATAGGTCGATACCGCCGATCTCGATCGGGACGATCTTGCTGATCTGGAACTGATGGATCGGATCGTTTGCCACCGCTTACCCTCTTTCATATGCCGCCATGCCGGCGGCTCAATTCGTGTTGCGAAACCGAGCCTGTTAGTGCCCTGCCCCGTCCCCGCTGCCTTTTTTCCGCAAGGGCGGCGGCTCGGCCACCTTGCCCACGGATCGAAGCACGTTCAGAACACCGGCGCAGAAACCAAGAAGGAGAAGAATGATCATCCCCCACGGCGACGTGCCGGCATAGTAATCCAGTCCATAGCCCAGAATGGCGCCAACTGCGACAGCCGAGATGAATTCGGAGGAAATCTTGAAGCCGAGGGCCATGCCCTTTCGACTTTCTTCAGATTGCGCTTCCCGCTTCGCCTCTACCGCGTCACCAGCCTTCCGATCCGCCAATTGTGCGGACAGACGCTTTCGGCGTTCTTCCAGACCATCCTCGCGGTTGTCCATCCTCACGTCCTCCCATCCGCCCTTGTTCGGAGCGGACCAACCGCAACAGCAGCCAGCGGGGTTTCGCGCCTTCCGGCCCGCTTCTAAGTCGCGCGCAACATAGTTTTGAGAGGACTTATAGTCAAGGCGGTGCCGGGCCTTGATTCAGGGGAAATTAACGCTTCGATTTCAAGCGGTTATCGCTGAATTCCCGGCAACATGGCAAAACCTTCGCGGGAATATTCACAGATCGGCCGGGTTTATCAGCTCCAACCACCACCATAGGTACGGTAAAACACGTGCAGACCGATGCGTCCGACCTTTTTCATGGTCTTTGCCCAGTTCGGACGGACATAGACCGCGTGGTAGTGAGTGGCCGAGCCGACTTCCGGCAACCAGATCTTGCCGGCGGTCACCGCCATCGCAACTTCCTGGGCTGTTTCGAAATGATCCGGCGCGCGGATTCGGTCTGGAATGTTGTCGCAGGCGAAGGAGAACTGGCAGCGGTTGCGCCAGTCTTCGTTCTGATAGACGACGTCGCAGATGCTTTTCGGATAGTGCGGATTGCGGACGCGGTTGAGAATGACCTGTGCGACCGCGGCTTGGCCACGCACTTCTTCCCCGCGCGCTTCAAAATAGATGCCGGCGGCCAGGCATTGCTGCTGCTTGGGCGAAAACGATTCTTCCGGCAGCGCTGTTGCTGCCCAGGCGTGGTCTTCCGGGCCGATCGGCGGAATGAAGCGGCCGGTTTCGGGCTTTGCGCCGAGGATCGCATCGAAGGGTGACTTGCGCGAGAAGTCGGGCTTGGCCGGTGCATAGGCGGTTGCCAGCACATCGGCCTTTTCGTTGGTGATGAGATCGGCGAGCATCGAAGGAAGACCGGGCTCCTTTACCTCGTCCTTGCGGAAATAGAATTCGGCGAGCTCGACCGGCTGGTCGTCGGCTTCGGCTTTGACGAAGGCGGTCATTTCATCGCTGGCATCCACAGGCGTGGTCAGCGAGCTGGAACGCTCGAGGATCGACCCGGCCGAAAAGGCCTTCGGCGGCTGCATCTGTTCGACGGCTACGATCCGGCTCTTCTTTTCAGCGCGGTTGACGCGGTCTTCGTCCGGCGTGTCCTCACCTGACTTCTCGCTGCCGGTGAATGCAACGCGGCGACCGTCGGGCAGCGTCATGCCGGCATCGCCGCCGAGCACGGAACCGCCACCCGGAAAGGCAAGCGATGCGTTATGAATAGAACCGGCCGGCGAGTTGGTCATGACCATGCGCCACTGGTCGCGGCCGCGATCGATGCCGGAGAGGAGATCGGTGAGATCGCCTTGTGCGGGAACGGCTGGAAACACCAGCCAGGCAGCAAGTCCGAGGACGCCAGGCGCCAGCCAGATATCGCGGCGCGACAGGGCGCGGTGCAAAAGAGACTTCGTCCGAGCCGCCGGCATGGCCACTTTAGAGGACTTTCGACGCTGTACGGTCTTCGAACGCAAAACCGGCTACTCCACAAGGCAGGTCAACCAGGGACCTCAATGACTGATCGATGGGTCAAACATCAATCATTAACCTTGATGAGCAGTTAACGCTTATAGACAGAATCCCTTGTAACGCTGGGATTTGGGCATTTTCACTTAAACGTCAGAGGCTCGTGTCCGAAATGCCACGCGGGTTTTGGACGACCTCTCCGTCACCCTTCCGTCAGATGATGACGTGCGAACCCAGTTCGACGACGCGGTTGGCCGGCAGGTGGAAATAGTCGGACGGATCGGTTGCGGCATTGGCGAGCGCGATAAACAGCCGGTCCTGCCACATGGGCATGCCGGAGGCTGCGTCCGGTACCAGCTTGCGTCGGCCGAGATAGAACGACGTCGACATGATATCGAACTTGAAGCCGGTCTTTCGCAAATAGGCAAGCGACTGCGAGACATTGTGGGATTGCATGAAGCCGAATCGCAGCTCGATCACCGTAAAACGATCCGACAGCTTCTCGACCCGGTAGCGGTCCTCGATCGAGACGCGCGGCTTGTTGACCGTGATGATGGTCAGGATGACGTTCTTCGCATGCAGGACGTGATTGTGCTTGATGTTGTGCAGCAAGGCCGCGGGTGCCGTCTGCGGATCGCCGGTCAGGAAGATGGCGACGCCTGGCACGGACACCGGAGCATGATCGCTTTTCTTTTCCACCATGGGAATAAAGGTCTGCAGCGGCACATCGATGCGGCGGGTCTTTTCAAACAGGATCGCAGCACCCCGCTTCCAGGTCCACATGACGACGGTAAAGCCGATCGCCATCATGACCGGCACCCAGCCGCCATCATGGATCTTCAAGAGATTGGCGCCCAGGAAAACGAATTCGAGCAGCAGAAGCGGCGCGAGCACAAGGGTTGCCAGCACACGCGGCCAGCGCCATCTCAGCCGAACGAACTCGAACGCCATCAGCGTCGTCACCACCATGGCGCCGGTCACCGAGATGCCGTAGGCGGTGGCCAGAGCATCGGAGCTCTCGAAACCAAGAACCAGCGCGATGACACCGACCAGAAGCAGCGTGTTGACGGCGGGCAGAAAGATCTGGCCGGTATTGGTTTCCGAGGTGAACAGGATCTGCATGCGCGGCAGATAGCCGAGATGGATCGCCTGGCGCACCAGCGAGAAGGCGCCGGTAATGACGGCCTGGCTTGCGATGATGGTGGCGCAGGTGGCGAGAATGATCACCGGAACGAGCGCCCATTGCGGGAACATCAGATAGAACGGATCGCTCATCGCTTCGGGGTGGCTCAGCACCATGGCGCCCTGACCGAGATAATTCAGCGTCAGCGCCGGAAAGACCAAAACGAACCAAGCCCACTGGATGGGACGGCGACCGAAATGGCCGAGATCGGCGTAAAGTGCTTCCGCGCCGGTCACCGTCAGAAAGACGGCGCCGAGAACGACGACGCCGGCAAAGCCTTCTTCGCTCATGAACTGGAAGGCATGCAATGGATTGAAGGCGGCAAGAATACTAAGGTCGTCGAAAATATGCACCAGGCCGATGCCGCCCATCACGAGAAACCAGACGGCGGTGATCGGTCCGAAGAACTTCGCCACCATGCCGGTGCCCTTTGACTGGATGGCAAACAGCGCAACCAGGATGGCAATCGAAATCGGCAGAACGGCGCTTTCGAAATGCGGTGATACGTATTTCAGGCCTTCCACCGCCGACAGGACCGACAGCGCCGGCGTGATCATCGCATCGCCCAGAAACAGCGCGGCGCCGATCAGCCCGAGCAGCATCAGGACAGCCCGATGGCCGCACGCTCCTTTGGTCATGAGCGCCAGAAGCGACAGCGTGCCACCCTCGCCATCGTTATCGGCGCGCAGCAGGAAGAGAACGTATTTGAAGGTGACGATGATGGTCAGCGTCCAGATCATCAGCGAGATGAGGCTGATGATTTCCATCTGCGTGACGCCGTCATGGGCGACGGGCTTCAACGCCTCGCGAAAGGCGTAGAGCGGACTCGTGCCGATATCGCCATAGACGACACCGACAGAGCCGAGCGCAAGCGCGAACAGCCCATGTCCTTTGGTTTTCTCGGCGGCACTGTGTTCTGCTGGGTGGCCCATTCGGCATCTGGCGTTCGAGCCAGCCTTTCAACGGAAAAATGCGGATACTTCGCTCCGCCCGCGAAGAGCAAGGAAGCGCCCTCCGGCGGGAGGCGCCTATAAAGACAGCAATTGCACAAGGCAAGGGCTGCAACTGCATGCTTTCACTATCGCCGCAGACGTCTAGCGGCGATGTTTAACAATTTCGAAACGAAAAGAGAGGCGATTTCAGAGTATTGACCGCCACTGACCGTGTATTCCTGCCCGGGAGACCGTCCAAACTTGAATAGGTTCTATTCGAAAACGATGGCAGGCGCCCTGCGCAGCGGCTTGCCCTTAATCTCTGCCCAGGCCTTGGATGCAATCTCCCGATAAACGGCGGCGGATGCACTGTCCGGGTCGGAAACGACGACCGGCGTGCCCGCGTCGGAGCGTTCGCGGATGTCCATCGTCAGCGGCACTTCGCCGAGGAAGGGAACGCCGATGCGCTCGGCTTCCGACTTCGCGCCGCCATGGCCGAAGATGTCGTAGCGTGTGCCCGTGTCTGGGGCGAGGAAGTAGCTCATGTTCTCGATGATGCCGAGGATCGGGATCTCGACCTTGCCGAACATGGCGATGGCCTTGCGGGCGTCGATCAGCGCGAGATCCTGCGGGGTCGAGACGATCACGGCGCCGGCGAGCGGCACCTGCTGGGCGAGCGTCAGCTGCACGTCGCCGGTTCCAGGCGGCATGTCGATCACGAGAATATCGAGCTCGCCCCAACCGACTTCGCGCAACATCTGCAGCAGCGCCGATTGGATCATCGGACCGCGCCAGATCATGGCGGTTCCTTCTTCGACCAGGAAGCCGATCGACATCGCCTTCAGCCCGTAGTTTTCCATCGGGGCGATCTTGCGGTCTTCAAGCTGCTGCGGCTTGCCGGAGATGTTGAGGAGACGCGGGATGGACGGGCCGTAGATATCCGCATCGAGAATGCCGACCTTGAGACCGTTGGCCTGGAAACCCAGCGCCAGATTGACTGCTGTCGTCGATTTGCCAACGCCACCCTTGCCGGACGCCACCGCGATAATGGCACCCACGCCCGGAACGCCGGCTTTGGGTGCGGGCTGTCTCGGCCCGGGTGTGGCGGGGGGGTGCGGATGCGCGTGACCGGCGGCAGGCTCTTGCGGCTTTGGCGGAGGTGCCGTCTTGGCAGGTGCCGTTCCAGCTCTGCGATCGGCCGTCAGCGTAACCAGCGCGCCGTTGACGCCCTGCATCGCGGCGACCGTCCGTTCGGCGGCCATGCGCAGCGGCTCGAGTTCCGTTGCGCGATCCGCCGGCACGGTAATCGAGAAATAGACCTTCTTGTCGGAAATAAAGACGTCGGAGACCATTCCGCGAGAGACGATATCACCCTCGAGGTCGGGTCCGCGAACCTTCGCGAGAACCGCCAGAACCTGTTCCTTGGTGACGTCGGACATTGCCTGCTCCTGATAGCGATCTCGACACAAACTGCCCGTGCCGGATCCAAGGCTTATATAGGAAGTGTCACCGGTCTCGAGCAAGACGCTTCGTTGAAACGCCCCATGTCAGAAAAAAGAAAGCCGCTACCCGGATGGCAGCCAGACGGCGCCCCGGATAGCGGCTTGTTTTTATCGCGCCTCTTGGGACGCTTTCAGCCCCCTCTGGACCTGCCTGTAAACAAGCACGAACCATGCCAGACCGTAATGCGGATGTTTACGTAGTCGAAACAGGGTGTTAGGGACAGGCAACTGGAGAGCGTTGGGAATTTGCCCAGTGAACGATCAATTGACCGCGTAGAAAACAGAGGCGTTGATCAAATAATGATCGCCGGCATCGTTACTTGATGATGCCGGATCTCAACGCCTTGGCAACCGCCTGGGTGCGGTTGACGGTGTCGAGCTTGCGGGCCGTGCGGTTGAGATAATGGTTTACGGTGTGCTCGGAGAGTCCAAGGATTTCGGCAATTTCCGCGCTGGTCTTACCCGCAGCCGTCCAGTTCAGGCAATCGACTTCGCGTTCGGTCAGGACATCGTTGGTCTTGACGTCGAGGCTGCGGATCTGCGCCAGCTGTTCATAGACGTGAACCGAGAGATAATGCAGTTCCATCATCTGCTGCTGGTCAAATGTCTTGCCCGTACCGCCGAAGCAAACGGCGCCGCGATTGCCGAGCCGGTCATGGACGGGGAAACAGGCGCCGCGCTGGATGCCGAACCCGGAAAAGATCTGCGTGACCTCGTCGCTCGAATTGATCACGCCGCGATCGCTCGAGAGATCGAAGACGAAGGGCGTCGTGAACTTGCGCAGATGTGCAAGGCCGGAGCTGGTCTGCATCAGACCGCTTTTGTCGAACTGCGACATCAGCTCCGCCGGCCAATTGGTAACGACGGTATTTTCGGACAGTTCGCGAGACGTGATCGACGGAAGGTTGAGAACCATGAAGGTGCGACAGTTATAATACTGCGTCACTCGCTTCAGGAACCGGATGACATCGAACTGGGTCTGCAGGGTGGCGATTTCGGCGACACTGCCGTCGAGAAAGGACATCTCTTCGGCTTTTTCGGTCTTAGACATATACTGCTTCTTGCTCCGACCAGACCTTACGCACGCAAACGTCACCACGTGATGGTGATAGGTTCTCGCATTTGCGAATCTTGTCGCATGGTTTCAGGAATTTGTCAGGGAAAATCTGATGACGCGGCTAGCCATCGCGGCGGTTCGCGTTAATTCTGCAACGAACAGAAGCTTCTGCGGAGGATGCCCGTGACCACAGCCGATTTTGTCTCTCACCCGTTCGAGGGTAGCGTATTGTCCTCGACGCCTTGTGAACTTGGCGAAGGAGCCAGCTTCGATGCGGATACCGGGACGATCTGGTGGTTCAGCATTCTCGAAAAGCAGCTTCGCTCGCTCGACATCAACACCGGCAAAGAATCTGTGCAGATCCTCCCCATAATGGGAAGCGTTCTCGTGCCGGTCGACGCCGAGCGGCAGCTGATCGCCTCCGATCAAGGGCTCTTCATACGGGATCGCGCCACCGGCGAACTGACCCTGCACTGCGACCTCGAGAAGGACAAGCCGGACAACCGCTCCAACGACGGCCGGCTGCACCCTTCCGGCGCGCTGTGGATCGGCACGATGGGGCGCACCGCTGCGGAAGGCGCGGGTGCGATCTATCATGTCGTGGGCGGCAAGGTCACGACGCTGTTTGACAAGATGAGCATTCCGAATGCGATCTGCTTTTCGCCGGACGGAAGCATCGGCTATTATGTCGACACGCGCATCAACCACCTCATGCGTGTCGACATTGATCCATTGACCGGGCTCCCGACGTCAAAACCCACCCTCTTCATCGATGGCAGCGGCAGCCCCGGTGGAATGGATGGCGCGATCTGCGATCAGGACGGCACGATCTGGAACGCCCGCTGGGGTGAAGGTGCGGTCGACCATTATGGTCTGGACGGTGTCCTTCTCGCGCGTTTCGAAGTGCCCGCCAAGAGAACGACCTGCCCTGTCGTGATCGGAAATGGGCGCTTGGCTGTCACATCAGCCTGGGAGGGAATGGACCAGGACGCCCGTACCTCCGATCCGCTGGCGGGAGCGTTGTTCGAACTCGCCGTTCCAGTCACGCTTGGTCGGGAACCCCGATACTCGGCCTGACTTTAAGGATCTATATTCTCGCTGATAAAGCCCCAAACCCGCCAAGTGCTGAAACGTTCCGCAGTTTCTGCCTAATAAAACGGCATGGAAATGCGGAACCAAACCGGCGTTTCGGCCATTTCCCTACCGAAGCCAAGCAGAACGAATGCGTCCTTCTTGGTCGAGACGGCCCTTCAATCCGAGAAGCCGTCCTTCATGACGAATTAGATGGAAAAGGTAGGAACACGATGAAAAAGACTCTCAGCACGATCGCCGCAGCAGCCGTTCTCATGGCGTCCACCACACTTGCACCGGCTTTTGCCCAGACGGCACAGCCTGCTCCGGCGACACCGGCAGCACCTTCGGCACCGGCCGATACCACGACAACGACCCCGGCTGCCCCAGCAGGTGGCATGGCTACCACTGCAGACGGCAATTACCTGACCGAACAGGCGACCACCCAGGTCAGCGCCAACGATTATATCGGCAAGTCGATCTACAATTCGGCTAACGAAAGCATTGGTGACGTCAACGACCTCCTGTTTGAAGAAAACGGCGGACTCGTTGCAGCAGTTGTCGGCGTCGGCGGCTTCCTCGGCATCGGCGAAAAGGATGTAGCTCTTCCGATCAGCAAGCTGACGCTTACCCGCGACGCGCAGAACAACAACGAAGTGCGTCTGTCGACCACCGAAACGGCCGAGGCGCTGAAGTCAGCGCCAGAGTTCAAGACACTGGACGACAAGCAGGCAGCATCCGACACATCGACCACGTCGTCCACGATGAACCCGGCTCCGGGCACCCCGGCAGCACCGGCTGAAAATGGCGCCACAACGCCGTCGACGGCTCCTAAGAACTAATTCTACCTGGAACGGGCTACACGCCGCGTGACAGACGATTGAATGGAAGAGGCGGCATTGATAATGCCGCCTTTTTCGTGCGCGGTTTACAGAAGCGAGCAGTATCGCAGCGCATCGTAGATTGCTGCATGGACATTGCGGCTTGCCACAGCGTCACCGATCCTCACGAGATCGAAAGCCGCGCCGGGGTTCTTCGGCAGCAGCGGCGCTTTTCTGTTAATCAGCATCGCGTAGTCCACGGCGCCAAGATTGCGCGAGAGCGGCTTCAACTCGTAATAGAGCTCCGCGTTCGCGGCCGTGCCGTGCTCGACCACGACCTGTGCGACACGCCTTTCCTCGACCACATCCTTTGCGTAATCGGATCCGAGGCTTGCCACCAATGCATTGCCGTCACGCCGCACCGACTTCAACCGCGTATTGATCGTCACGCGGACACCCTTCTCGGCAAAAATCCGTGCGTAGGGGACATGGTTCATGCCCCCCATCTCAGGTGCGAAGAAGCGTTCGGGGGAGACAAGCTCGAAATCCGCGCCTGATGTGGCGATGACTTCGGCGGCACTCATACCCGGATGGCCGCCATTGTCATCGAACAGCAGAACCGGGCCTGCGGGTTTGGCAGATCCGGCGAGAATATCCCAGCTGGAGGTCAGAAGCTCTTCGCCCGCCTCAAGTTGCGGCGACTGCGGTATGCCGCCGGTTGCGACGACGACGAGGTCGGGCTCGAGTTCGAGGACATCGTCGGCGCCGGCGAACACGTCGTAGCGGATCTCGACACCCAACCGCTCAAGCTCCGCCAGCCGCCAGTCGATGATGCCGATCATTTCGCGGCGGCGCGGATTGCGAACCAGAAGATTGATCTGGCCACCCGCCTCCCCCGTTGCCTCAAGCACGGTGACGGAATGGCCGCGCTCTGCCAGCACGCGGGCCGCCTCGAGCCCGGCAGGACCGGCACCGATCACGACGGCCCTTCGGACAGCTGCCGCCTTTTCGACCACATGCGGCAGCAAGGCTTCGCGCCCCGTCGCCGCATTGTGGATACAGAGAGCCTCTCCTCCCTCGTAGATGCGATCCAGACAGTAGGTCGCACCGACGCAGGGGCGAATGGTCGCCTCCTTGCCACTTGCTACCTTGTTCGCGATATGCGGATCGGCAATGTGGGCACGGGTCATGCCGACCATGTCGAGCTTGCCTTCGGCGACCGCATGCCGGGCCGTTGCAACATCGGCGATACGGGCCGCATGAAAGACCGGGAATTTCGTCGCCTTCCTGACATCGCCGACAAAGTCGAGATGCGGCGAGGATCGCATGCCCTGGATCGGGATAACCTCGTTCAGATCCGCATCGTGATCGATATGGCCGCGGATGACGTTGAGGAAGTCGATGCCGCCCGACGCCACCAACCGCCGGGAGATCTCGATCCCCTCTTCGCGGGAAAAGCCCTTGTCCCAGTTCTCGTCGGCAACCAAACGGATGCCGACGATGAAATCCGGACCGACGGATTTGCGCACCGCATCGATCACCATGGTCGAAAACCGCATGCGGTTTTCGAGCGATCCGCCGAACGCATCGTCGCGGTGGTTGGTGGCGGGCGACCAGAACTGGTCGATCAGGTGGCCGTAGGCTTCGATCTCGATGCCATCGAGACCCGCCGCCTGCATGCGGCTGGCGGCATCGGCATAGTCTGCAACGATGCGCTCGATATCCCAGTCCTCGATCTCCTTCGGGAAGGCGCGGTGGGCGGGTTCGCGAATGGGAGATGGCGCCAGCACAGGAAGCCAGGCGCCTTTGTTCCATCCGGTCCGGCGCCCGAGATGGGTGAGCTGGATCATCACCGCCGTGCCGTATTCATGACAGTCATCGGTGAGCGTCTTCAGCCACGGCACGATATCGTCGCGATAGGCGTGCAGGTTGCCGAATGCGGGTGGACTGTCCTGCGAGACGATCGCGGAACCTGCGGTCATGGTGAGCGCGATGCCGCCCTTTGCCTTTTCGAGATGGTAGAGCCTGTAACGATCCTTCGGCATGCCGTCTTCGGAATAGGCCGGTTCGTGAGCCGTCGACATGAAGCGGTTCTTGAGGGTGAGATGCTTCAGCTGAAACGGCTGCAGAAGGGGATCGTTCGAAACGGACATGGTGATCTCGCAATGCGGCTTGCAAAACCACATCATCGCGCAGCGGACAGCCCCGTGCGAGCATCAGACGCGGCGCGGACTGTCCACTCCGCGCCCTCTCCTCAACGGTGGTGGAGGCAGAAGATCAGTCCCGTTCGGGGGTCATGAAGTCGCGGTGATGGGTGCTCAGATAGCGCAGCGTCGAGGCCGTATCGGCGGGTCTGCCGTGGTAATAGCCCTGCCCCATGGCACAGCCCAGCGATCGCAGCATTTCCGCTTCTTCCGGCTGCTCGATGCCCTCGGCGACCACTTCCAGTTCCAGACCGTCGCACATGGCGATGATCGCCCTGACGATGTGTCCAGAGGCACGGTCCGAGGTGATGCGGGAGACGAAGGCGCGATCGATCTTGACCTTGTCGAAGGTGAAGTCGCGCAGACGTCCGAGACTGGACTGACCGGTGCCGAAATCATCGAGCGAGATGCGCGCGCCTGCCTTGCGAAGATCCGTGATGATGCGCTCTGCCGTATCGGCCGAGGTCATCACGGCGGTTTCGGTGATCTCGAATTCCAGCCGATGCGGATCGAGCCCGACGCGGGCGAGCGTCGAAAGGATGCTTTCCGTGGTCGTCGGGTCCATCAGCTGGGCGGAGGACAGATTGAAGGACAGGAACAGATCCCGCGGCCAGGACAGCGCTGCCTCGGCTGCCTTGCGCAGCAGGGTTTCCGACAGCGCATCGATGAAACCGCGCTCTTCGGCAAGCGGCACGAAGACGGCGGGCGATACGAAACCGAGATCCTTGTCGTTCCATCTCGCGAGTGCCTCGAACCCGACGACCGATCCATCGTCCAGGCGCACGATAGGCTGGAAATGGACATCCACGGCATCGCTGATGATCGCATGGCGCAGCGCCTGTTCAAGCTGCGTCGCGCGCATCATCTCCTGCGCGATTTCCTGGGAATAGACCGTGATCTGGCCGCGACCGCGGCGTTTGGACCGGTAAAGCGCGGTTTCAGCGCTCTTCAGCAGTTCCTCGAAATGCTCGCCGGCGAAGGGGTAGATGGCAAAGCCGAAGGACGCCGAGAGACGCACATTGCGATCCCCCAGATCATAGGGTGCGGAAAGAACATCCCGGATCATCTGGCCGATCCGTTCGGCACCGGTGCGCTCGAAGACGAGCGGCAGCACGAAGGCAAACTCGTCGCCGTCGTGACGAGTGACCGTTGCGCCATCCGGAATGCAGGCCTTGAGGCGATGCGCGACCTGGCAGAGGATCTCGTCGCCCGCTTCCATACCGAACAGGTCGTTGATCGGCTTGAAACCATCGAGATTGGCAATGCAAACAGTAAACGGGGCGGGATCGGCTGCACGCTCTGCGGCGAGAAGGTGAACCTTGTCGCGCATACGGTGTCGGTTTCCAAGACCCGTAAGCGGGTCGCTATAAGCCTTGGCCTGCAGCTCATGCTGACGGAGCTGCGGCAACGGGTTTTCCGCCAACGTCATAAGTTTATCCGCTTGCACCACATTTGATAGGCGACGATGCGGGACAAAGCTTAACATTTCATAGCGGAACCGTAGCGTTTCGGGATAGCCGCCCGCGCTTCCGATCCATGCTCAAGACAGCATCTGCTGCGAACCGGCAACGACGAGAAATTTCGCGAACAGGGTTTCCAGCACATCGGGACTGATCGGCTTCAGGATCACGTCGTCCATTCCCGATGCAAAGCATTCCTCGCGGTCGCGGTCGAATGCCTGGGCGAGGACGCCGACGATCGGTGTCGACGCCTGCCCTTCTTCCTCGAGCGTGCGGATCGCCCGCGCTGCCTCGAAGCCGTTCAGGGTCGGCAGAGTGACATCCATCAGCACCAGCGAAGGACGAAGCTCGTGCCACATCCTGACCACCTCTTCTCCATCGACCGCAATCGCATAGCGGTACCCGAGGCTTTCGAGGATCTGCGAGAACACGATCTGGTTCACCTCGTTATCTTCAGCAACAAGGATATCGACGCAGGGCTGAGGGTCATCGGGCAGGATCTGCCAGTTGTCTTCTTCGTCCTGTTCGACAGGTCCACGCAACTTGGTCAGTTCGCGGCTGAGGGTCGGAACGAGATGCTCTTCGAGAGCCGCAGCATCGAAGGCCACGACCTGTTTGTCGTAATTTGAGCCGATGGCGCGGCAGGCGGACGCCAGATCGCGATCCGCGACGATGAGATCGACCCTGACCGCGGCGTTGGACACGAGTTCGAGGCAAAGCGCCAGTTCGTGTTCATCAACGACCGAGGATGCCTCGACCTGAAAATCCGCAAGGATCGCCTTCGCGGTTCCAGTGAAAAGCGGGTCGCTCGAGACGATCAGGATCTGGCTGCCGGCGATATCGGGATCCGCGCCCTGCAAAGCGTCCCGCATCTTGCTCTTGCGATGCAGCTTGGCGGAAAACAGATTGGGGTCGTCGAACAGGCGGATAAAGCCACGCCCGTCCTCTTCCACTTCTACCATTCGGGAAATGTCCTGCATGGCGGTGACGAGATAGTACCGGCCTGGTTTGCCGATCCGGTACTTGTTGGCGACGATCACCATCTGCGAGCCATCCGGACGCGTCAGACGCTCCGGCAGCTGGATCTCCTCGCCGTCTTCCACCACCCGGCGATTGATACCGTCGAGCCGCTGGGCCAAGGCCGGAGCATGGATGTCGGTCCCCGTGCAGCCGAGCAGCGCTTCGGCGGGGAGATCGTGAAAGCGGCAGGCGGCCTTGTTGACGGCGACGAAGGCGAGATTGGTGTCCTTGACCATGACCGGGAACGGCAGGTTGTCGAGGATATCCTCGGTCAACTGCACGCGCTCCATGTCGGCGCGCCACTGCTCTTCGCGCTTGCGCTGTTCGGACACGTCCCGGAGGATGCAGACGCCGTAGCCCGACGGCAGGCGCCGTTTGGCAAGACTGATCCAGCGATCGGCACCACGGCGCATCAGCGCCTCGTGCCGCTCCTTCCAGAGCGTGGCAATATTGTCGGAAATCCAGTCGTCGCGGCTGAGCAATCGTTTTGTGCCGCCGGTCTCGGACATGAACCGTCCGCCGCCGTCATAGATGGCACCAAGGAGATCGCGCAGCCGTGTACCGGGTGCAAGGACGCTGTCAGGAATGCCGAGAAGGATGGTCAGTTGTTGACCGGCAAAGATCAACAGGTCGTTCTTGTCGTAGACGACAAGGCCGCCTGAGTGCCCACCCGAGATCGCCTCGGAAATCACTTCCATCATCGCAGTCTGAATGTCCGCGTCCGCCGACGCCAAATCATTCATGTGACAAAACCCCCTGTGTGTTCACAGACTCGGCCAATCGCCGGCACCATGCGGTGCAATCCGTCTCAATTAATCAAGTCGGGTAAGACACATGCTGGCTTCAAGTCCTCGAACAAAGGGCCGATCCTCGTGTACGGGTGCCCAGCCGGCCCATACATCGGTTCCTCTGCGGAGAGCTGGCGCTCTCCCGGGTTCATCCTGTTCAACTCAGATTGAATATCGGTTTTCGGTTAAGGCCGAATTAAGATAGGCTTGCTGCAGGGCTTGCAGGGGACAAACCATCCGGCAGCCTTTCCTTCCCGCCGGAAATCCTTGAAAATAGCGCCATGTTCATCAAGCAGCTTTCCGAAACGCTCATCAACCAGATCGCTGCCGGCGAGGTCATCGAGCGACCCGCGAGCGCCGTGAAGGAACTGGTCGAAAACGCCATCGATGCGGGTGCGACGCGCATCGAGATCGCCACGGCGGGCGGCGGCAAGTCTCTTTTGCGCGTCACAGACAATGGATCGGGCATGGAGCCCGCTGATCTCGACCTCGCGATCCGGCGCCACTGCACCTCGAAGATCGCGACGACGCTCGACGATATCAGAACGCTCGGCTTTCGCGGCGAGGCATTGCCGTCGATCGGGTCGGTCGCGAAACTCACGATCACCAGCCGGCGCCAAGGGAGCGACAGCGGCTCGCAGGTGTCGGTCACCGGCGGCAAGACGACCGCGGCGCGGCCGGCACCGGCCAATCCCGGCACGGTGGTCGAAGTTCGTGACATCTTCTTTGCGACGCCGGCACGCCTGAAATTCCTCAAGACCGAACGGGCGGAAGCCGGTGCGATCACCGAAATCGTCAAGCGGATGGCGATCGCTTTTCCGCATGTGCGTTTCGTTCTGTCGGGCTCCGACCGCACCACGCTGGACCTGCCGGCGACCGGCGAGGACCATCTGGCGCGCATGGCGCAGGTTCTCGGGGCCGAGTTTCGCGACAACGCGATCGAGATCGACGCGATGCGCGAGGATGTGGGGCTGACCGGTTTCGTCGGCCTGCCGACATTCCACCGGGGCAATTCGGGGCACCAATATGCTTTCGTCAACGGACGGCCGGTGCAGGACAAGCTGATCCTGTCGGCCATCCGCGGCGCCTATGCGGAGCGGATGCCCTCCGGTCGCTATCCGGTGGCGGTGCTTTCGATCACGCTCGATCCGGCGCTGGTGGATGTCAATGTGCACCCAGCCAAGGCAGACGTGAGGTTTCGCGATCCGGGGCTGGTGCGCGGACTGATCGTCGGCGCTATCCGCGAGGCGTTGCACCGCGAGGGCGACCGGGCGAACACGACCGGCGCATCCGGCATGATGCAGGCGTTCAGGCCGGGGTTTTCATCCGGCCCCGCCTATCGGCCACCGACGCCAGCGCCCTGGAGCCCGGCAGCATCACCGTCGCGGCCGCTGCAGGCACCGTTCGGCTTCGGGGAACGGGCGCAGCAGGATTTCGATGTGCTGACCATGCCGACGGCGCGTACGGACGATGCCATATCGGAAACGGTGCACGTTTCCGAAGACAGGCAGCGGCACCGGCTGGGTGCGGCCCGCGCGCAGGTTCACGAGAACTATATCGTCGCCCAGACAGAAAACGGCCTTGTCATCGTCGACCAGCATGCGGCACATGAAAGGCTGGTCTACGAGGCACTGCGCCAGGCTTTGAACGACAAGCGGCTGGCGTCCCAGGTTCTGCTCATTCCGGAGATCGTCGATCTGCCGGAAGAAGATTGCGACCGGCTGATGACGCATGCGCAAGAACTCGACCGGCTGGGGCTGGCGGTCGAGCGGTTCGGTCCCGGCGCGGTTGCCGTGCGCGAGACGCCCGCCATGCTGGGCGAAGTGGATGCATCCTCGCTGATCCGCGACCTCGCCGACGAAGTGGCCGAATGGGGCACGGCCGGTGCCCTGCGCGGCAAGCTGGAATATGTCGCGGCCACCATGGCCTGCCATGGCTCGGTGCGCTCAGGGCGCCGGCTTCGGCCCGACGAGATGAATGCGCTTTTGCGCCAGATGGAGGCAACGCCCGGTTCCGGCACCTGCAACCACGGCCGCCCGACCTATATCGAACTCAAGCTCTCCGACATCGAACGCCTGTTCGGGCGGACTTGAAGGCGCGCCAGACGCGGTGTAGGGAATGACGGCATAACGCGCGAGCAATCCGATGTTTTTTCGCAGGAGACGCAGACAGATGAACCGGTTCGAAGGCGGCAGCTTCCGCGAAGCGAAAATCCGGTACCTGGATGGCGACTACCAGATCGTCAGCAGCGGTTCATACGTGATCTGCGCGATGACGGGGGCACAGATCCCCGTCGACGAGCTCAAATACTGGAGCGTGGCGCGGCAGGAAGCCTATGCCGATTGCGCTTCCTCGCTGGAAGCCGACAAGCGTGCCGGCATGCTGCCGAACCAGAGCCGGGCTTAAGCACAATCAACCGACGCGCGATTGCGACCTGATCAGGGTTTAACGCCGTTCTTCAATCGACGTCCGCGAAAACGGGCGAGTGCTGCGTCGATGATCTGGCCAGGCGCCTTCGGATTGTCGAAGATCATCTCCACGTCCACCACCTGTACCCGGTTGAGCAATTTTTCGGCGGGACCGTGATGACCGACGAGACGCACCGCGTCCTTTGCCGTCGTCACGAGATGGAGACCGTTCCTGTCGGCATCCTCCAGCAGGCTTTCGATTTCATCCGCCAAGAAGAAATGATGGTCCGGGAACGACCGGCGCTCTGAAATCAGCCCGCCGACGCTGTTGACGGTGCGGTAGAATTTCTCCGGATCGGCAATCCCGGTAAAGGCGAGAAGATTTGTGCCCGCCAGCGACTGGCCGGGGCTTGGATCGAGTGTCGCGACGTGGACCTGCTTGCCGGCGCGCGATGCCTGACGCACGATCCTGTCGGCCGCGTCGCCGGTGCCGACCTTGAGGATGGCGGAGGCCTGGCGCATCTGCTCGGCCAGCGGTGCCCGCACGGGACCGCCCGGCACGAGATGGCCATTGCCGATGCCGCGGACGGAATCGATCACCACCAAAGCGAAATCGATCGAGAGACGGGCGCTCTGGAACCCGTCATCCATGATGATGAGATCGGCGCCGTTTTGCGCCAGCATTCTCGCACCGTCCACGCGGCGGCGGGAAATGACGGTCATCGCTTCGCGCTCGAGAAGCAACGCTTCGTCACCGACGGCTTCGGCCCTGTGTTTGGAGCGATCGACCATTGTCGTGACGTCGAGCGATCCACCATAGCCGCGGGTGAGGAAACCGGGCGTGAGGCCTTTCTCCTTGGCAGCGCGGGCAAGCGTGATCGCCGTCGGTGTCTTGCCGGCACCGCCGACGGTGAAGTTTCCGACGCAAATGACCGGCAGCGGCGACTGCGCCCGCTTAGACTTCGCCATGCGGCGGCCGGAGACGGCACCATAGACGAACGAAACCGGCGACAGCGCCCAGACGCGCCAGTCGGCCTTCGTCCACCAGAATGGCGGTGCTTCGGAAACCACCGCTCAGCCCGCCGCAGCCGGTGCCGAGACCGGCAGGAGGGCGGCAAAGGCGGAGATATCGTCGAGGCAGAGATCGGCGGCAGTCGAGAGCGTCTGGCGCGAACCGGTCCCGGTCAAAACCGCGACCTTGATGCCGGCGCCTGCCGCCTCGCCCATGTGCATATCGTGATTGTTGTCGCCGACCATCGCCACCTGCGCGGGGTCGAGACCGACGACTTCGCAGAATTTGAGGAACATACCGGGTTTGGGCTTCACACCAAAACCGCTGTCATAGCCGCAGATGAAATCGACATGATCGATAAAGCCGAAACGGATCGCCGTCTGGCGGATGGCTTCCTCATTGTCGCTGGAGGCGATGCCGAGCTTCAGGCCGCGTGCCTTCAGCGCGCCGAAGAAGGCGGCGAGATCGGTGACCGGAACGGAATATTCGGCCGAGCGCACGAAGAGTGCATCGAGCTGACGGGTGAGATCTGCCACATCCATGGGGGCGCCTGCGGACACGAAACCTGCGGCGATCTCGGCGGCATTGCCGGCCGCAAGCAGGCTATCGGCACGGGTGTGGCCGGAGACGGGATCCATGCCGCCGGCTTGCAGGAGGCGCGTTTCGAGATCGGCGTCGCCGCCCGACGCGATGCGGGCCGCTTCGCGGTTCACCGGTCCCCAGCTCGCATCATAGTGCAAAAGCGTGCCGTCCTTGTCGAACAGGATGCCGGCGATATGCGAGAAGTCCATATCCACCACGTCGCCTGTCTCCCCGGCCATCAGCGTGCAGCACCGGCGGCGGCTGTCTTCGGCTGAAGTCTGGCGCTGACGGTGAGCGGATTGACGTAAGGTTCGAGCGCCTTGACGGTCTTTGCCAGCGCGCCGCGCATCTCGTCCATCGCGTCATGGCCGGCTTCGACCATCTTGCGGCGGGCAGGGTCGTTGATCATCAGGTAATGCACGGCCTTTGCCAGCATCTCGACATCGCGGACCATCCGGGCGCCGCCCTTCTTGACCAGATGCTGGTAGGCATCGCGGAAATTGTCGATGTTCGGGCCGGACAGAACCGCAGATCCGAGCATGGCCGGCTCCAGCGGGTTCTGGCCGCCCTCGTTGGTCAACGACTTGCCGACAAAGGAGATTTCGGTCAGCCGCAGATAAAGACCCATTTCACCGATGGAGTCGCCGAGGAAGATATCGGTTTCCGGCGTGATCGTGTCGTTGCGCGAGCGGCGCGCGACGGTGAGACCTTCCGCCTTCAGCATGTCCTCGATCGCATCTGCGCGATCCGGATGACGGGGCACGAGGATGGTCAACAGGTTGCTTTTCGGCTTCAGCGCCCGATGCACGGTGGCAGCGGCCTTTTCCTCGCCATCGAAGGTGGAGATCGCAGCCCAGGTCTTGCGCTCGCCGATTTCGGCCTTGTAGCGGGCCAGGAGCTCCTCGTCGCATGGCGGCGGGTCGGTATCGGTCTTGAGGTTGCCGGACACGATCACCGGCCAGGCGCCGAGATCACGGAAACGCTCCGCATCGAGATCGGACTGGGCCACCACGAGGGCCAGCTTTTCGAACAGCGCTTCGGCGATGGTATTGTGATTGTGCCAGCGCGTGAACGAGCGATCGGAGAGGCGTGCATTGACGCGGATCTGCGGGATCCGGCGGCGTGCCAGTTCGGCGACCGTCGTCGGCCAGATTTCGGACTCGGCCGTAATGCACGCATCCGGCTTCCAGTAGGAGACAAAGCGCTTGATGGAGAATTTCAGATCGAACGGCACATATTGATGAATGACTTCATCGCCGAGCCTGGCATCGACCAGTGCTGCGGATGTAACGGTCCCTGTCGTCAGCAGGACATGGATCTCGCGACGGCGAAGTTCGCGGATCAGCGGCATGATCGACATGGTTTCGCCGACGCTTGCGGCATGAACCCAGACCAGCGGTCCGCGCGGGCGCGGGAGGCTGGCATAGCCGAGCCTTTCGAGACGGCGCGAGGAATCTTCCTTGCCCTTCATCGACCGGTACGTGAGGTACGGCCCGGCAAAGGGATAAAGCGCGATGCCGGCCAGGCGGTATCCCGCCAGGGCCATGCGAGCCATACTGCCGCTCATCGCTTTTGCCCCCACTGCATGATGGCCGTCATCAATCCCGGTCGTCCTTCTGATATCGTATCAGTCGCCGAATTTCTGTCATGCACAAATGCGTCAAAAAGGGGTCCCGGACCCTATGTTCCAGACCTTGGCATTTCGAAACCTGGCAGATCAGGCTTGCTTCAGCGTTACTTGGGGCCCGGCTCGAGCAGGCGATGCATGTGAACGATGAAATAGCGCATCTGGGCGTTGTCGACCGTCTGCTGTGCCTTGCTGCGCCAGGCCGTCAGGGCCGTTGCATAATCGGGATAGATGCCGACGATATCCAGCGCCGCAAGATCCTTGAACTGAACCTCTTCGAGGCTCGAAAGTTCGCCACCGAAAACCAGATGCAGAAGCTGTTTCTTGTCAGTCGTCGCGGTCATGTCCATCCTGTCCCGTTTATCCTCTCCGCCCGATCCTCATCTGCGGCATTACGCCACAAAGGTCAAGCGGCCGGAAATCGCTGGATGTGCGGCAATAGCCGTTCCAGTGCATGCTCTGCGCCAGCCACCAGCATCTCGTGGCGGACCTGCCGCCGGTTGTAGGTGAGCGGGCTTCCCGCAAGGTCGGTCAACCGGCCGCCTGCGCATTCCAGGATAAGGTCGGCGGCGGCGAGATCCCAGTCATGCGAGTTGCGCTTGACGACGGTGCCATCGAGGCGTCCGTCCGCGACCATCGCCAGCCGGTAGGCGAGCGACGGGATATGCCGATGGCGTTCGACATGGCTGCGGAACGGCAGATCAAATTTCTTCACAAGGTTTTCATCGGCAGCGATCACAAGCTTATCATGATCATCCTTGGTAACAGAGATCGGCGCACCGTTGCGGATCGCCTGACCGCCCTTGACGGCAAAGAACTCCTCGCCGAGCGCCGGCGCGACCAGAACGCCCGCCACGGGTCGGCCGTGATGGACGACGGCGACCGAGACGCACCAGGTCTTTTCGCCATTGATGAAGGCGCGGGTGCCGTCGATCGGATCCACCACGAACAGCGTGTCGAGTGAAAGCCTGGCGTCGTCGTCATCCGTTTCTTCGGACAGCCAGCCGTAATTGGGACGGGCGGTCAGAAGCAGGCTCTGGAGAATGTCGTTTGCCGCAAAGTCTGCGGCACTGACGGGCGACGAGCCCTCGTTTTTCCACCAGACTTCCGGCGACTGGCCGAAATAGCCATGCGCGATCTCGCCGGCCTGACGGGCGGCATCGCGGATCAGGTCCAGATCTTCAAGCCATTGCCCTTCCGCGCCAGCCATCGGTCAGCGTCCCGCCAGCGTCATGCCTTCGATGGCGATCGTCGGAGAGGCAGTGCCGAACTTGCGGTCGATATCGTTTGCCGGCGTCATCCGCATGAACATGTCCTTCAGGTTGGAGGCGATCGTCACTTCGGACACCGGATAGGCAAGCTCGCCGTTCTCGATCCAGAAGCCGGTCGCGCCGCGCGAATACTCGCCGGTGATCATGTTCGCGCCCTGGCCGATCAGTTCGGTGATGTAGAAACCGGTGCCGATCTGGCGGATCAGGTCTTCAGGCGAAATGTCTCCCGGTTCCAGCGCCAGATTGGTCGAGGCCGGGGTGACGGACGTGCCGCCGCGCACGCCGCGGCCATTGGTCGGGAACCCGATCTCGCGTCCTGTCGAGGTGGAGAGGAACCAGTGGTTCAGCACGCCGTCCTCAATCATCACCAGACGCTCGCCCTTCACACCCTCGCCATCGAAGGGGCGCGAGGAAGAACCGCGCACGATCAAGGGATCGTCGGTGATGTTGAGGCCTGACTTCAGCACCTGCTGGCCCATCTTGTCGCGCAGGAACGATGTCTTGCGGGCAACCGATCCGCCATTGATGGCGCCGGCGATATGGCTGACAAAGCCGCGCGCAATGCGGGGTTCGAAGACAACGGTAACATTGCTGCCGGTATCGACCTGGCGCGGATTGATGCGCTTGACCACCCGCTCGCCGGCCCGCCGGCCGATCAGCTTCGGATCGTCGAGATCGGCTGCAAACAGACGGCTGTCGAAATCGTAGTCGCGCTCCATCTTCGTGCCCTCGCCGGCGATAACGCTGACGGAGCGGCCGAAGCGGCTGGCCATATAGGCGCCGGAAAATCCGTGCGAAGTAACGAGAACCATTCCGCCCATGCCGGCAGAGGCGCCGGATCCCGACGAATTGGTGACGCCTTCGACATCGAGCGCTGCCTGTTCCATCTCGAGCGCCACGTCCCGCATCGTATCGGCGGAGACTTCGGTCGGGTCGAACAGGTCGAGATCCGGGTAATCCCTGGCCAGGTCCTTTTCATCCGCCAGGCAGGCGAAGGGATCCTCGGGCGAGACCTTCGCCATCGCCACTGCGCGTTCGGCCAAGACCTTGAGATCGAAACCCGGATTGGCGGAAACGCTTGCAACCTTGTTGCCGACGAAGACACGCAGCGAGAAATCGTCGCTTTCCGAGGATTCGGTTCCTTCCACCTTTCCGAGCCGGACGCTGACGGAACTGGAGCGGGAACGGACGACCACCGCATCCGCCTTGTCGGCGCCCGCCGCCTTGGCCAGATCGATCAGTTCGCCGGCACGCGCCAGAAGGGAGGCGGAATCGATTTGCGAGGTCATGTTTGCAAGCCTTTCGTTTGCACCCCATTTATTGTGCACCGACCAAAGCATCAAGGGCAGCGCTCCGATTCCCCGGTTGACCTTCCGCATTCCCGACCCGAAAGTGCCCCATGACTGCAAACGGCTCCCACTTTATTGAAATGTTGATGCTGCTTGCCGGTGCGGTGATCGCCGCCCCGCTGTTTCGCAGGCTCGGTCTTGGCACCGTGCTTGGATATCTCGCGGCCGGCATCCTGATCGGTCCGGTGCTGCAACAGGTGACCGATACGCAGGAAGTGCTGCATGTCGCCGAATTCGGCGTCGTGTTCCTGCTCTTCGTCATCGGGCTGGAGCTGAAACCCTCGCGTCTGTGGCAGATGCGGGCCGATGTGTTCGGGCTTGGGCCGGCGCAGGTGGCGATATCGGGTGGCATCCTGAGCGGGTTCGCCTACCTGTCGGAAATGGCGGACTGGCGCGGTAGCCTGATGATCGGCTTCGGGCTTGCCCTGTCGTCCACCGCCTTTGCGCTGCAGATCCTCAATGACACAGGTGAGATGAACAGCCGCTACGGGCAGCGCTCCTTCTCCGTTCTCCTGTTCCAGGATCTCGCGATCGTGCCGCTTCTGGCGTTGATCACAATCCTGGCACCCGGCACCAGCGAGGCAGCCGCCACCCCGATGCTGGACTTTGCAATCGCTGTCGCTGCCGTGGGCGCCATGGTAATTGCCGGCAAGTACCTGCTGACACCGATGTTCCAGATCATTGCCAGCAGCGGTGCCCGCGAGGTGATGATTGCCGCCGCCCTTCTCGTCGTGCTCGGTTCGGCGGCTGCGATGCAGGCCGTCGGTCTGTCGATGGCGATGGGTGCTTTCCTCTCCGGCGTCATGCTGGCGGAATCCTCCTATCGGCACGAGCTGGAAGCGGATATCGAACCCTTCCGCGGCCTGCTTCTGGCGCTGTTCTTCGTCGCTGTCGGGCTTTCGCTCGAAGTCCAGGTGATCTTCGAAAACCTTGCCTTCCTGATCCCGGCCGTTGCCGTGTTCATGGGTGTGAAGGCGGCCGTGGTCTACGCTCTCTCGCGCCTGTGGGGTTCGCCGCCCAATGACGCCCTGAAGATCGCGTTCCTGTTGCCGCAGGGTGGCGAATTTGGCTTCGTGCTGTTTACCACCGCGACCGCGGCGGGCCTCCTCTCTTCCGCCACCGCTTCGCTTCTGATTGCCGGCGTGACGCTGTCGATGGCGCTGACGCCGCTTGGCTCGGCGCTTGCTAGGCGCCTGCAGAAGAGCGAGACGCGCGAACATCTGGAGGAGGATTTCGAAGGCGCCGGAGCCGATGTGCTGATGATCGGCTTTTCCCGTTTCGGCCAGATCGCCGCGCAGATCCTGCTTGCCGGCGGCAGTTCCGTGACTGTCATCGACGACAGTCCCGAGCGTATCCGGCAGGCGGCGAATTTCGGCTTCCGGATCTATTTCGGCGATGGTGCCCGCAAGGACGTTCTGATCGCGTCCGGTATCGAGAAGACGAAGATCGTTGTGGTCGCGACGCAGAAACGGGAAACGACGGACCGGATCGTCGACCTGATTGCGTCGGAATTTCCCGATGTGCGCCTGTTCGTGCGGTCCTACGACCGGGTTCATTCGCTGGCGCTACGCGAAAAGAACGTCGAATACGAGTTGCGCGAAACGCTGGAGTCCGGGCTGCTGTTCGGGCGACGGACGCTGGAAGCGCTCGGCATGAGCGAGGCTGCCGCCTCCGAGATCGGCGACGATATCCGCCGTCGCGACGAGGAACGGCTGCAGGTTCAGGCCGTGCAGGGTTTGGGCGCCGGCCGCGAGATGCTCTTCAACAGTCCCGTTCGCCCCGAGCCACTGATCAAGCCGAAGCGCTCCGCCAAAAACGCGGAGGACAAGGTCTCCAGCGTTTCGATCGGAAAATGGTGATCAGGCGGCCGTTTCCAGAGCCTCGATCGCCCGCTTCAGCTCGTCTCTTGTGCCTTCCGAGGCTTCGAGAATGTCGCGTGCCTTGTAGAAATCCATCACGCCGAATCGATTGACGCTGGGGCGCAGGAAGATGTGCGGCGGATTGAGCTTCAGCTTGAGGGCGATGCTGGCCTGCATGGTGAGCTGGCTTGCGCCGAACAGGCTGTCGAAGCGGTTGGGCGGATGCAGGCCATCGCCTTCCGGCGCGCCGACCACATCGATGCCGATCACCACGTCGGCGAGATTCATCAACTGCTCATAGGGGACGGGATTGAAGACGCCGCCATCGATCATGATGCGGTTGTTGACCCTGACCGGCATGAACAGGCCGGGAATGGCAGCAGAGGCCGCGATCGCCTTGCGCAGATTGCCCGTCTCGAGGATCACCTCCGCCTGGCCATAATAATCGGTGGCGGAGATCTTCAAGGGTATGACGAGATCGGCGAAATCCTGGGGGATCTGGCTCGGCAGGAAGGCCTCGAGGATCGGCTCCAGATTGAAGTGACCGAAGCGAAATCCGCCGAGTGCATCCCGCATCGTCGACGGGCCGAGACCCCAGAGCCGGTTCACCAGCGAGCCGCGGTTGCCGACGGTCTCGACGGTATAGTCGCGGATCTCGCGGCCCGACATGCCCGATGCCATAGCGGCGCCCATGATCGCGCCGATCGAGGAGCCGGAAATCGCCACCGGCCGGATGCCGAGTTCGTCCAGCGCTTCGATGACATGGATGTGGGAAATGCCGCGGGCGCCGCCGCCGCCGAAGGCGACCGCGTAGCGCAGATCGCCCTTCTTCCGGCCAACGCGATCCGCTGTCTCATGATCAGCAAGGGTCAGCCTCGTGCTCATGATCGGCCTTTCCCGCTCGCTCAGGCCGGTTCGTAGCGGAAGAAATCCATCCGCGTATCGCCGAAGGTTCGGCTTTCGAGCAGTTTGAAGGCCGGATCGACGGCAACCGTGACATCGGCGCGTTCTTCCAGGATCGCGAGTGCGCCGGGCACCAGCCAGCCGCCGACATGGGCTGCAAACAGAGCCCCCTCACCCAGCTTCTGACCATAAGGCGGATCGGCGAAGAGGAAGTTGTAGGGTTCCAGCGTACCGACCGGGCCGAGCTTGGTCGCATCGCGGCGCAGGATGCGGGCGCGGCCATGCAGGCCGAAAGCGTCGATGTTCTCCCACAGGAGACCGCGACCTTCGACACCGTTTTCGACAAACAGCGCATGACGACAGCCGCGCGAGACGGCTTCCAGTCCGACGGCACCGGTGCCGGCGAAAAGATCGATCACCCGCGTGCCATCGAGCGCCTGCGGATAGACATGGCCGATAATGTTGAACAGGCTTTCGCGCGTCCGGTCGATGGTCGGCCGGATCGCGCTGGTCTTCGGCGTGGCCAAAGTGCGGCCCCGGAATTCACCCCCTACGATGCGCACGGATCAGCCTCTCGGGGTCCGCGGTTTTCCACCTGGGCCGCCTGATCGAGCGCCAGCCGGACGTCCGCCTGGCTTGCCACCCGAGGGACGGCCACCCGAAGGCTTGCCACCGGACGGCTTACCGCCAAAGCTTGGCTTGCCACCGCTCGGCTTGCCACCGAAGGATTTGCCGGCAGGCCGTGCACCTCTGGGCTTATCGCCGAACGCGGACTTGTCACCGAACGGACGATCCGAGCGCGGACGATCGGAGCGGCCTTCTCCGGCGTTGAACGCACGGGCGGGACGGTCACCATCCTGACGCGGGCGACGGTCGCCGGTCGGGCGGTCACCTGTCGGGCGGTCACCACGGGAAGGACGATCCCCAAACGAACGCTCGCCGCGGGGCTTGTCGCCATAGGGACGATCGCCGCTTTCGCGTGGCTTGCGGTCACCGAAGGAGCGCTCGCCTCTCGGGCTGTCACCGCGGGGGCTATCGCTGCGGGGTCTGTCGCTTCTCGGCTTGTCGCTTCTTGGTTTGTCGCCACGGGGTTTGTCACCGCGCGGCTTGTCACCGAAGGAACGCTTGGCGCCGAATTCGCCCTTTTCCGGCTCCGGCGGAGAATCCGCACGGATCCAGTCGGCGTCGTCATCGGCGCGCTTCACGATCACGCGGCGGTCATTTTCGGGCACCTGTTTCCTGAACAGCTGCTCTGCCTGCGCACGAGCGGAAACCGCCCGGACGCTGCCATCGGCGTTCGGACGCGCACCCGGCGCCATCCAGACATTGGCGGTGCGGCTGGTGCCCATCGGCGGACGCTTCTTCGGCTTTTCGTCGCCGAGATCACGGTCGTTGGACTTGAAGCCCGGCTTTGCGCCGAACTTGCCCTCGGGCTTGCCGCCGAATTTGCCGGCCGGCTTGTCGGAGAATTTGCGTTCGGTCGCCTTGGTATCGAGACGGCCGAGCGAGCGTTCGCGTCTGTCCTCGTCGCGAGGACGTGCCGGGCGGTCCGCCGGGCTCGACCATTCGGAGCGGGAGGAGCGCGCCGGCTTCTCGTCTTCAGAGGCAGCAGGCGTTTCGTTGTAGATCGGGGCGTCGAAATTCGCCTTCGCCTCTTCGATCAGGCGCGGACCGAGCTGGTCGCGCAGCGTGCGGCCGCGCACTTCCATGACCTCGCCTTCCGGCAGATCACCGAGCTGGAACGGGCCGTAGGAGATACGGATCAGGCGGTTGACCTCGAGGCCGAGCGCGCCGAGAACGTTCTTGATTTCGCGGTTCTTGCCTTCGCGAAGACCCATGGTGATCCAGACGTTGCGGCCCTGCGAACGGTCGAGCGTGGCTTCGATCGAGCCGTAGAGAACGCCATCAACGGCAATGCCGTCCTTCAGCTTGTCGAGCGCTTCCTGATCCACCTCGCCGTGGGCGCGGACGCGGTAGCGGCGGAGCCAGCCCGTCGTCGGCAGTTCCAGCACGCGCGACAGACCGCCGTCGTTGGTGAGAAGCAGCAGGCCTTCGGTATTGATGTCGAGGCGACCGATGGAGAGAACTCGCGGCAGTTCGCCGGGCAGGTTTTCAAACACGGTCTGACGTCCTTCCGGATCGGAATTCGTCGTCACCAGGCCGCCGGGCTTGTGGTAGAGCCACAGGCGCGTGCGCTCGACGCCGCGGATCGGCACGCCATCCACCTCGATCGCATCGTCGAAAGTGACGTTGACGACCGGCGTATCGAGAACCTTGCCGTTGAGCGACACACGGCCATCCATGATCATCCGCTCGATATCGCGGCGGGACGCCACGCCGACGCGGGCGAGGATCTTGGAAATACGCTCGGGCTTACCATCCGACGCTGCCGTTTCGGCAGAGGCTGCCTGACGGCGCATCGGCTTTGCCGGCTTGTCGGCGGCAGCGTGTTCGGCGCGGGGCTTTTCAGCGCGGGGCGCATCGGAGCGCGGACGATCGGAGCGCGGCGCATCGGAACCGGGCTTTGCGGGCGCCCGTTTCTTGAAGCCCGTCCCCGTCTTTGTCTTGCCGGCTGCAGCATCTGCAGATTTCGGCTTGATCTCGCGGATGAAGGTTTTGGCTTCGCCGCGCTTCGGCTTGTCTTTTGAAGTCATTTGTTGTTTGCCTGAAGCATGATGTCTACGGAAACGAACCGGACATTCGTGTTCGTGGATGGTGATGAAACACGCGCACAGCGCGCTTCGTGTTGAATGCTTCCTACCAGTTCATGCGAGCCGGGTTAAGAGGAAATCGCGGAAATGCCCAAGAGCGACGGTTTCATGGATGCCGCACTCACAGAAGCCAGGCTTGCAGCGGCACAGGGCGAAGTTCCCGTGGGTGCCGTGCTGGTCATGGACGGCCAGATTATCGCCAGATCCGGCAACCTGACCCGCACCAAGAACGACGTGACGGCGCATGCCGAGATTGCGGTTATCCGGGCTGCGGCCGGGGTTCTCGGCCAGGAACGGCTTAGTGGTGCCGATCTTTACGTGACGCTGGAACCATGCACCATGTGTGCGGCGGCGATTTCGTTCGCGCGAATTCGCCGGCTGTATTACGGCGCGGGAGATCCGAAGGGGGGCGCTGTGGAAAATGGCGTGCGTTTCTTTGCACAACCGAGCTGCCATCACGCGCCGGACGTCTATTCCGGGCTCGGAGAGCGGGAAGCCGCCGACATTCTGACAGGCTTCTTTCGCTCACGCCGGGATTAGGCAAGACAAGGTCTTACTGGAAGGGCTTCCACCAGCTGCTGTTCGACGCCTGGGTTGCGCTCTGCGCTTCCTTCTTGCGACGGCGCTCCTTCTCGTTCTCGGGTTCTCCGAGATCCTGAAGCGTTGCGGCATCGGCGGCACGGAATTCAGCCGGCGGCTCGGACAGCGAACGGCGGCGCGAGCCCATGTTGACCGTTTCGACATCCTGCTTGGCCTTGCGGAAGGCTTCCCATTTTTCCGTTTCGGTCATCTGACCACCCTGGCCACGACCGGCCATCAGCGGCGAACGGTAATTGTTGTTGCCTTCGTTTTCCTTGGCTTCCAGACGCAGGCGCGCACGGGTCTCTTCCGGCGATTCAACCCAGTTCGGGTTGCTTTCGCGATTGGCAAGGGACTGCTGGGGTGCAGGAAGACTGCTCTGACCCTTGCCGGCAACGACCAGCGTCGGGCGGGGATTGTAGCGCAGCTTTTCTTTTTCTTCATCGCGGGCGCTGCCGAGAGCCACGGCTGCTCCAAGATCGTCGCCGAGCTGGGCCATTGCCGTCTTGTCGGTGCCATAGGTCGGGCCGCCCATGCAGCCGGAAAGAGACACGGTTGCAGCCAGCATGCCAACCGCACCGATCGCGGCACGAAACGCATAAGTCGTTTTCATCAAACCCCTACCATCGGCGCCCGTCCTGACGCCTTCAAACCTGGAAGTCATCTCGTGCCGGAACATTCCGGCCAATTTCAGGCAGGAATACCGGATGACGCGGCCAAGCGCAATCATCCGGTAATCTTCAAGCCATCAGAGCCGGCCAAGCTTGGCCAGTTCAGTCAGTGCCGCCGCATCGCGGGCCGAAACATCCGGCCAGGCGGGATCGGACCCGACATCCGTCGTCACGCGCCACGAGCGGGCGCATTTGACGCCGTCCGCAGGCTTCGGCTCGACCGATACGCCGGACACTTCCGCAAGACGGAACGCCGTCTGCGGGCCTTCGTCTGCCACGATCGTGATCGCGGACGTGATGCAGGTCTCTTCGAAATCGAGCCCTTCCAGCGCCTTCAAGAGCTCTGCATCGGCGACGTGGACGACGGGAGCAGCTTCCAGCGACGAACCGATGCGCTTGTCCTTGCGCTCGATTTCCAGCGCGCCTGTGACGACCGAGCGAACCTTGCGGATCTTTGCCCATTTCTCGGCAACCGCATCGTTCTTCCATTCGGCCGGCACATCCGGGAACTGTTCCAGATGCACGGAGACGGCATCGGGCTTCAGGGACAGCCATGCCTCTTCCGTGGTGAAGGGCAGCATCGGTGCGAGCCAGGTGACCGTGCATTCGAAGATCTTGCGGATGACGGCAAGCGAGGCGCGACGGCGCAGCGACGACGGGGCGTCGCAATAAAGCGCGTCCTTGCGGATGTCGAAATAGAAGGCCGAGAGTTCGATATTGCTGAAATCGATCAGCGCGCGGGCGATCTTCTTGAATTCGAACGCGTCATAGCCTTCACGCACCAGCTTATCCAGCTCGGACAGGCGGTGCAGCATGAGCTTTTCGAGTTCCGGGAGCTCGGCATAAGCGATCTCTTCGCCATCGTCGTGGGCCAGCGTGCCGAGCATCCAGCGGATGGTGTTGCGCAGCTTGCGATAGGCATCGACATTGGTCTGGATGATCGTCTTGCCGAGGCGCTGGTCTTCCCAGTAATCGGTGGTCATGACCCAGAGGCGCAGGATATCGGCGCCAGCATCCTTCATGACATCCTGAGGCGCCACGACATTGCCGAGCGACTTCGACATTTTCTGGCCCTTTTCATCCATGGTGAAGCCATGGGTGACGACCGTGTCATAGGGCGCGCGGCCGCGGGTGGCAGCCGATTCCAGAAGCGAGGAATGGAACCAGCCGCGATGCTGGTCGGAGCCTTCGAGATAGACGTCGGCCGGCCATTTCAGGTCCGGACGATCTTCGAGGGTGAACGTGTGGGTCGAGCCTGAATCGAACCAGACGTCGAGGATATCCATGACCTGCGTCCACTTGGCGCCGTCATGGGCATTGCCGAGGAAGCGTTCCTTGGCGCCTTCGGCAAACCAGGCATCGGCACCTTCGGCATCGAAGGCTTCCAGGATGCGGGCATTGACCTCTTCATCCTGCAGGACATTGCCTTCCTCATCTGCAAACACGCAGATCGGGACGCCCCAGGCGCGCTGACGGGAAAGAACCCAGTCCGGGCGCTGCTCGATCATGGCGCGCAGACGGTTCTGGCCGGCGGCGGGCACGAAGCGGGTATCGTCGATGGCGGTCAGCGCACGGGTGCGAAGCGTCGTGCCGTCTGCCAGGTCCTTGTCCATATAGACGAACCACTGCGGCGTGTTGCGGAAGATGATCGGCTTCTTCGAGCGCCAGGAATGCGGATAGGAATGCTTAAGGCGGCCACGGGCAAACAGCGCGTTGCGTTCGATCAGCGCCTTGATGACGCGATCGTTGGCATCGCCCTTCTTGCCGTTGTCATCCATGACGCGAGCACCCTCGAAACCGGGGGCGTCGATGGTGTAGGTGCCGCTATCATCGACTGGGAACGGGATGCGCGGATCGATGCCGCGGGCTTCGAGTTCCTTGACGCTGGACATCCAGGCCTCGAAATCCTCGCGGCCGTGGGACGGCGCGGTGTGGACGAAACCGGTACCGGCGTCATCGGTGACATGGTCGCCGGCGAGGAGTGGGACGGTGAAGTCGTAGCCGAGATCCTTGAGGGGATGCGCGCAGGTGACGCCAGCCAATTCGTCGGCGGAGACGCCCCGCAGACGGTTGAAGGCGAGCTTTGCCTTAGCTGCGGATTCGTCCGCCAGGCTGTCTGCAAAGATCAGTTTCTCGCCCGGCTGCGGGCCAAAATCATTGGCAGCTTCGGTGACTTCGTAGAGGCCATAGGAGACCTTCGGCGAATAGGCGATGGCGCGGTTGCCCGGGATGGTCCACGGCGTCGTCGTCCAGATGACCACATGGGCGTCAGCCAGTTCTGCCGAGCCACTGTTCACCGGGAACTTCACCCAGATCGTGTCGCTCTCGTAGTCGTGGTATTCGACCTCGGCTTCCGCCAGCGCCGTGCGCTCGACAACCGACCACATGATGGGCTTCGAGCCGCGATAGAGCTGGCCGCTCATGGCGATCTTCAGGAGCTCGCCGGCGATGCGGCTTTCCGAGTGGAAATCCATGGTCAGGTAGGGTTTGTCGAAATCGCCGACGATGCCGAGGCGCTTGAATTCTTCGGCCTGGATCGCGATCCACTTCTGCGCATAGGCGCGGCATTCCTTGCGGAATTCGATCATCGCGTCCGGCTGTTTCAGGTCGGGCTTGGCCTTGCCCTTGGCGCGGTAATTCTCTTCCTCGATCTTCCACTCGATCGGCAGACCGTGGCAATCCCAGCCGGGAACGTAGTTCGCATCATAGCCGCGCATCTGGAACGAGCGGGTGATGACGTCCTTGAGGATCTTGTTCAGCGCATGGCCGATATGGATGTTGCCGTTGGCGTAAGGAGGGCCATCGTGCAGCACGAATTTTTCGCGACCGGCGGCGGAGGTGCGCAGCTTCTTGTATAGGTCCATCTCGCGCCAGCGGGCAACGGTTTCCGGCTCTTTCTGCGGCAGGCCTGCGCGCATCGGAAACTCGGTCTCGGGCAAATAGAGGGTCTTCGAGTAATCGAGCTTTTCAGTCACTGTATCGGTCATATTGGCTATCGTCTCTGGCGCCGGGACAGGGGCGCATGCGGATGAATTCGGTGGCAGAAGCGCTCCTGGAAGCGCCGAAAACCCGGACCCTCCGGCCGACTGTTCAAGCCGCGCGGAAGGCCGGGCCGATAATTCGTATGATCATCGCGGCCATGATCCTGGCCCGCCGGAAATCTGTCATGGGGGCGGTTATTACGGTGTTTTTCGGGTGAAAGGAAGGGGCAAAACCGAGATGGTTCATGGACACCCTGCCCGCCCTTGGATTACAACTGACTATCTGACCAGTTGGAGGATGATATGCCGGAAAGACGTCAGGAAAACATCTGGAAGCTAGAAGATGCCAAGGCACGGTTTTCCGAAGTGGTGCGGCGTGCCCGCAATGAGGGCCCGCAGCATGTGACGGTGCGAGGAAAAGACAGCGTCGTGGTGATCAGCAGCGAAGAGCTGGAGCGGTTGAGAAGGCCGGCGCCCAAGACATCGCTCATCGATTTCATGGAAGGGTTGGGGCTGGAAGATCTCAATCTCGACCGCGGTGCCGACCGCGGACGGGACGTGGAACTGTGATCGGCTGGCTTCTGGACACCAACGTCATTTCCGCCCTGATCAACCCGAACGGCGCGCCTTCCGTCAAGCGCTGGGCGGCAGACCAGGATGAAGATCGGCTGTTCATCAGCGTTCTGACGCTCGCCGAGTACGACAAGGGAATTGCGAACCTGCCCGACGACGATGCCAATCGCTACCGCTACAAGGCCGCCACGGACGCACTGGAAGCGCGGTTCAGTGGTCGTATCCTGTCAGTGACCGATGCTATCGTACGCCGGTGGGGCGAGATTTCGGGACGCGTGAAGCGAGCCACCGGTCACGCGCCGCCAGTTATCGATACGCTGTTTGCGGCCACCGCCATCGAGCACGATCTCTATCTCGTCACCCGCAACGTGAAGGACTTCCGCATGTCGGGCGCAGCGATCTTCGATCCCTGGCAGGACGATGTCGCGCTGTTTCCGTTGAGCGACCGTTAATCCTTCGGGTTCGCCTTCATCACCGCCACCAACGCATCGTTGATGCGGTCCTGCCAGCCGGGGCCGTCGTCCTGGAAATATTCGATCACGGCGCTGTCGAGCTTCAGGGATACAAGTTCCTTTGCCTGCGGAGCGGCGCGTCGTTCCACTGCCGGAGCAGCGGGTTTCTTGACCGGCTTGAACAGCGCTTCTGCCGCTTCCATCGGGTTTACGGGCCTGCGGGGTGGGGTTGCCATGGATATCATTCCTGCGTTGCGGACTACTGATGACAGATATATGGTTTTCGGGAAACCGCAGACCTTCAGAGTAGACACCGTGAAGAGAACATTCTTTATCAAAGCTGTCTGGGATGAAGAAGCCAGGGTCTTCTATTCGGAGAGCGACATCGAGGGGCTTCATATCGAGGCGCCCGACGTGGATACCTTCGAAGACATCATCTTTGATGCCGCCATCGATCTGATCGTCGCCAATCATATTTCCGCAGAGGACCTAGCACAGACGCCGGTAAAGGACCTGATCCCGGCAATCCTCTGGCAACGGCCCACCGAGATGACGGCGGCCGCCTGATGGTCGACGGTTTTTACAAGACCGTCTGCTCTATCATCTCAGAACTCGGCTATGCTTACCTGACGAACGCCAAAGGCTCTCACGAAAAGTGGCAATCGAAGGCGACGGGGAAGATAATTCTCGTTCCCCGCACTCTCCTCAGCCGCCACACGGCGAATGCCATTCTGAAAGACGCCGGTTCGGACAGGCGCCTCTAAGACCTAGAACGCGATCTTCATGTCCAGCTCGCCGAGCGGCTTTACGCCTGACAGCAGTGCCCTCGCCTCTGCCTCGTCGTTTTTCATCTGGGCGACCAGGGGGTCGAGGCCGTCGAATTTGAGTTCGGGGCGCAGGTAGCCGAAGAAGGAGACCGAGCTGATCTCGCCGTAGAGGTTTCCGGAGAAATCGAACAGATAGGTTTCGAGGAGCGGTGCACCGTCGTCCGTCACCGTCGGGCGGCGACCGTAGCTTGCAACGCCGTCATGCAGCGTGCCGTCGGCTCGTCTGAAGCGCACGGCGTAGATGCCGGGCTTGAGTTCCGTTTCAGGGGCAAGCTTCATGTTCGCGGTGGGATAGCCGAGCTGTCGGCCAAGCTGTTCGCCGCCGATCACTTCCGCCTCGACCGTGTAGCGATAGCCGAGCAGGCCTGCGGCAGCCACAACGTCTCCTTCGGCGATCAGATCGCGGATGCGGCTCGACGAGACAACCTCTGCGTTTTCGTCGCGAAAGGCATCCACCAGCGACACCGTAAAGCCGTAACGATCACCGGAGCCCATCAGGAAAGCCGGTCCGCCCTCACGGCCCTTGCCGAAATGGAAGTCGAAACCGGTAACGACGGCGCTTGCGCCCAGCCAGTCGATCAGGATTGTCTTCACGAAATCTTCGGCCGAACGGGTCGCGAAGTCGCGGTCGAACGGATATTCGATCACCGAGCGAAAACCCATCGCTTCCAGCAGCCGTGCCTTGAGAGGCGCCGGTGTCAGCCGGAAGACGGGCTGGTCGGGCTTGAAGACGGTGCGCGGATGCGGCTCGAACGTCAGCACGAGCGCGGGCACGCCGCGGCTGGCGGCAAGCTCCAGCGCCCGATCGAGCACGCTGCGATGGCCTCGGTGGACGCCATCGAAATTGCCGATCGCGACGACGCCGCCCTTGAGGCTTTCGGGCAGCGGCTCCTTCATTTCGTTGCGGTGAAATACGGTCATGTCAGGTTCCGGATCAGGCGAGACGCGGCATCCAGAATTTCGGCGCCGCGTTCTCGCTTTTCAGCCATTCCTGCATGATTGCCTCGTCGGTTTCACCATCGACAGCATATTCCGCGATGTGAATGCCGGCACTGATATAAAGCAGGTCGAGGCCTTGCGAAAGCGCGCCACGAACATCGGTCGGCATGCCGTCGCCGATCGCGAGAACCCTCGCCTTGTCGACATCGCCGCGCTCCTGGCGGGCAATCGAGAGCGCCTCGTCGTAGATCGGCTTGTGCGGCTTGCCGGCGACGCGGACCTGGCCACCGAGCTGCTCGTAATAGGCGGCGACCGCACCGGCGCACGGAATGATCCGGTGACCGCGTTCGACCACCAGATCCGGGTTCGCGCAGATCATCGGCACGTCGCGGTTGATGAAGGTGGTCAGCATCTGGGTATAGTCTTCGGGCACTTCCTTCTCGTCGTCGAAGAAGCCGGTGCAGACGACGCAATCGGCGTCGGCTTCAGAAACGATCTCGATACCCAGTCCATCGAAGAAGTTGAGGTCGCGTTCAGGCCCCAGCAGAAACACCTTCTTCGGGCCTTCGGCGACCAGATGCCGGGTGACATCGCCAGACGTGACGATCCGGTCATAGGTTCCATCGGGAACACCGAGGTGCCTCATCTGTTCGATGACGCCGGGTGCGGGACGCGGCGAGTTGGTGATCAGGACGACAGTGGCGCCGGCTTCTCTGGCGGCGGCCAGGGCCGTGCAGGAATGCTGGAAGGCTTCGACGCCGTTATGGACCACGCCCCAGACGTCCGAAAGCACGACATCGTAGCCCTCGATCACGTCGTTCAAATTCTGGATGCGATTTGCCATGTCAAAAGTTCCTGCCGGTTTTGCCTGCTCGATTAGGAGGCTGACATCGCAAACCGTTGGCGAGATTACAAGGGAGAAGGCGGTGAAAGCGGGCCGCTGCGAGGCAGAACCTGGGAAAACTTCATATTTTTGCAATGGTCCGATCTTCACTGGATCAGGACGATTTGGGCGAGGAAACCGGCCGCCGCGCTGATGGCTAGCACCGGCACCATGCCGAGCTTCAGGACGAACAGCATGACGGCGGAGGCTGCGAAAAGCACGAGCGCGATGGGATCGAGGCTGGACCAGACCGGGACGGAAAGGCCAAATCCTGCTAGCGCAAAGAGATCGACGTGGCGAACCTCTCTGAACAGAACATGCAGGCCGAACCAGATCGCGAGGTTGAGGATGACGCCGACGACCGCGGCGGTGATGGCCGACAGCGCGCCCGATAAAAGGGCGTTGCCGCGCAGGCGCTCGATCAGAGGGGCGCCCGCAAAGATGAAGACGAAGCTCGGCACGAAGGTTGCCCAGGCGACAAGCAGGCCGCCGATTATTCCGCCCGTGACGGGGCCGAGACCGGAGGCTTCGCGGAAGCCGACGAGGAACCCGACAAAGGACAGAACCAGCACGAGCGGGCCCGGCGTGGTTTCGGCAAGCGCCAGGCCGTCCAGCATCTCGCCCGGTTTCAGCCAGCCGTAATCGGCGACTGCGACCTGCGCCACATAGGCCAGAACCGCATAGGCGCCGCCGAATGTGACCAGCGCCATCTTCGAGAAAAACGCGAACAGGCTGGACAGGCTTTCCGGCGCACCAAAGGCCCAGAGCGCCAGGACAGGCGACTGCCAGACGAGGATCCAGAATGAAAGCGTCGCGATCGTGCGGGCGATACCAGGTGTTTTCGCGCAGGGAGGACTGTCCTCTTTGGCGACGCTGCCTTGCGGTTGCTGCCCCCCTGCCCGCGTCATCAGATAGCCGGCGAGACCGGCTGCAAACACGACGAGCGGAAACGCCAGACTGAAGAAGAACAGGGCCACGAAGGCAGCGGCGGCGACGCAGCGCAGGAATGTGGTTTTGAGCGTCCGGCGTCCGAGGCGGATCACGGCCTCCACGACGATCGCAAGGACCGCCGCCTTCAGGCCGAAGAACAGGCCGGCAAGCCATGTCGCATCCTGATAGAGGACGTAGGCCGCCGAAAGCCCCAGAATGATGGCAAGGCCGGGAAGGACGAAAAGCAAACCGGAAACGATACCGCCGCGCACGCCGAACAGCAGCCAGCCTATATAGGTCGCCAGCTGCTGCGCTTCGGGGCCTGGCAGCAGCATGCAGTAGTTGAGGGCGTGCAGAAACCGCTCTTCCGAGAGCCAGCGTCTTTCTTCCACCAAAGTCTTGTGCATCATGCCGATCTGTCCGGCAGGCCCTCCGAAACTGAGGGCACCGATCCGGGCAAACACGCCTATGAGCTCACGAAAGCTCGGCGCCGGGCCCGGGTTTTGGTCGTTAAGCGTATTCTGCATGGCCGCTCCTTGAGCCCTGAATTTTTCAAGCCCGTTCTTGACTCAGCTCGCAGCCATCCTTATCTCGGGTCTCGTTAGCACTCTCGATAGATGAGTGCTAAACGTCACTCCGCGGGTCCTTGAGACCCGTCCATGTCATTTGATCGAGGGATTAGACAATGACAAGCACCAATTTTCGCCCCCTGCACGACCGCGTTGTAGTCAAGCGCGTCGAGTCTGAAGAAAAGACCAAGGGCGGCATCATCATTCCCGATACCGCCAAGGAAAAGCCAGCTGAGGGCGAAATCATCGCCGTTGGTCCTGGCGCCCGCGACGAAAGCGGCAAGCAGGTTGCACTCGACGTCAAGGTCGGCGACCGCGTTCTGTTCGGCAAGTGGTCGGGCACCGAAGTCAAGCTCGATGGCGTCGACCTTCTGATCATGAAGGAAGCCGACATCATGGGCATCATCGGCTGATTTTAGCCGACTGCTCTTCTTCCAATATTTGCTGACACCCCTTTTCAGGAGTTCCCAACATGGCAGCTAAAGAAATCAAGTTTGGCCGCACCGCGCGCGAAAAGATGCTTCACGGCGTCGATATCCTCGCTGACGCAGTGAAGGTCACGCTCGGCCCAAAGGGTCGTAACGTCATCATCGACAAGTCCTTCGGCGCTCCGCGCATCACCAAGGACGGTGTTTCGGTCGCCAAGGAAATCGAACTTGAAGACAAGTTCGAAAACATGGGCGCCCAGATGGTCCGCGAAGTTGCTTCGAAGACCAACGACATCGCCGGCGACGGCACAACGACTGCTACCGTTCTTGCACAGGCCATCGTTCGCGAAGGCAACAAGGCCGTTGCAGCCGGCATGAACCCGATGGACCTGAAGCGCGGCATCGATCTCGCCGTTGCAGAAGTCGTCAAGGATCTCCAGGCCAACGCCAAGAAGATCTCGACTTCGGAAGAAGTTGCACAGGTCGGCACGATTTCGGCAAACGGCGACGCACAGGTCGGCCGTGACATTGCTGAAGCCATGCAGAAGGTCGGCAACGAAGGTGTTATCACCGTCGAAGAAGCCAAGACCGCTGAAACCGAACTCGAAGTCGTCGAAGGCATGCAGTTCGACCGCGGCTACCTGTCACCTTACTTCGTGACCAACCCGGAAAAGATGGTCGCCGATCTCGACGACGCTTACATCCTTCTGCACGAAAAGAAGCTTTCGAACCTTCAGGCCATGCTGCCTGTTCTCGAAGCTGTCGTTCAGACCGGCAAGCCGCTCCTCATCATCGCTGAAGACGTCGAAGGCGAAGCTCTTGCAACGCTCGTCGTCAACAAGCTGCGTGGCGGCCTGAAGATTGCTGCCGTCAAGGCTCCTGGCTTCGGCGATCGCCGCAAGGCCATGCTGGAAGACATCGCCATCCTGACGGGCGGCACTGTCATCTCCGAAGACCTCGGCATCAAGCTCGAAACCGTAACGCTCGACATGCTCGGCCGTTCGAAGAAGGTTTCGATCACCAAGGAAAATACGACGATCGTCGACGGCGCCGGTCAGAAGACCGACATCGAAGGCCGCGTTGCACAGATCAAGGCACAGATCGAAGAAACTTCTTCGGACTATGACCGCGAAAAGCTGCAGGAACGTCTTGCCAAGCTCGCTGGCGGCGTTGCCGTCATCCGCGTCGGCGGCTCCACGGAGATCGAAGTCAAGGAACGCAAGGACCGCATCGACGACGCGCTCAACGCGACGCGCGCTGCCGTTCAGGAAGGCATCGTCCCAGGCGGCGGTACCGCACTCCTGCGCGCTTCGACCAAGATCACGTCCAAGGGCGCGAACGACGACCAGGAAGCCGGCATCAACATCGTCCGCAAGGCGCTGCAGTCGCTGGTTCGCCAGATCGCAACCAACGCTGGTGACGAAGCTTCGATCGTTGTCGGCAAGATCCTCGACGGCGACAGCGACAACTTCGGCTACAACGCCCAGACGTCGGAATATGGCGACATGATCGCCATGGGTATCGTCGACCCGGTCAAGGTCGTTCGCACGGCTCTGCAGAACGCAGCTTCGGTTGCTTCGCTGCTGATCACCACCGAAGCCATGATTGCCGAACTTCCTAAGAAGGAATCGGCTGGCGGCGGCATGGGCGGCGGCGGCATGGGCGGCATGGGCGGAATGGACATGATGTGATCAGGCCGTAAGGTCTGCACATCTGATCCTTCAGGTTCAGTGTTTCGGAAAGGGCGTCGGGCAACCGGCGCCCTTTCTGCTATTGAGGCATACGGCATGCATAGCATTTCCCCCTCTGAACTTACCGAACGACAAGGACTGATAATTTTTATTCGTATAAAATAGTAATTCGGCAGTGACGCTCTTCTAAGCAACTTCACATTAACTGCGCTTAATCAAACACCAACGCGCAGGTTGCCATGAAGCACGTATCTTTGATCGGTAAATTTCTGACGCTCATGTCGTTCTTCGGCATATTCGTCGTCGCAACTGCCTTCTACAGCAGCAACAGCATTCGAACGCTGGATAGCGAGTATGGCGGGCTTCTCCAGCAGGAAAGCCTGGCAACTTTGGCAATTGCACGCGCCAATCGCTACATGCAGACCGGGCACGCTGCCGCTGGCGACCTGCTTGTGTCGCGCACTGACGAAGAGAACGCGAGCAATCTTGCGGCGTTTGAAAAAGCCAAATCCTCTTTTGGTGGCTGGATGGACAAGGCGATGGCGGCCCTTCCCGCTAATGCCAAGCTGGCGCCGATCAAGGCGGAAGGTTTGAGCGTTCTCAATGACGCTTGCGGCCCTGTGGTTCAGGCCGCAGCTCAGGCCACGGACGAGGCTGCCGTGCTGGCGTCTCAGGAAGCCTTCATGAGGGACTGCAAGCCGAAGTTTGCGGCCGTTACCGAAAAACTCACGGTGGTGACCGACGAAGTGATGACAGCTGCAAATCAGGAAAGCGAAAATCTCAGCGCCAGTGCGAAGACAACCATCTACGCCACTTTCGGGGCCGTTATCGGAGGTCTCGCCCTCGTGCTCGTCGCAGGCTTCTTCTTGATCCGTGCCTGGCTTGCACGACCCATCCAGCACTTGCAGCGCACGATGCTGACCCTTGCAAACGGGGATCTGTCGGCGCTGGTGGCTGGCGCGGACCGCCGCGACGAGGTCGGCAGCATGGCCAAGGCCTTGCAGGTGTTCAAGGACAATGCTCTGCGCAGCAAGGAAATGGAGCACGAAGCCGAGCTGAACCGTACGACCCAGGAAGCGGACCGTGTCCGCAACGCGGAGAGCGAACGCCAACGCAGCGAGGCGATGGCCGAGGCGACCAATGGTCTGGCGGAAGGCCTCAAGCGGCTCTCGGCCGGAGACCTCACCTTCCAGTTGGACCGGGCTTTCGCCGCAGACTTCGAAGGCTTGCGAGCGGATTTCAACGACTCGGTCGCCAAGCTGCGCGACACGCTCCACTCCGTCGCCAACGCCACCAACGCGATCGACGGCGGATCCCGCGAACTCAGCCAGAGCGCCGGCGACCTGTCGAAACGTACCGAACAGCAGGCCGCCTCGCTCGAAGAGACAGCTGCAGCGCTCGACCAGATCACGGCCAATGTCAGCACCTCCACCAGCCGCACGGAAGAAGCCCGGTCGATGGCGATAGAAGCCAATCAATCGGCTGCCCAGTCCGGCGCCGTCGTTGCAAAAGCGGTCGATGCGATGCAGCGGATCGAACAGTCGTCCTCGCAGATCTCCAACATCATCGGCGTGATCGACGAAATCGCCTTCCAGACCAACCTTCTCGCCCTCAATGCGGGCGTTGAGGCGGCGCGCGCCGGTGAAGCCGGCAAGGGCTTTGCGGTGGTTGCCCAGGAAGTGCGCGAGCTCGCGCAGCGCTCCGCGCAGGCCGCAAAGGAGATCAAGGACCTGATCCGGAACTCGGCGTCCGAAGTCAAGAATGGCGTCGAACTGGTGAGCGCCACAGGCACTGCGCTTCAGGTGATCCAGAATCATGTCGTGGCGATCAACTCGCAGCTCGATGCGATTGCCACGTCCGCAAAGGAACAGTCGGTCGGCCTGTCGGAAGTCAATGTTGCCGTCAACCAGATGGACCAGGTAACCCAGCAGAACGCCGCGATGGTGGAAGAAGCAACGGCGGCAAGCGCTGCGCTTGCCCAGGAAGCCCAGCGACTGCGCGAGCTCGTCGGTCGGTTCAACACCGAAGGCGACCGCGGAATGTCCGCATCGGTGCGCGTCGCCGATCACGCAACCGCCCGCGCCACCCCCTCGCCGGCACGCACCCTCGCCAAGAAGGTTGCGTCAGCCTTCGGTTCGCTAGCGCCAGCCGCCTCCAACTGGGAAGAGTTCTGATTGACCACATTGACGAACCGAAAGGGCGGTCTCCGGGCCGCCCTTTTTTCGTTTCGCGCCCATAAAAAAACCGCCCGGCAGAGCCGGACGGTCAAGGGTCATTTCAAGTGCCGCTCGGCTTAGTACATCGTGCGGCCGTTGTTGTTCTTGCGGTAGATGTTGCGCGACGCGTTGTTCTGGCGGCGCTCGATCTCGCGGCGCTCGCGCGGGGTGATTACGCCATCGCGGGCTGCGCGGTTCTGGGCGCGATCGATGCGGTTCTGCTGGCGAGCGATGTTGCGAAGCTCCTGCGGCGTCAGTTTGCCGGTGACGGCACCGCGGTAGATCCGGTTTTCCTGCCGGTTTTCGCGGCTTTCGCTGCGGTATGTCTGCGCAAAGCTCGGCACTGCAAATGCAGACGCCATGACGAGAGCGAGCGTGGTGATGGCGATCTTCTTCATATCTTCCTCCTAGTTCGAGGTCGAACTCAATGTGAGAACGACCCGATGGTAGGTGCCAAACGGTGAACCCCGGCTGAAGGTTGCGTTCACCTTCGCTTGCATATGCGATTTTTTGCACATTCTAAAATGGCCTTGATCGTTCACTTTTATGAGACAAACAGTCTCCGATCGTTCATCTTTCGCGTTTGGCAGAAAGGGGTAATGTCCGGTTCAAGAATTCACACGCGGCGGGGAGAAAGATCCAGCGCCGCAACCCGGAGACTTCCCATGTCCAGCACCAACAACATCATCATTCTCGTCGCACGCATTCTTCTGTCGTTCATGTTCATCTTTGCCGGCTTCGGCAAGCTGGCCGATCCTGCAGGCACTGCCGGCATGATCGCAGGCGCCGGCATGCCGGCTGCAACCGCCCTTGCCTATCTCGCCGGCCTGTTCGAATTCGTTGCCGGTCTTGCTGTTCTCGTCGGCTTCCAGACCAAGATTGCCGGCTGGGCCATCGCCCTGTTCTGCATCTTCACCGGCGTGATGTTCCATTCGGGCACCGTTGCCGTTCCCGGCTGGCCGGATGCCGCTCTCGGCTGGATCAACACGCTCAACGGCATCATGCTGATGAAGAACGTGACCCTTGCCGGCGCCTACATCCTGCTCGCTACCTACGGCCCCGGTCTCTACTCGGTCGACGCTCGCCGCGGTAAGGTCGCAATCGCTGCCTAACCTTTGAGCGTTCCCTGCCATGAAGGCCCGCCAGTCAACTGACTGGTGGGCTTTTTTTTATTCTGGAATTGCTATGATGTCCGGCGGCGGATGTTCTTTGCCAGCCAGACGGTTGCGCCACCGCATTGCGGATCCTGGGCGACGCTTGCCAGCACCTCGAAGCCGTTTTTTGTAAGGAGCGCTTCGTATTCATCAGCCGCCAGGCTGGCGTGATAGAGCGGTTCACCGCCGAACTCGCCCATCGCCTCGCCTTCGAAATGGCCGGCGGTAAACATCAGCGCCGCACCGGAGCCAGCGAGTGCTGCAAAGCGCGGGAACATGGCGCGCTGGTCCTGCGGGTTGAGGTGGAAGAAGCTGTGCCAGGCGATGATGCCATCGAACTTGGTCGGCTGGTAGAACTTGCGCATGTCGGCAACGATCCAGGCGCGGCCCGGAAACCGTTCGCGGGCAAGCCCGATCAGCGTTTCCGACGTATCGACACCGGTAAGGCGAAGATTGCGGCGGATGAGGTCGGCCGCGATCGGTTCCGCTGCACCACAGCCGAGATCGAGCACGTGGCCGCGCGGCGGCATGGTGGCCGCAAACCTGTCGAGCCACGGCCTCTCGAACAGGGTCTTGCCGCGCAGCTTGTCGAAGGCAGCTGCGTGGCGTTCGTAGAGCCCGATGATATTGGCGTCTTCGCCGGCCATCAGAGCGCGTTGCGCACGGCGTCGACGATATGCGCGATGCGCGGATCGCTCTCATGCGCGGATTTGCGCGCTCTCACCAAGCAGGCCTGCGACTTGAGGATGACGCCATCCGACAGGATCTTCAAGTGGTTGGCGCGCAGTGTCGAGCCGGTCGAGGTGATATCGACGATGATATCGGCCTGTCCCGCTGCCGGTGCGCCTTCCGTGGCGCCGAGGCTTTCGACGATGCGGTAAAGCTGAATGCCGTGCTGCGACGAGAAATGCTGCTGGGTGAGCCGCCAGTATTTCGTGGCGATCTGCAACCGCCGACCGTGGCGCGCGCGGAAATCGGCGGCGACATCGCCGAGGTCTGCCATGGTATCGACGTCGAGCCAGATTTCCGGAACGGCGACGACCACATCCGCATGGCCGAAGCCGAGGCGGGCGACGATCTCGACCTGCCGGTCTGCATCGACCAGGCCTTCGCGCACGAGATCCTCGCCAGTGACGCCGAAATCGACGGCGCCAGCGCCCAGTTCACGGGCGATCTCGGAGGCCGAGAGAAAGGCGATCTCGATATCCTCGTGGCCTTCGACGCGGCCGCGATAGGAGCGATCATTGCCGACAGCGACGATGGGAAGGCCGGCGCGCTCGAAGATCGCCGAGGCATCGTCCTTCATGCGGCCCTTGGAGGGCAAAGCGATGGTAATGGTCATCAGCGCGCCCTCGCCTGTTCGATCCGGTCGAGCCACAGCGAAAAGCCGACGGCCGGAATATCGTCCACGGCGCCGAGCAGCGTCAGCAGCCGATCGAAGCGACCGCCGCCGACCAGAACCGCGTCCGACTCCTTTTGCGTGACCTCGAAAACGAGGCCGGTGTAATAATCGAGCGGACGACCGAAGGCCGCACGATAGGTGATGCGCGACGGGTCCATGCCGAGATCCTGAAGCGCTGCAACGCGGGCTTCGAATTCGCCAAGCGCATGGCCGAAGGACAGGCCTGCGGCATCGGCAAAACCGGCAAGAGCGGCGGCTGCCTCCGAAAGTGGCAGTTCCAGCGACAGGAACTCGCTTAAGAGAAGAAGTGCTCCGCCATCCAGCCGGGTTTCGGCGAGCGCCAGCTTTTCCGTCAGCCGGGCTGCGATCTCGCGCGGCGAGCGGCTGGCATTGGTGGAATAGCCGGTGTCTTGCATGGTCCGGTCAATATGGTCGATCAGCGCCGCCTCGTCCTTGCGCAGGAGATCGGCAAGTTCTAGCGACAGGCCGGCGACCGGCTGCGGGGTCGCAAGCGTCAGCAGCAGTTGTTTCAGAAGCGCGGTATTGCCAAACGCCTGGATCAGCCGCTTCTGCCAGCCGAGCGGCAGGCCGAGCGAGCGCACGACCGCTTCGAACACGGTCTGATCGCCGAGCGTGATCGTGAGAGCGCGACCGGGAAGCAGGCTTGCGATGATTTCGACCGCATCGGTGACGGCCCGGGCATCGGCGCTTGCGACGTTCTTTTCGCCGAGATCCTCGATGCCGGCCTGATAGAACTCGTTGTCGCCGTCACGCCGCTGGCGAAACACTTCGCCGAGATAGCAATAGCGCCGCGGCGTGCCGGTGGCGGTCTCGATATGGCGCAGGCAGACGGGAATGGTGAATTCCGGCCGCAGACACAGGCTTTCGCCGCGCTCGCTTTCGGTGAGGAAGATGCGGCGGCGAAGATCCTCGCCGGCCATGTCGAGAAAGGGTGCTGCCGGCTGGATCACCGGCGTATCGATGCGGGCCGCACCGCGACCGGCAAATTCATCGAGCAGGCGACCGGAAAATTCGGGCATGTTGATCAGCGGCATGGGACGGCTCCCGGGTTTGCCGTGGATTTGCCCCTCATCCGGCTGCCGCCACCTTCTCCCCGTTCTGACGGGGAGAAGGGATATGCCGCGCTGGTTCGCCCGGATATCGAGGTCGCTTGGGGCACGTCCCCTCTCCCCGCTTGCGGGGAGAGGGCTAGGGTGAGGGGCAGCTTAAGCATTCTTCGCCCGCCTGCGATCTTCGGCCTGGGCTGCCAGGATTTCCTGCACCTTGGCGACGAGATCGGCTTCTGCGACCGTATCCTGCGCGACGCGGGCTTCGCGCCATTCGGCATTGTCGGTGATCTCGCCGGAGAGGCGCTTGCCCTCGAACAGGTCCTTCAACTGCACGACACCCTCGGCGCGCTCGTCGCCGCCCTGGATGATGGCGATCGGGCAGCCTCTGCGGTCGGCATATTTCAGCTGGTTGCCGAATTTCTTCCAGTTGCCCTGGTACATTTCAGCGCGAATGCCGGCTTGGCGGAGATCCTGCGTGAATTTCTGGTAGCGTCCCATGCTCTCGACATCACCATCCATGACGGTGACGAGGACGGGTGCGACCACCTCATCCTGGCCGAGCTTGCCAAGGTTCTTCAGCGCCGTCAGCAGCCGCGAGACGCCGATGGAGAAACCAGTGGCCGGCACCGGCTGGCCCATGAAGCGCGACACGAGACCATCGTAACGACCACCGCCGCCCACGGACCCGAAGACGACCTTTTCGCCTTTATCATTTGTGACGTCGAAGGTGAGTTCGGCTTCGAAGACCGGGCCGGTGTAGTATTCGAGGCCGCGGACGACGGAGGGGTCGATCTTGATACGATCGGGGCCGTAACCGGCACCTGTTGCCAGCGCGCCGATGATGTTCAGTTCCTCAACGCCCTCGCTGCCCCTGGCTGTTCCAGCAACCAGTTCGCCGAGTTCAGCCGCGCTTTCCGCGTAATCCTTGATGCCAACGAAGAAGAGAACCTTTTCGATCTGTTCCTCGCCAAGTCCCGCACCCTTGGTGAAGTCGCCACTCTCATCCTTGCGGCCGGCACCCAGCAACAGAGCAACGCCCTTAGAGCCGAACTTGTCGAGCTTATCGATGGCGCGCAGCACGTTCAGCCGCTGGCCGGCCTTGTCGTCGCCACCGAGGCCGATCGCCTCCATGACGCCATCCAGAACCTTGCGGTTGTTTACCCGGATCACGTAATCGCCGCGCTTGATACCCAGCGCTTCCATCGTGTCGGCCATCATCATGCACATTTCGGCATCGGCCTGGACGCCGGGTGCGCCGACCGTATCGGCGTCGAACTGCATGAACTGGCGGAAACGGCCGGGGCCGGGCTTTTCGTTGCGGAACACGTAGCCGGCGCGGTAGGTGCGGAACGGCAGCTGGATCTCGTTGAAGTTTTCGGCAACGTGGCGGGCGAGCGGCGCGGTCAGATCGTAGCGCAGCGACATCCACTGTTCGTCGTCGTCCTGCAGCGAGAAGACGCCCTCGTTGGGGCGGTCGCTGTCGGGCAGGAACTTGCCGAGCGCATCGGTATATTCGAACAGCGGCGTCTCGAGCGGATCGAAACCGTAGCGCTCGTAGACTTCGCGGATTTTTCCGACCATTTCGTTGGTGGCGTGGATATCGGCGCTCGAACGATCGACAAAGCCGCGCGGCAGGCGGGCCTTCAGTTTCTGGGGCTTCTTTTGTTTGTCGCTCATGATCGATATTCCATTGCCTTCGGGCCTTCGGGAAAGGCCGGATTAGTGTGCGGTTTCTTAGAGGATGACAGCCGGAGCGGCAAGGGCGGCGGCTGGCGAACAGGCCAGAGCGGTGGTATATATTGCGCCACCACAGGGGTTACGGCCATGGACAAGCGCGTCACGATCGAAATCCCGGAACCGATGCATCGCCTCTTGAGGCGCTATGCCGATCTGCATGGCTTTGATACCGACGCATATATTGCTCAGGTTCTCCACAAGCATCTCGAAGATCTCCACGATATGGCAGTCGCTGACGCGTATCTTGAAGAAGTCCGAAATGGCAATTCACGCACGTATACGATGGAGCAAGTCGAACGCGAGCTCGGACTGAATGATTGACAGAACTGGCAGCCAGGCCTCTATCGCTCACCCATGATCCTCGAAGCGCTTCATTACACCGCGACCCTGCCGGTCACGTCAGCTGAATTCCGGCCGTTCATCCGGTCCTCGGTCAACCTCTGGTCGCGGGCCAACCGATGCGCCCACGCCTGGGCGCCGCATGAGGAGAATTGCAAGGCTTTCATTCGTGAAACGATTGTCGGGATGAAGCAGCGGCGGACCGTCGTCGTGCTTGGCTCCGGTCTGTTGCGCGACGTGCCGATCGAGGATCTGGCGAAGGGTTTCGATACGGTCGTTCTGGTCGATCTGGTGCATCTCGCCTCCGTGCGGCTGCGGATGCTTGCGGGCAGATACCGGAATGTGCGGCTGATTTCGCGCAATCTCTCGGGTCTCGACGCGGCACTTGCGGGCGACGTGCCGGAGCCTTTGGCGTTTCTGCGGCAGGTGCCGTATCTCGATCTGGTCGTGTCGGCCAATATCCTGTCTCAGATCGGCGTCGGCGCACGGCGGCAGATCGAGAAGACCGGGCATGCGGAACCGGATGCCATCGTCGCCAAGCTCGTAAACGCGCATCTGGACGGCATCTCCGCCCTGCCCTACCGGCAGATCCTTTTGACCGATACCGCCTACAGGATTGTCGATCGGCAGGGAGAGGTTCTGGAGACAACGGATCTTCTGGCCGGCGTTACGCCGCCGCAGGCGGTCCGAGCCTGGACGTGGCCGGTCGCGCCCTATGGCGAACTTGGCCGTGAGTATCAGGCTGTCCATGATGTGATCGCGCGGTAGCTTGATTTGCGCGAAGCTGCGTTTTAGCTTTGGTGCATGATGACACGCACGCTCCCCATCGCCGCCGCCGTTCTTGCCCTTTCCTTCAGCCTGGCCGTTGCGCAGGACATGAAGGGGCATGACCATTCCTCGACAAAGCCGCAGGGACAGACGGACACAAGCCCGTCTACGAAGGCTTACAAGGATGCGGCTGCAAAAATGCACAGCGACATGTCGCTGAACTATTCCGGCGATGCAGATGTCGATTTCGCGCGCGGCATGATCGCTCACCACCAGGGCGCGATCGACATGGCCAAGGTCGAGCTGGAACACGGCAAGGACCCTGACCTACGCAAGCTGGCTGAAGAGATCATCAAGGCGCAGGAAAAGGAAATTGCCGAGATGCAGGCATGGCTGAAGGCGAAGGGACAGTAAGCTTCGAAGCTTGTCCAACGTCGCATCCTTCCGTATCTTGACGGTCTGGAGGCTAGTGACATGCGCCCGATTACCGCAATCGGTTTTGATGCCGACGACACGCTCTGGCAGAACGAACAATACTACCGCCTGACGGAACGGCACTTCCAAAAGCTGCTTGGTGATTTTGGCGATGGCGCCGATATTTCCGCGCGACTGCTGGAGGCCGAGAAGCGCAATCTCGGATATTATGGTTTCGGCATAAAGGGCTTTACCCTGTCGATGATCGAAACCGCGATCGAAGTGACGGACGGCAACGTACCATCCCGCACCATCGGCGAAATCCTCGATATCGGCCGGGAGCTGCTGCGCCACCCGGTCGAGGCGCTGCCGCATGTGGAAGAAACGCTAAGATCGCTGAACGGCCATTATCTGCTGGTGCTGATTACCAAGGGCGACCTGTTCGACCAGGAACGCAAGCTGGCGCAATCGGGCCTCGGTGATTTCTTCGACGCGGTGGAGATCGTTTCGGACAAGACGGCCACCACCTATCGGCGCATTTTCCAAAAATTGGCCGACGGGCCTGAACGGGCGATGATGGTGGGCAACTCGCTCAAGTCGGATATCGTGCCGGCCATCGCCGCGGGATCCTGGGGCGTTTACGTGCCGCATGCCCTGACCTGGGTCCTGGAACATGTGGACGCGCCGACCGAAGCGCCGCGTTTCCGCAAGATCGAGAACCTTGGCGAGTTGCAGCGGGTCCTTACCGAAGTCATGGCCGTTTGAAATTCAGCCGTGCCTGCGCGACCTCCGGCTGGCAGAAACAGCCCTCGAAATGATCGTTGACGAGGCCCATCGCCTGCATGAAGGCATAGACGGTTGTCGGGCCAACGAAGGTCCAGCCGCGCTTCTTGAGCACCTTGGACAGTGTGACGGAGACTGGCGTCGTGGGGTTGGCGCATAGCGTGGCGAGATCCATGATCGCGGGTCGGTCTTCCTCGCGAGGTTCGAAACTCCAGAAGAATTTGGCGAGGGTGCCAAACTCGTCGCGCATCTCGACGGCGCGCTTGGCATTGTTGATGGTGGACACGATCTTGCCGCGATGGCGGATGATGCCCGCATCGAGCACCAATCGTTCGACATCGTCTGGACCGAACTGCGCCACGGTGTCGAAATCGAAACCGGCGAAGGCTGCGCGGAAATTCTCGCGCTTGCGCAGGATCGTCAGCCACGAGAGACCGGACTGGAAGCCTTCGAGGCAGATCTTTTCGAACAGCCTGATATCGTCGGCCATCGGCCGGCCCCATTCCTCGTCATGATAGCGGCGGTAGTCTTCGAGACCGCCGTGCCAGAAGCAGCGGCCCTTCCCATCTTCGCTCGTGATGATGCCGGCCACTTGCTTCTCCCAAACCATGACAATCCAATCCTTAACGTCAGTCTGACAGGTCTTCAGCTTGCGGCAACCATGTTTACACACGGGCCGGTAACCCTGCCTAAAGCTTTATGCGAATTCCAGCGCCGAACACCCCACCCGTTTACCAAACGCTTTGACGTGCCATTCACCATGGCCGCCAGATCCGTAAACGAGTGGACGTGGAACCGATGACGACGAAGACCCTGCTTCTGGCCCTAGGCCTGACGACCGCGCTTTGCAACATAGCTTTGGCAAACGACCGCTACGGCGACCGCCCGCCGGTCATCGTCAGCCCGGATCTTGCCGCTCCGTGGGTGATGCAGCTTGCCGGACCGAATGGACGATCGGCAGCAACCGTTCGCCAATATCGCCAGCCGCAGAACGACCGGCAGCAGACCGCACAGCCGCGGGTGATCTACCGCGAGCAGGCCCAGCCGCGGCCGGTCCGCCGTGGCATATTCGATCGCGGTCAGCCGAGAGCGCAACAGGTCGCCATGCGGCCCAACGCGCCGGCACGCAGCCGCATCGATCCGCAGTTCCTGCCGCAGATGGTGGCCTATGACACCAAGGAAAAGCCGGGCACGCTCGTCATCGATACGAACAACCGCTTCCTCTACCTCTTGATGGCGGACGGCCAGGCACGGCGCTACGGCGTCGGCGTCGGCAAGCCGGGCTTCGAATGGGCCGGCGAACACAAGGTGACCCGCAAGGCCGAATGGCCGAGCTGGATCCCGCCGCAGGAAATGATCAGCCGCGAGGCCGCCAAGGGCCACTATCTTCCCGCCCGCATGGACGGCGGACCGGAAAACCCGCTCGGCGCCCGTGCCCTCTATCTCGGCTCTACGCTCTACCGCATCCACGGCACCAACGCGCCCTGGACGATCGGCAGCGCCGTCTCCTCCGGCTGTATCCGCATGCGCAACGAGGACGTGACAGACCTCTACGGTCGTGTTGATGTCGGCACCAAAGTCATCGTGATGTAAGCGCCACCGCGGCTGCTGTGGCCATATGGCCACGGTGGCTTCGGCGATCGTTGAGCGCCCGTGTATATTCACCTCGTCTCATCTTGCCGCGGGCGATGGGTCGGGACATGTTTTCCTGCAGTTCAAGACGAAAATACCAGGGGGTAAGGATGAAATCGGGTAAAATGCTGTTTGCCGTGGCCGGCATGATGGTTTCGATTCTGGCAGTGGATGCTTCGACCCACGCAGCCTCAGCGCAGAGCTCCAGTTCGGCGCGGCCGCAGACGACCGCCAGCGACGTGGCGCCTTCGGTGCGCAACCGCACGGTGCCGGAGAAATTCCAGCGCCGGAAGGTTCGGTTCGCCACCAATGAAGCGCCGGGCACGATCATCGTCGATACGAACAACAAGTTTCTCTACTACGTCGAGGGCAACAACCGCGCTACCCGTTACGGGATCGGCGTCGGTCGCGAAGGCTTCGGCTGGTCGGGCGTGGTTTCGATCGGCCGCAAGTCGGAATGGCCGACCTGGACGCCCCCTGCCGAAATGCGCGCCCGTGAGGCCCGCCGCGGCATCAAGCTGCCCGTCGTCATGCAGGGCGGCCCAGAAAACCCGCTCGGCGCCCGCGCCATGTATCTCTACAAGGGCGGCCGTGACACGATCTTCCGCATCCACGGCACCAACCAGCCCTGGACGATCGGCCTCAACCTCTCGTCCGGCTGCATCCGCATGATGAACAAGGATGTCGAGCATCTTTACGCGCGCGCTGCTGTCGGCTCCAAGGTGGTCGTCATCGGCCCCGGCAGCAAGCCGGGCGACGTCGCCTTCGAAGACCGCGGCCTCGACATTTTCCGCACCATCTTCGGCGGCTGATTGTTAGGCATCTCTTCTCGCATTCCTGTGCGCGTCACAGGAATGCGGTCGGTCTAGGTTAAAGGACTGAAGAGATTCTTCCGCATCGCAGACGCGACGCTGCTCAATCCCTGTGACAAGCACAGGCATGAGGGTGGAGAGTGGGCGGTGCCGGCGGCAATCAGACGACGATGTCGCCTTTTAGGGTAAGATCGGCCGGCCTCGCCTAGACGAGTGCCTTTGCCTTTCTCGCGAGCTTTGCCGGTTCGGGCCCGCCATAGGCCCAGTCCAGCAGCTCCACCGTATGGACGATCGGGATGGCTGTTCCAGACGCGATCTGGGTGATGCAGCCGATATTGCCTGTGGCGATCACATCCGGCTTGGTCGCCTCGATATTCCTGACCTTGCGGGCTTTCAGCTGGCCTGAAATCTCCGGCTGCAGAATATTGTAGGTGCCGGCAGACCCGCAGCAGAGATGGCCTTCGGCGGGATCGCGGACGGTAAAGCCCGCTGCCTTCAGAAGCTGCTTCGGGGCTGCGACGATCTTCTGGCCGTGCTGCATTGAACAGGCGGAATGATAGGTGACGGTGAGCTTTTTCGGCTCCAGCTTGGCAAGATCAAGCGTGAACAGGTATTCGGTGATGTCCTTTGCGAGCGCCGAGACTGTTGCTGCCTTCTCCGCATAGGCCGGGTCCAGCCGCAGCATGTGGCCGTAATCCTTGATCGTGGTGCCGCAGCCGGAGGTGGTGATGATGATCGCATCGAGACCGCCCTTCTCGATTTCGCGGGTCCAGACATCGACATTACCGCGGGCGAAATCCAGCGCCTGTTCCTCGCGCCCCATGTGATGCACAAGAGCGCCGCAGCAGCCTTCGCCTTGCGGGCTGACGACCTCGACGCCGAGGCGCGACAGCAGCCGGTGTGTCGCGGCATTGATGCCGGGATCGAGCACCGGCTGGGCGCAACCCGACAGGATCGCCACCCGCCCGGGGCGTTGCGCTTGGGGCATTTGCGATATCGCGGGGGCTGATCCGGCCGGTGGGGCGGCTCTCGGCGCAAGTTCCAGCATGGCTGCGAGGGGCCGTAGCGGCTTGATGCGCTTCAACAGCGGGCCGAAGGGCCGGCCGAGCCTTGCCAGCGACAATGCCGTCCTGAACCGTGCCGGATAGGGAAGAACCGCGGCCAGCAGGCTGCGGATCAGCCGGTCGGCAAGCGGCCGGCGGTAGGTGTTTTCGATATGGATGCGGGCGTGATCGACCAGATGCATGTAGTCGACGCCGGAGGGACAGGTGGTGACGCAGGAGAGGCAGGACAGACAGCGATCGATATGGGTGACGACCTGCTCATCGGCTGCCCGATCGTTTTCCAGCATGTCCTTGATGAGATAGATGCGGCCGCGCGGGCTGTCGAGCTCATCGCCCAGCGTCACATAGGTGGGACAGGTGGCGGTGCAAAAGCCGCAATGAACGCAGCGGCGCAGGATCTTTTCGGACTCCGCCACATGCGGGTCGAGCAGTTGTTCGGGGGTGAAGGAGGTCTGCATCAGTGCGCTTCTTCCCTGTCAACTTGGCCCCGCCTGCCGCAGGCGGCGCAGGACCTCGATACCGATGATGGTCTCATGATCACCACCCCATCTTGCCCGGTGAGAAGATCCCGGCCGGGTCGAGTTTCTGTTTGACCCGGGCCGAGAGTGCGGCCACCGCGTCCGGCACCGGCTCGAATGACGGGGTCGTGGACCTTGCGGTTTTCGAGGCGCGGATGAGGGTCGCGTGGCCTCCTCCGAGAGCGCGGATGTAGCCGCGCAGGAACTCCGCTTCGGGATCTGCCTCCATCTGCATCCAGACCAGTCCGCCCTGCCAGTCGTAATAGGCATCGACGCCCGCCTCCATGCGAAGAGCGGCGACAAGCTGGCAGCCGGCCATCGGCGCCATCGAGACGCGCCAGAGGGGCCGACCGGCACCGTTGGCATAGGGATGAACGTCGCGGATCTCGCGCCAGAGCGACAGGCTGTCTTCCATGCCGAGTCGGATGACGGGACCAAAGGCCTGCATCACGGCGACCAGCTTTTCGGCACGCACCGCGACGGATGCGGCGAGACCTTCGAGACGCAGGACGGTTGCTTCGTTCTCGGGCAAGGCGCCATCGATAAACCGGGCTCGCACGGTCTGGGGCAGATGGGCGGCACCGGACACCTCCACCGGCAGCGCCATGGCGGCCGCCATTGCCTTGGCGGCGGTCTCGTCATCGAGGCCGGAGATGACGATGGTTTCCACCGTCTGCGGCACCGGAAGGACGCGAAAGGTCACTTCCGTCAGAAATCCCAGCGTGCCGTGCGAACCGGCGAGAAGTTTGACCAGATCGAGGCCGGTAACGTTCTTCATCACCCGCCCGCCCGCGCGCAGCAGTTCGCCGCTGCCGTTGACGAACCGGATGCCGAGAAGACTGTCCCTAGCCGCCCCTGCCACGAAGCGACGCGGACCGGAGACATTGGCGGCAAACACGCCGCCGATCGTGGGCTCTCCTGACGTGCCCATGATGCCGCGGTGATCCATGGGCTCGAACGCCATCATCTGGCGGTTTGCGGCAAGGGCCGCTTCCACCTCGGCGACGGGTGTGCCGGCCTTAACGGTCATCACCATTTCGGCCGGATCGTAATCGACGATGCCGGTCAGGCCGCGTGATGACAGGGCCTCTGCGCCCTCGGTGGCATTGCCGAAGCCGGAGCGGGTGTTGCCGCCGCAGAGCGCGAACTTCCGGCCATCGGCCACGGCGCTGCGGATGACATAGGCGGCATCGGTTTCGGAATGGGGTATCAGCAAAGGACACCCACTTCAGGAATGGTGTTGGTGGGCATGAAATTCACCTGCGCCCCTCGAGCGGAAACACCTTGGACGGGTTCAGTATCCATTGCTCGTCGAAGGCTGAGCGGATTGCCATCTGCTGGTCGAGTTCGGGCTGGGTAAACTGATGCCGCATCAGGTCGCGCTTCTCGATACCGACGCCATGCTCGCCGGTGAGACAGCCTCCGGCATCGACGCAGAGCTTCAGGATCTCGTTGCCGGCTTCCTCCGCCTTCATGGCTTCTTCGGGATCGTTGGCATTGAACAGGATCAGCGGATGCATGTTGCCGTCACCTGCATGAAACACGTTCGCCACCCGCAGGCCGAAGCGTTCGACGATTTCGGCGGTCTTTTCCAGCACGTAGGAGAGTTTGCCGAGCGGCACCGTGCCATCCATGCAGATATAGTCGGCGATGCGGCCGGTGGCGCCGAAAGCCGATTTGCGGCCTTTCCAGATCAGCGCCGCCTCGGTGGCCGACTGGCATTCGCGCACGGTCTTGACCTGATGCCTTCGGGCGATCTCGACGATATCTTTGAGCGTCGCGTCCATCTCCGCTTCCGATCCCTCGACCTCGACAATCAGGAGCGCTGCGACATCGAGCGGATAGCCGGCCTTGGCGAACGCCTCGCAGATCTCGATCGCCGGTTTGTCCATGAACTCGATCGCCACCGGAATGATGCCGGAGCCGATGATATCGGCGACGCAGGCCCCTGCCTCTTCCGAGCTATCGAACCCGAACAGAACCGGGCGCGCGCCCTCCGGTTTGGCAATCAGCCGCACCGTCGCCTCGGTGACGATACCGAGCTGGCCTTCCGAGCCGCAGACGAGGCCGAGAAGATCGTAACCGGCGGCATCCAGATGCTTGCCGCCAAGCTCGATCACGGTGCCATCGACAAGCACCATCCGGACACCGAGCAGGTTGTTGGTGGTGACGCCGTATTTCAGGCAGTGGGCGCCGCCGGAATTCATGCCGATATTGCCGCCGATCGTGCAAGCGAGCTGCGAACTCGGGTCCGGCGCATAGAAAAACCCGTCGATGCCGACCGTCTCGGAAATGCTGAGATTGGTGACGCCGGCCTGCACGGTCGCGGTGCGATTGCTGTAGTCCACTTCCAGCACCCGCGACATCTTGGAAAGGCCGAGCACGACCGCATCCTCCTGCGGAATGGCCCCACCCGAAAGCGAGGTTCCCGCCCCCCTTGCAACGACCGGAATGGCGTGGCGATGGCAGTATTTCATCACAGCCGCAACCTGCGCCGTGGTGCGTGGAAGGACGACGGCAAGCGGGACGCGCCGATAGGAGATGAAGGCGTCGGTCTCGAACGGTGCGAGTTCGCGTTCTTCGTGGATGAGACAGTCCGCCGGTACGAGACGGCCAAGATCGGTCACGATGTTATCCCGCCGCGACAGGACGGACGCGCGTGGCGGCAGGAATGCGATTGCCTCGGCCATGGCCTCCTCCTCAGAACGCGTGGCTTTCTCTATCTCGTTACAGCGTATGCCATGACGGTGTTGCACATCAACTCGAATGCGGGTTGCCCACGCATAAACCACAGATCCGCTCTCGACATTATCAGCGTACAAAGCGCGGTCCGCGCAAAATAGACGTTGACGCAACAGTAGCCGGCTTCAGAATGGAGAATGCGCCATTAGAGATGATTCTCCTAAAATAATCCTCTTTTGCTCGTTAAGCCCGGCGCAAGCATTATATTAGCAACATACATTTTTTGGAGGCGTTTCGAAATTGGGCTTGATGGACCGACTGACCGGCAATCTTCGTTTGATGCTGCAGCGCCCTGCGCGACAGCAGTATGCCGCGTTGTGCTATCGCCTGACGAAGAAGCGGACGCAGCTGGAAGTTCTGGTCGCCACAAGCCGCGATACGGGGCGTTGGGTCATTCCCAAGGGATGGCCGATGAAGGACAAGAAGGCGCATCAGGTAGCCGAACGCGAGGCTTACGAGGAAGTGGGCGTCAAGGGTAAGGTCGAGAAGGACGCGCTTGGCTTTTTCCACTACCGCAAGACCCTCGACAGCGGCCTGAAAGTGCTGGTGCGCGTGCAGGTTCACGCACTGGAAGTTGCCGATTGCCTGAAGAATTTTCCGGAAAAAGGATCCCGGAAGCTGGAATGGGTCTCCTGCGAGGAAGCGGCCAACCGCGTCAACGAGCCGGAACTGAAAATTCTCTTCCTGCGGTTTGCCGAAAAAATGGATCCGCTTCGTTCAACGGTGCCGATCAAGGCCGCAGGCTGACAGTCCGCTCGACCAACCAAAATCGTATACTGGAATAAATGATGGGCCAAACGCGGCCGCGTCTGGCCAAGCCGACGCTCGACAAGGATCTCGAAAAGCTCTCCTCGGTGGAAGACGCCGCGCGCCAGACGTCGCGCGGGCTTGCAGCACCCGGTGCAGCGCTGCTGTTCATCGTGCTGGTGGCAATCTTTGCCGCTTCCTATGTGACCGGACATCCGGGTGCTGTGGTGGTGATCGCGGCCTCCGCGCTTGCGGCCTACATGGCGATGAATATCGGCGCCAACGACGTTACCAACAATATCGGCGCGGCGGTCGGCGCGCGCGCGATGACGATGGCGTTCGGCCTGGCGCTGGCGGCAGTGTTCGAAATCGCCGGCGCGGTGATTGCCGGCGGCAGCGTTGCCGGTACGATCGCCAACAACATCATGCGTGCCGGTGTGATCACCGATCCGAACGTGATGATCTGGGCGATGATGGCGGCACTGCTTTCCGCCGCGGTTCTGATCAATGTCGCGACATGGCTCGGCGCGCCGATCTCCACCACCCATTCGATCGTCGGAAGCGTGATGGGTGCAGGCATCGCGGCGGCCGGTTTTTCGGCCATCAACTGGGCGACCGTCGGCGGTATTACCGCAAGCTGGGTCCTGTCGCCGCTCCTTGGCGCCACGATTGCTGCCGGCCTGCTGTTCCTGATCAAGGAAACGATCATCTACCGCGAGGACAAGATCGCTTCTGCCCGGACATGGGTGCCGATCCTGATCGGCCTGATGGCGGGCGCTTTTGCGGGCTACCTCTCGCTTGTCGGTCTTGGGCAGTTGATAACGGTGTCAAAACTGACAGCGACCGCCATCACGCTGATCACGGGTCTTGCCGTCTGGCGGCTGGTCATCCCTGTCATCGCCAGACAGTCGCGCGGACTGGAGAACCGCAACCAGTCGCTGCGCAAGCTGTTTCGCATTCCACTTGTGTTTGCCGCGGCGCTGATGTCGTTCGCGCATGGGGCGAATGACGTGTCGAACGCGATTGGTCCGCTGGCAGCGATCGTCGCGGCAGCGCAACGCGGCGGCGTGTCCGCACCTGTCGGCATACCGCTGTGGGAGCTGGTGATCGGCGGGCTTGGTATCTCGCTCGGACTTTTGCTGTACGGACCGAAACTGGTGCGGCTGGTGGGTGCCGAAATCACCAAGCTCAATCCGATGCGCGCCTATTGCGTCTCGTCTTCGACGGCGCTGACGGTGATCGTCGCGTCCTGGGTCGGTCTGCCGGTATCTTCCACGCATATTGCTGTTGGCGCCGTGTTCGGCGTCGGGTTTTTCCGCGAATGGTACACGCGCCATTCACGCCGCCGTTACGAGTATATGCGGGTCAGGGCCGGCAAAGATCCGGATGTCGGTCAGGAGCACGAACACGACGAGAACGAGGTGAAACGCCGTTTTCTGGTGCGCCGCTCGCATTTCCTGTCGATCATCGGCGCCTGGATGATTACGCTGCCGGCATCGGCTGCGCTTGCAGCGCTGGTCGCGACGGTTATCTTCGCGCTGTTCGTCTGAGTTTCGAAAGTTTTCCCATGCGTGCCAATTTCCGGATACAGCGCCTGTTCATCGACGCCCCTCTTGCCAAGGCAGAGCACCAGGAGGTGGGAGCGGAGCATTTCAACTATCTCGCCAATGTGCTGCGCCTGACTGAGGGTGCCGAGATCCTGGCGTTCAATGGGCGCGACGGCGAATGGCTGGCGAAACTCATCTTTCCGAGCCGCAAGAAGATCGCGCTTGAACCGATCGAGCAGGTGCGCCCGCAGCCGCTAGCACCGGACCTGCATTACCTGTTTGCGCCGCTGAAGGTGGGACGGCTGGACTATCTGGTGCAGAAGGCGGTCGAAATGGGCGCCGACACGCTTCAACCCGTCATGACGCAGCACGTGCAGGGCAAGATTACGAGCATGGAACGGCTGCAGGCGAACGTGATCGAAGCCGCCGAACAGTGCGGCATATTGTCAGTCCCGCAGGTCCTTTCGCCGAAGAAACTCGGCGATGTCCTCGACCACTGGCCGTCCGACCGGCGCATCATTTTCTGCGACGAGGGCGATGAGGGACAGAACCCGCTGACGATCCTCGCAAAGATCGAGGAGACCAAGCTGGCGCTGCTGGTTGGCCCGGAAGGCGGGTTTTCCGAAGAAGAACGGGCACGTCTGCGTTCGCTGCCATTTGTCAGTGCCATTCCGCTCGGACCGCGTATCCTGAGGGCCGATACCGCAGCGGTTGCAGCACTTGCCGTGGTCCAGGCTTCGATCGGCGACTGGCGTTGAACATGCTCCCAACCGGCGCGACAGATTTGACACACAGCTGCCTGTTTTTCTAAACCAGCGTTGAAAGAAATTCACTTGCACCGCACATCATTCCGGTCCAATCAGCCGGACGTTCGCTCTCTAAATACGGCACTCCGAACAAGGTAGTTTTCATGGCCCGCGACACCACCGACCAGACCCCGCTTTCTTCGGTGGCCGAGCTTTCCAGCTACATGGCCGAGGGACCGCGTCCGAAGGAAAAATTCCGGATCGGAACCGAGCACGAAAAGTTCGTCTTCTTCAAAGCCGACCATTCGCCCGTGCCCTATGCGGGCGAGGCCAGCATTTCCGCGCTGCTGAATGGCATGCAGGAACGGCTTGGCTGGGAGCCGATCACCGATGGCGGCAACATCATCGGGCTTGGCGAACAATCTGGCATGGGCGCGATCTCGATCGAGCCCGGCGGCCAGTTCGAGCTTTCGGGGGCGCCCCTTGAAACACTGCATGAAGTGGCGGCCGAGGCCGAGCAGCATATCGCGCTCGTCAAGGAAATTGCCGAGCCGATGGGCATCGGCTTTCTCGGCATCGGCGGCAGCCCCAAATGGACGCGCGAAGAAACGCCGCGCATGCCTAAATCCCGTTACGACATCATGACCCGCTTCATGCCGAAGGTCGGTACCAAGGGTCTGGACATGATGTACCGCACCTGCACGATCCAGGTGAACCTCGACTTCTCGTCGGAGGAAGACATGGCCGCGAAGATGCGGGTGTCGATGAAGCTGCAGTCGATCGCCACCGCGCTGTTTGCGGCATCACCGTTTACCGAGGGAAAGCCGAACGGACTATCCTCCTGGCGCGGCGACATCTGGCGCGACACCGACAACAGCCGCTCCGGCGTGCTGCCCTTCGTGTTCAACTCCGATTTCGGCTATGCCGATTATGCAGAGTGGGCGCTCGACGTGCCGATGTATTTCATCGTGCGCAACGGCAAGTATCACGACTGTACCAACATCACCTTCCGGCAGTTCATGGATGGCGTGCTGAAGGGTACGGTCGACGACTGGCAGCCGACGATGGGCGACTGGATCAACCATCTTTCCACGCTGTTCCCGGACGTGCGGCTGAAGAAGTTCCTGGAAATGCGCGGTGCCGACGGCGGTCCGCTCGATCGCATCTCGGCGCTTCCCGCCTTCTGGGTGGGTCTGCTCTATGACGAGACGGCGCTTGCGGATGCGCAGGAGCTGACGAAGGACTGGACGTTCGAAGACGTCGTCCAGATGCGCGACACCGTTCCATCAAAGGGGCTTTCTGCAGAGATCCGTGGCGTGTCGGTTCTCGATATTGCCCGCGAGAGCGTGCTGATCTCCAAGGCCGGCCTCAAGGCCCGCGCGCGCAAGAATGCCGAGGGCGACGACGAGACGATTTTCCTTCGTCCGCTGGAAGAAATTCTGGTGAAGAAGGCAACGCTTGCCGACGAAATGCTGGCGCTGTTCAACGGGCGCTGGGAAGGCTCGGTCGAGCCGGCGTTCAAGGACTACGCTTACTGAAACCCGCATCCGAGTGGCCCGATAATCCGCTTTGAGGCTCTGCCTTTCCGGCTATAATGGGGCAATCACCCGTGCCGGAAGGGATGCCCATGCTGCCATTGTTCGACATGATGATGAAGGCCGGAGGGGGCCAGGGCGGCGGCGCATCCATGGAGGCCTTCGCCAAGCAGTTCGGTCTTGCCCAAGAGCAGGTTTCGGAGGCGATGGCGGCGCTGATGCCCGCCTTTTCCTCCGGCTTCAAGCGCAAGTCTGCAAACCCTTACGACCTTTCTGACCTGATGAGCACCGTGTTTTCCGGCGCCTATGGCAAATATTTCGAGGACATGGGCAAGGCTTTTACACCGCAGGGTAAGGCGGACGGCAATGCCGTGCTGGAGAAGCTGTTCGGCTCCAAGGAAGTTTCCCGCGCGATCGCCGCGCAGGTGGAGAAGTTTACCGGCATCGGCCAGGACATCATCGAGAAGATGATGCCTGGCATGGCCAATACGCTGATGGGCGGCTTCTTCAAACAGTTTACAGGGCAGATGGGGGCGCCTTTCGCGACCCAGTTTCCGGCCGGCGGCGATACGTTCGGCCCGGCGCTGGAGACGATGCAGAAGCAGTGGATGACCGCGATGGGTTTTGACAAGGCGGCACCGAATCCGGACGCGACGAGCAATCCCTTGGACAATCCCTTTGCGCAGGCGATGCGGGCGATGTGGGGCCTGGAAAAGCCAGAGCAGCCGCAGCCTTCCGCCACCGCTCCGGGCGCTGCCCAAACCTATGCGGATCTCGTCAACCGGATGTTCGACAGCGGCGTCGAGGCGAATAAAGGCTACCAGAAGAGCCTGGAGACGATGTTCGACGGTTACTTCGGCACTGGAAAAGCGGCCAAGCCCTGAACGAAAAAGTCACTTGAACGAAAAAGCCCGGCGCGGATAAACCGGCCGGGCAAAGGCAGGGCTATTGGCAATCGCCCTGCGGGGAAACTTGAGGCTCGCTAGAGCCGCTTGAAGCGGTTGCGCGCATGCTCGCGGGCGGCACGCGTCAGAAGCCGCGACGGGTCATCCAGAACGCCCGAACGATCGAGCGCCTTCACCACATCGTGGCGGGTAATGCCGATATCTTCGAGCTGGTAATCGTCGAGGTCGTGAAGGGAATTGGCCTCGAAGCGATTTCGAAGAGCGCGCCATACGGATTTCGTTCGAAGCATGATCTGCGCTGCAAAGCTGGTCTTCGCTGCTGCACGGTAAAGCTTCAGTTCGGTTCCGTAGTTGGTCGTGCTCATCGGATCATCCTTTCGTAAGGCACGGAGAGGCTCACCCCTTCCACAACGGCTTTGCGGAAAGGTTGCCCTTTGTGAAGGCATCCGGGAGGAGGCCTTCGCTGGTTCTGATTTTGCATCGTGTTTATGCGGGAAAATCTATTGATCAGTCCAACGAATGTTTCTAATGATATGCATCAATCGCTCTTATGAATGACGTTCATCTGGAGGCCTGCATGTCCGCACCGCTCGACATCGATCAGCTACACACGTTCATCGCCATCATCGACACCGGCAGTTTCACCAAGGCGGCCGATCGGGTGTTCAAGACCCAGTCGGCGGTGTCCATGCAGATGCGCCGGCTGGAAGAACGGATCGGCAAGCAGCTGTTTGCCAAGGACGGGCGCGGCAACCGGGTGACGGCCGAGGGCGAAAAGCTGATGAATTACGCAAGGCGCATCATCAGACTCAATAACGAGGCGATCGCCGCCTTCGACGACAACCGCCTGGAAGGTTCGATCCGGATCGGTACGCCGGACGACTACGCCGACCGCTACATGCCCGAAATCATCGGACGGTTTGCGAAGACGCATCCCAATGTGGAGCTCTACATCGTCTGTGAACCCTCGGTCAGCCTTGCCGAGAAGATGGCGCGCGGAGAGCTGGATATCGCGCTCGTCACACACAACCCGCGTCAGCGGATCTCCGACGTGGTTCGCACCGAGCCTTTGTGCTGGGTGGGTTCGGCCAACCACACGCTGAAGGACGACGCGCCGGTGCCGCTTGCGGTCGGTCGGCGTGACTGCCTCTGGCGCCAGCTTTCCTGTTCGGCGCTGGATGCGTCAGGCCGCGAATATCAGGTCCTGTTTACGAGCTGGTCGTCGACCGTCGTTGCGGCGGCCGTGCTTGCCGGCATGGCTGTCTCCGTCCTGCCGGAATCGGCGCTGCGGCCCGGCATGAAGGTTCTGACGGCTGCCGACGGTTTTCCGCCGCTGCCACCCGTGCAGATCGGCCTGATGAAGCGGCCGGGGGTCTCACCGTCGCTGATGAACGCCATCACCGACCATATCACCGCCTGCCTCGACAATATCTCGCCGGCCGTGGTGCCTGACGATCTCGATGCCGACACCAAGGCGTTTCCGCGCATGGTGCGTTCGCGCGGTTCGGTGATGCCCGGCTGGTAATGCAGACAAGAACGCCGCCTGCCCTCAGTTGAGGGCAAGCCACACGGCCTGCCAGACCCAGAGCGCGCCCAGCGTGAAGAAGCCGAGCATAAACAGCGGCCGGCGATAGCGCAGGCGATTGCTGGTCACATGCACATAGGCATGGGCATAGCGGGAGGCGACGAAGAGCCAGGAGAGCGCCACCGTGCCCCAGTTGTCTGCGGTCGATGCATAAAGCACCAGGCAGACGACGTGAAACAGCACCGGCAGTTCGAACTGGTTCTTGATGTTGTTGTGGACCAGCAGGCTTTCCGCCGGTTCCTGCAGGTTCTCGCGAAACTGCGCTACCTCGACGCGGCCGGACCTGACGGCGGCAACGCGTTTCTTCGACAGCATCCAGTAGAGACAGAAGACGAGCGCGACATGCGCGATCATCGGCCAGAGCGTTGCATTGGTGGAAAGCATTGATCCTCCTGTCGTCATAAGAATGCATAGACGAAGCAAAGGCCGCCGACAACGGGCCGACGGCCCTCCTTACACAGACTTGGACTACCGCGGCGTCAGGGTTTCGGTGCCGGATCCGTCCTGGCCGGAAATCGTCCAGGCACCTTCCAGCACGCCATCATCGCGCACCTCATAGACGACGAGGCCAACTTCGCCATCCAGCACGTAGCCTGCGGCAAAAGCGTTCTCATAGAGCATGCAGATGCCGTTCGACGTGGCCTTCTTGCCCGAACCCGTCTTCCAGACGATGGCACAGGTCGTCTCGCTGGTCAGCTTGATGGTGGCGGTGCCGTCATAGGCGGATCCGTCGAGATTGGTGCCCTCAACCGTGTACGCGCCGGCCTTGACGGTCTGCGCCTGGGCAGGCGCAATGAAAGCGGCGCCCAGAAGCACCGCAGCAAGAACTGTTCTCTTCACGAAAGTCTCCCCTTAAGTCGATCTCTATCGACGACGAGAAGATATCAAAATTTGTGCTGGCGGATACTGGGGGCACGAAATAAAAAGGGCCGGGCTACTATGCCCGGCCCTGTTGTTTTGGACGTCGCTACGTTCAGGCGCCGGAGCCCGGATAGTTCGGGCTTTCGCGGGTGATCGTCACGTCATGCGGATGGCTTTCGCGCAGGCCAGCACCGGAGATGCGAACGAAGGTCGCCTTCTCCTGGAAGTCCTTGATGTCCTTGCCGCCGACATAGCCCATGGCAGCTTTCAGGCCGCCTGCGAGCTGATGGATGACGCCGGAAACCGGACCCTTGTAGGGTACCTGGCCTTCGATGCCTTCCGGCACCAGCTTCAGCGTGTCGCGGACTTCCGCCTGGAAGTAACGGTCGGCGGAACCGCGGGCCATGGCACCGACGGAACCCATGCCGCGATAGGCTTTGAACGAGCGGCCCTGGTAGAGATAGACTTCGCCCGGGCTTTCATCGGTGCCGGCGAGCAGCGAGCCGATCATCACGGCCGACGCGCCGGATGCGATCGCCTTGGCGACGTCGCCGGAGAACTTGATGCCGCCATCGGCAATGACCGGAATGTCCTGCGCCTGTGCTGCTTCGACCGCCGACATGATGGCGGCAAGCTGGGGAACGCCGACGCCGGCGACGATACGGGTGGTGCAGATCGAGCCCGGGCCGATACCGACCTTGACGGCGTCTGCGCCCGCATCGATCAGCGCCTTGGTGCCGCTTGCGGTGGCAACGTTGCCGGCCATGACGCGGACATGGTTGGACAGCTTCTTGACGCGGGTAACGGCTTCGAGAACGCGGGCCGAATGGCCATGCGCGGTATCGACGACCAGAAGATCGACGCCGGCTTCGATCAGCCGCTCGGCACGCTCGAAACCATCGTCACCGACGCCGATCGCGGCAGCGGCGCGCAGGCGGCCCTGCATGTCCTTGGAGGCATGGGGGTTGAGCTGCGACTTTTCGATGTCCTTGACGGTGATGAGACCGACGCAGCGGCCTTCGCCATCGATGACCAGCAGCTTTTCGATGCGGTTGGTATGCAGCAGGCGCTTGGCCTCCTGCTGATCGACGTTTTCCTTGACGGTGATGAGGCCCTGATGGGTCATCAGCTCGTGGATCTTCTGGGCCGGATCCGAGGCAAAGCGCACGTCGCGGTTGGTCAGGATGCCGACCAGACGGCCAGACGCTTCGACGACCGGGATGCCGGAAATGTGGAAGGTCTTCATCAGGGCCAGCGCATCGGCAAGCGTCGCATCGGGGCCGATCGTGACCGGGTTGACGACCATGCCGCTTTCGAACTTCTTCACCTGGCGAACCTGTTCGGCCTGCTCGACCGGCGTCAGGTTCTTGTGGATGACGCCAAGACCGCCGGCCTGCGCCATCGCAATGGCGAGACGGCTTTCGGTGACGGTGTCCATGGCCGACGAGATGATCGGAATGTTCAGCTCGAAATCAGTGGCAATGCGCGTGGCGACGCTGGTCTGGCCCGGCAGGACTTCGGAATGCCCGGGCTGCAGCAGCACGTCATCGAATGTGAGGGCGTCGAGACCGGTCGGCGTTTCTATAATGCGAGCCATTGCCAATTCCTTCGATCTTAAAAATGCGGGACCGCTCAGGACCGTGAATACGTCCCGACGTTCCGGCAACAATTGCTTGGAAGTTGGCGAGGGCTGGTAACACGATAATGACAGGAAGGGAACATTTAAAACCCGGAGGCAGTCCCTCCGGGTTTGCATAGCTGTGAATTTACCGCGTCAATATTCGTCAGATATCGAACTGGTAGCTCTTGGGGACGAAGCGGTAGCCGGTTTCCTGCTTTTCGGCGTAGCCGACGGCGGGGAACGGCATGTGGTAGCCAAGGAAGGCGACCTTGTCGGTGGCGATCATGTCGAACACGCGCTTGCGGGTTGCGGCCGCCTTTGCCTTGTCCATGTCGAACTTGACCTCCCAGTCCGGGCGCTGCAGCGACAGGACGAAGTGGTTGGCGGTATCGGCCGTGAGGATCAGGCGCTTGCCCTGCGATTCCACGTTGAAGATCATCATGCCGGGCGTGTGGCCGGGTGCGAGCATGCCGGTGATGCCGGGTGCGACGTCGTCGCCTTCGCCGATAAAGGTCATCTTGTCCGCCAGAGGCTTCACATTGGCGAGCACGGACTTCTGATTGCCTTCAGCGGGCGTTCCGGCGCGGGCGCCGTCGACCCAGAAATCATATTCCGTCTGACCGGTGATATAGGTCGCCTTGGGGAAAGCCGGCTTGCCGTCTTCCATCAGGCCGCCGATATGGTCGCCGTGGAGATGGGTCAGGACCACTTTCGTGACATCGCCCGGCATATAGCCGGCAGACGCCATGCCTTCGACCAGACGGCCGGCACCCATGGCATGACCCGACTGGCCGAATCCCGTATCGAACAGGATGACGTCGCTGCCGGTATCAATGAGCGTCGGGGAAAAGCCGTTGACGAACTGATCGGTCGGCAGAAAGTTGTCTGCGAGAAGCGCGCTGACGGTCTCGGCCGACTGGTTGGTTCCAAACGTCTCGTTCGGAGTGCCGGAAGCGCGGGAGCCATCCTTCACCACGAGAACATCGAAGCTACCGAGCTTGAATTTGTGAATGTCGGGAGGGGTTACGCGATCGATTGCCAATTTCTTCTCCTGTGCCAGCGCTTTGCTGCTCATCAGCGCCTGGCCACTCCATATAGCCGGCGCCGCGAGGACGGCCAGTCCGGCACTTCCCAGCAGCGTGCGGCGTTCCATGCCCTTTGGTTCGTCCTTGAACGTCATGATCTCATCCCTCCGTTTGAAAGCTTTCGGGGGTGCACCGAAAATGCCCAAGCCCCGCACACGAATAGATAACAGGCGACAGGCAAAGGGAAACAAGCCTCACGCAGACGTGACATCGTCTCCCGGAAATTGACATCGTGCAATTGGCTTCATGCCGGAACAGGTCTAGAGCGGGGACGTTGAAGTGCGTCGCGTATCGCAGGCCCTCCCCATGAACCGCATCATTCCGCTTATTCTGGCCGTCGCTCTGTTCATGGAGCAGATGGATTCGACCGTCATCGCCACCGCACTTCCCACCATCGCCGCCGATCTCGGGGTCAGCCCGATCACGCTGAAACTGGCGCTGACATCCTACATGGTGGCTCTTGCCATGTTCATTCCGCTGAGCGGCTGGATGTCCGACAAATTCGGGGCAAAGAAGATCTTTCGCCTGGCAATCTGCGTCTTCATTGTGGGCTCGATCCTCTGCACAATCTCCGAGTCACTGCTGCAGTTCGTGATGTCGCGCTTTCTGCAGGGCATGGGCGGTGCAATGATGACGCCGGTCGGCCGTCTCGTGCTGCTGCGGACGACGAAGCGAAGCGAACTTGTTTCCGCCATGGCGCTTCTGACGATTCCGGCGCTGGTCGGGCCTTTGACCGGGCCGCCGATCGGCGGTTTCATCACCACCTATTTTTCCTGGCACTGGATCTTCATCATCAACGTGCCGATCGGCATCGCCGGCGTGATCCTGACCGGCATCTACCTGCCGCACGTGCCGCCGGTGGAGACGCCTCGAATGGACTGGTTTGGCTTTCTGCTGACCTCGGTCGCGGCCTCCGGTGTCGTCTTCGGCCTGTCGGTGATCGGCCTGCCGGCGCTGCCGCCGGTCGTCGGCATCACGGCCACGTTTGCCGGCTTTGCCGCCTGCATTCTCTATTATTTCCATGCCAAGCGGCACCCGTTTCCGGTGCTAAACCTCACGATCTTCAACGACCGGGCTTTCCGTGCCTCCACCACCGGCGGCACGATGTTTCGCATCGCGACCGGGGCGATCCCCTTCCTGATGCCGCTGATGCTGCAGCTGGGTTTCGGCCTCAATCCGTTTCAGTCCGGCCTCATCACCTTCGCCGGTGCGATCGGTGCGCTGACGGTCAAGTTCCTTGCAAGGCGGGTGTTTGCGATGACAGGCTTTCGAACCGCGCTGATCTTTGCCGGCATCCTTGGCGCAGCATCGACGGCGGTCAACGGGTTCTTCACGCCGGACACACCCCATATCGTGATCATCGGCGCGCTGCTCGCGGCAGGGCTATTCCGCTCGCTGTTCTTCACAGGAGCCAATGCTCTCGGCTATTCGGAGATTTCGGACCAGCAGGCAAGCCAGGCGACATCCATGGCCTCGTTCCTGCAGCAGGTAAGCCTTGCGCTTGGCGTCGCGTTTGCCGCCTTCATTCTGGAGATGTCGTCGACGTTTTCCGGCAGCCAGCTGGCGCTCGCGGATTTCCATCTCGCGTTCTTTATCGTCGCCGCTGTTTCGGTATTTGCGGTGATCCCAATCCTCAAGCTCGACCCGATGACCGGCGCCGACGTATCGGGACACCGGCGCGGAGTGCGCGTCGGACAGGTAGAGCCGACACCGGGAGCCGGCGAGTAAACTCAGTCCCGGCCGAAGCCCTCGTCGCCCGCCTGTTCCCGCGGATCATCCTGTGCTTCGTCTGCTGCATCATCGCCGGGATGGTCGCCGGCCGCTTCGTTGGCGAGCCTGTGGGCCTGACCTTTGAAGTGTTTTGCAAGCAGGAACATTTCCACCGATTCCTGGCGCGACGAGCCGGGCTTGATGTGGATGACCTGCTTGAAATTCTTCTTCAGCATGTCGAGAAGGTCCTTCTCGGTGCCGCCCTGGAAGGTCTTCGCCAGGAAATGTCCGCCCTCGCCCAGAACCGAGACGGCAAAATGCGCGGCGACTTCACACAGATGCATGGTGCGCAGGTGGTCGGTGCGGTGGTGACCGGTGGTCGGTGCCGCCATATCGGACAGGACGACATCCGGCGTGCCGCCGATCGCTTCCATCAGCTGGCGCGGCGCGTCGTCATCGAGGAAGTCGAGCTGCAGGATCTTGACGCCGGCAAGCGGCGCCATTTCAAGAAAATCGATCGCCGCGACGCGCATATCGTCATCGCTGGATTCGGTGACCTTGGCGGCGATCTGCGACCAGCTGCCGGGGGCTGCACCCAGATCGATGATGCGGCGCGCGCCCTTGAGCAACTGGTGCTTCTCGTCGATCTCCAGAAGCTTGAACGCCGCACGGGCGCGATAACCCTCGAGTTTGGCGCGCTGGACATAGGGATCGTTGATATGGCGCTCCAGCCAGCGGCGTGAAGACGCCTTCAGCTTGCCCTTCTTGACCTTCTGGCCAAGCTTGCGACCGGTGCGGTTGCCGCCAACGGATGGTTTCGTCATTGCTTGCGTCCCGTTTCCTGCGTCTGCCCGTGGCCCGAATTGTGTGTCTGATTGTGGCCCTGGCCTGAACCACTGCCTGAACCGCTGCCTGCCCCCTGGCCGAACCTTCGTCCCCTGCCGCGGCGCCAGACACCGTCATCAGCCATCATATCCGTCAAAAGACCTTCGCGCAGCCCGCGATCGGCAACCCGCATGCGCTGGCTCGGCCAGCGGCGGCGGATCGCTTCGAGGATGGCGCAGCCGGCAAGAACCAGATCGGCCCTGTCAGGACCGATGCAGGCATTGGCGGCGCGGCCGGCGAAATCCCATGACAGGAGCTTTGCCTGCATGGCGGAAACCTCGGAATCCGACAGCCAGAGACCATCGACCTTGCGGCGATCGTAGCGTGGCAGATCGAGATGGACGCCGGCAAGCGTGGTGACCGTGCCGGATGTGCCGATCAGATGAAAGTCCTCGGCACCCTGCTGGTGCGGGGAACCGATCGGCGGGCAATCGAACTTCGACAGCATGCCCTCGACCTCATCGACCATGCCGGCAAAGACGGCCGGCGTGACATCACGGCCGCCATGGCGTTCCGACAGCGTCACGACGCCGACCGGCAGCGAGGTCCAGTGGGTAATGTGGTTGGCGAGCCGCGACGAGCGGCTGTCGCCGATGCGGATGACCGCGATTTCAGACGAACCGCCGCCGATATCAAACAGCACGACGGAGCGGGCCTCGCGACCGACCAGCGACGAGCAGCCGGACACGGCAAGCCGCGCCTCGGTTTCGCGATCGATGATTTCGAGCTCGAGCCCGGTTTCCTCAGTGACCCGCGCCAGAAATGCCTCGCCGTTTTCGGCAGCGCGGCAGGCTTCGGTGGCAATCAGCCGCATGCGGCGGATCGGCCGGTGCGCAAGTTTCGACGCGCACACGCGCAAGGCATCGACGGCGCGATCCATCGCTTCCGTCGACAGGCGACCGCTTGCAGCCAGCCCCTCGCCCAGACGGACAATGCGCGAAAACGCGTCGATGACCCGGAACTGGCCCGGCCGCGTCGGCTGGGCGATCAGGAGACGGCAATTGTTGGTGCCGAGATCAAGGGCTGCATAGAGTTCGTCGCGGAAGCCTGCGAACTTGTCGGCGCCGGGAGAACCATGGCTTTCATGCCCGAGCGCCGCATAACCGGCATGGCCTGCGGCCGAAACCGTCTTGGCGGTGACCAGCGGTCCCTGCTTGGCCTGCGTCAGCGGCCGACCCTGCGGGCCCCGACCGGCACGCTTCTTCTTGCGGCTCTGATTGCGATCCTGCTGCGGGCCCTGCTGGCGCGGCTGCTTTCCGACCGGCTTCGCGTCACCGCGCAAGCCTTCGCCCGCCGACGCATCAGCACCAATCGGTCGATCGCCACTCTCCGCAGATGGATTCGGCGCATGTGCGGAGTTCTCCGTGACCGCGGAGCGCGAACGGGAGCGACGGCGCTTGCGCTTGCGCGGATGCGGTGAGCCCGGCTCTGGCCGCCCGCCGTCGGACGTGCCGCCATCCGGTTTCATGCCGTGCGGGCGTCCGGGCTGGCCGGCCTTTTCAGCCGGGTTTGCGTGCGCCATCGACGCCGCGTCACGGTCTTTGCCGTTTCGCTTCGCCTTGCGGCGCCGGGAGTTCTTGACATCCCTGCGCAGTTCCGCCGACGCCCCGCCTTCCGGCGGCTTTCCGCCGCTATCGGGGTTCATCACTTTATAAGTCCATCTCGCCGCGCAACACTTTGAAGCATGCAGCTGGCGTCTGATCGTTTCGTTGACCTGAAGATAACAGCCTCAGGCGCATTCGCCAACGGCTTTTTAGGGCGCGGCAAGCAGGACCAAAAATGATGTCGATTTTTTTCACAAAGGGTATTTGCAAGCGCCAAGTGTTTGGTTATAAGCGCCGCACACCGATGAGCCACAAGGCTTTTCCTGCTGGGGAATAGTTCAACGGTAGAACGACGGACTCTGACTCCGTTAATCTTGGTTCGAATCCAGGTTCCCCAGCCAATTCTTCGTTTCCGTTATTATTCAATCACTTAACAGGACGACCCTAGAGGCAACCGGAACAGTTTTCCGCATCATGTTCCCGGATCATTGCTGAGATCGACTGTGGCAAAACAACATGGGTCGTCTTTATGGCTCCCGTGAGCTTTTGCGGATTCTGTCTGGAACCACCCTCACCATCATCTCCGACTGTGATTACCTGACAGCAACGCGCATTGATCCGTTTCGATGCCTCTCCGCGACCAACACCGATCGCATCGCTCCCTCACACATCTCTCGTCTCCGGACGAAGGTTCGCAACGTAGGCCCTCTCCCAGGCTCGAAATGTCGCACTACCTTACATTCGGACTCCTGGAAGTCGTTAGTGGCGAGTATGTCGGCGCGCGCTTGCTCTTTCCCAAGGCGATCCATTCCGCAACAGCACTAGGCGGGCAGAACCCATTTAACGTGTGGAAATCGCTACGAAGTTGCTCCCCAAGGCCTTCAGCCAGGCGCTCAGTGTGCCACCGGGGCTCAAATAGAGGGATGAAGGTGGCCCGGCATACTGCTCAAAAACTGCAGTGTGCCAACGGTCCATTAATGCTTCCAGAGTAAGCACACCCGACATTTTGAAAGGAATCTATTTCGATGAGTAAGAAGTGGACCGCAAACATCACTCTCACAGGAGCGGTCGTTCTCCTCGCAGTGCTTGGCCAGATGGAGATAGCGATTGGGCTAGCACTCCTTGATGTTGCGGTATTGGCCTATGTTTTGATTTATCAGAAAGGCAAGTGAGTGCGCTTTCTTTGGTCAGGATATGGCTCAGGTTCAAGTGCTGGAACCGGGGAGTCAAAACAATACAGGACTTTGCGCGGTAACGCCGCGGTGGGAGCGCCCAAGGTTCGCCGCGACGGTGTTGTGTCAGGCGACAAAGAACTGCCAAGTATCACTATCAACGGCTCTACTCGAAAGCGTTCCAAGGACGCCGATAACAATGACATGTCACTCATTGTATTTGGAATGTCTAAGGGTGAAGCATGGATGGTCGCAGCAAGATTCATTGAATATGCGCGATTGGTAGATCGGGGCCCCAGCGCCCATCAGCAAGAGGGAGCCGACGCTCTGCTAAAGGTAATGGAGGATGTGATGTATTTTGCCTCCAAGGAAGCGGTTGGCGAACTACTATCCGGCGTAGCGGCATCGTGGGAGAAGTGTGCGGCTTCGCAGGAAAGCATCGCCGATACATGGAGGGCGAGAGGCGCGACCGGGGAGGCGTGGGCCGAGGAGGGTGCCTGGCATCGAAGCTGTGCATCCACAATACGCAATCTCGTCACAATATTTCAGAACCGCCGATTTGGCGAGCGGCCGACGAAGGGGCCGAAAGCGGTTGGTTAAAGAAAGGCTTGCTCGCTGTAGACCGGCGAGCTTCTTTTATATGCGCTGAGTTATCTTGTTTTGCCATCCCCGGCAGCTCCAACTAGATAAAAAAGCGCCAGTCCTTTTATGAATCAAGGACTTGGCCTGGAACAGAGATTGGGACGGTAGCGATCTCAAAGGATCGGCCGCCTAAGTTTTTCGAGTTGAAAACTCCGCTGACGCTCGAATAGTGGCCCTAAGCTATACCCCCTCTCACCTCACTACCCGAAGCCGTTCGCTTATCGCCTTAAACTTAAGCACAAACGCTCCTATCCGTTGGACATGCAATTGGACTTGAGATGTCCAACGCACTTGGACATTGTCCGTCCAACGAAAGGAGACGGACATGCGAAAAAGTTGGGCCGAATATAAGCGAGAGGCACGGAAACGGGAACGAGTAAGGCAATTGGCGCTGGAGCGAGCGCTGAATGCTTCGGTGTTTAAGGAGGCGTTTTCCGAATATTGCCGGGAGAACAAACGCACTGGATTCGGAGCCCACTTCCTTATTCTCGGCAGCAAATGGTGGGACTTTGGCCAGGACGATGGGATCGAACCGCTGGATCCATCTGAGATCGATGAAGACGACCAAGCCGCAGCCTTCAATTCCCTTGGCAAAGCCGAGCTGGTCCTCAGCCTGCTGGAGGACGTGGTCGCAACGCTGGCGCACGACATCTCCGATTTCAAGCGGAGCGAGATCGAGGCTCGGATCGAGGAGGTCAAAAAGTCCGGTCTTACCGGTCCGAACTCAAAGGCCGCATTGGATGAATTGGAGCTTCTGAAAAAGATGCGTCACAACCTCAACAAGCGCGTCAGACGGACCCTCCCTTCGACCAGGGCGGCGGGCTAGGTCCCCGTCTCAACCACGTGAGCGACACGCCAGAACCGCATTGGTTGCGGTTTTGCGGTGGCCAGTTATCAAAGGAGCTATTCGATGACCTATTATTCCCGGCTCAATGGCGTTGAGTTGACAGAACTCAATCTCACTGCGTCGCCCGCCGCCCCCACCGAAGAACAGCTGCCTCCGTCGGCCGACAATGTCGTAGCGGTGCCGAAGGCAAAGCGTAAGTCTGCTGAGGTTTACGCCTTCGACTATTCCGGGGTTTCAGACGAGGTTGCAAAAGAGGCGGAAGCGACCGCCAAGCGTATCCGGAATCGCCTTAAGGTGCACACCCTTGAGACTGGCAAGGAACTCCTCAATGTCAAGAAGGAGCTAGGTCACGGCAAGTTCGGCAAGTGGCTGGAGTTCCATTTTGGGTGGAAGGAGCGGACCGCACAGAACTACATGACCTTAGCCACCGCCTTCGGCGCCACGCCCCAGGTTATAGATGCTTTGCCTCAATCAACGGTGTATAAGCTTGCGGCAAAGAGCACGCCGGATGAGCTCAGGCAGTCGGTGATTGATGAGGTCAAGCGGGGCGAGAAACCCGACCACAAGCGGATCGAGAAAGAGATCGCCGCGACCAAGGCCGAAGCTCGCCGGAAGCGTAACTATGACGAAGTCGCGCCGCCCAATAATGCTTTGATCCTTTACGAAGCCTCTAAGCCTGAGGATATGCAAGCTCAAGCTCCAGACGCTCAAGCATTGATGGTCGAGGAGATGGCGAACGAGGACCATAATGTGGAAGCAGATGCTCATCTGCTTGTCGATGCCCGGCATGAGCAACGCGCTAAAAGCATTGCCGAGCACTTGAAGAAGCGCCTAGGCATCCACTTCAACGTTATACGCGACGCGATCCTGAACACCGAGTTCGCAGCGTTGAGGGCGGCTCTCTCCGAAACGTGAGTAACCGAGCCCCAGCGCATACCGTTACCCGCTGATGGTTGGTCCGCGAGTAACGTCCTAGCCAAGCCGACCCTTGCATCTTGTAGCGCGATGCCGGGTCGGGGAACGGCAGCGATCCTAGGGATTGGCCGTATGCATCCGCGGAAGAGACTGCGACAAACGCCGGCAATCCGAGCTCCCATTTAGAGTTGCTCACACGCCCCAAGATCTGACTACTTCTAAAAGGGGTCGTATAGTCTTGGTCACACCCATAACATCATCGAGTATAGCACATGGTCACCTACCGCATGTCTAAACAGGCAGTCGCATACATTCGCGTATCGACCAATCAGCAGGGAGAAGTAGGCATCGGGCTTGAAGCTCAACGTGCATCTATCCGCACTTATGCTGATGCCTCTGGCGTCGAGATCGTCGAGTGGTTCCAGGATGTAGCAAGCGGTCGAGGTGACGAAAACCTCGCGCGCCGGGAGGGCCTGAACAAGGCATTGGAATTCGCACAAAAGAACAACGTCGATCTCCTCGTAGACAGTCTCGATCGGCTGTCTCGGCATACCAAGACCGTGGAACACATATTGCGCGAACGGAAGGTTGCGATCGTATCCGTCTCCGACGAGCGCACCAGCGACCCTTTGGTGCTTGCCAGCCGCGCTGCACGGGCCGAGTATGAAGGCAATCAGATCTCTGAGCGGACCAGGCTCGTCCTCGACAGGAAAAAGGCTGAGGGCGTTAAACTCGGGAACAGGACCAATCTTCCGGAGGCTCAGAAGCTCGGGGCAGAGTCAAACAAGCGCCGGGCTGAGGAGAAGGTCAACGAGATTGCCTCGACCATCCTGCAGCATAGCTGGCAGGATCTCTCCGTGCCGGCCTTGGTGAATGCACTGAACGGGCTAGGCTTAAAGACCAGCCGTGGCAAGCCTTGGAGTGCAGCGGCGCTCCGTAAGCCCCACAGGGCAGCTCTGGAGGTCCTGCGGACGTCGACGACGACGGATTACCGGCGCGACCCTAACTTCGGCAGGTTCTGAGCCAATTGGCCAGTTACAGAGGCAGCTTCGCCCTTTCTCTTCCGGGATGCCTCTGGACTTCTGTCCATGAAGTCGGACGTGGCGTTCACCACTCATACGACCGCCACCTCCCGACGGAGCGACTCGCTGGCGCTCGGCAGGTCCATGCCCAGGAAGTTCAACGTTGAACAGAGCCGACGCGGCGTATGAGCTTCTATACGCCAGCCAACACCATCTGGCATATGGATCCTGCACATGGGTGATGCCCACCGAGCGCAATGCGCCGGCCTCCGAGGAGTTTTAGGAGAAATCAGCTGTCGCTATCAGTTGAAACGACGTCGGCGATCTCTCCGGCGTCAACACGCGAACGGCAATTTCGGATCTTCTCACCGCGGCCTGGCTGGAGAAGCCGCAGTCGATCGCCATGGCTGCCGGGCAGCTACATCGGTTGTCAATGAAATTGAAGTCGACGACATGGTTGTCAAATACAATCCCTCCGCCCCTTATACCTCATTGGAGAAATGGTTGATCCTTATCGCTACTACACCCCCTGTAGGTCCAGAGGATGCGCAATACCGGCCGGTGCGCTGGGAAGGCGAGGTCAGTCGCGATCTTCTGCGGTTGAGCACAGGAACCGCTGAGGGGAGATCTCAAGTCAACGGTAGCTGCACCAGGTCCAATCGGTCACTACCATCCCACCTCAGGTAAGGCCCTAGTTAAGCGCAGTTCAGGGCAACTTCAGCTGCCTTCGAGCTTCGCCCCAGCTACCGGGATCGGTAGGGATATGTTCGCCAGCCTGGTCGCGAGGTGACTTCCGCATTGATTTGCCCATTTCTGCTTGGACAAGGATCGTAAAATTTTTACGGGCAGCCCAAATATGCGCTCGTAGTTTCTCCCGATCGATAGGTTTCTCGGCTGCTAAATAGCGCGCTGCGTAACAAGCTTTCAGGACCTGATCCAAAATCTTGACCCGAGTTCCTTCGTCTTCTCTACCACTCTTTCTGTCGACTACATTAGGAAAGAACAGCCTACCCTTATCGACTAGAGCGCTCGCTTTGTAACTCAGGATTTCGCACTCTTTCGGCGAGTAGACAGTGCCCGAAGAGATCGGGAAGCACGCGGTCTCAATTTCTGCCAATGATTCAATAACCTGGTGCGCCCATGTCGTTAGTTCCGCGTCGCGTTGTCGTCGGCCGGACAGCCAAGAAAGAAAAAACTGCGCTCCTGTGATCAGAATCGTTAGGATAGCAATGAACACCCCGATCGACTGCTCAGATACAGATTCCACGCTTGCCACTTCCTCGGAAAATAAATGCTAAATATCATCCCAGATATCCACGCCGATGTCGATCGTTTGAACAGAAGCCTGAAGGTGTCAGCCCCATTTGACCAAGTGGCCTTTCTTGGTGATTTGATTGATGGGAACCCTGCAGGCAAGTCGGACGACCTAGCTGTCCTTATGCAAGCTCGTCTTTTGATAGATAGTGGACGAGCGATCGGCGTTATGGGGAATCATGAGCTTAATGCGATCCTGTTCCACACACTCGGAAACGACGGGAATCCTCTTCGAGCCCATTCGAACAAGAACTGTAATCAGCATAGGACCTTTCTAGATCAATTCGGCGCGTGCACCCCGGAAGCACTGGAATGGACTGAATGGTTTCTGACCCTTCCTCTCTGGATAGACTTTAAGGGCGTGAGGCTCGTTCATGCTTGTTGGAGTGACCCCGCTATCTCGATTATCGCGGCTCGCCGACCGGATGGCAAACTTCGGCGCGAAGATCTGCAAGAGGTAGCCCAGAAGTCATCGCCTTTTGGACAAGCAGTGGAAAAGATCCTGAGTGGACCTGAAGCTGTCCTCCCGCCAGGATACGATTTCGCCGATAGTCGTCACCATCGACGAAATCATGTCCGCCTCGCTTGGTGGCGCTCTAACGCCCTGACTTGGCGTAAAGCAGCTTTGTCGGTCCCATTTGTTGATGAGCTACCGGCGGGCGACCTGCCTAGCGAACTCAAGCAGGATATGTATGCCATGGATGCGCCACCCGTGCTTGTGGGACACTACAAGATGGCTGGACTTCCCGCGATCGACTCTCCTCGCGCATCTTCGATCGACTATCCGGCAACGCCGTGTGTTTATCTGTGGCAAGGTGAGAGTGCGTTAACGGACCGCAACCTTATTAAGCTTTGAAGTCATTGCCATCGGCCCGGCAGTCGCGTCCGTTCGCCGTAGGCAAGGCTGGAGCCTTGGATCCGTGAAGAGCTGCGACGCGACACTTGCGATCGCCGTGCCAGCCAGTGACCATCCTCGAGTCAAAGAGCGCACGCCGAGCACTAGACCGACGGCTCCACCTTCTGCCAACCCAGCATGTGCTCGTTCTTGTCGAGCCAGGCCTTGCGCTCCTGCCAGTCCGGCAGCACACGCCTCACGAGGTCCCAGAATTCCTGCTCGTGATTCCGGTGCATCAGATGGCACATTTCGTGGACGACGGCATATTCGAGAACAGGTTTCGGTGCGAAGACTAGGTGCCAATTGAGATTGATCTGGCGGTCCTGGCCGCAGCTGCCCCACATGTGCTTCTGGTCCTTGATCTGCACGCCCCGCGGCTTCAGCCCATGGCGCTCGCCATGCTTGCGGACAAAATCGCGAGCGTCGTCCCTCACACGGCGCTTTAGCCACAGCCTGAGTGCGCTCTCGATGATGCTGTCGGACGACGCCGGTGATAGATCGGTGGGCTTGCGGATCTGAAAACCGTTGCGGAAGGTGACCTCGACCAGGGAGCCGTCGAAGGGCTCGATGGTGAGCCTCGTCATCCGCCCGCGATAGGGGATCTTGGCGCCGGTGACGAACTGGTAGACGCGGGTCTGAGCCTTGGCGCGTTCAGCCATGTGCTGCACTGTTTCGATGATCCAGGCACGCCGGCGGTCCAGCACGGCGCTAATCTGCTCTTCGGTGGCACTCTCCGGCACGATAAGCTCAAAGGATTTTGGCGTGACGCTGAGACTGGCTTTCCGAGCCTTGGGTGATCGCCGCAGAGTGTATTCGATCTCGCGTTCGCCGATGCGATAGACGGCCATGTCACTGCCTCGCAAAATGCTTGAGCGCGTAAGCCTCGACCTCTTCCGGGATCTCCTTGAGCTGCTTCAGGCCGGCTTCATGCGCCATGAAGCGCACCTGCTGGCGCAAGCTCCTGCGCAGACCATCTTTCTGCCACCAGCCGAACGGTGCTGTTGCCTGATTGGTGTATAGACCTTCCAGCCGGATCGCCAGATCCTCACCTTCCGTCCCCGAGGTGAAGCCGTTGAGGATCTGCAGGATGCCATAGGCGCCAGGAGACAGGCCTGCCTCGACATGAGCGGCATCCTCTGCCGTTATGTCCTTGGCCAGCTCTTCGGCTGCCTTCAGCTTTTCAGACCAGGAGAGCTGGGCACCTTCGAGCTTTTCCAGAAGTTGGCGCAGGCGCTCGGAAAACTTGCCATATTGATGCGGGCTATCGTCAATCCGCTCCGTGACGGTCTTGCGCAGCTCCGTCGTCTTGCGGATCGCCGCCGTCATCAGATCTTCCTCGGTCTTGCCATCAGGATCGAAATCTTCCCAGAATTCCGGATCGGTTATGTGGCGCAGCTTTACAGTGACGCTGAGACCCGTCGCTTCCAGATGCTTCTCCAGCATCTCGCGGATCTTCTCGCTGTAATTCATCTGGTCGAAAGCCTGGCGCTTTTCGAAGTGCTGCGTGCCATAGAGCAGGAAGTTCGCGACCCACTTCAGATCAGCGGTGAACTCGAGAACGCTAGGGTCAGGGCTCAGTGTCTCATAAAGGGCGATGAAGCTGCGCGCCCTGGCCTTGAAGTCGAACCACTTGTCCTCGGTGCCCAGCAGTTTAACGAAGGCATCATATTCCGCCTTGAGCGAGTCCTTGTCGCTCGCCTTGCGTTTCAGCGGCTTCATCACGGTTGCCACGGCAGAATGCGAGGCCCGCAGCTGATTGCGCAGATCGTCCAGGTCGCGCATGGCGTTCTTCACGTCATCGGCGCGGTAGGAAGAAAGCGCTTCCTCAAGATGACTGGAGACGCCGATATAGTCGACGATCAGCCCGTTGCGCTTCCTGGCGTCAGAAACGCGGTTGGTGCGGGCAATCGCCTGCAGCAGACCGTGCTCCTTCAGCGGCTTGTCGAGATACATCACGCTTTCGATCGGGCAATCGAAGCCGGTCAGCAGCTTGTCGCAGACGATCAGGAACTGCGGGTCGTCGCCCTTGCGACCGAATGCCTTCTTCGCCAGCTTTTCCGCCTCGGCATCCAAGTAATGCGCCTTCAGTGCGGTGCGAATGGCCTGCTTGTGGGCATCCTCGCTTGGCTTGCTGTCTTCCTGGTTGATGGAATAGACGCATGCCGACATGGCGTCGGCGCGGGCCAGCGCCTCGGTAGGCTGCATGCCCTCGGCCTGCAGATCCTCAGCAATCACCTTGGTCAGCGCCTGCTTGTAAAGGATCACCGCCTCCCGATCGATGGCGACGATCTGCGCCTTGAATCCATCAGGCCGGGCGTATTGCTTGAAATGCGTCCAGATGTCGTAGGCGATCAGCTCGACGCGGCGAGGATGCTTGACCAGATCCTCGATCTGCAGACCGCGCTTCTTGATCTCGTTCAGCTTGTCATCGTCCAGCTCGGCAAACCAGGTGTCGAACAGGATGTCGATCTTCGCCTCGTCGATATGCCAGTCGGTCTTACGGCCGGTATAATAGATGGGCACGGTCGCGCCGTCGGCAACGGCATCGTCGATACCGTATTTGTCGAGATAGCCTTCTCCTTGCACCCCGAAGTTCTCGTAGGTGTTCTTGTCGTCCTTCTTAACCGGCGTGCCGGTGAAGCCGAAGAAGCGGGCGTGGGGGAGCGTCGCGCGTAGATAGGCGCCGAGATCCTTTTCCTGGGTGCGGTGCGCCTCATCCACCATCACGATCCAGTTCTCGGAATTCGCAATCGCCTCCTTCGAGCCCTGGAACTTGAAGATGGTGGAAAGCGCCGTATGCCCGTCCTTGCCGCTGCGGATCAGCGCAAGCAGGTCCTTGATGCTTTCGATCGGCGTCGGGTTCGGCAACCCGCAGGCGACAAAGGTGCCGCTGATCTGGGAATACAGATCCACCCGGTCGGTCAGCACGAGAATGTTCGGATTGGTCAGCGCCTCGGACTGGATTGTCCGGTGCGTCTTCAGCTTCAGCGCGGCAAACACCATGGTCAGTGATTTGCCGCTGCCCTGCGTGTGCCAGATCAGCCCCTGTCGGTGCTTGCCTTCGATCACGCGCTCCACGATGCGGTTGACTGCGCGGAACTGCTGGTAGCGGCAGATCTTCTTGATCGTGCCGGTCTCTGTCTTTTCGAAGACGACGTAGTGCGCGATCAGGTCCAGCAGACGGCTCGGCTCCAGTAGGCACCAGAGACCTTTTGCGAGCGTGTCGGGAAAGTCAGCCTCCACGTTCGGCCATGGGTCGCGCCACTCTGCGAAATATTTGGAGCCGGAGCCGGTGGCGCCATAAAGCACCAGCGCGCCGTCTGTTACGATATTGAAGACATTGGAGCAGAACAGGCGCGGAATATCCTGCTCGTATTGGCGGATCTGCTCGAACGCCTCGCCGGTCTTGTCCTTCACATTCAGCGGGCTTTTCGCCTCGATCACGACAAGCGGAATGCCGTTGACATAGACCACGACATCGGGCTTGCGCGTATTCTCAGCCTTCACTCGCAGCTGATGCGTCACGGAGAACTGGTTGTTGCCAGGTTCGAGGAAATCGATCACCCGCAGCGTCTGCCGCGTCTCCTGGCCGTTGACCTTGCGGGCATAATCGCCGCGCAGCACCTTCAGCCAGGCCTGGTTGTCGCTGATTGCCGCAAGCTCGCCATAGGCGGCCTCGGCAGAGGCGCGGTCTATGCCGTTGATGCGCATCAGCGTCGCGATCAACTGTGGGCGAAACAGAACCTGGTTTTCGCCCTCGCGCAACGCAGTGTGCTCCGCCGGCGCCACGAAGCCATAGCCCATGGCTTTCAAATGCTCGATGGTCGGGCGCTCGGCAAAATGCCATTCGGGGCCGTGGCTCATGGGGCGCTCACTCCGCTGCCATAGGCAGGGCGTCTGTGACGCGCCTGCGGCCGGTGAGGAGGTCGGACATCAGGGCGGATTTTAGTCCAATCAGGGCACCAATTCCTTGCTCCTCATCGAACAGCAAATCCTGCGCGCTCAACGCAATTTGCTGTTGTTCCGGCAAGGGCGGCAGAGGAACCAACAGCTTCTTTAACATGCCAGCATTTAGGTTTTGCTGAGCGCCTCCGGCTTGTAGTCTGCGCACCTGCTTCATGCCGCCATCAGAGTTGATCCAAGCACACAAAAAATCAGAATTCATCAAAGACTGTTTGGGCTTCGTGACAAGTGTTGTGAAAGTCTGGCAGCCGTCGAGTTCAGGAGGAATTACCGCAGAGCGACCGGGATACCCTGTCCGCATTGATACAACGTCTCCAGTCTTCACACGCTTGGACGCATTTTCCGCGTCATATTCAGGAGAAACAAACAAGAGGTCTGACAGGTCAAGAATGCCGGCTTTGATGTTCTGATTCCTCAACATTGGTATGCCGTCGGCTCGATAGGCATGCGTCGCTGAAGAAGCGATACCCACTGTTACCGCGTTACTTGCATCGATGAGTTCAACAACCTTCCACCCCTCCGGGATCTCCCCGATCTCCGTCTGCTTGAAGCGCGTGTGGCCGATGCCTTTTGTGAGAAGGCGTTCCAGCACGCCCTGCTTGACCTTTCTGGTCTGCTCGATCACCGCCCGCGTTGCCGCGATGGCCTCATCGACGCTGGATAGTATTTCGGCAATACGGCGCTGTTCATGGAGCGGGGGGAGAGGAATCGAGAGCTTTCCTAAAGTGGAGAACGAGATCGACTTACGGCGATTGACGCCTCCGTTGCCAAGCGCATCAAAATGACCTTTCATGGCATAGAGTTTTAAAAGACGCAGAATGAAGTCTGGATCCGCTTGACGTTCGTCAATCTCAAACACGGTATACATGGGGCTGATTAGACCCGCGTCGAAACGAGTGAGACGATCGATTGAGCCCTCATCGAGGTGAATCGTCGCGTAAGCAAATTGACCTTTCCGGACGATTTTGTAGTTCTCGGTGTCTGCGCTAAACACCTTCTTCTGGAAATATTCCTCAGAAGGGACGAAGCCATTGTATTTGGTGACGCTCAGAACCGGGATCTGATCACGACCGCGATTTCTTATCGACACGTCAGATGCGATATTATTGAAGTCGGTAAAATCCCACCCCGCCGACACCTCACGCGACATAGCCAAGCTCCCGCAGAAAGCCCATCATCCGCGCTTCTGCCGCATCCCGCTCAGTCTGAAGCTCGAACAGCTTTCCCACCTCGACAGCGACATCCACTTCAGCCGTCTCTTCACCCAGATGCACATAGCGGCTGATATTGAGGTTGAAGTCATTTCCCTCGATCTCGCTTGCCGGCACCACCCGCGCCAGCCGGTCCACATCGGCAAAATCGCCATAGGCCTTTGCCAGCGTGGCGACATTGCCCTCCGACAGATGGTTCTGGTTCTTGCCATCCACCAACTGTTGGGCGCCGTTGACGATCAGGATCTGGCCCTTGCGCGCGAGCGGCTTCTGTTTGCGCAGGATGAGGATACAGGCCGGAATGCCCGCGCCATAAAACAGGTTGGGCGCAAGGCCGATGACGGCCTCCACCAGATCATCCTTGATCAGACCCTCGCGGATCTTGCCCTCCGCGCCGCCGCGAAACAGCACGCCATGCGGCAGCACCACGCCGCAGATGCCATCTGCCTTCAGGCTCGCCACCATATGCTGCACGAAGGCAAGGTCGCCATAGGACTTCGGCGGGCAGCCATATCGGTCGCGGCCATAGGCATCGCCTTTCCACCAAACATCATGGCCCCAGCTTTTCAGCGAAAACGGCGGGTTGGCCAGCACCCGGTCAAACGTGCGGATGGCTTTGACGCTATCGCCCGTCAGGTGTTTTGGCTCCAGCAGTGTATCGCCACGCGCCACCTGCGCATCGTCGATATCATGCAGAAACAGGTTCATCTGGCAGATGGCCCAGGTGTTGAGGTTGCGCTCCTGGCCAAACAGCGACAGGCTTTTGGGGTTTTTGCCTTGCCGCTCCAAGTGATGCACCGCCTCCAGCAGCATGCCGCCCGAGCCGCAGGTGGGGTCATAGATCGACATACCTTCTTCCGGCTTCAGGCACTCGACAATCAGCCGCACGACCATCTTTGGCGTGTAGAACTCGCCACCCTTCTTGCCGGCATCATCAGCAAACTTCGCGATCAGGTATTCATAGGCCTGGCCCAGCACATCCGGCTCGACATCGGAGTTGCGCAGGCGATAGGTCTCGAAATGCTGCAGCAGCTTTTCCAGCATGGCATCCGGAAAGCGCTCCTTGTTGTTGAAATCGACATCCTGGAAGACGCCGCGCAGCTTCATGTTGGCGTCTTCAATGGCGCGGAAGGCGGCGTTCAGATGCGTGCCGATATCGGTCGTGTGCTTGCGCACATCCTTCCAGAAATGGCCCTTGGGGATGTCGAAGCGATGTTCTTCCGGATCGGCTGCGATCTCACTGTTGCCATAGCGCGCCAGCCGCTCCTCATACTCCTCCTCCCAGACATCCGAGAGGCGTTTGAAGAACAGAAGACCGAAAATGTAGTGCTTGTAATCGCCGGAATCGATCGATCCCCGAAGGATATCCGCCGCCCGCCAGAGATGGTTTTCCAGCTGCGCCAGGCTCAACGTCGTCATCTATGCTTATCCCTCACCACAGCCGCGGGCCGATACATAGCAATCACCGCGCGTCGCCAAATTATCTGGACAAGAGCAACAAAGCGAATAGAAATTTGAAACGCAATCTGCGGTCACACCCGAGGTGAATCTTGAGCGATATCAAACTGTTTCATTTCGGAGATGCTCAGCTGACCGAGCTTCCCGGCAGCGCCATGCAGGTAGAGAAATCTCTCCAAGTCTTGTTCGAGGCCAATCTCGACGCGCTGCTCGGCATCCGTTTCCTGGCGACCGAGCACTCCACCGGTCCCGTGCATGGCGGCCGCATAGACACGCTTGGTCTGGATGAGGACAATTCGCCGGTTATCATCGAATACAAGCGGTCGGTGAATGAGAACGTCATCAACCAGGGCCTGTTCTATCTCGACTGGCTGCTCGACCATCGCAAGGAATTCCAGTGGATGGTGATGGAGAAGCTGGGACCCGAGGCGGCCAATGCCGTCGAGTGGACGGCGCCGCGGCTGATCTGCATTGCCGGTGACTTTACCCGCTATGACGAACATGCGGTGAAGCAGATTGCTCGCAACATCGAACTGATACGCTATCGGCGCTTCGGCGAAGATCTGTTGATGCTGGAGCTGGTGCATGCGCCGAAGACTGCCAGATCGGCGTCAACGAAGACGGTGCCGGAAACGAAAGCCAGCGGGCAGCCCGAGCGAACAGCTGAGTTGGGTCGGGAAGCCGATCCTTATCTAAGTCAGCGGATGAGCTACCGGCTTTCCCAGTCGTCATCAGAGCTGCGCGATATCTACGATGCGGTCTATCAATTCCTCCTCGGCCTGGGGGACGATGTCCAAGTCAAAGAGCTAAAGCTATATACGGCTTTCAAGCGATTGAAGAACTTCGTCTGCATGGAAATTTACCCTCAAGCCCGAACAGTGACGTTATTCCTCAAGTTGAGCCCATTGGGCCTTGATCTGGAGGAGGGCTTTACTCGCGATGTGCGAGGTGTTGGGCACTTCGGAACCGGCGATCTTCAGGTGACGCTTAAATCAATGGCGGATTTCGAAAGAGCGCAGTCGCTCCTGCGCCAAGCCTACGAGGCGGGATGAGCTTGCGGGCAGACTTCGACTCAATTGTCGGCTTCGACTCAGCCTGGACCGACAATCCGAAGGCCCCAGGTGCAATCTGTGTCATTCGCGTAGGCGTCGACGGTCCGCATTTACATCTCGCCCCTCGGCTCGCCTCCTTCGCGGAGGCTCTGAAAGTCATCGAGAACGAGCGCAAGGATGCTCGTAAGTGCCTCGTGGCACTGGATCAGCCGACCATAGTCCCAAACCTCACCGGCTCGCGTCCCGTTGATAAAGTGGCAGGATCGCTGATCTCGTGGATTGGAGGCGGCGTCCAGCCTGCAAGTCGGGCGAAAATAGGTATGTTCGATGACGCTGCGCCAATCTGGACCTTCAAGCAGGCTTTGGGTGCGGCAGAGGATCCCGAGTTGGCACGAGCAGCATCAAGCGGCGTCTTTCTGCTGGAAGTCTTCCCAGCGCTGGCACTTGCAGCGATCGAACGCGTTTTCTGTTCACGGCTTGCGGCCCCAAAATACAATCCCGCCAACCTAAAGCGCTTCAAGCTCAGTGACTGGCAGGCAGTTGTAGAAGCTGCGATGCGCTTTGGCTTGTCGAACTCGCTGCGGCATATGGAAGAATGGTGTTCGGTGTTGGCGAGCCACGAGACTCCAAGGAAGGCGGATCAAGACAGACTTGACGCATTGATCTGCGGGCTGATCGGACTGCATTGGCTGGTGGCTCCGCGAGATCAATCAGTGATGATCGGCGATCTACAAACTGGCTATATGATTTCGCCGGCAATCGGTGGCATTCATGAGCGACTGATTGCTGCTGCAAAGCTTCGAGGTGTTCCTCTCTCTTGAGCAGGCACGCCTCGGCCACACTGCCGTTGTTGGATAGACAAATTGCCAGCCCGATTTTTCGCCGCTATGAGACAGCCGCGCATCAAATGCGCCGACCAGCAAAGCGGAGAGGTGGCTGAGTGGTCGAAAGCACCGCACTCGAAATGCGGCATACGGGCAACCGTATCGTGGGTTCGAATCCCACCCTCTCCGCCATCGTGATCCTTCGGCCCTAAGGCTTTGCCGGCAGCCGCGAGTAATTTCCGATTCCGTCGTCAGTCTCTAGATTGGCTCGGGCCACAACCGCGGCACTGAGGCTTGGCATCAGCCAATATTGCTCGATGGTCCACAAGGCGCCGGACGTCACATAGCGGATGTTGTCGATGGTCCTTTGATAGTCTTCGGAATTGAAATTGGACCATCCTATTCGCAATTGTTTTCGCCAGAACCCTGCCCGCCCGCCGACGTCTCGGACCGCGAGGTTGCCAAGCAAAAAGCGATCTATCGGCGGATGAAGAGCATTCGCCTTCTCCTGCATGCTGGCGTCAGACCAAGCCTCTGGACCGGTTAGGAAGAGACACTTCAAGTATACGTTTATGAGTTTAGCTGCGACGCCATGTGTAAAGCCTTCGCGCGAGGAGCCTAAAACATCCCTCGATGTCTCTAGAACTGCCATCCTTAGTTCGCTGTGAGCGTCGTCAAAATCTTTAGCCAATGGAAGGTCTTGCCAACCGGTGAGCTTCGAAAGTCCCGAGCGCTCAATGATGAAGATACCTTGCTGTCTGGTGAAGCGACAATTCTTAGACGACCGCGCAGCCGTGGCCGCAGTCCAAGCTGCGAAGCGGCGTCTATGCTCATCAACACCATAGTGACGCAATTCAACTTCCATAATCGGCCTTTCGTCTCAGTGGATCGGACTATATGCATGGCGACCTAGCCCCAAAGGAATCCATCAGTAGCCGTAGCTAGCGAAGACCTAGTTGTGCGAAGGCCGCAGCAACCTCTGGCTTCATGGTGAACGTGTTTCCGGGTTCCTGCAGATCCGCTAGAATTCCTGAATAAAATTTGCCATCACGATGCTCAGCGTCAGGTGCCGGCCACAGGTAAGGAGCTCGTTTGGCGCACATCATCCCGAAGTGCAGATGCCAGCTTTGGGCTTTCCAACCAAGCAGCCGCGTTAGCTCGGAGGAGGTTGAGCCTGGGTGATCGAGCAAAACTTTGATCAGGTCCCTCTCGTTCGCCGTCATCGGCTGCACAGCGAAGGCCCTGACAACCCGTTCATCAAGATGAAGGCTGCTCAACTCCACCCTCAAAGCCTCCGTTTCGAGCGTTTCCCGAGCGTCTAAGGCTTCCAAAAGGTGCCGAGCTGCCTTCTGCTGCGAAGGATCGCCCGTTTTTAGCCTCGTGTGCGCGTTCTCCCGCATCTGATCTCGCTTTGCCTTAGTTGCTAAAGGGATCGCGTCCAGCAGCCTATCGATGTTCATGAGCGCCTTTCGTCGGCGAGATCAGCTTAGAAACAGCTGCCTCGTGATAAGCTTCGCCAGCTCCGGTCAACGAGAAGACTAGCTGTGATCCAAGCATGTGGTCGGCTATGAGCTTTTCCTCTAGGAATACCTTGATTATCGCTTTGTCGGGCCTGAGCGATTTACCGCCTTCACAATCAAAACGAGCAGGGAAGGTGGCTGGCGGTAACGATGGCTTCGAGCGCTGCCCAACCTCGCAGTAAAGGATCATTGCCGCAATCTGCCGGTTTGAGTTTGAGCCTTCAGGCTGCGGGTGGCTCTTCCACCAGGCGATGTTAGAAGGATCATCGGTGCTTGCCTCGTCTGCAACAGGTGGGCTTATCCCCTCGTAAAGGATTTGCGCACGCTTCCTAATGTCTTGGGCGCGCATCTCAATCTTCAAGCTCTTCTCCATCTTAAAGCGCTGTCAGCCATATAGGCTTGGTAACTCGCAGGCGAAAAGACAGCAACAAAGTATCGCGTCCACGAGCCTCTTCGCCGGCCGTCTTCACCTCTGCGGCGATAGCGGCCAAGCTGGTCAGGCATTAGAACCGCCCGCACCTTGTTCTCGACGAGTAGGCCTGTTCTGTCGGCGCCAGCATCGAGAATGACCTCAACGTCAGTCTCTCCTAGAGATGTCTCGTGGACGCTTCTCCGGATGCTCGAGACACTTTTGTATTGTTGTAAGTTCAGGTGACGACATAGATCAGCAACGAACTGCGGCTTCGTCCCCAGTAACTCGCAAAGAAGCAAGTCCGTCATCACCTCTTCAACCCGACGGAGCGTCTGGCTTGCTTCAAAAATATTCATGCTCGACTCAACGCCCTTGGTCACCATGCTTGCGGAGCAATTTGTGCGAGAAACTAGTCGGGTGCAACTAGGTCAACTGGAGTTCCTCTGCCCCGTAGGAATTCTCGCTGACTTTCGCCGCCCAGTGCGTGTTCGATCGAAAACTATCTGCCTCTAAGGACTTCACGAGCTTTGGAAAGCGCCTCCAGATCAATTTTATCACCTGGGAGTGGCCGGACGCGCTTACGGTCCGCCCTTTCAACAAGTTTCCTAAGCTCTTCAACGAAATCAAATGGATGTTGCTGCCTTTCTATCTCAAACTTCCAGAACGGCTCCTCTAGAGCTGCGCTGAAAGAAGCTTTCGGTTTCCGAGAGAAGACAATTGTATCATCTTTAGTGAACTCTACCGGGCCAAACCTCAAGAACCACATTTTAAGCGCTGGCTGATGTCTAGCGCACATCTCCTTCGAGAGGAACTTCGCAACTACATTCACATTTCGATGCTTGAGAACATGCTGCAGGCACTCGATGGCCTCTCTATGTATAGCCTCTTTCTCTTCATGAGGTCGATGTCTTCTCTTGACCGGAAGGCGCGGACCTTTGTCATCGGAAGTTGACCGCTCTTTCTTAAGATCGTCGATCAGCTTCAAAACAGATCGCTCGTGGTTGATTACCGTCATCTACTCACCTGCCCCAAATGCTAAACTGCCCGACGGATTGTCTCGGTCTGTCTGATGCATGCTTCGGAGAAGCAGAGCCCGAATCACGTCGGCGCCTAATTGCTCAGTATTCTTCAGTCCGCCCCTCGGATTCAGCAGGTCCACGCCAACTTCGGTCGCAACCAACCGAAGCACCTCCTTAACAACCACTGGCTGCTCCTCACCATTTCGGCAGATCCGAATGGCGCCGCTTTCATATCTGACAATCTCGAAATCAGCGTAAGTAGCCTTGTCAGTTATCTCTAGCGACTCAACCGCTCGTGTTTCGCGAGATCCCCGGTTTACCGGATAGACGAACTTTCCACTCTTCTCGCATCAGCTCTGCAGCGTCTGCTGCCGGTGCGTCGAAAAGCTCTTCGACTGATACACCCTTGTCATCATCGATGTTCACGCGGAAAATCATCACTCGGTCTACGTGGTGAAATGTGCTCTGGCTGAACGCGGCATGGGTGGATGATGTGATGGTCTTGACGGAAATTCGCTCATTGGACGCGGACACGACATCGTAACCTTGTTGAATTGTGTCCAAAGCCATCTGTCCCCGGGTGATCATCGCCGCGTAAAGCTCGCCGATGCGGGCCGTCAGATGGTTGAGCTCTCCAGGGCTGCCCCCCAGGTGATCTCCTTTTCAAACCAAGTGAGGGCTTCAGCCAGTGACTGGATGATCTGAACTTGGCTTAGCGTTGGTTGATCGGCCATGTTCAGCAGTTCCAGAAACGGATCGGGTTTTGCACGTGCTTGAGGTCCGGTGAAGTGATCCGCTTCCCTCTGGCGCCAACATATAGATCCCAGATCTCTAGTGGCGCATCCTGCCCGACAAAGCCCAACCTATGTGCTTCCGATCCATCTGCATACGGTATATCAGGGAAGTTTTCTCTCGTAGCCGGCATCCAGCGCCCGGCCTCGAATGCTCCAACGACCACACCCCGAACAACAGCGAGCACGTAGTCAGCATCCTCGGCACGTGACCTGGAAATGCGCCAGCAGTAGCGCACAAGATTGTAGATCGTTCGCCGGTCGAACCGGTCCTCCAGCTTGTTGATGTTGATCAGGACCAGCTTGTGCTCGGGGTTCTGAGGGAACGCCGGAAGGCTATATTTGTCCAGCAGCTCGATGTGGTTCATCGGGCCGCGGTCGCTGCTCGCGTGACCACCTTGGATATTGGTGAGGCCAGGATAGGCGTCGATGAGCGCTGCTTCGACCTCGAAGACTGCTGCGTCTGGTATCTCGTGACGATGGATGACGTGCAGCACTTCAAGCCCGGCGTTCTTTATTGCGCGTATGCGATCTAGCTTTGAGCCAAGCGTCTGATTTTCATCGTCAGCCACGTCAGGAACACCGGCCGCATGATCAAAGACGCGATTGTTCCGGCCTTTGCCGACATAGAAGGTTTCGCCATTTCGCGGATCAATGAGCCGGTAGACGTAATTCCCTAGCCGCTCACAGACTTCCTCAGTGAATGTTTCTATCATTGATCCCGACTCATGGCTTTAGCAGGCGTGAATTTCCGAACTTCTTCGGCCTCCACACATGCTCTTGCCGGATATGGGGCTGACGATCGCTCCCTCATTCAACATGTCTTCTTCGGCCTGGCTCAACGAGTTGAGGCGCCGAAAGGTTGGAGTAGTCGGGGAATTTCCTGCCGAAGGTCTCAAGTTGGGGAGCAGAGCAAATGACGGTCAGCGAGCTTCCTTCTGGACTTCGCTTGATACGAGTTAACCCTGCATAAACTAGCGCTAGGCTCTCCAAGTGTGAGGCTTCGGTGATGTATAGAATAAGAAGACGCGCTTCCCATCCTTTGAAACTGTGGAGGGTTGTGGCTTTTACCCGACTGTCTCCCATATAGAAGCCCATCTTCCGCCGCCGATGATCTGCACCAAAAGTGTCGATCGCTTTGACTCGATATTTCCGAAGACGCTCCACAACACGTGCTCCAGCCTTCTTGTCGCTAGCCAGCATTGTAATATCTGCATTTGCTAAGCCGTTGATTCCCGTATGGCGCATCAAAGCGACAGCTTCGTCGGAGCACACCTGCGAGGCGTTGTGTGGACCGCACTGCACCCACCGAAGACTGCAGGGGTAGAGGTCGAGAGACACTTGCTCGAGTTCGGGCAGGTCGATGCTTTCTTTTGGAAGGAAGGTTTGAGCAAAGCTTCGCGCAATCGCCATTGCGTCCGGGGGCATTCGGTAGCTGACGCTTAACTGGGCCCAACGACCGCCGGTGAAGCCTGCACCTGTCATGACATCATCAGTCCAGCTTTTTGCGGTGCCATAAACGTCTTGTGTTGCGTCAGCAACTAGAAGCATTTCACCATCTGGCTCACATGCTTGTCGCAGCACATTCCACCAAAGTGGGTGGTAGTCTTGCCCTTCATCTACGAAGATGGCGTCATACCTCGCAGCACCTGGCTGATTAATCGCCTCCCCGGCGAGTTGCGGAAGGTCAAGGTCGAGGATGCTACTCTGAAGCCCCTCCTTCCAGAGATCGTCATATCTTTTCGCCCAGCCGACGTCATAGCAAGCGTGCTTGCACCAGAGATGAAAGTGGGTGAACCTAATGTTTCGGATGCTGGAGGGATGAGTCAGCCCGCGAACGATCAGATCGCGCAGATAGTGCCAAAGTGTGATATTGAAGGTAGCGACGAGAACCGACTTCCCTTCGTTCGCTAAGCGGGCGGCACGGGCAGCGAGCACCAGCGATTTTCCAGATCCAGCTGGTCCCTTGATCCGGCGATAGCCTGTCTCCGTCCGGCTTTCTGCTAACGAGCGCTGGTTACGGTCCAACATGAGCGGTATTCTATGAGTTGAAGCGAAATCTGGTTCTACTAGCCAACCGCGCAAGTCACTTGCGTGTTCTTCCGACATTATTCTAGATGAGATGCGCTTCGCTTCCGGAAATACTGAATGAATATCTCCAGAGGACAACTCTTCTATTCCGCTCAGCGGTTGATACTTAGCGTAGCTATCACCTGAGGATGACTTCAGAAATGGCTCTAAGAGCTGCCGAATTCGATCAGAACGAGCGAAAGGGAATATTACACCAGCAGTTATCACTGCCCAACCATTTCCGGTTTGGAGACGTGGACAATAGAGATCAAAAATCTCCTTTTTGTAGAGATTCACCTTTGTTACTGGTTCGTTTCCTTGAATGCAAAACTGCTTTCCCTCACGTTCAGCCCAGAGTTCGATACAAGAGCTTCCGGGTTTTGTGAAATAGCGCATGGCGTTGAGATCCCAGTCTTTGACTTCAAAGACTCCTATTCCACCGTTCGGGTTCAACAACACAAAATCCGGACGCAAACCGTTCAGATGCGGCTGGATATAGATCTCCCATCCGCTGGGTAGATGCTGATCGAAGAAATGGAAAACCTTTTCCTCCCCCGCGGTCAAGGGCTGCCTTAGATGCGATAATGCCGTCCGGGTTGGGTAGATCACCCTCTCATTCATTCGGCGCACCCTCTCCCAGCAGGACGACCGTCTACCCCACTCGCAGTAGTGGAGGGACCTCTCCTACGCCTGAAGCCCAGGTGACCATGCTTAGGTCCCGTTATTGTGACGCTCTGTGTCATTGCTCCAAGCTTATGACTTTTGCTGGAGCGAACGTCTCAAACTTCTTCAGCCCTGACACCATGCCCTTCCCAAACATCGGAGTGCCGATCGCCCCCTTCAGCCAGCATTCCTTCTTTGGCTTGATGTAGGTGAACGCCACACAACGCTTCTCGTCGATGCAGGCGAGCCGACAATCCAATGGGCTCTTCGCCGCATCAGGTCGACGTGAGAGATCGCCACCCGGTAGATCGATGTCATCAAGGAGGGCTGTTAGTGGATCGATCGTCGCTAGCGACAAAGGAGAAGGGTCTGCATCGGATCCACTAAGGAAGCGACCTGAGAAGGCAACGCTGTTCCCGTCAGCACGACCAGCGCTCGACTTCAGGAAGCAGTTCGGTCCGCGCTTGATCTTCGGGTTCGAATTAAACGTGAAGGCCTTGCACTGCCCGTTCATCGCTAGGCAGCTTTTCGCACACTCGCCAGCCTCCTCGACTCTGATCAACGAAATATCGTCGCCGAATAGATCCAGGCCGGTGTAAATTGCGATGCGGTTGGGCCTTCGGGTGAATTCCTCGAGAGGCGATAGTTTAGCCTGCGGTGTCGCCGAGGCAACCTCAGTCCCGACAGGCGCTGCTTGAGCAGTCGGCTTGGTATCTGCACCAGATGCCGGCACCGGCACATCAACGACGGTTGGCGACGATGATTGCTCTCCGCCTGCACGGTTAAGTTTGTATCTTTCAACCTCGTCCTGGCTGAAGACGTGCATGTCGTTCGGCGGCGTCTTGAACATGACCTGCATCACGTCCATCGGCGTCCCAAATCGGTTGAGCACCTCGATAATGTCAGAAATAGCGAGCTGTGCGCCGACCAGGTCAGGAGAGTCAGACGAAATTTGATGGACGCCGAGCGCGCCGTCGACTTTCCGCTCGTTACCAGCGAGGAACACGAACGAACACGCCGAGAAGCACTTGCTCTCCTTCGGTATGTAGGTCGCCAGCTTCCGTTGGTGGATATCGTCGGCAATCAGCAAGCCCATCTGCACATTGCCGCCTGGGCTGTTGAGAGTGACAAGTTTTGCGTTCGGTGCTGCTTGAAGCGATCGGCGAAAGGCCAGGCCGGAGTTGACGTCGATCTCGCCATTGAGCGCGATGATATCCGGCTTGGCGTCGTCCACCGTAAACGGGCCGAACGCCTTCTCAGCAGCGCTCGCGCTACAGATCCAAGCAGACGATAGCAAAATGCTCGCGAACAAAGTTCTAAGCCAGTCATCCATGACACGATACCCTTACCCGAGCCCATCAGACTACATCGGCTTCGAAGGAACAAGGGCTGATGATGGCTGGAAATCAACTTTGAAGTGCGGTCAGTCACGGACACAGGGCGTGCCGGAATTATCCTTGGCCCCCTCAAGGGGGCATCCTACGCATTGTTTCGATCACAAACGGAGATTGAGATGGCAACGATCAGAAAACTCAGAGGACGCTGGCAAGCACAGGTTCGACGTCGTGGTATGAAACGGCGGGCGAAGAGCTTCGACAGCAAAGCTGACGCGGAGAAATGGGCGCGTGATCTTGAGAGCCAGGTTGACCGCTTCGGCGCGGCACCCTGCACGAAGATCCTCGAAAGCACTACGCTCGGCGTCCTCTTGGAGCGCTACCAGCGCGAGATTACACCCGCAAAGCGCGGCGCCGTTCAGGAGGACCAGCGAATCGACGTGCTTCGTCGCCACGATCTATCTCACCGAACCTTAATTGGTCTGAGCCAGCAAGACATCGCGACCTTTCGTGATGAGCGTCTCGCAAGCGTAGCTCCATCTACGGCAGTTCGCGAGTTGGCGATCCTCAGCCACGTCCTGGAGGTCGCTACACGCGATTGGGGACTGCCTCTCGCCAGGAACGTCGTGAAGCTCGTGCGCCGTCCAGTGATCCGCAACGAACGCTGCCGAAGACTCAAGGGCGACGAGGAGCAGCGTCTGCTGGAGGGCTGTGATGTTGGTCAGATCCCTTATCTGCGGACGCTGATGATCGTTGCAATTGAGACAGGGATGCGCCGTGGGGAGATCTTAGGTTTGCAATGGAGCGACATCTCGCATAATCGCCGGGTGATCACGTTGACAATGACGAAGAACGGATCTGGACGCGAGGTTCCGCTAAGCCCGCGTGCATTCGAATCTCTGATGGAGTGGAAGTCGCGCTCCGAGGCGGATCAATCTCCCGTATTTCCGATGTCGCCTGGAGCACTTGAGCAAGCTTGGCGCCGTCTGCTGATCCGGGTCGATATCAAAGGGCTTCGTTTCCACGATCTCCGACACGAAGGTGTCAGCCGTCTGTTCGAGCGTGGCTTGAACGTCATTGAGGTCAGCAGCATCTCCGGGCACAGGGAACTCCGGATGTTGAAGCGCTACACGCACCTCAGTGCGGACGATCTCGTTGCTCGCTTAAGCTGACCATTCCAACCGCCCTACCCGACCTTTACCTAAATCGCTCCCAAGCGCCATCTAGGTAAAGGTCGGGGCGCCTAGACCTTGACAAATACCTATTTAAAGTTGTGCTCGACATTGACGCGCAAGCCGAAAATCGCTCAAAACAATGCCCGACCTTGACGCTAAGTTTACATTAACTTGACAGCATGATCGAAAAACATCGTTTTTGTCGTCAATGTAAAGGTCGCTCAACTCTCCTGAGTTGTATTCGGCGTTCTACACGGTGCCAATAAGGGCAACCACAACCGCTCACCCGAAATTGTCTTAAATAGGCAGAGCTCGATTCCATTGTCACCGCTGGAATGCTTTGGTTACCACTGCCGAAAACATATCCGAGCTCATCAGATGACGTGCTTGATGAGTGAAGCGACGGCGAATTGTGAGGCCTTGGGCAAACGATTTGATTTCCTTTTCGATCTAGTGGCATTCAGATCTCAATAGCCCGTGCAATAGATGGACGATGGGCGGAAGCGCGCTGTCTTTCTGTCCGCGTCAAACCGGTGCCGGGTAGCCTCCTACGCCTGGATGAAGAGAACAATGGGGCCCGGATCGCAAGCTCGCACAGCGCACATCGAGGTCCTAGAAAAAATCAAACGACTTGATGGGGATGCTCTCCGTGCTGGCGACGATCCGGTCGCTCTAACCTCCTGAGCCAAAATCGACGCAGGAGCTTACTGGCGAGCATTCAGGCCAATTGCACTCAATCAGTCGTTCCAAGCGACGGAGCGCGCCCCGGTGAAACCTTGAGTCAAACAAGCGCTAACAGAATAAAGGTGGGGCGTGTTGATCGCGAGTCTGATGCATTCGCGCCAGCCGGGTCCATGCAGGAGATCCAGCGGATCGACGTGCTACGTCGTCATGATAGCCTACCGGACTCTGTTCGGACTGAGCCAGCAAAGACATCGCGACCTTTCGTGATTAGCGTCTAGCAAGCGTGGCTCCATCTACGGCAGTTCGCGAGATGACGGTCCTCAGCCACGTCCTGGAGGTCGCTACACGCGATTGGGGACTGCCTCTCGCCAGGAACGTCGTGAAGCTCGTGCGCCGTCCAGTGATCCGCAACGAACGCTGCCGAAGACTCAAGGGCGACGAGGAGCAGCGTCTGCTGGAGGGCTGTGATGTTGGTCAGATCCCTTATCTGCGGACGCTGGCGACTTTTTCCAGAGAAACTAAGGCGTTTGCCCCAGTGCCACCGCTGAGTTCCCCTGCAGCACTGAATGCCACGACTTTCCGGGCGAGCTTAACTAACTGTAGAGATTTTGATACCCGCGGACTCGGTGCAGCTTTACATTTTGGGGCTCCGGACCTTGCATAGGTAAAGTTAAGCGACCCATACAGCCGGAAAATACCAATCCAGGGTTGCTTTCAACCTTGACATAAAATCCGAAATCATTGCGGAAATGCCCTAGCGCCGCTTGATATCTGCTGCCTCACCTCAGATGGTTTTCTTGCTGGTCAAGCTCAATCCCGTCAACGGCGTGCATCCCGCCACGCTTCGCGCCTACGGCCCAGATAAGCGCGTATCGGCAATGTGTCTAGACAACGTCGGCAGGGCTGAAAAAGGCTTAAGCACTTCGGGACTTACTTCCGCATTATCCATTTCGCTGAAGTTATCAAATCGCCTTCTGGACAATCCCTGCAATTATAAGAGAATAAAAACAACCGGTGCGTTGCGCCGGCCGGGGATTCTTGGGGGACGTCAATGAATTGCATCGTGATTGCACGCGATGACTTGGCGCGGTTGCAGGTAGGGCATGGGGCGTTTTGCTGATTTGAGCTTACACGGGCTGACAAGGCTGGTGGCTTTCTGGTTTCTGACGATCGGGATGGTTTTCGCGCTGAACCTCGCGCTGCCGCCTCTTGACATCGGTTTGATTGTCGAGCGCGTGGGCAATGGCCTGGCGTTGCTCAATGGCCAGACGGGTAAGCAAGAAGCAAAGGCTGCGCTGGACGCGCTGAGCCAGATTGACTTCATATTCAGCCTCGCGTCGCTGATCTTCGCCGTAGCGGTTTCCTTGATGGTGACTTTCGGCCTCCTGCATGTCGCGGTGATCATCGGTTCACTCCATGGGCTACGCAAAGTTGTTGCCCGACAGAAAACACGCGCCGATTTTGCCAGCCAATATGACCAGTCTGTTTATCATCGGCTCGAAGGCAGCAAGCTGCTTGGTCATACCTGGCGCGAATTCGACGAGACACTGATAAAGCCGATGCCCGGCGAACCTTCGCTGATCAAGAATACCGTGCGGCCGCAAAGCTTCATCCATTTCGGAGCCATTCGGGACCAATTCTTCGGTCTCAAGATGATGGCGAGCATTCCCGGTTACTTCGTTGCGGTGGGACTGTTGCTGACATTTGCGGGGATAGTCCTGGCACTTTATAAGGCAGGAAGTGCTTCAAGCGCGGGCAACGTCGAGCAGATGCAGTCTGCGATGACTGAGCTGCTGCAGATCGCGTCCTTCAAGTTTGCCACATCCATCGCCGGGCTTGGTTGCTCACTTCTTCTGTCCATCGTATTCAAAGTTTACACGATCTGGCTCGAGGCCAGCGTGCACAAATTTTGCGAGGCTGCGGAGAGCAAGCTCAAATACGTCCCACCGCAATCTGTCGCCATCGAGATCGCCGAAGCGGCTAAAGAACAGCGGGATCAGCTGAAGGAGATCAACAGCGACAAGTTCTTTGCCCAGATGGGCCGTCAACTTGAGCCGCAGATCCAATCCGCCTTTGCGTCGGCAATGGCGCCGATCAATGACAGCATTACCGGTGTGCTCGGCAAAATTACGGAGAGCAGCCAGAGCGGCATCAACGACATGCTCGCGCAGTTTTCGTCGAGCGTCCAGGGCAGCGCCGGCACGGAACTGCGCCAGCTGGCGGAAACATTGGGCGCCATGCAGGCGACGCTCGCCGACATGCAAACCGGCGTCCGGGGATCCGGCGAGGATTTCGCGCGCCGCATGAGCGATGCGGCAGAAAACCTCAACCGCCTAGTCAGCGACGCCGCCCGCTCGATGGACGACGGCGCCAACCGCAACCGCGATGGGCTTGCAGAGATTCTCGCCGCCATGAAGGCCACATTTGACAAGGCGAGCGAGCAGGTCGACACGGAGCTCGGGCGCGCCGCGGGCGGTGCATCGGAGCGGATCGAGGCGGCCATGGGCCGGGTAATGGAGAAGCTGGAAAGTCAGGTCAGCACCCTGACGGGCAGCATGCTATCGCTTGACGGCGATCTGCGGGATGGCGTGACGAAGACGCAGGAGCAAATCAGGACGGCGCAGGAAAGCGCTGTCTCCACCGTCAGCGCGGTCGCGGCCGGAGCGGCCGAGGCTATCAAGACAGGCCTTTCCGACGCAATCGCAACAATACGCCAGGAAGTGGACCGCTTCGAAAGTGCGCTGCGCGGATCCAATTCTGCACTTTCGTCACAGGCCAATGCGCTTGGCGAAGCAACGTCACAAACGCGCATCGTCTCCGATGCATTTTCGAAGACGGCAACCGATATTCGCTCGGCAGCGGCACCATTGTTGCAGTCTGGAGAAAGGATCGCTTCCGCAACGTCCAGCTTCGAAGATTCGCTGCGCCTGGCCGTCGATGCACTCGCTGCAAGCCAGGCTGCCTCGCAGCAGCTGAATGGATCTCTGCGCGAGCAATCCGAGAGCATGGCAGCGATCTGGAGCAACTATGAAGCACGGTTCGCCCGCATAGACGAAGCGCTGGCGAAATCGGTCAGCGACCTTGCGACGGCAACCGAGCGGCAGGGCGACACGTTGAGCCGATACGCTACCGATATCGACCGTGGACTCGCCAATGCGGTCAATACGCTTTCTTCGTCGGTCAAGGAAATGAGCGATTCATTTGACGATTTCTCTGGCTCGATCTCCGAGCTGCGATCGTCTGTCCGGCCTGCGGCGGAATAGGTGAGCTATGCTGGCATTTGACCATGCTGCCGGTAAGCCGGCGGTTGAGGAGGAGGAGGAAAATTACTTTGTGTCGATGACCGACATGATGGTTGGCATCCTTTTCATCTTCATCATCATGTTGATGGTTTTCGCGCTGCAGTTTCAGAACCAGACCGACGAATCCGAGAAGCAAGCCGACAAATCGAAGGTCCAGATCGAAGAAGTCCTCGAGAAGGTCAGGCAGGTCAGCGAGCAGCTCCATAGCTTGCGATCCGAGATCAACGAAGAACTCGAGGATCTGAGCCAATCGCAGCAAGAGCGGACCGCCTTGCTGAACGATCTTGAGCGCGAGTTGAAAGACACAGGCCTCGACGTTCAGATCGATCGCGAAAACGGTGTTCTGCGTCTGACGGAAAACGCAATTCGCTTTGCCACGGACAAGTCAAACTTAAGCCCTCAGGCTGTAGACAATGTTCGAAAGCTCGCTGCTGTGCTTGCGCGGGTGTTGCCGCGATACACAAGTTGTGTCGTTTCAAGTAGTGCCACGGATTGCAAACAGCTTGCGCCTGGCGCAGCAATCGAAACCGTTTTCATTGAGGGGCACACAGACAGACAGGGATCGGACACTGCGGCCGGTGATAGCCGGAATTGGCAGCTATCGACCGAACGGGCTGTCGAGACCTACCGAACGCTGACTGGCTTCGAGCCATCGCTAAGAGCGCTTAGAAACCCGGAGAAGAAAGAAATCCTCTCTGTCTCAGGCTACTCCTCGACGCGCCCGATACCGGGGACAGAAATTCTTGAACAAGGCGCTGAAATTAACCAACAGGCCTGGGAGAAGAACCGGCGTATCGACATGCGCTTTGTTATGCAGCTTGATCCTTCCGATCGACTAAAAGACGTGCTCCGTCTTACTGATGATATGGAAGGACAGATCCAGAAACTGCGGGACGCGGCGACACTCAGATGATTGGGCTCTTCCGCGAAGCTTGCACAGGAATGTCAGCCCGCGCGTCCGGGCTGACCGGTCATGACGTGATACCCAAAAACACTTACGTGCATGAAGCGGCGCGATCAATTGGCGCAACCGGCATTGATGATCGTGCAAAGCGTGACCTGGCATCCATCAATGAAATTGCAGCGCGACTTCTACCGATGTTGCTGGCAGGCGATGCCTTGTCGACCAAGGAATTTCGCGACGCCATCTGGTGCCTGTGGGAGGCTAGCACGCCGCTGGCCGACCAGCCCGCAGTGCTGAGGCGAATTGTCGAAGAAGTGGATCGGAGCGACAAGCGCAAGCTGTTCAGGACGCTCGCTACAGTCTATTTGATACAGTTTCGTCCAGGCCGACCGGGACTTGAGGCAATCAGCTCCATCTTGCAACAGGGCAGTGTTCGCTGGGGCGAGCCGTTCGCATCATATCAAAACGACTACGCACTCTACGATCCGGTCCTTGGCCCCAAGAATATCGCAGCCTTGGCATTGCGGCAGGCTACGTCGCCCTCCGACGCGATGCGATCTCTCGGGTTTGGTGCGCTCGACGCGCAGTCCGGCTTCACAGAGGCGATTACCCGAAACCTATTGGTGCAACTCGGTGACGGGGCGGAACCCAACCATATGAGGCGCCTGGAGATGGTCAGATCCTACGCGCTCGACAGCCGGAACGAGCTGGTCTTCAAGGGACTTGATCTTGAGATAGCCGAAGCGTTGATCAAACCGTTTCTCGTCAATTCGCCTGAGAAGGCGATTAAAGATCTCTTTTTGAATTTCATTGTCTCGATTTTTAAAGATCCGCGAACCTATCCTGGCCGCTGGGAGCGCTTCCCGCAAATCAAGGCATTGATCGTCTCGTGGCTAACAGAGCAGTCGCTTAGGCAGTTCCTTGATATCGTGGGGCTCACCGTAAAGGATCCGAACGATGCTCAGATGTGGCGATATAGACGTGCGTTCTGGGAAGCCGCGCACCGGAAAGGCATCATCAGGGGCGCATGGGTGGTCTTCGCGGAGGATGGCGCCCGATTAGCGCGTAGTCGTTTTGGCAAGAATGTGGACTTCGCCACATTTGTCAGTGCTGGCTCCAAACAGATCCAGCGCACACACGCAGTGCTTCTCCTCGAGGTCGGTCAAGGAATTGTCGCCGACTGGAGCCACAATGGCAAGGTGAACATTTGGTCCGATGCGTCCGAGCGAGGCGCGCCGAAGCTCTATCAGAGAAGCTATAGTTCGGACGATGTGACAATTTCAAAAGACGATATCGAAACCTCGCGCTATCTCGTTAAAACACATAGCTCGCCCAAAACCTACAGCTGGCAGCGTGTCGTCGCCGAACGAATTTACCGGATGACCAATACGAGGTTGCAGCCCAGTGACTACAAATAGGGATCAATCATGAGCTTCAGGTGCATCCCGCAGCATAACGGCGCTCTCATCGAGTTCGAACAGCGAGGCGTGCTCGGCAAGAAAGCAGTTCCCTATCAGCAGTGGAGCGACAAGGGTGTCGCTTCAGATCACGGCTTCCGCTTTCTATCGCATGCCGTCGCAGCCGGTGATCTCGTTCCTTCAGGTGATGGTGTCTTCGCAAAGCCGGAATTCATCTTGTCTTTGTCGGCGACGCAGGCCGATAAGCTGCGCGTGCCCAAACTGGTCGGTCTTTCGGTCAGCCTTTCGATGCGCGGTCGGATCGACAACTCCGACAGCACCCTCCTCCTAAACTGGCAGGACCAGAACTCGCGGCCCATCACCCCGGACTTTCACGGCCCCTTCCTTCGCTTGAGCGGCGACTGGGCCCGATTGTCTCGTCCGCTCTACGATATCCACATCGCGGCCCGCGACTACAACAATTCCGCCGGCCAACCCTTCGCCGAGCGTCTTCCTTTCTGGCAGCATGTTCAGGATAAACTGAAGACCTATCTTGGCAGCGATGTGCAGGCCGACAAGCTGGTGGGTTCTCTGACAATTTATCAGGCCGGCGCATTCGGCCTTGATGTCCGCGAAACCACCCACGGAACCGATTTCCTGCCGGTGCTGATGTCGCGCACGGTCGAGCCTGAGCTTGGCGAGGTCGACGATGGCAATGATGCGCCGGAAACCGATGGCGACGATGCCGCAGCTTGGGCTTCGGAAACCGACAGACGTAGCAACGATGCCGATGCGCTTCTTCCACCAATCCTCCAGGACACGTTTTACGAACAGGCGCTGTCACGGCCCGGCAGGACCGAAGCGGCGTATGTTGTTGGTCGAAACACATATCTTCTGCTCGAGCCCCCATTGCGCACGGCGCTCGATGTGGTCAAGCAGATGCGCGGAGCACCCGCCGAGGCCCGCAGAGAGTTCTTAAAGAACCCGCGCACCCGTATCGCAGCGGCTCTGGGCGATGATTCTCTCGCCTCCGGTCTGTTCGTCGAGACGGCGCAATATTCCGATCGGATCGAAGGTCTGGGGCTGTGGCAAAAACCAAGCCTGCCGTGGATCAAGAAAAAGTCCAACCAGTGGCTGCCGGAAAACTTCGTCGTTCGAATCGGCAGCAGGAGTCTCAATGCCACTCCGGACAAGATCGAAGAGCTGCAGGTCCTCTGTAACCAGGCGGAGCAGGACCGCTCTGACGAGATCAATTTCGAGCAGGAGCTTTATCCAACCACAGATGTTCGCAGGATGCTCACAAGCCTTGATGAAGACGGCGTGCCCTACTCCGGCGAGCCGCAAGGCGAGAGACCGCCTCGTGAGGTTACGGACAATGACGTCCTGATCATAAGGCAGAACCTGGAGGAGCTCGACTTCCAGTCAAGACTGGAGAAACGAAGCAACCTCATCCCCGGAGGCTTTCCAACGCAGAGCATAAACGGCACACAGCCCAAGCAGCATCAGCTTCAGGGCTTCGAATGGCTTCGCAATTGCTGGACGCAAGGCTGGCCCGGTGCGCTGCTGGCCGACGACATGGGGCTTGGCAAGACATTTCAGGCGCTCGCGTTTCTTGCCTGGATCAGGGACAACATGGCGGCAAGGCGTGGCGCCTATCGGGCGCTGCAGGGTCCGATCCTGATCGTTGCTCCTACATCCCTTCTCGACAACTGGAAAAAAGAGGCAGGCATTCATCTCAAGCCGGGCAAGCTTGGTTCCTGTGCGGAGGCATTTGGCTCTGGCTTGAAGGCACTCAAGACCCGTAAGAGCGCCGGATGGACCGAAGAGGACGCGCTTGACGTCGACTATATGAGACAGGCCGAGTGGATCCTCACGACTTATGAAACGTTGGCCCTTTATCACCGAAGCTTTGCGCGCATCGCCTATTCGATCGCAATCTTCGACGAGATGCAGAAAGTAAAGTCGCCGGATTCGATCAACAGCCACACCGCCAAGACAATGAACATCGACTTCGTTCTCGGGATGACCGGAACGCCGATCGAAAACCGGCTGGAGGATCTATGGTGCATTATGGATCGGATCGCGCCCGGCTATTTGGGAGATCTCAAGAGCTTTTCCAGCACGTATGGCGATGAAGATCCGCAGGCCCTTGCCGAGCTGAAGGCGAAGATGGATCGGCCGCAGGGCAATGCGCCAGCCATCATGTTGCGGCGTATGAAGGACGACGTCGCAAAGGATCTGCCAGCCAAGCATATCATGCCATACTCGGTCGCGATGCCGGCGAGCCAGGCAAAGGCCTATGATGAAGCCGTCGCAGCGGCAAAAGCGAGCTCGAAAACCCGCAAAAGCATGCTGGAGACCCTCCATCTGCTCCGCGGCATATCCTTGCATCCCGATCGCGCGGGCGAGGCCAATGCTTATGATGCGGCTTGGCGCATGTCGTGGATCAACAGTTCTGCTCGGGTGCAGAAGGCCATCACTCTTCTTGAAGACATCCGCGGCCGGTCGGAGAAGGCGCTTGTGTTTCTCGAGGATCGGGCCATGCAACAGACGTTTGCTGCAGCGATCGCGGAGCATTTGAGTCTTCCTGCGCGGCCACCCATCATTAATGGAACGATGGTCGGGCGACAGCGCCAGGAGATCGTCGACGCCTTCCAAAAAGCACCCACAGGTTTTGATCTCCTCATCCTCTCACCGAAAGCTGCGGGAATCGGCCTCACGATCACGGCGGCCAATCATGTAATCCACCTCAGTCGATGGTGGAATCCCGCGGTCGAGGATCAGTGCAACGACCGGGCCTTTCGCATTGGTCAAACCAAAGATGTTACCATTCATCTGCCCATGGCGATCCACCCCACCCATGGGGCGGGGTCGTTCGACCAGAAACTGCACGATTTGCTAGAGCGCAAGCGATCATTGTCGCGAGACATGCTGGCCCCGCCAACTTCGGAAAAAGATGTCGATGGACTATTTGCAGACGTAATCGGGTAGAGGCGAGATCTGTTTATTCGTGAAAGTTTTTGCATATCCGCTCAATGACCAGAACTATCCACATCCGTTGATATTGGGCGCAAGCATGCCGGAAGGTCCATGGACTGACACAGAAAACGATCTGATCGTCGAGGACTATTTCGCGATGCTCGCAGCGGATGTTGCCGGCAGCAGATATAACAAGGCGGAACGGAACCGTGGTGTCCAAGCTCAACTCGGCCGATCCCGCACATCAATCGAATTTAAGCACCAGAACATCAGCGCCGTTTTGAAGGGCCTCGGAGAGGATTGGATCCCTGGCTACAAGCCGGCTTTCAATTTCCAGGCGTCGCTCGTAGATGCCGTCATGCGGTGGTTCATGCGTAACCCCGCCTACCTCGAGCGAAAGCCGAGCGCGTCTTCAGCATATCAATTCCGCGAGACAGAGCCTTTGTGGATTGGGCCTCCTCCAACTCTTTCAAATGAACCGCAGCCACAAGAGTTCGAGCAGATGCTGCGGATCGCCGCGAAATTCGATGTGGCAGGCAGAGATGAGCGGAACCGCGCGCTCGGAAGAGCAGGAGAAGAGCTCGTCCTTGCACATGAGCGCGCCACGCTTAGCGTGGTAGGTCGCGGCGACTTGGCTCGAAAAGTGCGGTGGATTTCAGATGAAGAGGGCGATGGCGCCGGCTACGATATCGAGAGCTATACCCCTAGCGGAAAGCCGCGATTGCTTGAAATAAAAACGACAAATGGATGGGAGCGAACACCATTCTACATTAGCCGCAATGAGCTTGCGGTAGCCGAGGAGCGTCGCGAAACCTGGCGCCTTCTTCGTCTCTGGAATTTTTCCAGGGAACCAAAAGCGTTCGAGCTGGCCCCACCGCTGAGTTCCCATGTAACGTTGACTGCGACCACCTTCCAGGCGAGCTTCCAGTAATGGCAGACATAAAAATACTCGCGGACACGGCGCACCTTTACATTTTAGGCTTCTCAACCTTGCATATTTAAAGGTAAGCGCTCCAAACCGCACGAAATACCAATCTATGGTTGCCGTCTACCTTGTCATAAAATCCGAAATCATTGCGGAAATGGGCTCAGACTTTGACAGAGGTTTACGGAAAGTTGACAGAAATCCCGAAATCAAGGTTTTTGGGTTCAAGTGTAAAGGTCTGAAGACACCTTCTAGGTGTATTGACCTCGTGCCAAACCGATTGTTCATCCACTGCCAATAGTGCTGATTAAATTGTCGTCCGCGATGTGTGGAATCGACTGCTCGATCGGCTTGGAAAGCTTACGGGCCAGCGCCGAAATCATATTTTTCATACCAGTGACGCTCGCAGTAATCAGCTTTGAATGACAGCCGCTACGGCTTCGAGAAACATCATCGAGCGCCATCGAACAGCCATCCCCGAAAAGTGTCAGCAAACTCGGTGTCGCTACCGGACGATCAGTGAAAGCGAACACCGGTTCTGTTTGCCATGAATCGGTGGCCGCGGACCTCCTCTTGCCGTTGGTCAAGCCGTGACGACCAGACGCGAAGTCTTAGAATGAAGGTGTAGTCGCCACGGGGATGCCTTCCGCGCCCGAGACGTATCGGAGACTGGAACCTCCCATGCCTCGGCATAGCGAGCTGTGCGGATGAGGTTCGAGCCGTAACTAGCTCGGCATGCTCACCAGTAATCGAAGACGGCGCCGCAGCTGAGGGGTCAATTCAGGAATGTTTCCGGAATAGAATTCCCGCAAAAAGTCGATTCAGCTGTGCTCCACTGATGAGGCAGAGCCATTTGCAAATACCTCTTCGAGCATCGTAACAAAATCCGTATCGAACCAACTGTTGAGGACGAGCAGGAAAAGCTGGCGTCTATCGCAACCCAAGGCCTCAGCCAACGCGTTTACCTTATCCAGCGGAACCTTTCGATCTCCGCGACAAAATCCTTCGACTATCTCAGTGTTGTGAAGCCCAAGAAGGAGCGTAATTTCTTCCAAAGTGTAGGCACTCTTCGCGATGTGCACCTGGATGAAACTCGCTACTTCGGCATTGCGTCCTGAACTCATTTTGTGCCTCTCGCATTTTGCTTCTCTCGAAGAAAATATAGCGAGATTCGATCGGGGAAATTCATTTCTTCAACGGCTATGTTTCGGCGAATTGTAAGTAAATAATTACTTACAATTCGCCTATAATTAGACGAAATTTGCGCTAAAGCGATAAATGCGATACAAGTTCGAAAGCAATTCCTCAGGCCAATGCGATGACCCCATATCGAAATCCCCACGCCGCGTTACGCGTCGGCCAGGTCATTGAGGCACACCTCGCCAAATCGGAGGTGTCATATCGAGATCTCGCTGATCGACTGGGAGTGAGAGACACCAAGATCACCTACTTCGTGACAGGCAGACACTACCTCCCGGTGGAATTTGCGAAACCAGCTGCAGAAGCACTCGGCATTGACCAAGGCGAACTCATCTACCTAATTCTGCTGCAGTATTTTCCTGAAGCGGACGCTGATGCCATTTGGGAAGCCATTGCGACCCATGTCGTTGAACGGCAGGAACCAGGTGAGGGCGACGCAGACGATGAAGGTCAAAAAAACAAGAAAAAGAAGAAGCGGAAGAAATCTCGCTAGGACTGCAGCGTTTCAATCAGGGGGCTTAGGCAGCAAGCTTAATGACACAAACGACAGATCAAGTTCAGCCCCCAGCTACATCCCAGGCCGACATTGATACATGGCGCATCCTGAAAAAGGCACTAAAAACGGGACTGTCGGATCGAGGTTTGACCATCGATGCGGTAAACGCATCGCTGATCACGCGTTTCATGCTGGAGCAGATCGAGGCTAGCGGCCTTCGTGTGGTGCCAGTTAAGCCGACAACAGAAATGCAGCAGGCTATCAAACAGTCTCTTGATCAAGGCAAGCGAATGTCTGTTGCTTGGGTCAAGCCGCGCACGAAACAGCGGTGGCGCTATCAGGCCGCGGTTGAAGCGGCTCCAGACTGGCGCCGAGGTTACCTCCAGGACCTCGGACTTGAAAGCGAAAAACCGAAGGCATGAAGCTATGCCGCGCTCTCCAGCGCATCTGACGGCCTAAGGTGATCCAAGATCAATCCCGGATAGGCGATCGAATTCACCAGCTTGACTCGATCCTCAAGCATCCCCTGCGGCAGGGTGCCGTAGCGTTGTGTCATCGTTCCGGAAGTGTGGCCTAGAATGAAGCCAAACTGCTCGTCAAGAAAACCCGCACGACGGAGCGCATCGGCAGCGCCATGCCGGAAGCTATAAAGGGACAAACCGCGGCCATCCTTCAGGCCAATCTTTGTTAGATACCGTGGAAAATCTCGGCTGAAGTCCGCAATCATCTGACCGCGATCATTCCGCTCGGCAAAGGGGAAGAGACGCTTGTCGCCTGTCTCTTTTGTCTTGGCGTGGTAGTCGAGGAAACCCAGCTTTATCAATTCTGGATGCACCGGCACCACGCGCATTGAACCGGCAGTCTTAACGGACTTCTCGCCGTCCCCTTCGGTTGTGATGTGCATTATCCAGTGACCCCAATCCTCACGCACGTCGTCAACACCGAGTTGCGCAATCTCCGCAGGACGCGCACCGGAATAAAGCATCACGAGCGGCACCCAATAGCGGTGGTCGCGAATGAGGACGTTTCCAGGTTTGCTCCAGAACCGTGGCGCCTCATCGTTTTGGCATCCGGTAAAGAACGGCGACTTGAACAGGGCATTCATTTCCGCGACCGTGAACGGCTTCGTGGTCTTCTCCTTGGACTTCTTCAAGAACATGTCAGCCGCAGGGTTTGCAGCGATATAGCCATGGTTCGCCAGCCAAGTGCAAAATGCGCTGAAGCCCGAGAGATAGCGATTGACGGTCGCCGTGCTGATAGTAGGCTTCTTCACCGTCTCGTTGTGCTTCACGATCTGCGCAAGCCTCATGCCCTCGAATGCCTTCGTCTCGCTCGCCTTCACTGGATATTGCAGCAACAGCGCTTTCCACTCGCGGACTGCCTTTTTATCGATACGATGCACCGGGCATGTGCTGCCTACGTATTCAACGAACAGTCCCACGTCCCGTCGAGCTTGTGCCAGCGTGTCCAACTTGATCTGGTTCGGGTTCTCGCGGGCGTATTCCTCGAACACTTCCAGGATCGTCTCGCCCGGCGCGGCCGCCTCGCGGGCGCTAGCGCTCGCCGGCTTGACGACGGGATCTTTCGGAGCGCCCGAGAAATCTCCTGCGTCACGCTCCAGGGTGCGCTGCAGCCCCTCTATCTCCGCCCGTGTCATCAAGCTGCAGAGCTCGCGGTATTCATCGGATCCCGCGTCGACAAGCAGCCGATGCTGGGCAACAAACTTCTTGACGGCAGGTTCGATCAACTTCGCATCGCCGGCTGTAAGCGCGCTCTTCAGCGCCTTCAGCCGCCGCGCACGGAGGTTTGTGTCATCGGTGCGTGCGCGAAGCATGAGTTCATAGTCGGTGTAGGCATTAATCATGCCGAAGAAATTCTCGGACGTGATCTCCCCCATATCGATCTGGCGATAGATCTGGTGTAGCTCGGCGTCCATCTGCTCCGGCGTGGGCATCGACCGCTGCTTGCGATCGTAACCGTCTATCGTAGCCTCGTAGTGCTGCCAGACGGCGATCGCCCTGTCGTCCGAGGTAATTTCCCGGCGCGCGCGAACCTCTTCGAATTCAGCGCGCCAACCTTCTATTACAGGCCAGAGGCGCTTTTTTGCTTCGTTTTCATCCTTCGTGCGCAGCGACTTTTTGCGCGTGGTGGTGCCGTAATGGCCGACGAGATCGAGCGGGACGTCCAGCCTCGCATAGTAGGTAGCGTTTCGCCGTTCGAGATATGTAACTCTTGCCAAAATCACCCATCCGTATCACTATTCCGGAACACCCAACCGGAACAGTCCTAGAAAATAAGCCGATTGTTTGCAATGGTTTGTTTCGCAACATGGGCTTACTGAAAGTTGGATTACTTTCCAGGTTCCCCAGCCAATTCTCCCCGACAACAATCGCGGTCGTTGCAAAACTCTCAGCGCCAATGGTGTCGCGTTTGGTTGCGCGTCATTTCTCGGTATTACTTCGCAGCTTCAACTCGTCCACGCGACGACTGCCCGAGAGACCGTCCGGCAATTGGGAACAATGTCCTAGCGCAACTTCGAAAAGAGCCTATTGCCAGCACACTCCGTGAGCAGTTCAACCGGTCATGACCCGAGCAGATCTCACTGTCGATAATCCGAATTTGCCGCGCATGGAACAAGCCCCACATGTACGGGTATCTACGTACCAAATCGAGACGATTTGAGTGTTTGATATAGCGCTTTTCTTAATAGGCAGATGCTAATTCAGAAGGTCTGAATCTTGGGTACAGCATTGCCGTTCGTCCACCTTATCCGTCAAGAGACTTCGAGACTTCGTGTGTTTGCAGGGACACTGCTTGGCACAGCTCTTTGCGTTGTCGCCGCAGTATTGGCCGACTCGTTTAATTTCGCGGAGATGTCGCAGGATCATTTTCGTCGCGCACTCGCGACAGACATCCTGCTCCCGACCCTGATCGGCGGGCCTTTCTTTTACTTTCTGTTGGAGAAGATCCGGCAACTCGCCGTGGCCAAGGTGGAGCTGCAGCGGCTTGCTTCGACAGACAGTCTTACCGCCGTGCTTAGCCGCGGTGCATTCGAAATGCTGGTCGAAGCCTATCTGGAAAGAGCGCGGGCGGGATCGCTTCCGCAAACGGGATCGTTTCTGATCGTTGATGCGGATCATTTCAAGGCAATCAATGACAGTCACGGGCATCAGGCGGGTGACCAGGCCCTGAAGTTGATTGCTGGGGCTATCAAGGAAACTCTGTCGCCGGCAGATCTTGTCGGACGCGTCGGCGGCGAAGAGTTCGCCGTCTTCCTGCCGGCTGTTGTCGATGACACGGCGTCGCGCACGGCCGAGCTGATAAGACAGAGGATCCGCGCACTGCCCTTCCCCAGGGACGTTGGCGAAGGGCTGCTGTCGGTCAGCATCGGCGGGGCCACCTTCCGCGAAAACACCAGTTACGAAGAACTGTTCAAGACGGCAGATCGCCGTCTGTACGAGGCAAAGGCGTCAGGCCGCAACCTCGTGAGAATGTCAATTTAAACGCCGTCCCAACTTTATCCCGAAAAGACATTACGACTGAGATATTACATGAAAACCAATGAGGAAATCCGTCTCGCCGCTCTGCACTCTTTGAAATTGCTCGATACGCCAGCAAGTGAGAGCTTCGACCGTATCACGCGCATGGCGAGCCAGATATTCGACCTGCCGATCGCGGCCATATCGCTAACCGATTCCGACAGGCAGTGGTTCAAGGCGCGTGTCGGGGTGGAGCACCAGTCTATTCCACGAGACAAGGCGCCCTGTGCGGCAGTGGCCGAGAGTACCGAACTTCTCGTCGTTCCGGACCTGTCCAAGGATGCGCACTACCACGACAGTGTCCTTGCAAAGACAGGCGTGCGTTTTTACGCGGGAGCACCCCTCACGACGCGCGAGGGGCATTGTCTCGGCGCCTTGTGTGTCCTTGGAGCCGAGCCGCGTGAGACCACCGAAAACGAGATTGCCAGTCTCCAGGACCTTGCCGCAATGGTGATGGCCCAGATCGAACTGCAACATGCGTATGGCAGGATCGAGCCGGTCAGCGGGCTTCCCAATCGTACCCAGTTTTCCGAGGACGTGAGCGACCTTCTCAGAGGACCGGCCTGGCGGACGGCCTATACCGGTGTCCTGATCGACCTTGCCGAGACGCGGCAGCTTGACGACCTTTCCCGCGTGATGGGAACAGCCGAAATCGATGCGAAAGTGCGCGATGCCGCACAGCGGCTCAGAGCGATCGTTGGCGGCAAAACAACACTTTATCACGTCTCCACGACGCAGTTTGCGTTCATAAGGGACAGAAATATCGCAGGCCTCGACTGCATGGTTTACCTCAGACAGCTGCTGGGTGACCTGGACGACGAGTCGGACCTCAGATTTCTGATGACGCCGGCAATCGGCGTCGCGCCGCTCAAACCCGACACCACGCCGTCGGATTTCCTGCGTGCCATGAGCAGCGCAGCGCAGGACGCTCGTCTGACAGCGACACATGTCGCGGTCTTTTCACAGGCCAGTGACGATCGCTACCAGCGGAGTTTCCGTCTGCTGCAGGATTTCGACAACGCCCTTCAAGGCAGCGATCAGCTATCGATCGTGTTCCAGCCGCGTGTCAGTTTGCCGGATGGCCATTGCGTCGGAGCAGAAGTCCTCCTGCGCTGGCTCCATCCGGAACTGGGAGCCATATCCCCCGGCGAATTCGCTCCCATCATCGAGCAGTCTCCACATATAGGCAAGATGACCGCGTGGGTTCTGGATGCCGCTCTGCGCGAAGCCGGCAACCTGAAATCCAGGGGGGTAATCGTTCCGGTATCGGTCAATATCTCGGCGGCAAACCTCGATGAACCGGACTTTGTTCAACGGGTGCAACTGTCCCTCTTGAGACATGGTATCCGGCCGGCGATGCTGGAGCTGGAGGTCACCGAAAGCGCGATCATGAAGGACGCGGCAAACGCGCTGGCGAAGTTGCAGGCGCTTTCCGATGGCGGGGTCCGACTATCGATCGACGACTTCGGCACGGGCTACAGCAGCCTGTCCTATCTCCAGACCTTGCCGACCACCGTGGTCAAGATCGATCAATCCTTTATCCGCAGCATGGATGATGGCTTTCGCGAAACCAATCTCGTCAGATCGATGATCCAGCTGTCGCACGACCTGGGCTACCAGGTCGTGGCGGAAGGGGTGGAGACGACCGAGGCGGCCGAGGCTTTGAGCAAGATGGGTTGTGATGAAGCGCAGGGGTATCTTTTTGCAAAGCCGCTGTCTCCAGCCGCATTCGAAGAATGGTTCTTCGAGAGAAAAATGGAACACCAGATCGCATGCTGATCCGATAGGCTGCCGGCACGAGAAACAGACGATGTCGAAATTCCAACGCGCATCGTGTTTCAAGCGTGTCGGCTCTGCCGGAAGCTAGATCAAGGTCGATGATTTCAAGACGCTGAAACTGTTGTCGTGATGCAATGCTATGACGCCTTCATGTTCCAGGGCGTAGAGCGCGTTCAGAAGTTCGTTTCTTGAATATCCGGTGGTCGCGGGCGTGTTCGCGATCGTCCCGAACTTGACCTGCGATGGCGGCCTGACCCGCAACCGTCTTAAAACATCCGTCACGGCATTGACGACTTCGATACGTGATTTCACGATAGCGGGCCTCCGGAGAACGGTCATCCCATAATCCGTTCTGTCTTCAACAACACCGGAGGGCTGACTTTGATCCATCAAATAGACATATCGTGAGCATGCGCCTTCTCCCGCATGCGCCTGGTCTACGCGTTCAAGCGGGCATAGCGCCGACGCTATCAACGTCCGCAGTCAGTCCTGGAATGGATGACACGGACGAATTCGTGCGGATACGCAACCCGCCGATCCAACCCTGTGAGGGAAGCCGTAACCGGCTGGAGCACAGGCAAAACGGGACAGACTTGAGAGCAATATCAACAACGCTGTCTTTGACATCCTTGCCGGTCAATGGAAGTTTCTCGACTTGACCTTGAGCGTGTCGATGTGGAGATCCGGGATATAGATGTCGCGCGTCGGGATGACAGGCTTCGGATTGTCGCGGGGATCAGGCCCGCTGCCATGTTTGGCTCCGTCGCCACGGCCGTACGGCAAGGGGAAGTCGCCGCCAAGCTCGCCGAGACTGGAGAGATCGCCGGAAAAGTCGAACAGGCGCTGGGCGACCAGATGCACGACCTCGCCTTCGCGCTGTATCCTGCCATGGATCGCCATCATCGAAGCCGACATGACGATCCGGCGCTGCTTCTCGAATAGCGAGGGCCAGACGACGGCATTGACGACGCCCGTCTCATCTTCGAGCGTCAGGAACATCACGCCTTTGGCGCTACCAGGCTTCTGACGCACGAGGACGAGGCCCGCCGTCCAGAGCCAGCGGCCGTCGCGCTCACCCATCGCTTCGGCGCAGGTGACGATCCGCTTTTTCTTCAGTTCCGGACGCAGGAAAGACACAGGATGCGACCTCAAGCTGAGGCCCGTATGGGAATAGTCCTCAACGACTTCCCTGCCCTCTTTCATCGACTTGAGCGACACGTCGGGTTCCTGCATCTCGGCAACGACCCTTGCTTCACGCTTTGCGGCTGCCGCCCATAGTTCCAGCGGCTCGTCGCGCAGCGCCTTGATGTCCCAGAGCGCTTGACGCCGTTCCAGCTTCAACGACGGTAGGAAGGCATCGGCCTCTGCCAGCTTGACCAGCGACGCTGTCGGCACGCCGGATCGCCGCCACATGTCGTCGGCACTCTCGAAAGGCTGGTCAACACGGGCAAGAACAATTCTGGCAGCATTATTCAGCGGCAGCCCCTTTACCATGCGCATACCGAGCCGAACCGCAAAGCGGCCGGGCCTTCCGGTCTCCTCCATCGTGCAGTCCCAGCGAGACCGATTGACACAGACAGGCCGGACCTCCACCCCGTGGTTGCGGGCATCGGTGACGATCTGGGCAACGCTATAGAACCCCATGGGCTGGGAGTTGAGGAGAGCGGCGCAGAAGATATCCGGATGATGGCACTTCATCCAGGAACTGGCATAGGCGATGAGGGCGAACGAAGCTGCATGGCTTTCCGGAAAGCCATAGGAGCCGAAGCCTTCCAGCTGGCTGAACGTCCGCTCCGCGAAGTCTTGAGAGTAGCCGTTCTTGACCATGCCCGTGACGAGCTTCTCCTTGAACCTCGACACGCCGCCCGTAAACTTGAAGGTCGCCATGGCCCGACGCAGCTGGTCCGCCTCGCCTGCACTGAAACCCGCACAGACCATGGCAACCTTCATGGCGCTCTCTTGGAAGAGCGGGACGCCGAGCGTCTTGCCAAGCACCGCCTCGAGCTCCGGCGTTGGATACTCCACCTTCTCCTTGCCCTCCCGCCGACGCAGATAGGGATGCACCATGTCGCCTTGGATCGGGCCAGGGCGGACGATGGCGACCTGAACCACGAGATCATAGAAGGTGCGTGGCTTGAGCCTTGGCAGCATCGCCATCTGGGCGCGGCTTTCGATCTGGAAGGTACCAAGCGTATCCGCCTTGCGGATCATCGCGTAGGTCTTCGGATCCTCCTGCGGAACGTCTGCCAGACCCATCGCTTCGTTCTTGTACTCCGCCAGCAGCTCAAAGGAGCGGGCCATGCAGGACAGCATGCCAAGCGCCAGCACATCCACCTTCATGAACTTCAACGCGTCGATATCGTCCTTGTCCCATTCCACCACCTGGCGGTCATCCATGGCGGCGGGCTCTATGGGGACAAGATCATCCAGCCTGTCCTGCGTCAGCACGAAGCCGCCGGGATGCTGTCCCAAATGGCGCGGCGCTCCCATGAGTTGCGAGGCAAGGTCGAGCGCCAGACGCAGCCGGTAGTCGGACGCGTTCATGTTGTTTTCCCTGAGCTGCTTTTCGCCGATGCCATCCTTCGACCAGCCCCAGACGCCGGAGGTCAGTGGACCGATCAGGTCTTCGGGCAGGCCGAGCGCCTTGCCCACATCGCGCAGCGCACCCTTGGTTCGGTAGCGGGTGACGGTGGAGCAGAGGGCGGAGCGCGAGCGACCATAGGTCTCGTATATCCACTGGATGACCTCCTCGCGCCGGTTATGCTCGAAGTCGACGTCGATATCCGGCGGCTCGTTACGCTCCATCGAAACGAAGCGCTCGAACAGGAGGTCTCCTGTTTCCGGGTTGATGCTGGTGATCCCGAGGCAATAGCAGACGGCGGAGTTGGCAGCTGACCCTCTGCCCTGACAGAGGATGTTCCTGGAGCGGGCAAAGCGGACGATGGAAAAGACGGTGAGGAAGTACGGGGCGTAGTTCATCTTCCGGATGAGGTCGAGTTCGTGCAGGATCGCCTTGCGGACCTTGTCGGGAATGCCTTCCGGATACCGTGCCGCAGCACCTTCCCAGGCGAACTTGGCCAGCGACTGCTGGGCGTCGAGCCCTGGCACAATTGCCTCTTCAGGATACTGGTACTGCAGCTCGCTCATGTCGAAGCGGCAGCGCTCGACGATCTCGCGGCTTCTTGCGAGAGCCTCGGGATAATCGACAAACAGGCGGTGCATCTCCTCCGGCGCCTTGAGGAAGCGATCAGCATGCCGCTCCCGATCAAAGCCGACGCTGTCGATGGTGGTGCGGTTGCGGATGCAGGTGACGATGTCCTGAAGCTGTCGGCGGCCGGGCTCGTGGAAGAGCACATCGTTGGTCACCACCGTCTTCACCTTGTGACGCTGCGCCAAGTTCGACAGATCATGCAACCGCAGCCGGTCGTTCGGACGCCGCCGCAGGCAGAGCGAGACATAGGCGCGGTCACCAAAGACTGCGGCCACCTTGCGGAGCTGACCCGCATAGATATCGTCCGCCTCATCGGGAATGAGGATCGCAATCAGACCCTCGCTATAGGCCTCGACATCAGACAGGTCGAGAATGCACTTGGCCTTGCCGCCCCGACTTTTGCCAAGCGTCAGCAGCCGGGTGAGCCTGGAATAGGCGAGCCGGTCCGTCGGGTAGACGAGCAGCGACATGCCATCCGTGAGGTCGAGATGGCAGCCGACCACCAGGCGCACCCCGGTTGTCTTTGCCGCTTCCCAAGCCCGGACAATGCCGGCAAGCGAGTTGCGGTCGACGACACCAAGGGCGTCGATGCCCAGTGCGGCGGCCGTGGCAAACAGTTCTTCCGCGGAGCTTGCACCCCGCAGGAACGAGAAATGCGTGGTCACCTGGAGTTCGGCATAGCGCATAGTTCAAACCTTACCCGAAGATGCCGTGGAGGAACCATTTGTGTGACCCCGTGCCTGCATCGACGCCGTCGCCGGCGCGGAAGACCCACAGCCGATCGCCGTGCTCATCCTCGACCACGAAGTAATCGCGCACCGCCTGCATTTCGCGCGGCCGGAGCCACCATTCGCCGAAGATGCGCTCGGGCCCATCGGCACGAACGATGCGGCGGCGCTTGCCGCGCCAGGTGACGACGACTGGCGGCTGGTCGGGCAGGACAGCCATGGTTTCGATTTCTTCGGGATAAGCCAGCAGCCGTGACGGCCGCGGCCACCTGGCTGCCCACTCGGCACCCGTCTCGACGGCCGTCGGTCCGATCCGCCGGAGAGATCGTTCCGGAACGTCGGAGGCGACCGGCGTGATGCGGTAAAGGCGCTGGCCCCGGTTGCCGAGAATATCGACAAGTGGTGTCACATCCACCACCGCCTCTTCCACCAGCGCGTTTGCGACCTGCTTTATTTCCAGCGGCTCGGCCATGACCGCCACCAGCACCATCCGCTCGATGCCGAAACCCGGGTCGATCTTTTCGATACGGTCACAGAGAAGCTTTGTCAGGCGGGCAGGATCACGCACGGGCTTGGCAAGTCCTGCTCGAAGACACTGGCGTGTGTTGTCGACGCGATGGATGATCAGATCGGAACGCCGGACGCCCAGCCCCCGCTCCTCCAGCTTTGCCGTCAGTTGCGCCACCAGCCGGCGGACGTATTTTGCAATCGTATCGGGCGCACCGATGGGTTCCTGGAAATTGCGCGCCACCTCGACCAGATCCGGCGTGCGCAACGGATCGATGGGTTCTGCAAGACGGCCGAAGAGCTGATCGAGACGGCGTCCGACCTCCGGACCAAATCGCAGTGTCAACGGCGCACGCGGCAGTGCCGACAGCTCTCCTACCGTGTCGATACCCAGGATGCGCAATGCCTGGATCGTATCTGCCGCAAGCCGCAGACAGTGGATTGGAAGTCCGATCACGGCCTTGGTGACATCACCGCGCGGCACCACCGTCGTTTCGTTCGTCGTCAGTCGCGCCAGTGCATGCGCCGCGCCCCAGGTATCGGCGACAGCGGCACGTGCCGTCAGGCCCTTGCCGCGGAGACCGTTGACAACGCCGGAGATCAGCAGCTCTTCACCACCCTGAAGGTGATCGGCACCTTCGGTATCCATGACGATGCCATCCGTTCCATCCACGGCAACGACGGGGCTGTATTGACGAAGCGCCCATAGCGCCAGGCGCTCGACGGCTGCGGCGTCGGCAACGGGATCGGCGTCCACCATATGAAGGTTGCCAATCATCGCCTGTGCCTTGCTGGCAGCCATGCCGACTTTGAGGCCCAGCTTGCGGGCAGCCGTATCGGCTGCCGATATCCAGCGTTTCGAGCCGCTGCGCGAGACCACGACCAGCGGCTGGTCAACCGACACGGCTTCCTCGCCATGTCGACGTATCCGATCCGTTGCTAGATAGGGGAAGTAAACAGACACGACCCTCGGCATCGCAGGCTCCTAACTCAAACTCGGCACATTGCCCCGCCTTTACCCGCATCAATTCCGCCAGCCACCTCGCCCGCCCCACGCCGGCGACAGGAAGCGGCTCGGACGGCAGGGTGCTGATCCTCCAGCGTGTTGTGGACGCCGTCGGCTGACCGTAGTCGGAGGCCTCCGTCTGCCGTCGCCAGCGCCGGACGACCAGGCCGAGCGTCCCCGTCTTCTCGGCAGCCAGTTGAAGACGCCGCGACGCGGTCATCGGCAGCCTCACCAGTTCCCCGACGACGGCCGCCAATCCCCCGAAGGACAGCCCCTCTTCCATCGAGGCAAGCACGTCCTCCTCCTTATCGGCTTCGCAATAGATGACGCGGTCGGGGTGAAGCCCGGCCTGCGACAGCGCCGGCGCAAAGAGATCCGGCCGGGTCAGGCACCAGAGAACCTTTCCCTTGGCCCGGGCCGCAATACCTGCCGCAAACAGGGCGGCCGCGGCACCATCGATTGTACCCGCCCCGCCGCCTGCAATTTCATGCAATGCGCCATAGGCAAGCCCCCCGCCCGGCAATCGCTCGTCGACGTCAGGCACCCCGAAGGGCAGCACAAGCGCCTTGCGCGACACGCTGCCTTCCAGATGCGCAATCCGGTCTCTCAGTTCCTCGACAAGCCTTGAGGCAGGGGCATGCGACATCGTTCACGGCCCTCCTCAAGGTTCGCGTTGCACAGGACTTCATGTCCCAAAGAATGTTGGTGTTCTGTTTCTGTTCCGCCGCGACAGAAGAGTCAAGCGGGGTCAGAACGGGATAGCTCTCGGCATTTTAGCGCCGGTGAAGATTCATCGTTCTGAATCAGCTTCGTAGGCGGCTTGAGAGGCTCGATGGAGTGCTTGAGATTTTTTGCATGTTCTTGATCTGGGCTAGGGCGACACGAAAACCGTGAGAACTTTCCGTTCTCAAATCGCCCAATCTGCATATCAAGAATGTAACAGAGTGGCTCGGCGATGTGTGGCAGAGCCAAAGGGGATGAACACTCGCGCTCATGCGGGACTATGGCCGTCTGCGGCCATCCGCCCACGAGCCGCCGCCCTTTGGCTCTTTCCCATTCCCGCAGACACCAAGGAGCACAACGCTACCATCTGTGCCATCGCCGAGGAACTCGACGTTGGATTTGCAGGCGTTCAATGTCAGACGTTTTGTATAGGAGACCAGTGAAGGCTTGCCGCATCAGGTGGCGTCTTCTCCGCTGCGAGAGAATGCGGGAGACAGGCAAGGTTGCCCGTCGCCCGCCGTGCCGCCGTCCTCAGTGGATCGCGGTGCTGACGATCCGGTAGGGGTGTTCAGCTTCATATTCGACCATGATCTGGACGGCCTGTTCGAGAACCTGTTCGGCTTCCTCGACGTGATCGCGTGCAAGCTGATCGGCGTTGATGAAGATCGCTTCGGCCATGTTGCCGGAGATCGCAGCGAACTGGCGGTTACCTTCGACCAGGGCTTCTCTGGCAGCGCCTTCAAGCGCGTGCGCCATGGTGATCAGCGCGTCTTCGCGCTCCTCGATCGTCAGGTCCCGAATTGTCTTTGTCATCTGCTGCATCGTGCCACCCACCTTAATAGTCGTTGTGACGATATCGGTCCCGATAGGGCCCCGTTCACAGCGAAATGGGCATGTTGGCGCCAGATTTCAAGGTTCAGGCCGGCGCGGGCTCGTCCTTGTGGACGGCATCGCGGGGCACGAACAGGCAAGCGGGCACGATCAGGACGGCAAACAGGAGCATGGTCAGGAAGGTCGCGTGCAGGCCGTCCTGCAGCGCAAGGCGAACCGCTTCGGCATCGCCACTCACGAGACCGGTTCCGTTCAGGAGAGCACGCAGCTGGTCGGTCGTGATCGCCTGTCCGCTGGTCGTATGGACAAGGCCCCAGCTCAGAACCGCCCCGAGAATCGCCGCGCCCAGCGTGCTGCCGAGGTTGCGGGAAAAGACGTTCGACGCCGTGGCACTGCCACGTTGCGAGGCCGCGACGCTTCCCTGGGTGAGGATCAGTGCGCCGATATTGAGAAGGCCCATGCCGAAGCCCATGACGAGCGAGCCGGCACCCGCAAGCACCGCCGAACTGGATGGCGTCAGCAGGGTCAGGAGGAAGGTTCCCACGGGGACGAACACGGCGCCCACCAGCATGATCGGCCGCAGCCCGAACCGGGTGAAGTTCCGCGAAGCGATCGTTGCGCCGCACGGCCATCCGAGCAGAAGCATGGTCAGTGCAAAGCCCGCCACCAGCGGCGACTGGTTGAGCACGGTCTGCACATACATGGGCAGGAACGTCGTGAGCCCCATGATCGCCATGGAGGCGAAGAAGACAGAGATGTTTGCGGCCGCAATCGGCCGGTAGAGCCAGAGATCCGGCGCGACCATCGGTTCGTCGACGCGACGCTCCTGCCAGATGAACAGCGCAAGCGACACGGCAAACAGGACGAAGGAGACGATCGCGGACGTCGAAAATCCGGTCTCGGAGACCGTGAGGCCAATCATCAGCGCCGAGATGGATACGGCAAACAGCACGGCGCCCAGGATATCGATCGAGACCGTCCGGGTGTGCTTTTCCTCGTGGTAGAACAGGATGAAGGCTGCGGCAGCGGCAAGGCCGACCGGCACGTTGATCCAGAAGATCCAGGCCCAGGGCAGGTTATGGATGATGACGCTGCCGAGCAGCGGGCCAACCACGGCCGAGAGCGCCCAGACGCTGGCCAGATAGCCCTGAACCTTTCCACGCTGGCTGCCCGGAAAGAGATCGGCCACCACCGTCATCGCGACGGGCTGAATGGCGCCAGCGCCGATGCCCTGGAGCAGTCTGAAGGCAATCATGGACGGCATCGACCAGGCAAATCCGCAGAGGATGGAGGCGACCAGGAAGACGGCGATGCCAGCCAGCACGATCGGCTTTCGCCCGTAGATATCGGAAAGCTTGCCGAAGACGACGGTCAGCGCGGTCTGCGACAGAAGGAAAGCGGAAAACACCCAGCTGTAGAGATTGAGCTGCCCGAGCTGGGCTGCGATCTGCGGCATGGCGGTGGAGACGATGGTCGCTTCGATGGCGATCATCGCCATGCTTGCCATGATCGCGGCTACGACGAGCCCGCGATGGGAGACTTTTTCAGACATGCGTGAAATCCGAAGCCCTGACGGAGGGCGCGACAAGAGAGAAATTCGGCGGTCGCGGCAGGATATTGCGTCTGCAAAGCGTGCATCTGCAAGTTCTGGTGGCCGTCAGTGCGTCATCGACTTAGGAGCGCAAACTTGGTTGCGTCAAGCTATATTTGATTTAGATCAAGTTCCACAAGCGCTCCTCACCCCTTGGATATCCAGGCGGCCGCTGCAATTTTCATTTGCGCTGCGCCTGACCCGGCGTCATGGTGACCTGCTCAGTTATCTCATATGGATTCAATATCATGGCAGCGGATGTGATCGTTCTCGGCGCCGGCATCATCGGTGTTTCGACGGCTCTGCAATTGGCGCGACGGGGAAAATCGGTCGCCCTGGTGGACCGCAGGGAGCCCGGGATGGAAACCTCCTACGGCAATGCCGGCCTGATCCAGCGCGAGGGCGTTGTCCCCTACAGCTTTCCCCAGCAGTTCGCCCAGATCCTGCGCTATGCCAGGAACAACCGCATCGACGCGCATTTTCACTGGAGCGCGATGCCGTCGGTCTCCTCGTTTCTGGCAAAATACTGGTGGCATTCCAATGTGCCGAGGCATGAGCTGATCGCCCGCGCCTATGCGCCGCTGATCGAGCATTCGATCGCCACCCATGACGAACTGATCCGCGAGGCGGGCGCCGAGGATCTGATTGCCAAGAACGGCTGGCAGGAAGTGTTCCGCTCGCAGGCCAAGCTCGACGAGACGGTGCGCGAGGCCGACCGACTGAAGCGTGAATACGACCTGTCCTTCAAAGTTCTGACCCCGGCAGAACTCTCGGTTGCGGAACCCAATCTCTCCGACGATTTCATCGGCGCGCTGAAATGGGAAGACCCGTGGGCGGTCAAGGATCCGCTCGCGCTGACGCGTGCCTATGTGGCGCTGTTCGAAAAGCTTGGCGGCAGGGTTCTGACGGGTGACGCAAAGAGCCTTTCGAAGACCGCGACCGGCTGGCGCATCATTGCCGGCGAAGGCGTGGTCGAGGCGAAGGATGTCGTGGTCGCGCTTGGTCCGTGGTCGGACACGGTGACCAAGCCGCTCGGCTACAATTTCCTCGTCGGCGTCAAGCGCGGCTACCACATGCATTATGCGCCAAAGGGCAATGCCAAGCTCAACGGCTGGACGATGGATGCGGAGCGCGGCTATTTCCTGGCCCCGATGAACCAGGGGATCCGGCTGACGACCGGTGCCGAATTTGCGCGCCGCGATGCGCCGAAGACGCCGGTTCAGCTTGCCCGCGCCGAAGCGGTCGCCCGTGAGATCTTTCCGCTTGGCGAGCGGCTGGACAAGGAGCCCTGGATGGGCGCCCGCCCCTGCACGCCGGATATGATGCCTGTCATCGGCAAGGCGCCGCGTCACGACGGATTGTGGTTCGCCTTCGGCCATGCGCATCACGGCCTGACGCTCGGTCCGGTCACGGGTCAGGTCATCGCGGAAGCGATGATGGGCGAAAAGACCCGGATCGACATATCCGCTTACAGGCCGGAGCGGTTTAACGTCTGACCCTCTTCTTCATTTGGTCTAGCGGCAGGAGAAAGTCTGGGCTACCGGTGTTTTCATGGATACGATCGATACAGCCCGGACCTTTCTCGATGACAATCCCGATATCGAGGTTCTCGAAGCCTTCGTGATCGACGTCAACGGCGTGCCGCGGGGTAAGTGGATCCCGCGCGAACGGGCGCTCGACGTGCTCTCAAAGGGCATGGCGATGCCGCGCTCGGTCTACGCGCTCGACGTCTGGGGACGCGACGTCAATGCCGCGGGCCTTGCGGAGGGCACGGGTGATCCGGATGGCATCTGCTTTCCCATCGCCGACACACTGTCGCGTGTGACATGGCTGAAGCGGCCAACGGCGCAGGTTCTACTGGGCATGAACGAGCAGGACGGGACCGGATTTTACGGCGATCCGCGCCAGGTTCTGGCGAATGTTCTCAAAGGTTTCGAGCGGATCGGCCTGACGCCGGTCGTGGCGACGGAGCTGGAATTCTACCTGATCGACCCGATCCGGTCGGCGATCGACCCGGTGCGGCCACCGAATTCACGCGAGGGCCGCTGGCATACGGGCCAGACACAGGTGCTCTCGATTTCCGAGCTGCAGGATTTCGAGAATGTCTTCCACGGCATCGCCTCTGCAGCGAGGGCGCAAGGGATACCGGCCGATACGACACTGCGGGAAAACGGCCCGGGCCAGTATGAGATCAACCTCAACCACGTGCCAGACGCGCTGAAGGCTGCGGATTATGCGGTGCTCCTCAAGCGGATCGTCAAGGGCGTGGCGCGCGCCAACGATCTCGACGCGACGTTCATGGCAAAGCCCTATGGCACGCAGGCCGGAAGCGGCATGCATGTGCATTTCTCGCTGATCGATAGCGACGGCCGCAATGTCTATATGGGCGAGAACGGGCCGTCCGAGGCGCTGTTTCATTCGGTGGGCGGGCTTTTGGAAAACATGGGGGAAAGCATGGCGGTGTTTGCCCCGCATGCCAATTCCTACCGGCGCCTGCGCCCTTCCGAACATGCCCCGACCTATGCCTCCTGGGGCTTCGACAACCGCTCGGCCGCCGTGCGCGTCATCACCGCGTCGAAGCCGGCGACCCGCATCGAGCACCGCGTTGCAGGTTCCGACACCAATCCCTATCTTGTGCTGGCGATGATCCTCAGTGCAGCCCTTGCCGGCATCAAGGAAAAGCGCAATCCGGGCGGGGCGATTACCGGCGACGACCATGCGATCAGCCACGAACCGCTGCCGACCAACTGGGACTATGCGCTGCAGCAGTTTTCCCGCTCCACGTTCGCCTACGCGACGCTCGGGCCGAAATACCGGTCGCTCTACACGGCCTGCAAGCAGCAGGAGCTGTCGGAATTTTCTCTGCGGGTGACCGACGTCGAATACGACGCCTATATCAGGACGGTGTAAGATGGCTTTCAAACCCGCAGACAATCCCCGCCACGCCAATTCCTGGTATGCCGCCTCGGCCAATGACAAGCGTGTGCGCCCTGCCCTCGAGGGCGAGATCGAGGCCGATGTCTGCGTGATCGGCGCGGGCTTTTCCGGCATCTCGGCCGCTCTCGAACTGGCCGAGCGCGGCTATTCCGTCGTGGTGCTGGAGGCGGAGCGGATCGGCTTCGGCGCTTCGGGCCGCAATGGCGGGCAGATCGTCAACGGCTATAGCCGCGATCTGGAAACGATCGCCGGACGCTACGGGCGCGACAAGGCCGTGCAGCTTGGCGCGATGTCGCTCGAAGGCGGCGAGATCATCCGCGCCCGCGTAGCGCAATACGGGATCGACTGCGATCTCGTGCCCGGCGGTTTCTTCGCGGCCTTTACGGACAAGCAGGTGCGCGAGATGGAGCTGCACAAGGCCGTCTGGGAACAGCACGGCCATGACGGGCTGGAGATGGTCTCGAAGGCAGACGTCGGACGCTATGTGAAAAGCGACCGCTATGCCGGCGGCATGATCGACAGGAAGGGTGGCCATATTCACCCGCTCAACCTCGTGCTCGGGGAAGCGGCAGCTGCCGAAAGCCTGGGCGCGCAGATTTTCGAGGGATCGCGGGTGGTGGGTATCGACCAGACGGCAAAGCCCGTGGTCAGAACCGACAAGGGTCGTGTCACGGCATCCTATGTGCTGGTGTGCGGCAACGCATATCTATCGCCGCTGCTGCCGGAGATCCATGGCCGGATGATGCCGGTTTCGAGCCAGGTGATGGCGACGGAGCCGCTGGATGCGGGCCTGATCGAGCGCCTTCTGCCCGCAAATTACTGCGTCGAGGATGCCAATTACATTCTCGATTACTATCGCCGCACCGCCGACAACCGTCTGCTCTACGGTGGCGGCATCGGCTATGGCGGCAGCGACCCGAAGGACCTGACGGGCGTGATCCGCCCGAACATGCTCAAGACCTTCCCGCAGCTGAAGAATGTCAGGATCGACTACGCGTGGAGCGGCAATTTCGCACTGACGCTGACCCGCATTCCGCATGTGGGAAAGCTGTCCGACACCGTGTTCTTCTCGCACGGCGACAGCGGCCACGGCGTGACCACCACGCATCTGCTCGGCAAGATCCTTGGTGAGGCGGTTGCCGGCCATGCGGAGAGGTTCGATACCTGGGCATCCCTGCCCAACCTACCCTTCCCGGGCGGGCGGGCGTTCCGCGTGCCGCTCACCGCGCTTGGGGCCTGGTGGTACGGCATGCGGGACAAACTCGGGCTGTAGCTTACAGCGATGCGGGAAAACTGCCTTTGAAGTAATAGGTCGACTGTGCCCGGACGATCGACTTGAACTGTGCAACGATTTTGGCTGCCTCGTCTTCCGTCACCATCAGCGCCAGACGCAATGTTGCCGCGGCCATGTGGAACATAAGAAACAGTGTGCGGGCGTAGTTCTCCCAAAGCTGTTCGCTGACGAAACGCTTGGTGATCTCGAAGAAGAGGTCGGCCTGGAAGCGGGTCTCGGTAATATCACGGTCTGCCAGCGCCTTGTCGGCCTGGATGGCGTTCAACAGATCCTGCGTCGACGGCTTTTCGCGCATGCGGGTGTAATAGAGGTCGAAAAGAACGTCCGTTGCATCCAGCGCGTCTTCAGCCGTCGAGATCTGTGGAATATGTCCGACGATGATACCGCGGACTTCCTCGACATAGCGCTCATGGAGCATGGCGATGATCGCCGACTTGTTGGGGAAATACTGGTAGACGGAGGCGATGGGACCGCCTGAAAGAGACGCAATCTCCTTCATCGTGACCGCATCGATACCCTTTTCGCCGATCAGCTCCATCGAGACCTTCAGGATATCATCAATGCGTTCGCGGCTTCTTTCCTGTTTCGGTACCCGACGAAGTGAACTCCCGCCTGCACTCTGCATCGAATCTCGCATCCGCAACTCTCTCCGTACGCCCTGTTGCCTATACTGGACGGGGCGATAAGAGAGGCACCTGGCAGCATAGTTACATTATAAGTTTGCGTTGTACGGCAAGTCAGGCATGTCGGATCACCGAAAGCATTAGAATTTTGAAAATAATTCGACACTCAAACAGTTTATCTTGAATTAGGACTGCGTGTCATATCGTATCCTTCAGCCCCGCTACGGCATCTGCCACGATGCGGTCGAGCGTGGCGTCAATGTCGACGGTCACGACGCCTGCTTCACCCTCGGGGCTTTCCAGCGTGGCGAGCTGGCTTTGCAACAGCGACGTCGGCATGAAATGGCCCTTGCGCTCGCCCATCCGGCGGCTCAACAGCTCCTGACTTCCTTTGAGAAACACGAAGGTCAGCTTGCCACCCGCAGCGCTGCGCAGCCGTTCGCGGTAGACGACTTTCAGTGCAGAGCAGGTCACCACGAGGTCTTCTGAACGCGCGAGAGCCTCGGCGATCTTCTCGCCGATCACATCGAGCCAGGGCCAGCGGTCTTCATCGGTAAGCGGTGTTCCCTGCGCCATCTTGTCGACATTGGACTGCGGATGCAGACTGTCGCCTTCCATGAAGCGGCAATTCAGGCTCTCTGCCAAACGCTCAGCGACGGAACTCTTTCCAGCGCCGCTGACGCCCATGACGATGATGGCTCTGCCAGCCTGTTTGCTCATTGGTTGCTCCTCTTTGATATCGACAGCCGGTCTCCTTCAACCGCATTGAGCGACAGATCACAAGTCCCGGCGATCTTCAACGCCAGTCGCGGACTTGCCCGGACCCGTTTCATCGCGCCCGAGCGCAAACGGCATCAGGATCGACAGAAAGATCAGGCGCAGGACGTGATGGGCGCCGACATAGGTCGGGTCGGCATGCAGCATGACCGCCATCGCCGCCATGGTCTCCAACCCGCCGGGCGAAAACGCGATCAGGGCCGCATCGAGCGGTATGTCCAGGACATACGAGACGGTGCCGGCCATGGCCGCTGCCATGACCGAGACGATCACCGTGACCACGAGGCCGGATACGAGGGCTGTGCGCACCTCGAGAAGCGAGATGCCGCAAAAGCGCGTTCCGATGTTGGCGCCGAGAAGGATATAGACGGGGACAATGAGCCAGGAGGGAACGCCACCGGTGGCGAACGATGTCACGTGGGTTGAGATCGAAACCAGTGTGCCGGCGAGCAGAAGGGCTGCGGGAAGCTTCCAGCGCAGGAAGAGCATGCCGATGACGGTCGAGACCGCAAGGATGCCCAACAGCATCGGCAGGTCCATCGCGATGACCTGAGTGACACTATCTCCGCCGCCAAGATCAAATGCTGTGACAATCAGGGGTACGCTGATGGTCAACAGAAGGACGCGCACGCTCTGGGAAATACCGACGGTTCGCTGGTCGCAGCGCATGTCGGCGGCAAGACTGAGCACGTAGCTCAGATGTCCCGGCGAAGCTGCGAGGAAAGCCGTGGTGCGGTCGTAATGGAAGAAACGCTGCATGACCCAGGCCGCGACGTAAAGCAGGGCCGTGACGGTAACCATGACCATCACGAAGCTTAGCGGCCAGCGCTTGATCGCCACCAGGATGTCGGGCGTGACGGTCGCCCCCATCGAGATGCCGATGACGATGAAGCAGCCGTTCCGGACGATTTTCGGGATCGAGAGGGTGAGGCCTGCGATACCCGCAAGCGACACGGCCAGCGCCGGACCGATCAGATAGGGAGCGGGGAAGCCGATCATCGCGGCGATCAGCGCACCGCCGGCACCGACCAGCGCGGTCAGGGCAAATTCACGCAATTGGGAAAAGGGCATAGCAACGAATATCTGGGTGACCACCCGGAGCCAGGCTCAAGGGGCCATCAATAAAGGAAACGTTGTCTACTCCTAAAGAAGACAGCCCGGAGGTCAACCTGCCGGGCCGCTAAACTGATGCTGCGATGAGATCAGTATTGAGATCAGGCGGCGGGTGCCGCGACCATCTTGGCGATTGCCGGCGGCGGATCGATCCCGAGCAGGAAGTTGATCTGCGGGCGCGCCTTGACCAGATCGTCGATCGTATAGTCTGCCAGCACGTCGAAGAAGGCATTCAGCGCCTTGCGAAGTGCCGAGTTGAGACCACAGCTATCGACCAGAGGACATTCGGCGACGCCCTCCTCGAAACATTCGGCCATCGCGAAACTGTCTTCCGTCACGCGGATCACATCAAACAGAGTGATACGGTCGGCAGCGCGACCGAGGCGAACACCGCCGTTTCGGCCGCGAACGGTCTCGACCAGGCCAGCCTTGGTCAAAGGCTGCAGGATCTTGAAGAGAAACAGTTCGGACACGCCATAGGCGCGCGCGATCTCCGGGATGCGGCTGAGCTTCCCCTCGTTCGCAGCACAGTACATGAGCATGCGAACGGCGTAGTTGGTCTGCTTTGTCAGGCGCATATTCGTCTCCCGAGACTCGTCACGGCCCCATACATAGTGGGTTTGCTAGTTTTGAACAATTCCAAAGTTTGCGAAATTGCCCTTGAACGCTGCGTTGCCGATGACGCGCTTTATTGCCGGCATTATCCGGCAAGACCCATGTGTACCGCAAACCAGACTGGAACTGCAAACAGGAAGGTCGCCGCCAGAAACGTTATGCCGATTTTCGCCAGGCGGATGCGGCGCGCGCGCGAAACGTCCCACTCGTAATTCATGATGAACACTCCCCCTCACACGAATGTGTAAATTAGCAGCGCCTAGGAAGAGGTCAATGTCTCCGCCGCACGAGAATGCGGCGGAGCGTGTCTATTCGACAGTCGGGCTTACTTCATGACGGGCATGACGAATTCGGCGCCATCCTTGATGCCTGTGGGCCAGCGGCTGGTTACCGTCTTGGTGCGGGTCCAGAACTTGATCGAATCCGTGCCATGCTGGTTGAGGTCGCCGAAGGACGAGGACTTCCAGCCGCCAAAGGAGTGATAGGCGAGCGGCACCGGGATCGGAACGTTGATGCCGACCATGCCGATATTGATGCGCGAGGCGAAGTCACGGGCGGCATCGCCGTCGCGGGTATAGATCGCAACACCATTGCCGTATTCATGGCGCATCGGCAGGTCGAGCGCTTCCTCATAAGTCTTGGCGCGCACCACTGACAGGACAGGGCCGAAGATTTCGGTCTTGTAGATGTCCATGTCGGGCGTGACGTTGTCGAACAGGCAGCCGCCGACGAAATTGCCGTTTTCATAGCCCTGCAGCTTGAAATCGCGGCCATCGACAACGAGGTTTGCGCCCTCTTCGACACCCTTGTTGATCAGGCCGAGAATGCGCTCCTTGGCTTCCTTGGTGACAACAGGGCCCATGTCGGCCTTTTCGTCCGTGTAGGGACCGATGCGCAGGGATTCGACCATTGGCGTCAGCTTCTCGATCAGACGGTTGGCGGTGTCCTCGCCGACCGGGACCGCAACCGAGATCGCCATGCAGCGCTCGCCGGCCGAGCCATACCCGGCGCCCATCAGGGCGTTGGCGGCCTGGTCGAGATCTGCATCCGGCATGATGATCATGTGGTTCTTCGCGCCGCCGAAGCACTGTGCGCGCTTGCCGTTCATGGCGGCGGTTCCGTAGACGTAGCGGGCGATCGGCGTGGAGCCTACAAACGAGACGGCAGAGATATCCGGATGCGTCAGGATCGCATCGACCGCGGACTTGTCGCCGTTGACGACGTTCAAAATGCCGGCCGGAAGGCCTGCCTCGATCATCAGTTCGGCCAGACGCATCGGCACGGAGGGATCGCGCTCGGAGGGCTTCAGGATGAAGGCATTGCCGCAGGCAATCGCGGGTGCAAACATCCACATCGGGATCATCGCCGGGAAGTTGAACGGCGTGATGCCGGCACCGATCCCGACCGCTTGCCGAATGGAATACATGTCGATGTTCGGACCGGCACCCTCGGTGAACTCGCTCTTGGAAAGATGCGGGATGCCGATGACGAATTCACAGACTTCAAGACCGCGAACGATGTCGCCCTTGGCATCCTCGATCGTCTTGCCATGCTCGCGCGACAGCATCTCGGCAAGTTCATTCATGTTGTCATTCAACAACTGGACGAACTTCATGAAGACGCGGGCGCGGCGCTGCGGGTTGGTGGCGGCCCAGTTCGGCTGGGCAGCCTTGGCATTCTCGACGGCTGCATTCAGATCCGCATCGCTCGCAAGCGCCACGGTCGCCTGGACTTCGCCCGTTGCCGGATTGAAGACATTGGCCGTGCGCCCGCTCGTGCCGGCAAAATGCTTGCCGCCGATGAAATGACCGATCTCGTACATGGTGATCCTCCTTCTTGAAATTGTAAGCGGCGAGGATACGCGTCAATTTGCACAAGGCAACGCCATGGTTTACGCATCCGTTGTGCAAAATTCGACACAACGATACCCACCGTGAGGTGACGATGAACTGGGATGACCTGCGGCTTTTCCTGGCTGTGGCGCGCAGCGGACAGATCCTGGCGGCTTCCCGTCGGCTGGGCATCAACCATGCGACGGTCGGGCGCCGGATATCAGCGCTGGAAGAGGATCTGCGCACGCGGCTGCTGATCCGCCGCACCAATGGCTGCGAGTTGACGCCGGAGGGAGAGGTGTTTCTGCGGGCCGCCGAGCGGATCGAAACGGAAATGCTGGACGCGCAGGCGAGTACCGGTCGGATCGACGCGGCAATTGCCGGTACCGTGCGGGTCGGCGCACCCGACGGGTTCGGCGTGCACTTCCTTGCCTCGCGCCTGGGAATGCTGACGAAGCGGCATCCGCAGCTGAAACTGCAACTCGTGCCGGTGCCACGCTCGTTTTCGCTGTCGCAACGGGAAGCGGATATCGCAATCACGATCGACCGGCCAGAACAGGGGCGCCTGGTCTCATCGCGGCTGACGGATTACACGCTCGGCCTCTACGCCTCGAAAGCCTATCTTAAGGACGCAGGCGTGCCCGACAGTATCGAGGCCCTCAAGGACCATGCGCGGATCGGTTATGTGGAAGACCTGATCTTTTCCCCGTCGCTTAACTTCACCGGCGAGGTGATGCGCAACTGGGATGCCGGGTTCGAGATTTCGAGCGCAATCGGCCAGATCGAAGCGGTGCGGTCCGGCGCCGGGATCGGCATTCTGCACGACTATGTCGCTTCGCAGGACATGAACCTGACCCGCATCCTTCCGGACATCTCCATTCGCCGCGCCTATTGGAGCAGTTATCACGAGACGGCCAGGAACCTGGTGCGGGTTCGAACCGTCGCGGATTTCCTGCGGGAAGTCATTCAGGAGGAAGCGCGGATCTTCGTGTGGAAACCGCCGTCCGGACAAAAATAAAGCCCGCGAGAAGCGGGCCTTAAGCATTCACGGCGTCCAGCCTGATAGGCCGGACGTCTGCGATTACGACGCCTTCAGAACCGACATCGGCATCTTGAGGGCATTTGCGATGCGCTTCAACTTGGCAGGATCGAAATCCGTGCCGTTCTCCATACCCACGATCTCGTCCGTGACCAATCCGGTCGTAACGGCAAGATCGTCGATGCTGTAGCCGGCAGCCTGGCGCGCCTGGGCAATCAACCCAGCCACCTGATCCGGTGCGAGAACCTGTTCTGTCGAGGCACGAAAGTTATTTATGGAAACCGTCATGGTAATCTTCCTTCCGTCAAAATCTGCCGCTAGGCAGTGAAGGGGGCAAGCAGCCCGAAGTTCGACTGCACAATTTTGGTGCCGCCAGAGCCCAATAGATATGCATTGATGCCCCCACGGCAAGGGCATTCGCTGCACTGCAACAAAAAGTGTTGAGCGTCGTCGCAGATCCGAGCCCGTTGTTTGCCGCTTTTTCGAACAAAAACAGTCTTCGCGCGTTCTCTGCTCGAATAGGGACGTCAATATGCATCAGTCGAGTTCGAAACGTTTTGAAAATCTGGGTATACCCGGAAGCACCGATGCTGACATTCTCGAGGCGGCGCATCGCCTTGTGGAGCTTCACCTGACCTATTTGCGCGAACACGAGACGAAGAACGACCTCTTCGACGTGCGCGACCTGCCGGCCTCCAAGGACTCGCTGGTCAATGCTTTCCGGTTGACGCTTGCGACCGAAAACAGGACTCATATGCGCACGCTGTTGCTGAAGGCGGGCATGACATTGGCGCAGTTTCAGGAAAACATCGGTCGCCCGATGATTGTCAAATCGCAGGATGGCCAGAAACCAAACCAGGTCCGGCGGAGCGATATCGATGCTGCCGTAGCGCGGCGGTTCAACAAGGCCCTGGTCCAACTGGGCGAAGAACGCGCCAGGCTCGGCCGTGTGTTTCAGGACGCCATGCGGATTGCCGGCGACAAGCCGCTTCACTGATCTGAAATTCCAGGAAAAGAAGTGGTACGGTTGAGTGGGGTCGAACCACTGACCTCAGGCGCCACAAGCCTGCGCTCTAACCAACTGAGCTACAACCGCACAAGACGCCTAAATCGCGTCGCCGGTGCAGATACTGCCATCGGCAGCGTTTGGCAAGCCCCTTTTGAGAGAACGAAGCCAAAAATGGAATGGCCGCCCAGTCGGCGGCCATGGAATATGGGCGTGATGCGCTGGTCGCTATCACGCGGTTCGGAAATTTGCCATTGCCTTTTTGGCAGCGTCCTTGCCCGGCCGCGACACGTCTTCTGCAAGCTGGCGGGCCATGTCCTGCATGGATTTTGCCTGCTCGACCGTCGCCTCTGCCTGACGGCGGATGAACGAGGTCTGCAATTCGAAGAATTCCGACGCTGATTTGACGCCGAGCAGCGCCTGCATGTGCGAGAGCGACAGATCCGCATTGGACCGGAACGCTTCCATTGCCTTAAGCCCGAGTTCAACGGAACCGGACTGGGCCGTGTGAACTGTGGATTCCACCGCCATGGTGGCTTCCTCTGTCGCGGCTTTCATCCTAGCATAGGCTTCAGGGGACTGGCTTGCGCCCTGCCCGGCAAAGTCGCGAAGGCGTTCGCCAAGCTTCATGGGATCGAAAGCGGAAAACGAAAACATCTCTTCTGTGCCGTGTGCCATCGCGAAAGCTCCTCCAAGGCTCTACCCCGACTTTTAAATGGGCAAAAGCCGGAGTTGGATGCCTGAAATATAATCGCAAACGTTGTGCCGCGCAACGAATTTGTGCGGCGCACAAAAGCGCCGCTGTTAACCCTGACGGAGGTTTAACCGGTCGGCCTGTGGACCCCGGAAGGGGGGCAAGGTATTAACGAAGGATTAAGTCTCTCAGGAATGCCGGTAGTTAACCGACAGGTCGTTCATGTCCTCTGTACAGTACCCTTTCATCGACATCGCCGTCCACGAGCGCGTCAGGGAACGCTTTGCAGCGGGCGACGGTATAGTGCTGTTTTCCTCCGACATGCGCATGCCTCTGTGGGCGAACGGACGCGGTGCAGCGCTCTTCGGATTTGGCTCGATCTACGACCTGATCGATCAGGGGCCGAACCGCGCCGACGTGGCCTTTCGGCAGGTCGAGGCAACCGCCCGCCAGCTTGCCAAGGTCGGCGATACAAGAGGCCTCGCAGTCCGCGTTATTTCCGGTTTCCAACGGGTCGTGCTTCGCGGGGCCTGTGAACTTGTCGAAGTCCATGGCGAGCGGGCCATTCTCTTTTCGGCAGCACCCGAGCGGGAGCTTGCAACGATCGCCGAGCGTGCGGAGCGGATGATCGAGGGCTTCGAGGAAGCAGACACCCATATCGCTATCGTTGACGCGGCAGGCAAGGTTGCCGCTGCCTCCGAGCGTTTTGAAAGTCTCGACATATCGGAAGCGGCGATCACGACGCTTTCGGCGACGGCATCCGCCGATCCCAGCCGGCTTGCCAAACGCCCGATCACGACCGCCAAGGGCAACCTTCCGGCTGCCATCGGCAAGCTTTCGGACGCCCCTGCCCTCTACATTCTGTTCACTGTCGATATGGCGACCGATGACGCGGTTACCCCGCAAACCTTGGTTGATCCCGGCGTCGTTGCGATGGTGCCCGATGACGAGACTGCCGTCATCGACGCCCTTGCCGCGATCGAGGACGACGTTGAGGCTCAGGAAGAGTTCGAGCTTCCTGAAACCGTGACGGCAGCAGAGGCAACCGAGATCAACACGGTCGCGATTGAAGAGACTGCGGCGGACGAAGAAATTTCCGAGCCCGCCGAGCAGCCGGAGCCGGTTGCGGAAATAGAGGCTGCGGTAACCGGGGTTAACGACGCAGCTACGGTTGCTGACGCGCCGGTCGCTGGCGACGTACCAGTTGAAGAAGCTGCGGCGGTAGAGCCGGAGAGTGAAGAAGTCGATCTGGAGCCCGCTCCGGAAGCAGTTGCCGAAGACATCGAGTCGGAGGATGTTGTCGAAGACATTCCGGCGCATGAGATCGCGGAAGACCGCTTTCCGGCACCGGAGGCTGCGGAAGCATCCGAGCCCGCCGAAACACGGAGCGAGCAGGCTCTGACATCGGTCGCCGCTCCCGAAACTACGGTTGCCGAGCCCGATGCATCCGGCGACGTGGAAGGCTTTGTGTTCAGCCGCGATTCACGCGCTGTGCGTTTCGTCTGGAAGATCGATGCCGATGGGCAGTTTACAGAAGTCTCGGGCGAATTCGCCAAGGCCGTGGGACCGCATGCGGCAGATGTTGTCGGCATGGCGTTTTCCGACCTCGCCGCTCTCTTCCATCTCGATCCCGAGGGGCGCATCACCGAACTGCTCGGCAAGCGCGACACCTGGTCGGGCAAAACTATCTGGTGGCCGGTAGAGGGCACGGCACTTGTCGTGCCGGTCGATCTGGCGGCACTGCCCACCTATACCCGCAGTCGCGAATTCGACGGCTTCCGCGGCTTCGGCATCGTGCGGATCGCCGACGCCAAGGATGATCCTGACGCCACCGGCCTGACGCTCTCGCCGACGACGGTCGAGGATGAAGCGGTCAAGGAGACTGACGAACCGGGAATCGAGGACGCGGTAAACGCCGCCGATTTGCCATCCGATGACGCGGAGCAGGTCTCCGACGTTTTTGAAGATCGCCCGCTGGAGACGGAAGCGCAACCGGCGGAGCCGGAAGCAACGTCCCCGTCTGATAGCGCCATCTACGGAACCACCTGTTCCGATAGCGACCGTTCCGACGCTGCCCCGCTCGAGTGGTCGGCCGGTGAGCGTCCTGCGCTGCGGCTGGTCGAGAACCCCGGCCGTCGCCAGTCCGACAAGGTCATCCAGCTCGAAGAACACCGCGCCCGCCTGACGCCGGTCGAACAGGCGGCCTTCCGCGAGATTGGGCGCCAGCTCGACCGCGCAACGGAAGAAACGCCAGCAAACGCCGAGACTGCGCCGGCTGAACCAGCGCCGAGCAAAGCTTCCGCCGCAAGCGAGATTTCCGCAGAGAATACTGACGTTTCAGAGCCAGTGGCAGATGAGACTGGTGTGACCAATGCTTGGCAGGAGCAGCCTGCTTCGCACGTGGCATCAGAAGAAGAGGTGCTTTCCGCCGAAGAGGCACCGGCCGCAGAAGACCACGTGTCGGATGAGGCCGAGATTGTCGCTCAGGCGGAAGACGAAGGCCAGAGCATCGAGACATCCGAAACGGATCTCGACGGCAGCGCTGTTGACGACCACTTCGCCTCGGACTTCCCGCCTGTCGCTGCAAACGAGAACCAGAGCGACAGCGAGGACGACGCTGGCACGGAAATCCCGGCTGCGCCAATGCTTGAGCCCGCAGATGTTGCGCCGGAGCCAGAGCATGTCGAGCCATCCGACGTCCCTCTGCTGAGCATGATCCCGGTGCGCGAGCGCATCGGCCTCTCCGCCGAGATTGTCGACCAGATGCCGGTGGCACTGCTCGTTCACAACGGCGACACGCTAATCCATTGCAATCCGGAATTCCTCAAGCTGACCGGCTATGTATCACTTGAGGAACTGGAAGAGGTCGGCGGTCTGGATGCCCTCTTGCAGCGCCAGGACTTCGATGGCGATGGTGCGAGACCAAGCGGCATGGTGGTGGTGCGTGCCGACGACGAGATCCTGCCGGTGACCGCACGTCTGCAATCGGTTCGCTGGGACGACACGACGGCCCTGATGCTGGCGCTGATGCCGACGACATCCGACGCGTCGGAAGCAAACTCGCTGTCCGATCACCCGGGCGAGGAAATCCGCACGGTTGCCCGCACGGTCCGCCCTGCCGACCAGTTGGTCCGGCTGCAGGTGGAAGTCGAAGAGTTGCGTGCAATCCTGGAAACTGCGACCGATGGCGTCGTGCTGATCGGTGCGGATGGCGAGATCCGTTCGGTGAACAGGGCGGCAAGCGCGCTGTTCAACTACGATCAGGAAGAAATCGACGGCAAACCGTTCGTGATGCTGTTTGCCCATGAAAGCCAGCGGGCGATCGTCGATTATCTTTCCGGACTTGCCGGGCATGGCGTTGCCAGCGTGCTGAACGATGGCCGCGAGGTGATCGGTCGCGAAGCGTCCGGCGGGTTCTTGCCGCTGTTTATGACGATCGGCAAGCTGACCTCGTCGAACGGTTATTGCGCCGTGATCCGCGATATTACCCAGTGGAAGCGCACCGAAGACGAGCTTCGCACGGCAAAGCGCGCCGCCGAGACAGCCAACGCGCACAAGAGCGATTTCCTGGCGCATGTCAGCCACGAGATCCGCACGCCGCTTAACGCCATCATCGGCTTTTCAGACATGATGGCCGGCGAGCGGTTTGGGCCGATCGGCCATCCGCGCTATATCGAATATGCCAACGACATCGGTCGGTCCGGTCGCCACGTACTCGACATCGTCAACGACCTTCTCGACATCTCGAAAATCGAAGCCGGCGAGATGGAACTGGATTTCGTCGCAGTCGGCCTCAACGAGACGATATCGGAAGCCGTGTCGCTGGTGCAGCCGCAGGCAAACGGCCAGCGGGTGATCATCCGCACCGCGCTGTCGCAGGCTGTGCCGCAGGTCGTCGCAGACCTGCGCTCGGTCAAGCAGATCGCACTCAACATTCTGTCGAATGCGATCCGGTTCACACCATCCGGCGGGCAGATCGTGGTGTCGACCGCCTATGAGCCGAATGGCAGCGTGGCGCTGCGTATCCGCGATACAGGGATCGGCATGACCCGGGCGGAACTGGAACTTGCGATGAAGCCTTTCCGGCAGGTTGCCGGTGCTGCCCGCAAGCGTGGCGACGGAACAGGTCTCGGGCTGCCGCTTACCAAGGCGATGGTGGATGCAAACAAGGCAGCCTTCTCGATCAGCTCGGCGCCGAACGAGGGAACGCTGGTGGAAATCACCTTTCCGCCGCAGCGGGTGCTTGCCAACTGAACGCACGTAAAAAGAAGGCAGCCCTGAGGCTGCCTGGAATTGATGCTGTTCGAAAAGTGACGGAAGACTTCCTAATCAGCAAAGCCTGAGCCTTGCTCATCTTCCCTACACGAAAAGTATCATGCCGGATCAGTTTTGGCGGGCGAGGCTTAACACGCCGTTAAAAACCAATACCAGTTCCGGCAATGCAGGAACGGCGACCCGCAATGGCACAGGGCACCTGATGGCCGTCAATTCCGCAACTCCGCGACATTGGCAAACAGCTCCAGCGCGTCCGGGTTGGCAAGCGCCTCCCGATTTCTGACCGGCCGATTGTGAACGATATCGCGCACGGCAAGTTCGACGATCTTGCCGGATTTGGTGCGGGGAATATCGGCGACCTGGATGATCTTTGCCGGCACGTGCCGTGGCGAGGCGCCTGCGCGAATACGCGCCTTGATCTCCCTGGTCAGTCGGTCGTCCAGCGTCAGTCCGGCCGCCAGCCGGACGAACAGCACGACGCGCACATCCTCGTCCCAGTCCTGGCCGATACAGATCGCTTCGGCGATCTCGTCCATCTGCTCGACCTGATTGTAGATCTCAGCCGTGCCGATCCGAACCCCGCCGGGATTAAGCGTTGCATCGGAACGGCCATGGATGACGATGCCGCCATGGGACGTCCATTCGGCGAAATCGCCATGGCACCAGATGTTGTCGAACCGCTCGAAATAGGCGGCGCGGTATTTCTGACCGTCGGGATCGTTCCAGAACATCAGCGGCATGGATGGGAATGCCTTGGTGCAGACCAGTTCGCCCTTTTCGCCACGCACCGGCTGGCCCTCGTCGTTCCAGACATCCACGGCAAGGCCGAGGCCCGGCCCCTGGATCTCGCCGCGCCAGACCGGTTTCAGCGGATTGCCCAGCACGAAGCAGGAGACGATGTCCGTGCCACCGGAGATGGAGGCGAGATGGACGTCGTTCTTGATGCCCTGATAGACGAAGGAAAAGCCTTCCGGTGACAGCGGCGAGCCCGTCGAGGTCACGAGGCGAAGGGTGGACAGATCGTGGCTCTGCGCAGGCACGATGCCGCTTTTGCGCACGGCGTCGATATATTTCGCGGACGTGCCGAAAACGGCGAACCGCTCCTGTTCCGCATAGTCAAACAGGATGTTGCCATCCGGAGCAAAGGGCGAACCGTCATAGAGGCAGAGTGTGGCGCCAACTGCGAGACCGGAGACCAGCCAGTTCCACATCATCCAGCCGCATGTGGTGAAATAGAACAGGTTTTCACCCGGCTCGATGCCGCAATGCAGCCGATGTTCCTTCACATGCTGGAGAAGCGTGCCGCCGGCCGAGTGGACGATGCATTTCGGGACGCCGGTCGTGCCTGACGAAAACAGGATGTAGAGCGGATGCGAGAACGGCAGCGGCTCGAATTCGACGGTCCGTGCCGCAAACGGCGCCAGGAAATCGGCAAGCGCGCGGCCGTCGGAGAGGGTCTTTGCGAGCGGAGCGGCATCCTTGTCCTGCGACCCTGCATAGGGCACGACCAGAACCGGTACGCCGAGCGTCTTTGAAACCGCCTCGACCTTTGCCGACACATCCTGCAGTTTGCCGTTGTACCAGTAGCCATCGCAGGTGATGAACAGCTTTGGGCCGATCTGTCCGAACCGGTCCAGCACGCCCTGTTCACCGAAATCCGGTGAGCAGGAAGACCAGATTGCCCCGATAGAGGCTGCTGCCAGCATGCAGGCGATCGTTTCAGGCATATTCGGCATCATCGCGGCGATGCGATCTCCCCTGCCGATGCCGAGTGCGCGGTATGCCTGCTGAAGCCTTGACACCTCGCCCTGCAACCTTTCCCAGGACCAACGGTCCTTGACCTTGTCCTCGCCCCAGAAGACCAGAGCGTCCGAGGTCTTCGCGTCGGCTCCGCTGCCGGCAAGCAGATTTTCGGCGAAGTTCAGGCGTGCATGGGGAAAGAAGCGGGCGGCGAGCATCTCGCCATCGTCGTCCAGGTAGACGTCGCCTTTGTCGCCCTTGACGCCGCAGAAATCCCAGACGGCGGACCAGAAATCGCCGCGCTGTTCGATCGACCAGCTGTGGAATGCGTCGTAATCCTCAAAACCGATTGAATACCGCTCGCTGCACCAGACGATGAAGCGGGCAAGCGGTGCTGTCCGCAACGTCTCCTCCGATGGCGACCAAAGCGGCTGCTGCTCACTCATGCAATTCTCCTCCTATGCCATTCACAGGCGCGTCCCTGACCGTCTGTATATCATGCGATCGAGGGGGATAAAGCACGGGAGCGCGCGCTTGCTGCATTTGCGCGACGCCGGCATTTCCTATATTCGCGTGAGCCATGCCCAACGAGACAGACGGAAAGCTGCGCAGGACCTTCGGACGCCCCTTAGGGAAGCGGACGCGCATCGCCTTGATCGTCTTGGTTTCGCTGCTGAGCCTCTTCGTCGCCTTCCAGCTCGCGGCACCCTTCCTTGTTTCGACCGTGCTGGTACGGGAACGGATGGAGCGCGCCGTCGAGGAATGGATCGGCCACGACGTGTCGATCGGCGGACAGCCGTCGCTTGCCTTCTGGCCGGAGCCGCGCATCACATTCTCCGATGTAATGGTTCGCAACATCGATCATGGCAAGAAAGGCATGCTTGGCAGCGTCCGTGAACTGTCGGCGTCGTTCGATCTTCTGGGCGCGCTGGTGGGACAGCCGGAATTCAAGGATTTCCACCTCAAGGACCCGCAGCTTTTCGTGCTGCGCAAACCGGATGGGCGACTGGACTGGACCAATGACGGATTGCTCAGCCGCGCCGTTCGCGCTGTCAAAAGCGATGGCACCGGTCAGTTGCTGGACAATTCGAATGATGCGCCGATCGGCGATGTCCTGATCGAGAACGGCACGCTTCAGATTACCAACGAAGAGGATGGCCGCATCGTCCGGGTCGACCGGATCGACAGTGAGATCGACTGGTCCTATCTTTCACGCAGCGCGAGCTTCAAGGGCCAGGCAACGATTGCCGGCCGAAGGGTCACGGCCGATATCACCTCGCGCCAGCCTCTGCTTTTGTTTTCGGGCCGCAGCAGTAGCACTTCGGGCTCAATCCAGTCGGACCTGTTCAGCGCCAAGTTCAGCGGCGTCGTCAACCTCGCGAGTCACGGCTTTTTGTCCGGAGATGCCGAATTTGCAACGGCGGACGGCGCCAAAGCCATGCAGTGGATGGGGTTCGACCTGCCAGGCACGGAAAAGCTGAAGCAGCTCTCCGTGAAGGCGCGGCTGATCACTAACGACACGGCGATGCGGTTCGAAAGCCTGTCGCTCGGTATCGACGACATCACGGCAAGCGGCATTCTGGACCTGACCATGCCGGCGGATGCGCCCCCGCGGCTGACGGGGACGCTCGCCCTCAACACCCGCGACGTGTTGCCGATGCTGGCCGAGATCGCGCCGCGACTTCTCGACAAAAGCGATCCCGCCGCAAGACTGCGCGACCGGCTCGAGCTGGATTTGAGGCTTTCCGCACAAAGCGTCGAAATCGGCCCCTTCCAGCTCAGCGAAGTCGCCGTCGGCATCATGAATATCGGTGACCAGTCACGGATCGATATTCTCGACAGCGATTTCGAAAACGGACGACTGACCGGCCGCATCGCGACGATCAAGGACGGGGAAACCGGCGGCGTTGCCATAAGGCTCTCCGTGCAGGACGCCGACTTCGCCAGCGTGATCAGCCGGCTTGGCCTGACGGCCCCGCTACCCGGCGCCTCGGGCTCGCTCGAACTGGCGCTGGACGTGGCGCGACCGGTGACGGCGGAAACGCTGCGCAACGCCAAAGGATCTCTGCGCTTTCGTGCCGGCAGCGGAACTCTGCCCGGTGTGGACATGGCAGGCATAAGACGGCTGGCGACCCAAAAACCCTATTTCACGCTGAGCGAAGCAGGGACAGGAGCTTACGAATTCCAGAGTGTCGATATTAACGTCACCGTCGCTGATGGTTTAGCCGATATCCGCAACGGGCTGATCGTTGGAACCAACGAGCGTATTACGCTCAACGGCATCGTGCCCTATGCCAATAACAGCCTCGCGCTTTCTGCCGGCGTACTCACAGATTCCAGCGGGACAACCAGCGGGGACGCTGCCGCTCGCCGCCCGGATGCCACCCACTTTTTCATCGGGGGATCCTGGCAGAACCCGGTGATCTGGCCGGTCGCAAAGCCCACGCCGAAGATCACCGAATGACGCACGCCCTGAAAGTTCAGCTGCCGGTCCGCAGCGCCATATACTCGTCGCGGATGCGCCGGACCTCGGCCCGCTTGGTGCCGATCGAGGTGGCGATGACGCCGAGTGTCACCAGCGCGATCAGGATCGTGCAGATTGCGTTGATCTCCGGCGTCACACCGAGCCTCACCTGCGAATAGATCTTGATTGGCAGCGTGGTGGCACCTGGCCCAGTGTTGAAGCTTGCGATCACAAGATCGTCCAGCGACAGGGTGAAGGCGAGCATCCAGCCGGAGATGACGGCGGGCAGGATCAGCGGCAGGGTGATCTGGAAGAACGTCTTGACCGGCGGGCAGCCAAGATCGAGCGCTGCCTCTTCCAGACTGCGGTCGAAGGTGAGAAGCCGCGACTGAACGACGATCGCCACGTAGCACATGGTGAAGGTGGTATGGGCGATGATGACGGTCCAGAACCCGCGATCGACGCCGATCGCCACGAACAGAAGCAGCAGCGACAGGCCGGTGATGACCTCCGGCATGACCAGCGGCGCATAGATCATGCCTGAGAACAGCATCTTTCCCGGAAACTTCTGGTAGCGGACCAGCGTCAGCGCGGCCAGCGTGCCGAGGATGGTACCGAACGTGGCGCTCAACAGACCGACGCGGGCCGTGACCCAGGCGGCATCCATAAGACCCTGGTTCGACCACATCGAGACGTACCAGTTGAGCGAGAAGCCGCCCCAGACCGTGACGAGCCGCGAGGCGTTGAACGAGTAGACGACCAGAATGATGATGGGGATGTAGAGGAAGGCGAAGCCAAGCGTCAGGACGGTGGCATCAAGGCGGTTCTTTGTCATCTCACGCCACCTTCTTCTGCTGGTTCTGGAATATGGCGATCGGCACGACCAGCATCAGGAGCAAGACCACTGCTACGGCCGACGCAAGCGGCCAGTCGCGGTTGCTGAAGAACTCCGTCCACAGCGTCTTGCCGATCATCAGCGTATCGGCGCCGCCGAGCAGATCCGGGATGACGAATTCGCCTGTTATCGGGATGAAGCAGATCATCGAGCCTGCGATCACACCCGGCATCGAGAGCGGAAAGGTGATTTTCCAGAACGCCTTCCACGGCGGGCAGCCCAGATCGTTGGCGGCTTCGAGAAGGGTATTGTCCATCTTTTCGAGCGCTGCGTAGAGCGGCAGGACCATGAAGGGCAGATAGGAATAGACGATGCCGATGAAGACGGCCGTGTCGGTTCTGAAGATCTCCACCTGTTGGTCCGGTCCCATCAGCCCGATCGTCTGCAAGGCCAGCGTCAGCAACCCGTCCGGCTTCAGGATGCCGATCCAGGCATAGACGCGGATGAGGAACGAGGTCCAGAACGGCAGGATGACCAGCATCAGAAGGATCGGCCGGATGGAATTGGGTGCCCGCGCCATGGCAAGCGCCATCGGATAGCCGATCAGCAGAAGCAGAATCGTCGAGATCGCGGCAATCCGCAGCGACGACGTATAGGCCTGGAAGTAAAGCGGGTCCTCGGTCAGGAACAGGTAGTTCTCGATGTCGAGCTCGGAGACGAAATCGCTGAGGGCGCTCCAGCCACCGAACACCGGCGTGTAGGGCGGCATGGCAATGGCCGTATCCGACAGCGAGATCTTGAAGATGATCAGGAACGGTGCGACGAAGAACAGCAGCAGCCAGAGATAGGGCACTGCGACGACCAGCCAGCGGGCCGGGTTGGCATGCGGATTGTCGGCTGTCGTATCGGCCATGATCGCGCTCCCTATCGTGTCAGCACAAGGCCGGCATCGCGTGACCAGGTCAGCCACACCATGTCGCCGAAGGTGATCGGTCGATCGACCAGGCGCGAGACGTTGGCCTGCGCGGCGCGAACGATGCGGCCATCCTCCATCTTCACAAGAAACACCGAGAAGTCGCCGAGATAGCCGATGTCCCAGACTTCGCCATAGGCCGCATTGAGGGAGGTGTCCGTGGGCTGTTCCTGGGAAATGCGCACCTTTTCCGGGCGGACCGCGTAGGCGACCTGATCGCCCTTGACCGCTTGGCATTCCTGTTCCGCGGCAACGCTCAGACCGTCGCTGTCGATCCGCACCAGGCCGGGGGCGCCGAGCGCGCTATCGGTCTGCGTCACCGTGCCTTCGAGGATGTTGATATCGCCGATGAAGTCCGCCACGTAGCGGCTGTTCGGGGCCTCGTAGATTTCGGCCGGCGTTGCCACCTGCATTATGATGCCCTTGTCCATGACCGCGATACGGTCGGACACGGTCATCGCCTCTTCCTGGTCGTGGGTGACGATGAGGAAGGTGAGTCCCAGCGTCTGCTGGATATCCATCAGTTCGAACTGGGTTTCCTCGCGCAGCTTCTTGTCCAGCGCGCCGAGCGGTTCGTCGAGCAGCAGGACCTTCGGGCGCTTTGCGAGCGACCTTGCCAGCGCCACGCGCTGGCGCTGGCCGCCGGAAAGCTGTGCCGGCTTGCGCTTGGCGAACTGCTCCAGCTTGACGAGCTTCAGCATTTCCTCGACGCGGGTATCGATCTCGCCCTTTGGCAGATTGTCCTGCTTGAGACCGAAGGCGATGTTCTTTTCAACCGACATATGCGGGAAGAGCGCGTAGGACTGAAACATCATGTTGGTCGGGCGCTTGTAGGGCGGAACACCGGAAATGTCCTTGCCCTGCAAAAGGATGCGGCCTTCCGTCGGCTCCTCGAAGCCTGCCAGCATCCGCATCAGCGTCGTCTTTCCGCAGCCGGACGGCCCGAGCAGCGAGAAGAATTCCCTCTCGTAGATATCGAGCGTCAGATTGTCGACGGCGGTAAAATTGCCGAAGCGCTTGGTGATGTTTTCAAAGCGGATGAAGGGCACCGACGCCGGATCGGTCCACGGAGAGAATTTTCGTTTTACCGGTCCGAGTGTCTTTGCCATCGCCTGCCCCGCCTGCCCTCAAGAAATATTGCCAGAAACAGATCGGGGCAGGTTTTGCCTGCCCCGAAGCCGATGGTTACTTGCCGGTCTTGATCTGGGTCCAGAGCCGGTTCAGCACGCGCTGTTCCTTGGGTCCGTAAGGCGAGATCGTGAAGAGCTTCTTGGTGACCTCTTCGGTCGGGTAGACCGCCGGGTTTTCCAGGACTTCCTTGTCGATGAACTTCTGCGAGGCCAGGTTGCCGTTGGCATACTGAACGTAGTTCGATGCCTTGGCGATCACTTCGGGCTTCATCAAGTAATTGATGAATTCATGCGCTTCGGCCACGTTCTTTGCATCGGCCGGGATCGCAAGGTTGTCGAACCACATATAGGTTCCTTCCTTGGGGATCGAGAACTCGATGTTGACGCCGTTCTTGGCTTCCTCGGCGCGGGTCTTTGCCTGCAGAATGTCGCCCGACCAGCCGATGGTGATGCAGATGTCGCCGTTGGCGAGATCATCGATATAGGACGAGGAGTTGAACGTCTTTGCCGAGGAGCGGATGTCGGAATAGACCTTGCCGCCCGCTTCGAGATCCTTCGTTTCCTTGCTGTCGGGATCCATGCCGACATAGTTCATGCCGATCGCGAAGGTCTCGTCGGATGCATCGAGGATGTTGACGCCGCAGGACTTGAGCTTTGCAGCATTTTCAGGCTTGAACAGCACGTCCCAGCTGTCGAGGGGCGTATCGCCGAGTGCCTTCTTGACCTTATCGACATTGTAGCCGATGCCGGTCGTGCCCCACATGTAGTTGACGGCGTATTCGTTGCCGGGATCGTATTTGGCAAGACGCGCCGAGATTTCCGGCCACAGGTTGGAAAGGTTGGGGATCTTGGACTTGTCGAGCTTCTGGAAGACGCCGGCCTGGATCTGGCGGGCGAGGAACGGGGCGGTCGGCACCACGACGTCGTAACCGGAGCCGCCGGCAAGCAGCTTGGTTTCCAGGATATCGTTGCTGTCAAAGACGTCGTAGACAACCTTGATGCCGGTTTCCTTGGTGAAGTCCTGCAGGATCGATTCATCGATGTAGTCGGACCAGTTGTAGACATGCACAGTGCGTTCCTGGGCGGAAACACCAGACACGCCGAAAGCGGTCGCAGCCAAAGCGGCGGCTATGCTGAGCAAATGGGCTTTCATCAATTCTCTCCTGTTGCAGCACCTGCAGCCACCGACCCTGCGCGGCAGGACGGTTCGCGCGAATTTCCCTATAATTTTGAGGAGAGTAGAAAGGAATTCCCCAGGCCACAAGGGGGAATGTGCAATGCAGCAGCGGTTACCGGAAATCGACGCCGCCTGAATCCGTGCCCTTGTGCCAAGCCGAAATCGCAACCGGCTCATCGTTCACAAAAAAGGGCGGCCCGAAATCCGCCCCTTGTCATTTCATCTTCCCGCGCTCAGGCTGCCCGGCTATCCTGACGGGCCATTGATCTCTGGCTGTCGATCTTGAACTGCTGGACGAGGCCGAGCAGCATATCCGCCTCTTCAGCAAGACGACGGCTCGCCTCGCTGGTTTCGCCCACCATGGCACCGTTCTGCTGGGTCATCTGATCCATCTTGTTGACGGAGCTATTGATGTCCTGAAGCGCTGCGGCCTGGTCGCGGCTGGCAGTGGCGATCGTATCGACATGCTTGCTGATGATGGTGATGTCGCTGCTGATCGTGGCCAGCACTTCGCCCGCTTCCTGCACCAGCGTCGATCCGGAATGGACCTCGTGGCTGGACTGGTCGATCAGGCCCTTAATTTCCTTGGCCGCATCGGCGGAGCGCTGGGCCAGTTCACGGACTTCCTGGGCGACGACCGCAAAGCCCTTGCCGGCATCCCCTGCCCGCGCGGCTTCGATGCCGGCGTTCAAGGCGAGAAGGTTGGTCTGGAAGGCGATGTCGTCGATGACGTCGATGATCAGTTCGATTTTCTTGGACGCTTCCTCGATCTTGCCCATCGCTTCGACGGCATTGCGGACCACGGTGCCGGAACTGTCGGCGCTCTTCTTGGTCTGCGTCACGGCGTCATTGGCTTCGCGAGCGCGTTCGGCGGAGGAGCGTACGGTAACGGTGATCTCGTCCACGGCGGCTGCCGTCTCTTCGAGCGAAGCGGCCTGGCTTTCGGTGCGGCGTGACAGGTCCGTCGACGAGTGGCTGAGATCGGAGCTGCTCTTCTGGATCGAGAGCGTGCTGGCCCGGATATGCGTCATCGTTTCACGCAGCCGCAGGATCGAATTGTTGAAATCGGTCCGCAGGCCTTCAAGACGACCGGAGAACGGCGTGTCGATCGATGCGGACAGATCGCCCTGGGACAGACGCGACAAGGCCGATCCAAGCTGCGTGACGGCGTGCTCGATCTGGGCGTCGACATGCTGCTTTTCGGTATCGTTGCGATGGCGATCCGCTTCCGCCTCGGCACGCTCTGCGGCGCTGCGGCTTTCGATCAGCTGCTTTTCGCGGTCCTTATCGCGGAAAACCTCAAGGGCTCTGGCAATGTTGCCGAATTCGTTCGGCAGCTGGAGATAGGGGATCGCACTCTTGTTATCGCCCTGCGCAATGGCGCGGACGCTGCCGGTCAGCACGCCGAGCGGGCGCACGAGAGCCCGGATGGCGAAAAAGCTGAAGAAGCCGAGCACCAGAAGCGCGATCGCCGACGTGCCGATGAGGATATAAGCAGACGACGCGATATGGGCGAAATAGACTTCCATCGGAACACCGATGAAGAGGACGCCGGTGACTGCACCTGCGGCATTGGTGATCGGGAAATACCCGGTCATGTAGTCCTTGCCGAACAGAACCGCGTTTCCGAAATAGGATTCGCTCTTGTTGAGCTTCGGCTGCGCCGGATGTTCGGGAGCAAGCTTCGTGCCGATGGCGCGCTCACCCTTCTCCGTCTTCACGTTGGTGGAGATGCGGACGTAGTCTGCGCCCTGCTTTTCAAAGATCGTTGCAACGCCGCCGATGGCAGCAGCGGCACGGTCGACCACGTCATGGCCTTTCAGAGCGCCTTCGCCCTGGAGAACCTTGTTGACGACTTCGTCGCGGATCTCGGTCTTCGCACCGGGCAGTTCCAGCTCATAAAGAAGCCCCAGCGTGCGCATCGCCTTATAGGCATCGGCACGTGCACTCGACATGACGTCGTTCCGAAGATTGACATAGGCAAGCCCGGAAAGAGTAGCCGCTGCCACGGAAACGAGAAAAAGGCAGAGGAGAACAATCCGGGATACAACGGATGAGGGGAGAAGCTTCTTGGTCAAAACAGGGCTCTTTCCAAAATGTGAGAGACACTGTTGTTTTTGACGGAGATATCTGAAGATTAGATAAATAGGAAATTGACGTAACTCAAGCGACCGACGTAGATCCAGAGCTACACCGACGCCGTTACTCGTTCACACATTCCTTGCCGCAGCAAGGCTGCGGGGAGACTACGTCAGAAGTAGAAAGGAACCGAAAGAAGAGCAACAGTTGCTCCAATCGCCATCGCCAGAAATCTTACGCGGATCAACTTTGCGTTATCCTGGGTCTTGGCAATAGCAATTGCACGGGCGCTGCGGGTCTTCTGCATAGGTATCCGACTCCACGATCTTGGTGATGGCCGCCGGAAGCCGGCGGGTACGCAGCCTATAGACCAAACAAATGGGCTGGCATTAAGGCAGCATCCTCCAGGCATATTAACAACACCTGAATCGAGCACAACTGGCATTTCTACCTAGAGGCTGTCTCCGCAAGCATAGCCGGAAGACCAGGCCCACTGGAAGTTATAGCCTCCAAGCCAGCCTGTAACGTCGACGCACTCGCCGATGAAATACAAGCCTGGCACGGCCTTGGCCTGCATCGTTTTGGAATCCAGTGCGGAAGTATCGATACCACCCAGCGTGACCTCGGCCGTGCGATATCCTTCCGAACCGGCGGGGCGGATCTTCCAGTCCTGGATCGATGCTGCAAGCCCTGTCAGCATCTTGTCGGAGAGATCGGCGAGATTGCCGGTGACGCCCCGGTTTTCGACGAAGTATTGGGCAAGACGCTTGGGCAGTATTTCGCCAAGCGCCGTCTGCGCCGCCTGTCTGCCGTTCGTCTTGCGGGCCGCCTTCAGTGCATCGCTGATTGAGGCATCCGGTTCGATCGACAGCGTGATGTCGTCACCCTCCCGCCAATAGGAGGAAATCTGCAGGATGGACGGGCCACTGAGGCCGCGATGGGTAAACAGCATGGCCTCGCGAAATCCCGTCCGGCCGTGGCGCACTTCTGCAGGAACCGCGATCCCAGACAGCGGCGACAGTTTTTCGAGTGTGTTCTGATCGAAGGTCAGCGGCACGAGGCCGGGGCGCGTCTCGACCAGCTTGAGCCCGAACTGCGCCGCAATCTCGTAGGCAAAGCCCGTGGCGCCCATTTTCGGGATGGACTTGCCGCCCGTCGCCACCACCAGCGATCCGGCTTCGAACTGGCCGGCAGAGGTGGCCAGCCGATATCCGTCGGGCGATTTTTCGATGCCGTCGATCGGCGTCTGAAGCTTCAGGGACACGTTCGCGGCCGACATTTCCGACAGCAGCATCGCGATGATGTCCTTGGCGCTGTTGTCGCAGAACAGTTGACCGAGCGTCTTTTCGTGCCAGGGAATCCGATGCCGTTCCACCAAGTCGAGGAAATCGCGGGCGGTGTAGCGGGCGAGTGCCGATTTGACGAAATGCGCGTTGCCGGAGAGGTAATGCTGGGGGGCCGCACCGATATTGGTAAAGTTGCAGCGGCCGCCTCCCGAGATGCGGATCTTTTCGCCAGGCGCCTTGGCATGATCGAGCACCAGCACTGAGCGACCACGCTGGCCGGCGCGGATGGCGCACATCATGCCGGCGGCACCGGCGCCCAACACGATCACATCGAATTTCTGTGCCAATGGTCATCCTCTCGTCATCGACTTGCTGTTTTCGATTGGAGCCTCGAAGTCAAGATGGCGGGGCCACGATAGCGGATTTAGCCTGCTCCTCGCCAAGAAGTCAGCGCGCTCTCAGCCAAAGAGTGTTCCCAAACATCATTCCATGGCTATGATGGGGCTCCGATCAACATGACCCCGGTGTGTTATGCCGCGCAAGAAATCATCCCCTGTCCTGGCAACCGGAACCGTGGCGAAAGCCGCGACAGCCCAGCCGACACTGACTTCGCTTCGCGGCGTTGCAGACTGGCGCGAGGCAGCCGCTTGGCTTCGGGCACGCGGGATCGAAGACATCGAATGCATCACGCCCGATCTAGCCGGCGTGCCGCGCGGCAAGATGATGCCCTCGTCGAAGTTTACGTCCAACACCTCGCTGGCGCTGCCTTCGGCGCTCTATCGCCATACCATCTCCGGCGAGTATCCCGACGAGACGGCAAACTTCCGCTATGAGCCGCGCGACAGCGACCTCAAGCTGATGCCGGACCTTTCGACGCTTGCCGTCGTGCCCTGGGAGAGCGACCCGACGGCGCAGGTGATCTGCGACATCGTCGACACAGATGGTCAGGCGGTGTCCTATACGCCGCGCAACGTTTTGAAGAATATCGTCAAGCTCTATAACGACCGCGGGTGGAAGCCCGTCGTGGCGCCGGAGATCGAGTTCTATCTGGTCGCCAAGAACGACGACCCGGATTATCCACTGCATCCGCCGAAGGGCCGCTCCGGTCGGTCGATCCTCGGTGGACAGAGCTATTCGATTGCCGGCATCAACGAGTTCGACGAACTGATCGACGACATCTACCATTTCTCCGAAAAGCAGGGCCTCGAGATCGATACGCTGATCCACGAGGAAGGCCCGGCGCAGCTGGAAATCAATCTTCGCCATGGCGATCCGGTGGAACTGGCCGACCAGGTCTTCATGTTCAAGCGCACCATTCGCGAGGCGGCGCTGAAACACGGCATCTATGCAACCTTCATGGCAAAGCCGATGCAGGGTCAAGCGGGATCTGCGATGCATATCCACCAGTCGGTGGTGGAAATCGAGACCGGCAAGAACGTCTTTTCCAACGCCGACGGTTCGGCATCGGAGGAATTCTTCCACTTCATCGGCGGGATGCAGGCCTTCATCCCGAAGGCGCTGGTGATGATGGCGCCTTACGTGAATTCCTACCGGCGCCTGACGCCGGATATGGCGGCACCCGTCAACTCCGCCTGGGGTTACGACAACCGCACCACGGCCTTTCGCGTACCGGTTTCGGACGCGAACTCGCGGCGTGTCGAGAACCGGTTGCCGAGCTCCGATGCAAATCCGTATCTTGCGCTTGCTGCCTCTCTCGGCTGCGGCCTGCTCGGCATCAAAAACAGGCTCGATCCGACACCGCCGACGGAAGATTCCGCCAACGAAGGCGAGATCGACCTGCCGCGCGATCTCCTGAAGGCCGTCTCGCTGCTCGAGGACGAGCCGGCGCTTGCGGAAGTTTTCAGCAAGGAATTCATCGGCCTTTATGCCGGCGTGAAACGGGGAGAATTCGAGACGTTCATGCAGGTGATCAGCCCTTGGGAACGGGAATTCCTGCTCCTCAACGTGTGAGGGAAAAGGTATCTTGGACAATTGGCAGAGCCCCATCGCCTCGGGCATTTCTTGGTATCAGGCAAGCGTTGGCGACCGGGCGACCTACCCTACCCTCGACGCCTCGAAGAGCGTTGACGTTGCCATCATCGGCGGCGGCTATACCGGGCTCCAGGCCGCCTACACGCTGGCGAAAGCCGGCACGTCGGTGGTGCTGATCGAGGCCGCGCATTTCGGTGACGGCGCATCGGGGCGCAATGGCGGGCAACTGGGCACCGGCCAGCGCTCCTGGCCGGAGGAGATCGAAGAAAAGCTTGGTTTCGAGCGCTCGAAAGCGCTGTTCGACATGGCCGAGGGCGCCAAGCGCTACCTGATGGATTTCGCGTCCGCCCACGGCATCGACATGGAATACGTGCCGGGACAGCTGAACGTTGCCCACAAGCGGGGATACGAGCGATATTACCAGGCCAATGCCGCAATCGCGGCCGAGCGCTACGGCTATCCGCATGTCACGTTCATGGGCGCGAAGGAAACCGCCGAGCGGGTCGGCACGACCGATTACCATTGCGGCGTGCGCGACATGGGAACCGGCCATATCCATCCGCTGAAGCTCCTGATCGGACTGGCACGGGTGGCGCATGACGCAGGCGCTGCGATCCACGAGGAAACGCCGGCAACCAGGATCACGCAGTCCGGCGGCAAGACGCTCATCGAGACGCCGCGCGGCACGATTTCGGCCGCTCGGGTGCTGCTTGCCACCAACGCCTATATCGGCAATCTCGAACCGGTGACCGGCGCGCATATCATGCCGATCGGATCCTTTATCGCGGCAACCGAACCGCTCGACGAGTTTCCGCAGGTCATTCCCGGTGGCGAGGCCGTCTGCGACAGCCGTTTCGTGGTGCGCTACTTCCGCAAGTCGCTGGACAACCGGCTGTTGTTCGGTGGCCGCGAGGTCTACACGTCGAGCAATCCGAAGGACACGGCCGAGGCCATCCGCCGCCAGATCGTCGATACCTATCCGGCGCTGAAGGATGTCCAGATCACCCATGCCTGGGGCGGCAATGTCGGGATTACCCTGCCGCGGCATCCGTTCGTTCGCGAGGTGATGCCGGGCGTCACATCGATCGGTGGCTATTCCGGTCATGGCGTGATGCTGTCGAATTATTGCGGCAAACTCTACGCCGATATGGTCCTGGGAAATCGCACCGAGCTCGATTGTCTGCGGGACCTCGACATACCGTCCTTCCCCGGCGGGCGGCGCATGCGAAGCCCTCTTCTGTTCCTCGCGCTGACTTGGTTTGCGCTCAGAGACAGGATGTGAGACGCCTCCCCTACCGCCCAGTTGCGATTTCGGGCTAGCGTTTTTAAATCGATTAGAATATGTGTTCCACCAACTATGCGAGATGAAAGAATAGCGATGAGCAGCCAGATCATCCCAGTCGAGCCGTTTGATTGCGTCGTTTTCGGCGGCACCGGCGACCTTGCGGAGCGCAAGCTTCTGCCGGCCCTCTACCATCGTCAGATCGAAGGCCATTTCACCGAACCAACCCGAATCATCGGCGCATCGCGCAGCGCGCTTTCGCACGACGACTACCGCAAGTTCGCCCAGGACGCCCTCAAGGAGCATCTCAAGAAGGGTGAATACGACGAGGCGGAAGTCGAGAAGTTCTGCAAGCGTCTCTATTACGTGTCCGTCGATGCGAAATCGGAAGGCGGATGGGCCGAGCTGAAGAAGCTGCTCGACGAGGGCAAGGACCGCGTCCGCGTGTTCTATCTCGCCGTCGCGCCTGGAATTTTCGGTGCCATTTCCGAAAAAATCCGCGATCACAAGATGATCACCAAGCAGACCCGTATCGTCGTCGAAAAGCCGATCGGCCGCGACCTTGCGTCAGCGCTGGCGCTCAACGACCAGATCGGCAAGGTCTTCCCGGAAGAGCAGATCTTCCGCATCGACCACTACCTCGGCAAGGAAACCGTGCAGAACCTGATGGCGCTGCGGTTTGCCAACGCGCTCTATGAGCCGCTGTGGAACGCCAACCATATCGACCACGTGCAAATCACCGTTGCCGAAGCGGTGGGCCTCGAAGGTCGCGCGGGTTACTACGATACGGCGGGTGCTCTGCGCGACATGGTGCAGAACCACATCATGCAGCTCGTGTGCCTTGTGGCGATGGAAGTCCCATCGTCGATGGACCAGGAAGCCGTTCGCGACGAAAAGCTGAAAGTGCTGCGTGCGCTGAAGCCGATCAACGAATCCAACGTTCAGCAGATGACGGTGCGGGGCCAGTACCGCGCCGGCGCTTCGGCAGGCGGCGCCGTCAAAGGCTACCTGGAAGAGCTGGAAGGCGGCGTTTCCAACACCGAGACCTTCGTTGCCATCAAGGCCGAAATCGGCAACTGGCGCTGGGCCGGCGTTCCCTTCTACATCCGCACCGGCAAGCGCCTTGCCAGCCGCATGTCGGAAATCGTCATCACCTTCAAGCCGATCCCGCACAATATCTTCGATGCGAGCGCTGGCCGGATTGCAGCCAACCAGCTGATCATCCGCCTGCAGCCGGACGAAGGCGTCAAGCAGTCCCTGATGATCAAGGACCCGGGTCCGGGCGGCATGCGCCTGCGCGAAGTGTCGCTGGACATGAGCTTTGCTGCTGCCTTCAACGTGCGCAACCCGGATGCTTACGAGCGTCTGCTGATGGACACGATCCGTTCCAACCAGACGCTGTTCATGCGTCGCGACGAAGTGGAAGCCGCATGGCGCTGGGTCGACCCGATCCTCAAGGGTTGGGAAGCCGCCGGCCAGCAGGTTCAGGGCTATACGGCCGGAACCTGGGGACCGAGCCAGGCGATTGCCCTGATCGAGCGCGACGGCCGCACCTGGCACGAGACCTGAGGTAGCCATGTCCTACACGAAACACGAATATTCTGACGGTGCGGCGCTTGCAGCCGCGCTTGCCGACGAGGTGGCAAGCCGCCTCGCCGCTGCCATCTACGCACGCGATTCCGCCTGCATTGCGGTTTCGGGCGGCTCCACGCCGAAGAAGTTCTTCGAGGAGCTTTCCACCCGTGAGCTTGCCTGGGACAAGGTGAAGGTGACGCTGGTCGACGAGCGCTTCGTGCCCGCCGACAACGAGCGCTCCAACCATCTCCTGGTTGCCAAGCATCTTTTGGCGAACAATGCGGCGGCGGCAACCTTCGTGCCGCTCTATTACGAAGCGCCCTCGATCGAGGATGCGGCCGTGATTGCGACAAAGGCAACGGCTGCGCTCGACAAGCCGTTCGACGTCGTGATCCTTGGCATGGGTGGAGACGGGCACACCGCCTCGTTCTTCCCGCATGGCAACAATCTGGAACAGGCGCTCGACCTTACCGGTCTTTGCCGCGTCATGACGATGAAAGCGGAAGGGGCCGGCGAAGAGCGGTTGACCTTCTCCTTCTCCAGCCTTTCGGATGCCCGCTTTCTGGCGCTGCATATAGAGGGACAGGGCAAGAAGGACGTGCTGGAAAAGGCGATCGCCGGATCCGACGAGACCGAAATGCCAGTCCGTGCGGTTCTGAACCGTGCCGCATCGCCACTCGACATTTACTGGGCGCCGTAACACGCGCCTCACCTGGCGGCCGCTTCTTGAGGGGCCGAAGCAGTAACACCAGCGATCCCGGCACTCTCCCAGACCGGGATCGACCCAAGGAGGATGAACCATGGGCGCCCATTCCGGCATCGAGGCGATCACCGCCCGTATCGTTGAACGATCGAAACCGCATCGTGAGGCCTATATCGACCGGGTGCGCCGCGCCGCATCGCGCGGGCCGCATCGCACCACCCTGTCCTGCGGCAACCTTGCACACGGCTTTGCGGTCTGTTCCCCCGCCGAGAAGGACGCGCTCGCAGGCGACGTCGTTCCGAACCTCGGCATCATCACCTCCTATAACGACATGCTCTCGGCTCACCAGCCTTACGAGACCTTCCCCGCGATCATCCGCGAGGCGGCACGCGCAGCCGGCGGCATCGCCCAGGTGGCTGGTGGCGTTCCAGCCATGTGCGACGGCGTCACACAGGGGCAGCCCGGCATGGAGCTTTCACTGTTTTCCCGCGATGCGATCGCCATGTCGGCCGGTATCGGCCTGTCGCACAACATGTTCGACGCCGCCGTCTATCTCGGAATCTGCGACAAGATCGTGCCGGGCCTGGTGATTGCGGCCCTGTCCTTCGGGCATCTGCCGGCAGTGTTCATTCCGGCCGGACCGATGACGACGGGTCTGCCGAACGACGAGAAGTCGCGCATTCGCCAGCTTTATGCGGAAGGCAAGGTCGGCCGCGCCGAACTGCTGGAAGCGGAATCCAAGTCCTATCACGGCCCGGGCACCTGCACGTTCTACGGCACGGCCAACTCGAACCAGATGCTGATGGAGATCATGGGCTTCCATATGCCCGGCGCCTCCTTCGTCAATCCGGGCACGCCGCTTCGCGAAGCACTGACGCGCGAGGCCGTCAAGCGGGCGCTCGCCATCACCGCACTCGGCAACGAGTTCACGCCAGCGGGCGAGATGATCGACGAACGTTCGATCGTCAACGGCGTCGTCGGCCTGCATGCGACCGGCGGCTCCACGAACCACACGATGCATATCGTTGCGATGGCGCGCGCCGCCGGCATCCATCTGACGTGGGAAGATATTTCGGAGCTTTCCGACATCGTTCCACTGCTCGCCCGCGTCTATCCGAACGGACTGGCCGACGTGAACCATTTTCACGCAGCCGGCGGCATGGGTTTCCTCATCCGCGAGCTTTTGAAGACCGGCATGGTGCATGACGACGTGCGCACCGTGTTCGGCCATGGCCTTGAGGCCTATACGGTGGAAGCCAAGCTCGACGAGAAGGGCCTCGTGACCCGCCCGACGGTGCCGCAGATGAGTGGCGACCCGAAGGTTCTGGCGCAGATCGAAACCCCGTTCCAGCCGACCGGCGGCCTGAAGATGCTGACCGGCAATATCGGCAAGGGCGTCATCAAGATTTCCGCCGTCAAGCCGGAGCGCCATATCATCGAGGCGCCGGCCATCGTGTTCCACGACCAGCAGGAACTGCAGGACGCGTTCAAGCGCGGCGACCTGAACCGTGACTTCATCGCCGTCGTGCGCTTCCAGGGACCGCAGGCGAACGGCATGCCGGAGTTGCACCGTCTGACGCCGCCGCTCGGCGTGCTACAGGACCGCGGCTTCAAGGTGGCGCTTCTCACCGACGGGCGCATGTCCGGCGCATCGGGCAAGGTACCGGCCGCCATTCACATGACGCCTGAAGCCTGCGATGGCGGGGCAATCGCCAAGATCCAAAACGGCGACATGATCCGTCTCGACGCTGTTGCCGGAACGCTTGAGGTTCTGGTGGACGCCGCCGAATTCGAGGCGCGCCTGCCTGCCAAGGCGGACCTTTCCGAAAACGAATTCGGCATGGGCCGCGAACTCTTCGCCGCCTTCCGCCGCAACGTCGGCCGCGCCGAGCACGGCGCCAGCGTGTTTTCCTGAAATAACAAAGGGCGGCCTTGAGCCGCCCCTTCAATAACTCCGACAGTGCCCACGGTCCTTGGACAGGTGGCTTACCAGGCCCGGAGATCGATCGTCATGTCGCGGTGGTTCGGATGCGTCGAGAAGACGAAGATGCGGTTCATCTCCTTCTTCGTCAGCATCTTTAGAAAGCGAACCTGAATGGTGTTGTTGGTGTTGACCCGCATCAGGATGCAGCCGACCTTGGAGATGCGGGCGTCCGGGATGTCGAGATAAAATTGCTTGGGCAGGTGGTACTGGGTGATGATGCCGAGAACCGCTTCGGTTTCGGATATCTGCAGAACGTCGCAGCGGCGCTGCGCCATGTTCATCACGCCGTTCTCGGTATACTCGATGCGGGCTGCGTTCATCGTGTCATGCATCTGGAACCGCGCTTCGCGGTCATACATGAACGACTCTTCCTTATTCAGAAAATGGCTTTTTCCAATGGGGGCCGCGGTCACGACAGTGTCTCCTATTCCAATGTCAAAAGAGTAGGGCCTGAAGTTTAACAGAGCGTTGGAATTTCATATGCGGCCCGAATCGGAGCATTAGTCACAAAATTCCGGTAAATGTAAAGTTATCCCGATCCGTCAGCGGCGATAGGTCTGCCCGTCCGCATCGAAGAGATGCAGCTTCTGCCGATCGGCTGAAAAACGCATCGTGTCGCCTCTTTTCACGTCGATGATCCCAGGCAGTTTGGCGATGATCGGCTCCTTGGCCGACAAGCCTTCGATGTAGAGGAGCGTGACCTCCCCGAGCGCCTCGACGATGGAGACCTTGCCTTCGAAGAGATAATCCTCGCCGGTCGCGATGGTCAGATCTTCGGGCCGCACGCCGAAGCTTGCGCTCTTGCCGTTCGCGCCGGTTTCGGTCGCGATCGGTACGATGACCGACTTTCCGTCGACAAGCGAAACGGTGGTCACAGCGCCGGTTTCCTTGACGGTGACGGGCATGATGTTCATCGCCGGCGAGCCGATGAAGCGCGCGACGAACAGGTTTTTCGGGCGCTCATAGAGTTCGAGCGGTGGCCCGACCTGTTCAATGCGGCCGGCCGAGAGGACCACGATCCGGTCGGCGAGCGTCATCGCCTCCACCTGATCGTGGGTGACGTAGATCATCGTCGTGTCCGGCATCTGCTCCTTGAGGCGGGCAATCTCGATGCGGGTCGCGACGCGGAGAGCTGCGTCGAGGTTGGACAGTGGCTCATCGAACAGAAAGACTTTCGGGTCACGGCAGATCGCCCGGCCAATCGCCACGCGCTGGCGCTGGCCGCCCGAGAGCGCTTTCGGCAGGCGGTCGAGATAGGGCGTCAGTTGAAGGATATCGGCGGCCGCGCGGACCCGTCGGTCGATCTCCTCCTTGCTTTCCTTGGCGATCCGCATGCCGAAGGCCATGTTGTCGTAGACGGTCATATGCGGATAAAGCGCATAGGACTGGAACACCATGGCGATGCCGCGGCGCGAAGGCGGAACGTCGTTGACCACCTGACCATCGATGAGCATCTCGCCGCCGGTGATCGTCTCGAGCCCGGAGATCATCCGCAGCAGCGTGGACTTGCCGCAGCCGGACGGGCCGACAAACACCACGAACTCGCCCTGCGCAATGTCCAGGTCGATGCCGTGCAGCACCTTCACCTGGCCATAGGACTTGCGGATATCCTTCAGTACGACACCGGTCATGACGTGGTCCTCCCCGTTACCCTTTGTTGTCTCTTATGTGTGGCGAGCGAAATACGCCCCCCAAGGTGGCAGCTCGACACGATTGCCTTCGACACGGCTGTCAAAACCGTGGCCAACGAGCATGTCCCACTGACTGATCGGCAGGTCGGTCGCGACCTCGCCCGCACTCATGTTGAACAGGCAGAGCAGCGTCTCATTGCCGTATTGGCGTTTGTAGCCCAGCACCGTGTCATCGACCGGAAGAGACATGAACTGCCCCTTGCTTAAGGCCGGATGCAGTTTGCGGAAGGCGAGAAAGCGGCGGTATTGCTCCAGCACCGAAGCCGGATCGCCATACTGGGCGCCGACGGCTTTCAGCTGGTGTTCGACCGGGATCGGCAACCATGTCTTTTCGGCCGTCGAAAAGCCGGCCTGAAGCGCCTGGGCATCCCAGACCATCGGCGTGCGGCAGCCGTCGCGGCCCTTGAATTCCGGCCAGAACTGAATGCCGTAGGGATCGCGCAGGTCGGCATAGGCGATATCGGCCTCGGTCAGGCCCAGCTCCTCGCCCTGATAGATGCAGACCGAGCCGCGCTGGGTCAAAAGAATGGCCGAGAGCATTTTTGCGTAGGCTTCACGGTCGAGCACGTCCATGCCCCAGCGGCTGACATGGCGCACGACGTCGTGGTTGGAAAAGGCCCAGCATGCCCAGCCCTCAGGCGCGGCCTCGGAAAAGGCGGTCTGCACTTCGGCAACGCGGGCGGGCGTCAGAGCGTCGGGCGCCAAGAATTCGAAGGCGTAGCACATCTGCATCTTGTCATCTCCGGACGTGTATTCGCCGACGATTTCCAATCCGCGCTGACTGTCGCCCACTTCGCCGACGGCAGCGATTGCCGGGAATTCGTCGAGAACGGCGCGGAAGCGCTTCAGGAACGCGATATTTTCCGGCCGGTTCTTGTCGTAGATGTGTTCCTGGAAATTGTAGGGGTTCACGGCGGGCGCCGTCGACGCGTTGCGGCGCGAGGGATCGAGCGCCGGATTGTCGCGCAATTGCTTGTCGTGGAAGTAGAAGTTGATCGTATCGAGGCGGAAGCCATCGACGCCGCGGTTCAACCAGAAGCGCGTCATGTCCAGCAGCGCATCCTGAACCTCGGCATTGTGCAGGTTGAGATCCGGCTGCGAGGTGAGGAAGTTGTGCATGTAATATTGCATGCGGGTCGGATCCCAGTGCCAGGCCGAACCGCCAAAGATCGACAGCCAGTTGCAGGGCGGCGTGCCGTCGGGCTTCGCGTCTGCCCAGACATACCAGTCGGCCTTGGGATTGTAGCGCGAGGAACGGCTTTCGATGAACCACGAATGCTGATCCGACGAATGCGACATGACGAGATCGATCATCACCTTGAGGCCAAGGCGATGGGCTTCCGCGATCAGGCCATCGAAATCCGAAAGCGTGCCGAACATCGGATCGACATCGGAATAATTGGCGACGTCATAGCCGAAGTCCTTCATCGGCGACGGAAAGAACGGCGAGATCCAGATGGCGTCGGCACCAAGCGCTGCGATATGCGGCAGGCGCGCGGAAATGCCCTTTAAGTCACCGATGCCGTCGCCGTTGCTGTCCTGGAACGAGCGGGGATAGATCTGGTAAATGACGGCGCCACGCCACCAGTCCCGATCCTTTGCTGCGTCCGTTGCTCCGGGAACTTCCGCCGAACTTGTCATCCACTATCCCTGTTGGTTCACAGACATCATCCGCCCTTGACCGACCCGGCGAGCAGGCCGCGGACGAGGTATCGCTGCAGTGCAAAAAAGACGATAATCGGGACGATGATGGTTATGAAGGCCGAAGCGGTGAGAATTTCCCATTTACCGCCCATCGACCCCAACAGCGCGTTGAGAGAGCCGGTCAGGACCAGTTGATCCTTGCCGGTACCGAGAAATACCATGGCGACGAGAAGGTCGTTCCACGTCCACAGGAGCTGGAAGATCGAGAAGGAGGCGAGTGCCGGAAATGAAAGCGGAAGGACGATCTTGACGAAGATCTCGAAATCGCTGGCGCCATCGACACGGGCGGATTCGATGATCTCCTTGGGCAGACCTGCGATGTAGTTTCGCAGGAGATAGATCGCGAGCGGCATGCCGAAGGCCGCATGCGCAAGCCAGATGCCGACATAGGAGCGCGACGACACGCCTAACAGGTTGCCAATGTCGTTATAGAGCGTCAGCAACGGGATCAACGTCATCTGCAGCGGCACGACGATCAGCCCGACCACGAGCGCGATGATCAGCGACCGGCCGGGAAACTGCATCCAGGACAGGGCATAGGCTGCGAAGGCTGCAATCAGGATCGGGATGATGGTAGCGGGTATTGCGACCGTCAGCGAATTGATAAAGGATTGGCCGATGCCGGCGGACGTCAGTACCGTGCGGTAATTGTTGAGGGTGAAGTTCGGCGGCTGGGTGATCGAGAGATAGATGCGCTTGCCGCGCTTGTCGTCGAATGGGCCGCTCTTCACGTAGGAATAGCTGCCATCCGTGTTGACGGTGAGCTTTTCACCGTCTCCCAGATCGGCTTCCTTGCCGGCCTCGAATTCTGTCGGTGCAGCGACCCTGGTGCCGAAGGCGACCACGCTGCCGCTCTTGACGTCGCCGCCATCGAAGACGGAGCCCGAAATGATGTAGTTGGGTCCGTCCTGCCGGGCGCTTGCGGGATCGCCGAGGCGTGCTGCGCTGGTTTCGGCGGCACCGGTCAGCGCCGTCCACCAGCCCGAGGAGGTGATCTGGCCGGCATCGCGGAACGAGGTGACGAGGATGCCGAGCGTCGGGATCAGCCAGATGATACAGATCACCAGAACCGAGGCATGCAGGATCAGTCTTGGAACGCCGATGCGGCGAAGGCTTGCGACAGCGCTCATCTCAATGGTCTCCCATGTCGCGGTTCGCCTGACGGATGTTCCAGATCATGATCGGCGTCACCGCCGCCATGATGACCAGCGCGATGACGGCACTTCGACCGCTGTCGCCGCCGCCGCGGAACATCCAGTCGAACATCAGGTTGGCAAGCACCATCGTGTTCCACTGGCCATTGGTCATGGTCAGAACGATGTCGAACACCTTGAGAACGAGAATAGTGATCGTGGTCCAGACCACAGCGATCGTGCCCCAGATCTGCGGCACCATGATTTTCCAGAAGATCTGCCAGCCATTGGCGCCATCGATGACGGCTGCCTCGACGGTTTCCTCAGGAATCCCGCGTAGCGCTGCGGACAGGATGACCATCGCAAAACCGGTCTGGATCCAGATCAGGATCGCCATCAGAAAGAAGTTGTTCCAGAAGGGCAGCGAGATCCACACCTGCGGATCGCCGCCGATTGCCCGGACGATCGCGTTCAAGAGGCCGATCTGCGTTTCGTTGCCGCCACGGAATTCGTAGATGAATTTCCAGATCACCGAAGCGCCGACGAACGAGATCGCCATCGGCATGAAGATCAGGCTCTTGGCGAGATTTCCCCACCAGATACGGTCTGTGAGCACCGCGATGACCAGGCCGAGGAAGGTGCAGGCTGCCGGCACGACGGCGAGCCAGAGGATGTTGTTGAAGATCGACTGGCGGAACTGCGCGTCGAAGAAGGCCCAGCGGTAATTGGCAAAGCCGACGAAATTGCCGCCGGAACGATCGTAGAAGGACAGGATGAAGGTCGCGATGACGGGATAGACGAGATAGACCGCGAGCAGCAGGAGTGCGGGTCCGAGAAACAGCCAGGGGCGGATCGTGGCTCTACGGTTGAGATTGGCCGAAGCCTTGCGGGCATCGCCTTCCGGCACCGGAAGTGCCACTGATAGCAGCTTGTCGGAAAGCCAGTAGTAGAGCGCGCAGGCAAAAACGCCGGCAACGACGACACCCATGGCAGATGCAATCTGAGCTAACATAGGCCCTCCCCCTTTTCTGCAGTGCTAAGCAGGTCTTCCGTCGTCATATCCGGGAAATGCCAACCCTGGAAATGCCCCTCGCCCCCGCATCCACCCTTCTCCCTGTGGTCGAGGGAGAAGAGCAGTCGCGAGCACAGCCTTCGACGCGAATGACTATTTCAGGCCGTCCCAGGCCTTCTGGATATCGCCGCCCACAGCCTTTGCATCCTTGCCGCCGACATAATCGATCATGCCGGTCCAGAAGGCGCCCGCGCCGATCTTACCGGGCATCATGTCGGATGCATCGAAGCGGAAGGTGGTGTCGGTGGTCAGCAGTTCGCCCTGCTTGCGCAGTGTGTCGTTGGCATAGGCTTCCGTCTTGGCGCCCTTGAACGGCGTGAGGAAGGAGGCCTGCGCCATCCAGACTTCATGGGCGATCGGCGTCTTCAGGAATTCGATGAATGCCTTTGCCGCAGGAGAATCCTTGGTGATGGCAAACATCGTGCCGGCACCGAGGACCGGGGTGCCGAGTTCAGGCTTGGAGGCATAGGTCGGCAGGTAGAAGAAGTCCGCATCGACGCCCAGTTCCTTGTCCGCAGGGAAGAAGGATGGCACGAAGGAGGCCTGGTGATGCATGTAGCACTTCGGCGGGATGTCGAAGAGGCCCTTCGGGCTGTCGCGGAAGTCGGTCGAGGCGACCGCTGCAACGCCGCCCGCGACGTATTTGTCATTGCGGGCGAACTTGCCGAATTCCTCGATGGCACCAACCACTGCCGGATCGTCGAACTTGATCTCGTTCGACACCCACTTGTCGTAGGTTTCAGCCGACGACGTCCGCAGCATCATGTCCTCGACCCAGTCAGTCGCAGGCCAGCCAGTCGCGCCGCCCGATCCGAGACCGATGCACCACGGCACGCCGCCATCCTCGACGATCTGGTCGGAGAGCTTGATCAGGTCTTCCATCGTCTTTGGGACTTCGTAACCGGCTTCCTCGAAATTCTCCGGCACGAACCACACGAGCGATTTCAGGTCGGCCTTGAACGGGAAACCGAAATAGGCCTCTTTGCCGTCCTTGCCCTTGTAGGTCCCGTAGCGGATCCAGTCCTCGCCGGAGCCGTAGTTGGTCTTGATCCAGTCGGCATTTTCCTGGCCGAGCGGCGTCAGAAAGCCCTTGGTCGCGAGATCGGCCAGAAGACCCGGCTGCGGGATGATGGCAATGTTGGGCGGCGAGCCTGCCTGGGTATCGATGACGATCTGCTGCTCGTAGTTCTCGGACGACGAGTATTTACCGTTCGCACCCGTCGCGGCATTGAAATAGGCGAGCACGCTGTTGAACAGCACCTCGTCCTCACCACGCCAAGGACCGAACAGGGTCAGGCTCTGGCCCTTCAGGTCACCATGCGCGGATTTGAAATCCTCGTAGCTTTTCCAGTTGAACTTGGCATCTTCGCCGGGCGCGAACTTCAGTTCCTGCGCACCTGCGGCACCAGCCAGCAGTGCGACGAAAGCCGTGCCGATCCAAAACGATTTCTTCATCAAAATATCCTCCCCTTTGAAGCGTAATCTACAGGGGGATTTAAGGCAGAGCCAGAGGTTTCAAGGGCGCCAGTGCAAGCAAAGCGCCTTGAATGTGATGAATGGTCCGAAATCAGAACTTTGGCGCAGGCAGCCCGGCGGCGCGATGGGCGGCGATTACGGTGTTGGCCATCAGCATGGCGATGGTCATCGGACCGACGCCGCCTGGAACCGGTGTGATGGCTGCGGCGACCTCTGAGGCCTCGTCAAAAGCAACGTCGCCGACGAGACGGGTCTTGCCCTCGCCCTTTTCCGGTGCCGGCACCCGGTTGATGCCGACATCGATCACGGTCGCGCCGGGCTTGACCCAATCCGCCTTGACCATTTCGGGCCGACCGACGGCGGCAACCAGGATATCGGCGTTGCGGCAGACGGCGGCGAGATCCTTCGTCTTCGAATGCGCCATGGTGACGGTGGCGTTTGCGGCCAGAAGCAACAGGCCCATCGGCTTGCCGAACAGGTTGGACCGGCCAATCACCACGGCGTTCAACCCGGACAGGTCTTCGCCATGGATGCGCTTGACCAGCAGCATGGAGCCGGCCGGCGTGCAGGAGATCATGCCCGTCGTCAGGTCACCGGTGGCGATCTTGCCGGCATTGGCGATGTTGAGGCCGTCGACATCCTTTTCCGGCAGGATGGACTGGATCACCGGCTCCTGATCGAGATGTCTCGGAAGCGGCAGCTGGACGAGAATGCCATGGATCGCCGGATCGGCGTTGAGCGTATCGACGAGAGACTGAAGCGCCTCCTGCGTCGTCTCTTCCGGCAACGTGTGCTGGATCGAGTTGAAGCCGCACTGCTTCGCCATCCGGCTCTTGGAGCTGACATAGGCGTGGCTGGCCGGATCGTTGCCGACGATGACGACTGCGAGGCCGGGCTTTGCGCCGCCGGCCCGTTCGAGACCTTCCGCTGCCTCCGTGACTGCCGAAATGACCGATGCTGCCGCCTGCTTGCCGTCGATTACCGTGACCACGTGCCATCTCCCGTTGACCGAACAGATCTAAGCCGGAGGCTACTGCCCGAACTGGCTCACCTGCGCCTAATGCTGTCGGGAGCAAACAAAAGCAAGGTCAAATCTTGATCCGGGTGACCCGTGCCTGCCCTATCGTCCCGACGCGGTGCGCAGTTCGGAGTAGGTCTGCACCCGGTCGCGCAGTTCTATCATTTCCTGTCGCAGGAGCTGCAATTCCTCGATCGCCCGGCGATCCTCATGCGAGAGTTCGGAATAGGCAAGCTCTTCCTCCCGCATCGCATGCCGGTGCGGATCCGAAATTGCGACCGCGAGAAGCGGTGGAACGGCGGCCTGATCGTAAGGCTGTCTGTTTGCCATCAGCAGTTCGCGAAGCTGAGCGGACAGCGGCAGGCCATTGGCGGCCTCGCGCTCCTCCATTTCGTGTCTGTAATCCTCGGACACGGCATCGGTCTCGACGTCCTGCGCCCAGGCGTCGGAGCCTGGACCGTGGTCATATTCGTAGGCGGCTGCGATCTCTTCGGACTCATCGGTAAGATCCAGATCGGCGGCCCAACGCGCATCCATCGGCAGCGCGGCGATGTCCTCGACACCGTCCATCTCAATCGGCGCATGCTCTGCCTCGAGATGGTCGATCGCGGGCTCCGGCGACGAACGGCGTCCCATCAGCATTGCGCCGGCAGCGCCGAGAAGCAGGCCAGCCATGGCGCCAAGACCGCTCAGCGCGTACCAGGGCAAGCCGAGCCAGACGGTCGCTGGTGCTTCGTTGGGGGTGACGGTCAGAGGCTTTGATATCTGCACCCGTGGGGCGGCGACCAGCTTGGAAGAACCGGGGCTGTTGAACCGGCCGCTTGAGTAATTGTCGCGCGCTTCCGCAACGGCCGTTTCCAGCCCCGAGAGCGCTGCGATCTCGTCAGACACCGTCTTGTCTGCGGAAAGCTGTTCCAGCTTGGCGCGAAGTTCCGCGAGCTGCGCGGCGGCATGCACCTGCTGGCTGTTCAGCGACTTCACCAGTTGCTTCAACGCGTCCTGGATCGAGAGGCGCGCCTGCGCAAGCACTGCTTCGGCTGCCTGGAAACGCGGATGAAGCGGGCCGAGATCGCTGGAAAGCTGATCGACGGCAAGCTGTGCTTCCACATGCCGCTGGCGCTGATATTCGAGGCCGGTATAGTCCAGACTGTCCGGCAAAGGCTTGTTCAGAACGTCGGCGACCTTCATGGCGGAGGCCTGGCTCAGCCTGTCTTTCAGATCGACGAGATCGCTCTCGGCCAGCTCGACATCGCGGCTCAGGTCGCGCATTTCGGAGGCCCGGCTTTTCAGTTCGGCAACCTTGTCCTTGCCGGTTCGGCTGACAAACCCTGAAAGCGCCGCTTCCGCGCGGCCAAGCGTGTCGCGAAGGGCTTCGACGGCCGGGTCGCGGCCATCGAAGGCGCCGACAGACAACGCTGTCGGCACGGCATTGCCCAGCATGCCGACGATCTGGCGGGCCTCTTCAGGCTTTCCGGCCGTCGCCGCAATGCGCAGATCCGTGCTGCTGCGGTCGTATGAAATGGTGATTGCGCGGGTCAGGCGGTCGCGCAGACCCGCTTCGTCCTGCAGGGTCGTCGTCCCGGTGCCGGACAGGATTTCGTAGAGAAGGCCGGTCACGCTCTGGGGTTCGGTCGCAAAACTGCTGTCCTTGCCAAGGTTCAGGGCATGGATGAGATTGTCGATCGTGGTTCTGGCGAGAAGCTGCCCCGTCGCAGCAGATACGGTCTGATCGCTGACGGCCCCGACCTTCAGCTGCGTCTGGGCGGTAAACGTCGCCTCGCTGCTGCCGAAGAGGACGAGCGGCGCCACGCCTCCGAGGGCCGTCAGGAGACCGATCCCGAGCAGCGCGGACGGGAGTGCGCGCCGCGCCGGGAGGTTGTCCCGGGCGCTATCCTCGAGCAGGCTTTCGGGCTTTTCGATCTCAGAATTATCCATGGAAAGACCGTCTTGTTTCGCGGGCAGCACCGAAGCGCTCCGATTTTCTTAAGACAGTCTAAATTTCCATGGCAAAGAAAGCGTTAACGACGCGAAATCTGACCCGGCAGCCGGAAGAGATCATCGTTTGCGGCAATCGTCAGAGCTGCGGAGGCAATGGCCGGCAGATGGACGAGGCGATCGAGATCCTGTGGACGGCGAAGATCGGCGATCACGAGATCAAAGCCGCCTTCGAGAACCGACGACGGATCGACAGTCTCGAAACGGTGCCAGGGCGCATGGCGGGAGAACGCGGTGCGCAGTGGCTTGAGAATCGCCACGTCGTTGCCAACCAGGCCGATGCGGCGGTTCTTCTCGGAAAATGTCAGGAACGCCGGGACGAAGGCCGAGGCGGTGAAGCGGTCACGCAGGCCGGGGCCGAACAGGCGTGCCGATATGCCGGCCAGACGTACGCTGCCACGAACGGGAAGCCGCGCGCGCGCAACGCTCTCACCCGTTTCTGAAAGGGTCCGATATTCGACGAGACCGCGTGAAAACGTTATGGTCGACGATGGATGTGGATCGTTGAGCATGGCCTCCGCACGCTCGAATGCGGCAGTCCAGCTCAGCTCTTCGATGCCGTTGCCCAGACCCTGCGGGACTGCCTTGAAGGCGTTGATGTGTACCGAGGCGTTCACGTGTGCTCTCCGCTCGAAAATCCAGTCGTCCTGGAGCCTAGCGGAAAGCGCTGAACCGGCTTTGAAGCCAACCGTTAAAATGCGAGTGATGTGTCGAAAAGACATGGCCGTTGAAGCGGGATGCCTGATCTGGAACGACGGATGCTCAGTGCGCCGGAGCTGCCGCCGGTGCCTCGACCTTGACGCCCTCGACGATTTTCTGGGCCGGAATGGGGTTGCTGCCGCGTCTTGCCGTGTTCGTGTCGATCGTCTCCTTCGACATATAGTCGAGCTGTTCGATCAACACGTTGGCGACGACCGTATCGCCGAGCTTGGCGTTGATGCCGTCCTTGATCTTCATGCGAAAGGCCTCCGGATCGAAAGTGCCGACGCTTTTCAGGTCGATCATCTTTTCGCCCATCAGAAGCGAGAACAGTTGGTCCGTCAGAACGACTTCCATCGGAAGCTGAACGTGCTTGGACTTCATGCTGTCGACCGAAAGCGAGATGCGGCCAAGGAAATAACCCTGCACCGCGCCATTGTTGATGACCGGCAGGCTGACCGGGTTGCCTCGCACGATCGTGGTCACGACCGCGGCTTCCGCCTCGGTCGCCACGGGCGCCTTCGACATCTGCGCAGAGACATACACGCCACCGATCGTGGCGATGCAGACCCAGAGCCCGATCAGCAGAACCTTGATCATCAGGACGTGCCGAACCGGAACTGATGTTCCGAATAGGTGCCGTCGGCGTCCATGTCCTTGACGGCGTTCTTGAGGATGTCGGCAACGGCGCGGACGGCTTCGAGATGCGCTTCGACGCGCTGGGCGTTGAGCTTCAGCTTCTTCTTCAGGCCCTGCAACTGACCAAGATAAGGTGCCGACGTTTCCTTGACGTCCGGTCCGCGGAACAGGGTCGTCAGTTCATAGAGGCAGCGGCTCTTGTGGGCGTTCGACACTTTGAGGTCGAAGCCGGAGTCGCGGCCAATCCGATCATTCTCGTTATCGATGATCATCTCAAGACGGGAGAGCACGGTCTTGATGCGGTAGTCAGTGGAAACGACGTCCATATCAACCTTCTAATGTTAATTAATTTGATTTCTTGGCTGCGCCGGCGTTTTCCGACGGAGACAGGATCTGCCGCTGGAAATCAGTGATCATGCCCACCGCCATCTGGCGATCGCCTTCATCGGTCTTGGCATTCGGTGCCGTGCCACGTGCTTGCTGAACCGACTGCGAGAATAGTTTTTCGGCAATACCGAAACCGCCCTGCTTGGAGACGGCATCAGCAATCTGTTCCGCCATCATGCCTTTCCAGAAATCGCCGGCGGAACCCTTGCCGAAGACTTCTTCGCTCTCGGATGGAAGCATGTTCTGGATAAACGTGGAGGCAACGCTTGCCTCGAACTTCCGGTAGGTCTCCGGAATATCCTTGTGGCGCGAAACACGGACGTTTTCGACCGTGGCGTCGGACCCGGCGGACCCTGCGGACTTGGCAGTCTGGCTTACGGCCTGGGCGAAACCCACACCGTTGGAGGCCAGCATGACCGATTGCGCCGTTGCTTCGTTTGCCTTCAGCTTTTCACGTGCGGCCTGAAGCAGGCCCGGATCTGCGGCCTGGACAACATCCAGGACAAGATCGCTCGGGGGGGAAATAGCCAATTCCAGTTCCTCATTATTTAGCGAACTGGATCATCCCTTATCAAGCTTGCTGGAAGCTGGTGTGGAGACCATCAGGCCGAGATCGACGAGATCGTACATGCGCTCGTCCTCAGCAAGCCGGCCTTCCAGCTCCTTTGCGTCGCCCATGCGCTCCTCCAGCCGGTCGCCCTTGGTCTTTTCGCGCAGGACCCGCTGTTCCTGCGCCTTCTGCTGGGCAACGATCTGCTGGCTTCGCGAAAACAGGCGTGTCAGCCGGTCGGCGTAATTCTTGGAGAACTGCTGGTGTACGGGATCGGTCGAGGACAGCGCATCGACAGTCGTGTCGATGGATTGATCGATTTCCGCCTTGCGCTGCACCGTGGTGCTGAGCTCGAACTCGGCGAGCTTTTCTAGCTGGCGCTGGACATCGACCAGACGCCGCAGCTTGTCGGATTTCTTGTTGCCTGCCACGCGCGTCCTCCTTGGAAGCCTTGCCTACAGCCCGGTGAATACAAGCGGAAACCCGCGCACGAATTCCTCGATCATGGAGGCGATGCCGAGATAGAGCAGGAAGATACCACCCATCAGCGCATACGGCGTCGAGATGAAGTAGACCGGGATCTGCGGCGCCATCTTGTTGATCATTCCGACAGCGACGTTGAACATGATGCCGTAGACGAGGAAGGGGCTCATCAGCCTCAGGACGATCATGAACGTGGCCGACAACGTATCCGTCAGAGTGATCAGGATGCGCCGCGGATTGAGACCTTCGGCGAGCGGGATTGTCGTGTAGGAATCGACCAGCGACCTGATGACGATGTGATGGAAGTTCAGCATAAACAGGACAAGCAGGCCGGACAGAGTCAGAAGACTGGTCAGCTGGCTTTCCGACGAATCTTCCAGCACGTCGGATCCGGGCGGACCGCTGAAGGAGATCGACATGGCGATGGCGGCGCCGGCAAACTGCAGGCCCGACGCATAAAGGCGGGCGATCAGGCCGAACACGGCCCCGACGAGGGTTTCAGACGCAATCAGCAGGCCGAGACCCGCAGCGTCACCGGAAACCCTGGGGTAGATCGTGTCCCAGACCATCGGCAGCACCGCCATGGACAGCGCCACCGATAGAAACAGCCGGACTTCCATGGGCAATCTGGCGGACGAGAACCCGGGCATGATCATGATGCAGCCGCCGATTCGACAGAATGCAAGAAAGAGAGCGATGACCGTGCCCTGCGGGTCCGTTATCATGAGATCGATCCAAGTACCTTGATCTCGGTGCCCTTTGCCAGCTCGACATGCGACAGGACGGGAAGGGTTGCGAACAGCCGCTCGATGATCATGCGCACATAAGAGCGTGTCTCCGGCGACGTGACAAGTACGAAGGGCATGCCCTTGTCCATGTATTCACGGATGACTTTGCCCGCCTGTTCGCTGAATTCCTCGAGCGAGCGCGGATCGATGTCGAAATCGATAATGTCGCCCTTCGGATCGCGCTTGATTGCCTGGTGGAACAGAAGGTCCCATTTGGAGCCGAGACGCAGGACGCGCAGGATGCCGTTGTCGGCAAGATCGCCGCAGATCTGCTGGGCCATGCGGACGCGCACGTGCTCGACGAGCTGCTCGGTCTTGCGGACATGCGGCGCGAGTTCGGCGAGCGCTTCGAGGATGAGGTGCAGGTTGCGGATCGAGACGCGTTCGGCAAGCAGAAGCTTGAGAACCGCCTGAAGGCCGGAATAGGACATGTGCGACGAGCACATCTCGTCGGCAAGCTTCTTGTATTCCGGATCGAGACGCTCGATGAGGATCTTGACGTCCTTGTAGGACAAAAGCTGCGGCAGGTTGTTGCGGATGACTTCGCTGACATGGGTCAGAAGCACCGAGACGTTGTCGATCGGGTGGAAACCCTCCCGCTTCAGATCCTCGACGAAATGCTCCAGCACCGAGACGGCCGGCATGCCGAACGTGGGTTCGCGAACCTCGTCGCCGGGAACCGACGGCTTGCGATCCTTTCCGACGATGACGAGGACTTCGCCCAGTCGCAGCGTGCTGCTGGCGACCGTCGTTCCGTGGATGCGGATCTGGTAGGACTTTTCCGGGATCTGGATATCGTCGACGACCTTGATTTCCGGCACGACGAACCCGTATTGCGTGGCAAACCGCTTGCGCATCTTGCCGACGCGGAACCCGAGTTCCTGGTGTGCGCCGAGAAGACGCGGCGAGACCTGCTTGCCGAGCGCCAGTTCGATTTCTGCCGTCTTGAGGACGTTCTTGACCGAATCCTTTTCCGATTCGCGGTTCTCGACGACCTTCTTTTCCTCGCTTTCGCGCACCCTCTGGTTCTCGGCTTCGATCTGCCTCGGAATGACCCAGCCGGCACCGGCGAGAAGGAATGCAAGCGTCATGAACGGCATGAACGGCAGGCCGGGCACCAGTGCCAAGGTCGCCATCATGCCGGCTGCGACCCACAGCGCGCGAGGATAGCCGCTCAGCTGGCCGATAACAGCTACGTCGGTGGAACCCTGGGTACCGCCGCGGGTGACGATCAGGCCGGCTGCGAGCGAAACGATCAGCGCCGGAACCTGCGACACGATACCATCGCCGACCGACAGCTTGACGAAGACGTCGGCGGCTTCGCCGATTTCCATGCCGTGACGGAAGTAACCGATGATGATGCCGCCGAACACGTTGATCGTGGTGATCAGCAGGCCGGCGACAGCATCACCGCGTACGAATTTGGAGGCACCGTCCATGGCGCCGAAGAACGAGCTTTCCTCTTCCAGCTCGCGGCGGCGCAGCTGCGCCTCCTTCTCGTCGATGATGCCGGCTGAGAGATCGGCATCGATCGACATCTGCTTGCCGGGAATGGCGTCGAGGGTAAAGCGCGCGCCGACTTCGGCGATACGCGTCGCACCCTTGGTGATGACGATGAAGTTGACGACGATCAGGATCAGGAAGACGATCAGACCGATCACGAAATCGCCGGACATGACGAGGTTCGCAAAACCGGCGATCACGCCGCCGGCGGCGGTATGGCCTTCGTGGCCGTGCGAAAGAATGACGCGCGTGGTGGCGATATTGAGCGCCAGCCGGATCATCGTCGCGATCAGCAGGATCGTCGGGAAGGACGAGAAGTCCAGCGGCCGCTGGATCCACAGCGCCACCATCAGGATCAGAACGGAAAAGGCGATCGAAAAAGCCAACCCAATATCGATCATGAAGACCGGCACCGGCAGGAACAGGATGCACAGGATGGCCATGATACCGACGGCAAAGCCGATATCGCGGCCATTCGGCGCGGCCTTCACGGGGGTAATGGACGTCTTCGTCATTGCCATATGCGGTATCTCTTCATGAGATTAGAAAGGCGCATGCTGCGCCCATGGATCGCGCAAAAAGCAAGACATGATAATGCCCGGACCTGTTGCGACAGATCCCTTCTAGGCAGCGAAGCTTGTGTGAGGGTGTCCGCCATCATCGCAGGCGAAGCGTGCGAGCAAGCCTCGCAGCCTTGGCAGTCTTGGCAGCCGTGCGCTAGAAACCGGACTGGACGCGCGAAAAGACGAGATCGGTGAAAAGCGAGATCTGGCCTCCGATGAAGGGAGCGGCAATCCCGAGCGCCAGCATGACGGCGACGATCTTGGGCACGAATGTCAGTGTCATTTCCTGGATCTGCGTCAGCGCCTGAATGAGCGCCACGACCATGCCGACAATCATCGCGGTCAGCACTGCCGGGCTTGAGGCGATGAGAATCGTCCATATCGCCGAGTGCATCATGTCGAGAGCATCGGCTTCATTCATTGCAGGATCATCCGGGGCATTGGTGTCGTAGCCATCATCATCTGGCGCGAATCGCATGCGGATGATGACAGCCACCGACCGCCAATGCAATTGAGCGACCGGTACTGCCCCCGGCAAAACCGCAGGCTCGCCTGCAATTTCAGGAATTCAGTCGGATCAGGACTCCGAGGACTTCGTCGCAGATATCGTGATGCCGTCGCCGATCGTGATCTCCTTGCCAGCCTCGGTCGTTGCAACCAGACCGTCAGAGGTGACTTCGATCGATTCGACCACACCGCTGGTCTTGCCATCACTGCTGGTGATCGTCTTGCCGATATAGGACGAGGCGTTCGATAGCGACGACTGTGCGATCAGGCTTTCCAGGTTGGTGTTCGTCTGGATCGACTGTTCGACCTGCGAGAAGGTTGCCAGCTGCGAGATCTGTTCGCTGGCATCCAGCGGATCGGTCGGATCCTGGTTCTGCATCTGGGCGATCAGAAGCTGCAGGAAAGCGTCGTAATCGAGCGAAGCGCTTGCCGCAGCGGATGAAGCCTTCGACGAACTCGTTGCAGTCGTCGAGGTTGCGGACGATACCGTATCTACTGCCATAGCCCCATCTCCTTGCGCAGACCGGCGATAGCAGCCGGCGCGACTTCCTTGCTGTTCAGGATGCGCTCTTCGACAGGATAGAGCGCGCGGATTGCCTTCAGTGCTTCAAAAGCGCGATCGGAGGCGACAAGCGCATCGATCTGCTTGAGCTCGTCGATGATTTCCGGATTGCGGAAGCATGCGAGCAGCATCATGACCGACCGGCGGAACATGGTCACGGCCTGGTCCTTGCCTTCCGGATTGATCAGCATCATCTGTGCGATGAAGTACAGCTGACGAAGCGGGGTCGTCGTATCCTCGGGCTGGAGAACGTGGTTTTCCAGCAGGAACGTGACGTTGTTGAGGAATTCGAGAGAAACCTTGCGATCAACACGCAGGACTGCGCCGTTGATGAAGATCTTTTCGCCGGACTTCAGCGAGATACGCAGTGTGCTTTTCATCTTAGGCCATCCCTGATGATGGTAGTCACGTCGATAATGCCCTGGTAATTGTCGGACTGCTTTTTACGAATGCGTTCGCATTCCTTCAGTATCCAAAGGGCGATGGAGATCAGCTTTGCGCGCAGCTCGATGCCGAGCTCGTTGTCGGGCTGGTTGAGGTCTTCGATAAACCGGGTCCAGACCCTGCGCGTATAATGGATGGCCTCGACGGCCTCGCGTCCATAATGCGATTTGTTCGGGACTGCAGAGAGGAGCTCAATGGAGCGGGCCAGAACCTGGCGTTCTCTCTCTCTAGCGCTTGCGAGGTCATCCTTGATTACCTCGGCATACGCAAACTGGAACATGCTTGCTTCCTTCATGTTGCAAACCAAATGCCGCGGGGCAACTACCCATTATAGATAGTTGACGAGGCTCAGTCCCTGGATCTTGGAGGTGATGGTGTATGAGGTCTCTACTTGCGTCAACAACGTGTTGAGACGCACCGAAGCATCATAAGTATCCACGCCGACGAGATCTGTCAGTTGGGTGTTGATGATATCCATTTGCGCCGACATGGCGGTATTGGCCTTTTCGACGCGCTCCTGGGAAAGCCCCATGGAAGAGCGCTCAGCATCGATGCCGGACACCGATAGGCCGGCAAGATTGGTAACGGTCGCGTTGACCTTGTTCAGTGCATCGGCGGACAGGCCCGCCGTTGCCAACTGGGACGTGATCAGGCTGCCGAGAACGAGGTTCTTGAAGCCATCGGCATTCAGGCTCGTCGAAGTGGTGACGGTCTCAGACGTGCTGACACGACCGGTCATTTTGGTGTCGGACGCGTTTGTCCAGCCGGACCAGTCGAAGGACGACGTATAGTCGTCGAGGAAGGTCGCCATCTGGCTGGACGATATATCCGATGCGCTGGAGATACCGTTGGCCGACATGAAGCTCGAAAACTGCGTGTTGAAGTCGTCCGTCAGGTCGGTGATGAAGCTGTCGTCCAGAGGCGCGGCATCGGTGTTGATGCCGGAAAACAGATACTCGCCATTGACCGAGACGTTTGCGTAGCTGACGAAATTCTCGAGCACGGACGTCGCCGTATCGGCAGAAACCTGCAAGCTCGTCTTGTCGCTGCTGCCGGAGAGCGCGACCAGCGAATCCAGCAGCGTCTGGCCGGAGTCGGACATCTGCTCCATCGCAAGCTGCGAGGAATCCATTCGCTGATTGGTCAGCGAATTGGAATCGATGATTGCCTGCAGCCGTGATGACTCGCGGCCGTAATCGAGGCTTGCAGACGTCCGCGTACCGAGTTCCAGACCCGTATCCGCATAGGTACCGTTGACCGATTCCTTCTGCAGTTTGGCGATCTCGGTCTGCGAGTTCTGTACGGTCAGCTGCATTGTCTGGCTGACGGACAGGGTTGAGATGGATGTCGTCTTCATGACTTAGTTCGCAGCCTCCATCAGCGCCGCCAGCATCTCGTCGATGGTCGACAAGAGCTTTGAGGCCGCCTTGTAGGATTGTTCGACATCGAGGAGGAGGATCAGTTCCTCATCGAGATTGACGCCCGTTGCGTTGGAATAGGCCTCGGTTGAACGCGACAGCATGGCCGTCGTGGTTTCCGCAGCATTCGTGGCTCCGCTCCGGTATTCCTCGACCCAGCCGACTGAATCCGTTGAGTAATCCAGCAATGTGGCCTTGTCGCCGATCTTGGCGGCAGGATCAAATTCCATGGAAGTCTCGAAGCCCGAGACATATTCGCTGAGCAACGTGGAAAAGCCGCTCGCGCTTTCGGTGTTGACGCTGGCACCCGAAATCGAGCCGTCCCTGAGCTTGGTGGGGTCGGCGACCGCCTCGGCATTGACCGTGATGATCCCAGCCAGGCCGGTGATGATCTCAGCCGTTTCGAAATCGACTTCGTCGCCCGTGGTCGTCGTGAAAAGACCGGCGATCTGGCTTGCGCCATCTGTTTCGGAAAACAGGGAAATCAGGCCGCGGGCGATTTCGTCCAGCTGGTCCTGGTACGTTGGATAGACCTCGTCACGCAGCTGGACGAGTGCCTGAAGCGACCCTTGCGCCGTCGTGTCGCTGCTCTGGCCGGCCTTCAGCTCCACGCCGTCGATATAGACTGCGCCGCCGACTGTCGTTGCATCGTAACCCGCAGTCGAATCGAACGTTACAGGCCGTGCCGTGCTTTCGAACAGCGTGATGCCGCCATTCGTATAGATCGACATGTCGTTGTTGTCGCGCGTCGCGGTGCTGATGCCGACGATGCCGGAAATCTGCTTGAGCAGGCTTTCGCGGGTATCGAGAGCATTGTTGCCGTCGGTGCCGGCCGCAGCCGCCGTCACAACTGCCTTGTTGGCCTGCTCGAACTGCGCAAGCAGCTTATTGAGCTTGTCAACCTGGCCGGAAATCTGGGCGTCGGTGCCAGCGCGAAGCTGCTGCACTTCGGTGGTGCTGGTATTGAGAGCCGTCGCAACATCGACCGCCGAGTTGACCGCAGCCGAAGCGAGCGTCACGTCTCCGGGGGTCGCCGCGTAGGTCTGCAGCGCGTCCCGCAGTTCGGACAGTGCCGTGGACGGAGCAAGCGAATACCCGTCCCCGCCCATGATTGTGTAGACGGATTCCAGTCCGGCCAGCAATGTCTGCTGTCCCGCATCGTCGGCCGTAGACGAGAGTGTCTGCTTCAGCAGCGCGGCGTCTTCCGTCCGCGCTGTCTGAACGGTCGTGGCACCGGTATAGGCGTTCGTGACAGTCGCGGCGGAACGGCGGTTGTAATCGCTGTTCCCGACGTTTTGAACGTTTGTCGACAACACCCCCGTCTGCGTGGCGGTGTTGTTCAAGATATTCTTTGTCGTACTCAGTGCCGATGCGAGTGACATCGCTTAACTCCTGAAACTACCGGACCAGATTAATCAGTACGTCCATCAGATCGGAACCGGTCTGGAACACTTTGGAATTGGCGCTATAGCTGCGCTGCGCTTCGATCATCTCGGTCAGTTCGTTGGCCAGATCGACGTTGGAGGTTTCGAGCGCGCCCGAAACGATCTCGCCAAATCCACTGGAGCCGGCAAAGCCGAGGGTGACCACGCCGGAGCTACTCGTCGTGCGGTAGACGTTGCCGGAGGAGACTTCGAGGTTGTCGGGGCTTTCGACCGTCGCCATGGCGATCTGGTACAGCGACTTCGACGAACCGTCCGCATAGACCGCGTTGATCGTGCCGTCAGATTCGATCTTGACGCTGGAGATGGAGCTCGGCGCGCTGCCGTTGACGCTGCCGCTCGAGATGTTCGACTTGGCCGACAGCTGCGTCATGCCGGCGAGATCGAACTTGATCCCGTTGACCGTGACAGAAAGCTCCTCGGCACCGTCAACTGTTTCAAGCTTGCCGGACGAATTGAACGCGAGCGACAGGTTGGCGAGTTCGCCATCACCGCCATAAGGGAAGCTGCCGGTGCCGGTCGTGCTTGCGTCAGCTGCGTTATAGACGCTGAGCTGCCATTCGCCTGCAGCCGTCTTCGAGAAATAGAAGTCGTAGACGATCGGGTTGCCGAGGCTGTCGTAGCTGGTCAGCGACGTCTTCAGCGTGCTGTCCATGTCGACGTCGACATCTTCGGTGTTGTCGGCCGGCAGGTCGGCGGCGACGACATCGGACGCGCTGTTGAGGTTGCCGGAGAGCGACCCGGAGGTCGACGCGACCGCACTCAGTTCCGAGCCGCCGACATTGATCGGGACCAGGCCGTCATAGCTGTTGACGACGGTCGTCGGGGTTCCGGAATCGTAGGAGTAACCGAGGAGCGTATAGCCGGCAGAGTTGACCAGGTTGCCCTGCTCGTTCGGCGTAAAATCGCCGGAACGGGTCAGAAAGGTCTCGCCCGCTGAATTCTGTACGACGAAAAATCCGTCGCCCTGGATGGCAAGATCGGATCCTGACGTGGTGTATTCGAGAGCACCCTGCTCAGAAATCGAATACTTCACGCTGGTTTCGACACCACCGGAATTGTATGAGCCGGCCGTCGATGGCAGCACTAGCGACGAAAACTGCGTGGACGACTTTTTGTAGGCAGTCGTTGACGAGTTAGCAATGTTATCGCCAACGGTGCCCAAGCGGTTTGCCTGCGCATTCATGCCCGATACGGCGGTTTTCATAGTTCCGAAAAGGCTCATAGCAATCCTCGTTGCACTTAGGCTTATGACTTTAGGGGATGGGCCTTGCGTGAAGCTGTCTGCGTGCTTGCATCGAGCGCTGATCTGCGTCGAAGTCGAGGGCCCTATCTGTCTGACAAAAATGACAAATCGAGCACGCAAAAAAAATGGCACCTCATATTTGGGTGCCATTTTCAGTGTTATTTCCAGTCGATGCAGTATCCTAGGAACCGCTTCGAATCGATGGGATCGAAGCCCAGTTTCTTGCGAAGCTTCTTGCGAAGCTTGCTGATGTGGCTTTCGACCACGTTCTCTTCGACGTCCTCGTCGAACACGCCGTAGATGGCGTTGAAGATCTGCGACTTGGAAACACGACGGCCGCGATTGGCAATCAAGTATTCCAGGATGCGGCGTTCGCGCCGTGGAAGTGCAAACGCTTCGCCTTCGACTTCGGGATCGCGGCCATCGGAGAAAACCCGGATCGCGCCGATGTCGGTGTGATTGGCAACCGCGTTCAGTCGGCGGCGGATAGCCGCTGCCCGTGCCAGAATTTCCCTCGGATGAACCGGCTTGCGCACAACATCGTCGACACCGCAGTCGAAAAGCGCAAGCGTGGATTCCAGGGACGGCTGATCGCTGACAGCGATTACCGGTGCACTGCTGCGTCCACGGATTGCCCGTGGCAAATCATGGATCAGGTCGCCCTGACCAATCAAAAACGCCTCGATTGCAGCAATATCGGCTTCCGCTGCCGAATTCACCCAATCTGTAAATTCTTCCGGATCAAACCCGGTAGAAGGAACGCCTTCGCGCCCAAACAAAGACGTGTAACCGTCTTTCACTATTTCTCGTTCATCAACCACTACGATCATTCGTCCGCCTCCGAATCAATATCGCATCTCTGTGAGAGAGTGATACGAATCGTCAGGAATCTGGGCAACTAGAGGAAGTAACAGGGGCTTGCTAATAATTGATTAACCATGTTGCGCCGATTTGGTACTAGATCTAGTGGATAAAGTGTGGCCTCCGCATAATGCGCGGTGGAAAATTAATTTTTGAGAAAATGCTCACTTGAAAACGCAGTTTGAACGCATTCTCTCATCGGCAGCCGTAAACAGATATTAGATTTCACTAATTTCTATTTCAGGTTGCGCTCGGACCACAAAAATTCGTCGCGTTCCGCGTCCATTTTCCGAAGTCGGTGGCAACAAGATTGGCGATCACCCGGCACACATAGCGCTGCTGCGCCGGATTGTTGTTGGGACCGGCATGATATCTGGCGACTGCCATCGTCCATGTCTCGTGCTTGTCGTGCAGCCGTTTCAGAAATAGCGCCGCATATTCGACGTTCTTTCTCGGGTCGAGCATGTCCGGAACCGAGGCAAACTCCTCGCCATGGAAGTGGTGATTGATCTGCATGCAGCCGAGATCGATCAGCTTGGCGCCCGTGCTCTTCGCCTGGGTAAAGAGCTGCATTGCCTCCTGCACAGACGACGCGAAATAGGCCTTGCCTTCGATATTCAGCGCATAGGGACTGAGCGATCCCTTGCGTCCGGTCTCTGTCAGTCCCACCGAGTAGAGGATGCCTTCAGGGACGCCGTATTTGCGCGCTGCGGCCTGGATCTGGGCCTCGCAGATGCTGACCTGTTCCGAGGTGATCTTGCCGTTTCCAGCCTGGCCAGTCCCTGGCTGGGCGGTTCGGGCCTGATCGCGCCGCTGCGGCGCGCCGGCGCGCTTCTGCGTCCCCGGCTGCGCGGCGTTGGGCACGTCTGCCTGCTGAGGAGGCTGCTGGGTGGCGTAGAGCTGCCAGGCGCGGGTTTCGACCGCGCTACAGGTAAATGTCGCCAGTGCCAGCGCTGCCGATGTCAGTTTCAACGACAGTCTCATTGCGCTTCTCCATGTCGTTGCGATTGCCGTCGTTGGAGCGGCCACCCTGAGCCTGTCCCTGCTGGCGAGCTGCCTCGCCGTCGCGGGCGAGCTGCTGCTGTGTCTGGGCGCCGCTGCCGCCCTGCTGCTGGTCTGCAGACGAGTTCGAGCTGTCGGTCGACGGTGCCATGCTGACGGTCACCTGGTCGACGTTGAAGCCTTGGGCCCGCAAGGCATCGAGCATCGGCTTGCTGTCATCGCTGAGCTCGCGATAAGCCATGCTGCTGTGGACGGTAAGATGGATGCTCAGCTGATCTCCCACCAGCCGCATATGCGCGGTCACGGTGCCGAGATTGTCGGGCGTCAGCTGGAGCTTGAGCGTATTGACCACGCTGCCCGTGCCGGATGTGCGGGTCGGATCGGTCAGAGCGGAAGACGGCTGCATGGCCGCGGTCCATTCCCTGTTGCTGGAGGCGGCACTCAAAAGATTGCTGGCATTTTCGCCGACGCCAAAGCCGAGATAGCGTCGCGAGTCGAGAACCGTGACGGTTTCGGTGTTGGCTGTGCCTGGAAGGCTGTCCTGCAGGTCGGATCCACCGTCCGCGCCTGTGACGATCGACAGGCTGACAGCCGCAATCGCATCTCCGGCTTTCTGGAAGCGGTAGGATTTAACGTCTGTCTGGGGTTCTGCCTCGCCCGTATCGAGGAAATCGAAGGACGTGGCAGCATCCGTGTCGTCGGACGGCATGCTGGCGTCCGTCTTATCGTTCGGGATCCCCGTCTCGGTCACGGAGATCATGGCCGACAGTGCGGCTATATCCGCGGACTGGGCCGGGTTACCGGTCTCGACGCTGGCCGTCAGATTGAGCAGTGCCGCTGTTGAGAGCGCAGCCGTTGAATCTGGCACAGCGGTCGCGAGGGCCGCTCCCTCGCCTTGATCATCCGTCACGTCCCTCGACGTTGGGTCTGCGGCCTTCGCCTTGCCATTCTCGACAGTGGCCGTCGCGACGCGCTTGGTCGCAGCGGCGACAAGTTGCGTGACGTCTATCTGCCCACTAGCAGGGTCCTGGCTGCCAGTCTGGTCCTGACCGGATGGGACTTCGGGCGAGGTCTTTCCGCCAAGGTTGTCTTTGACAGCGACATCTGTGGTCGGTGCCGGAACGGGTTGGGCGGCCGGCTGCTGCAATTGCAGCTGCGGGTCCGCGATCGGCACCTCGGCTGTAGCCGGGGTCGGCGTTGCATTAGATGGTGGGGCGGTCTCCGCCGGGTCCGTCGCCTTGAAGTTTGCAGCGAGCGACGTCAGGTCGGTGAGCGACTTGAAGCGGGAGCTGCCGAGCGAGACCGTTCCGCTCTCGGATCCGTCCTCGGCGACGGGCTTGCCGTCCTCGGTCGTTTTTCCGGTATCGGCATCCGCATCGGTGAGCACCTGGGCGAACTGCCCGGCTTCACCGTTCTGCGACGATGCCTTTCCAAAGAGATTTCCGACCGGACCGTCTGATACTGTCTTAACCGAAGCATTCGCTACGTTCGTCATCATTGTGCCTCTTCGCTCAAAAGGTCGTCGATCTGCTTCAGCTTCATTCGGTTCTGGTCGACATAGGTCTGGAGGCTCGCCTCCATCTCCGGATTGGGAGTGGCTGCCGCGGGCTGTGCGGCCGACGCAGACGTGGTCGGCGCCAGCGCTTTAGGCATTGCGGCGGGCGCCGTCGGCGCCTGGCCTGCCGCTTGCGTCTGGGCGGCCACAGGCTCTGCCGATACGCTCGAGGTTTCGGGCGCCATCAAAATCTGTTCGACGACCTTTTGTGCTGCCGCGCGCAGGTTCCTGTCGCGTTCCGAGAGCGCGCCATCCGGGATCTGCGACAGACTCTTTGCCGCTTCCACAACGTTACTGGACGAAATGCTGGCAAGATCGCCATACAGCTGCCCGATCGCATTGTTCTCCGAACCGGGACTGGGGGAGAGACGTTCCGCGTTCAATGCCGCAAAGCGAGCCAGATCCTTGTTGCCCGCGAGCAAGGCGCGCCTGGATACCCGGAGGTAGAACTCGTGCGCGCGCGGATCGTCCATCAATGAGACGACGTCGGTCCAGCGGCTCCGGTCACCCTTGCCGTCATCGTCAGTGGCAAGTTGCACGAACATGTCGATAAACTGGCTGGCATAGGGAGAATAGAGAAAACGACGGACGTATTTCGCCGCCAGATCGAAGCCCCTGCCCGGCTCCGTCGGTAGGATCACGGCGAGCGACCGTCTGAGCGCTGCCTCTTCCAGATTGGTCCCGGGTGCGAGCAGCCGAACCTGATCGAAATAGCCGATCGCCTTGGCGGGGTCGGCATTCGCCGTGATGTTGCCGGCGACGAGCGCCAGATAGGGGCCAACCGGGCTTGTGCCATACTCCTTGACCAACCCCTCGAATGCAGCGACCGCCGTCAGGCCCCGCCCCTGGAAATAGCGACGGAGAACGCGCGCCAACCGGCCATCGAATTCACCGTCGACATCCCGTGCCGCAAGAAAATCCAGCGTCTGCGGATTGCCGCCACTCATGGCGAATACGAAAACCGCATCGACGTTGCGGGGATCCTTGAACACATCAGGTGATGCCGTGCGTAGCCGCTGGTCGAGTGTCTTGAGAAGGAAGCGCTGCATTTCGTTGGCGGAATGATCGCCCGCGACGATCGCGTCCTGCAGATATTGCAGGGAGCGGATCATCTTGTATGGCTCAAGATCCTCACTGGCCACGGCGTTGCCCGCAGCGGCGAGAAAAACCCCGGCGACCAGTGAGCGCAGCAAGCTATGGCAATCGCGCGAACGCATCATCTCGATTTATCCGTTGCCCAGCAGGATTTCGATACGGCGGTTGGCGCCGCTCATCGGATCTTCGACGTTTTGAAGTCGCCGGTCGGCAAATCCAGAGACCTGCTTTACCCTCTCCTCGTTCAAGCCGCCCCGCACGAGCATGTAATAGGCCGCATGCGCGCGGGACATAGACAGGCTCCAATTGTCTCCGGTGCGTCCCTTGAAAGGCCGTCCGTCCGTGTGGCCACGAATGATCACCGACCCTGGACGCGCGGCCAGGAGTTTGCCGATCTTTTCCATGGCGAGCACGAGCTCCTTGCCGGGCAATGCGGATCCAACATTGAACATCGCGGTATTTGCTTCGTCCGAGATCGTGATCAGCGTGCCGCCTTCGGCCGGCTGCACCACAATGCCCTCGGCCAGCTTGCCGGCAATCCCGGCGACCTGCGCCTGAATTTCCTTCTGAAGCTCTTCGGCCTTGTCCTGCCCGGCGGCGTCGAGTTCAGCCTTTGCCGTCTTGACCGATGCATCGGAAGCATCGGGCGCTGAGACGGCATCCGGCTTTACCGATACTGGGACAGTTTCCACGGCGGGCGGCTGGGAAAAGGCGCTCGCCTGCTCGCCCGGCAGACTCGTGTCCGAAGCGAGCTTGGCTTGCGCCGGTGTGTCGAGCTGCTTGCTCCAGAAATCCGGATCGAAAGGATCACGATAGGCTTCTCCGCCATCCGCACCGGTGGACGGACCGGAATCGCTCGCGCCGCCCTCGCCCTTCGTGCTGACATTGGCCTGTTGGCCCACTTCCTGAGCGATGCTGGCAAGCACGGAATAGGGATTCTGGAACAGAGCTGCTTCGGAAAAGGTCATGTCGTCGCCAGAGGCGGAAATGGACTCGCCATCCATGCCCGCCTTGCCGCCGCCCGTCTTGTCGTTCTCCACGGTGGACTTCTTGTCGGAATCTTCGCCCTTGGCCTGATCCGACGGCTTCTTGATGCCCTTGGATGCGGGCGTGTCGTCAGACAGCGGCACGGGATTGAAATAGCTCGCGAGCGATGCCTTCGTTTCCTCATTGGCGGCGTTGACCAGCCACATGACGAGAAAGAAGGCCATCATGGCGGTCATGAAGTCGGCGAACGCAATCTTCCACGCACCGCCGTGATGGCTGTCGTGATCGCCGCGGTGACGCTTGATGATGATGATTTCGTTTTTGCCGTGATGATGGTTCTCAGCTTCGCTCATGCCAGCACCCTCTCAAGGTCGGCGGCAAAGGCAGAAAGGCGCGTCACGAGAAGCGAATCACCGATCTCGACGCGGATGTCGGTGTCGTCTGTGTGGACGAAAGACACCGCATCGCCTTTCTCCTCTAGCTGGACTTTGAGAAGATCGCAGAGATGCACCGGTCCGAAGACCGTAATCTGCTCCAGAATTTCCTTGGCGAGCGTCGGTTTCAGCTCCTCGACAAGCTCGTTGATAGCGCCGCGCATCACCTGTTCTTTGAGCAAGGGAGACAGAACTCGGGCCGTCGCCTCGGACAGTTCGGCAGAGAGCCGCGACGCGAGATCCGGAAGAGCCTTCGAGAGATAATCGGCCAACCCGTCCTCGAACTGGAGACGCTGCTGTTCGATCTCCCGCGCATGCTGTTCCTTCAGCGCCTCGAGGTCTTCGGCATGCTTCGCCGTCAAGGATTGGGTCGCCGCAAGATGACCTTCATCATAGGCTTCGCGACGCTCGGCGTCGAGATCGACTTCTACCGTCTGCGCAAAGCTTTCCAGCGCCGGCATCTCGGCGGGCGACGCAAAGTGAGAGGGCGTTTCTATCGGGGCCGCAAGCAGCGCAGCCTCGGCGCCGAAATCTCTGAGATACCGCGCAAGTGGGGAATTCATCAACGCACTCCATCAACGTCGTTTGCGGAACAAGGCCGCAACGTCTCACGCATCGCCCGTTCTGTGATGCTCCACACCGGCCTCCGGCCCGCGCCCGATCGCCGGGGCGGCGGAGTTCGCCATGGGAATAGATCAGAAATTAGGAAGTTAAACTTGTGCGAGGATGATGCAGTCCTCGTGAACCTGAACGACAAGGTGCGACGACACCAGATACCTGACACCTACGCCGCAAGAGCCGTACCGCAAATGCAATCGGCCGCGCTCGAAAGCGCGGCCGGCATAATTTCGCTGGTATGTTCAATCTTACTGCTGGAAGAGCGTAAGAATGTTCTCGGAGCTGGAGTTTGCAATCGACAGCGACTGGACGGCCAGCTGCTGCTGCGTCTGCAGAGCAGACAGTCTGGCAGACTCTTCTTCCATGTCGGCGTCGACGAGGCGGCTGATGCCTTCCTCGATCGCATCCGTCAGAGTTCCGGCATAGCTGGTCTGAAGGTCGATACGGGTGGTCAGCGCGCCGAGGGCAGCACCAGCATCCGTGAGGCTGGAGAGAGCCAGTTCGACATTGTCGAGATATTCTGCGAGTTCTGTGTCCGTGGTGGCGGCCGTCAGGGTGATGTCCATGACATCGCCAAGGAGACCGCCCGAACCGACGCCGTCGGCATCGATGGAGCCGAACATGGCGTTGGTTGCAACGTCATAGGATGCCGTCGTGACTTCGACTGTACCGTCGTCGTTGCGGATGAAGCCGTCGACGACCGATTCCGGGTCGGCGCCGGTAGCGGCGACCATCCAGTTTTCACCGCTGAACGAAGCGCCTTGGGCGATCGAGGACAGCTGTTCCTGCAGCTTGGTGATTTCAAGCTGGATCTGTGCCTTGTCGGTCGAGTTTTCGTTCGCGGTGACGATCTTCGACTTGATTTCGTTGACGACGTCGATAGCGCTTTCCATGGCGGCGTAGGCCGTATCGACCTTTGCAGCACCAACTCCCAGAGCGTCGGTCGCAGCCACCAAAGCGTCCTTGTCGGAACCCATCGTGGTCGAGATCGACCAGTAGGCAACGTTGTCGGAGGCCTCGGATACGCGATAGCCCGAGGATACACGGCTCTGCGCCTGCTCCAGGCTATCGTTGATACCCCTCAACGTCTGAAGTGCAGAGTTTGCGGCGTTGTTGGTCAAGATGCTGGTCATTAAAACTGCCCCTTATGGCATTGGATGGGAGGGCATCCCGGGTGTTCCGGTAACGACGATCAGCTTCATGCCTGCCGCGCCCTTGCATTCGGCTCGCCGTTGCGATGGATACAGAAAATCATCTTATGGTTAATGGAGGGTTAAAGCGGGAACAAAAGTTAACGCGGGCTGGAACATTTTCAGCTTTCGCGAACGAAGATTAATGGGCGGTAGGTTTTGCGGGAGCGTGAACGAATGCCTCCACGGTCTGCTCGCAGGATAGAGGTGGAAAGGATCCCATCGTTCCACCGCAGCTGAAACGCGGCTCCAACGCCGCTGCGCGTTACACCTCCGGACAGCTTGGCGAACATACCTGCAACGGCGTGATTTTGCTGTTGTTTTGAAGTCATTAACCACGCTGGAAGCTGTTTTAGCAATGCCGCCAGATTTAAGACCTTGGCAAGGAATGGCTGCGAAATTGCAGCCTAGATGACGGGCTTGGATCCGGTAAGGAACAAGAGGCATGAAGCCGGACCGTCATTTGCCGGTGACACTACCGAACCCGGTATGTCCTCCTTTTTTGTATAGAGTCCAAGGGGACAATCCATGACTAGCATCAACTTTAATTCTTCTGCTTCGTCCGCTCTTCAGACACTGAGCACCATCAACAAGAGCCTGGAGCAGACGCAGAACAGCGTTTCGACCGGCTACAAGGTGAGCAAGGCTTCGGACAACGTTGCCTACTGGTCGATCTCGACCACGATGAATTCCGACAAGGGCGCCCTCAACGCTGCTTCCGACGCTCTGGGCGTTGGCGCTGCCAAGGTTGATACCGCCTATGCCGCCATGGAAAGCGCCATCGACGTCGTCAACGAAATCAAGGCGAAGCTTGTTACCGCTTCGGAAAGCTCGACCGACAAGGCTCAGATCCAGCTCGAAGTCGGCAAGCTGAAAGAACAGCTGTCCTCGATCGCCGAAGGCGCTTCGTTCAGCGGTGAAAACTGGATCGTCAAGGGCGACCAGGACTCTGCCAGCGTTGTCGACGGCTTCGTTCGCGACGCAGACGGCGCTGTCAAGGTCACGACGGCAACCTACGACATCGAAACCAACGCACTGTTTGACTCGGTCACAGCCGGCGTCGGCAGCGGCGGTATCCTCGGCGATCTGATGGCGACTGCCGATCTCACGGACTCGACGAGCGACACGGACATCGCAACCTACCTCACAACCGTTGAAACGGCTCTTTCGAGCATGACGATCGCTGGCGGCGCACTTGGTGCTCTGACCACCCGTATCGACCTGCAGTCGGACTATTCCGGCCAGCTGTCGGACGCGATCGAAGAAGGCGTAAGCCGCCTGGTCGACGCCGACATGGAAGAAGAATCTGCCAAGCTGTCTGCCCTCCAGACCCAGCAGCAGCTCGCCATCCAGTCGCTGTCGATTGCGAACTCCTCTTCGCAGAACGTGCTCTCGCTGTTCCAGTAAGAAGACCAGCCTTCACCTTCTGGTTTATTCAAGGAAAGCCCCGGGTCATCCCCGGGGCTTTTTTCGTCCCTTCGATCGGGTCATGGTAAAGAAAGATATTTTTTCTCGTCAAAGATCGTCAGCCTTCGGACTTCATTAACGTTAATGCTGTTATCTAAGCTCATCTAAGCGGCGGGCCGGAATGAGTGAGTATTTTCCGACTGGCATGATGCACTCAGGCCGCTTTCCGGTGCTTCCGGAATGTCCCCTCCTTTTTGTTTTGCCTAGGGGTTTAGTAACATGACGAGTATCCTTACCAACACTGCAGCGAATTCTGCACTTCAGACGCTCAGCAACATCAACAAGGGCCTGGAAGACACTCAGGACCGCGTTTCTTCCGGCTACAAGGTCAGCAAAGCATCGGACAACGTTGCTTACTGGTCGATCTCCACCACAATGAATTCCGACCAGAAGGCCCTCAACTCCGCTACCGACGCGCTTGGCGTTGGCGCTGCGAAGGTCGACACGGCCTATGCCGCGATGGAAAGCGCCATCGACGTCGTTAACGAGATCAAGGCCAAGCTGGTTACGGCAACGGAAACCTCGACCGACAAGGAACAGATCCAGCTCGAAATCGACAAGCTGCAGGAACAGCTGTCGTCGATCGCGCAGGGCGCTTCCTTCAGCGGCGAGAACTGGATGGTCACTGGCGACCAGACAGACGGCGGTACGGTCGTAGACGGCTTCATCCGCAGCGATGACGGTACAGTCAAGGTCACGTCCGCCTCCTACGACATCCCGACCTATGCTCTGTTCGATGACGTGTCCGGCGGCGTCGGCACCGGCGGCGTCCTCAACGACACCATGGACATCGATCTCGCCACGATCACTGACGAAACCGACATCGCAGCGATGCTCGACACTGTGGAAACTGCTCTTGCGAGCATGACCATCGGCGGCGCCGCTCTCGGTGCTCTGACTACACGTATCGATCTCCAGACAGACTATTCCAACCAGCTTTCGGACGCCATCGATGAGGGCATCAGCCGTCTCGTAGACGCCGACATGGAAGAAGAGTCTGCCAAGCTGTCTGCCCTGCAGACGCAGCAGCAGCTCGCTGTCCAGTCGCTGTCGATCGCGAATTCCAGCTCGGAAAACATCCTCACGCTCTTCCAGTAAGACGCGTTTGGTTCAACATACGAAAGAAAGGCCGCGCTCAATGCGCGGCCTTTTTTCGTCTCGTTGTCCGGGAATAAAACTTCGCCTTGGAGAAGGCGCCGTGCCTTACGAGAACGATCTCACCAGCGAGCCGACGAGAAGGTTCCAGCCGTCGATAAGGACGAAGAAAAGGATCTTGAACGGCAGCGAGATCGAGGTTGGCGGCAGCATCATCATGCCCATCGCCATCGTGATGCTGGCAACGATCATGTCGATGACGAGGAATGGCAGGACGATGAGAAAGCCGATTTCGAAGCCGCGGCGGATTTCCGACAGCATGAATGCCGGGATCAGCACGCGGTAATCCGTCTGCGCGCCGAGCGTGACCGTCTGGCCGCGTTCCCGGGCGATGTCGACGAACAGCGCCACATCCTTGTCGCGGACATTGGCGATCATGAATTCGCGAAACGGCTGGGCGATCCGCTGTATCGCTTCGGCCTCGTTGATCTGGTTCTGCAAAAGCGGCTGTGCGCCATCCTGCCAGGCACGGTCCATCGTCGGCGCCATGACGTAGAAGGTCATGAACAACGCCATGCTGGTCAGGATCATGTTGGACGGTGTGGTCGACAGGCCCATGCCGGACCGCAAGATCGAGAAGGCGATGATGAAGCGCGGGAAGCTCGTCACCATGATCAGGATGCCGGGCGCGATGGATAGAACCGTCAGCAGGCCGAAGGTGCGGATGATCCAGGCGGAAACCGAGCCGTCGACCGGCAGGTTCAGCATGTCCAGGGCAGACTGTTGCGCATTCGCCGCGTCGGGTAACGCAGCGAAGAGAGCAAGAACGGCTAGAAAACGAATCATTCGATGATGAAAGTCCTGAACACCAGATCAGCAACCTTGCCCTGAGACCTCAGCTTGGCGCGTTCCTTCAGGTCATCTCGGAGATAACCGAAGCCGCGTGGCCCCTGAATTTGCTGCAGCGACAAGGTCCGCATATAGGCGAGTATATCTTCCTGAATGGAAGCCGCCACCGCTTCATCGATGTTTTCACCGAATATTAACGAAACCTCGAGGCGGACCATGCTGTCCGAAGGATAGGCGAGGTTGGCAATGATCGGTTCCAGCGGCCGGACGTGGCTCGCACCGGCAGCGGCGCCGTGTTCCCCTCCCCCGGCAGGAGCCGCGGCTGCGCCATGACCGGCGGCAGGTGCCTCCTCCACGACCGGCGACGGGACGATCATCTTGCCGACAACCCAGCCTCCGCCCACGCCGACGACCGTCAGTCCCAGTACGGCCGCCGCAGTCATCACCAGGGAAGACTTTTTCTTCGCTGGTTGATCCGCCGTGAGGCTGGCGTCGGTCATGGTGGCTAAACTCCGCTAGTAGTGAGGGACATCAAATTGCGCCCGGTCAGATCGGCGAGAAGATGTCGCTGATCTGCTGGCCGACCGGCGGCTGCTGGACTTCCATCAGGCGACCGCGGCCGCCGTAGGAGATGCGTGCTTCGGCAATCTTCTCATAGGATATCGTGTTCTCGGCATTCACGTCCTGAGGGCGCACGATGCCGGCAACGTTGAGGATGCGGATCTCATGGTTGACGCGCACTTCCTGCGAGCCGCTGATGATGAGATTTCCGTTTTCGAGAACGCCGGTGACGACCGCGGCCACGAGAAGCGTCAGCTTCTCGGCGCGGCTGATGGAGCCCTTGCCGTTCGACTGGCTGTCGGAATCAAAGCCCGCCGTCGAATCTGCCTCCGGCTTCCAGCCAAGGATTTCCGCGGCGGCCTGCCAGTTGGTGGTCTTGGAATTCTTGCGGCTGCGATCCGTCTCGTTGTCAAAGCTCGCCTTGTCGTTCATCGAGATATTGACCGTCAGGATGTCGCCCACGTTCAGCGCGCGGGCATCCTTGAACAGGGCGCCCTGGCTGTCGCTCCACAGCGAGAAGCCGCTCGCCATGTGGCGCGGCTGCTTCGGATACATCGACATCTGCTGCGTCTGGCCATATTGCAGGCCGCTGCCGATCGGGCTCATGGCCGGCGCATTGCCGATTTCCTTGATGGTCGTCATCTGCCCGTTCTGACATCCGGCGATCAGCGATGTCATCGCAAGAAGAGCCGTGAGTTGCTTTTTCATGACGGGTCCTTGGAAGTATTGGGGTCTGCGGCGCTCGCCATGATCATTGCGACCATGGCAGCCTTCTGGGCGTCCATTTCGGCAAGGATCAGGCCCGATTGCCGCGGTGGCAGCTGCATGATGATGGCGGCCGCAATGTTGATGTTCATCTGGTCGAACTGCGGCGCGACTTCGTCAGCCTTTGCCGTCTTGTAGATTTCGACCAGACTGGCCTTGGCACTGGCCAGGAACGCGTTGCGTTTCTTCAGCCAGTCCTGATATTCGGCGCGCCGATTTTCGAGCTCGGTGATGCGCGTGTTGATGTCGCCCTGCAGCTTTTCCAGTTCCTGCTTCTGCAGGAGATAACGCTGGTCGCGGGCCGAATCGACGATGTTGCCGCAGAACTGCTGGACTTCCTGCTGGCTGCCACCGGCTTCCTGTGCGGCGCCGAGAAGCTGCGGCTGCTGCTGCGCGCGGGCGCCCGGTAGGAGGCAGAGCGAGAGAGCGGCGGCGATCAGATAGACCGAGCTGCGAGTGGCGAGAACCGGGAACCTGCTTGAAACTGTGTTGGTCATTGCAGAACGAGCTCCGCTTGCAGGGCTCCGGCAGACTTTATCGCCTGGAGGATCGAGATGATGCCGTCCGGCTTGACGCCGATATTGTTCAGGCCGGCGACCAGCGTCTTCAGATCAGGTCCGTCGATGACGGCAATCGGTCCGCCGGTTTTTTCGGCCATGATATCGGTCTGCGGCTGCACCGCCGTTTCGCCCCTTGAGAACGGTTCGGGCTGGATGACCTGCGGCGTCTCGGTGACCTGAACAGTCAACGTTCCGTAGCTGACCGCAACCCGGGCGACCCGGACATCGGCGCCGATGACGATCGTACCGGTGCGCTCGTTGATCACCACGCGTGCGGGGGCGTCGGTCTGGACCACGAGATTTTCGATGTCGCCCATCAGGCGGGTCAGGTCGGCTGAGCGCGGTTTCTGGACAACCACTTCCTGGCTGTCGCGCGCTTCGGCGATCGGATCGCCAAAGGTGCGGCGGGCATAGGCGTTGACGACATCGGCGATACGAACCGATGTCGAGAAATCCGGGTTGCGAAGCTGCAGCACCAGATTGACCGAATCCTTGAACTTGGACGGAAGCTCGCGCTCGATGATCGCTCCCGACGGCACACGACCGGCTGTGGTGACGCCTTCGGTCAGTGTCGCAGCCGCACCCTGTGCATTGAAGCCGGAGACGATCACCGACCCTTGCGCGACGGCATAGATCTGTCCGTCGGCGCCGGTGAGCGATGTCATGATCAGCGTGCCGCCGCGCAACGAGGTGGCGTCGCCGAGCGAGCTGACATTGACGTCGATGCGGCTGCCGGGGCTTGCAAACGAGGGAAGGTTGGCGGTGACCATGACTGCGGCGATGTTCTTGGCGCTGGACTGACCGCCCTGCGTCGAGATGCCGAGGTTCTGCAGCATGGCGCGCAGCGACTGATCGGTGAACGGAGACGAACGCAGGCTGTCGCCGGTTCCCTGCAGACCCACGACCAGGCCATAGCCGATCAACTGGTTCTCGCGACCGGACTGCAGCGAAGCGATATCCTTGATGCGGGACGACGTGGCCGTGGCATCGGTGACGGGCAGCATCGTGATGACCGCGATCGCCGCAATCATCAGTTTCCGGACCATACTCATTTCTGAACCACCTCGACGCTGCCGTCCGCCATCACCGTGCCGTTGACCATGACGCCCGTATCGAGGTTCCTGACCTTGATGACCTCGCCTGTCATCGCATCGTCCATGGGCGCGCCGCGGGCGGCGATGACCATGCGCTGCGACGAGAAGGTAAGCCTAACACTTGTGCCGCGCTTGACCGTGAAAGGATCGCGGAGAACGTTCAAAGGAATGGTGCGGCCGGCAAGCAGCGTCTTGCGCGTGACCTTGCCGACCACCTGATCCAGCGAACTGGCATAGCCCGGCGCGATATTCGGATTGGTGACGGCTACCTCGCTGACGAACGCTTCGCCGATCGTATCGCCCGGATAGATCGTGGTGCTGGGCACGACGGCATTGCGCGGCTCCGCGAATGCCGCCCCCGGCAGGATGAGCGCGCTCAAAAGCGCCCCGGCCAGCCAGGTCTTCATTCCGGTTTTCCAGCTGCTTGCCCGACCGGTTTTCCGGACGTTCTCTTGCCAAAGCATCATGCTCGGTCCGCCTTCTATCTTCCGCTACTTGAGGTTCTGGCTGACGATCTGCGCCATCTCGTCGGCGGTGGTGATCACCTTCGAGTTCATTTCATACGCACGCTGAGCGGAGATCAGATCGGTGATCTCCTTGACTGAATCGACGTTGGAGTTCTCGAGATAGCCCTGCTTGAGGTAGCCGAAGCCAGTCTCCTGCGGGTTGGCGACGACCGGCTGCCCGGATGCCGCCGTTTCAGAAAACAGGTTGTCGCCCAAAGGCTTCAGACCGGCATCGTTGACGAAGTTGGTCAGAGTGATCTGGCCGAGTTCCGTCGGGGTCGTCGATGTCCCGATCGTCGCATTGACGATCCCGTCTTCGCTGACGCTGACCGACGTCGCGTCAGTCGGAATGGTGATTTGCGGGATGACACCGTAACCGTCGGCAGTCACCAGTCTTCCGTTGGCATCCTTGTTGAAGGACCCGGCGCGGGTGTATAGGGTCTCACCGTTGGTGCCTTCGACCATGAACCAACCACGCCCGACGATCGCCATGTCGAGATCGTTGCTCGTCTGGGTGATTTCGCCCTGGATGTGGAGCTTGCGGACGGACTGAGTCTGAACACCGAGACCGATATTGGCACCTTCCGGCACAGCGGACTGATCGGCGCGGTTGGCGACGCCCGAAGCGCGCTCGGTCTGATAGAGAAGGTCGGTAAACTCGGCACGCGACCGCTTGAAGCCGGTCGTGTTGATGTTGGCGATGTTGTTTGCGATGACTTCGAGATTGGTCTGCTGCGCATCCATGCCGGTGGCGGCAATTGCTAGTGCTCTCATGGTCTCTGCTCCAGTCTCTAGATCTGCATCTTGGTGATGTCGAGGTAGGCGGACACGATCTTGTCGCGGAACGCCGTTGCCGTCTTCAGCGCCTGTTCGGCCTGGAGAACGGCATCGACCACTTCACGCGTGTTCGCCTTGCCCTGGATGCCGGCAAACGATGCAGTTTCACCGCCCTTGACGGCGTTGATCGCGTCTGTTGCCATGCTGCCCAGGACATCACCGAAGCCCGGTCCTGCAACGGCCGTCGTTGCCGCGTTGACCGCGGTGCCGAGAACATTTGCTGCCGTATTGTCGCCGGAGACGCCGTCGGTCTGCTTCGTGAACAGGCCGAGGCCCTCAATGGGATTGATCATCTTTAACCTTTCAAGAGATCGATGGTCGCCGAGATCAGATCGCGGGACTGGCGAATGCTCTGGAGATTTGCCTCGTAGCTGCGGTTTGCTTCACGCAGGTCTGCCATTTCGATCAGCATGTTGACGTTCGGCATCTTGACGACGCCGTTTGCGTCCGCTGCCGGATTGCTGGGGTCGAGTTCTTCAACGAAGTCACCCTTGTCGACACCGATCTTCTGGACGCCGACGGTCCTGACCCCTGTTGCCCGGTCGAGTTCGGCGCCGAACGTCACCGTCTTGCGGCGATAGGGATCGGCACCCGGCGTATCGCCGGTGGTGCGGGCGTTGGCGATGTTTTCCGACACGATGCGGAGCCTGGTCGCTTCCGCTTCCATGCCGCTGCCAGAAATCTTGAGGGCTGCTGATAAAGGATCCATTGGGCTCACTTGCCGACTGCGGTCAACATCATGTTGTGGAACGCCTTCACCAGCTGCGTATTCAGCTCGTACTGGCGCTTGATCTCCCCGCTCTTGGAGAGTTCGCTGGCAACAGCAACCGTGTTGCCCGACTCCTGATTGCCGATCTCGTTGTTGAGATCTTCGTCCCTGACGTCGACATTGTCCGAGCCAAGGCCGACGCTGGCGAAATGGGCCGAATTGGTGCGCGCCATCGGGATGTTCGAGGCGTCGAGTACCGATTGGAACGGCGTCACGTCCTGTGCCCGGTATTGCGGTGTATTCGCGTTGGCGATGTTGGTGCTGACGACTTGTTGCCGGATCGACAGCCACTCCGCCTGCCTGGAGGCAAGCTCAAACAATTGGATCTGTTGCATCACGTCTTCTCCGTCTTCTCGACAAAGGAGTAAGATTAGAAACTTGCGTGGGACTTGTGCTGATGCCCGCAGACCCGCGGCGAGCCCGGCAACAAAGATGAATGCTGCGAGGGTGCGGACCCGTTGCACGAGGTTTTGCGGGTCGACCGTTGAGGCCTAATTAACTTTCTGTTAAACATAAGCTTACAAATTGCTGCAAAAGCGATGGGCCTGCGTCTTCGACCAGGCGGGCATGAAGCCATTCGATCGCAGCCAGATGTTTTGGCAAAATCCCTTATTTTTCAAGGATCATGCCTGATGTCCGACGCTATCTCCGTCAGCTATATCCAGAGTGCTTTGCAGACTCTGCTGTTTACCAGTGATTCGCTGGAAGAGGCACAGAAGCGTACCTCCAGCGGCTACAAGATCAATTCCCCGGCGGATAATGCGAGCTACTGGTCGGTCGCAAATTCGATGACGTCGGACACGAAAATTCTGAGCAGCGTGAACGATGCGCTCGGTCTTGGCGCCGCAAAGGTCGATGCCGCCTATTCCGCGGTCGAATCGTCGATCGATATTGCCGACCAGATCGTGGCCAACCTGACCACCGCCAAGGAAGACGGTGTCGACCAGAGCGCCGTCAACGCCACAATCAGCGATCTCAAGGCCAGCCTCTCGTCACTGATCAAATCCGCATCGTTCGGGAGTGACAACTGGCTTTACAACTCGTCGGAGGCCGACGCTGGCGCGAAGACCGTTCCGGCCTATTTCCAGCGCAGTGTGTCGGGTTCAGTATCGCTGTCCTACGCGACATTCGATGCAAGCAATTCCACGCTGATCGATACCGGCGATGCCAATCGCGGGCTTCTTACGAGCTCGATCGATCCAAGCACTCTTGCCTCGAACGGAAGCGGCTCGGGCAAACAGTATTATCTGTTGGACGCAGGGTCGGAGATCGCCACGGATGGTTCGCCGATCGAACTGACCGACGAGACGACGTCCGAAGACATCGACGACATGATCAACGTCATGAACTACATTCAGCAGAAGCTGACGACGCTCGGTTCAACGCTTGGGACGATGTCGAACCGGATCGATACCCAGTCGAGCTTCGTTTCGAGCCTGGCGGACGTGTTTGACAAGAGCATCTCGCACCTCATCGATGCGGACATGGAGGCGGAGTCGACCAAGGTCAGCGCCTATCAGGCCCAGCAGGAGCTTTCGTCCCAGATCCTCGGCATGGCCAATACCCATCTGCAGAGCCTCGCGACCCTCTTTAGGTAGGGCGGCCCTCTTCAGCGCCACGGCTCTGAAATTATCGCAATAAAAAGCCTCGGACGCCGGTGAACTGATCCCATCAAAGCTGGATACAGCGTTGATGGGCAGCGTACGGACGTGCCGAAGCTTTTTGCTGTGCTGCCAGTTGCTTACTGGGCGCTCTCGTACATTTCTCCGGTGGAGGTGACGATCACCCATTTGCCGTTCTTCTGGGTAAGCGCGGCCAGACGGCTGTTGTCCGGCAGGACCGAACCCGTCTGAACAATGTACATTCCCCGATCGTCCTCAATCATCGCGCGTCCGTTGGCGACGTGAAGAAGACGGAAGCTGGAGCGTCCCGGGAACGGCTGCTGAGTGCCCGTGTCCTCGCCCTTCGCATCGGCCGCGCCCGCCTTGGGAACTGTTGCCGTTACAAGCAGGTCGGCCGGGTCCTCGGGCGGTTTGCGGGCCACCGACATCGGCGGCACTTCGACCACGTCGCGCTGACGGAAGCTGCGCAGGTCGCGCAGTTGCTCCCAACCCGAAACGTTGACGCCGAACTTATCTTCGTTGAGGAAGACGTACCACGGGAACATGGCGGCGGCGACGGCGAGCAACAACGTGCCGCCCTTCAGCGTGATGTCTGCCGCCGTGGTCTTTTCGTCCGACTTCTTCTTGAAGCGTTTTGCCAGTTTCTGCCGTTGCGTGAATTTCATCCCCAATCCTCATCAACCCCTCTTGAGAGCCGGCATCTGGCCTTGGGCCGCGACATTGCGCAGCGCGATGGCCAGCTCCGCGTAGGCGTCGGCAACGCGCTTGTCGCCGGGCGTCTGCTTCAGCACTTCATAGATCGCGGGCACCTGCCTCACCGCCATGTCGAGATCGGCATCGGTCCCTTGCCGGTAGCCGCCGATCAGGCGCAGATCGCGGGTTTCCTCGAAGCGATGCATCAGTGTTTTCAACCGCATGACCAGTTTCTCCTGGTCGGGCGTCCAGGCCTTTCGGGCGAGACGCGAGATCGACGACAGGGGATTGATCGGCGGGTAGCGACCTTCGTCGGCGAGACCGCGCTCCAGCACAATGTGCCCGTCGAGAATGCCGCGGGCGGAGTCGGAGACCGGATCGTTGTGGTTATCGCCGTCGACGAGGACGGAAATGATGGCGGTGATCGTGCCGCTGTCTTCGAGGCCCGGCCCTGCCCGTTCCAGCAGTTTGGGCAGTTCGGTAAACACCGAAGCCGGATAGCCGCGCGAAATCGGCAACTCGCCGCCGGCGATCGCGACTTCACGCACCGCATGCGCAAAGCGCGTCACGCTGTCTGCGATGAACAGCACGTTTTCGCCCTTGTCGCGAAAGTGCTCGGCAATGGTCATGGCGATCAGCGGCGCCATTTTGCGCAGCATCGGGCTTTCATCGCTCGTGGCCACCACGGCGATCGATTTCTTCATGTTCTCGCCCATCGTGTCTTCGATGAATTCGCGCACCTCGCGGCCGCGTTCCCCGACGAGGGCAATCACAACGCGGTCGAACGCATCGGCGCCGGCCATCATGGACAGGAGCGTCGACTTGCCGACGCCCGAGCCTGCGAAAATGCCAAGGCGCTGGCCGAAGCAGAGCGGCGTGAAGATATCGATCGCCTTGACGCCGGTACGGAAACCTTCCTCGACACGGCGGCGGGACATGGATGGCGGCGCGGTACTCATGATCGACCGCGCCACGTCGCCCTGCACGAGCGGGCCGCGGTCGTCGATCGGCCGGCACAGCGCATCGATGGCGCGACCACACCAGCTGTCATGCGGGGATACCTTGAACTCACCGATGCGCAGAACACTGTCACGGATGCCGATCGGCTCGCCCGGTTCGATCGGGCAGATATGAACCTGGTCGGACTCGACCTTGATCACCTGGCCGAGATGCGTACCAACACTGCTGCAATGCTCGACGAAGTCGCCCAGCCTGACATGTTTCGAAAGGCCGCTGACGGTGTAATAGGTCGCGGAAATTGCGGTGACCACGCCGCCCGGTGCAAACGCAAAGGCCGGCCCGGTGTGGCGCCCAACAAGGGCTGCCAAGAGATCGAGCTTGTTTGCCGGGCCGTGAACTGTCTGACTTGCGGTCATGAGGGATCGTTTTCCGGCTTACTGGCTACCGCCCAAGGTCTTGATGGCCTCGGTGAAGCTGCTGTCTGTGGAGCTGAGAAGCGAGGAAATGCTTTCAAAATTGCGGCTGATCGAAATCAGCTCGGTCATCTGGCCGATGCCGTTGACGTTCGACTGCTCGATAAAGCCCTGCATGACGCCGACGTCGCTGTTGTCGACGACCGGCTGTGCCGGTGACGACGGCAGGACGCCGCTGTTTTCATAGCGCAGATAGCCCTTGGAAAGATCGGCCTGGAAGAGGCCGAGCGAAGCGACAATCCTGCCGTCCTGCATGATGCGACCATCGGTGCCGACCGAGGGCGGGCCGCCGTTGCGGTCGAGCTGGATGGCGCCACCGCCGGCATCGAGAACCGGATAGCCCCGGATCGACTGGAGTTCGCCCGTGTCTGCCATGGTGAAGCGTCCGTCACGGGTCAAGACCTGGCCCGCCGGCGTATCGATCGCCATCCATGCGTCACCCTTGACCGCAAAGTCGAGAGGGTTGCCGGTCTGCTGCAGTTCTCCCGATCTCGTGGAGAGGTAGTCGTTGCCCTGCGACACGAAGGAAACCGACGCGGAGATGTTGTTATCGATCTTGGCGAGCATCTGGTCGAACTTTACTTCGGTCGCCCGGAAGCCGACGGTGTTCATGTTGGCCATGTTGTCCGCGACGGTCGTCAACCGCCGCTCAAGCGCCATTTGGGCCGACAGGCCAACATAAATACCAGATTGCATCGATGGATCTCCTGAGATGAAGCGGCTCCTACCATCGAGGAATCGCCGAGCGGCCTGAACCGGCCTTCGTGCGCATTCAAACAGGGGTTGCTTGTGTGAAGCTGATCGAAAGTGCGAAACGGCGGAGAGGCCGCGATAGCCAGCTTCACGCAAGGCTACCCGCCTAGATGTTCCGCTGCATTAATGACGGCGGATACACATCAAAATGATGATCATTGTGGGTTTCATAATCACTATTGGCTGCGTGCTTGGTGGCTTCATGGCCATGGGCGGCCATCTCAATGTTCTGTTCCAGCCTTTCGAGCTGGTGATCATCGGCGGCGCAGGCCTGGGCGGCTTTATCATGGCCAACCCGATCAAGGTCGTGAAAGACAGCGGCAAGGCACTGGGTGAAGCCTTCAAGTTCGCGGTTCCCAAGGAGCGCGAATATCTCGACATCCTCGGCGTTCTCTACGCACTGATGCGCGACCTCAGAACCAAGCCGCGCAACGAGATCGAAGCGCATATCGACAATCCGCAGGAATCGTCGATCTTCCAGACGGCTCCGACGGTTCTGAAAAACAAGCAGCTGACCGTGTTCATCTGCGACTATGTTCGCCTGATCATCATCGGCAACGCCCGCAGCCACGAGATCGAAGCGCTGATGGACGAAGAGCTGGAGACGATGCTGTCCGACAAGCTCAAGCCCTATCATGCGATTACCGCAATGGGTGACTCGTTCCCGGCCATCGGTATCGTCGCCGCCGTTCTCGGTGTCATCAAGGCCATGGGCAAGATCAACGAGTCGCCTGAGGTCCTGGGCGGACTGATCGGCGCCGCACTGGTCGGCACCATGCTCGGTATCATTCTCTCCTACTGCGTTTGCAATCCGCTGACCTCGCAGATCAAGGTCGTCCGCACAAAGCAGCATCGCCTCTACACGATCGTCAAGCAGACGCTCATCGCCTACATGAACGGCTCCGTACCGCAGGTCGCTCTCGAATACGGTCGCAAGACCATCGGCAACGGCGATCGTCCTTCGATCGACGCCGTCGAGCAGGAGATGATGAACCCCGGTGGTGAGAGCAAGGCGGCCTAACGATGAACAATCCGTCGAGCGAAGTCACTAAGCCGATCGACCCGATCGTCCTTGCGCGGCTGACAGGCAGCCTGGGTGACGTGAAGACGATTGCCCATTGCTGCAGCGATGTTGCGGCCCTGCAATGCCAGCTTCTCGGCGATGTCGTCCAAGAGGAAATGCAGCTCGACATCGGCGTCGAGTATGCCGGCCACGTCTCCGGTCTGCGCTCTCAGGTCATCGCGGGGCTTGGCTCGGGTTACACGCTTGTCAGCGCCAGTCAGCGCAACTGGTGTACCCATTTCGTGATCGCCACCCGGAACAGCCTGCCGATCGCCATGATCGCACAGCTGCTCGGCGATACTGACCAGCCTTCTGATGACACGCGCACGTTGACGTCTATCGAGGGCGATATCGCATCGCTGCTCGTTTCGCGGATCGCGGGCGTGCTTCGCCTCGGCCTCGGCCCCAAGGGAGAGTTCGAGCCGGTGCTGTCGCCATGCTATCCGATCACCGACTACGCCCGGCAGTCGCTGGAGATCCCCGACTGTTTCGCAGCCGCGGTCCGGCTTCAGGTCAAGCTTGGATCGCTGACGGGTGAGGTCGTGATCGTCATTCCGCAAAGCGTGTTGCTGAAGACGACGATCACCCGTCCTTCCGGACAACTGGCAAACAGTCTTCCGGGGCCGGCCGAGGCCGTTGCCGATCACGTGCTGCGCTCGCAGATCGATCTTTGCGCGCGCATCAAGCTCACGCCGCTCAAGCTTGGCTCAATTGCCAGATTGAAGCCTGGTGATACCATACCGTTCGAAGACATCGGCGACATTGGGGTCGATATGGATGCGAACGGGAAACTGATCTACCGCTGCGAGTTCGGCCGGTCCGGCGACAGCTATTCCGTAAAGATAAAATCCAACGTCTCTCCAGACGGCAATATACTCAAAAAAATTCTCGATAATTGACGTGGCGCTTCCGCGCCCGGCAGCTTCAGACAAGTTTCGATGTGGATAATAGATCATGGCTAGAAAAACGACCGTCAAAAACGAACTGACCGAAGATCCGATCGCCTCGAGCAGCCTGGATCTGGAACACGCGATCGACGACCTGCGTGGCGCATTGAAGGCGGACGAGGACGGCACGCTGCTGTCGGCCGATCCGTTCGCGTCACCGGCCTCCGATTTCGGCAGCGACAGCTTCGGTTCGACGGATTTCGGAACGAGCGACTTTGGCTCGACCGATTTCGGCGGCAGCGACTTTGGTGGTGGCGACCTTGGCAAGTCCGACTTCGGAGCCAGCAGCTTTGGTGGTGGCGCAAGTGCGATGCCGAGCTTCGGATCCGACACGCACGGCGAAAGCCTCGAGGCCAATCATGACCTCATCTTGGACATTCCGATCGATGTCCAGATCGTGCTCGGTTCAAGCCGCATGCCGGTCAAGGGTCTGATGAGCCTCAAGGAAGGCACGACGATCACGCTCGACAAGAAAATCGGCGAGCCGGTCGATATCACCGTGAACGGTCGCCTGATCGCCCGCGGCGAAATCACGCTTCTCGAAGACGACGATACACGCTTCGGCGTAAAGCTCACTGAATTGTCAGGAGCTCCCAAGAGCTAAAATGAATTTAGCGTTTTAGGACAAGCCCATGATGGACTTCGATACCTTTAGTGACAACCTGCCCGGCCAGCCGCTTTCTCAGGCAGAGAAAGCGGCTGCGGTTCTGCTCGCAATGGGAACGGGCGTTGCAGGTAAGCTGCTGAAGTATTTTACCCAAGCCGAACTGCAGACAATCATTGCTTCTGCGCAGAGCCTGCGCGCCATTCCGCCAGACGAACTGACCACTCTCGTCAACGAGTTCGAAGACCTGTTCACCGAGGGAACAGGTTTGATGGACAACGCCATGGCGATGGAAAAGATTCTCGACGAAGGCCTGACGCCGGAAGAGGTCGACGGCCTGCTCGGCAGACGCACCGCGTTCCAGACCTACGAGGACAGTCTCTGGGACCGTCTTCAGGACGCCGATCCGGTGTTCATCTGCAAGTATCTCGGCCGCGAACATCCGCAGACGATCGCCTACATCCTTTCGATGCTGCCTTCCGCCTTTGGTGCGAAGATCCTGGTCGAACTGCCGGAAAGCCTGCGTGCCGACATCATGAAGCGTGCGGTGAACCTGAAGAACGTCAATCCGCAGGCGGTGCAGATCATCGAAAAGCGGATCGCCGATCTCGTCAACGAAATCGATGCCGAGCGGAACTCGACCGGCCCGGTCAAGGTTGCAGACCTGATGAACCAGCTCGAAAAGCCGCAGGTCGATTCCCTGCTCGAATCACTGGAACAGGTCAGCCAGGAAGCAGCCCAGAAGGTTCGCCCGAAGATCTTCCTGTTCGAAGATCTCATGGTCATGCCGCAGCGCAGCCGTGTCATCCTGCTCAACGATATCGCGGGCGACATCCTGACGATGGCGCTGAAAGGTTCGTCGGCACCGATGCGCGAATCCGTGCTCGTCTGCCTCAGCCCACGCCAGCGCCGCATGGTCGAATCGGATCTTGCCGCCGGCGGTACGATCAACCCGCGCGAAGTGGCGCTTGCCCGCCGCGCGATCTCGCAGGAAGCGATCCGGCTTGCCAATTCCGGCCAGATCGAACTCAAGGAAAAAGAAGCACCGGCAAGCGAAGCGGCCTGATTGCCTCCGCTGCCGGACGCATCCAACACCGAAATGCCCGCCTCGTGCGGGCATTTTGTTATCCTTCGCCATCTCGGATGCGGTCAAGCATAGCCGGGACACGATGGAAACTATGCTCGCAGCGCCGCGAATCGGTTAAGGCTTTCGCGCTCGCCGCGCTGGACGAGTATGGGGAGATGTCGCGCTTTCGTGGGCCGACATGCTGAATGCCACTGGGAGAGATCGATGTCGAATAAGCGCATATTGCTGGTCGGAGCCGGATTGTCGGGCGCCGTCATCGCCAGGAAACTTGCGGAGGCCGGTCATTCCGCTGTCGTTCTCGACGAGCGCGCCCACATCGCCGGCAACTGTTTTACCGAGCGTGACAGCGATACGGGCGTGATGGTGCATGTCTACGGACCGCACATCTTTCATACCGACGATGAGCCGGTCTGGGACTATGTGAACCGCTTCCAGACCTTCATGCCCTATGTCAACCGCGTGAAGACGACCAGCGGCGGGCGGGTGTTCCTGCTGCCGATCAACCTGCACACGATCAACCAGTTCTTTGGCAAGACGCTGCGGCCGGAGGAGGCAAGACAGTTTATCGCTTCGCTTGCAGATAAAACGATCGGCGAGCCGAAGACGTTCGAGGAGCAGGCCCTGAAATTCGTCGGTCGTGATCTCTATGAGGCGTTCCTGAAGGGCTACACGGTCAAGCAATGGGGCTGCGAGCCGAGCCAACTGCCGGCCAGCATTCTCAAGCGCCTGCCCGTTCGCTTCAATTATGACGACAACTATTTCTTCCATCGCTTTCAGGGCATGCCGGAGAACGGTTACACGGAGATGGTCGAACGCATCCTCAACCATGAGCGCATTGACGTCAGGCTCGGGACCCGTTTCACCCGTCCGGATGCCGCATCCTTCGACCATGTTTTCTATTCGGGACCGCTCGACGGCTACTTCGATTTCGAGCTTGGCCGGCTGGGCTACCGGACGCTGGATTTCGACCGCTTCAGCCACGACGGCGACTATCAGGGCTGCGCGGTGATGAACTACGGCGATCTCGACATGCCCTATACCCGGATTACCGAGCACAAGCATTTCTCGCCTTGGGAAACCCATGAGAAGAGCATCTGCTACCGGGAATATTCGCGCGCCTGCGGACCAAGCGACATCCCCTACTATCCGATCCGCATGGCCGACGAAAAGGCCTTGCTCGAGCGCTATGTCGAGCTGGCCCGGACGCAGCAGAACGTGACATTCGTCGGCAGGCTCGGCACCTATCGCTACCTCGACATGGACGTGACGATCCGCGAGGCCCTGGACACGGGGGACGCCTATATCAACGCCCTGCAGGGGAAAGGCGCGCTCGGAGCGTTTTTCGTTAATCCGTAGAGAGATCGTCAGAGACAACCATGTGTCTAACAGTTGGGGCGCGGTTATAAACCGCGCCCCAACTTCGTTTAGAGAGTGCCGGGAAGACCAGAGAGTCTGTGGTCTCCCCGTTAGTCGCAATCAGTAGGTTTTGTACGCTGCAATAACGGCCTCAACCTGTGCAGTGTTCAGTGCCTGAAGCTGCGATGACGACAATGCAGCCATGTGGGTGCTGTCGAGACCGGCGAGTGCGTCCGTGGAGAAGCCGGCGACCGCCTTCAGGCCAATAGCAGAGATCTCGTCGGTGGAGAACAATCCGAGCTCTGTGGCGTCCAGCGTACCTACCTGGGCGGAGCTCAGACCAGCGATCTGCGTGCTGGTCAGCGCTGTCACCTGATCGGAAGACATAGCGCTGAACTGGGTGGATGTCAGTGCTGCAACCTGTGTCGAGCTCAGAGCCGCAATATTGTCCGTGCTCAGCTTGGTAACATCCAAGCCACCGATCGCCTTTTTGCTGATCGCAGCAATATCGGTGGTCGAGAAGGTCGCGAGCTGGCCCGAGGACAAGGCGGCAAGCTGGGTCGACGAAAGTCCCGCAACCTGTGTCGAGGTCAGAGCTTCCGCATTGGCTGTCGTGAGACCGGCGATTGCGTCAGAGGAAAGGCCGGCAAGAGCCTTGGCGCTGATGGCCGCAATTTCGTCGGTGGAGAACAGCGCAATTTCTGTCGAGTCCAGAGTTCCTACCTGGGCGGAGCTCAGACCAGCGATCTGCGTGCTGGTCAGCGCTGTCACCTGATCGGAAGACATAGCGCTGAACTGCGTGGCTGTCAGAGCTGCAACCTGCGTCGAGCTCAGAGCCGCGACATTTGCCGTGCTGAGCTTGGTAAGATCCAAGCCACCGATCGCCTTCTTGCTGATCGCAGCCATATCGTCGGACGAGAAGGTCGCGAGCTGGCTCGAGGACAAGGCGGCAAGCTGGGTCGACGAAAGTCCTGCGACCTGTGTCGTGGTGAGGGCTTCCGCGCCGCCTGTGCCAAGACCGGCGATTGCGTCAGCGGAGAGGCCAGCAAGAGCCTTGGCGCTGATGGCAGCAATTTCGTCAGTCGAGAACAGTGCAATCTCAGTCGAATCCAGAGTTCCAATCTGAGCGGAGCTCAGACCGGCGATCTGCGTGCTGGTCAGCGCTGTCACCTGATCGGAAGACATAGCGCCGAACTGGGTGGATGTCAGTGCTGCAATCTGCGTCGAGCTCAGAGCCGCAATATTGTCCGTGCTGAGCTTGGTAACATCCAAGCCACCGATCGCCTTTTTGCTGATCGCAGCCATATCGTCGGACGAGAAGGTCGCGAGCTGGCCCGAAGACAGGGCGGCAAGCTGGGTCGAAGAAAGTCCTGCAACCTGCGTCGTGGTCAGGGCTTCCGCGCTGCCTGTGCCGAGACCGGCGACTGCGTCAGCGGCGAGGCCAGCAAGAGCCTTCGCGCTGATGGCAGCAATTTCGTCGGTGGAGAACAATGCAATTTCTGCAGAGTCCAAGGTCCCTACCTGAGCGGAGCTCAGACCGGCGATCTGCGTGCTGGTCAGCGCTGTCACCTGATCGGAAGACATAGTGCCGAACTGCGTGGCTGACAGAGCTGCAACCTGCGTCGAGCTCAGAGCCGCGACATTTGCCGTGCTGAGCTTAGTAAGATCCAAGCCACCGATTGCCTTCTTGCTGATCGCAGCCATATCGTCGGACGAGAAGGTCGCGAGCTGGCTCGAGGACAAGGCGGCAAGCTGGGTCGAAGAAAGTCCTGCAACCTGTGTCGTGGTCAGGGCTTCCGCACCGCCTGTGCCGAGACCGGCGATTGCGTCAGCGGAGAGGCCACCGAGAGCTTTGGCACTGATGGCAGCAATTTCGTCGGTCGAGAACAATGCAATTTCTGTGGAGTCCAAGGTCCCTACCTGGGCGGAGCTCAGACCAGCGATCTGCGTGGTGCTCAGCACCGTCAACTGATCGGAAGACAGACTGCCGAATTGCGTGGCCGACAGCGCAGCAATCTGAGTCGAGCTGAGAGCTGCGATATTGTCCGTGCTGAGCTTGGTAACATCCAGCCCGGCAAGAGCCTTTTTGCTGATCGCAGCCATATCGTCAGACGAGAAGGTCGCGAGCTGGCCCGAAGACAGGGCGGCAAGCTGGGTCGAAGAAAGTCCTGCGACCTGTGTCGTGGTCAGGGCTTCGGTGCTGCCGGTGGTGAGGCCGGCGATTGCGTCAGCGGAGAGGCCACCGAGAGCCTTGATACTGATGGCCGCAATTTCGTCGGTGGAGAACAATGCTATTTCTGCAGAGTCCAGGGTCCCTACCTGAGCGGAGCTCAGACCGGCGACTTGCGTGCTGGTCAGCGCCGTCACCTGATCGGAAGACAAACCGCCGAATTGCGTCGCTGAAAGCGCTGCAACCTGCGTGGAGCTAAGAACTGCGACATTGTCGGTGCTGAGCTTGGCAACATCCAGGCCAGCGATCGCACTCTTGCTGATTGCGACGATCTGCGTGCTATCAAGAGACCCGATTTGCGCAGTTGAGAGCTCAGCAACCTGGCTGCTGTACAGACCTGCCACCTGAGCGGTGGAGAATCCATCGAGCTGTGCAGAGCTGAGAATTTGGATCTGATCGAGGCTCAAGCCCGCAAGTGACTTTACCGAAATGGCGCTCATATCCGCTGAATCGAAGCGAGCTAGGCCGTCGGTCGTTAGGGCGGCAATCTGCGATGAGGTGAGGGATTTGATTTGAGCACTGCTCAAAGCATCGACATCTTCCGAGGTCAATCCCGCGATCGTGGTCGTCGATAGTTTGGAAATCTGCGTATTGGATAGGGAAGAGATGATCGTGGTCATGGACGTGTCCTTGATGTCGTTAACGAGAGGTCACGCCTATCTGCCGTCAGACACCCACACACCTGGCGGCAATCCGACCTTGCGCAAATACAGCGAAACAAAAGGGGACATGGCTCACGTGAACCTCGGCGTCGGAAAGGCATCATGCAATTCGAGCCAGAACATAGCTCGGATTTCCCACGCTCACTTGTGCGAAAACTTGAACGCTGTTTTCGCGCCCTAAAATATTTAGCCGAGAATTCTTAAATGAGGCTTAACAAGGGCACAGGCATAAAGTGTTGGCGCTCCGTCCGACACATTGTTGGGTTAATCCAGCGATGCCTGGAGCTTTCCGCTGCTGCGAACAAGAACAGTTGGTAGGCATGATAGATTCGAAATTCATGAATTACCAAAGTCACTTGGCCACGGCTTATTTTGATTAAAAATGCATCCACTACAAATACGGTTACCCGTATGAACCGAGAGATCGCAGCTCTTAAGGTTGAAGAACAGATATCAGGCGCTGCTGCGAAAAAACTCAGGCGCTTTCTCCAATACTAACGGCTACTGCATCAACCACGTTTATTCTTCAGCTATTTCGTCGGAGAATTGAGCGATGTGACATACATGGACATGCTGCATAAGACGACCGTCCTCTGGAGCAAAGGTCCTAGATAATCTTATCGCGTAGTACGCGACATCGTCGCGCGCGCCACTGCAAGTCTGGATTGCCCTCACCCTGCTTCGCGACCGCAATAACAAGCCCGACGCAAGCTAACCCCGATAATCACGAGGATAAGACGCGTGGAGTGCGTCAATCGTCAGCACCGCTGCCTTGGAACGGGATGGTCATGAACGCCAATATCGCACCTGCAACTGCTCAGGCTTCGCCCTTCGACAACATTCTGGAGAAGGCGCAGAACCAGCAACTCTCGCTTGGCGATCTGTTTCAGGTTGCCGAAGCGCTCAATTCCAGCGGCCAGCAGGCGCGCGCCGTCGAAGTCTACAAGGTGTGGACCGCCTTCAACGAAACCCACCCGCTTTTGCATGTCGCCTATTTCAACTATTCCGTGACGCTGCGGCAGCAGGGCGACAATGCCGGCGCCATTCTCGCCTTGCAGGCGGCCAACAGGCTCGATCCGCTTTTCGGCCCGGCCCATATCAATCTGGGACGTACGCTCGAAGATTCCGGCCTCATCAATCAGGCACTCCAGAAATGGCGTACCTATATCGATCTGACCGACGAAGTCATTCCTGACCGCATCAACAACCGCCTGATGGCCATGCAGCATACCGGCCGCGTGCTCGAAAACGCAGGTCGGCTGGATGATGCGGAATCCATCCTGTGGCAGGCGATCGAACTGCAGCCAAACAAGACGGAGGCCGGCCAGCACTGGAGTTCGATTCGCCAGCGCCAGTGCAAATGGCCGGTTCTGACCACGACATCGCCGCATGTGACGCCGCGCCAGCTTCTCGACGCCATGTCGCCGCTGACGCTGTCGTGCTATTCCGACGATCCGATGTTCCAGCTGGCCAAGGCCTATCGCTACAGCAAGCAGCTCATCGGCGGGCCGTTCGACCTCAGCGCCTTCCCGCGCAAGGCGGCCAAGAAAAAGACCGGAACCGGACAGCGCCTGCGCATCGGTTACCTGTCATCAGACCTTCGCGACCATGCCGTCGGTTTTGCATTGCGCGAAGTGCTCGAGTTGCACGACAAGGACAACGTCGAGATCTACGCCTACTATTGCGGCGAGGCCCGCACCAACGATGCCACGCAGGACCGCATCAAGGCGGTCGCCGACCAGTGGCGCGATATTGCGGCACTTGGCGATGCGGAAGCAGCGAAGACGATCCGCGCCGACGAGATCGATATCCTGATCGACGTCAACGGCTATACGAAAATGGCCCGTGCGAAAATCTTCGCCTACCGTCCGGCACCGGTCATCGTCAATTTCTGCGGCTATCCGGGATCGATCGGCAGCCCGTTCCACCAGTACATGATTGCCGACGGTCACATCGTGCCGCCGGAAAACGAGATCTTCTACACCGAGAAAGTGCTGCGGATCGCCTGCAACCAGCCGATCGACCGCAAGCGCGTAATCGCCCCGACGCCGAGCCGCATCGATGCCGGACTGCCGGACGGCGCCTTCGTCTATGCCTGCTTCAATGGCATGCAGAAGATCACGTCGAACTGCTTCAATCGCTGGATGAAGATCCTGTCGGCAACGCCCGGCAGCGTCCTCTGGCTGCTCGCGGGTGACGAGGATGCCAATGTGCGGCTGCGCCAGTTGGCAGAAAAGCAAGGCATCGCGGCAGAACGGCTGATCTTCGCGCCGAAAGCGCCGAACGCCAATCACCTTGCCCGCATCGCCTGTGCCGATCTCTTCCTCGATACATTCCCCTACGGCGCGCATTCGACGGCATCGGACGCCATCACCATGGGTCTTCCGATCCTCACTGTGTCCGGCAACGGCTTTGCCTCGCGGTTCTGCGGCAGCATTGTTGCCGCCGCCGGCATTCCGGAGATGATCTGCGCCACACCGGAGGAGTATGTCGCGCGCGCCATCGGCTTTGCGCATGACCGCGAGAGCCTGCGCGCGATCAGAACGTCGCTCTGGGACAAGCGCGATACGAGCGCGCTTCGGGACATGCCCGGCCTCGCGCGTCGGCTGGAAGAACTCTACTGGCAGATGCAGGGCGAGGCCGAGCGTGGCGAGACGCCGGTGCCTGATCTTCGCAATCTCGACATCTATTACGAAGTCGGCGCGGAGCTCGTTCTCGAGGGGATCGAGTTCGAAACTGCCGATGCCTACCGGAAGCGCTACACATCCAAGCTGGCATATCAGAACGAATATGCGCCGATTCCCTACGACGACCGTTTCTGGAAACAAAACAAGGGCTGAACTGTCCTGACCCGGCTGTTCTCGATCGAGAGCGTCCGGGTTTTCGGCAGTATCAAACGCTCAAAATCCATTTTTAAAATCAAGTGCCGCATCAAGGATCATAGCGTATGACCTCGACCATTTCCTCCCTGAGTGCCTCTCAGGTCAGGTCCCTCTCAACGGCAAGCGTTGCTGCGTGGACCACGGAAGATGTCGCATCGCTTTCGACCAAGCAGATCGCTGCGATGTCGTCCTCGCAGATTGCGGCCCTTGATGTCGAAGACGTCGACGTGATGAACACGGTGCAGCTCAATGCCATTTCGCAAAATGCGATCATCGGCCTGACGCTGGACCAGTTGTCCATTCTCAACGGGAACGAAATCGCCAGCCTGAGCACGAGACAGGTTTCCTCACTGTCGACCGCACAGATCAGCAGCCTTTCGGACGATCAGGCCGAGGCTCTGACCTCCGTCCAGGTCGGTGCCCTCACCTCGGAACAAATCGCGGCCCTTACACCGGACGAGATCGCAACATTTTCGACCGCCGACATGGCTGCGATCAGCGCGAAAGGTGTGCGCGGCCTAACATCGACGCTGATCGCCGCACTGTCGGAAGAACAGGTCGCAGCGCTCAACACAGCGGCGATTTCCAATCTGGCCACGAGCCAGATCGATGCCTTTTCCGCCGATCAACTTGCCGCGCTGAAGACAATCCAGATCGCCGCTCTCGGCGGGTCGCAAATGGGCGCATTGACCAGCAACGATATCGCGGCGCTATCGACGGATCAGGTTGCGGCGCTCAACACGAGGGCGATCGTCGGTCTCAACACCGATCAGATTGCTGCTCTGTCCATCGACCAGGCCGAAGCGCTATCCTCGGTCCAGGTAAAAGCGCTGACCTCGATCCAGCTCGCGGTTCTGAGCGCAGAAGCGATCGAAACGTTTTCGACGGCGGACATTGCATCGATCAGCAGCAAGGCGGTCTCCGGTCTGACAACCGACGTGATCTCAGCCCTGTCCGAACAGCAGATCGCCGCCCTGACCGTGGGGACGGTTGCGAAGCTTTCGGCAACGCAGGTGGCAGCGCTCTCGGTCGATCAGTTCACTGCCATGGCGACAGCGCAGATCGCAGCGCTCAGCGCAACGCAGATCACCGCCATCAGCACGGGCACCATAGCCGAATTTTCCACGCAGCAGATTGCAGCACTCGGAACCGCGACCGTTGCCAAGCTTTCGACGGTGCAGATTGCAGCACTTTCCGAAGATCAAGCGGAAGCGCTCTCCTCGGTCCAGGTAAAGGCCCTGACCTCGTCGCAGATCGCAGCCTTCAGCGATTCGGCAATCGCCACCTTCTCGACCGACGATATCGCTGCCATCAGCAATCGTGGCATTGCGGGGCTGACCGTCGAGAACATTGCCGCGCTGACAACCGGACAGATCGCTTCGCTCAGCACGTCCGCCATTTCCAACCTCGGCACGGACCAGATTGCCGCCCTTTCGGTCGAACAGGCCGAGGCCTTGTCTTCGGTCCAGATCAAGGCGCTGAGCTCGAAGCAGCTTGCCGCACTGTCGCCGGAGGCAGTCGCGACCTTTACCACCGCCGAAATCGCCGCGATCAGCAGCAAGGGTATCGGCGGCCTCAGTTCGGATGCGATCGCAGGACTTTCCATCAGCCAGGTCGCGGCTCTCGGCACGGGTGCGATCGCCAAGCTTTCGACAACCCAGATCGCCAGCCTTTCGGCCGAGCAGGCGGATATCCTATCCACCCTGCAGATCGCGGCACTGACCTCGAAACAGCTTTCAGCGCTTTCCCCCGAGGCAATCGCGACGTTTACGGCCGCAGAAATCGCGACGCTCACCAACAAGAGCATCGGCGGCCTCAGCACCGATATCATTGCGGCACTCACGACAGCGCAGATCGCCGCTCTCGGGACGAGCGCGATTGCCAACCTCGGCACGCAGCAGATTGCGGCACTGTCGACGGATCAGGTGGCTACGCTTTCGGCGGCTCAGGTGAAGGTCCTGTCTTCCAAGCAGGTTTCTGCGCTGACGGAAGACGGTATCGCGACACTGTCGACGAACCAGGTGGCAGCACTGTCAACAGGTGCCATCAAGGGCTTGGTCGCGGACCAGATCGGTGCAATGTCGACCCGGCAGGCCGAAAGCCTGACGTCGGCACAGGTCGGCGCCCTGTCGTCGAAACAGCTCTCGGCGTTCGACGATGATCACATCGCCACCTTCTCAACGCTCGATATTGCAGCAATCGGATCGAGCGCGGTTGGCGGGCTGTCGGAGGATGCGATCTCGTCGCTCTCCGCAAGCCAGATCGCAGCGCTTGGGACAGGTGCCCTGGCGGCACTTGGTACAGGCCAGATCGCAGCTTTTGCAACATCACAGATCGGAGCATTGAGCACTCAGCAGATCGCCGCCCTGAAACCGACACAGATCGCAGCGCTCGGCGCGAGCGACATTGCGGTTCTCTCCACGGCGCAGGTCGCCGCACTGAGCGCCTCCGCAGTGGCAGCGCTTGGCGTCGATCAGGTCGAGGCTCTCACATCCGCACAGATCACGGTGCTCGGCTCCAAGCAGATGGCGGCCCTGACATCGACGCAGGTCGCAGCGCTTGATACCGCCGACATCGCACGGCTATCTTCCATGCAGGTCGCAGCCCTAAGCGCCTCCGGCGTTGGGGGTCTCAGCACCAGACAGCTCGCCGTTCTGTCGGTCGATCAGGCCGAAGCGCTGAATTCCAATCAGATCGGTGCACTCACATCCTCGCAGCTTGCTGCACTCGGGACCGACGACATCGCGACATTCTCGACCAAGGAGATTTCGGCGATCGGTTCGGGCGCAATTTCGGGTCTGTCCACGTCAACGATCGCCAGCCTGTCGAGCGAGAAGATCGTGGCGATCAGCACAGCCGGTATCTCCGGCATGACGACACGGCAGGTCGATGCCCTGAGCGCTGGTCAGATCGCGATCCTTTCCACGAAGCAGGTGTCGGCGCTGACCTCGCTGCAGGTCTCTGTTCTTGAGACTACAGATATTGCCGCTCTTTCCTCGAGCCAGGTGAACGCACTCAGTTCCACCGGTGTTGTCGGCCTGACCACGAGCCAGATTGCCGCGCTCTCCTCGGATCAGATCGCAGCGCTGTCCACCCGCCAGGCTGCGGTTCTGAGCTCGTCGCAGATCGTGGCGATCATCTCCAACAATATCGAGGCGTTTTCCGCCAAGAACCTCGGCGTGATCAGCTCCAGCGCGGTTGCCGGGCTTTCAACATCGGTGATCGCTGCTCTTTCGACCGCAGCCATCGCGGCGCTCAGCACGAACGGCATTTCCGGACTGACGACGAAACAGGTGGATGCGCTGACATCCGACCAGGTTTCGGTCCTCACCACGAAGCAGCTCGCGACACTGACCTCGGCGCAGGTCGGTGCTCTCGGCGCCAGCGACGTGACCGTGCTGACGACCTCCCAGATCGCGGCGCTTAGCGCGGCGGGTGTCGCCGGGCTTTCGACCGGCCAGCTGAGTGCGTTGAGCACGGCGCAGGTCGAAGCCATGACGGCCTCGCAGGTCGGCGCGCTCAGCTCCAAGCAGCTTGGGGCGCTCGGCACCGACGATATCGCCACATTCTCCACCGCAGATATCGCCGCGATCGGCTCGGACGCCATTGCCGGCCTCTCCACCGACATGATCGCGGCACTGTCGGTCGACCAGGTCGATTCGCTCAGCACAGCCGGCATAGCCGGTCTCAGCACCAGGCAGATCGACGCCATGGACTCGGCGCAGATCGAGGCGCTGACAAGCAAGCAGGTCGCGGCCCTCAATTCCCGGCAGGCGACGGCGCTCGACACTGCCGATATCGGCAAATTCTCGACGCAGGATATTGCAGCGATCGGCTCCGACCTCATCGTCGGGCTTTCGACCGCCGTGATCGCAGCACTGACCACCGATCAGGTCGCAGCGCTGAGTGCAGCCGGACTGTCCGGGCTGTCGACGAAGCAGATCCAGTCTCTGACAAGCGACCAGATCGGATCGCTCTCATCGTCCCAGATTGCGGTTCTCAACTCCAAGCAGATCGCAGCGCTGGATACGGAAGATGTCGCGGCCCTTTCGGCCGGCCAGATCGCCGCTCTGAGTTCGAGCGGCGTTACGGGGCTTTCGAGCGCACAGATCAGCGTCCTTAGCACCGCTCAGGTCGAGGCCTTCACTGCGACCCAGGTTGGCGCCTTCAGTTCATCGCAGATTGCAGCGCTTGGCGCCGACGATCTTTCGACCTTCTCGGAAGCTGATATTGCCGCGATCAGCTCGGCTGCGATGCAGGGTCTGTCGACCGCGACCATCGCGGGCTTTTCGGCAGACCAGATCGAAGCGCTAGGCACCGCCAATATCGCCGGCCTGACGACGGCTCAGGTCGGGGCGATGAGCACGGATCAGCTGTCTGCGCTGACCACGAGCCAGATCAAGAACCTGACCTCGCGGCAGATTTCGGCGCTCGGCACATCCGGGATCGCTGCCTTCTCCCACGATCAGATCGAATCGCTCAACACGGCCGCCATCGCGGGGCTGACAACGGCCCAGATGAGCAGCATGAGCAGCGATCAGGTCGAAGCTCTAACGTCCGTTCAGGTTGCCATGCTGAGTTCGACGCAGATCGCATCGCTTGGCACGGACGATCTGGCGACATTCAGCACCGGCGATCTTTCGGCGATCAGTTCGTCGGCCATGCAGGGGATCTCGACAGCGACGATTGCCAGCTTCTCCGCCGATCAGATCTCTGCACTCGGCACCGGCGGCATTGCCGGGCTGACGACGGCCCAGATCAATGCCCTGAGCACCGATCAAGTCGGCGCACTCACCACCGGCCAGCTTTCGGCCCTGACATCGAGGCAGGTGGCAGCGCTCGGCACCGACGACATTCTTGCCATCTCGGCCGATCACATTTCGGCGCTCAACCCGTCGGTGATCGCCGCTTTCTCGACGGTCCAGATCGCAGCGCTCAGCACGAGCCAGTCGGAGGCACTGACATCCAGCCAGATCGCCACCTTGAGCTCAGGCCAGATCGCAGCCTTCGGACTTGACGACATCGAGACATTCTCGACTGCAGACATCGCCGCCATCACGTTCAAGGCCGTTCCCGGCCTGTCGACGTCGATGATTGCGGCACTTTCGACCGACCGTATCGCGGCCTTGAGCGCCGACGGCATTGCAGGCCTGTCGACCGCCCAGATCAATGCCCTGAGCGTGTTGCAGGTGGAAGCCCTGACGACTGCACAGTTCTCGGTGATGACGTCCCGCCAGCTTGCGGTGCTCGGCACGGACGATCTGGCGATGCTGTCGCCGAACGACATCGCGGCGCTTAACACAGGCGCGATATCAGGCCTCTCGGCGACCCAGATTGCCGCCTTGACGGTCGATCAGGTGGAGGCATTCACCTCCGATCAGGTGGGCATGCTCACATCCACACAGCTTGCCGCGCTTGGCCAGGACGATATCGAAGCGTTCTCGACCAGTGACATTGCCGCGATCAGTTCGAAGGCGATGCCTGGCCTTTCCACAGCAATGCTGTCGGCGTTTTCGGTCGAGCAGATCTCCGTGCTCGGTACCGGCGGCATTGCAGGACTTTCGACGGCGCAGATCGCCGTCCTGAGTTCGATGCAGATCGAAGCTTTGACGACCACGCAGATCGCGGTCTTCACGTCCAAGCAGATTGCAGCGCTCGACACCGGCGATCTCGCCGTTCTCTCGAGCCAGCAGCTTGCGGCCATCAGCTCGGCCAGCGTCGGCGGACTTTCGACGGCAACGATCGGCGCCTTCACGACGGAGCAGATCGCGGCCTTGAGCCCGGCTGCGATCTCGGGTCTCTCCACCAGCCAGATCAACGCCATCAGCGTCGATCACCTGGAAGCGCTGACGACCGACCAGGTCGGCGCCCTGACCTCCAAGCAGATGGCCTCGCTCGGCACAGACTATATCGCAGCACTTTCGGTCGAACAGATCGCAGCGATCGGTGCCGGCGGCATTTCTGGTCTCGGCAGTTTTCAGATCGCGGCTCTCAATACCGAGCAGATCGACGCGTTTACGACAAGCCAGATTGCGGCGCTGAGTTCCGGCGCGCTGATGGGGCTCTCGTCGGAAGATTTTGAAACCTTCTCGACGGCGGATCTGGCAGCGATCAGCTCATCCGCAATCAAGGGCCTTTCGACCGGCTTTATTGCCGCGCTTTCTAACGATCAGATTGCATCCTTGAGTGCCGGCAGCGTCGGCGGCCTGACAAGCCTGCAGATCGACGCCATGAGTTCGCAGCAGATCGACGCGCTTTCGACCGAACAGCTTGCGGGCCTCAGCGCCAACGGACTTGGGGGGATTTCGGCAGACGATTTCGGCACGTTCACACTCGAAGAGCTGGCCGTTCTCAACCCGACTTCGATCAAGGGACTGCCGGTCAGCATCATCGCAGGTCTTTCCACGATCCAGATCGGCGCGCTGACGACCAGCCAGGTGGCCGGCCTCGGCTACAACCAGATTGTCGCCATGAACACCGATCAGCTCGCCGCATTGTCGGTCGATCAGGTCGGGGCGCTGGGCGCGCTTCAGGCATCGGGCATCGGCGCCGACGACATTCTCGGCTTCACCACCGAGGAGATTGCCGCCTTCAGCACCGGTGCGATCTCAAGCTTGAGCACGCTGGTCATCGCGTCGCTCACCACGGCACAGGCAGAGGCCCTCACACCGCTGCAGGTCAACGCGATGACGTCGGCACAGATTTCCGCACTGACGGATGCGGGCCTTGCGACATTCTCGGCCGAAGACATCTCGCTCATCAGTGCCTCGGGGATCTCCGGCATATCGACGGCAGACATCTCGCATCTGACGAGCGACCAGCTTGCGGCGTTGATCGATACGCAGATGGGATCGTTGAGCCCGGACCAGATCTCCGCCGTGATTGCCCGCTATGTCGCATAAGTAAGGTTCACCGCGTCGCGGTGAACCGCTCGACGGCCGTTGGGTTCAAAGCATCTGTGAGAAACCGGTAAACCTTGCGGCGCGGCACGGGCGGACAGATGCCACCGCGCCGTGCTTCTGCTAAGCTTGCTGCCGATGAAGCAGGAGTTGGCTCTTGTCCGACGATCAGGATAAAGACAGCAAAACCGAAGACCCGACTGGTAAAAAAATCCAGGACGCGATGGACAAGGGCAACATCGCGATCTCGTCCGAGGTGGCGATCTTCGCCTCGACGCTTGCCTTCTACATCTACCTGATCTTCTTCCTGCCGCAAAATACCGCTCATCTGGCTGAGGTTCTTAAAGATCTGGTCGAACGCCCCGAACAGTGGCGCATCGATTCGAGCGCGGACCTGGTGTCGCTCTGCGCCTATGTGCTGCTTCAGAGCGCCTATTTCATGCTTCCGGCAGCCGTCCTTTTCATGGGCTTCGGGTTACTGGCGTCGGCCGGCCAGCACATGCCGTCGTTCATTCTCGAACGAATCAGGCCGCAGTGGAACCGGATCTCGCCGATGTCCGGGTTCAAGCGGCTTTTCTCGATGCAGGGCATGGTCCATTTCGGCAAATCGCTGATCAAGATCGTCGCCGCCGGCATCATCATGTACCTGTCGCTGCGCAACGAGTATTTCAAACTGCTCGATTCGATCTTTTCCGACCCGCAGACGCTTTTTCCGATTCTGGCGCGAATCATCAAGAAGATGATCATCGTCGTTCTGGCCTGCACGTTTCTGGTTGCTGCACTGGATATCGCCTGGACGCGGTTCCACTGGTTTACCGAGCTTCGGATGACCAAGCAGGAAATCAAGGACGAGATGAAGCAGTCGCAGGGCGACCCTTTCGTCAAGGCCCGGCAGCGTTCGATTGCCCGTGATCGCGCCCGGCGGCGCATGATCAACAGCGTTCCGCGCGCCACACTGATCATCACCAACCCGACCCATTATGCGATCGCATTGCGGTATGTCGCGCAGGAATCGGAAGCTCCGGTCGTGGTTGCCAAGGGCCAGGACCTGATTGCGATGCGAATCCGCGAAATTGCTCAGGAGCACGGAATACCGATTTTTGAAGACCCACCGCTCGCCCGTTCCATGTTTGCGCAAGTCTCGGTTGATAGCGTCATCCCATCGGTTTTTTATAAGGCGGTCGCTGAACTGATCCATCGGATCTATGCGGGACGTCGTCAGAACAAACGGATGCGCTGACAGAATGAAAAAATGCTCCTATTCCGCCGTACGTGAAGAAATTCTCGCAAAGGCCATCGGCCCGCTTGCATCCGAATTACGGCTCATCGATGCGGCCGATCTCATTTCGCTTTTGCGGCTTGAGTATCATGCCAATATCTCGGACCTCGTCTCTTCGGCGGCCGAGCTGTATTTCCATCCCGGCACCGTGAATTTCGGCGTCGGTGGCGACTATCATCTCGACTGGGATACGCACCCATCGGTCACGCTGGACCTGGAGATCAAGCCGCGTGGCGTGACGATCCATGCTCAGCTGACGCTTCAGGCCGAAAAGGCGAGCGTCGAAATCAACTACATCAGCTTCCTTTCGCCCTCGGCCAATCCTGACGAGAACACCCGGTTTCTCGAGCGCAGTCTTCAGGACGCAGCCTTCGTACCGTCCATGCGCGGTTTGGCCGGCATGGCCGCCACGGCGAACTAAAAGGCGTCGTACCGCGGATCGTAAAGCTCCGCTTAACCGGGTCTCTGGTACATATGCTTGATTCGGCATTTGACTGCCGAATCAAGCGGCGATGCCCGGGAATGAAGCCCGATCTTTAAGGGTGAAGACCATGACTTCGACGACGCTGTCGACCTATACGAGCTATCTGATCGTCAACCGCGACATGAAGTCGTCGCTTGACCGCGTCGCCAACCAGGGCACGGTCGCTCGCGATACCGAATATTACGAAGCCAATATCGACAAGGTGACGACAGCCGACGAATTCGTCGATGACTATCGACTGTATTCCTATGCGATGAAGGCCTATGGCCTTGAGGAAATGACGTACGGAAAGGCCTTCATGAAGAAGGTCCTGGAGAGCGATCTCAGCGATACTGCAAGCTTTGCCAATTCGCTGACCGACAAGCGCTATGCGACCATGGCGGCAGCTTTCAACTTCGGCACGAAGACCGCCGAGGCGCAGACTTCGGTTCAGGAAGATAATCTCGTCAAGGCGTATCAGGATTCCTTCGATCAGGAAGAAAAGGATATCCAGTCCGAGGTCGACTATTACAGCAAGGCCATCGCTAATATCACCGATGTCGACGACCTCCTGTCGAACAGCCGGCTGAAGACATATGTGCTCGACTCATTCGGGCTCGATGCCAAGTACACGTCCACCAGCTATCTGAAGCAGGTGTTGACCAGCGATCTCGAAGACCCGAACAGCTTTGCCAACCAGACCGGCAGCGACAAGTTCGTGGCGCTAGCCGAAGCGTTCAACTTCCAGGCTGACGGCACGGTCGCAGACGGCGACAGCGCCCAGACGAGCGGCCAGATCGAATCGCTGAGGCTCGATTACGTCTACAACAAATCGACGTTCCCATCCGATACGCTCGCGGCCGCCAACCAGACCTATTGGGAAACCAATATTGCCTCGATGACCAGTGTCGACGAGTTGGTCGACGACCCCCGGATGGTCGAGTATCTGACCACGGCCTTCAGCGTCAAAGTGCAGTTCACCTCCACGATCCGGTCGCTGCTGACCAGCGATTCGGCTGCAGCGACGCTCGGCTATACGGGCGTCAAGGCGATGTTCAATTTCCAGAGCGACGGTTCGATCGCCGCTGGCGAGACCGCTCAGAACCAGACCCAGCTGGCGTCTACCAGCACCTCCTACCAGACGGCCTTCAAGGCCAACCAGGAAGATGCGGTCACCAATGCGGTCACCAACTATCAGACGCGCATCGCCGAGGTGAAAAGCGTCGATGACTTTCTAAGTTCGAATAAAGACGACGACGACGATACCAATGACGATGTGACGGAGATCTGGGACGTCGCGCTGCGCGCCTACGGGATCGATCCGGCCGATGTCAGCAAGAGCCGGCTCAAGGATATTCTGGCAAGTGATCCGAACGACCCGAAGAGCTATGTCAACCAGCTGAAAGACGACCGGTACGTCAATCTGGTCAAGGCGTTCAACTTCGACGCGGAAGGCGATATCGACACGCCTCTCCTCGTCCAGTCAGCCAGCGTCATCAGCAATTTCGCGACAGACTACAAGACGGAACAGCTCAAACTTCTCAAGGGCAGCGCTCGCGAGAAGGCGGAGGAAGCTGCCGACAAGGAGATCGACTACTACAATACCCAGATGCAGACGATCACCACGGCCGCCGAGCTTATTGCCGACGACCGCCTGGTGTCCTTCGTGCTCGAATCGAAGGGGATCGATCCCAAATCGGTCACCAAGGACGAGCTGAAGAACATGTTCTCGTCCGATCTCGACAATCCCAAAAGCTATGTGAACAGTCTTGCCAACGGCGTGTTTGCTGAGATCGTCGCATCGTTCAACTTCGATAGCGAAGGCAACCTTTCTGCGCAGCCCGTGGGCACGATCCAGCAGCGCGGCGACGTGCTGGCGACCGTCAATAACTACAAGCAACAGACGCTTGAAGAGCAGGAGGGGGAATCCAACGAGGGCGTGCGGCTGGCGCTGTATTTCGAGCGCAAGGCGGCGGACGTTACGAGCGCCTATACGATCCTTGGCGACACGGCGTTGTTCGAGTTCTTCAAGACGACGTTCAGCATGTCCGACTACATATCCAACATGGATACGGATCAGCAGGCGAGCATGATCGAGAAATACGTCGACATCTCGAAGCTTCAGGATCCGGACTACGTGACCAAGTTGATCAAGCAATACACGGCGCTCTACGATTCCGAGAACAGTTCGACGACATCGCCGGCGCTGACGCTGCTCACAACCACCGGCACGACACGCATCAGCTCCGATACGCTGCTTGCCGTCGCCCAGCTTTCATCGAAATAGAGACTTCAGTGGATGTAGCCGAGGCGGATCGCCTTGGCGATCGCCTGGATGCGGTTCACGGAATTGAGCTTGATCGTCGCGGAGCCGAGATAGGCGTTGACAGTGTGAACGGAGAGGCCAAGCTTCTCGGCGATCTCTTCGCTGATACGACCGTCGCCGGCCAGTTGAAGACACGCCACTTCCCGTTCGCTCAAGGATTCGGCCGGCACGCTTCGACGCTCATCGAGTGCTAGAAGGTCCATCATGACCTGACAACTTCTAACGTGCTGGTCGATGATCAGATTGCTGCCCAGCTCCAGCGAGCCCGACAAAAACGTGACGTAGCCATTCCCGAGAGCACCCAACCGCACCGGGAATGCAATTCCTGACGATGGCATGATCCGGTCGTCGATCTTGCGCACGAGCGAGGAAAAATCGCCGGCCTCGCTATAGGCCCCTTTTTCCGTGCCGGTCCACACGATCGGCAGGATCGACATTTCGATATGATCGAGAAACATATCGCCGTAGGAGCTCACGAGTACGCCCTGATGCTCCCCGCTTCCGGCGCCCCAGTTGTCCAGCTCGCAGACCAGCTTGCGCTTGTTGGGAAGCCCGGCGCCGGTAACACGAAACACAGCGAAATGCCGCGCCTTGAGGTTCCTCTGCATGGCGACGAGTTTGGGAAATATGTCCGAACGACTGGAGGCACGCTGAAGACGCAGATACTGGATGCTGCCCGGTCCATCTGACGTTCCACCGCGGGAAAAGCCCATTGTTGCCCCAAGCCTTCCTAAACCAGATTGTTGCGTACGGCATAAGCGATCGCTTCCGACCGCGTTTTGGTTGCCGTCTTACGCATCACGCTGGTGATGTAGTTGTTGATCGTATTGCGGGAGATCCCGAGGATCACTGCTATCTCATCGCTGGTCTTGCCCTCGGCGATCCAGAACAGGCATTCCAGCTCGCGTTCCGTCAGTTCGAAGTCGCGCTCGGCCTTGGCATCGCGCGCCTCGGCAAAGCTTGCGCCATAGGATGCAAACAGTCCGACTTCGCGAAGTCTTTCCTGTGACAGGATGATGCCTTCCAGGAAAAGCAGCATCAGAGAGAAACGGGTTTTGCCGACGCAGAATGTCAGCGAACAGTATTGGCGGCTGATGTCGTCCGGCGGCGTGATGTCATCGGGCAGGAGCGCGAAGCTCGGGGTCAGCAGCGACAGACACTTTTCGAGTTCCGTCGAACGCGCATAACCACTCGCCAGATCCGCCCCGAGCCGTCGGACGAGATCGAATGGCCAGTTGGAGGTTACGATGAAATCGAGACCGTGTTCCTGGACGAGGTCGTAGCGGGCGAGAAGAAAATGCGAAGCGCCAACGTAGTCTGCGAGCAGCCGCATGATAGCCTGAACGTTGTTCGATCTCGACAAGATCGAAAGCCGTCTTACCAGTTGTTCACGGGAGATAATTTTCGACCCAGGTCCATCGTGATACGCGCGCTGGTCGATCGTCATCTCTGCTTCAGGCAACTCCACCGTTATCTGCTCCCCACCGGCTCCTCTCCCCGAAGGGCGACACCGGTATGTTCAAACGACGTATGGCATCCGCTTCCAGAATTAAGGCAGTTCCGGTTGCCGATACCCTGGCGTGACCGGTCCATTCCGAATCAGACTTCACATGTGCAAAGCCTAGACGTTGCCGTACGAATCAGGGCCATTGTAGGAATCGATTTTGGAAATGCTATGCCGCGAGCGCCGATTTTGCCCACTTCCATCCATAAAGGCTTCATCAATGAGGCTAAAATGCGCCAACTGTATGGCAATGCGCACGCAGCAAGGCCGGGACGAGCCCGGCCTGTTGTGATCATATGTTTGTGAAGGCAGTTTAGGCTGCTTTGTCGATCGCCCACTTGCGCAGGATTTTCGCGGCCCGCTCTTCGGAGATCTCGACCATGCGGGAGAGACGTTTTTCCGGACCTTCCTTGACCCGGCGGTTGAAGCCGCCGTCGTCGGCACCGCCCATAAGATCGTCCGAGCTGTCGAAACCGAAGTCGGCGCCGAAGCCATCCATGAGCGCCGGGCTTGCGCCACCCGGTGAGAAGTCGGGAAGTTCGAGGCCGGCCGCATCGGCGGTAAGCTCTCCGGCCGGGACGCTGGTGTTGCCACCGACTGTGCGCACCAGAGGACGAAGGCCAAGCCAGACCACGAGGAAGGCGACAAGAACGAACGCAAGCGAGTTGATGATGCCGCCGATATTACGGTTGAGCACTTCCATCATACCCGGACCAGACGAAGCGGCCTCGTCGAGAAGCTGGGTTTCGACGAAATCCATGGCCGTGAGTGTGACGACATCGCCGCGGTCGCTGCTGATGCCGGCAGCCGAAGACACGATCTTCTGCATTTCGGCAAGATAGGCGTCGACCTTTGCCTGATCCGCGGGCTCGCCCACCATCTTGGCAATACGGCCCTTGTTGACGACGACGGCGATCGAAATCTTTTCAATCTGATAGCCGTTGCGAACTGTCGCCGTGGTCTTCTGATTGATTTCGTAGTTGGTCTGCTCTTCCTTCTTGTCCGACTGGTCGGAGGATTTAGGAGCGCCGTCGCCGCCGGCCTGAGGAGCGGCCTGGGGAACGTTCTGCTCGACCGTTGTCGCGCTGTCGTTCTGGGCCTGCTGCGACTTGGAAGCTTCCTTGGTGGAGCGCACCGACCGTTCAACGCGGGAGTTCGGGTCGAAAACGGTTTCCTGGATCTGCTGGCTGTCGGTGTTGAGGGCGGCAGTCACGCTGGAGCGGAAGTTATCCATTCCGAGAAAGGGTGCCAACGCCTTGTCGATGTTGTTTTCGATTTCCTGCTGGACCGACTGAACCACACCGAGCGAACGGCTGATCTGGCTGTTGCTGCCATCGTCGCCCGAGGCGAGAAGCTGGCCGGTGGAATCGAGGATCGTGACATCGTCGACTTCGAGGCCCGGGACGGCCGAGGCGACGAGATGGCGGATAGACGCAGCGGCTTTGCGACCGGCGGATGCGTTCGCACGGATCATCACGGACGCCGTCGGCTTCTGCTCGCCGCGACGGAAGTTGCCGGCATCAGGCATGACGATGTGGACGCGTGCGGCCGACACGCCGGAGATCTGCTGGATCGAACGGCCGATTTCGCCTTCGAGCGCCCTCACCCGCGTGACTTCCTGCATGAAGGAGGTCAGACCGAGCGAACCGACATTGTCAAACAGCTCGTAGCCGGCATTGGCGCTGTTGGGCAGGCCGCGTTCTGCAAGCATCAGACGCGCCTTGCCGGTCATACCGACAGGCACCTGGATGCTCGCGCCATCAGAGCCAACCTCAAAGGGCATGTTGGCTTCCGCGAGGGCGATGCTGATCTGATTGAGATCGGCTGTCTCCAGACCGACATACAGTCCCTCATAGGAGGGCTTGTTCACATAAAGGGCAGCGGCCAGAACGATCGCTATCGAAACGACGCCGACGGCGCCCAGCGCGATCAATCGTGTCTGGCCAAGACTGGCCAGATTTTTGAATATTGTTGGAAATTGAGATAACAGATTCATTCTGTCCCACGCCGCCAGATAACATCTCGAGCCTATGCCCAGCATCACCCTAGGGAGCGAAGCTTGCGCGAGCGTTTCGAAACGTCGTGTCTGGTTGCCGCATGATGATTGCAACGCGGCCTGGCAACAGGGTCAGAGACAGTCTGTGACGTCAGAAGAAATCGAAGTCTCCGGCGGCCTTGTTAAGCGGCTGGGAGTGGCCGTGGCGCATCCCGTTGGCCAGCGCCTTCTGCATGTCGGCAAGTTTGACGAGGCTGAGAGCCGTCGACAGATCCACCATCCAGTCGCTCGGAATGCTCGCGGTGACGGTATCGATGAACTCTGCGAGACCCCGCGTTTTCTGCACGGCGAGATCGATGCCCTGCAGCACTTTTACGCTGTCGGGCGAATGAAGCAGGCCCGGGCCGCCCAGTTCCAACACCTGCGGTTCGATACGCTCGATCAGATAGGCGACATCGTGCAGCTCCGAGACGAGGCGCATCAGTACCTCGGGCAGAGATTCCTCAAGGGAATCGCGTATCGGGGCGGTGATTTCAGTCATGAATTTCCTCGTCTTTACCCAGGCGTAAGAATTAAAAGAATTCGATCGAGCTTTCGACGGGCTTTGGTGGCGTACGGACAGGACGCTGCTCCAGCGCAACCGTCTTTTGCGTTTCGGCGCCTGTGAGAGGATATTGCCGGGCACGGCCGCTGACCGGCCAGAATTCCAGCTTGCGGCCGTGATCGCCTCCGGTCGAGGACCCCACCACCGGAATGCCTTCGTCACGCAGGAACTCCACGGCGAAGGCCGCATTCTGTTCGCCGACATTGGAGAAACTGGCAATCGTCTTTGCGCCGCCGAAGATCTTTGCCTCGAGCCGGTCACGACGGGCACCCTTTTTCAGGAGACCGTTGATCAGCAACTCCATCAGGTGCACGCCGTAGCGGGTCGCGTCGCCCCCCGACGACGCTGCCCCGCCCGAGCCCGGAAGCAGGAAGTGGTTCATGCCGCCGACACCGGCGACAGGATCACGAAGGCAGGCAGCCACGCACGAGCCAAGAATCGTCGACAAAACCACATTGGGATCGCTTTCGACCTTGAATTCGCCCTGGATAATATGGACGCGTTTGGCACCTGCCGGGTCGTTCATTTAAGGGCTCCGAACACCGCCTCGATAGCAGCTTTCATCTTTTCGATTGTGAATGGCTTGGCGAGCACGTTGTTGGCGCCGAGCTGAGCAGCCTTCTGAACCAGAGCGCGATCGCCCTGCGCCGTCAGGATGATAAACGCTGCCTTCTTGGTGTTCGGGTTGGTGCGCACTGCCTGCAGCAGGCCCAGACCGTCCATGTTCGGCATGTTGAAGTCCGAGATCACCAGGTGATGCGGCTGCTCGGCCATGATCTTCATGCCCTGCACACCATCGCCGGCGGCAGTGATCTGCTTGAAACCGAGCTGTGTCAGAGCGTCGCTGAGCAGCAGTCGGCTGGTGACCTGATCGTCGACGATCAGAACTTTGATTTTTTCAGCGAGGGACATTATTCGGTACCTTCTTTTCGGGCGGCAGTTAGTTTCAGTATTTCGTCTCCGATGGAGCCGAGCGGCAGCTGCTGCTCGACTGCACCAATTTCGTAGGCGACCCTCGGCATGCCGTAGACCACACATGTCTTTTCGTTCTGGCCGATCGTGCGAGCGCCTGCGCTGCGCATCCTCAACAGTCCCGAAGCCCCGTCGCGACCCATGCCCGTCAGGATAGCCCCGACCGCATTGCGACCCGCCAACTCCGCGACCGAATCAAACAGGACATCGACGGAGGGCCTGTGGCCGTTCACCGGATCGCGTTCGACCAGCCGGCAGCATGGCGCCGACGGATTGACCACCTGAAGGTGCCGGTCGCCACCAGGTGCGAGATAGATCTTGCCGATCTCGAGACGCGCACCATCGGTCGCTTCCTGCACTACAGGAGCGCAGATACGATTAAGCCGTTCAGCAAAACTTTTCGTAAACGTGGACGGCATATGTTGAGTGATTACAGTCGGTGGGCAGTTCAGCGGAAACTTTTGAAGCACTGCGATCAACGCTTCAACACCACCGGTAGAAGATCCGATCGCCACAACCTTGCGACCATTGCGGTAATCTGATGCCGGCGTCGGGACCATTGAGACCGGAGCACTGACCTGTCGGCGTGCAGAGCGTGCCGCGGCCTTTACCTTTTCAGCCAGATCCATGAACGGGCGAACGTCTCCCGGCACCGGCTTTCCGACGCAGTCGAACGCACCGATTTCGAGCGCGGCAAGCGTTGCGTCGGCGCCGCGCTGGGTCATGGTCGAGACCATGATGACCGGCATCGGACGCAGACGCATGATCTTTTCGAGGAAGTCGAGGCCGTTCATGTTCGGCATCTCGATGTCCAGCGTCACGACATCAGGATTGAGCTGCTTGATGGCGCTACGCGCTTCCATCGCATCGCTGGCCTGCCCGACGACGCTGACATCGGGATCGGAATTGAGGACGGCCGTGATCAGGCCTCGCATGGTCGGGCTATCGTCGACGACGAGAACTCTGGCCGGTGCGATCATGCCTTCCTCCCGCCATTCTTGCCCATATATTTGTAGGTCGTGATGCCGATATTATCGAACGTGTTCTTCGCTTCGCCCGATACCCGCTCCGAATGCCCGATATAGAGATGGCCGCCTTCCGGAAGAAGCTGGGAGAAGCGCGACCAGATTTTCACCTGGGTCGGTTCGTCGAAATAGATCACGACGTTGCGGCAGAAGATGATGTCGAAACCGCCCTTGAAGGGCCATTGCGCCATCAGGTTCAGTTCGTTGAAGGTGATGAGCTTCTTGACGCGATCATCGACCTGGAACTTGCGGCGGCCACCGACGTCGACCTCGCGGAACCACTGCTTGCGCATGGCCGGGGAGACGGTTTCGAGGGCACCTTCGTCATAGGCTCCTGCCCGCGCGGCAGCCAGGATCTTAGGGTCGATATCGGTTGCCAGGATGCGGAAATCATAGTCGGCAGCGTTGGGAAGAAGGCCCAGCACCGTCAGCGCGATCGAATAGGGCTCCTGCCCGTCGGAACAGGCCGCCGACCATATGCGCACACGTCCGCCATTGCGGGCACGCTGGATCAGCCCGGGCAGGACTTCGTCCCGAAGGTGCTCGAAGTGGTGGTTCTCTCGAAAGAAACGGGTGAAGTTCGTCGTCAGATGCGACAGCATCTCCCGGCGTGCCGGAGCGCCCTCGACAGAGGCGACCAGGGTACAGTATTCCCGAAAGCCCCGCAGTCCGAGGTTGCGGATATGCTTGGACAAGCGGGAATAGACGAGCGACGCCTTGGAATCGTTGAGGTAGATCCCGGCATCGGCGTAGATCATCGCCGCAATCTCCGACAGGTCGCGACGAGTCAACGGGTATTCCCCGCTGGCGAGGACTTCGTCCGGCGACTGTCTGGCTTCTATGGCGCCCAGGGGCATCATGCGGCTTCGCTTTCCTTTTCGAGGTACGTCTCGGGGAAGAGATGATCCAGCTCGATCATGCAGATCATCCGCTTATCGAACGCCAGAATGCCCTTCGCGTATTGTTTCGCCAGGTCGGAGGAAATCTCCGGCACAGGCTGGATATTCTCTTCTGTAATCGTAAGGATATCGGAAACGGCCACGACCAGCAGGCCGACAATCCGTTTCCCGACCTGCGCAACGATGATGACGTGACGCGCCGTCGGTTCGGCATCCTTCATTCCAAGCCGCGCCGACAGATCGACGATCGGCAGCACGGCGCCGCGCAGATTGATCACGCCGCGCACATCGGCGGGAGCGTGCGGCAGCTGCATTGCCGGCGTCCATCCGCGGATTTCGCGGACAGACATGATGTTGACGCTGAATTCCTGATCGCCGATCCGGAAAGCGATCAGCTCCCGGCTTGCCTGCGTCAGATTTTTCACAGCGTAGGACATTGTGTTCAACCTGTCGCAGCGAGCGACATCTCCGGACTGAGCGACTGCCCGCGGGACGCGGCGACCACTGCGTCAACATCCAGGATGAGAGCGACACGGCCATCACCGAGAATGGTGGCGGCGGCAATGCCCGGAACATGGGTGTAGTTGGCTTCCAGCGACTTGATGACGACCTGACGCTGACCCTGGATGGCATCGACCATCAGCGCGCGCTGACCGCCGCCTTCGGATTCGACCAGAAGTGCCACGCCCTCGACCGGATTTGCCTGTGTGGCGCGGAAGTTGAGGATGCGGCCGACATCGACCAGCGGGCAGAACGAGTTGCGGATCGAGATGAGCCGCTGCGTTGCGCCAAACGAGTGGATGGCAGACGCTTCCGGCTGCAATGTCTCCACGATCGCCGTCAACGGCACGACAAGCGTCTGGCCGGCAACCGTTACCACCATGCCGTCAAGGACGGCGAGCGTGAGCGGCAGGCTCATGGTGAAGGTCGAGCCCAGACCCGGGCGCGAGGAGATCGAGATACGGCCGCCAAGTGCCTGGATCGAACGCTTGACCACATCCATGCCGACGCCGCGGCCGGAAATGTCGGAGATCGTGTCGGCCGTCGAGAAGCCAGGCGCGAAGATGAGGTTGTCGATTTCCTCGTCCGACAGATTGGCATCCGGCGAAATCAGGTCGTTGTCGATTGCCTTCTGCTTGACGCGCTCACGGTTGATGCCGCCACCGTCGTCGATCAGTTCGATCAGGATGCGGCCCGAACGATGCTTGGCCGAAAGCTTGATCGTGCCTTCCGGATCCTTGCCGGCGGCTTCGCGCTTTTCGGGGCTTTCGATGCCGTGGTCGACAGCGTTTCGGATCATGTGGGTCAACGGCTCGGCGATCTTGTCGATAACCGTCTTGTCGACTTCGGTGTTCTCGCCTTCGGTGACCAGACGGATCTGCTTGCCGACCATGTCTGCGACTTCGCGGACGATACGCGACATGCGCTGGAAGACCGGCTTGACCGGCTGCGCGCGGATCGCCATGACCGAGTCCTGGATCTCGCGCGTCAGCTGCTGCAGCTCTTCGAGACCCATATTGACGGCGGAGGTGCCGCTGGCATCGTTTTCGATGACGCTCTGCGAGAGCATCGCCTGGTTGATGACAAGCTCGCCGACCAGGTTGATCAGGCGATCGACGCGATCGAGATCGACGCGGATCGTCTGGCCGGCGGCCGCTGTGGCAGCGGCCTGGGCCGGAGCCGGCGCGGGTGCTGCGGCTTCCTTCTTTTCGACGCGTGCCGCGGCGGCAGCCATCTTGCTGACGTTGGCGGCAGCTTCAGTCGCCACGACGGCGGCTGCTTCGTCGGCAGCCTTCGTGTCGGAGCCGAGCTCATCGTCGAGCGACGAGAGATCGAATGGTACCGGAACCATCGGCAGTTCTTCGTCGCTTGGCTTTGCGGCGGCCAGCTTGACGTCGAGATCACAGTCCCACTCGGCGAATTCGAACACCGAGCGAATATCGGCTTCGGTCTTTTCGGTCGTCAGGGAGATTTTCCAGCTGAAATAGGAGGCTTCCGGATCCAGCTTGTCGAGGGTCGGCAGCTGCTCCATGTCGCAGCCGACGCTCATCTCGCCGAGCTTGGACAGGTCGCGCAGCAGGAGGGCTGCTTCGTTGCCCTTGGCATAGAGATCGTGGCGCGGCTTGAAGCCGATCTCGTAGACCGACCCTTTTGCTGCCGGGACGTCGTCGTCGAAACCATCGAAGGTGAAAGGGATCGGCTGGAAACCGCTATCATCGCTCGGCTTCGGTGCCTCGGCCTTTGCAGGCTTTGCGACTTCGGCATGGGCCGAAGGCATTTCGCCATGGGCAAGGGCTTCCAGTTCCTTGACGAGGCCGCGTGATCGCGCCTCGTCCACACCACCGCCGTCACGGGACGCGGTGACGAGATCGGCGAGCACGTCGGCCGATTTCAGCATCACCTTCAGAACGTCCTGGTTCGGCTCGAGCTTGTTGGACCGGACGCAGTCGAGCGTTGTCTCGAAGACGTGGGCAAAGCCCACGAGGTCATCGAGGCCGAAGGCGCCTGCTCCACCCTTGATGGAATGAACGGCGCGGAAGACGGCGTTGACCGTTTCGGGGTCGCGGTCCCCGTCGTTCAGCTTCAGCAGACCAGATTCCAGTTCAGCGAGCTGTTCTTCGCATTCCTGAAAGAAGATCTCTTTGATTTCGTTCATATCCATGGGAGGATTTCCTGGCTCAGGCGGTTACACGCTCGATGGCATCGATCAGTTTGGCGGGATCGAACGGCTTGACGATCCAACCCGTGGCACCGGCCTGGCGGGCGCGGTTCTTCTTCTCCGCGTCGCTTTCCGTGGTCAGGACCAGGATCGGGATGGCGCGGTACTTGTCGTTGCGGCGAACGCCTTCGATGAAACCGAAGCCGTCGAGGCGCGGCATGTTGATGTCGGTGACGATCACATCGGGGTTGCAGCCTTCGAGGACTTCGAGACCTTCGATGCCGTCTTCAGCCTGGATGGTTTCGAAACCGGCGTTGTTGAGAGTGACCAGAAGCATGTTCCGGATCGTCCGTGAATCGTCCACGGTCAGGACTTTTTTCTTCATCGCTAAATCTCCTTAGCAACCAAATTCTGTGTATCGAGGCCGATGAGCTGCATCGTCTTGACGAAGGCATCGGAAGGCTTTTGGACGGCAAAGGACTTCTTGTCGTCATCCCAGGCGTTTGCGCCGGCGACGAGGACCTGGACGCACTGGACGCCGAGACGCTCGACACCGGACGCATCGATGACGATGTCGCTACCGCGCATGGACAGCAGTTTGGCGTGCAGCGCGGACGCCTCGTTGAGGTCCAGCACGGAAGACAGTTTCAAACTTCCCGGACCGGCTTTCTTGGCCGCCATCAGCTTATTCCTTGTCGTTTGGAGTAAAATGTCTCTGAGGAACCGATGCGTTCCGCCGCGGCCCGCGGGGAGATGTCGGTGGCAATTTCCGGCCGGCGTGCAGCCGGTCTTGAGCGGTCGTCATCGTAACGGCCCTGTCGCGCAATCCGGAATTCGCGAACCGTGCGTCCAAGCTCCAGGATCACCGTCTGCAATTCGTCCGCGCCTTCGCCCGAGCGACGAGCCAGAACGGCATTGGATGCGACTTCCTGGCTGAGATCACTGACATGTGCCGTAACGACGTCGAGACCTTCCGCCTGGACCCCGGTATCGCGAGCTATGCCCGCAATTGTGTCGTTGATGGCGGACACCTGCTGGACGATGCCATCGATGGCGCCCTGCGTGCGGTGAACCATTTCGACACCCGCATCGACCTGCGTCTTGGTGCCGTTGACGAGCGTCTTGATCTCGCGGGCGGCCTCGGCGGAACGCTGGGCAAGCGCCCTCACTTCCTGGGCGACGACCGCAAAGCCGCGGCCACTGTCGCCGGCGCGGGCGGCTTCGATGCCGGCATTGAGGGCGAGGAGATTGGTCTGGAATGCGATCTCGTCGATCGTGCCGATGATCTGGCCGATCTTTTCGGCTGACGCTTCGATATCCGCCATCGCGCTGATCGCCTGACCTACGACCTTGCCGCTGTCTTCCGCTGACCGGCGTGTGGCGGCCGTTGCCTTTTCGGCGGCAGCCGTGCCGGCGGCACTCTGGCGGACACCGGCAGCGATCGACGAAAGCGTTTCGCCGGACTTTTGCAAGCGGGCGGACTGGTTCTCGGAAGTTCTGGCGAACGTGCGTGCGCTCTCGGAAAGAGCGTCGGTCAGCATGTCCGCCTGGATTCCGGTCTCGCCAACGGTCTCGAATGTCGTGCGGATGTCGCCGATGGCGCTGTTGAGGAAGTCGCCGAGTTCGCGATAGGCGTCCGGCATGTCGTCCGGAACCTTTGCGGTCAGATCGCGATCGGCCAGCGCTGAAACCACGGAGAGGAACGTCTCAACGGCCTGCGCCTGATCGGCCTGGCGCTGCTCGGTCAGGGCACGCTGGTGCTTGAGGCGCAATTCGTTGAAGCGCAACGACACCGCGATCTCCGCGTCGACCATGACGAGACGCACGATTGCGCTGACGAGATCGTTGAGTTCCTGTTCGCGCTTGCGACTTGCCGGAAGAATGGAGCGGGATGACATGCCGGCGACCGCACCGGTGATCAGATGCTCGAGCATCACCGAATGACCGGCGAGGTGCCAGCGCGGATCAAGACCCATGCGGCTTTCGGTATCGGAGAGGAGTTTGACCCGTTCGGCGTACAATGCATCGAAGCGCGCGTCGCTGAGCACGCTCCAGTGAGACGCCTGGAGATCATGCAGGCGTTCGATCTGCTGTTCGCTTTCGAAGATACCGGCAGCTTCGGGAACGGACTGCAGCCGGTGAAAATAGTCGCGCAATCCGGCTTTGAGATGAGGTTCGAGTTGCGGCCTGCACCGGCGCAGCAAGTCGCGCAGGTCCCCGTCGAGGCCAGCAAAGGCCAAGCGTTCGCTCAGGCTGCCCGCCTGGCTCCGTCGCCCCTGTTCTGTCGGCGTGTCCTGCACCAAAACCGTCCCCGCATGAAAGTCAGACCAACCCGACGAGTTGGTGTATTGCCGCCCAGCGAGGCAAATCCGAAACGGGCGGGAGCGTGCCGGGACAGGCCATGACCTGTCTGCGGTGGCGACGCTTATACCGCGAAGCATTTCGTAATCTGTCGATGAGAAATACCGGATTCAGACCGGTACGGCTTGGCGGCTTCATGCCTGTTGGGAGCCCTCGGGACATCCCATTCGCCGTCTATCTAATATGTATGGTTAATTCCTTGCCCGAAGGTTAACACGGGCGGTGTGAAATGCTCTTTCAAGCAAAGTCAGAAACCGGCCATAGCTCGGACTGTCCGCAAAGGTGACAACAAACAGAGGCGCAGAAAAGCTCAACCAAAAGCTTTAAAACTTTCAGTAAAATCAAATGGATTTAATCTGGAAGTTCAGCTTGTGGCGGTGTTTCAATTGTCCGGCGGCCAGATCAGTTCGGCCAGCGCTCGTTGGCCGTCCTTGCTTCCGGTCGATGCAAGAGCCTGAAAAATTCTTCGCGCATCGGGCTTGCGACCGACATTGAGGTAGGCGTAGCCGCGAAGGATCATCAGATCGGTCTGTTCCGGCGTGATCTGGGCGCGCTGATCGAGCGCGATGAGCGCCTCCCGGTAGCGACCGAGGTTGAAGGAGCTTTGGGCGCGATTGGCAAGAATGGCGCTCTGAAGCTCCACGGCGCGGGAGTTGGTCTGCTTGGCGGCGGCGGCGGCAACAGATGCCTGATCCGTCAGGCCTGCCCGCAGATAGGCAAGGCTTCGACCATAGGACGCATCAGAGCGGACCACGTCGGAAGCACTGTTTTGCGCGACCTCGAAGGCCTTGACGGCTTCGAGCGGCCTGTTCAGATCCATCAGGCACCAGCCGCGCGATAGCGCCTGGTCCGGATTGGTCTGTCGGAGTTCCGTCAGAGCACAACCGCGAGACGGCGGCCCGGAGCTTGCCTGAGCGGATCTGGTTGCCTGGCGGACCGACGGCTGCACGGCAACAGGCTGCCGGGTTGCAGCGGCACGCTGCGGGTTGGGTTGCTGGACGCTGCGTTGCGACGGTTGCTGATAGGGTTGTCCGTCCTGCTGCGAATAGGCTTCTGCAGTGCGATCCTCGGGCCTGACGCTCGGCAGCGGCGGTTGGCGACGGTAACCTGTCCGGTCGTCGACGCCCGCTACCGATGGTCTGCCGAGATTTGCTATGCGCTCTGAACGATCGCCCCAGGCACGCTGGAGAGAAGCTACACCGGCCCGGTCGCCCAGGTCGTTGCGGGTCAGCGCCAGACCGTAGGCGGAGGGCTCGTCATCCGGCTTCCAGGCGAGTGCTGCCCCGAACCACTCGGCGGCTGTGCGAAGCTGCCGCATTGCTCTTGCATACCAGCCGAACTGTTGTGCCGCGTCGGCATCGCGGGCGGCGATCACGACAGGCGCCATACGGGCCAGAACCTCTTCCTGCAGCATGGGCGGAGGATCGAGTGCAAGAAGATTGGCGACGGCGGAAAGATAGGCCGCCTTGGTGCCTTCGGAACTTTCCCGGAAACGATAGAGAACGTTTTCCGCTTCGAGCGGCGACTTCTGGCGGACCAGGGTGAGCGCCAGCCCTTCAGCAGCAGAGGCCGTCTCTTCCTTGCCATAGGCGCGCCGGAACCAGCGCTCGGCACCGCCGAGATTGTCTCTGCGATATGCATACCAGCCCAGCAGCAGCGCGTCCGAGGCGAGCCCCTCGCGTTCCGCGAGTTGTTCGAGACGCGTGACATACTGCTGGCCGACGACCAGTTTCGCATCGTCGCCGGCTTCGCTGATAAAGCGGCGCGCGAGATCGTTTCTCAGACCCTCGAATTCCGGCTGACCACCGGCGGGAGTTTTTTCCTTTGCGAGGAGATCTTCCAGCATGGTGGAGGGAAGAAGTTCACTTGCCTTCTGCACCGTGGCGACACGCGCGGCGGTGTCCTCGCAATTGTCCAGGACGTAGAGATAGGCATCCCGGGCGCGACCCTGTCGCTCGGTCTCGGCAAAGGCTTCCGCCACCCGCCACAAGACGTCGATTTCGCTGCAGGTGAGAAGGCTCGGGTTTTCGGCCGCCATGCGGATGACGACGTCGTAATCCTTGCTGTCGGAGGCGCCGGTCAGGCTGACACGTGCCTCGGCAAGCTTTAGCCGGTCGAGGAGATCGTCCGGTGCCTGCCAGCCGCTCTCGGAAGTCTGACGGTCGGCGATTGCCTTACGCACGTCGGCAAAGCGCGACTGTGCATAGAGTTGCCACATGTTTTCGAGCTGCGGATCACTGCTTGCGCGCACAGCCAGCGGATCAGCGGGCGGCGACCAGGTCGGATAGAGCGCGCGCAGGCGCGAGATCTCGGCCTGAAGCCGTGCGGTGTCGCCACGGGCAGCAAAATATCGCAAGGCGCTTTCATCCACGACGACCGGAGGCGGCGTGTTGCCGCGCTGCGCCGTCAAGTTTTCGGGTCGCTGCAAGGGTGGTGGTGACGATGCGGCCGGGGACTGTGCGATCAAGGGCATGCCCGAACGCGCCGGGGAAGGCGTATCGGCCGGTTCGGTGGCGGATCCGTTCGGCAGCGTTTGCGTGATCACAAGCGCTGCTGCACCCGGAGACTGCGCGGAAGGTTCGTCTGAGGAGAGCAGTTGAGCCGTAAGCCGCTCGGTCTTGGGACGCGGCTGCATACCGTCTGCCCATGCGGGCGCGTCGGGACTGATGGCGCCGGTCAGCTGCGTCATGTCGACATTGGAGGATTGTCTATCGAGGCTCCAGAATCCAACAGCGGCGATACCTACCACCGTCAATGAGATCATCATAACCTTCATGGACTTCCGATCCCGATCCTAACCCCGACCTGTTGCCCCGCAACGAGGCGTATCAATGGCATGAACGCCATGATGTGTAAGAATGAGCTGATATGGTTAACGAACAATTTAGATTTGTTTAGCAAATTGTAAGCAAGACTCGCGATTCGCTTCGTTGCGTAGACTTTTGTGGAAGCGGAAATCGAGACGGAAGCGATCGGACGATGACTGTCCAGTAGATGCGCCATTATATGCGAGTGCCCATGACGAAAAGATCATTTGCCGAAGTTCGCCGGTTCGTACGCAGCGACCGCCGAAGCTTCGCAATTGCCATCGCAGGATTGCTGCCTCTCGTCCTGGCAAGTTGCGGCGGAGCTCCGATCCAGCCGGGCGCCCTGGTGAAGACCGTGCAGGCGGAAGAAGCCATGGTCATGCCCCCGCCATCCGGCCCCGGTATCGTCGGCGTCATCGAGCGGCGCTACGACAACGCCATCGAGCAGGAAATTCCGCTCTTCACATCCGCACTCACGCCCGGCCAGAACTTCATCAAGGCGCAGTTCTTCGGCACGAAGAGCGCGTTCAGCTATAGCTCGAACCGGCTGACGTCGAAAATGGTCTCGCAAAGCGGCACGGCCCGCGAAATGGCATCCGGGTTTCCCGGTGTACGGATGGTGCGGTCGCAATTTTACGTCCAGAACAGCTATGGCCCGTTCGGCTATGCGTTCGGGCGCGGCAGGGGCAGCGATCTTTGCCTCTACGGATGGCAGCAGATCCGCTCACAGGCGCAGAAGATGTCGCCGGTCGATAATTACGGCTCGATCCAGATCCGCGTGCGGATCTGCGAGGCCGGCGCGACGGAGCAGGCGCTTCTCGCCTTCATGTACAATTTCACTATCAACGCCTCCGTCGACTCGCTCGGCTGGAATCCCTATGGCGATGCGAGCCCGCTTTCGCCGGAAATCGGACGAACCGGCGCTCCCACCTACCCGCGTCCTGCCTCGACGGAAGCTATCGTTCCGGTCCTGCCGCAGCGACAAGCTGCGCCGATGATCCGCCGCGCAGCCCCTCCCGCGCCGATCCGGCCAGCCGTAGCACCGGTCGCCAGCAGCATGATGGAGCCTGTCATGCAGCCGGTGGGGCCAAGGATCCCCAGCGTTTCCGCCCTTTCTCCCGCAGGCCTCAGTCCGTCAGCGCCCTCGGACGCTGCTGCGTCCCAGAGGTCACCAACACCCGCAGCCGCTCCGCGCGTCACGGTTCCTTCGCCTTCCTGCTCGACACAGGCGGAGGGTGCCAATGTCGTATGTCGCTGAGCGTCAGGCCGGCAATCCCGTCGTGATCCTGCCAACCGTAATCCGGTCGATCGAACCGCAAAGGTAATCCGGCGATGCGTACTTTTATTTCTGCCATCGTGTGGGTTCTCGCCACGATCATGATCGTGACCCTGGTCACCCTGCCGATCAACACGCGCACCCAGTTGATCGCGAGCGTCCTGATCGTCACGGTGATGATCATCATCAAGATGCTCAACGCCGACGGCAAATGGCGTCTCGTGGCTCTCGCCTTCGGCACCGCGATGGTGATGCGCTACGTCTACTGGCGCACGACGAGCACGCTGCCGCCGGTGAACCAGCTGGAGAATTTCATTCCCGGCATGCTCGTCTATCTTGCGGAAATGTACAGCGTGATGATGCTGGCGCTCAGCCTCTTCGTCGTTGCCATGCCGCTGCCGGCGCGAAAGCCGCACGGCCGCACGGAAGGACCGCTTCCGAGCGTCGACGTCTTTGTGCCGTCCTACAACGAGGACGAGACGCTGCTTGCCAACACGCTTGCAGCCTGCCGCAACATGGATTACCCGGCCGACAAGTTGACCGTCTGGCTGCTCGATGACGGCAGCACGCTGCAGAAGCGCCGCGCCGACAACGTGGCGGATGCAAGGGCTGCGGATGCGCGCTACAAGGCCCTCAACCAGCTTTGCGAAGACCTCGGCGTCAAATACCTGACCCGCGAGCGCAACGAACACGCCAAGGCCGGCAACCTCAACAACGGGCTTGCCCATTCGAGCGGCGATCTGATTGCCGTGTTCGACGCCGACCACGCCCCGACGCGCGACTTCCTCTTGGAAACCGTCCACTATTTCGAGAAGGAGCCGAAACTCTTCCTCGTGCAGACACCGCACTTCTTCCTCAATCCCGATCCCGTCGAACGCAACCTGCGCACATTCGAGAAGATGCCGAGCGAGAACGAGATGTTCTACGGCATCATCCAGCGTGGTCTCGACAAGTGGAATGCCGCCTTTTTCTGCGGCTCCGCGGCCGTTCTCAATCGCAAGGCGCTCGAAGTCTCCAACGGTTTCAGCGGCGTCAGCATCACGGAAGACTGTGAAACCGCGCTCGATCTGCACGGTCTCGGCTGGCACAGCATCTATGTCGACCGCCCACTGATTGCCGGCCTGCAGCCGGCGACCTTCGCCAGCTTCATCGGCCAGCGCTCGCGCTGGGCGCAAGGGATGATGCAGATCCTGCGGTTCCGCTTCCCGCCGCTCAAGCGCGGGCTCTCCTTCCCGCAGCGCCTCTGCTACATGTCCTCGACGCTATTCTGGCTGTTTCCCTTCCCGCGGACGATCTTCCTGTTTGCGCCGCTGTTTTATCTGTTCTTCGATCTGCAGATCTTCACCTCGTCCGGCGGCGAGTTCCTCGTCTACTCGCTGACCTACATGATCGTAAACATGCTGATGCAGAACTACCTCTATGGGTCGTTCCGCTGGCCGTGGATTTCGGAGCTCTACGAATACGTCCAGACCGTGCACCTGCTGCCGGCTGTCGTTTCGGTCATGCTCAATCCGCGCAAGCCGACCTTCAAGGTGACGGCGAAGGACGAGTCCGTGTCCGTCAGCCGACTTTCGGAGATCAGCCGGCCGTTCTTCGTGATCTTCTGCGTTCTCGTCATTGCCTTCTTCATCAGCATCTACCGGGTCTATACCGAGCCGTTCAAGGCGGACGTGACGCTGGTCGTGGGCGGCTGGAATCTTCTCAACATCATCATTGCGGGCTGCGCGCTCGGCGTCGTTTCCGAACGTGGGGAGAAGCAGTCGTCCCGCCGTATCCGCGTCAGCCGGCGTTGCGAATTCGGGATCGGCGACCGCTGGTTCACGGCGACGATCGAGGATGTTTCGGTCAATGGTGCAGCACTGCAGATCTATACGGAAGGCGCCAGGGACATCGCGAACGGTGCCATGGGTGTGCTCCGGTTCCAGCCGTTCAGCGACCTGCCGATCAGCGATTTGCCGATCGAAATCCGCAACTTCGATACGGTCGGCGACGTGACAACGGCGGGGTGCCGCTACATGCCCCAGAAATCCACCGATCACCGTTTGATCGCCGATCTCATATTCGCCAATTCCAGCCAGTGGACACAATTCCAGACCTCGCGACGTTACAACCCCGGTCTCTTGCGCGGCACGATCTGGTTCCTGGGTCTTGCCGCCTATCAGACGACCCGCGGCCTCGGCTACCTGTTGAAGGATCTGGGCAAGAGCCAGACGACGAAGGAAGGTTGAGCGACATGATCACCAATACACGCTTCCCCCGCCTTCTCTTCGTCGCGGCCATGCTGGCATCGACCGGCGCCCTGTCGGTCTCGTCGCTTGCGCAGCAACCCGGTCAATCGCCGGCCACCGCATCATCGCCATTCGACATGGGTCCGGAGCGGTCCCGCCAAGGTGTAACCCCGACCGCGCCGCCTTCACCGCAAACCCCGGCTCCGGCACCTGTGCCACAGGTTCAACGGCCCATTCCAGCCGCTCCGAAAACGCCCGCGGCACCGGCACCGGCGGCCACCGCTTCTCCCTCTCCGGTAACGGCCCCTGCTCCTCAGTCGGCAGCCAAGGCTTCGACCGAAACGGCGCGGCGCTACCTCATCCCTGCCCCGTCGCTGCGCCTGAACGGCGAGGTCCAGCAGCGTTCCTGGTCCGTCTACCTGACCGAGGAGCAGGCGGCGACGGGTGCAAAGCTGCACCTCACATACCAGAACTCGATCGTCGTTGCGCCGGAGGCCTCGCGACTTTCCGTGACGATCAACGACGTCGAGATCTATGGCGACAAGATTGCATCGCCCGACCAGCCGTTCGAAAGGGTGCTCGACATACCGCCGGGCGTTCTGAAGGCGGGCGGCAATATGGTACGGTTCGCGGCCAATCAGCGTCACCGCACCGACTGCACGGTCGAATCCACGTTCGAACTCTGGACCGACATCGACCCGAAGCGGACGTTCCTGGCGTTCGACGACGAGCGTAGCGACCGGTTCAACCGACTGGACGATGTCAGGGCAGTCGGCGTCGACGGCAGCGGAAAGACGCGGTTCCGCTTGATTGTGCCGGCGCTCGACCAGCTGGGCGCGACGGATGTTCTGATGCGGCTTGCGCAGGGACTATCGCTGGTGGGCGGCATGCCGAACCAGTCGTTTTCCTTCCAGAAAACCATCACGCCCGATCTGAGGCCCGGCGAACTTGCGGTCTTCGTGGGGACACCGGACGAGCTTCGACCGATCCTTCCGAACCTGGCGGCAGCCGCTTCCAGTGCAGCCGTTGCAAGCTTTACCGATTACCCCGGGCACGGATCCTCCGCTCTGGTCCTGTCGGGACCCAGCTGGCCGGCGCTTCAGGGCCTTATCGACAGTTTCGTTGCCTCCACCGATGGCGGCAGCATCCAGCGCCGCGATACACTGGCGACCTCGAGCTGGCGCGGCATCGATACGCCATTCCTGTTTGCCGAGAAATCGATTGATTTCAATTCTCTTGGGGTCAGCAGCGAGGAGTTTTCCGGGCGGCTTTACCGTACCGAGTTCACAATCGGCGTCCCGGCGGATTTCTACGCGAACGCCTATGGCGAAGCGCGCATCCTGCTGGATGCGGCCTATGTGTCGGAGGTTCTGCCTGGCAGTCACATCGACGTCTTCGTCAATGGGAATATTGCCTCAACCGTTCCGATCACCTCGGACGGAGGCGCCATTCTGCGCCACCTGCCGATCAAGCTGACGCTGCGTCACTTCAAGCCTGGGGTCAACACGATCACGCTCGAAGCTGCGCTGCTGACGGCGTCGGACAAGGCCTGCGCGCCGGGTGCCACTGCGAATGAAGGCACGCGGTTTGCTCTCTTCGGTACTTCACAGTTCGAGATGCCGGATTTCGCCCGCATCGCCCGCGTCCCCAATCTCGGCGCTACGTCCGGCACCGGCTTTCCCTATTCGACCGGCACCGAGTCCGTTCCTTTGTTCCTAGGGCGGATCGATGAAAAGACCCTCGGATCTGCGGCGACTTTCCTTGGCAAGATCGCGACCGCGTCACATCGGGCAATACCGGTCTCGGTGACGATTTCAACGGCGCGTATCGCCGGGCGCAATGCGCTGTTTGTCGGCGCGATCTCCGAATTTCCAGCCAATATCCTGACGGATCTCGGCATCGAGCAGAAAAGCCGCGGTAGCTGGGGTGAGAACAGCGATCACGTCCCGGCCGACCGGGCGTCATTGACGCTCCAGGACTGGCAGGATCGCAACGGCAACAACTTCTTCGGCCGACAGCTTTCTTCCGTGGCGGATTGGGCCAAGCGGAACTTTGACCTCTCCGCACCGATGCTGCGGTTTGCGCCGGCCGGTGACGCGATCTATGTGCCCCCGAAAACCGCCGGAATGATCATCGCACAGGAAAACGATCCGACCCAGACCGGCACCTGGACGGCGGTGATCGGCGCGACGGGCGATGAGCTTTCCGCCGGGATGGAGGCCTTTTCGGCACGCGAGGCGTGGAACCAACTCGACGGACGCGTGTCCGTGCACGATGTTTCCGAAGCAGATCCGGTGATTGTTCCGGTCAACTGGTTCCACTTCACGCCGACTGCAAACTTTTCACTCTCGAATGCACGATTGATCGCAACGAACTGGCTGTCGGACAACATCATGTCCTACGGACTGCTTCTCGTCGCGAGTGCAATTCTCGTGGGGCTGGCAACCGGTGGACTGCTGACCCGGCTCGGTCGGAAATAGGCACGGCAGGTCAATCCCGTGCGGCTGTCGGGTCCTCCGGCAACCCTCCCTTACCGGTAAAGCGTCGGCTGACATGCAGCGATCCCTGAAGGCCGAACCGCCAGGGCTGGTCGATACCACGCGAGATGCCGATCCGCCGTCCCGCGACCACCAAGGGCGGTGTTATCGGCGGAGCAAGCCGGAAAGGCGCTTCCATGAGCGACAGGCCGTCATGCTCGATACCGATTCCCAGCGCCTGGCAGACGCGTCCGGGGCCCGAGCATAACAGCAGGGGCTCCGCCCTGCCCCGCCGGTGTTCCATCTCGGCAATGCCGTTCACGGGCTGCAAGGCCCGGATCAGCACCGCGCTGCCCGGCGTGCAGACGAAATTCACGCACCAGTGGATGCCATAGGAACGGTAGACATAGGCATGACCAGCCGGCCCGAACATGGCAAGGTTGCGGGGCGTCGGCCCGCGAAAGCTGTGGGATGCCGGATCATCCGGCTGGTAGGCCTCGGTCTCGACGATGACGCCGCCGACGCCCGAAAGCTCGAATTCAGCGCCGATCAGGTCGCGCGCCACATCCACCGCGGACCGCGTGAAAAATCCGGCTGCCAGTGCCATGTCGTGCCTCACCATTTCTGCGGTTCATGATCCAACCTAACCACTCGATAGCGCCAAGGGAACAAAGGGCCTCGTCACGGGTTGGCGTCCATTCCCTGGCTCTTTGCCTCCCGGAGCGTTTTCATGACTGTTTTTTCTTCCGATAACAGAGACTCTGCGGCCTATCCGCTGCAGTCCCTCTTCGTCCCCTTTCCTTTCGTCTGCTTCACCCTGACACTCGGGACCGACCTGGCCTTCTGGCTAAGCGATGGTCACCTGATGTGGCAGAACTTTTCCTCCTGGCTTCTGTTTGCCGGCCTTGTCTTCGGTGGCGTTGCAATCGTCGCTGGCCTGCTGGATATGCTTCGTCCAAGGACGCGGCCGCTGCGCCCGGCATTTCTCACCATCGTCATCTATATCGTCATTCTGGCGCTGGCCTTCCTCAACAGCCTTGTTCACGCCGGCGACGGCTGGACGGCCGTTGTGCCTTACGGACTGGCGATTTCTGTCGTCACATTCATTCTCTCGGTTTTCGCCGCTGCGATTTCCGCCCGCAAGTATTCCCGCCTGGCCTGGAGGATCTGATCCATGAAGCCGTCCCGCATTCTCTTTGCCTCCGCGCTATCGCTGTCGCTCGGCACCGCCTTGCCGGCCTTTTCCCAAAGCAGTGACTTCGATGTCAACTCGCAGATTGGCCCCGATCCTGTCCTGCCGGAACCATCGCACCCGCTCATCCCCGACCTGAAAGTCGCGGAAGTGATCGGCTGGAAGGATGGCGAAACGCCGAAGGTTCCTGAAGGCCTGAAGGTTACCGTTTACGCCAAGGATCTTTCGAGCCCGCGCACCGTCCACACGCTGCCGAACGGCGACGTGCTTGTCGTGCAATCCAAGGCACCGGCAGGCGAGCCGACCTCGAGGCCGAAGGATTTCATCCGCGGCTGGATCATGTCGATCGCCCACGGCGATATTGGCGCTGAGAAGGAAACCAATATCATCACTCTGCTGCGCGATACCAATCGCGATGGCACGGTCGACGAACGACACGACCTTCTGACCAAGCTGGATTCCCCGTTTGGCCTGGCTTGGGTGGACAATACGCTCTACGTGGCCTCGGCCAGCGCCGTGATCGCCTACCCATATGAACTCGGCCAGAACGAGATTACCGCGCCGCCGAAGGTGCTGACCCCGCTTCCTGGTGGGCCAATCAACCACCACTGGACCAAGGATCTGGCGCTCAGCCCCGATGGCAAGATGCTCTACGTCTCGGTCGGCTCGAACTCCAATATCGTGGAGAACGGGCTCGAGGCTGAAAAGGGCCGCGCCGCGATCTGGCAGGTCGATCGTCAGACGGGGGCGGCACGCGTCTTTGCATCCGGTTTACGCAACCCGAATGGTCTTGCCTTCAACCCTGATACGGGCGTTCTCTACACCGTCGTCAACGAGCGCGACGAACTCGGTCCGAACCTGGTGCCGGACTACATGACGTCGGTGAAGGAAGATGGCTTCTACGGCTGGCCGTGGAGCTACTACGGCAACCATGTCGATGTTCGCGTTCACCCGCCACGGCCGGACATGGTCGAACGGGCGATCGCGCCGGACTACGCGCTGTCCAGCCATGTCGCAGCACTCGGCCTGACGTTTTCGGCCAATTCCGCCATGCCGTCCGCCTTCGCAAGCGGTGCCTTCATCGGCGAACATGGCAGCTGGAACCGGGATCACTTCAACGGCTACAAGGTCGTCTATGTGCCCTTCGAAAACGGCAAGCCTGTCGGCAAGGCACAGGACGTCGTGACAGGCTTTATCGAGAACGATCAGGCGCGCGGCAGACCTGTCGGTGTCGGGATCGATGGAACGGGGGCGCTTCTGGTTGCCGACGATTCCGGCAACACGGTCTGGCGGGTCGCCAATGCCGACGGCACGGTCATTCCGCAGCCGATCGGCACCGACCAGACCGCGGCAACCGCACAGCAGGCCGCGACCACCGACAAGACGGATCGGGCACCGGTTGCAGCAGTGAGTCCTCCGGCCAACGGGACGACCGGCTCCACGGAACCGGCACTCGCCGCACCAACCGCCCCTGCAGAAGAGCGGCTGACCGGTCAGGCCCCAGTGTCCGGTAAAAGTGATACGCTGCAGCCGTCGCAAACCGACATTGCGCCAGCAGCAAGGCCCTGATCCGGAAACGGTCTCGCGCTTATCGACGCTAGACAGACGAACTCATGTGCAGCCGGTACCACCTACCGGCTGCACTTTCTTTTTAAGGTCGCCCGTCATGCCGCGCGCTTGAGTGCATCACCGAGCATCGAGACGATGGTGCCGATCTGCTCCTTTTCGATGATCAGCGGCGGCGACAGCGCGATCGTGTCGCCCGTGACTCGGACCAGCAGCCCCTTCTGGAAGCAATCGACGAAGACATCATAGGCACGTGCGCCCACAGCGCCTTCGCGCGATGCCAGCTCGACGGCGCCGACGAGGCCAAGGTTTCTGATGTCGATGACGTGCGGCAGGCCTTTCAGCGAGTGCAGCGCCTCTTCCCATTCGCCGGCAAGACCGGCGGCGCGGGTCAACAGGCCCTCTTCCTCGTAGATTTCCATAGTCGCGAGACCGGCGGCGCAGGCGACCGGGTGGCCGGAATAGGTATAGCCGTGGAACAGCTCGATCGCGTTTTCAGGCCCAGCCATCATGCCATCATAGATGGTGCGGCTGGCAAAGACGGCGCCCATCGGGATCGTGCCGTTGGTAATGCCCTTGGCGGTGGTGACGAGATCCGGCACGACACCGAAGTAATCCGTGCCAAACGGCATGCCGAGACGGCCAAAGCCGGTGATGACTTCGTCGAAAATCAGAAGAATGCCGTGTTTCGTGGCCGTTGCGCGCAGCTTTTCGAGATAGCCCTTGGGCGGCAGGATGACGCCGGCGGAGCCTGACATCGGCTCCACTATAACGGCGGCGATGGTTTCTGCGCCATGCAGGCCGACCAGACGCTCAAGATCATCAGCAAGCTCGATGCCATGCGCCGGCAAGCCCTTCGAAAAGGCGTTGCGCTCGATATCCAGCGTGTGACGCATATGGTCTGCCGGGATCTGCGGAAAGACGCGGCGATTGTTGACGAGACCGCCGACCGAAATGCCGCCGAAGCCGACGCCGTGATAGCCCTTCTCGCGACCGATGAAACGGGTGCGGGTCCCCTGCCCGATCGACCGCTGATAGGCGATGGCGATCTTCAGCGCCGTATCTACGGATTCGGAACCGGACCCGGTAAAGAACGCCCGATCCAGCTTGGCGTCGGCACCGCCCGGCGCATGCTCTGCCAGTTTTGTCGCGAAATCAAACGCGATGGGATGCCCCATCTGGAAGGTCGGGGCAAAGTCCATCGTGGAGAGCTGGCGCTCGACGGCCTGCGCGATCTTCTTGCGGCCATGACCGGCATTGCAGCACCATAGCCCCGCCGTGCCATCGAGGATCTTGTTGCCGTCGACATCGGTGTAATACATGCCCTCCGCCTGCGCGAGCAGCCGCGGCGTCGCCTTGAACTGTCGGTTTGCCGTGAACGGCATCCAGAAATTGTCAAGATTGAGCGCGTTCGTCTTGCTGGCGTGGTCCATGAAATGACTCCTGTTCGATAAGATAGATGTCACGGATTTTTCGGTGGCGAACAAGTGTTTTTGTGATGGGTGTGCGGGAGAGGTGGCGCGGTGTGGCGACAAACGGTGTTGATGGAGGACCAGACGACATGACCAATGAAGTATCGGATATCCCATCCTAAGGGTGAAGTTCTGCTACACTCCACTCGCGATAGGCGAAGGGGTTAGAAAATATGGAAGACGATTTCTCAGCGGCTGGTATCAGCATCGATGTCATCGACCGGATCACGGATACGATCGAGAATTACGATTCTCTACCGTCCGACGACGTCATCGTGGTTTTAAACGAAGCGCTCAATGTGATCCGGGAGCTTCTGCGGATGCTGGACGCCCAGAGAGATGGTTGAAGATGCCGCTCGGCATGCTAAAGCACTGCGCTTCCACGTCAGGATCATTCCTGGACAAACTCTTGCGGTGACACGCGGAATGTACGAGCGATATCTGAGTTGGGTAATTTCGTGCTTCGCTTGGGCCGGTCTAAAGCCGCGTGCCTATGTGTTCGGCATGAGCCCGTGGAAAAACCATTTGCGCCACTGGCTGCGCGGCGAAACCGTCTCGCAAAAAAGCAGGCATGTCGGCAAGGCGTGGTTTCGGGCATTTATCGCTCCTGCAATTGCGGCTCGCAAAGGATCGAAGGTCTATGTCTGGGGCTACAAGGTCCAACCGTTCGTAGAACAGTTCTGTCGATCACACAGCATTCCCATCATCCGTGTCGAAGACGGGTTCATCCGGTCCATATCTCTCGGCGCATCCAAGGCGCCGCCGCTATCGCTGTGCTTCGATCGCTCGGGGATGTATTTCGATGCGACCCAGCGTTCTGACCTAGAACAGCTGATCGATACTTACGACTTTGACGCCGACGCGGATATGATGGCGCGGGCCCGGGCCGGGATCGAAAAGCTCATTGCCTCACGGCTTTCCAAATACAATACGTCGACGGATACCGATATCGCCGCAGTTTATGGAACAAAGACCCATGGCAAGCGCATCCTCGTCGTCGGTCAGGTTGAGGACGATGCCTCGATCCGATTGGGTTGCGACCGGATCATCGATAATAACGAGCTGGTGCGGATCGCCGCGGGCGAGAACCCGCAGGCACAGATCATTTACAAGCCGCACCCGGAAGTGCTTCACGGAACGCGCGCCAACCAGTCCGATCCGAATGACTTGAGCGATCTGGCGATGATCCTGAGACAGGACATCACGCTCGCAGATGCCTTTCAAACCATCGATCATGTCTACACGATCACATCGCTGTCAGGTTTCGAGGCGCTTATTCGCGGCATCCCAGTTACATGCGTCGGGATGCCGTTCTACGCGGGCTGGGGCGCAACGGACGACCGGCAGCAATGCGAACGGCGGACTGCAAAACGAACACCTGAAGAGATATTCGCAGCGGCATATATTCTCTACCCCCGATATTTCCACCCGACGCTGAACAAGCCGCTCAGCTTCGAAGAAGCGGTCGACCTGCTGGCGGAGATGAGGGGGCAGACAGAGGTCCCAATTACCTGACGTGAAAGCGCGCATATCATCAGCGCGGGTACTTTGTTCATCAGCGCCAAACGGCAAAGTCTAGATGAAATGAACCGCGCCGGGTTTTGAAATATTGCTCGCTGCATCGTCTGCTGCCGGGCGAACCGCAAAGCACATGTAAGCTTCGTCCTCAATGCGCTGTAGCAGGCACTTCATGATCGGCGTCCCCCTCACGGCGGCGGCCGATGCAGCCCTTGGATAGCGGCGTGTCGATGTAATTTGGCTTATCTTTGCTAAATTCAAAGTTCATGCGGAGCCGCTTGCTGTTGATGCCGACGTTCTTCTGGAGTTCACCGAACGACATTTGTAGGTATCGAGCCTAGATAAGAAGGCGAGACAAGTGGTGGCCTAAATCGCCCGCCGCGATCAGATGGATACGCTCTTGCTGCGACTCACAGTCTAGTCTCCGTTATCGGCGAACGAGACCATGTGCCAGTTTCCACCGAAATACATCAGAGTGATCTTGTCTGCGGCACCGTCCAGCACCTTATCCGACCCGCAAAGGATATTTCCAATACTATGCTTCACGGTCACGTCTCGTGCGCCGGTGCTAGTAGCCATGGTGATGATGTCTCCGTCGACTGCATCGGGATCCACAATCGACGACAGATTGTCGCCCGCGGCAGATCCTTCAGTGTCAATGATGTACAAGCCCGATCTAGTGCCGCTTAAGGTCAGGGTACCTGATAGCAGCGTCATCGTCTGAAGGTTCCGGAAGTGGTTCGTCCGTCCTGACAGGATGATCGGACCCCAATTACGGGCGTCCGTATTCGGAATTGCCCATGCGTCTATCCCGCTCACCTTACGCAACGGGGAAAAGCTGCCGCGGTTAGCCGCAAGTTCCGTGCGTTCATCAAAGAGCGACCCTTTGTCATCCAAGAAGACAACGGTCTGAAAGATATCGGTGACACGGTTTCCGGCGCCTAATCCGCCACGGACGCCCGTCCTGCCTTCCATGCCGTAAAAGAGATGCACCTTGCCCGAGGTGGCTATAACCGAACCCTGCCCTAGCGCCGATGCACCATCATGTTCTCTCCGCTGCATTTGCCCCAAGGCAAAGAGCTTCGTAGGCGGGTTCGTCCATATGCTTCCCGGAACTACGGGACCCGTCAAATAGAACGTTGTTGTGCGATCGTCGGTCCTCACACCTTCCACGACGCCGTTTCGGTATGCTGTAACGGCATGAAAATTTCCGTTGGGGTCGACATCGAATGACACCGTGGAGGATGCGAGTGGAGCAGGTCCGAAGAACCCGGGCGGCGCTGTCCACCATTGAGCCGGAGTAGCGAAGTTGTCCTCGGAAATCCACCAGCGGGGGTTTCCCGATCCACCAAACCGCATAAAACCGCAGTAGATCCCTAAACTTGGCACATACCGAACCGTTGGCTCTTCAAAAGTGTTGCCCGCGGCGAGGATGTGCGCCGTCCATGTGACGCCACCGTCAGCAGATCTCAGAACTGCAGCGCCCTCTTGGTACGAAGCACCGACGACGATGGAATCATCATGCCCTTTTGAGAAAGAGTGGACCATCACTGGCTGCGTTCCCTGTCCAGTCCAGCCGGGGATGGTGGGAAACGTGACGTTGATCTTTGTCCATGGAGCGTTGTAGTCCTGTGCGGCTCCGACGCCGAGGATCCTCTTCCATAGCTGGTAGTTATATGGAGGGACGTCGTTTCCTTTTGGGTTCTCTGTCGTGTAGACCGGAACTCGCACGAACAGATATTCGGCAACACCATCAAATCCTGCGGACCATAGCGTATCGCCGCTCGCCTTCATCGCCAAATACTCGCCAAATGACCAACTCGATCCTCCATCGTCGGAAAAGTAAAGGGCAATGCGGCTAGTGCCATCGCCGTGGCTCTGCTTCTCGTTCACCCAAACCCGAAGCTGATCGCCGATTTTATATGCCTTGTCTTGCGCCCAAGCACCGTACTGAAGGCCGTTGGTGATCTTCGCGGTATCAGTGCGCAAGAAGTCACGCGACGGGTGCAGAACGGAGCCCACCTTGAACGCAGCGTTCCGAATGTTCTTGAAACTCGGAGGCCTCGCGGAGACTTTGTATGTCAGGCCACGACCGTCAAGCACCTTCCCCGTTGCGAGTGCCGCCCTGACAGCCGCATCGTCAAGCGTTTTACCATCACCGGACGCGCCGAAAGAAACAATTGAGCGGTCTAAATTCAGTAAATTCGCGACCTCACCGACCGACTGCCGCTCTCTGTTGGTGCCGGCGCTGTCGTTGACGAGCATGCGGTTCGGCGCTCCCGCCGGAAGATGAATGCCCGCCGCGGCCGCTTCTGCAGCTTCCTGCGCGGTCTCCGCTCGCGCGGCTGCCGCCTCAGCGTTGGCGAGGATCGCAGCACTCGAATAATCACTCACGAGGCTGAATGTGGCCCCCGCGACAATTCCCGTGACGATCATACCGCCTACAAGGCAACCGACGAGGATTTTATTTCCGGTATTCGTTTTCATAGTCAGTGTCGTGTCGCCGTTGAATGGAAACGATCACCGGAGTTGTGGTGTTCGTTTCGAAGATACACACCCAAACTAACGCAGACGATCCGACTGCGATAGAGATCGTTGCCAAGGATAGCATCTACTGTACTGTCACCGACATCAGACGCAATAATGAAGCAGTAGGGTAAACGCGCGACACGGATCCAAATCCGCCGCCATTTGGACAGGCCTTATGGTTGGCCCCAAAACGTTGGATGAACGATCAACGCTGCAAACTCCAAGGCATTGTCGGAAGCTGACAGAACCAGTTTGCCCTCCACTTTGAAGTGAGCCGCTAGCGGATTTTAGAGAGCATCCAATCACCCAATTTAGAAAGGCGGAAAAGCAGGTTTCTCACGACGATCGGCGCTTCGGGAAGGCGCTCCATCTCTGCCGGAGCAAACCACAAGGGAAGAGAGGCACCATTGAAAGGCGCCATGTGCTTGTTGGCAGCAGATGTGGACACACCTGGACTCGGCTCCGCTATTTCCCGCGCAAGTTCTGCCTGCGTCCGCTGAAGGCCCAAATTGCGAAAGAACGCTTGTGCGCTAAAGCGAGTATCTACGTCGCCCTCGACGAGAATACTATAGGAAGGAATACCCAAGGCTGCAGCCTCCAAAATAGCCGTGGAGGAAACACTGAAGCATAGGTGAATATCGGCGTAGATGTCTGTCCAGTTGCCTGAGAATGAGGAAACATTTTCGCGCGTCCGGCCAGCCAAAAGAGCCTCTATGGACACGTCGCCCTCCAGAGAATGATATGACAGCTCCCCGGAGATTGTCCTTCCAACAATCAAAAACGTCTTGTTGGGGAACTCGTCTGCCAAAGCTAGAATACTCCCGGCTAGGCTAAGGCGTGCATCATATCCTTGCGGGACCACGTTTTGGTCGAAAAACACCACATAGGGCCGATCGCGCCCCATCTCATAAACACGTGTAACTCTAAGCCGTGGCGATCCAAACAAGATGCACTTAGCCGTCCTAAAGGGCACGAAGGACAGCAAATTCTTCGACTTTCTCAGCAGTGTTGGATCGGTGAACAATAGCCGGTCCACAAAGCAACGCAGAATTACACCCTCCATCATCAGGCGGAATTGCAATCCTGGAAAGCCTGTTGAGATAAGAGGTATCTTGCGTATTTTTTTCTGTTGATGCAGCGCCTTGCAGATCCGGAAGACCGCTCGACCACTTACGCCAAGAAAAAGATAATCAGCAGACAAAGCGGATATGGTTTCGACAAGTTTGTCAGACCTTAGAGGGGTGATGGCGCCTGGGGGAATGGTAATCCCCCACTTTTCGCGCTGACGATCTGTGAGACCCGTCGAGCTTTGTCCGTCCGAAACCTCCAAGATGGAGACAGTAGCTCCGGAGAGAATGAGATACTCATAGAGTATCTGACAAAAGCCGACGTAGGAGTCAGCCGCATACACCAAAACAGCCTTTTTAGGGCTGGCTTTGATCGCAACTCCACTTGGTTCGAAAGGGTGGTGCTCGGTGTTCAACTTGTGACCAACTCAACAAAGGCATCATCTCGATCAGAACCAGCCTATAAATGATAACATGTCATAGATCACGTCAATTCCGATTGGAGGAGAGATCTATGCTAACCTCCAATCGGAATATCTGTCTAGTCTCACGCCGAAGCGGCCCCGCCAGAACCATGATCAATCAATCATTGAAGTGTTTTTGAAGAGGCGCATTCCAGAAATCTGAGGTATTTAGAACTTCTACAAACGATGTTGCAGCGGTGCCTCGGCCGAAACCCTCGTCGCGGGGCAGCCTTGTTCCCCATACTCTATCGATGGACTCCACGATCGACGCGGTATCGAACGCATCTACATTGTAAATCGATTTCGCGTCCGAACGGTTTGTTTGACGTGTTCCTATGTTCAAGCTCGGAACGCCAAGGAACGGGGCCTCGCGCACGCCGGCACTGCTATTGCCAATCATGACGTTCGCATTTTTCATAAGCTCAGAAAAATACGAAAACCGCATGCTGGGAAGATGGCGGAATCTTTCTTGATCCAACTTACCTATTTCAGCAAATATCTCTTCGCTTCCCGGATCATTGTTCGGAGAAATTACAACAAAATTCCGCCCACTCTGCGACAATGCAGCAAACAGGCTGCGCGCTTGGTCGCCAATCGTTTGACGTTCAGAGGTGACAGGATGGAAAGCCGCTATGCCGTAGTCGGTAAACGGAATTTCATAGTGCTGACGAACGTCCTCAATCGAAACACCAGAGGGTGCCGCGTGAAAATCCAGCTCTGGTGAGCCTATGTTGAAGATGTACTCAGAGTCCTCACCTAGTGCTTTGACCCGTAGTCCTGCTGCGTCTGAACTGACAAAATGGTAGGTTGAGAGTTTAGAATTGCAATGACGATACACCTCGTCAATTGTGCCCGAGACTTCACCGCCTTCGATATGAGCGCAACGTACGTAGTTGGTAGCGCATACAAGAGAAACCGCCAACGCTTCTATTCGATCACCATGAACCACAACCAAGTCTGGTTTATGCTCGTAGATCCAGTCCGAGAATCCCAACACGGTTTTGGAGAGAACCATGTCTTGGGCATCTCCGATGCGTTGATTGATGAACTCATGCACATCGACGCCTGAAAGCCTTTTGACCTCATTCTTCGTTGCACCGTACTTTTCAAGCATGTGCATCCCGGTCACAAAAAACGAAATCTTATAGCCGGCATCGCGCGTTGCTTTTGCGAGTGGTTCCAGCTTTCCGAAATCTGCCCGAGTTCCGGTTACAAAGAGAATTTTCCGCATAACGTTTGTGACGCTCATTCAAAATCGTCCCACCGGAGCTGTTCATTGCGGGTGCGCGCTTTTGTAATTCGCTTCCCGATCAGCTCATCTAGCTGATATCCAGGTATTTCCCCGTTCCCGGGTCTACGAGCCCATACATCATACTCGCTGATGACGTCGCCAGGCTTCAGATCTCTCTCCGCAACGACAGAGCTGCGGGCGAACCGATACACTGCCTCTTCTGCAGCTGAGCGAGTTTTCTCGTTGTTCAGAGCAATGTGAATTTCGCGAGATCTATCGATCAGGTAACGCAACTCGGCAGGGTCCATGGAGCAAGATATGTCTGGCCCCTTGCGGTAACGTGTATCTGTGAAGTGCCGCTCCAAAATGCAGGCTCCAAGCGCAACCGATGCCAGTGCCATGTCCGGACCGATGCTGTGATCGGAGAACCCCACTATTGCGTTGGGAAACGCTTCCTGAAGATCTCGGACGCCTCGAAGCGAAACAATTTCAGGTGGCGATGGATAAAGATTCGTGCACTCAAGAAGAGCATACTCAATTCCCGCAGCATCGAGAACGTCCACTGACTTCTTGATCGACGCTATCGTCTGCATACCGGTGCTCATGATCACTGGTTTGCCGAAGGAAGCAATGTGCCGGATGAGGGGAATATTATCGCACTCTCCGCTTCCAATTTTGAAAGCTGGAACGTCTATACTCGCCAGGAAATCAGCAGCTTTTCGCGAGAATGGCGTGGAGATATAAATGAGACCAAGGCTCTCCGCATACGCTTTTAGCTGAGTTTCATCTTCGAGAGAGAGTGCGCACCGCTCCATGACATGCCAGATCGACACATCGGCGTTCGGAGGAAAGATTGTTTTCGCCTCTTCTGTCATCTCATCATCAACGATATGCGTCTGATGTTTGACAATTTCACAGCCGCTTTTCGCCGCCGCAAGCACCATATCTTTGGCGACGGAGAGGTCTCCACCATGATTGATGCCAATTTCGGCAATAACCAGTGGCGGTGAATTTGGGCCGATTTCCCGATTTCCGATTCTCATTTTTAGTCGTCTCCCTGCATAGCCTTCTGGCACCGCTCGAAATCTTCGAGTGTATCGATATCCAACGATTGGGCCTGTGTCATCAGTACGAGCCCGATCGCATCTGAATTAAAATCGCCGTCAGATAGGAATTGGTTCGAATGGAATACATAGATTGCTCCGTTCGGTCGAACCACCGTCGGCAATGATTGTCGATTGGCAAAGCAGAAACGTGCATCTGAGATCGGGATGAATTTGTCTCCTTCGACTGTGCCCCACTTCAGCACTGACGATGGGCCTTCGCAAACTCCCATGACGAGCGTCCATTCGGACGATTCGAATTTTTCAATGGCCGCAGAGATATGCTCGGCTTGCCTAAGGGGCGACGTGGGCTGCAATAGAACTACAATGCTACTGGCGACTTGTTGGCGCTTCAGGATATCGAGTATCACGTCTCTCATGGGGACATCATCGCCGGCCAACGAAGCAGGGCGTCGCAGCACTGAGACTTGCTCAGGCAAGCTGTCGTCGATTATCTCGTCGATATCCGTCGAAACGAACACTCTAGATATGCCCGCGGCCAGCGCCGCATCGACGCTGTGGCGATAAAGGGGTTTGCCCGCAAGATTCATTATATTCTTACCGGGAAGTCCCTTTGAGCCTCCGCGCGCAGGTACTATCGCGATGACATCTGAATGCATATGGTGTTTTCCCATCACAATTTGAAAGCGATGTAGCTGAGGCTTGTCCAAATGGAAACACTGAATTTGATTCCGAGGGCTCTTCGCCGCGTGCTTCTACCGCTTCATGAGCACAAACAGATCTTTCATGACATATCAGTTGCCAGAAGTCGCGGAGCTCTCAGCAACATTTCTAATTGATTATGTCTGTCCTTCGTCTAGGAGGTCCATCCAGTTGCATTCTCGAAAGGTGTATAGATGTGCGGAATTGTTGGGATCGTGGGACTTGAGCCGGTGGCGACGCGTCTGGTCGAGGCGTTGCGGAGGCTGGAATACCGCGGTTATGATTCCGCCGGTGTCGCGACGATCCACGAGGGCAAGCTCGATCGCCGCCGCGCCCAAGGCAAGCTCTTCAACCTCGAAAAGAAGCTGGCGGGAGACCCGCTGCCGGGCGCGATCGGGATCGCCCATACCCGCTGGGCAACGCATGGCGTGCCGAACGAGACGAACGCCCACCCGCATTTCGTCGACGGAGTCGCTGTCGTCCATAACGGAATCATCGAGAATTTCTCCGAGCTCAAGGACGCATTGATTGCCGACGGGGCTGTCTTCACCAGCCAGACGGATACGGAAGTCGTGGCGCATCTGCTGGCGCATTACACGCGCGAAGGTATGGGCCACCGCGAGGCGATGCTTGCCATGCTCAATCGCGTTTCCGGCGCCTATGCGCTGGTCGTGATGTTCGAAGACGAGCCCGGCACGATCTTTTCGGCGCGATTCGGACCGCCGCTTGCCGTCGGTCATGGCCGGGGAGAGATGTTCTTAGGATCGGACGCGATCGCGCTTTCGCCCTTTACCAACGAGATCACCTATCTCGTCGATGGCGACTGCGCCATCATCACCCATGATCGTCTCGAGGTCATCGACTACGAAGGCCGGCCGGTTACCCGCAAGAGCCAGATTTCGCAGGCCGCGACCTTCATGGTCGACAAGGGCAACCATCGCCACTTCATGGAGAAGGAGATCTACGAGCAGCCGGAGATCATTTCTCACGCGCTTGCCCATTACATCGACTTTGCCACCAACACGGTGAAGCCGACGGATACGGCGATCGATTTCTCGACAGTGTCGGGTCTGGCGATTTCCGCCTGCGGGACCGCCTATCTGTCCGGACTTATCGGCAAATACTGGTTCGAGCGCTATGCTCGCCTGCCGGTTGAGATCGACGTTGCCTCGGAATTCCGCTACCGCGAACTGCCGCTTTCGCCCAGCCAGGCCGCGCTGTTCATCTCGCAGTCCGGCGAAACGGCCGATACGCTTGCATCCCTGCGCTACTGCAAGGAACAGGGCCTGAAGATCGGCGCCATCGTCAACGTCCGCGAATCCACGATCGCGCGCGAATCGGATGCGGTCTTTCCAATTCTGGCGGGACCTGAAATTGGTGTCGCCTCGACCAAGGCGTTTACCTGCCAGCTCGCAGTTCTGGCCGCCCTTTCGATCGGTGCCGGTCGCGTTCGGGGGACGGTGACGGAGAGCGACGAGAAGGCGATGGTCAAGCATCTCGCCGAGATGCCGCGGATCATGAGCCGGGTATTGAACGACATCCAGCCGCAGATCGAAGCGCTGTCGCGCGAGCTTTCGCGCTTCAAGGATGTGCTCTATCTCGGGCGTGGCACGAGCTATCCGCTTGCATTGGAAGGTGCCCTGAAACTGAAGGAAATCTCCTACATCCATGCGGAAGGCTACGCAG